>NZ_JBPZPT010000002.1:950000-2075325 GCF_056156565.1 Bradyrhizobium sp. JHI2711
TGAGATCATCGACGGTCTTGATCTCCTTGCGGAACCAGCCGCCCATCTGAGCCCCGGTCGAGCCGGTCGGCACGCCGATCGCGTTGTGTTCTTTCAAGAGATCATTGAGCATGTCCTGACCGCCGCCCCATATCAGCCAGGAAATGTGCTGACGCGTATTGAGGCCGAACGGCAGCGAGGTGCCGAAGGTGAATGCCGGGTTCTTGCCCCAATAATAGTAGAGCGCGGTGTTGCCCATTTCGACGGTGCCGTTGGACACGGCATCGAGCACTTGCAGGCCCCCGACGATTTCGCCGGCCGCGAAGGGTTGGATCTGGAATCTGTTGTCGGTGATCTCCGCGACCCGCTTGCAGAAATACTCGCAGCCGCCGTAGAGCGTATCCAGTGATTTCGGCCAGCTCGCCGCCAGCCGCCATTTCACCTCGGGCATTGATTGTGCGACAGCCGGCGCTGCAATTGCGCTTGCGGCAAGGCCCAGTCCGCCTGCCTTCAGAAATTTACGACGTTCCATGCGTTTCCCTCCTGCGGTGTCGTGTCCTCGACGAGGGATCGCGGTCTTGACGCCGCTTCATCTTTCGCCGGTGGCCGACGTTTCTTGGTGTCCGAAATTCAATGTTCCCGGATCGCAGGCAGCATGACCAAAGGGGAACAGCAAATCAAGCTCGCTTTGGTTGTGCGCCTGCCAAGCCGATCAATGCTGCGGCGCGAACGCGGCTTCCATGGCCTTGCGCGCCTTCACCGTTTCGTTGCCGGGGTCGAATTCGACATCGCTCCAGCGTACCAACGTGCCATGGGCGACGTCGTGCTTAAGCTTGAGGCGATGTGCGAGCCCGATCGGCAGGGCCCCGGCCCTGAGGCTCGCGGCCGCCGGTATCAGCTTGCCCCATACCGTGTAGCCGCCTTCGCCGTCGAGCATCTCCCCGGCACGCAAGTTACGTTTGGCCACGGCGGCGACGTCGCCGCGAAAGCCGTAAGGCTGCCCGGTGGGCTCGCCCCGCAGCGCGGCCGACAGCACCGAGATGTTCAGTTCGAGCCCGATCAGATGATAGGGCTTGTACATCGCGGCATAGCGGCCGCTCCCGTCGGTTTTGAGGCCATATTGCCTGAAGCAATCGGCGGCATAGTCGTTCGGCGCCTCCAGCACCACATAGACGCCCCAGCGCAGGTCGCGAAACACCGGCCGGCCGTCGCGTTCGAGCGAGGAGACCACCTCTACGACGCCGGGCCGCTCCAGCACACCGCCGCGCGAGCGCGGCCGCATGATATGCGGGAGGTCGTCGACGCCGCACGGTGGAAACAGCAGGCCGTCCGCGGGCACGTCGAGCCCGCAGGCATTGGCGATCGCGGCCATCTCGATCGCCGATTTGGTGCCGTCGAGGAAGGAGTTGAACATCTGCGGATTCATGCCGGCCGATTGCGCCTCGCCCGCAGTCAGGCCGTAATGCTGCCAGACGCCATCAGGCGTCACGTCGTGATAGGCCGGCAGATACTTCGTGCCCTTGCCGGCGGCAACGACGTGAAATCCTGTGGCGCGCGCCCAATCGACCATCTCCGCCGTCAGCGCCGGCTGGTCGCCATAGGCAAGCGAATAGACCACGCCCGCCTTTCGCGCTTCCTCGGCGAGCAGCGGGCCCGCCAGCACGTCGGCCTCGACATTGACCATCACGATATGCTTGCCGGCCGCGATCGCAGCGCGCGCATGCTTGATGCCGACGGCGGGATTACCGGTCGCCTCTACCACCACGTCCATGGCGCCGCCGGCAATGGCGCGCGCGCCGTCATCGGTGAACACGGTCGCGGCGATGCGTTCGGCATCCCAGCCGACGGTCCGGCAGGCCTCGCGGGCCCGGTCGCGGTCGATGTCGACGATGATGGGCACCTCCAGCCCCGGCGTGTGCGGCACCTGTGCGAGGAACATCGAGCCGAACTTGCCGGCGCCGATCAGCGCGACACGGACGGGCTTGCCGGCGGATGCGCGGGCTTGCAGGAGGCGGAAGAGGTTCATGGGGGGTCCGAGATCGCTATGGCTGTCAGGTGACACTGTCAAACTTCGTCATTCCGGGGCGCGCGAAGCGCGAGCCCGGAATCCATTTCTCCACAAGCACTGCGGCCCGATGGATTCCGGGCTCGACGCTCCGCGTCGCCCCGGAATGACAGGTTACTCCGCCGCCTGCCGTGGTGCCCGTGCCAGCCGCAGCAGCGCGTCGTCGTCCACCGTCTTGATCGGCGTGAAATCGCGATGGGCGATGTAATCCGGTCGTGTCGGTGTGCGGATATGGTTCGAGACCGCATTCAGCGTCAGGTACACGATCTTGCGCGGATAGGGCGTGATGTTGCCGCTGGAGCCGTGCACGAGATTGCCGTGGAACATCAGCATGCCGCCGGGCTTGCCGGTGGGCGCGACGATGCCGCCCTGCTTGACGAGGCGCGTGACCGTATCCTCGTCCAGCGTCCATAGCGGATAAGAGGTGGTGGCAAGATCGTGCGAAGCCTCGAGATCGCCGGCGTTCTGGCTGCGCGGCACCAGCATCAGGGGGCCGTTGATCGGCATCACCTCGTCGAGGAAGATCGCGATGTTCATCGCCCGCGGCTCCGGCATGCCGTCATCGCGCTTCCAGGTGCCGTAATCCTGGTGCCATTGCCAGACGTCGCCGGTGAAGGCCGATTTCGCGTTGATCTTGAACTGGTGCATGTAGACGGGCTCCCCGAACACCTGCTCGACCGGCTCGATCATGCGCGGATGCGCGCCGAGGATCGCGAACGCCTCGTTGTAGAGATGCGCGGCAAAGGCCGTGCGCGGCGCTCCGCTCTTCTCGCGCCAGACCTCCGGCCGGTTGGCCTCATAGATGGCGACCGCCTCGCGCGCGAGCAGGTCGACCTCCTCTTGGGCGAACAGCTCGGGCAGGAACAGCCAGCCCTCGCGGTGGAAGAACTCCAATTGCTCCTGAGACAGTTTCATGGGTCGTCCTCCTTGGTTTTGTTTGTTTTTGTCATTCCGGGGCGCGACGAAGTCGCGAGCCCGGAATCCATTTTCCCCGCAGTCTCTGCCGCCCGATGGATTCCGGGCTCGATGCTTACGCATCGCCCCGGAATGACGGTGGCAATCGCTACGCCGCCGCCTCTTCCGTCGCCCGCAATCTCTCCTCGGTCATCCGTCCCGCCGTCTGCGCGTGCGCGAGCGCGGCGCGTTCGGCCGCTTTCGCGTTGCCGCTGAAAATGTGCGCGGCAATATCGGCATGCTCCGCCCAGGCGCTGGCGCGATAATCGAGCTCGGAGAGCACCGTCGCCATCGAGCGACGCATGTGCGGCCATTGCGGCGCCATGGTCTCCTCGATCACGGGATTGCCGGCGAGCTGATAGATCGCGCGGTGAAAATCGACATCGAGGGTGATGAGCTCGGATAGCGTGGTGTCGCGGTCGCTGCGGCGCCCGGCGGCGAGCGCTGCCTCCAGTCGCGCGCGTCCCGCTGCGTCGCTGGCCGCGCGCTGAGCGGCCAGCCCGGCCGCCAGCGCGTCGATGGCGCCGCGCACCTCGTAGAGCTGACGGATGCGCGCGGGATCGAGCTGAGTCACTTCAAAGCCGCGGCGGCCGCTCTCGGCGACCAGGCCCTGCCGATGCAACAGATGCAGCGCATGCGACACCGGCTGGCGCGACACGCCGAGCCGATCGGCGAGCTCGTTCTGCCGGATGCGCTGGCCGGGCCGAAGCGTTCGGTCGGAGATCGCCTCCAGGATCCGCGCATAGACCTGGTCGATCAAGTTCGGGAGCGGGTCGAGAGGGATCACGCCGGCAGCTCCAAGCCATCTCGGAATACGGAATTCCGTATTCGAACTTACGCTCGGCGAGGTGGAGCGTCAAGCCGTATCTCGGGCGATCCCAAGGGCTCCACGTCACCCGGGTAAGCTGTTGAATTTCCTGAGTCCGTCTACTGTGCATGGGGTTGTTTTCGCGACAACGGGTCCGGATCTGACCCATCCAGCACCTCCACCTCCATCGTGGCGATGTCGTCCGCATCGGCCACCGCCTCGATCGCCCCGATCCGCTCGCCCACGAACGTCACGCGCAGGGCAATGCGCAGCTGTCCGCCGAGGATGACGGCAGCACCCAACTCACCATCGACCAGCGCCGTGCGCGCCGTCCGGGCGCGGCCCTTGTAGAGCTGCGCGACAGCCTCGGCGCCGCGCACCTCCGCCAGCGAGCCGAGCCGCACCGCCGCCTGATCGGCGCGGAATACCACGTCGGGATCCAGCACCGCGAGTAGCCCTTCGAAATTGCCCTCGCGCGACGCTTTAAGAAATGCATTGACGATCCTTCGCTGCTGCGTCCGATCCGTCTCTGGCACCGGCGCGCCCTGCACGCGCCGCCGGGCGCGGCTCGCCAGCTGCCGCGAGGCATCGACCGAACGGCCGACGATCGGCGCGATCTCCTCGAACGGAACGGCGAACATGTCGTGCAGCACGAAGGCGAGCCGCTCCGCGGGCTGCAGCGTTTCCAGCACGACCAGCAGTGCCGCGCCGACGGAATCGGCCATCTCCGCCTCTCGCTCGCGGGTATCGTCGACCGGCTCGGGTACGTGCGGACCCATCGGATCCTCGCGACGCGACTTCCGGGCGCGCAGCATGTCGAGGCAGATGCGCGCCACGACCGTGGTCAGCCAGCCGCGCAAATTCGCGATGTCGGACAGGTCGTAGCGGCTGACCCGCAGCCACGCCTCCTGCACGGCATCGTCGACCTCGGCGCGGGAGCCCAGCATGCGGTAGGCGACCGCACGCAAATGGTCCCTGCTCGCCTCGAACTGTTCAGTCAGAAAATTTTCTCCGGTCATCGGTCACATTCCCTCGTCGCGATCCGTCATGCCCATGACGAAGCCAATCCGGCCGATGTGACCGGAACCTTCGAAATTCGACAGATGGAGACGCAACATGATGCACGCCCGCATGAAACACCCTGTCATGGTCCTGCCGGAGGCCATGAAGGTCCTTCAGTCCCTCGGCAACCTGACAAAGCAGGGTCTGCCGGAAAGGCTCCTCGAACTGGTGCACCTGCGCGCCAGCCAGATCAATGGTTGCAGCGTCTGCGTCGATATGCACCCGAAGGTCGCCCGCAGACTGGGTGAGACCGACGAGCGCTTGTTCGCCGTATCCGCCTGGCGCGAGGCGCCCTATTTCACGGACCCCGAGCGCGCCGCGCTGGCCCTGACCGAAGCCGTCACGCGCCTCGCCGATCGCGAGGATCCGGTGCCCGATGCGATCTGGAACGAAGCCGCCAAGCACTTCGACGAGCGCGAGCTCGCCACGCTGATCGTTGCGATCGCGACGATCAACGTCTGGAACCGCCTGAACGCGACGATCAAGATGCCGGTCGGCGTGTGGAAGGTGTGAGCTACTCCGTCAGGAATCTGCTCACCACCTCGCCGAACTCGAGCGGCGCCTGCTCGAACATCCAGTGGCCGGCGTTCGCGATCACTGCCGTCTCGGCGCGCGCGATGTGCGCGGCCAGCACGCGCCACATCACCGACAGGCTGCCGGTGGTGGCGCCGCCGCCGATCAGCAGCGTCGGCGTCCTGATCGCCTGCGCATCGCTGAGGGTGTAGGGCCGGCGCTGCTCGTTGATCTGGCCGAGGAAGGTGAGCGCGTTGTCGCGGAGCTGTTGCTTCGCCGCAGCCGGCACGCGCCGCCAGGAGCCGTCGCCCTCGATGCCTTCATAGAAATTCTGCAGCGCGCCCTCGAGGTCGCCGGCGCGGATCATCTCGACCGATCGCGCCGTGCGGGCCGCCAGCGGCGGATGCGCGGGCGTGCCTTCGGGCACAGGCAGGGATGCGTCGAGATCGCCGCCGGGCTCGGCCAGCACCAGCTTGCGCAATAAATCAGGCCGCGCCTGCGCCACGCGGAAGGCGATGTGGCCGCCGCGCGAATGGCCCATCAAGTCGACGGGGCCGGGCCTGACCTGCTCGATGAAGGCGATCGTATCGGCGACGTGCTGCGCCATCTTGTAGTCGTCGCCGACGGCGTCCCAATGCTCGGGAAAGAAGTACCGCAGGCTGACCGAGATCACGCGATGGGATTTCGACAGCGGACCGAGCACCGAATACCAGGTGCGGAAGTCGCCGAGTGTGCCGTGCACGCAGACCAGGGGCGGACCCTCACCGACTTCGAGATAGGCCATGTCGTAACCGTTGACGCGGATGCTTTGCATGGTCAGCTCGCCAGAAAATCCAAAACCACTTCGGAGAATTTCTGCGGCGCCTGCTCGAACATCGGATGCGTCGCGTTCGGGATGATCGCCGTCTTGGAATAGGGCACATGCGCGGCTAGCGCATGCAGCACCTTCGGCAAGAGGCCCTTTGTCCGCGCGCCCAGGATGAACAGCGTCGGCATCTTGATCGCCTCCGCATCCGCCTTCGAGAACGGCGGGCGGCTGTCGCGGACCTGGCCGATCAGCGTAAAGGCATTGTCGCGCAGGTTCTGCTTCACCATCGCGGGCAATCGCGGCCAGGTGCCTGGGCCTTCCAGCGTGTCAACGAAGACGGCGAGCCCGCCGTCGACATCGCCGGCCGCGATCTTCTCGGCCGAGGCCGTGAAGCGCGCCAGCAGCGGCGAGGGGCCGCCGACGTAGTCCGGATCAAGGCTCGCATCGAGCTCGCCCCCGGGCTCGGCCAGGATCAGCCGTCGCAAGAGATCGGGCCGCTGCTGCGCCACGCGGAAGCAGATATGCCCGCCGCGGGAATGGCCCATCAGGTCGACCGGCCCGAGATCGAGCTTGTCGATGAAGGCGATGACGTCCTCGACATGCTGGGCGATCGAATAGGTGTCACCGACGCCGTCCCAGCGCTCCGGGAAGAAGTGCCGCAGGCTGACGGCGATCACCCGGTGCCGCTGCGTCAGCGGCCCCAGCACGCAGCCCCAGACGCGGAAGTCATTCAGCGATCCATGCACGCAGACCAGAGGCGGACGGCCCCTGTCTTCGCCCACATCGAGATAGGGCATGTCGTAACCGTTGACGTGGAGGCTCTGCATGATGGACTCGGGAGAGGATTGGAACGCCTGTGCAAGATTCCCGGAAACCGGGTGGATCGCAACTATTTCCAAGCCTAGATTTGGCACGACATCAAAGTGGGGGCCTGCAACGGAAGCAAGCCAGGAACCTAGACATGACCGACCAGCATTTTGCCCTGTTCGACACAAGGATCGGCCTGTGCGCCATCGCCTGGGGCCCGCGGGGCATCAACGGCACGCAATTGCCGATGGGCGGCGAGCAGAAGATCCGCACCCGCATCAGCCAGCGTCATGCCGACGCCGTTGAGACCGAGCCGACCGCCGAGGTGCAACAGGCGATCGACCGCATGACGAAACTGCTCGCCGGCGAGCCGGATGATCTCACCGACATCCCGCTCGATCTCGACGGCGTGCCCGAGTTCAATCGCAGCGTCTACGACATCGCCCGGGCGATTCCGCCGGGTAAGACCATCACCTATGGCGACATCGCAAAACAGCTCGGCGGCGTCCAGCTGTCTCGCGACGTCGGCCAGGCGCTCGGCCGCAACCCGTGCCCGATCGTCGTGCCCTGCCATCGCGTGCTGGCGGCGGGCAACAAGCCCGGGGGCTTCTCCGCGAACGGCGGCGTGGTGACGAAGCTGAAAATGCTGGAGATCGAAGGCGCGCTGGTGAACCACACCCCGAGCCTGTTCGATTGAAGATACCAAAGCTTGCTCGGCGTCATGGCCGGGCTTGACCCGGGCATCCACGTGTTCCTTTGCGGTACAAAGAACGTGGATGCCCGGGACAAGCCCGGGCATGACGGTGTTGAGAGCGGCCGCTCGCCCTAAATCTTCGTCGCCGTCTTCGGCCAATACCGATCGCGCAAATGCCGCTTCACCAGCTTGCCGGTCGGCGTGCGCGGCAGCTCGGCTTCGAAATCGACCGAGCGCGGGCACTTGATGGCGGAGAGGCGGCTCTTGCAATAGGCGATCAAATCGGCCTCCAGCGCCTTGCCGGCGCGGCTCATGTCGTGCGGCTGCACCACCGCCTTGACCTCTTCGCCCATCTCCTCGTTCGGCACGCCGAACACCGCGACGTCGGCGACCTCGGGGTGCGTGATCAGCACGTCCTCGGTCTCCTGTGGATAGATGTTCACGCCGCCGGAGATGATCATGTAGGACTTGCGGTCGGTGAGATAGAGGAAGCCGTCCTTGTCGAGATAGCCGACATCGCCGAGCGTCGACCATCCCTTGGCGTTGTAGGCCTTCTTCGTCTTCTCGGGGTCGTTGTGATAGGTGAAGGCGGGCGCGTCGGCGAAATAGACCGTGCCGATCTCACCGACCGGCTGGTCCTCGTCGTTCTCGTCGAGAATCTTGATCTTGCCGACCACGGCGCGGCCGACGCTGCCGCGATGCTCCAGCCATTGCTGCGAGTTGCAGACGGTGACGCCATTGCCTTCAGACCCGGCGTAATACTCGATCAGGATCGGCCCCCACCATTCGATCATCTTGGCCTTGACGTCGATGGGGCAGGGCGCGGCGGCGTGGATCGCGCCCTTCAGGGTGGAGACGTCGTACCTCGTGCGCACCTCGTCCGGCAGCTTCAGCATGCGCACGAACATGGTCGGCACCAGCTGCGATTGTGTCACCTTGTACTTCTCGACCAGCTTCAGGAACTCTTCAGCGTCGAAATGCTCCATGATGATGGAGGTGCCGCCGAGCACGATCGCCATCATGTTGAAGCGCAGGGGTGCCGCATGATAGAGCGGCGCCGGCGACAGATAGGTGCTCTCCGCATTCATGCCGCACATGTCGGCGCAGAGCACGCGGAGGAAGGCGTTCGGCACGTCGATCCTGTTGCCTTCGAAAGCCTTCTTGATTCCCTTAGGGCGCCCGGTGGTGCCCGACGAATACAGCATGTCGTAGCCGGCGACCTCGTCGGCGATCGGCGTCGTCGGCTGCGCGGCGGCTTCCTTGTCGTAGGAGCGGAAGCCGGGCAGCGGGTCGTCCATCATGTAGAAGATCGGCTCGCCGGGCGTGCCTTTGATCAGGCCCTTGATCTGGTCGGCGCATTTCGGCGTCGTGATCACGACCTTGGCGCCGCAATCGGCGATGATGTAATCGATCTCGTCCTGTTTCAGGTAGCGGCTGATCGCGGTGTAATAGAGCCCGCTGCGCTGTGCCGCCCAGCACAGCTCCATGAAGGCGAGGCGGTTCTCCATCAACAGCGCGATGTGGTCGCCGGCTTTGAGGCCAAGCGAGCGGAATAGATGCGCGCCCTGGTTCGAGAGCTCGTCGAGCTCGCGATAGGTGATCGCCTTGCCGGTCCCGGCCATCTGGTAGGCGATCTTGTCGGGCGTCGTCTTGGCGTGGATACAGGGGTGGGTCATGGCGTTTCCTCAAAACGTGAAATGGCGAGTAGCGAGTGGCGAATAGGGAAGAAGGGCAAACCGCTCTTCGCCTACTCACCATTCGCTACTCGCCACTCGCTACTCGCTTTTGTTTTTCTTACAGCCGCTCCACGATCGTCACGTTGGCCATGCCGCCGCCCTCGCACATGGTCTGCAGGCCGTAGCGCTTGCCACGCTGGTGCAGGGCGTGGACCAACGTCGTCATCAGCTTGGTGCCGGAGCCGCCGAGCGGATGGCCGAGCGCGATGGCGCCGCCGTTGACGTTGAGGCGCTCAGGATCGGCGCCGGTGGTCTTCAGCCAGGCGGTCGGCACCGAGGCAAAGGCCTCGTTGACTTCGAACAGGTCGATGTCGCCGATCTTCATGCCGGCCTTCTCCAGCGCGCGCTTGGTGGCGTGCAAGGGAGCATCGAGCATGATCACGGGATCGCCGCCGGTCATGGTCATGTGGTGGATGCGCGCCAGCGGCTTGACGCCGAGCTGCTTCAGGCCCTTTTCGTTCACGACCATCACGCCGGAGGCGCCGTCGCAGATCTGGCTGGCGCTCGCCGCGGAGAGCTTGCCGTTCTCGGCGATCAGCTTGACGCCCTTGATGCCGTCGAGCGTGACGTCGAAGCGGATGCCTTCGTCGATATGGTGGGTGTCCTTGCTGCCGTCGGCACGGGTGATCTCGAGCGGCACGATCTCCTTCTTGAAGTGGCCTGCTTGCGTCGCCGCGATCGCGCGCTGATGGCTGTCGTAGGAGTACTTATCGAGCTCCTCCTTGGAGAGGCCGTACTTCTCCGCCATCATCTCCGCGCCGGTGAACTGGCTGAACACGATGTTCGGATATTTCTTCTCGATGCCCGGGCTCTTGTAGTTGCCGAAGCCGTTCTTGGCCGGCAGCTGCGAGGACAGGCCCATCGGAACCCGCGTCATCGACTCCACGCCGGCCGCGATCACGACGTCCATCGCACCGGACATCACGGCCTGAGCGGCGAAGTGCAGTGCCTGCTGGGAGGAGCCGCACTGGCGGTCGATCGAGGTGCCCGGCACGCTTTCCGGCAGCTTCGAGGCCATGATCGCGTTGCGCGCGACGTTGTTGGACTGTTCGCCGACCTGCATCACGCAGCCCATGATCACGTCCTCGACCTGAGCCGGGTCGACCTTGGTGCGGTCGACCAGCTCGTCCAGCACCTTCGCGGCGAGATCGGCCGGATGCCAGCCGGCGAGACGGCCCCCCTTGCGCCCGCCGGCGGTGCGCGCAGCGGCGACGATGTAAGCCTCGGCCATTTCGGTCTCTCCCATGATTATTTTGGATTGGGTTGTCGGGGCGGATTTAAGAGGCGGATCATCGTTTAGTCAATCGATCAATTAACTCTTGTGATGAGGCGCTGCTTGCGCTTATCTGCGCCCCGCTTCCAGCGGCCAAACAGGGATCTCCGTGGCGACCAGCGTACCGAACAGGCTCCCCAGCGGGAAAAATTCCACGGCAGAGAAATTGCTGGTGGCCGCGAGCGAGCTGATGATCGAACGCTCCTCGATCGAGATCTCGCTGTCCGATATTGCGCAGAAGTCGGGCGCCAACGCGGCCCTGGTCAAATATCACTTCGGAAACAAGGACGGCCTGCTGCTGGCGCTGCTGGCGCGGGATGCCGCGACCGAGATGACCAATCTCGAATATCTGCTGGCACAGCCGATCACGTCGACAGCGAAGCTGAAGCTGCACATCGCCGGCATCATCCGTGCCTATCACCGGTTCCCCTACATGAACCGGCTGATCCACTATCTCTTGCACGAAACCAGCGCGAGCTCTGCCGACGAAGTCTCGAAATTCTTCGTTGCCCCGCTGCTGGACTTCCATCGCCGCCTGCTGGCGGAAGGCGTCAGCCGCGGCGAATTCCGCCCGACTGATCCGGTACTGTTCTACACCAGCCTGATCGGTGCCTGCGATCACCTGTTCTTCGGCCGGCACGCGATGTCCCGCGCCACCGGCGTCGGCCCGGTCACCGACGATGTCTGCCGGCAATACATCAAGCACATGGAAACGCTGATCTGCGGCGGCATCCTCACGCAAGCCGGGGAAGCCGCTGCGGCCGGATAGTCCGGCCGACACGTGACAAGTCTAGAGAAGAAACGCTCAAGGAAAGGTACAAGCGATGCAATTAAAAGACGTAGCCGTTCTCATCACCGGCGGCGGCTCGGGCCTTGGTGCCGCGACCGCCCGCGCCATGGCCGCCAAGGGCGCCAAGATCGGCGTGATCGATCAGAGCAAGGAAAACGCCGAGAAGGTGGCCGCCGAAGTGAAGGGCGTCGCGCTGCACGCCGACGTCACCAGCGAGGAGCAGATCAAGGCAGCGATCGCCAAGGCGGAAGCCGCACACGGCGTCGCCCGCGTGCTGATGAACTGCGCCGGCATCGGCGGCTCGCAGCGCATCGTCGGCCGCGACGGTGTCTATCCGCTCGAAAAGTTCGCACGCATCATCAACGTCAATCTGATCGGCACCTTCAACTGCCTGCGGCTGTTCGCCGAGCGCCTCGTTACTGCGGAGCCGATCGGCGAAGAGCGCGGCGTCATCATCAACACGGCCTCGGTTGCCGCCTACGAAGGCCAGATCGGCCAGATCGCTTATTCGGCCTCGAAGGGTGGCGTCGTCGGCCTGACGCTGCCGGCCGCGCGCGATCTCGCCAGCCAGAAGATCCGCGTCAACACCATTGCGCCCGGCCTGTTCTTCACGCCGCTGCTGATGGGCCTGAACGAAGAGGCCCGCAAGAGCCTGGGCGCCCAGGTGCCGCATCCCTCGCGTCTCGGCGATGCCAACGAATACGGCATGCTCGCGGTGCACATCGTCGAGAACCCGATGCTGAACGGCGAGACCATCCGCCTCGACGGCGCCATCCGCATGGCGCCAAGGTAGGTGCTTTCTCCCTTCTCCCCTTGTGGGAGAAGGTGGCATAGGCGGCCTTAGGCCGCCGTTCTTAAGAACGCCGAAGCGAAGCTTCGGCTACGGCGCCGGATGAGGGGTTGTCTCCACAATCTCATCTGTGGAGGCAGACCCCTCACCCAAGCGATTGTGCGGCTAGCGATTTACATGCCCTCTCCCGCAAGGGGAGAGGGCGCAGCAATCGGCGCCGCGACCCGCGGCAAGTGCGAGGCCCCCATGTCCCAACCGCTGCTGATCGAGCATGACGATGGCGTCGACCGGGTGACGCTCAATCGGCCCGAGCACCTCAACGCGCTCGATCCCGCGCTGATCGAAGCGCTCAACGACTATTTCCAGGGCCTGCAACGCAATCGCGACACCCGCGTCGTCGTGCTCAAGGGCGCCGGCAGGAATTTTTGTGCCGGCCTCGATCTCAAAGCTGCGATGGCGCGCCGGGCCGGACAGCAGGAGCCACCCGGTGTCACGGAGTCGCTGGATTCGCAGCGGCGCATCGCGGACATCGTGATGCTGATGCGGCGCTGTCCGCAGCCGATCCTGGCGCTGGTGCAGGGCGCGGCCGCCGGCGGCGGCTTTGCGCTGGCGCTGGCCTCCGACATCCGCATCGCGACGAGATCGGCGCGGATGAATTGCGCCTTCATCAAGCTCGGGCTCGGCGGCTGCGACATCGGCACCAGCTATTTTCTGCCGCGCCTCGTCGGCGTCTCCGTCGCATCCGAGCTGATCCTCACCGGGCGCTTCATCGGAGCGGAGCGCGCGCTCGCGGTCGGCCTCGTCTCGGAGGTCGTGGACGAGGACAAGCTCGATGACGCGGCCGCGTCTTATGTCGAGGCGATGATGACGGCCTCGCCCGTGGGCCTGCGGCTATCCAAGGAATGCCTCAACATGAGCGTCGATGCCGGCTCGCTGGAAGCTGTGATCGCGATGGAGGATCGCAACCAGGTCCTGTGCAGCCGCTCGGAAGAGTTTTCGGAAGGCATCAGGGCCTTCCTTGAGAAGCGAAAGCCTGTCTATATCAGGCGCTGAACGATGAAGATCCGCAAAGGACAATAATTCCGGGAGACGCAAAATGAGTGGAAGCGCGGCGGCAGTGATGACGAAGCCCGCCTTTCGCAAGGTCCAGTGGCTCGCGCGCGACATCGACGTCGAGCGTCGCGGCGACGGCACGGTGGTGCTGAAGTCGCGCATTCCGCTGCAGCCTCATGAGAAGCACATCCCGGCCTCGCTGGCGAAATGGGCCAAGGAAGCACCCGAGCGCATCTGGCTGGCGCAGCGCGGCGGCCCGAACCGCGAATGGCGCAAGGTGTCCTATGGCGAGGCCAAGCGCATCGTGGACGCGCTGACGCAAGGCCTGCTCAATCTCGAGCTCAAGGGCCGGCCCGTCACGATCCTCTCCGGCAATTCGATCGAGCATGCGCTGATGACGCAGGCCGCGATGCAGGCGCGCGTTCCGGCAGCCCCGGTGTCGCCGGCCTACTCGTTGATGAGCCACGATCACGTCAAGCTGAAATACCTGTTCGACCTGATCAAGCCGGCCGTACTGATGGTGCAGGACGGCTCGACCTTCGAGAAGGCGCTGAAGGCGCTCGACCTCAGCGGCGTCACCGTGATTCACGTCGCGCGGCCCTGCGAGGGCATCAAGAGCGTCAGCTTTGCCGAGCTCGCGGCAACGCCTGTCACGGCCGATGTCGAGGCCTCGATCGCGAAGATTACGCCGCAGACCATCGGCAAGCTGCTGTTCACATCAGGCTCGACCGGCATGCCCAAGGCCGTCATCAACACGCAGGAGATGATGTGCGCCAATGCGGCGATGATGATGCAAGTGCGGCCGCGCGATCCGAACGGACCGATCTCGACCATGCTGGACTGGATGCCCTGGAACCACACCATGGGCGGCAATGCCGCGTTCCACCCGATCCTGGTCGACGGCGGCACGCTCTATATCGACGACGGCCGCCCGATGCCCGGGCAGTTCGAGGAGACGCTGCGCAATCTGCGCGAGATCTCGCCGACCTATTATGCCAACGTACCCGCCGGCTATGCCGCGCTCGCCGCCGCCATGGAGAAGGACGACGCGCTGTGCCGCTCGTTCTTCAAGAATCTCTCGATCATGGCCTATGGCGGCGCGCGGCTGCCTGACGATCTCTACGAGCGCATGCAAGCGCTGGCGGTAAAGACCACCGGCGAGCGCATCGTGTTCTACACCGGCTGGGGTTCGACCGAGACCGCGCCGACCTCGACCGGCACCTATTGGGACACCGAGCGCGTCGGCCTGATCGGCCTGCCGTTCCCCGGCGTCGAGTTGAAGATGGTGCCGTGCGGCTCGAAATACGAATTGCGCCTGCGCGGCGTCAATGTCACGCCCGGCTATTTCGGCCAGCCTGAGCTGACGAAGAAGATGTTCGACGAGGAAGGTTTTTATTGCATCGGCGATGCCGGCGTCTTCGTCGACGATTCCGATCCGGTGCAAGGCATCATCTTTGCCGGCCGCGTGGTGGAGGACTTCAAGCTCACCACGGGCACATTCGTACATGTCGGCTCGCTGCGGACCGATGCGATCGCGGCCGCCACGCCCGTGGTGCACGACGCGCTGGTCGCGGGGCAGGACCGTCCCTTCATCGGCCTCCTGGCCTGGCCGAACCTGCACGCCTGCCGCCAGCTGGTCGGCAATCCCGATCTCAGCTTTGCGGATGCTGTGAAGCATCCCGAGGTGATCGCTTGCTTCAGGCGCGGCCTGGAAGCCCACAACCGGGAATGCGAAGGGGCCAGCAGCCGTATCATCGCGCGCGCGATGCTGATGGTCGAGCCGCCCTCGATCGACGGCAACGAGCTCACCGACAAGGGCTACATCAACCAGCGTGCCGGCCTGGAACGCCGCGCCGCGGTGGTGGAGCGGCTCTATGCGGACAAGCCGGATCAGGATGTGATCGTGCTGAAATGAAGACGACACTCGCTCCATTCGTCATTCCGGGGCGCGCGCAGCGCGAGCCCGGAATCCATCGGGCCGCATATGCGTGGCGAAATGGATTCCGGGTTCGCCGCTGCGCGGCGCCCCGGAATGACGGCAATAAATGACAACGAATAAGAGGTAAGCCCGCCATGAACTTCGACTTCTCCGACGATCAAAAGCAGCTCCGCGACCAGGCGCGCAAGTTCCTCGCCGAGAAATGCTCGCCCAAGGCGGTGCGTGTCGTGCTCGACGGCAAGGCGCCTTACGACAAGGAGCTGTGGAAAGGCCTCGCCGAGATGGGCTTCCTCGGCGTCGCGATTCCCGAGGAGTTCGGCGGCGCCGGCGCCGGTCATCTCGAGCTGTGCGTGATCGCGGAAGAAATGGGCCGGGCCAACGCGCCGGTGCCGTTTTCCTCGACCGTGTACCTCGCCGCCGAAGCGCTGCTGATCGCCGGCAGTGACGCGCAGAAGAAGAAATGGCTGCCGGCGATTGCTTCCGGCGAGGCCATTGGCACGCTGGCGCTGTTCGAGGGCAAGGGCAACCCGTCGCCGAAGAACGTCAAGCTGACGGCTGCGAACGGCGTGCTCAACGGCGTCAAGAAGCCGGTCGCCGACGGTGCGATTGCCGATTTTGCGGTGGTCGCCGCGCGCACGGGATCGAGTGGGCGCGACAATGACATCTCGCTGTTCCTGGTCGATCTCAAAGCCGGCGGCGTCGATGTGAAGAGCCTCACCAACCTCGATCCGACCCGCGGACAGGCCGAGATCACCTTCAAGGACGCCAAAGCCGAGCCGCTCGGAGCTGCGGGCGACGGCTGGAGCATCCTCACCCAGGTGCTCGACCGCGCGGCGGTGCTGTGCGCGTTCGAGCAGGTCGGCGGCGCCGATCGCGCGCTGGAGATGGGCCGCGACTACGCGCTGGACCGCATCGCCTTCGGCCGGCAGATCGGCTCATTCCAGGCGGTCAAGCACATGCTCGCCGACATGTACGTCTCGGCGACGCTGGCGCGCTCCAACAGCTATTACGGCGCCTGGGCGCTCTCGACCAATGCGGCCGAACTGCCGGAAGCCGCCGCCGCCGCGCGCATCAGCGCGACGCAGGCGTTCCAGCACTGCGCCAAGAACAACATCCAGGTCCATGGCGGCATGGGTTTCACCTGGGAGTTCGACTGCCACATGTACTATCGCCGCGCCAACGCGATGGCGCTCGGGCTCGGCAGCCTCACTTATTGGGAAGATCAGCTGATCGATCGGATGCGGAAGAAGAACGCAGCGTAACGACAGGTGCGTAGGGTGGGTTAGCCGAAGGCGTAACCCACCACCGACCGGCAGTGCTCGACAGAATTGGTGGATTACGCCTCCGGCTAATCCACCCTACGGACAGCAGAGAACCAAGATGAACTTCGACGACACCCCGCAGGAAGCCGAGTTCCGCGCCACCGCCCGCGCCTGGATCAGCGCCAACGCGCCCAGGCAATATGAGGAGGAGCTGCGCAAATCCTCGCTCGGCCGCACCGTGCTCAAGAACGCTGACATCCTCCAAGTCGCAAAAGCCTGGCAGAAGAAAAAGGCCGACGCCGGCTGGGCCTGCCTGCACTGGCCGAAGGAATATGGCGGCCGTGGCGCCTCGCCGATCGAGCGCGTGATCTGGCAGCAGGAGGAGGGGCCGTTCGGCCAGCTCTCCCGCATGTTCATCATCGGCCACGGCATGTGCGGGCCGACCATGATGGCGTTCGCGCGCGAGGAGCATAAGCGGACCTATCTGCCGCCGCTCGCCTCCGGCGAGAAGGTCTGGTGCCAGCTGTTCTCCGAGCCCGCCGGCGGCTCGGATGTCGCGGGCCTGCGCACGCGCGCCGAGAAGGACGGCGACGACTGGATCATCAACGGCCAGAAGATCTGGACCTCGGGTGCACATTATTCAGACTACGGCATCCTGCTCACGCGCACCGATCCGACCGTGCCCAAGCACAAGGGCCTCACCATGTTCTTCCTGGACATGAAGAGCCCCGGCGTCGAGGTGCGGCCGATCAAGCAGGCGAGCGGTGCCTCGGATTTCAACGAGGTCTATTTCACCAATGTCCGCATCCCCGACCATCAGCGCCTCGGCGAGGTCGGTGACGGCTGGAACGTCTCGCTGACCACGCTGATGAACGAGCGCAGTGCGATCGGCGCGGCCGTCTCGACCGGTTTCCCCGAACTGTTCGAGTACTGCTCCAGCCTGATGCTCGACGACGGCCCGGCGATCGAGGATCGCGCGGTGCGATCCAAGCTGGCGAACTGGGCGGTGAAGGCAAGCGGGCTGAAATACACCAGCATGCGCGCGATCTCGGCGCTGTCGAGGGGCGAACGCCCGGGACCGGAGAACTCCATTGGCAAGCTGGTGGCGGGCTCCATGATCCAGGACGTTGCGACCTATGCGCTCGATCTGCAGGGCGCGTCCGGAATCGTCAGCGGCGAGGATGGCGAGCTGGCGGGCCGTTTCCAGGCCATGCTGCTGCGTGCGCCCGGCACCCGCGTCGAAGGCGGCACCGACGAGATCATGCGCAACATCATCGCCGAGCGGGTGCTGGGCCTGCCCGGCGACATCCGGGTCGACAAGGACGTGCCGTTCAACAAGATCCCGACGAAGGGAAGAGGGTAGAGGTCCGCCATGAATTTCGACGACACCCCGCAGGAAGCCGCATTCCGCGAGACCGCGCGCAAATGGATCGAGGCCAATGCGCCGAAGGAATTGCAGGCCGAGCTGTCAAAGTCCTCGCTCGGCCGCATCCGCCTTGCCAATCGCGACATCGTCGATGTCGGCAAGGCCTGGCAGAAGAAGAAGTTCGAGGGCAATTGGGCCTGCCTGCACTGGCCGAAGGAGTATGGCGGCCGCGGCGCCACGCCGATCGAAAAGGTGATCTGGCAGCAGGAGGAGGGCGTCTACGGCAAGCTGACGCAGCCGTTCCAGATCGGCGAGGGCATGTGCGGCCCGACCGTGATGGCGTTCGGCAGCGAGGAGGCCAAGCGCCGTTACTTGCCGAAGCTCGCATCGGGCGAGGAGATCTGGTGCCAGCTGTTCTCCGAACCGTCTGCCGGCTCGGACGTCGCGGGCCTTCGCACCCGCGCGGAGAAGAAGGGCGACAATTGGGTCGTCAACGGCCAGAAGATCTGGACCTCGGGCGCGCATTATTCCGACTACGGTCTTTTGATCGCGCGCACCGATCCGAACGTGCCCAAGCACAAGGGGCTCACCATGTTCTTCCTGGACATGAAGAGCCCGGGCGTCGAGGTGAGGCCGATCAAGCAGGCCAACGGCATGCAGGAGTTCAACGAGGTCTATTTCACCGATGTGGTGATCCCCGACAGCCAGCGGCTGGGCGCCGTCGGCGACGGCTGGAACGTCTCGCTGACCACGCTGATGAACGAGCGCATGTCGATCGGTGCGCGGCTCGCGACCGGCGTGCCCGAAATGTTCGAGCTCTGCTCGAACCTGATGCTGGAGGATGGCCTCGCCATCGACGATCCCGCCGTGCGCTCGAAGCTTGCGAGCTGGGCGGCCAAGTCGAACGGCCTGAAATACACCAGCTACCGCACCATCTCGGCGCTGTCGAAGGGCGAGCGGCCGGGCCCGGAGAATTCGATCGGCAAGCTGGTCTCGGGCATGATGCTGCAGGACATCGCGACTTACGCCATGGACCTGCAGGGCGCGGCCGGTGTTCTCACCGGCAACGACGAGGAAACGGCGCAGGGCCAATTCCAGCAGATGCTGCTGTCCTCGCCCTCGATGCGCATCGCCGGCGGTACCGACGAGATCCTGCGCAACATCATCGCCGAGCGCGTGCTGGGCCTGCCGGGCGACATTCGCGTCGACAAGGACGTGCCGTACAACAAGATCCCGACCAAGGGGCGGTGATCGCGCGCGCTGAGCATGCACCTCGGGTGGGCAAAGGCGCAAAGCGCCGTGCCCACCCTTGCGTGTTGCTCACTCCACCCCGATCGTCGTCAGGTCCTGGAACCAGTGCTGCGCCTGCACGAACTGCTTGATCTTCGGTGACAGCGCGTGCGGGTTGGTGTCGTGGACGACCCACACCAGCGTGGCATCGTCCACGATCAGCGCATGCGCCTGCGCCAGCAATTGATCCTGCTTGGTGCTATCGAAAGTCTGCTTGGCCTCGTCGATCAGCGCGTCGACCTTCGGGTTCTTGTAGCCGCCCCAATTGACGCCAACCGGCGCGATCTGGCCTGAATGGAAAAAGCGGACGATGGCGTAGAGCGGATCTGAGGTGACATAGGCGATGTTGTTGGAGGTGATGCCGGCGTTCATCTCGTCGGCGGCGCCCTTGCGCCAATGCGTATAGAGCGTCTCCAGCTCGACCACCTTGAAGTCGATCTCGATGCCGATCTCCTTGAAGCTCTGCTGCAGGAATTCGTTCATCGGCAGCGACAGCATCTGGCCGGTGCCGCCTTGCGCGATGATGAAGGTGGTCTTCAGAGGCTTTGCTTTGGAATAGCCCGCTTCCTCCACCAGCTTCTTGGCGGCGGCGAGATCATATTTCAGCTCGAAGCTGGGCTTGCCGAACCACGGGCTCGACGGGTCGACCTGGCCCTTGGCGGGCTTGGCGAGGCCGTTCATCAGGCCGACGACTTCGTCGCGGTTGATCGCAAGGTTCAGCGCCTTGCGCAGGCGGATGTCGGTCCAGGGCGAGCCCGGCAGCACGCTGAGGTGATAATTCCAGACATGCGGCGTGACGTTGTCGACCAGCTTCATGCCGGCCGCCTTCAACTGCGGCACAGCATCCGGCGCCGGCGTCTCGATCAGGTCGACCTGGCCGGCGAGCAGCGCGTTGGTGCGCGTCAGCGCTTCCGGCATCGGCACCAGCACGATCTTGTCGGCCTTGGGAATGCGCTTCTTGTTCCAGTAGTCCGGATTTTTGCTGAGCTCGGCGAGCTCGCGCGGCACCAGCTTCGTCAGCTTGAACGGGCCGGTTCCCGAGGGCTGGCTGGCGAACTTGTCCCAATCCTTCCCGAGCTTTTCATATTGCGCCGGGCTCGAGACCAGGAACCACAGCATCTGATAGGGAAAGAAGGAATCCACCGTCTTGGTGGTGATCTCCACCGTGAAGTCGTCGATCTTGGCGTAGCTGGCGACGGAGGGGAGGCGGGTCTTCACCTGCGCGCTCTGCCGCTTGTCGAATTGCGGCGCCTTGTCGTTGAGCACCTTGTCGAGATTCCAGATCACCGCATCGGCGTTGAAATCGCTGCCGTCGTGAAACTTCACGCCCTTGCGCAGGGTGAAGCGCCACTTCGTCTTGTCGGCGTCGTCCACCTTCCATTCGGTGGCGAGGCCCGGCACCAGCTTGCCGGGGCGGTCGGCGACGTCCATCTCCCAGGCCACCAGCGGATCGTAGATCGTGTAGGCCGTGAACTGATAGGCGCCGGCGCCACGATCTGGCTGGCCAGTGGTGAGTGGAATATCCGCCATCGAGATGCCGTAACGCACCACCGTTTCGGCGCGCGCCGTGATTGCGGACACCAAAAGTGCAAGCACGGCGAGACAGGTCGATAGACGAATACGCATGGCCCAAAGCTCCAGGGGGATCTGGGGCCAAACCTGCAATCTTGATGCCAGAATAGGCAGCGCGCCGATTTCGCCCGTGCGTCATCACAAGGACTTGTCGTCGCAGGGGCAATTCGCAGAAAAAGTTTTCCCTTGGCATAGCCATTGCATACGATTGCATCAAAATTAATCATCGGAAGCCGGAAAGGGACTGAGGCGATGTTTATCAAGAACAACAACACACGGGCGGCGCTGATCGCGCTGTTGGCGCTTGGCAGCGCAGCTGCATGGCCGCGGGTGGCGGCTGCCGAAACTGTGCTGCGCATCGGCATGACTGCTGCCGATATTCCGCGCACGCTCGGCCAGCCCGATCAGGGTTTTGAGGGCAACCGCTTCACCGGCCTCACCATGTACGATGCGCTGACCAGCTGGGACCTGTCCTCTGCCGACAAGGCGAGCGTGGTGATCCCCGGCCTTGCCACCGAATGGAAGGTCGACGATGCCGACAAGACCAAATGGACCTTCAAGCTGCGCCCAGGCGTCACCTTCCATGACGGCTCGCCGTTCAATGCCGATGCGGTGGTGTGGAATGTCGAGAAGGTGCTGAAGCAGGATGCGCCGCAATTCGACGCCAGCCAGGTCGGCGTCACGGCCTCGCGCATGCCCACGCTGGCCTCCGCGAAGAAGATCGACGACATGACCGTCGAGCTCACCACCAAGGAGCCTGACAGCTTCCTGCCGATCAACCTCACCAATCTGTTCATGGCAAGCCCGGCGAAGTGGCAGTCCTTCTACGACAAGGCCGAAGGCGCCGACGCCAAGGCGAAATCGCAGGCCGCATGGACCGCCTTCGCCAGGAGCGCCTCGGGCACCGGCCCGTGGAAGATGGCGAGCTTTACGCCGCGCGAGCGGCTCGAGCTGGTCAAGAATGCGAGCTACTGGAACAAGGATCGCGTGCCCAAGATCGACAAGATGGTGCTGCTGCCGATGCCGGAGGCGAACGCACGCACAGCGGCGCTGCTGTCCGGGCAGGTCGATTGGGTCGAGGCGCCGGCGCCGGACGCGATTCCCGAATTGAAGCAGCGCGGCTTCAAGCTCTACTCCAACGAGCAGCCGCACGTCTGGCCGTGGCAGTTCTCGCGCGTCGAGGGCTCGCCCTGGAACGATATCCGGGTGCGCAAGGCCGCGAACCTCTGCGTCGACCGCGAGGGCCTCAGGGACGGTCTGCTCGCGGGCCTGATGGTGCCAGCGACCGGCACCTTCGAGCCCGGCCACCCCTGGCGCGGCAATCCCACCTTCCAGATCAAGTACGACAAGGCGGCTGCGCAAAAGCTGATGCAGGAGGCCGGCTACGGTCCCAACAAGAAGCTGACCGTGAAGACGCAGACGTCGGCGTCCGGCTCGGGCCAGATGCAGCCCTTGCCGATGAACGAGTATCTCCAGCAGGCGCTGGCCGAATGCTATTTCGACGTCCAGCTCGACGTCATCGAATGGAATACGCTGTTCACCAACTGGCGCCGCGGCGCCAAGGATCCCAGCGCCAACGGCTCGCACGCGACCAACGTCACCTACGCGGCGATGGACCCGTTCTTCGCGCTGGTGCGCTTCCTGCAGTCGGGCATGGCGCCGCCGGTCTCGAACAATTGGGGCTTCATCAACAACCCCAAATTCGACGAGCTGGTGAAGAAGGCGCGCCAGACCTTCGATCCCGCCGCGCGCGACGCCGCACTCGCCGAATTGCACGCAGCCTCCGTCGATGACGCCGCCTTCCTCTACGTCGCCCACGACGTCGGCCCGCGCGCCATGAGCCCGAAGGTGACAGGCGTCGTGCAACCGAAGAGCTGGTTCATCGACTTCTCGCCGGTGTCGATCGCGCAGTAGCTCTGTCGATTTGCTCGGTGCACCCTCTCCCCTTGTGGGAGAGGGTGGCTTCGCTTTAGCGAAGCCGGGTGAGGGGTCTCTCTCCGCGGATGCGGACCCTTCGATTGGAAAAGTTGCGTCCGCGGACAGAACCCCTCATCCGGCGCTTGCGCGCCACCTTCTCCCGCAAGGGGAGAAGGAAGAAAGAAGACCAGTGCTCGCCTATACCGCCAGACGCATTGTCTACGTCGTCCCGATCGTCATCAGCGTGGCGCTGGTGTGCTTCCTGCTCGTGCACATCACGCCGGGCGATCCGCTGGTCGCCGTGCTGCCGGCCGATGCGTCGCAGGAGCTCGCCTCGCAGCTGCGCGCCGCCTATGGCTTCGACCGGCCGCTGCCGGTGCAGTTCGGCCTGTGGCTGCTGCGTGCCCTTCATGGCGATCTCGGCAATTCCATCGCGACGGGGCGTCCAGTGCTGGCCGAGGTCATGCGCGCGGTCGGCAACACCGTCACGCTCGCGATTGCCGCCGCCATCATCGGCTTCACCATGGGCGTCCTGCTTGGCCTGATCGCCGGCTATTTCCGCGAGACCTGGATCGACAAGGTCGCGACCTCCTTTGCCATCGCCGGCGTCTCGGTGCCGCATTACTGGCTCGGCATGCTGCTCGTCATCATCTTCTCGGTCCAGCTGAACTGGCTGCCCGCGGTCGGCGCCGGCCCCAGCGGCTCCAATTCCTGGGCGTGGGATTGGGCGCACCTCAAATATCTCGTGCTGCCGGCGATCACGACGTCGGTGATCCCGATGGGCATCGTCACCCGCACGGTGCGTGCGCTCACCGGCGACATTCTCTCGCAGGATTTCGTCGAGGCCTTGCGCGCAAAGGGCCTGCGCGAAACCGGCGTGTTCCGCCACGTCATCAAGAATGCCGCGCCCACCGCCCTCGCGGTGATGGGGCTTCAGCTCGGCTACATGCTCGGCGGCTCGATCCTGATCGAGACCGTGTTCTCCTGGCCTGGCTCGGGCTTCCTGCTCAACTCGGCGATCTTCCAGCGTGACCTGCCGCTGCTGCAGGGCACGATCCTGATCCTGGCGCTGTTCTTCGTCTTCCTCAATCTCCTGGTCGACATCGCCCAAGCCGCGATCGACCCGCGCATCAAGCGGGGCTAGCCGATGAGCGAGCTTCCGTTGTCCGCCACCGCCAGCGATGCCGCGCTGCAGGCCGCGCCCGCCACCAAGGCGCGCGGTTATTGGGCGACCGTCGGCCGCCGCATCATGCGCGACAAGGTCAGCATGGCCTGCGCTCTGGTGCTGCTGCTGATCTTCCTGTCCGCGATCCTCGCGCCGTGGCTCGGTCTCGAAGACCCCTACAAGGGTTCGATGATCCGCCGCCTCCGCCACATCGGCACCACAGGCTATCCGCTCGGCACCGACGAGCTCGGCCGCGACATGCTGGCCCGGCTGATCTATGGCGGGCGCCTGTCGCTGGTCATCGGCATCCTGCCCGTGATCCTGGCCTTCTGCATCGGTACCTCGCTCGGCATCATTGCCGGCTATGTCGGCGGCAAGCTCAACACCGCGATCATGCGCACGGTGGACGTGTTCTACGCCTTCCCGTCGGTGCTGCTGGCGATCGCGATCTCCGGCGCGCTCGGCGCCGGCATCCTCAACTCCATCGTGGCGCTGACCATCGTGTTCGTGCCGCAGATCACCCGCGTCGCCGAGAGCGTCACCACGGGCGTACGCAACATGGACTTCGTCGAGGCCGCACGTGCCTCCGGCGCGGGCGCCTTCACCATCATGCGCGTCCACATCCTCGGCAACGTGCTGGGCGCGATCTTCGTCTATGCCACCAGTCTGATCTCGGTCTCGATGATCCTGGCGGCCGGTCTGTCCTTCCTCGGCCTCGGCACCAAGCCGCCGGAGCCGGAATGGGGCCTGATGCTGAACACGCTGCGCACCGCGATCTACGTTAATCCCTGGGTCGCAGCCTTGCCGGGCGCGATGATCTTCGCGGTCTCGATCTGCTTCAATCTGCTCTCGGACGGCCTGCGTAGCGCCATGGACATCAGGAACTAGGCCATGAGCGAAACCAACACCTCCGTCGAAATGCTGGAGCCGGTCGAGGACCGCGGTGGGCTCGCGCAGCCGCTGCTGCAGGTCAACGGCCTGACCAAGCATTTCCCGGTGCGCGGCGGCCTGTTCTCCGCCAAGCGCACGGTGCGTGCCGTCGACAATGTCTCCTTCTCCGTCGCCAAGGGCGAGACGGTCGGCATCGTCGGCGAGTCCGGCTGCGGCAAGTCCACGACCGCGCGGCTCCTGATGCACCTGATGCCGCGCGATGACGGCGACATCATCTATGACGGCATGACCGTCGGCCAGTCGCTAAGCTTGCGCGAGCTGCGCCGCGGCATGCAGATGGTGTTCCAGGATTCCTACGCCTCGCTCAACCCGCGCCTGACGATCGAGGAATCCGTCGCCTTCGGTCCAAAGGTCCATGGCATGGCCGATGGCGCGGCGCGCAACCTGGCGCGAGAGCTGCTCGGCAAGGTCGGCCTGCGCCCGGAAAACTTCGCCAACCGCTATCCGCACGAGATCTCCGGCGGCCAGCGCCAGCGCGTCAACATCGCCCGTGCGCTGGCGCTGTCGCCGCGGCTGGTGATCCTGGACGAAGCCGTCTCGGCGCTCGACAAATCCGTCGAGGCGCAGGTGCTCAACCTGCTCGCCGATCTCAAGCGCGAATTCGGCCTCACCTATCTCTTCATCAGCCACGACCTCAACGTGGTGCGCTACATCTCGGACCGCGTGCTGGTGATGTATCTCGGCGAGGTCGTCGAGCTCGGCCCGGTCGACCAGGTCTGGGACAGCCCGGCCCATCCCTACACCCGGGCGCTGCTCGCGGCGATGCCGTCTTCGGACCCCGACAGGCGCACCGAGACGCCGCCGATCACGGGCGATCCGCCCAATCCGATCGATCCGCCGTCGGGCTGCCGTTTCCACACCCGTTGCCCGTTTGCGGAGCCGCTCTGCGCAAATGCGACACCAAAGCTCACTGCGCTGGATAATATGGGCCACGAGGCCGCGTGCTACATGGCGATACCGGGTTCAGGCCACAGCCGCGCCCCCAGGGGAGAAACCGCATGACGAGACCGACACCGAAAGAGATCAAGCCGATCGCGCATATCGCCGGCGTGCCCGTGGACGACGAGATCGCAACCCGCATCTCCAGCGCCATCGGCCCCGCCTTCGAGGGCTTCGCCGCCATCGCGGGTACGCTGCCGTTCGATCTGGAGCCCGCAACTTACGGGCTCGCGCAGACGCAGAAGGTGTCGAAATGAGCCGCGAGCCCGCCTTGATGACGCTCACCGAGGTCGCGCGCGCGATCGCGATGAAGCAGGTGTCCTCGCACGAGGCGACGCGGGCGCTGCTGCAGCGCATCGCGCAGTGGCAGCCGCATCTCAACGCCTTCATGTCGATCGAGGCCGAGGCTGCATTGAAAGCGGCGGATGCCGCCGATGCCGAGCTCGCCAAGGGCAATGTCCGCGGTCCCCTGCATGGCGTGCCGCTCGCGCACAAGGACATGTATTACGATGCCGGCCACGTCGCGACTTGCGGCTCGCTGATCCGCCGCGACTTCGTGCCGAACGTCACGTCCACCGCCTTGCAGCGGCTCAAGGACGCCGGCCAGGTCCGGCTCGGCACGCTGCATCTCGCCGAGTTCGCCTATGGCCCGACCGGGCACAACGCTCATTACGGTCCGGTGCGCAATCCCTGGAACGTCGCCCATATCACCGGCGGCTCCTCATCCGGCTCCGGCTCGGCGGTGGCCGCGCGCCTGACCTATGCGGCGCTTGGCTCGGACACCGGCGGCTCGATCCGCATGCCCGCGCATTTCTGTGGCGTCACGGGGCTCAAGACCACGGTGGGCCGCGTCAGCCGCGCCGGCGCAATGCCGCTGTCGCAATCGCTCGACACCGTCGGCCCGCTGGCCCGCACTGCCGAGGATTGCGCGCTCTTGCTGGCGCTGATGGCCGGGCCTGATCCCGCCGATTCGACCTGCAGCCACGAGCCGCTCGCGGACTACGTCGCAGCCACCAAGGCTTCGCTGAGGGGTCTCAAGATCGGCGTGCCCGCCTCGTTCTATGTCGACGATCTCGACAGCGAGGTCGCGCGCGTGCTGGACGAGACCATCGCGGTGCTCAAGCGCGAGGGCGCCGACATCGTCAAGGTCGAGCTGCCGGACCAGCGGCAATTGTCCTCGGCCAGCCAGCTCGTGCTCGCCGCGGAAGCCGCCGCCTTCCACAAGCGCTGGATGATCGAGCGCCCGCAGGACTATGGCCCGCAGGTCTTGATGCGGCTTCAGAACGGCCTCGCCGTTCCCGCCATCACCTATCTCGAGGCGATGCGTTGGCGCGGGCCGGCGCTCGCGGCCCACAATGCCGCGACGGCAGGCGTCGATGCGGTGATCGCGCCGGCGTCCCCGGTGCCGGCGCCGACGATCGAGGAGAGCGACGTCGGCGGCGGCCCGAACGCGCCGGCGCTGTTGCAGCGGCTGACGCTGTTCACCCGCCCGGTGAATTTCCTGGGCTTGCCGTCACTGACCATTCCTTCGGGCTTCACCACGACCGGCCTGCCGGTCGGCATGCAGCTGATCGGCCGCTCCTTCGACGAAGCCACCCTGCTGACCATTGGCGCCGCGTACCAGCGCGTCACCGACTATCACGACCGATTGCCGAAGCTGCCGTCATGAGAAACCTCGTCGAGATCTCAGGCCTCAACATCCGCTTCACCGGCGAGCGCACGGTCTATGCCGTGAACGATCTCAGTCTCTCGCTCGGCAATAGCGAGGTGCTGGGCCTGCTCGGCGAATCCGGTTCGGGCAAGAGCGTGACGCTGCGTGCCTTGATGCGCCTATTGCCGAAGAAGCGCACGCAGATTTCGGGGACGGTCAACGTCATGGGACAGGACGTGCTGGCCATGAACGACGAGCAGCTGTCGTCGTTCCGCGGCCAGACCGTCTCGATGATCTTCCAGGAGCCGGCGCTTGCGCTCGATCCGGTCTACACGATCGGCGCGCAGATCGCCGAAAGCGTGGTGCGCCACGAAGGCAAGAGCTTTGCAGAAGGGCGCGCACGGGCGCTGGAGATGCTCGAGGTCGTGCGCATTCCCTCGGCCAAGCGCCGGCTGGATGCCTATCCGCACGAAATGTCCGGCGGCATGCGCCAGCGCGCGATGATTGCGCTGGCGCTGGCCTGCCGGCCAAAAATCCTGCTGGCGGACGAACCGACGACGGCGCTCGATGCCACCGTGCAGATCCAGATTCTGCTCTTGCTGCGGGAGCTGCAGCGCGAGTTCGGCATGTCCGTCATCTTCGTCACCCACGACATCGGCGTCGCCATCGAGATCTGCGACCGCGTCGCGGTGATGTATGCGGGCCAGATCGTGGAGCAGGGCACCTTGCGCGACATCGTCCGCTCGCCGGTGCATCCCTATGCCAAGGGCCTGCTCGCCTCCACCATCCACGGCGCCAAGCGCGGACAGCGGCTGGAGACCATCCCCGGCACGCCGCCGTCGCTGGCCGAGAAGCCGCACAATTGCTCCTTCGCTCCCCGCTGCAAGCTCGCCGAGCCGCGCTGCCTGGAGCAATTGCCCGGGAATGTCGCGGTCGGGCCGGGTCGGGCCGCCAGATGCGTCCTGGCGGAGCCGGCCACCGTGCTGTCATAGTTCGGATGAGTTGAACCGGGCTGTGCGAGCCTTTCCAGCATTCACACCCCGTTCATTCCGGTTCCCGTTCCATGGCGCCTTTCACGGAGAGGGACCTCACGGATGTACATTTCCAACGAAGGCCTTCTCGTCATCCTGTTCGTCGGTCTCGTCGCCGGTTGGCTCGCCGGCAAGATCGTGCGGGGCGCCGGGTTCGGCCTGATCGGCGACATCGTGATCGGCATCTGCGGTGCGCTGGTGGCGAGCCTGCTGTTTCCAAAGCTCGGCATCCGCCTCGGCAGCGGCTTGATCTCCCAAATTGTCTATTCTGCCATCGGCGCGGTCATCCTGCTGCTGGTGGTACGCCTTGTGCGCGGCGGGGGCCGGCTCTAGCCTCTGCATTCGGCTGAGCGGAACTTGAGCCGCGCTTTTCGCGGAAGCGGCTGAAAGCCTGCAAGAAAAAGCCGCAAGCCTGTGGAATTCCGGACTTGCGCGGAAGGCTATCGGGGGTAGATGTGGCCCATGAGGCCTCGGATTAAATTCGACCGCGTTGGACGGCCGGAAAACAGATGTTAATCCAAGGCGAGTACTCCTTGAATCGCCTTTGAAATCAGGGCTTTGCCCGTTAGCCGAAAGAGATCAGACTGATGGCAGCCATCCCTGGCGTCCGCCGTTCGGAGCTCGGTGACGCCTTGCGCGCTTGTCGCACGGCCTTCATCGGCGTCGGCCTGATGAGCTGCATGATCAACCTGCTCTATCTGACCGGGTCGATCTTCATGCTGGAGGTCTATGACCGGGTGCTGCCGAGCCGCAGCATCCCCACCCTGGTCGGCCTGATCATCCTCGCCAGCTTCCTCTACATGGCGCAGGGCGTGCTGGACATGATCCGCAACCGCATCCTGGGGCGGATCGGCACCGCGCTCGACGAGGCCCTCAATAAGCGCGTGTTCGACACCATCGTGCGCCTGCCGCTGCTGGTCGGCAGCCGCAACGAGGGCCTGCAGCCGCTGCGCGATCTCGACAATGTCCGCTCCTTCCTCGGCAGCATGGGCCCCAGCGCATTCTTCGACCTGCCCTGGCTGCCGCTCTATCTCGCCATCTGCTTCGCCTTCCATGTCCTGATCGGCGTCACCGCGCTGGTCGGTGCCATCATCCTGGTCGGGCTGACGCTGGTCACCGAGTTCATGTCCCGCCAGCCGGCGAAGGAAGCGATGGGCCTCGCCGCCCAGCGCAACGATCTCGCCCAGGCCAGCCGCCGCAACGCCGAAGTGATGGTGTCGATGGGGATGGCCGGCCGGATGAACCAGCGCTGGAGCGAGGCCAACGAAAAATACCTCGCCGGCAATCAGCGGGCGAGCGACGTCGCCGGTGGTCTCGGCGCGGTCGCAAAGGTGCTGCGGATGATGCTGCAATCGGCCGTGCTCGCGGTCGGCGCCTATCTCGTCATCCACCAGGAGGCGACGGCCGGCATCATCATCGCCGGCTCGATCCTGTCCGCCCGCGCGCTCGCGCCGGTCGATCTCGCCATCGCGCATTGGAAATCCTTCGTCGCGGCGCGCCAGAGCTGGCAGCGTCTGACGCGCCTGTTGGAGCAGATGCCGGCGCAGGCGATGCCGACCCAGCTGCAGGCGCCGACCAGCCGGCTCTCGGTCGAAGGCGTCGCCATGGTGCCGCCCGGCGATCAGCGTCTCGTGGTGCAGGATGTCACCTTCGCGCTCGCCGCCGGCAACGGCCTTGGCGTGATCGGCCCGAGCGGTTCCGGCAAGTCGTCGCTGATCCGCGCGCTGGTCGGGGTCTGGCAGCCGGTGCGCGGCAAGGTGCGGCTCGACGGCGCGGCGCTCGATCAATGGACGAGCGACGCGCTCGGCCGCCATATCGGCTATCTGCCGCAGGACGTCGAATTGTTCGGCGGCACCATCGCGCAGAACATCAGCCGGTTCGATCCCGAGGCCACCTCCGAGGCGATCATCGCCGCAGCCAAGGAGGCCGGCGTGCACGAGATGATCATCAAGATGCGCGAGGGCTACAACACCCAAGTCGGCGAGCAGGGCGCCGCGCTTTCCGCAGGCCAGGCCCAGCGCGTGGCGCTGGCGCGCGCGCTCTACGGCAACCCCTTCCTGATCGTGCTCGACGAGCCCAATTCCAATCTCGACACCGAAGGCGACGAGGCGCTGACCCGCGCCGTCCGCTCGGCGCGCGAGCGCGGTGCCATCGTCGTCGTGGTGGCGCACCGCCCGATCGGCGTCGAGGCGGTCGACCAGATCCTGGTGCTGCGCGACGGTCGCATGCAGGCCTTTGGGCCGAAGGAGCAGGTGCTCGCCCAGGTGCTGCAGCCGCGCGTGACGCCGCCGGCGCCGATCAAGATCGTCAGCGAAGGCGGAGTGGCCAAACCATGAGCACGAAGCCATGAGCACGTTGGCCATCGGCGGCACCAAGGCGGCCGCGAAGACCGTCCGCGACTCCATCAGGTTCCACCTGATGCTCGGCCTTGTGATCGTGCTGGTCCTGGTCGTCGGCCTCGGCGGCTGGGCCTCGACCGTCCTGATCTCGGGCGCGCTGATTGCGCCGGGCCAGATCGTGGTCGAATCCAACGTCAAGAAGGTGCAGCATCCGACCGGCGGCGTGGTCGGCGAGGTGCGCGCCCGCGACGGCGACCTGGTCAAGTCCGGCGACATCGTGGTGCGGCTCGACGACACCGTCACCAAGGCCAATCTTGCCATCGTCACCAAGAACCTCGATGCGGCGCAGGTGCGTGCGGCGCGATTGCAGGCCGAGCAGCGCGGCCTCGACCGAATCGAGTTCCCGCAAGGCCTCATCGAGCGGGCGGGCGATCCCGACGTCAAGGCGCTGCTTGCGGCCGAGACCAAGCTGTTCGAGGTCCGCGTCAATGGCCGCACCGGGCAGAAGGCGCAGCTCCGCGAACGCATCACGCAGCTCAACGAGGAGATCGCCGGTCTCAGCGCCCAGGAAAAAGCCAAGGACCAGGAGATCGCGCTGGTGCTGAACGAGCTCACCGGCGTGCGTGAGCTCTACGAGAAGCGTCTTGTGCAGATCTCGCGCCTGACCCAGCTCGAGCGCGACTCGGCCCGCCTCAACGGCGAGCGCGCGCAGTACATCGCCGCGCGCGCCCAGGCCAAGGGCAAGATCACCGAGACCGAGCTCCAGATCATCCAGATCGACAAGGACGTGGTCAGCGAGGTCTCCAAGGACCTGCGCGAAACCAACGACAAGATCGGCGAGCTGATCGAGCGCAAGGTCGCGGCCGAAGACCAGCTCCGCCGCGTCGACATCCGCGCGCCGCAGGATGGCATGGTGCTGCAATCGACGGTGCACACGATCGGCGGCGTCGTCACGGCCGGCGATACCTTGATGCTGATCGTGCCGCAGACCGACGATCTCCAGGTCGAGGCCAAGGTCAATCCGGTCGACATCGACAAGCTCCAGATCGGCCAGAAGACGCTGCTGCGCCTGTCCGCGTTCAACCAGCGCACCACGCCCGAGCTCAACGGTGTCGTCAGCCGCGTCTCGCCCGACGTCACCACCGACCAGCGCACCGGCCAAGGCTACTACACCATCCGTGTCTCGATGCCGCCGGAAGAGATCGCCAGGCTCGGCGACGTCAAGATGATCCCCGGCATGCCGGTGGAAGCCTTCGTCCAGACCGGCGACCGCACGATGCTGTCCTATCTGATGAAGCCGCTTCACGACCAGCTGATGCGCGCCTTCCGCGAGAAGTGACGCACGACAGCGCGTCGTGGTCTCGTAGGGTGGGTTAGGCGAAGCCGTAACCCACCGCTTCTCTAACCGAGGATGCGGAAGTGGTGGGTTACGCTGCGCTAACCCACCCTACAACACCGCCTTCTTTGCTATAGTTCGACTTAGGCCCAATCACCCGGCGGTCGAACCATGCAATCTCCTCCCTCCATCCCCACCGCATCCTTCTCCGACGCGTCCCTCGCCGTTGCCCGCCTCGAGGAAATCTACGAGCGCAACACGAAATTCCTGCGCGACCGGTTCGAAGCCTATGTCGGCGGGGAAGCGATCACGATGCGGGTTCGCGCCTATTATCCCTTCGTCCGTATCACCACTGCGACGCATGCGCGGCTGGATTCGCGCCTTGCTTACGGCTTCGTCGCCGGACCCGGCGTGCATGAAACCAGCGTGACGCGGCCGGATCTGTTCCGCAGCTATTTCACCGAGCAGATCGGCCTCTTGATCCAGAACCACGGCGTGCCCGTCGAGATCGGCGAGTCCGCCGAGCCGATCCCGATCCACTTCGCCTATCGGCGCGACATCAATATCGAAGCCGCGATCACCACCAGCGAGAATTCGCCCGTGACACGCTCGCTGCGCGATGCGTTCGACGTGCCCGTTCTCGCGACCATGGACGATTCGATCGCCGACGGCACTTTCGAGCTCCAGCCTGATACGCCGGAGCCGCTGTCCCTGTTCCGCGCCGCCCGCGTCGATTACTCGTTGCGCCGGCTTTATCACTACACCGGCACCGATCCCGAATATTTCCAGAACTTCGTGATCTTCACCAACTACCAGTTCTATGTCGATGCCTTCGCGCAAGCGTGCCAGCAGCGGCTGCAGTCCGGCGAAGCCGGGCTCGAAGCTTTCGTCGCGCCCGGCAACGTGATCACGAACAGCGGCGGCGCGATCAGCGGCACCGCGCCGGCTCGCGCACCGCAGATGCCGGCCTTCCATCTGGTCGCACCTGGCTATCGCGGCATCACGTTGATCAACATCGGCACCGGTCCGTCCAATGCGCGCAACGTCACCGACCACGTCGCGGTGCTGCGGCCGCATGCCTGGCTGATGCTCGGCCATTGCGCCGGCCTGCGCAACACGCAGCGGCTCGGCGATTACGTGCTCGCGCACGGCTATGTGCGCGAGGATCACGTGCTCGATCGCGAGCTGCCGCTGTGGGTGCCGATCCCAGCGCTGGCCGAGATGCAGGTCGCGCTCGAGGAGGCGGTCGAGGACGTCACCGGGCTCGAAGGCTTCGAGCTCAAGCGCCTGATGCGCACCGGCACGGTCGCGAGCGTCGACAACCGCAATTGGGAAATTTCCGGGCCTGAGGTGATCCGCCGGCTGTCGCAATCGCGCGCGGTCGCGCTCGACATGGAATCGGCCGCCATCGCCGCCAATGGCTACCGCTTCCGCGTTCCCTACGGCACGCTGCTGTGTGTCTCCGACAAGCCGCTGCATGGCGAGATCAAGCTCGCGGGCATGGCCAGCGAGTTCTACCGCCGCCGCGTCGGCCAGCACCTTGAGATCGGCCTGAAGGCGCTGGAGCGGCTCAAGCAGCAGGAATCGGAACGGCTGCATTCGCGCAAGCTCCGCAGCTTTGCCGAAGTGGCGTTCCAGTAGGGCCGAAGCCGCACTTTGCTGCTGACAAGCGCAGCGATTTTCAGCATTGTCCGACGCGGGGCTCGACCGGGACGACTTGATGCCGCTCATGCGCCACAAGATCATTGGCCATGATCTGGAACGGCTGGCCTTTCGCTTCACCATGTTGAACGACGGCGAGGTCGTGCAGTGCCAGATCAGCGACGCCGCGATGGACGAGCTCGCGGGCATGCAGGGCACCGAAAGCAGCGCACGGCAGGCGCAATTCCTGTCGCTGCGCGAGACCATCGAGCGGATCGCGTCGGACCTCTACGACGAGGCACCGCGATTCCCGGGCTATGTGGTGCGCATTTTCATGCGGCATTTGGCAAAATAAGCCAGCCTGCATGCGATCTGCCAGGCGGTGAAAGGGCTGCGAAAGGATTCGTTAACGGCAGCCTGTAGTTGCAATGGATGGCGCCGACCCCGGCGTGCGATGATGTCTCGCGGTATTTCACGCCAACATTCTCGCATGACCAGAAGATCACTCCTGCTGCTCGTCGCCGTCGCCCTGCTGGCCGGAAATCTGGCATATGCCAGCCTCTCCGGGCCCAGCGGGTTTGCACGCGATTTCGATCAGAACCTCGCGCGATTCCCACTGGCGGCGTCTATCGCCCGCAGCGATCCCGCCCTCCGGGAGGTCTTGCTCCGAAAGACCGAGGCGGCGTTCAATGAAGGCGGATGGCCCGCCGCGAATGGCGTGCTCAACATCATTCTGGCGAACGAGATGGAAGCCTATGCCGATGACGAACACATCAATGCGGTGGACCGGGCAGAGCTGACAGCCCTTCTGAAGCTGATGAGCGACCCATTGGCATGCAAGTCCTTCCTCATGGCGGGTTCCCAGCGCGGCGAGTTTTCGGACGCAGCACAAGAGCTTGCAGAGCTCGGGGCGGCTCACGGGGCGGCGATCGCGAACGGTTTCGAACGCAAGACATAGGGTGTCGCCCGGGTGCAGGCTGGTGACGAGGAGCTCGGAGCGATCGAGATGCAATTGCGTCGGGGGCCTTTCGCGGAGCTCACCCGGCAGGAGCTCGGGGCAGAGTCGAGATACCTCGGCGGCAACCCCGCTTTGATGTGCAGCGCGGCCATCAAGAAGCAGCTCAATCTGCTGTCAGTAGACAGAGTTTACTCGGCTTACGCCTCGCGCCTGCGGCGAGCCAGGGATAACAAGATCGATGTCGTCGAGGTCCGCGCGAAGCTGTGCCGCGAACCCGGTAATAGCTTGTCTTGCCCCTGAGCGGGGGTATCGATGGTGAGATGAGCGTGGGCTCCGCTCATCCCTCAAGCTTTCTCAACAACAGCTTCAGCGCCGTCGCAGCGAATACCTGCATGTTGCCGAACCGGTCGTTGCTTCCCGTCTCCAGCGTCATCACCTCTGACGCGGGCCCTGCAACCGCCATGCAGCTATGGCCCGCCGAATCGCCGTAGCGGTTGCCGGTGGGGCCGGCGGCGCCGGTCTCGGACAGGCCCCAGTCGCTGTCGAAGCGCGTTCGCATCTGCTCGGCCAGCAATTGCGCGTAGGGCTCCGACGACGACCGAAAGCCCTTCATTCCTTCGTCCGAAATATCCATCAGCACGCGCCTGGCATCGCGCGTATAGACCACCGCGCCGCCGAGGAAATAGGCGGATGCGCCGGGCACCGCGAGCAGGCTGGCCGCGATCAGGCCGCCGGCGGAGGATTCGGCAACCGCAATGGTCTGTTTGCGCGCGATCAGTTTGGCGGCGACCTGTTCCGCAATGCCGACGAGCTCTTTCATGTCGTAACCCCTCATTCCTTCGCAACCGAGCTCAGCCTTCCTAGCATATGACAGGACGCTTGGCCGAGTTGCGGGCGGCGGGCAGGCCTGCTTGAATGGCGGGGACAAGAAGAGACATGCGAGGAAACGTGAGAAGGGAGACGTGATGGCGTCCCTGATCGCCGGCGGCATCGACTGCGACGTGCATCCGGCCGTGCCGCATCTGACCAGCCTGCTGCCGTACCTGAACGATTATTGGCGCGATCAGGTCACGACGCGCGGCATGGTCGACCTTATCTCGCAATCCTATCCGCAGAACTCGCCGATTACCGCGCGGCCGGATTGGCGCCCCGAGACCGGCAAGCCCGGCGAGAGTCTGGCGGCCATGCAGCGTCACGTGCTCGATGCTTTCAAGCTCGAATACGCCATCTGCAATCCGCTCTACGGCGTGCAGATGGTGTTTTCGGAAGACATGCAGGCCGCCTTCTGCCGCGCGCTGAATGATTGGCTGGCAAAGGAATGGCTCGATCGCGACTCGCGGCTGCGCGGCTCCATCGTGATCCCCACGCAAAGCGTCGAGAAAGCCGTTGCCGAGATCGAGCGCTGTGCACCGGACGAGCGCTTCGTGCAGGTGCTGATGCTGGTCATGGGCGATACGCCGCTCGGCAAGCGCGCGCTGTGGCCGATCTACGAGGCCGCGGAACGTCTGGAACTCCCGGTAGGCATCCACGCCGGTTCCGCCTATCACAATCCGCCGACCGCCGTGGGTTGGGGGTCCTATCACATCGAGGATTATGTTGGGCAGGCCCAGGCGTTCCAGACCCAGCTCACCAGCCTGATCGTCGAGGGCGTGTTCGCCAAATATCCGCGGCTGAAAATGGTGATGCTGGAGTCCGGCGTGTCCTGGATCGCGCCCTATCTGTGGCGCCTGCACAAGTTCTGGCGCGGGGTACGGATGGAGACGCCGTGGGTCGATCGCGCGCCGCTGGAGATTGTGCGCAGCAACATCCGTTTCTCGTTACAGCCATTTGATGCGCCGCCGGAACCTCAGACATTAATTCGCCTGTTTGATCATATGCAGTCCGACGAATTGGTCCTATTCTCCACGGACTATCCGCACTGGCAGTTCGACGGCCAGGACGCGCTGCCCGAAGGTCTGTCCCCCGATCTCGTGCGCAAGATCATGATCGACAATCCGCATGCAACCTATCCCCGCCTGAAATGAGCCCGCTGCCAAAGGAGGCAAGGCGATGAATATCCAGTTCCGCGAGAACCAAGAAGCCGCTTCCCCACTGAACGTCAAAACCGCAATCGCGGACTGCGACATCCATCCGGCGCGTACGACCCAGACCGAGCTCTACCCCTACCTCGCCAAACGCTGGCAGCACCATCTCGAGGTTTACGGCGTCCATGCCTATCAGGGCATGATGGAAGGCCCGCCCTATCCGAAGGCCCAGCCCAACGCCTCGCGCCGCGATGCCTATCCGCCGGAAGGCGGCCCGCAGGGCTCCTCGCTCGCCTTCATGCAGAAGCAATTGCTCGATCCCAACAACGTGCAGCTGGGCGTGCTCAATCCACTCAACACCGGGCAGGGCATCCGCAATCACGAGCTCTCAGCCGCTCTGTGCTCGGCGATCAACGATTGGCAGATCGACAAATGGACCAGCAAGGACAAGCGGCTGAAGGCCTCCATCGTCGTGGGCAATGAGGATGGGCTGTCGGCTGCGGCCGAGATCCGCGAGCGCGCCGGGGACAAGAATTTCGTGCAGGTGCTGCTGCTCAGCCGCAATGTCGAGCCGCTCGGCCAGCGCCGCTATTGGCCGATCTATCAGGCTGCGGAAGAGGCCGGCCTTCCCGTCGGCGTCCACGCCTTCGGCTTCGGTGGCAATCCGATCACACCCTCAGGCTGGCCGTCCTATTACATCGAGGAGATGGTCGGGCATTCGCAGTGCCAGCAATCGGCGCTTGCGAGCCTGGTTTTGGAGGGCGTGTTCGAGCGCTTCCCGAAATTGAAGATGGTGATGATCGAGGCCGGCTTCGGCTGGGCGCCGTCGCTGGCGTGGCGGCTGGACAAGGCCTGGCAGCGGCTCAGGAGCGAGGTGCCGCATGTAAAACGGCCGCCGTCGGAATATATCCGCGAGCAGGTGTGGTGGACGACGCAGCCGATGGAAGATCCTGAAAGGCGCGAGGATCTGTTCGATGTCATCAAATGGATCGGCTGGGATCGTCTCTTGTTCGCCACCGATTATCCGCATTGGGACTATGACGAGCCGTCGCGCGTGCTGCCGGCGGGAGTCAGCGAGGACAATCGCGAGGCGTTCTATCTCGGCAACGCAAAGAAGCTGTACGGGATAACCGCATGATCCGAAAAAGTGTGAAGCGGTTTTTCGGTCAGATCATGCGGAAAACATAGCATGGCGCGGCATGTGATTGCCGCGGTCGACGAGCTTCCGCCCGGCACGCGAAAATTCCTGGAGATCGACGGGCGGCCGATCGCAGTCTTCAACATCAAGGGCGAATATTTCGGCCTGATGAACCGCTGCCCGCATCAAGGCGCGGCGCTGTGTGAGGGCCCGCTGATCGGTCTCGCACAGTCGAGCAACCCCGGCGAGATCGAATACACCAAGTTAGGTGAGATCATCCGCTGCCCATGGCACGGCTGGGAGTTCGACATCCGCACCGGCCAATCCTATTGCGACCCCCGCCGTTTCCGCGTGAAGGCCTATCCCGCCCATGTCGAGCCGGGCGCCAGCGTGGTGAAGGGGCCGTATGTCGCCGAGACCATCCCGGTGAAAGTCGAGAGCGACTACGTGGTGGTCGAAATCTAAGCCGCACCGGCGGTGCGCTCCCTCGCCCCGTTCTTACGGGGAGAGGGTTGGGGTGAGGGGCCTCTCTCAACACGAGCGGTCGTCGAGATATCTGTACCCCCTCACCCGAATTCGATCTGCGATCGAATTCGACCTCTCCCCGCAAGCGGGGAGAGATGAAGAGAGTGCGCGTCCCGAAATGACACCGTCTAGCGCCCCGCCACCGGCTCCGGCACCGCATCATAGGCCGGCACTGTGCCGCCGCCGCGATACACCGTCGAGGCCGCGATGATGCCGAGCAGGGCGGCGAACATCAGCCAGAAGCCGGGCGCGGCCTTGTCGCCGGTGCGCTCGATCAGCCAGGTCGAGGCGAACGGCGTGAAGGTGCCGAACAGGGCGGCGGCGAGCGCGAAGGCGAGCGAGAAGCAGGTGGTGCGCACATGCGCCGGCACGATCTCGACGAGTGCGCCGAGCATGGTGCCGCTGTAGACGCCGAAATAGAACGAGAACATCATCTCGACCGCGAGCAGCTTGCCGAACGTCGGCGCGGCCACCAGCCAGTGCAGCGCCGGATAGGCGGTGACGAGAGAGAGGCCGGCGATGGCGAGCAGCACCGGCTTGCGGCCGATGCGATCGGACAGCGCGCCGCCGACCGGATTCCAGATGAAGTTGCTCACTGCGACGAGCAATGTCACGAGCAACGCGTCCTGCGTCGACAGCTTCAGCACAGTCTTGCCAAAGGTCGGCGTGTAGACGGTGACGAAATAGAACGTCGTCGTAGTCAGGATCGCGATCATCATGCCGAGCACGACGATGCGCCAGTTGGTGAGTGCGGAGGCGAACACCTCGCGCGTCGTCGGATGCTTTCTCATGGCAAGGAAGGCCGGCGTCTCCTCCAGCGTCCGCCGCAGGATGAAGATCAGCGGAATGATCAGGCAGCCCACGAAGAAGGGAATGCGCCAGCCCCAGGCGGCCACCAAGTCGGCCGGCATCACCTCCGAGAGGATGAAGCCGAGGATCGAGGCCACGAAGATCGCGACCTGCTGGCTCGCCGATTGGAACGAGGTGTAGAAGCCGCGATTGCCGGGCGTTGCAATTTCGGCGAGGTACACCGACACGCCCCCGAGCTCGACGCCTGCCGAGAAGCCCTGCAGCAACCGGCCGATCAGCACGATGACCGGCGCGGCGATGCCGATGGTCGCGTAGCTCGGGCAGAACGCGATGACGACGGTGCCGAAGGCCATGATGCCGAGCGTGACGATCAGGCCTTGGCGGCGGCCGATGCGGTCGATATAGGCGCCGAGCACGATCGCGCCGACGGGACGCATGAGAGCGCCGAGCCAGAACACGCCGAACGTGTTGAGTAGCGAGGCCGTCTCGTTGGTGGAGGGGAAGAACGCCTTGCCGATCGCGGCGGCATAGAAGCCGAACAGGAAGAAGTCGAACTGCTCGAGGAAATTGCCCGAGGTCGCGCGCAGGATGGCGCCGATGCGCGATTTGATTGCGGGTGGATTGGTCGATGCGGCTGATCCAGCCATGGCGTTCTCCCCTTGGAAAGGCGTGGCCGGCCGAGAATCGTTCTCTCGGCAAGGCGACAGATTGATGCTGCGACAATCTGCCATACCCCTTCCCGCGCGGGGCGAGGCGAGTCAACCGATTTCGCCGGGGAAGCTGATGAATTTTCAGGCTTTATTTTGCGCTGCAGCGATCATCCAGTCGCGAAAAGCGACCAGCTTTGGCGCCTCACGACGGCCCTCGGGCGAGACCAGGTAAAAGCCGGCGTCCGCCGGCAGCGCGATCTTGAAGGGGACCACGAGCCGGCCCTTGGCGATGTCGTCCTGCACATAGGAGGTCCGTCCCATCGCGACGCCGATGCCGTCGATGGCGGCCTGGATGGTCATGAAGATCATGTCGAAGGTGATGCCGGGGTGCCTTGCGATATCGGCCGGCAGGCCCGCCGCGGTCAGCCACAGCCGCCAGTCGTCGCTGTTGGTGCTCGACGTGTGCAGCAGCGGATGGTTGCGCAGGTCCTCGGGGCGGCGCAGCGGCTTGTCGCCGCGCAGCAGCGATGGGCTGCACACCGGAAACAGCTCGTCCGCCATCAGCCAGTCGGCGCGCAGGCCCGGCCATTGGCCGCGACCATAGCGGATCGCGGCATCGACATTGTCGCGCTGGAAGTCGACGAGGCTGGTCGAGGTGGTGATGCGCACATCGATGCCGGGGTGCTGCTCCTGGAAATCGGTCAGCCGCGGCAGCAGCCATTTGGCGGCGAGCGAGGCCAGCGTCGACACTGTCAGCACCTTGTCGTCGTCCTTGCGCAGGAGACGGTCCGTGGCGAGGCGCAAATCGTTGAAGGCGGCGCGGACGCCCGGCAAATAGTCGCGCGCCTCCGGCGTCAGCGCCAGCGCGCGGTTCTGCCGGATGAACAGGCGGATGCCGAGCTCCTCCTCCAGCCTGCGGATCTGATGGCTGATCGCGGTCTGGGTCACGTTCAGCTCGCTGGCTGCGAGCGTGAAGCTGAGATGGCGCGCGGCGGCCTCGAACGCCCGCAATCCGTTCAGGGAGGGCAATCTGGCAGTCATTTGGCAGCAGGATGCATGACGTTATTTCATGCGAAAAGGTACAAATTGTCGTTTGTCGCGGCGCAGCAGAAGGCAGATATTAGCGGTCAACTTAGCTCCAGGAGCTGAAAATGTCTACATTGACCGACAATTCGATGACAAATCATCATGCACAGGGCGTCCTCTACCAGATCGGCGAGGTCCTTCACGTCTGGCACGAGCGCTACCGGACCCGGCGCGAGCTGACCCACTGGACTGCCCGCGATCTCCAGGACGTCGGGCTGTCCTGGTCCGACATTGCCTACGAGGCCGAGAAACCCTTCTGGCGGGCCTGATAGGCCGCCAGGCCGGCGCCGCCTGAGCACAGGGGCGCCGGCGGTCCCCTTTCCGCAGGGCATGTGTCATGAGCACCCTTCGCCTCGAAGACCTCAAGCAATATTCGGACGTGCTGCGCACCCGGCACGATGAGCGGCTCAATGTCCGCTTCGTCGAGCCGCGCGACACCGACGAGCTGCAGCACTATTTCCGCGCGCTCTCGACCCGCTCCCGCTACAACCGCTTCTTCGGTGCGATCAGCGAATTGCCGAAGGGCCTGCTGCACGATTTCCTCGAGGTCGGCGAGCGCGATCGCTTCACCATCGTGGCGACCATGATGGTCGACGGCTTCGAGACCATCGTCGCCGAAGCGCGCTATGCCTTCCATGCCGAGACCGCGACCCTCGAGTTCGGCCTCTCGGTCGATGACCGCTGGCAGGGCCACGGCATCGCCACCGCGCTGATGAAGAATCTCGAATGCCGCGCCGCCGCGCTCGGCGCCGAGCACATCTACGGCGACACGCTGCGCGCCAACGAGACCATGGTCTCGCTCGCGCGCAAAGCCGGCTTCACGTTCGTCAACCATCCGGACGATTGGAAGCTGGTGCGCTTCGACAAGGAGATCAACCTCGCTCCGCAAGACATTCCCTGTGCGAGCTGGCGGCTCGCCGCCCTTTCCCGTCAGGCCGACAGCCCCTCAGCCTCGGCCTGACATGACTGCAGCCCGGCCTGGCCAAGCCAGAGCCGGGCTTTTTGTTCTTGGTACCCGGATGGAGCGTAGCGCAATGCGGGATTCGGGCCACAAGCGAGACCTTCCCGGAATACGCTTCGCTCCATCCGAGCTGCGATAAGGCCTATTCTTCCTCGAGCCAGATACCCTGCTCGCTTAAAGCGGTGAGTATGGCCTCGATGTCTTCCGGTTCCGCCTCAGCTGACGGGATCAACTCGTTGAGTTGATCGAACGTAACATAGCCAGTCTTCTCCGCCAGGATGGCGGCCTTCCGGACCACTTCAGACCAATCCATTCAGCACTCCCAAAATAGGGTCCCTACTATATGGAATGGTCGAATGGTTGAGACCACGCAGCTCCGAATGGAGCGGCGCTTACTTCCCCGTGAACACCGTCTTGCGCTTTTCGATGAAGGCCTGCACGGCCTCCTTGTGGTCGGCGGTCGTGGTGAGGCGGACCAGCCTTTCGGCCTCGTGGTCGCGCGCGGTTTCGAAGTCGAACAGCAGGGCCTCGTCGAGATTGTCCTTCATGTAGCGGAGCGCGAGGCGCGGGCCTTCGGCGAGCGATTTGGCCAGTGCGAAGGCCTCGGTCTGCAATTTGTCGTCGGGCACGACGCGGTTGACGAGGCCGATCGCCTCGGCGCGCGCGGCATCGACGCGCTCGCCGGTGAACATCAATTCGCGCGCCCGCGCGGTGCCGACCAGCCGAGTGAGCAACCAGGCGATGCCATAATCGCCGCTGAGCGCGATGCGGGCATAGCCGGTGGCGACGAAGGCGGATTGCGCGGCGATGCGGATGTCGCAGGCCATGGCGATGGCGAGCCCGGCGCCGACCGCGGGGCCGGGCAGCGCAGCGATCGTCGGCTTGCGCACAGACACCAGCGCGCCGGTGAGCAGCCGCTGCCGCTCCTGCAGGTCGGCGACCTTGTCGTCAAAGGACATGTCGAGCTTGGCCTTGTCGCGATGCGCACCCATGCCCTTGACGTTGCCGCCGGCGCAGAAGGCTTCGCCCGCGCCGGTCAGCAGCAGTGCGCCGACATCGGGATTCTCGCCGCAGCTCCGGATCATCGTGCGCAGCGCCGGCGTCAGCGCGTCCGACAGCGAATTGCGCGCCTCCGGCCGGTTCAGCGTGATCACAGCGACGCGGTCGCGGATCGTGCAGAGGAGCTCATTGGTGCCGGTGTCGATGGTGGTTTCCGTGGTCATTGTCCCTCCCGGTCTCGTAGGGTGGGCAAAGCGAAGCGTGCCCACCATTATTTCTAAAGTTCGAGATCGTGGGCACGGCGCTTCGCGCCTTTGCCCACGCTACGGCAGTGTGCCCTCAAAACCTCTCCACCCAGGGCCGCAGCTCCAGCTCCCAGCTCCAGGCGCTGCGCGGCTGCTGCAGCACGTTCCAATAGCTCTGTGCGATCGCGTCGGGATCGAGCATCGAGTCCGGCTTGTCCGCCGGATCCGTCCGCGCGGCGCTCCTGATGCCGCCGTCGATGACGAAATGCGCGACATGGATGCCCTGCGGCGAGAGTTCGCGCGCCATGCTCTGGGCAAGGCCCCGCAGCGCGAACTTGCCCATCGCGAAGGGAGCGGACTGCGCATAGCCCTTGACGCTGGCGGAGGCGCCGGTGAACAGGATCGCGCCGTGCTGGTTCGGCAGCATGCGCTTGGCGGCCTGCTGCGCCACCAGGAAGCCGCCATAGGCGCTGACCGCAATCGCCTGCGCGACGTCGGCCGGCACGAGATCGACGAACGGCCCGCGCGTGCGGCCGGAGGCGTTGTAGACGACGAGGTCGGGCGTGCCGATCTCGCGCTCGACCAGACCGAACAGCCGCTCCACCTCGTCGGGCTCGGTGGCGTTGCAGGCATAGGCCTTGGCCCCGGTCTCGGTGCAGAGCGCGCCAAGCTTCTCGATCTTGCGTGCGGCGAGCGCGATGCGGATGCCCTGCGCCGCTAGCAGGCGCGCCAGCGATGCGCTGAGGCCTTCGCCGGCACCGACGATGAGGGCGATCTTGTACTTCGGGTGTTCCATGGCGTGATCTCTCGGAGGTAGGAGCCGCTGATCTATGCATGGTCCGCGCAGACAACCAGCCGGCGCGATCACAATTCCGCAGGGCGAGTTGCTCCCTCGCGGCGATCATGCCGCCCTGACATTTTGCGGCTTTATCGCTGTCCGCGACTGGAGCATGATCGACATCATCCAAAGCGGCAAGCGCAAAGAATTGCCGTCGGACGGAAACGAAGAGGACGATCATGCCCGGACCGGTTAAAGCGCAGCCAAAAGATATCGCGGCCGCACCCTCCGGCCTGCTGGCGCCCGATACGTCGGGCATGAATTTCTACCGCGCCGATCCCGCGCTCAGGGACCTGCTCCGCATCCATCTGCCGGAGAATCTGTTCCGACACATCGAGCCGCATCTCGACCGGCTCGGTGAGCTCGCCGGCGGCCATCTCGACGAATGCGCGCGGCTCGCCGACCGGCACACGCCCATCCTGCACCAGCGCGACAAGTTCGGCCGCGACGTGCAATGGATCGAATATCATCCGGCCTATCGCGAGCTGGAGAACGCCGCGTTCGGCGAGTTCGGCATCCACGCGCTTTCAATCCGCAAAGGCATCATGGGCTGGCCGGACAAATACCCTGTTGTGGCCAAGCACGCCTTCACCTTCCTGTTCAACCAGACCGAATTCGGCATGGGCTGCCCGATCAACGTCACCGATGGCTGCGCCAAGCTCTTGGCGAATTTCGGCAGCGAGGCGCTCAAGGCGAAATATCTGGATGGCCTGACCTCGACCGACATGAGCAAGCTGACCCAGGGCGGCCAGTTCATGACCGAGAAGGAAGGCGGCTCCGATGTCGGCACGCTGACCACGCGAGCCGTGCAGGAAGGCGACCATTGGCGCCTCTATGGCGAGAAATGGTTCTGCTCGAATGCCGACGCCAAGGTCGTGATGCTGTTGGCGCGCCCTGAAGGCGCCGGCCCCGGTACGCGCGGCGTCGGCCTGTTTTTGATGCCGCGCTTCCTCGACGACGGTTCGCAGAACCACTACCGGATCGTGCGCCTCAAGGACAAGCTCGGCACCCGCTCGATGGCCTCTGGCGAGATCAAGCTTGAAGGCGCGATCGCCTACGCTGTCGGCAAGCTCGACCGCGGTTTCGTGCAGATGGCCGAGATGGTGAACTCCTCGCGGCTCTCCAACGGCGTCAAGTCCACCGCGCTGATGCGCCGCGCTTATCATGACGCGATGACGGTGGCGACCAACCGCGTCGTGTTCGGCCAGCGCATTATCGATCTGCCGCTGGGGCGGCGACAAATGCTGAAGATCATGCTGCCGGTGGAGCAGGGCCTGTCGATGAGCTTCCTCACTGCTGATGCCCTCGACCGTGCCGAGGCCGGCAGCCAGGATGCCGCGGCGCTGCTGCGCATTCTCACGCCGACGCTGAAGTTCCGCGCCACGCGCGATGCGCGCAAGGTTTGCGGCGATGCGCTCGAGATGCGCGGCGGCATCGGCTATATCGAGGAATTCGCCACCGCCCGCCTGTTGCGCGATGCGCATCTCGGCTCGGTCTGGGAAGGCACCGGCAACATCGTCGCGATCGATGCGCTCCGCCGCGCAGTAGGCCGCCACGGCGCGGAATCCGCGCTCGCAGCCGATCTGCACGCCCGGCTCGGCGACAGCGCCTCGGTGCCGCAGGCTTGGCGCGATCATCTGCGTGGCCTCACCGACCGCGCCGTCGGCTTCGCACGCGAAGTTGCGGCCAAGTCCGAGAACGAAGCCGATGCGCGCCGCGCCACCAGCGCGCTCTATCACGTCGCCAGCGCAGTCGCGCTCGCCTGGGAAGCACACCGCATTTACGAGATGCGCGGCGATGCACGCCGGCTGCTGCTGTCGCGCCTCGTGACCGACCACCGCGTGGCGCCGAACGATCCGTTCCGGCTGACGGAAAATGCCGCGCAGGCGAAGATGGCCGAACTGCTGCTCGGCGATCGCGCAGCCGGCATGAGCGAGGTTGGCGAACTGGTTCTGGCGGCGTAGGCTGCGCGCTGCGATCAAACAAAAAGCGCGATAGGGAGTGTTCGATGAAGGCCGCCGTCCTCTATGAAGTCAACCAGCCGCTCGTCATCGAGGACATCAGCCTGCCGAAGCCGGGACCGCGCGAGGTGCTGATCCGCACCGCCGTCGCCGGCCTCTGCCACTCCGACCTGCATTTCATGGAAGGGCTCTATCCGCATCCGCTGCCGGCAGTGCTCGGACACGAATCCGCCGGCGTGGTCGAGCAGGTCGGCTCCGATGTCACCTATGTGAAGCCCGGCGACCATGTCGTCACATGTCTCTCCGTCTTCTGCGGCACCTGCGACAATTGCACGACCGGCCGCACCGTGCTCTGCACCGACGCGACGGTGAAGATGCTGCCGGGCGTCTCCAACCGGATGCAATGGTCGAAGCCGGAGAAGCTGCACCAGTTCCTCAATCTCTCCTCCTTCGCCGAGCAGATGCTGGTGCACGAGAATGCCATTGTGAAGATCCGCAAGGACATGCCGCTCGATCTCGCCGCGCTGATCGGCTGCGGTGTAATCACCGGCTATGGCGCGGTGGTGAACACGGCGAAGGTGACGGCCGGCGAGACCGTGGCGGTGATCGGCTGCGGCGGCGTCGGCATGGCCGCGATCAACGGCGCGCAGATCGCCGGCGCCGGCCGTATCATCGCCATCGATACCAATCCCGCAAAACTCCAGCTCGCGACCAAGCTTGGCGCGACCGACATCATCAACCCGGCCGACGGCGATGTCGTGAAGCAGGTCCGCGACCTCACCAATGGCGGCGTGCATCATTCCTTCGAGGTGCTCGGCCGCAAGGAGACGGCCGAGCAGGCTTTTGCGATGCTCGCCTCCGGCGGCACCGCCACCATCGTCGGCATGATCCCGTTTGGGCAGAAGATCGAGCTGCACGGCTTCGACTTTCTGCGCGAGCGCAAGATCCAGGGCTCCTCGATGGGCTCGAACCACTTTCGGGTCGACATGCCGCGCCTAGTCGACTTCTATTTGCGCGGCCGGCTGCATCTGGAAGACTGGATCTCGGCCAAGCTGAAGCTCTCCGAGATCAACGAGGGTTTTGCCAACATGAAGGCAGGCAAGACGCTGCGCAGCGTGATCGTGTTCGATAGCTAGCGGCCGTTACGGTGTCATCGCCCGGTCAAGCCGGGCATGACAGTTCGTAGCCCGGATGGAGCGAAGCGCAATCCGGGATCTTTGTCGCGGATCGGCTGTCCCGGATTTCGCTTCGCTCCATCCGGGCTACAGGACTTCGAAGCATCAATCATCGAACATCTTCGGCGGCACGAAGCCGCCGAACTCGCGCTCGATCAGCTCGGCGAGCTTGAGCGGCGTCCTGTCCTCGAGGAAGGGACCGACGATCTGCACACCGACAGGCAGACCGTGTTTCGACAGGCCGAGCGGAACGGCCGTTGCCGGCAGGCCCGGAAGCGTTGCGATGCCCGGCCAGGCGAGCTGGTCGGAATAGGGGTAATCCTTGCCGTCGATGCTGATCGTTCGCAGGCGTTGTTCCGGCGAATGATCGTGCGGAAAGGCCGGCGTCGGCATGATCGGGCAGATCACCGCGTCGAAGCTCTTGAACAACGCCCGCCATTGCGCGCGGAGCACGGCGCGGGTCCCTGCGTCGAGGACCCAGGCGCGGTGGCTCGCGGTGATGCCGCGCAGTCGCTCCGCGCCGAGGCTGCGATCTTCCGGCGAGAGCTGGCTCGCCCGCGCCTGCGCATCCGCCAACTCGTCGGGAGGTAGGAACGCGCCGAGGAAACCCAGCAGCATGCGCATGTAAAGCCGGGACGTCTCCGCGAAGTCCGGGAGCAGCGCGCTCTCGCGTGCGACGGTGACGCCGGCCTTCGCAAGATCGATTGCGAGCTTGTCGATTGCGCTGCGGACATCCCGGTCGCTCGGCAGCAGAGGATGGCTGTCGATCACCAGGATACGAAAATCCCGCAGCGACTGATGCCGCGCAGCCGGCAAATCGAGCTTGTAGGCGATACCGATGTCGAGAGGATCGGGTCCCGCCATGACGTCGAGCAGCAAGGACAGATCCGCCGCCGTGCGCGCCATCGGCCCGATGACGGCGAGGTCGCCCTCGCGCGGAATGGCTGGAAACGGCGGCGGGGTCTCGCCGCGCGCCGCGCAGAGATTAAGGGTCGGCTTGTGCGCGAACACGCCGCAATGAAATGCCGGCACACGCAGGGAGCCGCCGATGTCCGAGCCGGTGGCGAGCGCGCAATAGCCTGCGGCGAGGGCTGCCGCCGATCCCCCGGACGAACCGCCCGGCGTGCGGCCGAGATCGTAGGGGTTGTTGGTGGTGCCGTAGATGTCGTTGTAGCTCTGCCAGTCGCCGAGGCCGACCGGCACGTTGGTCTTGCCGAGGATCACGCCGCCGGCCTGCTTGATGCGGGTCACCGCCAGCGCGTCTTCCACGGGCTTGAAGCCCTTCTGCGGCACGAATCCCCAGGTCGTCGGCAGGCCTGCGATGTTGAAGGATTCCTTGATCGTCGTGGGCAGGCCGAGCAGCGGCTTGTGCTCGCCGCGCGCCAGCGCCGCATCCGCCTCGCGCGCCGCAACGAGCGCGCGATCGAAATCGCGCACGCACACCGCGTTGATCCTGCCGTCGTGCCGTTCGATACGCGCAATCGAATCCTGCGTGAGCTCGACCACCGAGACCTTCTTCGCACGCAACGCGGCCGACAATTCGCCCGCACTCTTGAAACTCCATTCCGATCCGGCCACGGCGCTTCTCCCGCTCTGGTTGCTCGAAGATGATGCGCAGTCTGGCCGAATCTCGCAACGGCTGTTTGATGAAGATTGTGGTTCCCGGTCAAATCAGGCCATGCCGGCCCTGGCGAGGAAGTCGAGCAGCAACCGGCTGACCGCGGCCGGCTGCTCCTGCTGGACCCAATGGCCGGCGCCGTCGACGAGATGGCAGCCGAGCATCTTCGTGCACGCGCTGCGCTGCATTGTCTCGAAAGCGCCGGCCCGTTGATAGGTGCCCCAATCCTGCTTGCCCGAGATGAAGCAGGAGGGCACATCGATGCTGCGGCCGGCAAGCAATTGCATCTCGTCATTGAGCATGCCCGATGTGCCGTAGCGGTACCATTGCAGCCCGCCCTGAAATCCGGTGCGGCTGTACTCGGCGCTGTAATAGGCAAGGTCGCTGTCCCGCAGCCATTGGTTCGCGGCGATCGCGGCCGGCGAGGGCATCTCCTTCGCGACCGTCTCGGCCATGGTCTCGTGCAAGTCCATCACGTAATAGGTCGGCAGCTTCGCCAGCTCCTGCGCCGACCATGCTTGCAGCGGATAGGGCTTGTTGTCGGTCCAGTCCGCGCTCTTGTGATGATAGTAGGCGCGCAGGAAATCATGCACGCCCTGCGGTGCCTGCTGCATATCGGCATTGGCTTCCCGTGTCGAATAATACCATTGATAGTGCTTGCGTGGCCGCGGCAGCGAGGCGAGCTCACGATGCACCGGGTCTTCCACCGCGGGCTTTGCCGGATTGTCGACCGTGCCGAACGGCAGCGGCGGCGGACCGCCGAACGGCGCGCTCATCATCGTCACCGAACGAAACACGTCGGGCCGGATCAAGGCGCACCAGGCTGCGACCGGGCTGCCAAAATCATGTCCGACCACATCGACCTGCCTGTAGCCGAACGCCGACACCAGGCCGAGCGCATCGCGCACGAGATTGAGAAGCGAGAACGGCGCGAGAGGGCCGTCGTACTCCGCGCTCCATCCCGTGGTGCGTCCGTAGCCGCGCTGGTCCGGTGCGATCACGTGGTAGCCGGCCGCGCTGAGCGCCGGCATCACCTTGCGCCAGGAGAAGGCGAGCTCGGGAAAGCCGTGCAGCAAGAGGATACAGCGCCGTCCTTTGGTCTCGAATCCGGCCTCCAGCACATGCATCCGCAAGCCGTTGATGCCCTCGACGTGACGCGAGCGGATGCCGGCGGGCAGGGGGATGTCGGGGAGCGCGGTCATGGTATTCTCCACACGGGCAGTATCGTAGGGTGGGTTAGCCCCGGGGATTGCGCGAAGCGCAAGCCGCGCGGCGTAACCCACCTCTTTATTCTCCGCGGAGGCAGAAGTGGTGGGTTACGCTCGGCGTCTGCGCTTCGCGCAGCCGCAGAGCTAACCCACCCTACGACAGCCAGACTAAACCGCCACACATTCGAACGCGTTGCCCTTGCTCCTGATCTTCCCGACCGACGGCGAGGGGAAATGCGCGGTGCAGCACAGCGTGTCGGTGTCGCAATAGCGTTCCAGGAAGCTGCGGCGCGTCTTCGCGGCTGCGGCCGGATCGACGTCGAACTTGATCGACAGCTCCGGATAGAGCGTCTGCAGCGGCGAGTGCATGAGATCGCCGGAGAACACCGCATCGTCCTTGCCGCGGCCCATCGTGATGGCGATATGGCCGGGCGTGTGACCCGGCGTCGGCAGGATGCGGACGTGGTCGCCGATTTCGTGGTCATTGCCGACGAGCTCGTGCCTGTTGGCCTCGACGACCGGCAACACGCTGTCGACGAAGGGCGGAATCTCCGTCTTCGCGTTCTGCGCGGACCAGTGATCGAACTCCTGCTTGGCGAACAGATAGCGCGCCTTGGGGAAGGTCGGCACCCAGCGGCCGTTCTCCAGACGCGTATTCCAGCCGACATGATCGACATGCAGATGCGTGCACATCACGAAGTCGATGTCGTCGACCGAGAACCCCGCGGCATCGAGTCCCCGCAGGTAGGTATCGTCCGTCTTCATGTTCCATTTCGGACGATTGGGCCGCGGCTTGTCGTTACCGACGCAGCTATCGACCAAAATGGTGTGATGCGGCGTCTTCACCACGTAGGATTGGAAGCACAGCAGCAGCACGTCCTCTTCGTCCAGCGCCTTCGACTCGCGCATCCAGGTCCGGTTCTCGGCCAGCACGTCCGGCGTCAGTCCCGGCAGCATCTCCAGCGCCGGGACGAACGAGGTCTCCTGCTCGATGATGCGATGGATGGTGAGATCGCCGACCGAGAACTTGAGGCTCATGAGAACTCCCGAGATACCAGCATGATCCGGAAAAGTGTGCAGCGGTTTTCCGACAAGATCATGCTCAAACAACAAGCTAAAGCGCGACGATGGTCGCGCTTTAGCTGGCCGGCGGCACCGAGATCTTGACGGAGGGCCGCTCCAGCATCTTCTGGTGGAATGCGTCGAGCTTCGGAAAGGCCTTACGCCAGCCGCAATCGGCGAAGCGGAAGTCGGCATAGCCGAGCACGCAAACGAGGCCGATCTGCGAGATGTCGAACGGGCCGTTCAGCACGTCAGGCATGTTCTCGAAGCGCGCCATGCCGGTCCAGGCCCTGTTCCAGTGGTCGTCCGACCAGGCCTGCCATTGCAGGCCCTGCGGCCGCACCATCTTCTCGTAGCGGCACAGCAGCATGGAATCGAGCATGCCGTTGATCAGCGAGTGATTGGTCTTGGCTTTCCAGCGCCGCGGGCCGTAATCCGGGATCAGGCTGCCGCCGGCGATCTCGTTGAGATATTCGACGATGACATAGGAATCCAGGATCACGTCGCCGTCATTGGTGATCAGCACCGGCAGCTTCTTCAGCGGCGTGATCTTCGAATAATCCTCGTTGGCGGTGCCCGGCGTGACGCTCGCGGGCACGAGCTCGATCTTGTCGATCAGCCCGAGCTCGATCGCAGCGATGCGCACCTTGCGGGCAAAGGGCGAGGCAGGGGAGAAGGTGAGCTTCATGGAGAGTATCCCACAAATGAACGTTTTGTTTCGTCATTGCGAGGAGCGAAGCGACGAAGCAATCCAGAGTGTTGCCGCGGAGGGATTCTGGATTGCTTCGCTTCGCTCGCAATGACGGCGAGAGGGCGGAGGCTTACGCCGCCACGATCTCCTGGCGCTGCTCGCCGAGGCCCTCGATGCCGAGCGTGACGACGTCGCCGACATTGAGGAAGGTCGGCGGCTTCATGCCGAGGCCGACGCCGGGCGGGGTGCCCGTGGTGATGACGTCGCCGGGCAGGAGCGTCATGAACTGCGAGACATAGGAGATGCACTTGGCCATCGAGAAGATCATGGTCTTGGTCGAGCCGGTCTGGCGGCGCTGGCCGTTGACGTCGAGCCACATCGACAGTTCCTGCACGTCCTTGATCTCGTCCTTGGTGGCGAGCCACGGCCCGAGCGGGCCGAACGTGTCGTGCGACTTGCCCTTGGTCCACTGGCCCAGGCGCTCGATCTGGAAAGCGCGCTCGGAGACGTCGTTGCAGACGCAATAGCCGGCGACGTGGTTCAGCGCGTCGGCTTCCGAGACGTATTTGGCGCGGGTGCCGATGATGGCGGCGATCTCGACCTCCCAGTCGAGCTTGGTCGAGCCGCGCGGCTTCTCGACGGGATCATTCGGGCCCGACAGCGAGGTATTGGCCTTCATGAAGATGATCGGCTCGCTCGGGATCTCGGCGCCGGTCTCCTTGGCATGGTCGGAATAGTTGAGGCCGATCGCGACGAATTTCGAGATACCGGTGACGGGGGCGCCGAACCGGGGCTTGCCGGAGACGGCGGGCAGCGAGCCGGGATCGAGCGCGGCCAGCTTCTTCAGGGATTCAGGCGAATAGGCCTCGCCGGTGAGGTCCTTCAGATGCGCCGACAGGTCGCGCAACTGGCCGGATCTGTCGATCAGGCCGGGCTTTTCCGCACCCTTCTCGCCATAACGAACAAGCTTCATTCTCGTTTCTCCCTGGGAATGGACCGATCGGTTAACTGCTTCATGGAACAGGGCGGCGGGAAATTCAACCGCCCAAAACGGGCATCACCCCAGCGCCACGAACCTGAATGCGTCGCCGTCTCGCTTGATATGTCCGGCGGAATAATGACCGCCGATCACCAGTGTGGGTGTGTCGGCAAAGCGCGAGAACACCGCGTGCCGGCTTGCCGCCGAACGCGCGGGATCGGTATCCACGGTCGAGCACCAGTCGAGATGGGCCATCTGGCAGGGATGATGGGCAACGTCGCCGGTCAGAAGCGCCTGCTCGCCATCGGACTCGATCAGGACGCTCATGTGCCCCGGGCTGTGACCGGGGGTCGGGATCATTTCGATCTCCTCGCAAAGCCGATGGTCACTCGGGACCAGATCGGCCTGGCCGGCATTGACCACTGGCTTCACGGAGTCGTTGAACACCGCGACCTTGTCCGGCTCGGCCGTGTAATCACGCCAGTGCTCATATTCGGTCCTGCCGAAAACGTAGCGCGCCTTCGGGAACGTCGGCACCCATCGGCCGTCAACCAGCCGCGTATTCCAGCCGACATGGTCGACGTGAAGATGCGTGCACAGCACGGTGTCGATGCTGTCAGGCGGAAACCCCGCCGCGGTCATGGTCTCCAAGAACGGCGTGCTGCGGTTGTTCCAGGTGGGGACGCCGCGGCCTTGCTTGTCGTTGCCGAGGCCGGTGTCCACCACGATCCGGCGCGTCGGCGTCTCCACCACCAGCGAGTGGATCGACATTTTCAGCCGGCCTTCGTCGGTGGCGAAATGCGGGATCAGCCAGGGCAGCTTCCGGATCTCGTCATGGGTGGCTGCCGGCAGGATGAAGCGGGTCGAGCCGACCGTCTCCATTTCGACGAATTTCGTGATCCTGACCTTGCCGACCTTCCACTGCATCCGCCGCCTCCCATTTTCTTGCTCTTGCGCTGGAACATGCACGTTTTCTGCCATCGGGCGCAATGGATCATCTGAGGTGATGTGGCGTTATCGCGGGGAACCTAGCCGAAGAGGACGCCATGCCAGAGCTTGCGATTTCCGCGGAAAAGGTCGCCTTTATCATCGAGAAGGCGCGCGAATTCGACGTCAAGGAGGGAGCTTCTGATCCGGACTCCGGCTCGAACGCGGCCGACGACGATATGATGGACGTCCTCGACGACGATGGCTCCGATCCTGTCGTCCAGGAGCTCGGAAGCTTCATGATCGCCCTGAACGAGGACGAGCAGCTCGACCTCGTCGCGCTGACCTGGCTCGGCCGCGGCGACGGGACGATCGATGACTGGGACGATCTGCGCGCCCGCGCGTCGGAGGCGCGCCGTGAATATGGCAGCCCACGCCGCGAAACGGTGCACTATCTGCTCGGCGAGCCCATGCTGGGCGATCTGCTCGCGAACGGGCTCGACGAATTCGGCATCGACTGGACCGATGAGCGCACCACCGCCGATTCCTCCGCTCCGAGCCAGCAGGATGAGGACGAGCCGACCAAGCAGCGGTGATGATTTTACCTCGCCCCGCTTGCGGGGAGAGGTCGGCGCGAAGCGCCGGGTGAGGGGGAGTCTCCGCGAGTCCGACTGTCACCGTGCTTGCGGAGAGAGCCCCTCACCCCAACCCTCTCCCCGTAAGAACGGGGCGAGGGAGTACATCTGCAAACGCGACTACAGCGTCCCCGGGAACGCGCCACCATCCAGCAGAATGTTCTGTCCGGTGATGAAGCCGGCCTTGGCGCCGCACAGGAAGGCGCAGGCATAGCCGAATTCGTCGGGCTGACCGAAGCGCCCCGCGGGGTTGAGCTTGGCGCGCTCGGCCAGGATCTGCTGCGGTGTGACACCGCGCTTGTCGGCTTCGCCCTTCGCGGTGCTGGTCAGGCGATCGGTCTCGAACGGGCCCGGCAGAAGGCCGTTGATGGTGACGTTGTTGATGACGGTCTTGCGCGACAGGCCGGCGATGAAGCCGGTGAGGCCGGCGCGGGCGCCGTTGGAGAGGCCGAGAATATCGATCGGCGCCTTCACCGCGGCCGAGGTGATGTTGACGATGCGGCCGAACTTGCGTGCCATCATGCCGTCCACGGTCGCCTTGATCAGCTCGATCGGGGTCAGCATGTTGGCGTCGATCGCCTTGATCCAGTCGTCGCGGGTCCAGTTGCGGAAATCGCCGGGCGGCGGGCCGCCGGCATTGTTGATCAGGATGTCGGGCTCGGGGCAGGCCTTCAGCACCGCCTCGCGGCCCGCCGGCGTCGTGATGTCGCCGACGATCTCGGTGACCGTCACGTCGGGATAGGCCTTGCGGATCTCGTCGGCGGTCTTCTTCAGCGCATCAGCGCCGCGCGCGGTCAGCGTGACGTCAACGCCGGCCTCCGCCAGTGAGAAGGCGCAGGCGCGCCCGAGGCCCTTGCTGGATGCACAGACGATGGCGCGGCGACCTTTGATCCCAAGATCCACTGTTTCACTCCCGTAAATGTCAGGCAGGTTTTGGACGGCGGCTACATTAGCCAACTGTGATGCCGCTGATAAGGGATCGGCCCGCACCAAAATGCATGCGCCTCGCGGCTAGCGATGCAAATGCGCCAGATCAGATCCGCCGCTCCTGCTTGAGGCGGTCGATCGCGGCGGCAGCCTCCGGCGGCAGGGACTTGAAGCCCATCTGGCCCGCGGTCGAGAACAGCGGCCGCAGATGCGAGCCCGCGAGGAAGGGCGGCTGGCGGTTCGTCGGCACGATCTGATCGAACACCAGCACCAAGGTGGTGGCGACGAGGCCGACCCTGACGGCGCCGAGCGCCGCGCCGCCGAGCCGGTCGCCGAGGCCGGCCTCGCCGATCGTGTCGTTCAGCGCGATGCGGCCGATGTGGCCGAACAGCATGCCGACGACCACGAAGATGGCGAAGAACCAGATCCAGTTCTGCAGCAGCGGCGAGTTCGGATTGCCGGCGATCTGCGGTGCGATCAGCGGCATCAGCGCCACCGCGATCGGGGCGGCGAGCAGATAAGCGAGGATGGTCATGGCGCTGCGTAGCAGCCCGGTCCTGAACCCCAAGCCGACCGCGACAGCCAGCGCGGCATAGACGGCGAGATCGAAACTGTTCATGCGCGAAAGCCCTGCCTCGACGGAACGAATGAACGCCGAGCCGATCATTCCGGTTTCAGATCGCTAAAATCGTCTGTATTGGTGGCTCCAAAGCTTAAAGGAACCGTCCAAGGAACGCGTCATGTCAGACCTATTCGACGTCAGTAAAGAAACCATCCTCGTCACGGGTGCGAGCCAGGGGCTCGGCCGGCAATTTGCCCGGGTGCTGGCGGCGCATGGTGCGGCCGTGGCGCTCGCTGCGCGGCAGACCGACAAATTGAAGGGCCTGGAAGAGGAGATCCGCGGCAAGGGTGGTCGCGCCGCTGCGGTCGCGCTCGACGTCACCGACACCGCCTCGATCGCCAGGGCGGTCGATGCCGCCGAGGCCGCGCTCGGCCCCGTCACCGTGCTGATCAACAATGCCGGCATCGCCATCGAGAAGCTCGCGACCGAGCAGACCGAGGCGGATTGGGACGCCGTGATCGGTGCCAATCTCAAAGGCGCCTATTTCCTCGCAACCGAAGTGGCGCGGCGCATGATCGCGCGCAAGCAGCCGGGCAACATCGTCAACATCGCCTCCGTGCTCGGCACCGGCGTCTTGAAGGCGCTCTCGCCTTACGCGATCTCCAAGGCCGGCATCATCCAGGCGACGAGAGCGATGGCGCTCGAGCTCGCGGGCCAGAACATCCGCATCAACGCGCTGGCGCCCGGCTATATCGATACCGAGATGAACCACGCCTTCTGGTCGACGCCGGCAGGCGAGCGCCTCGCCAAGCGCATCCCGCAACGCCGCGTCGGCGCCGAGTCCGATCTCGACGGCGCGATCCTGCTGCTGGCGTCGAATGCGTCGCGCTACATGACGGGCAGCGTGGTGACCGTGGACGGCGGGTTCTTGCTGAGTTGAACGTGTCTTCGCCTCTTCCCGCGTGCGGAGAGGCCGGAATTTGCGAAAGCAAATTCCGGGTGAGGGCGAGCCTCCGCGATTCGAGACGGCGAGTACACGCGTCGCTCTATCCGCGTCGTCATTGCGAGCGTAGCGAAGCAATCCAGAATCCCACCGCGGAAAGACTCTGGATTGCTTCGCTGCGCTCGCAATGACGGAAAACGACTTAGCGCATCTCTCCACGGATCATATCCGCCGCCTTCTCCCCGATCATGATGGTCGGCGCATTGGTGTTGCCGCCGATCAGCGTCGGCATGATCGAGGCGTCGACGACGCGCAATCCTCCGATGCCATGCACCTTCAATGCCGGATCGACCACGGCCATCGCGTCGGTGCCCATCTTACAGGTGCCGACGGGGTGATAGACGGTGTCGACACGCGCGCGCAGAATGGCGCGGATGTCCTCGTCCGTCTTCACGTCGGATGTGAACATGTCCTTCTTCTGCAGCGCCCGCATCGCAGGCGTCTCCATCAGTCGCCGCGTCGTCTTGAAGCCGGCGACCATCGCCTCGAGATCCTCCGCCTCGCCCAGAAAGTTCGGGTCGATCATCGGCGTTGCGAGCGGATCGGCGCTTTTCAGCCAAATGCTGCCGCGGCTCTTCGGCCTGAGCAGACAGAAATGGCATGAGAAGCCCGCCTCTTTGTGCTTCTTGCGGCCGTGGTCGTCGAGCATCGCGATGACGAAGTGGAGCTGGATATCAGGTACGTCGAGATCAGGCCGGGTTTTCAGGAAGCCGCCGCACTCGGCGAAATTGGTGGTCATCACGCCGCGCCGCTCGCGGCGATATCGCTGGATACCGCGCAGCAGGGATGGCAACCGACTGATCGAGGCGTGAACGAAGTGCGGATAGTCGGAGGCGTAGACGAACACGAAGTCCGGATGGTCCTGCAGATTGCGCCCGACGCCGGGCAGGTGACGCACGACGTCGATGCCGTGGGCGGCGAGCGCGTCGCCATCGCCTAGTCCCGACAGCATCAACAGCTGCGGCGACTGGAAGGCGCCGGCGGCGAGGATCACCTCGCGGCGGGCGCGCAGCTGCCTTGTCTGCCCGCCCTGCACATATTCGATGCCGACCGCGCGCCCAGCTTCGAACAGGATCTTCGTTGCCTGCGCTCCCGTCTCGACCCGCAGATTCGGCCGCTTGCCGAGATGAGGAGCCACATAAGCCCGCGCCGCGCTCCAGCGCTCGCCGCCCCGCTGGGTCACCTGGTAGCTGCCGAGCCCTTCGTGGTCCTCTTCATTGAAGTCCTCGCGGATGCGGAACTGCGCCTCGCGTGCGGCCTGATGGAAGACGTCGTGGATCGGATTGTCCGAGCGCAGCTTGTTGACATGCAGCGGGCCGCCCTTGCCGTGATATTCGCCGTCGAAATCGGCGTTGTCTTCCGAGCGCTTGAAGTAGGGCAGCACGTCCGCATACGACCAGCCGGAATTGCCGAGCGCGGCCCAATGGTCGTAATCCCGTTTGTGGCCGCGGATATAGACCATGGCGTTGATCGCCGAGGACCCGCCGAGGCCCTTGCCGCGCGGCTGATAGCCGATGCGGCCGTTCAATCCCTTCTGCGGCACGGTATCGAAGGCCCAGTTGGCCGCGGCATAGGGCAACGCGAGCCCGAATGGCGTCGTGATCCGCCAGGTGTCGTTGCGTCCCCCTGCATCAAGCAGCGCGACGGATGTGCCCGCATCCTCCGACAGTCGCCCCGCAATTGTGCAGCCGCCCGAGCCCGCGCCCACGACGACGAAATCGAATGTGTCGGTCAATGTTGTTTCCCCCCCGTTTACCGTCATTCTGGGGCGCGCGAAGCGCGAACCCGGAATCTCGAGGTTCGCTTCGCCTCCCGGAACGGCACCCCGGCGTTTTCGGCCTTAATCTTGTTGCCGCAGGCTGGCCGTTTGTGGAACTTCTGGCAAGAGCGCGCGGAACGGCGCGGAAACTCGTCGATTCCCCTGTCACAAAGTCGAAAAAAACGTTCCCGCAGCCCTTTCCAAAGGCAGCCCGCCTTGATACATACCCCCCGCACCCGACGGGCATTGCCCCTCGGGTCGCCTTCCAAGGAAGCCTTTGGGACGGAAGTGGAAAGCCAGCGCGACCAGCGCCGGCCTCAACCGACCGTCCCCAGGATTTAACCGAAGGCACGCAAAGGTTTAACGCGGGGTGGAGCAGCCCGGTAGCTCGTCAGGCTCATAACCTGAAGGTCATAGGTTCAAATCCTATCCCCGCAACCAAATTCGGATTGACCGGATCCGAGACGACAACGGCCCGCTTGATGCGGGCCGTTTTTGTTTGGCGATGGGATCGCCGCGCTACCTCGCCGCGGTCTGCCAGGCGAGTAGCCGCTGCTCGACCAGTGACATCGCAATCGACGTCAAATATCCGGTCGCGCCGAGCAGGATGACGCCGGCGAAGAGGTCGGCGGACCGGAACGCGCGTGCCGAGAGCAGCACCCAGTGACCAAGGCCGTCGAGGCCGGCCAGGATCTCGCAGACCACCGAGAGGATCAGCGCGACGGTCAGGCTGAGCCGCATGCCCGCGAGGATATCCGGCAATGCCGAGGGCAGGGCGATCTTGGCGATGATTGCGGTGCGCGACATCTGCAGCGAGCGGGCGACCTCATAGAGCCGCGGCTCGACTGCGGCAAAGCCGTGAACGGTTGCGAGCATGATCGGCCAGATCGCGCCGAAGGCGATCACGAACAGCGCCATGCCTTGCGTCAGCCCGAGCATCGCGATTGCGACCGGGATGATCGCCGAGACCGGCAGGGGCCTTAAGAATTCCAGCGACGGCGCGACATAGGCGCGCATCATCCGGGACGAACCGATCAGCGCGCCAAGCGCAATGCCGGCGATCGAGGCGGCGAACCAGCCATAGGCCATGTGCTCCAGCGTGCCGATGAGCTTGCCCGCGAGATCGCCGCTGGAAAAGCCGCGCACCAAAGCGGCCCAGGCGCGGTCCGGACCGGGCAGGAACACCGGCGACACTAGCTTCAGATTGGCGACGAGTTGCCACGCCGCGATGAAGCCGGCTGCGACGAGGGCGCTTGCGACACGCCAGAGGATCGCGGTGCGCTTCATGGATTGTCTCCGGCGAGCGCGGCGCGGCCGAACAGACGGCGCTGGGCGGCGATCAACAGCATGTTCAGCGCGTAGCCGATCGCGCCGATCCAGACGAGATAGGCGAGCATCAGGTCGGCGCGCAGGGCCTGCTGTGCCAGCATGATGCCGGCACCCAAGCCGATCGGGTTGATGGCGATCTCGACGGTGACCGCGACGATCAGGGCGATCCCGGCCGACAGGCGGAAGGCGACAAAGATCCGCGGCAGTGCGGCCGGGATCACGATCTTCGCGATCCGTTGCGGCGCGCTCAGCCGCAAGGCCCGCGACACTTCCATCAATCGCGGCTCGATGCTGCGCACCGCGCTGCGGGTCATGATCAGCATCGGCCAGACGCAGGCGAACGCCACGATCACGATCTCCATGCGATAGCCAAAGCCGAGCGCGATCAACGCAATCGGCAGCAGCGCGATCGAGGGAATCGGGCGAATCGCCTCGACCGTCACCTCCATCAGCCGGTCAAGCGGACGCGAAATGCCGAAGGCGATGCCGAGCGCAAGCCCGATGGCGCTGCCGATGGAAAGACCCGCGAAGGCAGCGAACAGCGTGTCGCGGGTCGCGATCGGGATCGAGAGATCGGCGAGCGCCGTGGCCAGCGCCGCGAGGATTGCGCTCGGCGGCGCCAGGCTGTCGCTTTGCAGATGGGTGAGGCGCGCCCAGAGCTCAAACGCCAGCACCAGCGCCAGCGGCAGCAGCAAGGGCTTGGTGCGATCGAGGCTCAATGCTCGGTCGCCTTGATGAAGTCGAACAATTGCCGGCGCAGCCGCAGGAATTCCGGATGCTCGCGGGTGGCAAGCTGGTCGCGCGGACGCGGCAGGTCGACGTCGAGTTCGATCCCGATCCGGCCCGGATGCGGCAAGAGGCCGATGACGCGGTCGCCGAGATAGATCGCCTCGTCGAGATCGTGGGTCACGAAGATCACGGTGGTCTCGCTCGCCTGCGTCAGCGACAGGACCTCGTCCTGCAAGCCCTGCCGCGTCATTGCATCCAGCGCACCGAACGGCTCGTCCATCAAGAGCGTGGTCGGCTCCTGCGCAAGGCAGCGCGCGATCTGCAGGCGCTGCTGCATGCCCCCGGACATTTCGGCCGGATATTTGTCGGCATGGCCGGGCAGTCCGACCTTGCGCAGCAGCGCCTCGATGCGCGCGCCGCGTTCGCGCGCCGGCACACGCGAGGCTTCCAGCGCCAGCGAGATGTTTCCGGCCGCGGTCCGCCACGGCAACAGCGCCTTGCCGTAATCCTGGAACACGATCGCGACCTCACGCCGCGGCTCGGTGATCTCTTCGCCGTCAAACGTCACCGCGCCGCTCGTGGGGCGATAGAGGCCTGCGGCGAGCCGCAGCGCCGTGGTCTTGCCGCAGCCGGAGGCGCCGACGATGCAGAGGAATTCGCCCGGCCGCACCTGGAGATCGAGGTTCTCGATGATGATCTTGCCGCCGAGCCGCAGCGTCGCGGCGTTGAACGCGATCAGCGGTTTCTGCCGCCGCGCGGCGCGCGCCTCAATGAGCCTTGCAACGACGCTCATGATTGTTCCCCGCCCACCTGCGGATAGACGAAATCGATGGTCGAGTGCAGATGCGCCGCCAGCATTTTTTGCGCGGCGGCCACGTCGCGGGCGAGCACGTGGTCGGCGAGCATCTGGTGACTGCGGATGAATCTCTCGCTGCTGTCGATGGCGCCCATCATCACGCGGCGATAGCGGTAGGCCTGGTCGTAGAGGTCGGAGTGGGCGGCCAGCATGCGCCGCGAGCCGCAGGCGGCGAGCAGCGCGGTGTGGAAGCCCTTGTGCAGCCGGTCGAACTCCGCCGCGCCCTCGCGGAATTCGTCGCCGGTGCGCTCGATGTGTCGGCGCATCTGATGCAGCGCGCTGATGATGCCGGCCTCCCAGGCAGCATCGCCGTGGAGGATGGCGAGCTTGACCGCCTCGATCTCGACCGCCGTCCGCATGCAGGTGATGTCGGCGAGATCCTCGCGGCTGACCTCGGCGACGCGGAAGCCGCGCTGGCCGATGCCGACGATGAGGCCGCGCGACATCAACCGCGAAAGGCCTTCGCGCAGGGGCGTGGCGCCGATATCGTAACGTTGCACGAGGTCGAGGATGCCCAGCCGCGATCCCGGTGCGAGATCTCCCGCCAGGATGTCCTGCTCGATGAGGTTTGCGGCACGCTCGCTCAAGGTGCCGGCTTCCGTCGGCAGGCGTTCGAGAGTGCGCTCGGGAGCTGGCATCGTCGATATCCCTTAGTTCAGCACCAGTTTCGCGGTGTCGAGCTTCGATTGCAGCATCTTCTGCGACGACATCACCTCGATCCACCAGCTGAGGTTTTGCGGCTTGAGGTTCGGCTCGGACTGGTTCGGCGGCGTTGCCTTGACCAGCTCGAGCGGCTGCTTGGTGAACTTGGCAATCGAGGCCGAGGCCTTCTCGCGGTCGCCGTTGACGATCGCGGCCGCCTCCGCGACGGCTTCGCGGAATTTCTTCACGGTGGCCACATTCTTCTCCGCCCAGTCGCGCGAGGCGGCATAGAAGATGATCGGATCGGTGCGGCCGAGCTCGGCACCGTAGCGCGCGCCGACCGAGCCGAGCCCCGCATTGCTCATGCGCGTGACGAACGGCTCGGCCGTGAGCACGGCATCAACGCCGCCCGACTTGATGATGTCGGCCATGGTCGGGAAGGTGACTTCGACGAAATTGACGCTTTTGGGATCGACGCCTTTTTCGACCAGCCATTTCACGAACAGCACATGGAGAAAGGCGTTCAGGCCGGGCGCGCCGACCTTCTTGCCGATGAAATCCTTGGGATCCTTGATGGTGATGCCGTTGCGGACGAAGGCGGCGATCGCGGTGTTCGAGGTCGGATTCATGACCGAGGCGCCGGCGATCGCGACCAGGTCGAGGCCCCCGTCGACGGCCTGGAGGAAGACGGTGGAGGTGGGGCCGCCGACCTGAATCGAGTTCGACAGGATCGCCGCCGGGATGTTGGAATTGATCGCGATCGGCGTCATCTCGACGTCCAGCCCATGCTTTTTGAAAATGCCTTCGTCGACCGCGACCATGGCCGAGGCGCAGTCGGAGGTCGCGGTGCAGCCGATTTGGATCTTGGCTTGCGCCAGCGCGGGTGCCGTCAGGCCAGCAGACATCCCGAGCACGAGGCCCGCCAACATCGTTCTGCTCGTTCGCCTCACTGCGCTCTCCCCGTTTTGTATTTTTCAGTCTTGTTTATCGATATTTTATCTGATCATATATTTGAAACGATGACAAGGGGTGCCCAAGGTGAAGCTCGCAACATTCAAAACGGCCGGTCAGGAGAAGATCGGAGCCGTCCATAGCAATGACAGCCAGGTGCTTGACCTCGCCGCCGCGGCCGCACGGGACGGCGGAGCCGATCCGGCCTTCGGCTCGATGCTGGCGCTGATCGACGCCGGGCCCCGCGCGCTCGATCGGGCCCGGGCGCTGCTCGACAAGCACGGAAAGGACGCGACGCTGTCGGCGGCGGTCACCACCGTCGACATCCTCGCGCCGGTGCCGGAGCCGAGGCAAATGCGCGACGGCATGTCGTTCCCCCTGCACATCCTGCAGGCGCCGCGCGGGCAGCAAAAGCTCGCCGCGCGTGCCAAGGGCGACATGGCGGAATTGGCGCGCATCGACGCCGAGCCGCTCGGCGAATTGCCCGAGGTCTATCGCAAGCAGCCGATCTACTACATCACCAACCGCTTCAGCGTCCGCGGCACCAACACCACGGTGAAATGGCCGCGCTACAGCAAGGTGATGGACTACGAGCTCGAATTCGGCATCATCACCAAGAACAAGGGCGCGAACATCACGCCTGCGAGGGCTGGGGATCACATCTTCGGCTACACCATCTTCAACGATTTCTCCGCGCGCGACGCCCAGCGCATCGAGATGGAGGGGCGGCTCGGCCCTGCCAAGGGCAAGAGTTTTGACGGCGGCAATGTGATGGGGCCCTGGATCGTGACGCCGGACGAGATCGGTGATCCCTACAAGCTGAAGATGGAAGCGCGCGTCAACGGCGAGACCCGCTCCAAGGGCATCTCCGAGGGCATGCTGTTTTCGTTCGAGGAGATCATCGCGCACGTCTCCCAGGACGAGACGCTGATGCCCGGTGAATTCATCGGCTCCGGCACGGTCGGCAATGGCTGCGGCCTCGAGCTCGGCTGGTTTCTCGAGCATGGCGATACGATCGAGCTCGAGGTCGAGAAGATCGGCATTTTGAAGAATCGCGTCGAGCGGCAAGAAACCTGAAGGGGGCGTCTGAAGGCGCGCTTGAAGCGACGCCTGACTGCCGCCAACGAGAACAATCAACGAGGAAGCGCCATGACGAGCAAGCTGATCGACATCTCCGTCCCCCTCCAGAACGACGTGCCGGCCGACCCGCCTGGCAATCATCCGACGATCCAGTACATCAATCATCAGCAGGGCCTGCCGCGCATGCTGCAGTTCTTCGATGGACTGAAGGCCGAGGATCTGCCTGATGGCCAGGGCTGGGCGGTGGAGCAGGTCAGCCTCTCCACCCACAACGGCACGCATCTCGATGCGCCCTGGCATTTTCACCCGACCATGAATCGCGGCGAGCGGTCCTGGACCATCGACGAGGTGCCGTTGGAATGGTGCTTCCAGCCCGGCGTGAAGCTCGACTTCCGGCACTTGCCGGACGGCTATGTCGCGACGGCCAAGGACATCGAGGCCGAGCTCAAGCGCATCGGCCACGAGCTGAGGCCGCTCGAGATCGTCGTGGTCAACACCAGCGCCGGAGCCAAATATGGCCGGCAGGACTACGTTACCTCGGGCTGCGGCATGGGCTATGAGGCAACCATGTACCTGCTCGAGCGCGGTGTGCGCCTGACCGGCACCGATGGCTGGAGCTGGGACGCGCCGTTCGTTCACACCGCGAAGAAATATGCCGAGACGAAAGACGCCAGCCTGATCTGGGAAGGCCACAAGGCCGGACGCCATATCGGCTATTGTCATCTCGAGAAGCTGCACAATCTCGAACTGCTGCCGCCAACCGGCTTCAAGGTGTCATGCTTCCCCGTCAAGATCGAGCGAGCCTCGGCCGGATGGACGCGAGCGGTCGCGATTTTGGAGGGGTAGCTTATTGTCCCGTTGGGCGCCCATGGCGTCAAAAGGTCGAGCCACCCCGCCCGTCGCTTGTTGTCTCTACCCTTGATGGAATCGAACCCGGTAGTCATGCGGCAGCACGTTCAGGCGGCGGCGGAACGCGCGGCGTAGATGCTCCTCGCTCTGAAAGCCTGCGCGCGCGGCGATTTCCTTGATAGGGGAGGCGGACTCTTCCAGCGCGCGCCGGGCAGCCTCGACGCGAAGCTCTTCGACCGCCTTGGCGGGCGTGCGGCCGGTCTTCTGGCGAAACACGCGCGCGAAGGTGCGCGGGCTCATGCCCGCTCGTTCGGCGAGACTTTCGACACGCAAATCGCGGCCGAGATTTTCTTGCATCCAGCTCGAAATTTTTTCGAGAGCCCGATCTTCCGAGGCCTGCATTGACAGCGGCACGCTGAATTGCGCCTGCCCGCCGGGCCGCTTGAGGAAAACGACGAGGCGCCGCGCGATGCGCATGGCCTCGCGATGGCCGAGATCATCTTCCAGCAGCGTGAGCGCCAGATCGATGCCGGCCGTCACGCCTGCCGATGTCCAGATGCCGCCGTCATGCACGAAGACCGGGTCGACCTGAACCGAAACGTCGGGATGTTTTGCGCGCAGCAGGTCACAGGAACCCCAATGGGTGACCGCGCGCCGCCCGCGCAGCAGCCCGGCTGCGGCGAGGATGAATGTGCCCGTGCAGACCGAGCAGACGCGCCTTGCCTTCGGCGCTGCCAGGCGAAACCAATCGACCAGCGCGGCTTCTGCAGCGGCGCGATGGACGCCGGGACCGCCACCCACCATGAGGGTGTCGATGTTCTTGTGGTCGCAGTCAGCGAGGGCGGTCGTCATCACCTCCAGACCGGACGAGGTTTTGACCGACCCGCCTTTCAACGAGCAGATCTGCCAGACATAGGGCGCGCGCCCCGCTTTCGACGTTTCGCAGGCCAGTTCGAAGGCCTGTAGCGGTCCGGCAAAGTCGAGCAGCAGACAGTCGTCGAAAAGGACGAAGACCACGCGGCGGGGGGCGGAACGGGCCATTGGCAGCGCCTTGAGCAGGGAAGGCTTGGCAGGAATTGCGTGTGTTATGACATTTCGGCAGAGGCCCTCCGCTGTCAACATGAGTTATCCAACGTTAGGAGGGCTCCATGTCCGGCAAGCGGATCGAAATCGGAATTCTGTACTATCCTGGGATGACGCAACTGGACGTCACCGGACCATTCGAAGTTTTTGCCCGTCTGCCGAACGTCCGCATGCACCTGCTGTGGAAGCGCATCGAGCCCGTCGTCAGCGACGTCGGTCTGCCGCTGCTGCCAACCACGACCTTTGCCGAATGCCCGGATCTGGACGTGTTCTGCATCGGCGGCGGTCCGGGACAAGTCGCCACCATGGACGATGACGAGGTGATTGCCTTCGTTCGCGACAAGGGTGGATCGGCGCGCTACATCACCTCAGTTTGCGCCGGCTGTCTGATCCTCGGCGCCGCGGGCCTCATCGATGGATACAGGTCAGCCTGCCATTGGCTGATGAGCGACCAGCTTGCTGCGTTTGGCGCCATCGCCGTCGACGAACGCGTCGTGGTCGACCGCAACCGCATTTCCGGCGGTGGGGTCACCGCCGGTATCGATTTCGGTTTTCAGGTTGCCGCCGAACTCTGCGGCCAAGACGTTGCAAAAAACCTCCAGCTGATGCTGGAATATCAGCCGCAGCCGCCGTTCGACATCACCGTGCAGAATGCGCCGCGTGAGCTGATTTCCCGCATGCGCCGCGAGGCCGAACCTTGGCTGCAAAAGCGCGCAGCCGCGGTGCAGAAGGCGGTTTCTAAACTCAAGGCGAGAGCAACGGCGGCTTAAGCTGTTCGAGACAGGGAGGAAAGGCACAAGCGCCCTTATTGGAAAGGTGTTCGCATGAACTGGCACGGCCGCATCGCTACGCTTCTCGTCGTTGGGACTTTCATCGCATCTTTTCTGCCCACCCACGCCGCCGAACTCTCCGGTCGCGTGGTCCGGATCGGCATCATCAATGACCAGACCGGGCCATTGTCCGACCTGTCGGGATCGGGCTCCGTGGCGGCAGCCAGGATGGCGGCGGAAGACTTTCAGAAACTGGTGCCGTCGATCAATGTCGAGATTTTGGCCGCCGATCACCAGAACAAGCCCGATATCGGCGTCGGCATTGTCCGCAAATGGTTCGACGTCGACGGCGTCGACATGGTCGCCGACGTCTCCAATTCGGCCGTGGGGCTGGCGATCCAGTCGCTGGCGCGTGACAAGAACAAGATTGCGGTCTACTCGGCGGTGGCGACCACCGAACTGACGGGCAAACAATGTTCGCGAAACGGCCTGGCGTGGCTGCACGATTCCTACAATCTGGTGTCGGGACCGATCCGCACCCTGGTCAGCCAGGGCTACGACACCTGGTTCTTCATCGCGGCCGATTACGCGTTCGGCAAGAACATGGTGTCGGAATCGCAGCGCGTGCTGGCGGCGGCGGGCGGCAAGTCGCTCGGCGCGGTGTATCACCCGATTGGCAACGCGGACTACAGCTCTTTCATCCTGCAGGCGAAGGCGTCCGGCGCCAAGGCGATCGCCTTCGCCAATGCCGGCGACCAGCTCGTCAACCTGATGAAGCAATGGAACGAGTTCGGCATGAACACGGGAAGCCAGAAGCCGGTGGCCGAACTGATGTTCGACACTGATGTTCATGCGATGGGCCCGAAAACCGCCAAGGGCCTGACCACGCTGACGGCATGGTACTGGGCGTTGGATGACGAGAGCAGGGCGTTCGGCCAGCGCTTCTTCAAGCTTCGCAGCGCCATGCCCACGGCACCGCAAGCCGCGGTCTATTCCGGCGTCAGCCACTATCTGAAAGCAGTCGCTGCCGCAGGCACCGATGCGACGGATCCAGTGCTGGAGAAGATGCGCTCGACGCCCGTCGACGATTTCTACGCACGCGGCGCGAGGTTGCGCGACGACGGCAAGCTCGTGCACGACTTCTATCTTGTGCAGGTGAAGGATCCGTCCGAGGTCAAGGCACCCTGGGAGTACTATAACGTGCTCGAGAAAATTCCAAGCGGCGAAGTCTACGCTTCGCTGGCTGACAGTGAATGCCCACTGGTCAAGCGGGGCAATTGAGGTTGGAGTGCCAATCCCGCGACCTGATGGATAATCGTGATCGTGAGCTTGGTCGGCGCGCATTACGGTGACGGTGCTGGACCGCGCCACGGTGACAGTGCTGGACCGCGCCAACTCCGACTGTGCATCGGCCAACGTTGGAGAAAACAAAAAGGCCTGACGAGCCTCAACCGCGCAACTCGCTCGCCGAAAGGCGCCGCCACATCCCGGCCCGCCCGACCTCCTGCGATGATGCCACTATGCTCCTGTTTTGCCCGACGAAGCAAATCGCGAGAGACCCCATTCGGAATGGGCGGCAACGATCGCGGCCAATTCGCCTCGGCTCGCTTGGGCGAGCCGGACGGGCGAGTCAAACCACGATCCCTCGGCTTTTTCGCTCCTGAAATCCTGCTCGACCCGCACCCAATCCCGCTCCCCACCTAACCCATTGATTTTGCAACCACCGTCTACTGTGCATGGGGTTGTTTTCGCGAGTTTTGATCTGCTCCCTGCAATTTGACGGCGCTGACAGCGCCGATTACCGTTCCGCGAAACACGAAAGCTCGCAGCCTGTGCTGAGCGAAATTCCACGGGGAAGAAATGACCGGCGACATTGCAGCCACCATCTCGAAAGCGCGCGAGCATTCCATCGGCGATCTTCTGCGCCGCTCCGCAGGCCGTGAGCCGAACAAGCTCGCGGTGAGCTGCGGCGATGTCAGCTGGAGCTTTGCCGAGATGGATGCGATCTGCAACCGGCTCGGCCGCGGCCTGCTCGGCCTCGGCGTTGGCAAGGGCGACCGCCTCGCCGTGCTCTCGCGCAACTCGCACGCCTTTGCTGCGCTACGCTTCGCGGCGGCGCGGATCGGCGCGGTGCTGGTGCCGATCAACTTCATGCTCAATCCGGACGAGATCAATTTCATCCTGAAGAGCTCCGGCGCAAGGCTCCTCGCGACCGGACCCGATTTCGTCGGGCCGGCACGCGCGGCGAGCGCGAAGGATTGCGCGGTCGAGAAGATGATCTGGCTGCCGGGCGAGGATCCGGCCGCGCCGCCTGCAGACCTCACCACCTTCGACGATCTCCTGCATCCCGACGGCTCGTTCCTGGACGCCTCGGTCGACAGCCGCGATCTCGCGCAGATCGTCTACACCTCGGGCACGGAATCGCTGCCCAAGGGCGCGATGCTGACCCATGAAGCCGTGATGTGGCAGTATGTCAGCTGCATCATCGATGGCGGCATGAGCGTGGACGACAAGTTCCTGCACGCTCTGCCGCTCTATCATTGTGCGCAGCTGGATGTGTTCCTGGGTCCGCAGGTCTATCTCGGCGCCTCCGGCGTGATCACGGGCAAGCCGACCGCCGACAACATCCTGGCGCTGATCCAGGCGCACAGGATCACCTCGTTCTTCGCGCCGCCGACGATCTGGATCGCGATGCTGCGCTCGCCGAACTTCGACAAGACTGATCTGTCGACGTTGCAGAAGGGGTATTACGGCGCCTCGATCATGCCGGTGGAGGTGCTGCTCGAATTGCAGCGCCGGCTGCCGGCCGTAAAGTTCTGGAATTTCTACGGCCAGACCGAGATCGCGCCGCTCGCGACCGTGCTGCGGCCGGAGGATCAGCTCCGCAAGGCCGGCTCCGCCGGCAAGCCCGTGCTCAACGTCGAGACGCGCGTCGTCAACACAGCGATGGAGGACGTCAAGGTCGGCGAAGTCGGCGAGATCGTGCATCGCTCGCCGCATCTGCTCTCCGGCTATTACAACGATCCGGTCAAGACCGCAGCGGCATTCACCGGCGGCTGGTTTCATTCCGGCGATCTCGCCACGGTCGACGAGGAAGGCCACATCACCGTGGTCGACCGCGTCAAGGATATGATCAAGACCGGCGGCGAGAACGTCGCGAGCCGCGAGGTCGAGGAGATGGTCTATCGCATCCCGGAGGTCTCCGAAGTCGCGGTCGTCGGCCTGCCCGATCCGCGCTGGATCGAGGCGGTGACCGCCATCGTCGTGGTCAAGACCGGGGCAAAGCTCGACGAAGAAACCGTCATCAGACATTGCGCCGGCCATATGGCCCACTTCAAGGTGCCCAAGCGCGTGATCTTCGTGGACGCCCTGCCGAAGAATCCGAGCGGCAAGCTGCTCAAGCGCGAGCTGCGCCAGCGCTTCGTCGGCGGCGAAACGCTCGACAAGGCGGTGCAGAAGAGCTTTGGGACGTAGCAGGCGCCGTTCCGGCACCGTCGCGGCGAACTCGCCTATTCGGCCTCGCCAGCCAGCTTCCTGACATCGTCGGGCGTCGCTCCGAAACGGCGGCGAAACGCGCGATGGAAGTAAGAGACGTCGTGAAATCCGGCAAGGTGCGCGATCTCGATGATCTTGCGGCTGCGCATCGCAGGATTTCGCAGCAGTCGTTCGGCGCGCAGCAATCGTTGCTCCAGCACGAAGCCGCTATAGGTGATGCCGGCCTTCTCGAACAGTAACTGGATCGTGCGCGCGCTGATGCGGTGCGTGGCTGCAAGGTCGGACAGCGACAATGCGGGGCTGTCCAGCTGCGCCAGGATGTCGGACTTGAGCGCTTCGAAGCGCGCCGCCGCAAGGCCGCGCAATTGAGCCTCTTCGGCGGCATCGCCGCGTGCGCCGAGCATCAGGACGGCGAGGTCGAACAGGTGCTGCGAGACCGCATCGAGCTCCGCCGGCGCGAGCTTGTCCGCGTGCGCATGCGCGAGATCGTAATATCGCAGGAACATCGATGTGATCGGGTTGGCGCCGGAGATCGACCCCGCGATCAGGTCCTCGGCATTCGGGCAGGCGCGCAGCAGGGCCTTTCGCGGCAGCAGCGCGGTCTGGAAATTACCATACGCCAGTTGCGTGATTTGGGCCCCCTTGATCGAGGGATCGCCGATCGTGATGTCGCCGGCGGCGACCTCCAGTGGCCGTTTCCCCATGGCCCCACGCAATGCCGAATTGGGCGACGTCGTGATCACCAACTCGTCGTTCGTTCCCAATGACACGAAGGACATCGGCGTGCCGAACGAGGCCGAGAGTCTGAGGCGGGGAAGAATGGCAGGCGCAATGGTTCGGTGAACGCGCCCTTCACCAACCGGCACGAAATCGACGTTCGCTACCTGACGGCAAAACTGCTCGCGCCATTGCTCATAGGCCGCACCGTTCGGGTCGCCATCGAATGAGAGCTGCGGCTGGGTCATCGATCGCCGGAACGCCTATTGCCGATTCATTGCGGTCCGCACTTTCGTCGGCGCGCCGGGGATGCGGCAACTAGAAAAGCGCCAGATTGCGCGAAAAACCACTCGCACCTACGCGCTGAGCCAGCGACGAGGTGCCGCAGCCTCCTTATTGGGCAAATCGAGCACGCTGCGCCGCGACCGCCAGGCGCCGGAGAACCTCAATACTTCTTCACCGCCGCACTGAAGGCCAGCCACAGCGCGATCGACGCCAGGCCAAAGCCGCCGAGCAGCAGGAAGGTCGGCCCATAGCCGATCCATTGCGTGATCCAGCCGCCGAGGGCGGGACTGAGGCTCGCGCCGACACCTTGCACGGTGATCACGGCGCCCTGGCCGAGATTGATGCGGCCGGTGCCGTTGAGCGAGCGCGCGACCATGCCGGGGACGGCGACCGTTTGCAGTCCGGTGCCGATGCCGTCGAGCACCTGCATCGGCACGACGCCCCACCATCCCGTGACGAAGAAGGCGAGCACGCCGCGGACCGGCAAGAACATGAAAGACACCAGGATCACCGGCCAGTAGTTGCGCTTGCTCGCGGCCTTCATCGCGATCAGCGAGGTCACGATCATCACGCCCTGTGCGATCACCACGGTGGTTGCGACGAAGCTCGGGCCGTTGGCCTGTCCCTCGGCGACCGCGGCAAGTCCGTACAGCGGCACGATCGCGGCATTGCCGAGGTGGAACAGCGCGAGGGCGAGAGCCAGCACGAGCAGCGCCTTGTGCTTCAGCAGCATCGTCATCGCATCCGGCGGCGCCTTGGAATCGTCCTCCTTGCTGCCGCGCGCGGCGCGGTCGTCGATCGCCTGGGCTGGAATCATCATGACGCAGGCGATGGCGATGGCGCCGAATACGGCCGCCAGCGCGAACACGGCGACATAGCCGAACTTGTAGCCGAGATAGCCCGACAGCGCCGCGCCCACCATGTTGCCGGCGTGGTTATAGGCCTGGTTGCGGCCGTTGAGCGCATTGAAGCCCTTCTGCTTGGCGATGCCGAGCGTGATGCCCGTGACGGCCGGCACGATTGCGGCGCTCGCCAGCGATTGCGCCACTTGCGAGAACGTCACCGCCCAGAAGTTTTGCGAGATCAGGATGATTGCGGACGCCGAGACAACGCAGATGCCGGGAATGATCACCCACAGCCGCTTGTTGCGGCTGGAATCGATGAAGCCGCCGATCGGAGTCGTGACCAGCATGCCCGCGACGTTGCCGATCGTCATTGCCGTGCCGATCAGGCCGGTCGCCCAGCCGCGTTCCTGAAGGAAGACCCCGACGAACGGCCCGATGCCCGACTGCATGTCGGCCATGAAGAAATTGAGCGCGAACAGGGGCCAGATGCGAGACGTTGAAGGGCGAGATGTCATCGAGACGCTGAACTTGATGCTGCCGATCGAATCGGATCTCGCATGATCCGGACTCGGCGGGCGGGTGCCCGGGCCGACCAGAACTTAACCTGCTCTCAACCCGTTGGTTCCGGTTGCTCTTGCGATCCGGCGAGTGCGACGTCATGTCTTGCAAGACTGGATCATGATGGATCAGCGCGATGCCCCTCTGGACCTGCGCAACCTGCGGCGCTCAATTCCCGGATAGCGGAAAACCCCCTGCGGCCTGTCCGATCTGCGAGGACGAGCGCCAGTTCGTCGGCTGGGACGGTCAAGCTTTCCTCACGCGCGAGGAGCTCGCGCGCAAGCACCGACTGGTGGGGCGCGACGATCTCGGCCTGACCGGGATCGGCATGGAGCCGAGCTTTGCCATCGGGCAGCGAGCGCTGCTGGTGCCTGACGGCGACGGCTGCGTGATGTGGGATTGCATTCCGCTCGCGACCGACGAGGCCATCCAGCACATCACAGCACTCGGCGGCCTCAAGGCCATCGCGATCTCGCATCCGCATTACTATGGCGCGGTCGCCGACTGGAGCGACAGGTTCGGTGGCGTGCCGGTCTATCTGCACTCCGACGATCGCGCCTTCGTCACGCGGCCTCATCCGACGATCGTGCACTGGACCGGCGAAAGCCATCGCCTCTCCGACGACGTGCTGCTGCTTCGCACCGGAGGCCACTTCTCCGGCGCCACCGTGCTGCATTATGCGCGTGGTGCGGACGGCAAGGGTGCACTGCTCACGGGGGATATCGCGCAGGTGACGATGGACCAGCGCTTCGTCAGCTTCATGTATTCCTATCCGAACTACATGCCGCTCAACGCCGCCGCGGTGCGGCGGATTGCGTCAGCCGTCGAGCCGTTCGCCTTCGACCGGATCTATGGCGCCTGGTGGGGCCGCAACATCGCCAGCGGTGCCAAGGCGGCGTTTGCTGCGTCGGTCGCGCGCTATCTCGCGGCCATCGCCTGAGCCGGGTTGCGGACCGGATTCATCTTGCCGGCGCCGAATAACTGTACTAATAGTACACTATAAGTAAAGCGACGCATCCGGCGAAAGCCGGCATGATCGATGCATCGGGGACGCCGAGAAGGCCTCCGTGAGCGGGAGCTGAGTGCATGACGGCGCAGCGTGACTACGACATCTTCGAGGCTGGCGACGTCACGCTCCAATCCGGGTCCGTGTTTCCCGCGCTGAAGCTCGCCTACAAGACCTACGGCACGCTGAGCCCGGCCAAAGACAACGTCATCCTCTATCCGACCTCGTTCAGCGCCCAGCACACCGACATTGAATGGCTGATCGGGCCCGACGGCGTGCTCGATCCCACGCACTACTTCATCATCATCCCGAACCTGTTCGGCAACGGCCTGTCGTCGTCGCCCTCGAACACGCCCGCGCCTTTCCCGGAAGTGAGCTATCACGATGCCGTCGCGGTCCAGCACCGGCTGCTCACCGAGCGCTTCGGCATCTCGAAGCTTGCGCTGGTCTATGGCTGGTCGATGGGCGGCATGCAGGCCTATCACTGGTCGGCGCTGCATCCGGACATGGTCGAGCGCGCCGCGATCGTCTGCGGCAGCGCCCGCTGCTCACCGTACAACTACGTCTTCCTCGAAAGCGTGAAGGCCGCGCTCACGGCCGATCCCGCCTTCCGCGATGGTCGTTTCCTCGAAAAACCCGTCGCCGGCTACCGCGCCATGGGACGCGTCTATGCCGGCTGGGCGATGTCGCACGGCTTCTACCGCGACGAGCTCTGGCGCGAGGCCGGCTTCACTTCACTCGAGGATTATCTCGTCCGCGCCTGGGATGCGACCTTCGCGCGGCGCGATGCCAACGATCTTCTGGCGCAGATCGGCATCTGGCAGCGTGGCGACATCAGTCGGTGTGGGGCATTCGCCGGCGATCTCGATCGCGCGCTGGCGGCGATCAAGGCCCACATGCTGCTGATGCCGGGCGCGACTGACCGTTATTTCGACGTGCACGACAACGAGGACGAACTCGGCAAGCTCGTCAACGCGAGATCCGCGGTGCTGCATCCGATCCCGTCGCTGCATGGCCATCGCGCCGGCAATCCCATCAACAATCCCCGCGAACAGGCCTTCATCAAGGCCGAGCTCGCCGAGCTTCTCCGCAAGTAGGGCACGCAACCGATCATGAGTGACGCAACCATTCCGGACGCCGGCCATCGCCTGAAGCCCCTGACGCCCACCACGCTGCGCGAATTGTCGGTTCGCTCCAACATCAGAGGTGCGGTGCAGAGCCTCGGCCATTACAGCGTGATTGTGCTGGTGGGCGCGCTGATCTGGAGGGTTTCGTCGAGCTGGGGCGCGCTCTGGGCGCTGCCGCTGATGGTGGTGCAGGGCTATGTCGTTGCCTTCCTGTTCATGGCGGTGCACGAGACCGCGCACAAGACGGCATTCAGGAGCCGGGGCCTCAATCTCGGCGTCGGCTATCTCTCGGCGTTCATCATCGGGCTGCCTTACGAATATTACTGTCTGTTTCACTGGGACCATCATCGCTACACGCAGGACCCGGAAAGGGATCCCGAGCTGATCGTGGGCGTGAAGCCGACGTCCGACACCCAGCTTGCGCTCGCCTATAGCGGCCTGCTCCAGGTCGCCGGCCGTCTGCGGCTGATGCTCGGCCACGCGATCACCGGTAAGGTCGTCGTGCCATGGATTCCCGAGAGCAAGCGCAGTACCATCGTTGCCGAGGCGCGCGCCTATGTCGCGCTCTACGCCCTGCTGCTCGCGCTGTCGCTGTGGTTCTCTTCAGCGCTGCTGCTCTGGGTCTGGATCGTGCCGCTCGTGATCGGGCAGTTCTTCCTGCGACCCTATCTCTACGCCGAGCATACCGGTTGCGACCGCACCCGCAGCGCCTTTCAGAACACCCGCACGACTTACACCGGTGCTATCGTCAAATGGTTCGCGTGGAACATGCCGTATCATGTCGAGCACCACGCTTATCCCTCGATCCCCTTTCACGCCCTGCCGAAGCTGAACGCGATCGTCGACGGCGAGATCGTCCATCGCGGCCGCGGCTACATCAGAACGACGCGCGAGACCTGGGCCTGGTTTCGCCGGCAGCGGCAGGCCGGCTAGCTCAACGCAAAACTCCGGCCGCGATGCGACCGGAGCTTTGTCGTGATATCGAGATATCAGTAGATCCCGTAGGCGCAGACGTTCACGACGCGCACGCGCAGGCCGTGACGGGTCCGGACCAGGCGCTCCTGATAGCAATTGCTGACGCCGGTGTTGAGGTAGATACCGCCAAAGCCCCAGCCGGGACCCCAGTGGTGATGACCATGATGGTGATGGAAGCCGCCGGCCGAGGCCGCGGTGGGGGCGAGAGCGGCAACGCCGAGCGAGCCGGCGGCGATCAGACCAAGTGCAAGCTTACGAAACATCTTCATTCTCCATTCGGCGCTAGGGCCATTGTTGCGTCCCTGCATTTCCGTCGAGACGAGACGCGATCGCGTTCATGGCAAGCGGGAAGAATCGTGTTTCAGGAATGTTTCGTCGGCTGCGGCAGAATGCGCCGCGATCAGGCTTTCTGCGCCGCGCGATAGCGCACGGCCATCGCCTGCGTCAGCTCGGCCATCTTGTCGCGGAGATCGGCCGGTTCAAGGACTTCGGCTTCCGGGCCGAGCCGCAGCAGTTCGGCCGCGGCATGCCACGATGTCTTTCCGACCGGCACGCGCGCAATGCGCCAGCCGTCTGCATCGGTTGTCTCCTCGAGCTGTGTGCGTGCCTTGACATAGGGCTGGCCGAGCGCGTCGAGCAGCTTCACGCCGAACGGCGACAGCCGGACGATCGCAACATTGGGGTGCATCTCGCCTTCGAGCCGCAGCGTCGCGGCCCGCCAATGGGCGGCGAGGTCGAAGCCGGCCGGACGATCGAAGCGGTCGCCGAGGGCTGTGCAGTCGAGCACGCGTGCGACGCGATAGGTGCGCACGCTGCCGTCGACTTGTCCTGCGAGATACCAGCTGCCGCCCTTCAGCACGAGGCCGAGCGGCGCGACGCGGCGCTGCTTCTCGGCGCGCCAGCTCCGGTACCGGATCCTGATCAGCGTCCCGCGCAGCACGGCGCCGGCGATGGTGCGCAGGTGCTTCGGGTCTTCCGCTTCGCCGAACCAGCCGGGCGCGTCCAGGTGGAAACGCTCCTGCATCCGCCCGGCATCCTCACGCAAATTCGGGGGCAGTGCCGCCATCAGCTTGTTTTGGGCGGCGATCATCGCAGCATCGAGCCCGAGTGCGGCGGCCGGGCCTGGCAATCCCGCCAGGAACAACGCGCCCGCCTCGCTCTGCGACAGTCCATTCAGCCGCACGCGATAGCCGTCGAGCAGGCGATAGCCGCCGTCTGCGCCGCGGTCTGCATAAACGGGAACGCCGGACGCCGCGAGCGCGTCGATGTCCCGATAGATCGTGCGCACCGACACTTCGCAGGCCTCCGCGAGCTCGGGCGCGGTGACGTGTCCCCTGGCCTGGAGGGTGGTGAGGATCGACAGCATCCGGCTCGCGCGCATGATCCCTTAGACCATACCTGACACAAGATGTCAGGTATGGTCCGCTACAAGCGGCGCCATCGCCAGCCGGCCAGATGGAGACTGCCATGACCGATCCGAACCGCATCACCCTGTTCTATTCGCCGCAGTCGCGGGCCACCGGCACGCGGGTGCTGCTGGAGGAGCTGCGAGCTCCTTACGATCTCCATGTCCTCAACATGAAGGCCGGCGAGCAGCGCAAGCCCGCCTATCTCGCCCTCAACCCGCTCGGCAAGGTGCCGGCGATTCGCCACGGCGAGGCGCTGGTGACCGAGCAGGTCGCGATCACCATCTATCTCGCCGACCTGTTCCCGCAAGCGGGGCTGACCCCCGCCCTGAACGATCCGCTGCGCGGGCCTTATCTGCGCTGGATCGCCTATTATGGGTCGTCGTTCGAGCCGGCCTTGATCGACAAGTTCATGCAGCGAGAGCCGGCGCCGATCACGCAATCGCCCTATGCCGATTACGATACGATGCTGGGTGCGCTCGAGGCCCAGCTGGCGAACGGGCCCTATCTGCTCGGCGAGCGCATGACGGCGGCCGACGTATTGTGGGGCGTCGCGTTCAGCTGGACCATGATGTTCGGCATCGTGCCGAAGAAGGATGTCTTCGTCCGCTATGCGGAGCGCATGACGGCGCGGCCGGCGTTCCAGCGCATCAATGCCGCAGATGCGGAGATGGCGGCGCAGCATGCCGCCGCGGCGGGTGGATGAGAGGGCGTCAAAATCGCGGTGCCCGCTTGTCGGCGAACGCCTTGATGCCTTCCTTGATCTCGTCGCCGCGCATGCTGTCGCGGTGGCGCCGGTCGGCGGCGCCTTCATCGAACTCGCCGCGGGCGAACTCGTTGATCGCGCGCTTCATGCCGCGCATCGCTTGGGGGGCGTTGCCGGCGAGGATCGCAGCGAGCGTGTCGACCTCCTCGTCCAGGAATTCCACCGGCACCATTGTGGTGAGATAGCCGATGCGCAGCATTTCCGGGGCGTCGATCTTCTGCGCGGTGAGGAACAGCTTCTTCGCATTGTCGACGCCGAGGCGGGTCACGTAGCGCTTGATGCCGCTCGGGTAGTAATGCAGCCCAAGGCGCGCCGCCGGCATGAACATTTCCGCGGTATCGACGCCGACGCGGAAATCGCAGGCGAGTGCGAGGTCGGTCGAGCCGCCATAGACGCCGCCATTGAGCCGGCAGATGGTCGGCACGCCGAGATCCTCGAGCCGGTTGACGACGGCCTCGAAGGCCGAGCCCGCGCTCTGCTGCTCGCCCGCGCTGACCGCGCGTTCCGCGACCGAATTGAGATCGTAGCCGGCGGAGAAGGCGCGCCCGGTTCCGGTCAGCACCAGCACGCGAATATCGGGATCGGCCTCGACCCGGCCGAACAATCTCGTCAGCTCGTCGAGATCCTCCGCCTGCAGCCGGTTGAGATGTTTCGGCCGGTTGAGGCGGATGGTGGCGCGGGCGCCGATGATTTCGAGCAGGGGGCTAGATGCTGCGTCGGCTGTGTCCGACATTCTCGTCTCCGTTGTCGGCGCCAAAGTGCCCGCCCGGGCGGAGGCCGTCAACGACGGCGCCGGTCGTTTGCCGCGCCGCTGCAGCGGGCCTGCCGTCCACGCCGCCGTCCCTGGCGGGGTGCCTTACCTGAAATGTGGCGGCTCGTCGTAGCCGCGGCGGCTGCTGAAGAACAGCAGCACCATCAGCCCGACGCCGACGATGACGGAAAACCCCGCGCCCAGCGCCAGTGCCACATAGCCTTCCGTCGGGATCGGCTCACCTTCGACCGCCATTGCGGAATAGGCGAAGTAGCCGGCCGCCGCCAGCATTGCCAGAAGGAGGATGATGAGGAGTGCACGCATGCCGCGTTCTCCGGTTGCAACCGGAAACCAACGGTTGCGGGTGGGCAGGGTTCCAGACTGGCTGGCGATCGGACGGGTAGCCTCCGTCTCGTGCCCCGGACGCGGCGCAGCACGAAGTGATGCACCGCAGGACCGGGGTCCATGTGGTCACGGATATTGTGCCGGTTCCTGGGTCCGGCTCATCGCTGGGGTGCCTTCGGCATTGCAGCTTGTCCGGGACACGACAACGGTGGGGGCGGCTGTCAGGCGCTCTGGGCGGTCTTCACCACCACGACATTGCTGTCGTCTGACGGAGCCGGGCCGGCATCGCGTACCGTCTTGTCGGCTTCGCCGGCATGACGTTTCAGATAGTCGCGGCGCATGCCGATCTCGTCACGGACGAATTCGTAGCCGAGCTTGAAGGTGTCGAGCCCGTCGGTACTGATCGTGCCGTCCCTGAGGCCGATGACGGCACCGCGCAAGATGGTCTCGAGCTCATCCTGGAGACATTCGAGCTGATCCAGCGAATGGGCGTGCTCGATCCGCTCGCCGATGTCGAGGATGGCGGTCGAGAGCTCGCTGGCCTTCTCCGGCGCGATGCGGGTGATCTTGGCGTAGATCGCGGCGAAGATCGAGCCGATGACGCTGAGCGCTGCGGCGGCCAGATACATCAAGTCGCTGTACTTATCCATGAACGACTTGGTGTCGTCGTTGATGTAGTCGGCGGCGCCCCGATGTGCGACCACGAAGGCGTCCTTCTCGACCGAGGCCGGCTCGATCCTGGTGGCAAAGCCGTTGTCGAGCCCGAGCGCCGCCTTGTTCTCGTAGACGATGCGGGCGAGCTCGCCGGCCGTGCTTGGGGACATCCGGGATTGCGCGACCAGCAGCCATTCGAGACCGATCGTGTCGAGATCGTCGTCGGGAATCTGCGGGGATGTCGACACCGAGCCCGCTGTCACGGTCTCGTCGGAAATGCCGGGAAATTTGCGCGCCAGCGTCTTGGCTTCTTCGATGGTGTTCAGTGTGAAGCCGCCGCGCTTGGCGGCTTGCTCATAGGATTTGTCCCGGACCGCCTTCGAGGCGTGGACGATCGCGATTACCGCGCTGAAGCCGTTTGCCGGGGCGAACAGCTTGTCGAGCGTCGCGCCCTGCGGCGCCATCTGGATCTTCGCAGCCTCAGGGCCATCGGGGACGTCGAGGATGCTGCGGACGAAGGCGAGCGAGGATTCGTTCTCGGCGACGACCGCGACCTTCTTCTTCTTCAATTCGGCCAGCGACTTGATCTTCTTGTTGCCGGGACCGAGCAGGAGCACGAGATCGTGCTCAAGGATCGCGAGCGTGCGCGCCCGCAGCGGCACCTTGGCGTCGGTGCGCAGCACAACGAGGTCGGCCTGCCTGCGGTCGAACTGCGCGAGCGCCTTGGCATTGTCGGCGTTGTTGACGATGTTGATCCGCAAGCGCGAAGCGTTGTTCTTCAGGAGGGCGGCGAGCTTGGCCGCGAACAGCGCCTCATCGCTGTTGGGGCCCCCGACGGCAAAGGTCAGCGTCTCCGAATTGTGCACCAGCGTGCGGCCGGCCCAGACGGTGGCGAACGACAGCAGCAGGGTCAGCACGACGTAGAGGAGAACCTGCTGCTGGTTGGTCTTGATCACCTTGGGGCGCCGGGGCGGCGGCATGGTCGGCGATGCGATCGGGCCTTCGGTACTCATGGCAGCACTCTGGCCTTATCGTTTGGCTGGCGGCGGCGCGTGGCTTGGAAGCGCGGCGGGCCCGATAATTCGTAAACGCCTGAAAAAAGAACGATATTCCCGATCGCCGATGATAGCGCGAAGGCAGCGGAATGCAAATTTCGAGCCGGAGGTAACCTTACTCGATATGTCCGCGGCGATTGGCCATCCTATCACCGGTTAGCCACACTTGGCGATTTTCCGGTTCCACCCGGCTGCATTCCGCCGCGGGAGATGTCATAAATTGCGCGTCCCGGCGATTTGACCGGTCCAAGAAGAAGTTGCGCTGAACGCTCCAATTCTTCTCGTCACGTCAATGAGGGCGTCAGCTTTGTCGTTTCCACCCATGTCATCGGCGATTCCGGTTGAAGCGCTCATTGGCTGGATGTTGCTGCTCACCTTCAAGCACGTCATCGCCGATTTCGTTCTTCAAACCGCCTGGATGGCGCACGGCAAGGACCAGAAGCATGGCTGGGCCCTGCCGCTCCTGGTGCACTGCCTGGTCCACCTTGCCGTCGCGCTGCCGCTGATCGTGATCGTGGCGCCGCGATTCTGGTTCGTGGCCTTCATCGACTTCCTGATCCACATCACGATCGACCGCGCCAAGGGATACGTCTCCGCCAATTTCGGCGTCGACCTCGCCCATCCCTGGTTCTGGACGCTGATCGGCGTCGACCAGGCGCTGCACCACCTGACCGGCTTCGGCCTCGCGATCTTCATGGCGGCGAACTGAAGGTCGCCTTTGGGCCTCCGGGGAGAGGCAATCGCCATCAGCACGAGGGATCGTCATGCCCGGGCTTGTCCCGGGCCTCCACGTTCTTCGTGCCTCCTGGCTTTCCGTGAAGGGTCGGGACAAGCCTGGCCATGACGCCGCGGAAGTCTTTGAAAACCCCACCAAGGCGTCCCACCGATTCGCGGCCGACGCGCAACCACCCCGGGTGACTACCGGGCAGCGTGGTTAACCTTTCGTTAGAGAATTGCGCTGCATCTTCCTTACACGAGGGAGAACTGCAATGTTTTCAAGCCGCGATGCCTTTGAAAGCGATTTCTGCCCGGTCCGCGACGAGCTCCTTGGCGAGATGTATCGCGCCAGCGAGAGTGGCCTGCCGAGGCTGGTTGAGAGTGTTTCCCCTGACGTGCGCGCCAGGCTGGCGCTGTTCTGCTACGGCCGGAGCCATTTGCACTCGCTGGCGGTCGCGATCGCAGCGAGCTGCAGCGAGCGCGACCTGATCGAGAATGGCGGCCGCGTCGGCTCGACGCTCTTCGCGCTGTCGCGCGAAGGTACCGCGAAAGCTTCGACGTCGCTGACGGGTGGGCGCAAGCCGATCACGCTGTCGACCAAGCCGCTCTCGGTGCTCGCACCGCTCGATGACGAGCTCGACGACGAGATCGGCGAAGCCGTCCCCGCCTAAGCGGCCTCGATAACGGGCAGGCCGAACTTCCGCCGCGCCATCGCGCATTCGGCGTCACCAGGCATGCAGGTGCGGCACACCTCCGGCCGCACGTCATAGATGCCGCAGGCCGTCATCCTTCCGATCTCGCCTTGCAATGCCGCGCAGCGATCGCCCTCGCAGCGCATGCCCGATTGCCGGTCGTTGACGAGCGCCTCCGGGATCAGCTCAAGCTCCTCGTCGCTCTCGATCGAGAAGCGCGGCCAGTTTTGCGAATAGCCGCAGCAGGCGCCGCAGCCCTGGCAACAGCTCGACAGCTCGGTCTCGTCCATCGTCCTCACGTGTCCTTCGGCGGACCCCAGACCAGGCTCTGCCGCCATCTCGCGCGCAGCACGTCGCGCCGTTCCGGATATTTCTCGTCGAGATAGGTCGCATCGACCACGCGGTCGGTGCGGAAGCTGCGGAAGTCGCCGCGCAGCTCGCACCAGGCCGCCAGCAGCCGCACGGCTTCGAGATAGCCGACCGAGATCGGCCAGATCATGCGCTCGCTGGGGCGGCCCTGTTCGTCGCGATAGCGCAGCATGATCTTCTTGCCTTCGTGGATCTGGGTCCGGGTGCGCGCCATGTCCAGGCGGTCCGGTTCCCGGTTCCAGCTCGGACGCGCCCGGCTCGCCGGCTCCAGTACGAAGGGGCGCAGGCGCTCCGGGACGGTATCGGCGATCTTGGCCATCAAGTCTTCGGCCGCGCGCGCCAGCGCGGAATCGGCGTGGCCTGCGACCCATTGCGCGCCCAGCACGGCCGCCTCGATCTCGTCCGGCGTCAGCATCAGGGGCGGCAGGTCGAAACCCTTTTCCAGGATGTAACCCATGCCGGCTTCGCCGCGGATCGGCACGCGCTGGCCGATCAGGGTTGCGATGTCGCGATAGATGGTGCGCTTCGAAGTCTCGAGCTCGGCCGCGATCGCGTCTGCCGTCAGCGGCTTACGCGTGCGCCTTAGCACCTGGATGATTTGAAACAGCCGGTCGGCGCGTCTCATGACAGTTCTCTTCTCGAACGACGGATCAGAAATCGGCGCGCGGCTGCTGACAGGATGTTGGCAGCAGGGGGGTTCTATACCGGGACAACACATCGACTGAAGAGGATTTGTCCATGATCATTCCAACCCATTTCGGCCAGGCCGGTCCACTGTGGCGGGCGCAGCTGTGGCACGGCCAAATGTTGCGGGCTTGGGCGTTTGGCCGCCTCGTTCCGCTCGATCTCATGGCCGTTGATCTCCGATTTGCGCTCGCAAGCGTGGTGACACGCTCGCTGAACCATGCCGCGAATGCGCTGGTCCGCCATCTGATGGGCCGCGCCTGGCGCGGGGCCCGCTTCGCAGAAGATATCACGGCTGCTGCCACCATGGTGGCAGCAGCCGGCCGCTAGGTTCCTTCCACTCGTTCGACAGGTTCAGGAGAGCTTGCATGATCACGCTTTACGGCTTTGGCGCCGGCTTCGGCCTGCCGGAAATCAGCCCCTTCGTCACCAAGACCGAGGTGCAGCTCAAGATGGCGGGACTGCCTTATCGGAAAGAGCGGGCGATGCCGCCGGCCTCGCCCAAGGGGCAGCTGCCCTTCATCGACGATGGCGGCGAGGCGGTGGCCGATTCCACCTTCATCCGGGCCCATATCGAGCGCCGCTACGGCTTCGATTTCGATGCCGGCCTCACCTTGGCCGAGCGTGCGCAGGCCTGGGCGTTCGAGCGCATGATCGAGCACCACGTCTATTGGGCGCTGGTGGGCGCGCGCTGGGTCGATCCGGTCAATTTCGCCAAGGGGCCCGCGCATTTCTTCGACGGTGCGCCGGAGCACAATCGCGAGAAGCTGCGCGAGGACGCTCAATTCCGCGTCGCCGAGAACTATCTGCTCTCTGGCCTCGGCCGCCATGCGCCGGATGACGACGTCGATCTTGCCGTGCGTTCGCTGTTCGCGCTGTCGGTGCAGCTCGGCGACAAAGCCTTCCTGATGGGCAACAGGCCCTGCGGCGTCGATGCCACTGCGTTCGGTATGCTCGCCGGCGTCCTCTCACCGTTCTTCGAATCCGCTTTGCGCGAGCGGGCCGAGGGATTTCCGAACCTCACCGCTTATGTCGACCGCATGATGGACGACTATTATCCCGAGTTCGCCTGGACGCCGCTGCGGCAGGCGGCGTAGCCGCGGTGCATCGGCTGACTCGGTGCAACCTCTCCCGCTTGCGGGAGAGGTCGGCGCGAAGCGCCGGGTGAGGGTTTTCTCCTCAAGGGGGTTTTCTCCGTAAGTCTCGGAGGGTCCCAACGCGGAGGCACCCTCTCCCCAACCCTCTCCCGCAAGCGGGAGAGGGGGCGCACCTGCGCCGGTGCCGCAGCTCACGCCATTGACCAAACAAAAGAGCCGGCCCATCGGGCCGGCTCTCGTTGTCTCGAATCTTGGCGACGCCTACTTCACCAGCGTGTACTTGCCGTCCTTCACCGTGAGCAGGATGCGCGAGCGCTCGTCGAGGCCGTAGCGGTCCTTTTCGGTGAAGTTGTAGACGCCCTGGCTCGCCGCCAGCTCCTTCTCCGTCAGCAGCGCCTGGCGGATGGCTTCGCGGAATTCCGGCGTGCCGGGCTTGGCCGTCTTCAACGCCGCCGGAATGACGCGCTTGAGGATCTCGAACGCATCAAAGGAATGGCCGGCGAACTGGCTGCGGCTGTTGGGGCCGTACTTTGCCTCGTAGGCGGAGTTCAGCACGAGGCCCGGCTTCTTGGTCAGCGCGCTGTCCGGCTGTTCCTCGGGGGCCATGACGGGACCCGAGGCCATCAGCACGCCTTCCGCTGCTTTGCCGGCAATGCGGATGAAGTCCATGCTGGCCGCGCCGTGGGTCTGGTAGATCAGGCCCTTGTAGCCGCGCTCGCGCAGCTCGGTCTGCGGCAGCGCCGCCGCGGTGCCGGAGGCGCCGACCAGGATGGCGTCGGGATTGGCGGCGACGAGCTTCAGCACCTGGCCGGTCACCGAAGTGTCGGGACGGGCGAAGCGCTCCTCGTCGACGATGGTCATGCCCATCGGCACGGCCTGCGCCTTCAGGTCGTTGAACCAGAGGTCGCCGTAGGAATCGGAATAGCCGATGTAGCCGAGCGTCTTCACGCCTTTGGACTTCATGTGGTCGTACAGCACCTTGCCGACGATCGGAATCGGCTGCGGCATCGCCACCGACCACTTCATGCGCTCCGGCGTGATCGGGAAGGGCGCCAGACCGAAGTGCGGGATACCGGCCTCGTTGGCGACGTTGGAGACCGCGATGGTCGGCGGCGTCAGCGCCGAGCCCATGATGATGTCGGCCTTGGATTCGGTGACGAAGCGGCGGGCGTTGGTGGTGGCGGTGGTGGGATCGCCGCCGTCGTCGAGCACGATCACCTTCAACGGCACGCCGCCGATCTCCTTCGGCACGAATTCCAGCGCGTTGCGCTCGGGAATGCCGAGTGCCGCACCCGGGCCGGTCGTGGTCGTGGTGATGCCGATGGTGACTTCGCTGGTCTGGGCCAGCGCGGGCAATGCCGGCAGGGCCAGCGCAGCCGCAGTGATGGCAGCGGTCAAATAAAAGCGTTTCATCTATTCCTCCCTTGACGTGTTTATTTGAAAGCAGAAATCGGGGGGTAATTCAGCCCCCTCTTTTGGTGATGCGGCGATTTAGCTCCGGACTTAACTCCCCGTGAACTTGGCTACCATTTCCGCCGGGAATGGTGCGGATTTCAGCTTGTCGTGGTTATCAGGGTCGCGGCCCACCAGGACGCGGGTCTCGAAACCCTCGATCGCGAGCGCCTCGCCCTTGTAGACATTGTGCTTCACCTCGAAGCTCGAGCGCTTGATGCTCTCGATTCTGGTCTCGATGGTGATCCAGTCGCCATAGGTCGAGGGGATGTAGAACTTGGCCCGCGTGTCGACCATCGGGATGCCCACCAGGCCGTATTTGCGGACCAGGTCCTGCTTGGAGAAACCGGCGGCCTCGAACAGGGTCGAGGTCGAATCGTCGAACATCGCGAAATAGCGCGGGTAGTAGACGATGTTTGCGGGGTCGCAATCGCCCCACTGGATCTGGACCTCGCGCCGGTTCACGAACATCTGGCTGGCCTTGCTCGACGAATCTACTTGGGCGCCATGCGCAGCGAACCGTCGAGGCGCACCACTTCGCCGTTCAGGTAGGCATTCTCGACCATGTGCAGCGCGAGCGCGGCGAACTCGTCGGCTTGGCCGAGCCGGCGCGGGAAGGGGATCGCGGCGGCGAGCGAGTCCTGGGCCTCCTGCGGCAGGTTCGCCAGCAGCGGCGTCAGGAACAGGCCGGGGGCGATCGTCAGCACGCGGACGCCGAACTGCGCGAGCTCGCGCGCGATCGGCAGCGTCATGCCGACGATGCCGCCCTTGGAGGCCGAATAGGCGGATTGGCCGATCTGGCCGTCATAGGCGGCAACGGAGGCGGTGTTGATGATGACGCCGCGCTCGCCGGTCGCCTGCGGCTCAAGCTTGGACATTTCGGTGGCGGCGAGGCGCAGCATGTTGAAGGTGCCGATCAGGTTGACCTTGATCACCTTGTCGAAATCGGAAAGCGCCATCGGGCCGTCGCGCCCGACGACGCGCTTGGCGACGCCGATGCCGGCGCAATTGACCAGCACGCGCGCCGGGCCATGGGCCTTGGTCGCCTGCGCGATCGCGGCTTCAGCGGAGGCGGCATCGGAGACGTCGCAGGTGACGGCCACGCCGTTGATCTCCGCGGCGACCGTTTCGGCCAGTTTGGTGTTGAGGTCGCACACCGCGACCTTGGCGCCCTGTGCCGCCAGTTTTCGCGCGGTGGCCGCGCCCAGTCCCGATGCGCCGCCGGTGACGATGGCTGCCTGATCCTTCAACAACATGGCGTTCTCCTTTGGCGATATTTTTCTAGGTGACCGATATCACACGGTTCGACGGATTGGCAGCGTAGAGCTCCTCGATCAGCTCGCCGCGATGCTCCAGCACTGCGCGCTGGTTGATCGAGCCCTTGTCGGTAACTTCGCCCTTGTCGATCGAGAGCGGCGTGTCCATCAGGATCGCGCGCGTGATCCGTGTCGACGAGCCCGTGGCCTGGCTGAGGAAACGGATCAGGCGCTCGCGGAACGCCTCGCGCACCAGGCGGTCGCGCGTCGCGACGACGAGATCGTCGGGCGGCAGCGTCGGGTTGATCAGACGGCAGCCGTCGAGATCGAGCACGACCAGCGCGGAGATCTCGTCGCGGTTGATGCCGGCGATGACGACGTCGCGCACCAGGGGCGCGCAGGCCGCGGTGAGGCGCGCGCGCAGGGGGCCGACGCTGACCCAGGTGCCGCTCGCGAGCTTGAAGTCCTCGCTGACGCGGCCGTCGAAATCGAAGCCGGCGTTGAAATCATCGGGATCGGCGGGCTTGAGCGCATCGCCCATCTTGTAAAATCCTTCCTCGTCGAAGGATTTTGCCGTGATGTCGGGTTGGCGCCAGTAGCCGGGCATCACGTTCGGCCCCTTGGCGCGCACTTCCAGCTTGCCGTTGTTCGGCACCAGCTTGGCGTCGTTGCCGGAGACGGGCAGGCCGACATGGCCGGAGCGGCTGGTGCGCGGATTGACCGACATGAAGAACGGCGCGGTCTCGGTCGCGCCGAGACCGGTCAGCATCGGCACGCGATAGCCCTTCTCCTTCGCCGCGAGCTCATCGAGGCTGTCCCAGACGAACGGCGACAGCGCCGCGCCCGAGAAGAACATCGCATGCAGCCGGTCGAAGAACTTGGCGCGCAAGCCCTGGTCGTCGCGCAGATAGGGCAGCAGCGATTCATAACCCTTGGGCACGTTGAAATAGACCGTCGGTGAAATTTCCCGGAGATTGCGCACGGTCTCCTCGATGCCCCCAGGCACCGGCTTGCCGGCGTCCAGATACATCGAGCCGCCGTTGTAGAGCGTCAGGCCGATATTGTGATTGCCACCGAAGGTGTGATTCCACGGCAGCCAATCGATGATGACCGGCGGCTCGTCCTTCAGGAAAGCGAGCGTCTCGCGCAGCATCACCTGATTGGCGCAGATCATGCGCTGGGTGTTGACGACGGACTTGGGATTGCCGGTCGAGCCCGAGGTCAGCAGGAATTTTGCGATCGTGTCAGGGCCGATCCTGCCGTGAACGTCGTCGAGATCGCCACGGATCGGCGTCGCCATCAGGTCGGCGAGCAGGGTCACGTCGCGGCCCGGCACGTGCCCATAGGACGCGGCGATCTCGGTGCCGAGCGAGACGTTGGCGGCGAGCGCATCGGCGAACTTGTCGGCATCGTCAGCGAAGACGAGGCCCGGCGTCAGCAGCTTCATCAGATAGGACAGCTTGCCGTAATCCTTCGACACCAGCGAATAGGCCGGCGACACCGGGCAGAACGGAACGCCGGCATAGAACGCGCCGAACGCCAGGAGCGCGTGGTCGATCGAATTACCGGAGAGGATGACGACCGGCCGCTCGGCCGACAGGCCGCGCTGGATCAATGCGGAGGCGATGTGGCGGCTCGCGGTGAGCAGCTCGGCATAGGTGATCTTGCGCCAGCCGCGACCGCCTTCGCGCTCGGCCATGAAGACGCGGTCCGGCGTCGTCGTGGCCCAATGATGCAGGCGGTCGGTGATGCGGACCGGATAGTCGCCGAGCGGCTGCTTTGGCCGCAGGTAAATCGTGCCGTCGTCGCGCCGCTCGATGTTGACGACGGGATTGCCGAACGAGATGGGCCGCAGCGGGAAATTGCTCGCGCCGCGCTCCATGCCGGAAGAGGACGGCTGGGCGCTCATGACTTTACGCTCATGATTTGGGCTTCACCTTCGCGGTCTTGTGCTCGAGGAATTCGCGGATCCGCCGCTTGGCCTCCTTGTCGCTCTGCGCGACGGTGGCCATCAGCGACTCCATCAACAGGCCGGTCTGCGGATTGGCCTCTGCGATCATCGGCAGCGCCTGGAGCACGGCGAAATTCGTCAGCGGGGCGTTGGACGCCACCTTGGTCGCAAGCTCCAGCGCTTTGCCGAGCCCGTTGCCGGCCTCCGTCAGATATTGCGCAAAGCCGTAGGACGCGCCCTCGGTCGCGCTGTAGACGCGTCCCGTCAGCATCATGTCCATCATCCGGGCAACGCCGATCAGCCGCGGCAGCCGCACCGAGCCGCCGCCGCCGACGAAAATGCCGCGCTGTCCCTCCGGCAGCGCGAAATAGGTCGAGGGCTCGGCGACCCGAATATGCGCGGCGCAGGCAAGCTCCAGCCCGCCGCCGATCACGGCGCCCCGGAGCGCTGCGATCACGGGCACGCGGCTGTACTGGATGCGGTCGAACACCCGGTGCCACATCTGGGAGTGCAGCAGCCCGCCGGTGGCGTCGTGCTCGGTCAACTCGGAGAGGTCGAGGCCACTGGAGAAATGGTCGCCGATACCGTGGATGACGACCGCGCCGATATCCTCGGGCAGGTTCGCAAAACACTCGCCGATTTCCAGGATGATGCCGTCATTGAGCGCATTGCGCTTGGCCGGCCGGTTCAGACCCACGGTCAGAACCCGGTCCGCCCGCTCGATCCTCAACAGCCCGGAGGGACCCGCATTCGCGGTCTCGGCGTTTCCTTGTGTCATTTGCGTCCTTGTCAGAATAGTTATGTTGTATAACGAATTTTGGGGGAGTCAAGGTGGGGCAAGGCCAGGTGGCCGTGACCCCACCCTCCCGGGAGGCCGAGGCGAGCGCAGGGCTATCGCATTTGAGATTTCCCTGCGGCCATCCTTCGAGACGCCCGCTTGAGGCGGGCTCCTCAGGATGAGGTCGGAGTGCGCGGCAGCAGTTTCAACGGGCACTGACGCCGATTAGCCTCATCCTGAGGAGGCGCGTCAGCGCCGTCTCGAAGGACGAGGCGTGCGCGCAGACCGCCGCCACAAGTCATATGCGATAGCCCTGGGGGCGAGCGAGAGAGCGGTGCAGGCCTACTCTCGCGCCACAAACTTCGCGAACGCATCGGCGTAATCCGGATGCCAGCGCGACAATGGCGGGCGGTTCTCGACGATATCGCCGGCCGCCCAGAGCATGCGCTTCTCGTCGAGCGCGCGCGGCACGTCATTGTCCGGGCAGAGAATGTAGAAGTCGCCGGCCTCCAGCCGAGCCAGCATGAAATCGACCGTCTGCTCCGGCGTCCAGGCGCCGGCCGGCTTCTCGGTGCGTCCCTTTGCGGTCAGGCCGGTGAAGACGAAGCCCGGGATCAGCAGGTGCGCCGTGACGCGACAGTCATTCGTGTTGCGCAACTCGTGCTGGAGCGCCTCGGTGAAGGCCTTCACGCCGGCCTTGGAGACGTTGTAGGCGGGATCGCCGGGCGGCGTGGTGATGCCCTGCTTGGAACCGGTGTTGATGATGAGGCCGCGCCTGCCACGGGCGATCATGTTTGGCGCGAAGATGCGCGAGCCGTTGATGATGCCCCACATGTTGACGGCGATGATGCGTTGCCAATTATCCGGCGCGTCGAACAACGTGCTGCCGGGCTGAATGCCGGCATTGTTCATGAGGACATCGGTGCCGCCGAACCGCGCGTGGACGGCGCGCTCGAGTTCCGTCACGCTCTCGATCTTGCTGACATCGACGGCCGAGGTCATGACGTTTGCGGCCGATGTTACGGATGACAATTTTGTTGCAGCTTCTGCCAAGCGTGTCTCGTCGACGTCAGCGATACATACCTTCATTCCAGCGCGCGCAAATGCCGCGGCGGCGGCAAATCCGATGCCGGCTGCGCCACCCGTGATCACGGCAACATTGTCCTTGACGATGGCGGGATGTGACATCGAGCGTCTCCGTGGAAAGCCTTCAGCCGAGCTATAGCATGGCAGCGATGCGACCCTGCACAAGTCGGCATGGGAGGTCTTCGTTCCGCGCTGCCTTTACGCCTATCAGGCGCGGCTGTATCCTCGGCCGAACGATCCCGCCCAGATCGAACCAATCAATTCAACTGACAGGGAGTGCAGCCATGGCTGTGTCGCAGGCTATTCCGATCACGCGCCATCCGTTCGCCAACGGGTCCTACAAGCAGATGCTGATCGACGGCAAGTGGGTCGATGCAGCCTCGGGCAAGCGCTTCGAGACCCGCAATCCCGCCACCGGCGAGCTGCTCGCAACCGTCGCCGAAGGCGACAAGGAAGACATCGATCGTGCGGTCGCGGCCGCGCGTCGCGCTTTCGAAGGCCCGTGGAGTAAGGTCAAGCCGTTCGAGCGGCAGAACCTGCTCCTGAGGCTCGCCGATCTCGTCGAGAAGAATTTCGACGAATTGTCGCAGCTCGACACGCTCGACATGGGCGCGCCGCTGAGCCGCACCCGTGCCTACCGCCTGCGCGCCGTCGGCATGCTGCGCTATTACGCCGGCCAGACCACCGCGATCCACGGCGAGACCATCGAGAACTCGCTACCCGGCGAGATCTTCTCCTACACGCTGAAGGAGCCGATCGGCGTCGTCGGCGCCATCATTCCCTGGAACGGGCCGCTGACCGCGACGATCTGGAAGATCGGCCCGGCGATCGCGACCGGCTGCACCGTGGTGCTCAAGCCCGCCGAAGAAGCGCCGCTGACCTCGCTGCGCATCGCTGAGCTCGCAATGGAAGCGGGCGTGCCGCCCGGCGTCATCAACGTTGTCCCCGGCTATGGCGAGACCGCGGGGGCGGCGCTCGCCTCGCATCACGACGTCGACAAGGTCGCCTTCACCGGCTCGCATGTCACGGGCCAGTCGATCATCCGTGCGTCCGCCGGCAATCTCAAGCGCGTCTCGCTCGAGCTCGGCGGCAAGTCGCCGGACATCGTGTTCGCCGATGCCGATCTCGACGCCGCCGTGCCCGGCGCGGCGATGGCGGTGTTCGCCAATTCAGGGCAGATCTGCAGCGCCGGAACGCGCCTGTTTGTCGAGCACTCGATCTATGACGAATTCGTCGACCGCGTCGCCGAGTTCGGCAAGAAGCTGCAGGTCGGCAACGGCCTCGATCCCAACGTGCAGATCGGGCCGCTCGTCTCGGAGCAGCAGCTCGAGCGCGTCACCGGCTATCTCGACATCGGCCAGAAGGAGGGCGCGAGGGCGCTTGCCGGCGGCGGCCGTGTCACCGAAGGCGCGCTGTCGAAGGGCTTCTTCGTCTCGCCGACGGTGTTCGCGGGTGTCGAGGACAACATGCGCATCGCGCAGGAGGAGATTTTCGGCCCCGTCATCTCCGCAATCGCGTTCAAGGACATGGACGAGCTGGTCAAACGCGCCAACAACACCACGTTCGGCCTCGGCTCCGGTCTGTGGACGCGCGACGTCAGCAAGGCCCATGCGGTGGCGAAACGCTTGCGTGCCGGCTCGGTGTGGGTCAACTGCTACCAGGCGATGGATCCGGCCGTGCCGTTCGGCGGCTACAAGATGAGCGGCTACGGCCGCGAATCCGGCAAGCAGCACGTCGAGGAATATCTCAACGTGAAGGCCGTCTGGATCAAGACGGCGTAAGGCCGGCTCTCCTTCGCCTCTCCCCGCTTGCGGGGAGAGGCGGAATTCGCGCAACGCGCGGATTCCGGGTGAGGGGGACTCTCCGCGAGTCCACTCTCACCGCGATTGCCGAGGCAGCCCCTCACCCCAACCCTCTCCCCGTAAGAACGGGGAGAGGGAGAACAACCACCGCCTTCAGGCGGTCAGTCTCCCTCACAATCATCTGCATCCTTTCAAAGACATCCGGGGACCACATGAAATTCGAAGCCTTGTTCAAGCCGTTGCAGGTCGGTCCCTACCAGCTCGCGCATCGCGTCGCGATGGCGCCGCTAACGCGCATGCGGGCCGAGCGCGACACTTTCGCGCCGCGGCCACTCAACGCCGAATATTACGGCCAGCGTGCGACGAAGGGCGGCCTGATCATCGCCGAAGCCTCGCCGGTGCTCTCGCACGGCCGCGGCAATCCGGCGACACCCGGCATCTATTCGGAGGCGCAAGTCGCGGGCTGGCGCAAGGTGACGGATGCCGTGCACGCCAAGGGCGGCATCATCTTTCTCCAGCTCTGGCATGTCGGCCGCGTCTCTCATTCCTCCTTCCACGGCGGCGAGCTGCCGGTTTCGGCCTCGGCAATTCCGATCAAGGCCGAAGGCATGAAGGCGATGACGGCCGACGGAAAGATCGCCGACTACGAGACGCCGCGCGCGCTGGAGACTGATGAGGTGAAGGGCATCGTCGAGGCGTTCCGGCAGGGTGCCAAGAATGCGCTCGCCGCCGGCTTCGACGGTGTCGAGATCCACGGCGCCAACGGCTATCTGCTCGAGCAATTCCTGCAATCGCGCAGCAACCAGCGCACCGATCAATATGGCGGCGGAATCGAGAACCGCGCGCGCCTTCTGCTCGAGGTCACTCAGGCTGCGATCGACGTCTGGGGCTCGAACCGTGTCGCTGTGCGGCTGTCGCCCTACGGCATCGCCAATGATTCCGGCGAGCCCGATCCGATGCCGCTCTACACTTACGTGGTGAAGGCGCTCGACAAGCTCGGTCTCGCCTATCTGCATCTCATCGAGCCGCGCTCGAGCGGTGCGGGCCGCGCCGAGGTCAACTGGCAGAACGTGCCATCGGCGATGGTGCTGTTCCGTCCGCTCTACAGCGGCGTGCTGATGACCGCCGGCGGCTTCACCGGGGAGACCGCGAATGCGGCGATCGCCGACGGACATGCGGACATCATCGCCTTCGGCCGCATCTTCATCTCCAATCCTGATCTGCCGCGTCGTCTCGAGCACGGCTACCCGATCACGCCGTACAATCGCGCGACGTTCTACAGCGGCGAGGAGAAGGGGTACACGGATTATCCGGTGTATGACGAGCTGACGCCGGCTTGATCTGTCATTCCGGGGCGCGACGAAGTCGCGAACCCGGAATCCATCGGGCCGCATACCTGGACGTGGGATGGATTCCGGGCTCGATGCTTCGCATCGCCCCGGAATGACGAGCTTGCTTCGCTGCGCTAGCAATGACGACGGAGAGACGTCCATGGCCAAAGCCGCAGCCGCCGCAGGGATCGCCACCGGCCAATGCCTCTGCGGCAAGGTCGCCTTCGAGATCGACGTGCCCGCGCGCTGGGCCTGGCACGATCATTCCGCTGCCAGCCGCCGCGCCCATGGCGCGGCCTACGCCACCTATGTCGGAAGCTGGAAGAAGCGCTTCCGCATCACCTCGGGCAAGACCGCGCTGACCCGCTACGAGGACAAGGCGACGAAGACCGCGCGCAGCTTCTGCTCGCATTGCGGCACGCCGATCATGTACGAGCGCCCGCGCGGGCCGCACATGGTCAACATCTCCCGCGCCCTGTTCAACGAGCGCACCGGCCGCCAGCCGCTCTATCACATCGCCATCGAGGAGCTGCAGGAATGGGCCTATACCGGCGAGCCCCTGGTGCCGCTGAAGGGCTTTCCCGGCGTCGTCTGGCAGCGCTCGAAAAGGAAGAAGCGCGCTGGCGGGGACGACCCGTTCGAACTCGGGCGGGAGGAGATGTAGCGCCTCTCCCGCGCAACGCAGCCATGACCGCGCTTCCTTGCGCCTCTGCCAGCATCTCGGCCATCATGCTTTCGGTCCTTGCGGCAACGGTCCGCTCCTGGAGGAAACATGAAGAACAAGATCACCGGCCGCTCCGCCTTTCTCGCGCTGCTCAAGGACGAGGGCATCACGCATCTGTTCGGCAACCCTGGAACCACCGAACTGCCGATCATGCATGCGCTGAAGGACCATCCCGATCTCACTTATGTGATGGCAATGCAGGAGAGCCTGGTGGTCGCGATCGCCGACGGCTACAGCCGCGCTTCGGGCAAGCTCGTCGCCTGCAACGTTCACGTCGCGCCCGGCCTCGGCAACGCCATGGGCTCGCTCTACAACGCCCAGTTCACGGGCACGCCGATGATCCTGACGGCGGGCCAGCAGGAGCAGGGCCACGGTCTGATGGAGCCGGTGCTCTATGGTCCGCTGGTGCGCATGGCCGAGCCGCTGGTGAAATGGGCGGTCGAGGTGACACGGCTGGAGGACCTGCCGCGCATCGTGCGCCGTGCCGCCAAGGTGGCGATGACGCCGCCAACCGGGCCGGTGTTCATCTCGCTGCCCGGCGACATCCTCAACAGCGAAGCCGGGATCGATCTCGGCCGCTCCACCCGCATCGATGCGCGCACGAAACCGTCGGACGAGGCGCTGAAGGCCTTTGCCGCACGCCTGCTCAAGGCTGAGCGTCCCGTGATCGTCACCATGGACGAGGTGGTCAAGAGCGATGCTTTGACGGAGGCGGCTGAACTGGCCGAGCTGCTCGGCGCTGCGGCCTATCAGTCCTCGACGCCCTACGGCTCGCACTTTCTGTCCGAAAGCCCGAGCTTCGTCGGCACGCTCGCGCGCGTGCAGAAGGTCGCCCGCGATACGCTCGCGCCCTACGATCTGCTGATCGCGCTCGGCGGCGATCCCTTGCGGATGTCGGTCTATAGCGAGGTCGATGCGCTGCCTGAGGGCCTCGGCATCGTGCAGATCGGCCTCGTCGATTGGGAGATCGCCAAGAACTACGGGGCCGAGATCGCGCTGAAGGCGGATCTGAAGGAAACGCTGCGCGCGCTGATCCCGGTACTCAAGGAGATGGGCGGCGCAGCCCTCGCGAGCCGCGCCAAGCAGCGTCTCGCCGAGCTCGCGCCGAAGAACTGGACCGCGCGCCGCGCGGCGCTGGTCGAGCAGATCGGCAAGAGTGCAGGCCGCACACCGATCGATCCGGACTTCCTCGTGCTGCAAATGGTCGAGGCGATGCCTGACAACGCCATCCTGGTCGATGAAGGTCTCACCTCCAGCCGCCAGATCACGGCCCTGTATCCGCATCGCGACCGCTACGGCTATCACGGGCTCGCCTCCGGCGGCATCGGCTGGGGCCTGCCGGCCTCAGTCGGCGCCAGCATTGCCAATCCCGATCGCCCCGTGGTGTGCTTCTCCGGCGATGGCAGCGCGATGTACTCGATCCAGTCACTCTGGACCGCGGCGCATCACAAGCTGCCGCTCAACGTCGTCATCGCCAACAACGGCGGCTATCGCATCATCAAGCAGCGCCTGCTCGCCTTCCACGGCGATGACAATTACGTCGGCATGGATTTCGTCGATCCACCCGTGGATTTCGCCGGCGTCGCCAAGGCACTCGGCTGTGAGGCGATCAAGGTCAGCGATGTTAGCGAACTGAAGGCAACGCTGACGTCAGCGTTCAATCGGCCGGGAACCAAGCTGATCGAGGTGATGGTGGACGGGAAGGTGTAGCCCCGCAGTCGTCCCCGCGAAGGCGGGGACCCATACCGCGTGATCTATCGACTGCGGCTGGTAGGCGTATCGAGCTCCCGAGTCTTCGCCAAACTACTTCCTGTGGTTATGGGTCCCCGCCTTCGCGGGGACGACAGCCTGGCTGTGGCGCGATCTTCCGCCTACCCCTTCTTCCCCACGCGATACTCCGCCGCGGGATGCGGCGCGTCAAGGCGCGCGCGGCCCTCGCCGAACAGTTTTTCCCGCAACGTGCCCTTGGCGTACTCGCTCTTGTACCTCCCGCGCCGCGTCAGCTCGGGCACCAGCATGTCGGCGATATCCTCGAAATCGCCGGGCGAGATCGCGAACGCGACGTTGAGGCCGTCGACATCCGTCGCCTCGAACCATCCTTCGATCTTGTCTGCGACCATCTCGGGCGTGCCGACCACGACCGGGCCGGCGCCGCCGATGCCGACATGCTCGATGACGTCGCGCACGGTCCAGACACGGTCGGGGTCGGCGCGGGTGACGTTGTCCATGGCGCTGCGGCCGGCATCGTTCTGGACGTGGCGCACCTGCTGGTCGAGGTCGTAGCCGGAGAAGTCGACGCCGGTCCATCCCGACATCAGCGCCAGCGCGCCTTCGGGGCTGATGTGGCGGCGGTAGTCGGCGTATTTTTCCTTCGCCTCGGCTTCCGTCCGTCCGAGGATGATCGTCATCATCGAGAACATCAGGATCTCGGCCGGGTTGCGGCCGAGCGCGGCGGCCTCCTGCCGGATCGCGGAGACGCGCGGCGCGATCACCTTGGCCGACGGTCCCGACATGAACACGCACTCGGCATGCTTGGCCGCGAATTGCCGGCCGCGCGGCGAAGTGCCGGCCTGGTACAGCACCGGCGTCCGCTGCGGCGAGGGCTCGCTGAGGTGAATGGTGTTGTTGATGCGGTAGTTCGCGCCCGCATGATTGACGCGATGAACTTTTGCCGGGTCGGTGAAGATGCCGCGCTTGCGGTCGCGCAGCACGGCATCGTCTTCCCAGCTGCCTTCCCAGAGCTTGTAGACGACCTCCATATATTCGTCGGCGATGTCGTAGCGGTCGTCATGGCCGGTCTGCTTGTCCTTGCCGGCACCGCGCGCGGCGCTGTCGAGATAGCCGGTGACGACGTTCCACCCGATCCGCCCCTCGGTGAGGTGATCGAGCGTCGACATCCGCCGTGCGAACGGATAGGGCGGCTCGAACGACAGATTGCTGGTGACGCCGAAGCCGAGATTTTGCGTCACCGCCGCCATCGCCGACAGCAGCAGCAGCGGCTCGTTCGACGGCGTCTGCGCTGCATTGCGCAAGGCTGCGTCAGGGCTGTTGCCATACACGTCATAGACGCCGAGTACGTCGGCCAGGAACAGCCCGTCGAAACGGCCGCGCTCCAGCGTCTTGGCGAGATCGGTCCAGTAGGGCAGGCGGTTATAATCGGCGGTGCGGTCGCGCGGATGGGTCCACAGGCCCGGTGACTGGTGTGCGACGCAATTCATCGCAAAGGCGTTGAGCCTGATCTCTTTGGCCATGCTGGTCCCTCGGCGCCCTGTACTGAGCGCTCTTCGAATGATAGATGTGCGCCCCAACTTGGCGAAGTTCTTGCATATTCTTGGCCCTTGGCAAGGGCCAAGAATAGAAGGCTTGCGCTTGGCAAGGCCAAAGTCAGCGTCGCAGCTGCGCTTGGCAAGTCAGTCTCAAGGAAGCAAGAACGAAAATCCCAAGAGAGCTACAAGAGAACTACAAGAAACCATCCAAGTCCCCGCCACTTTCGAAGGCCAACCCGCCTCAGGTAAGGTCCTTCGTCTCACATCTCGAAAAGCAAGTATGACCAGAGCCGACGCCATCGCCCGCGCCCGTGAGGATTTCAACTCCGGCGCGTTCCTCGCTGAACTCGACCGCCGCGTCGCCTACAAGACCGAGAGCCAGAATCCGCAGCGCGGCCCCGAGCTGCGCGCCTATCTGGAGCAGGAGATGCAGCCGGCTTTCGCCGCGCTCGATTTTTCCAGCCGCATCGTCGAATCCCCGAGCGGCAAGGCGCCGTTCCTGTTCGCCGAGCATCACGAGAGCGCCTCGCTGCCGACCGTGCTGGTCTACGGCCATGGCGATGTCGTCGACGGCATGGAAGGCGAGTGGCGTGATGGCCGGGATCCCTGGCGCACCAATGCTTCCGGGACGCGCCTCTATGGCCGCGGCACCGCCGACAACAAGGGGCAGCACAGCATCAATATGGCCGCGCTGCGTGCGGTGCGCGAGGCGCGCGGCGGTAAGCTCGGCTTCAACGCCAAGTTCATCATCGAGATGGGCGAGGAGATCGGCTCGCCCGATCTCGGCAAGGTCTGCGATCTCCATCGCGACGCGCTCAAGGCCGACCTGTTCATGGCCTCCGACGGGCCGCGCCTCTCGGCCGATCGGCCGACGCTGTTTCTCGGCTGTCGTGGAGGCATCCGCATCCATCTCGACGTGAACTTGCGCGACGGCGGCCACCATTCCGGCAATTGGGGCGGCGTGCTCGCCAACCCCGCGACCATCCTGGTCAACGCGATCTCCACCCTGGTCGACGGCCGCGGCCGTCTCCAGCTCGATGCCTTGAAGCCGCCGCGGCTGACCAACCAGATCCGCTCCTATCTCGCCGACGTCGAGGTGGTGCCGACTGCGGACGAGCCGGCGCTGGCCGAAAATTGGGGCGAGGAGGGTCTATCGGCCGCTGAACGGCTCTACGCCTGGAACACGCTGGAAGTGCTGGCGATGTCCTCAGGCAATATCGAGAAGCCGGCCAACGCGATCCCCGGCCAGGCCAGTGCCGTGCTGCAACTGCGTTTCGTGGTTGGGACCAAGGTTGAAGGGCTGATCGACGCTGTCCGCGCACATCTGGTCGGACGCGGCTTTCCGATGGTCGAGGTGCGCGCGGCGCAGAGTTTTGCTGCATCGCGCACCGATTTCGACAGTCCGTGGATCAAATGGGCGGCGGATTCGGTGCGAGCGACCACCGGCAAGGCGCCGGCCGTCCTGCCGAATTTCGGCGGTTCGCTGCCCAATGACGTGTTCTCCGAGATCCTGGGACTGCCGACGATCTGGGTGCCGCACTCCTATCCCGGCTGCTCCCAGCATGCGCCCAATGAGCACATCCTGCTGCCATTGACCGAAGAGGCCTTGACGGTGATGGCCGGGCTGTTCTGGGATCTCGGAGAGTTGCCAAAGCCACTGACAGGCCCGTTAACCTGAGCCGACGATCCAGCCGAAAGTTACATTCTAATCCGGCCCGATTTGTGCTTGCATCCGGGCCGCATCATCCGAAAGGGGAAGAAAAACGTGAAACATTTCCGTCACATCGGGCTCGCGCTCGCCGCGACCCTCGTCGTCAGCCAAGCCGGGGCCCAGGAGCTGACCGGCACGCTGAAGAACATCAAGGACACCGGTGCCATCACGCTCGGCTTCCGCGATTCCTCGATCCCGTTCTCCTATCTTGACGACAACCAGAAGCCGGTCGGCTTCGCGATGGACATCTGCTACAAGATCGTCGACGCCGTGAAGAAGGAGCTCAAGCTCGACAAGCTCGAGGTCAAGCTCAACCCGGTGACCTCGGCGACCCGTATCCCGCTGATGGCCAACGGCACCATCGACCTCGAATGCGGCTCGACCACCAACAATGCCGAGCGCCAGAAGCAGGTCGCCTTCACCAACACCCACTACCTGACCGCCAGCCGCTATGTCTTCAAGAAGTCGAGCGGCCTGAAGTCGATCGATGACCTCAAGGGCAAGACCGTGGTCTCGACCGCCGGCACCACCAACATCAAGCAGCTCACCGAAGCCAACGCCGCCAAGGGCCTCGGCGCCAACATCATTCCGGCCAAGGATCACGCCGAAGCCTTCTTGATGGTCGAGACCGACCGCGCGGTCGCCTTCGTCATGGACGACATCTTGCTGGCGAGCCTCGTCGCCGGTTCGAAGAACCCAGGCGACTACGTTATCTCCAAGGATGCGTTCTCCAAGCCGGAGCCCTACGGCATCATGCTGCGCAAGGACGATCCTGCGTTCAAGAAGGTCGTCGATGCGGCCACGGCTGCGCTCTACACCTCCGGCGAGGCCGAGAAGATCTACGACAAGTGGTTCACCCAGAAGATCCCGCCGAAGGGCCTGAACCTCAACACGCCGATCTCGGCCGAGCTGAAGAACGAGTTCGCCAAGCCGACGGACTCGCCGAACCCGGACGACTACAAGTAAGATAAAACCTCGATCTTTCGATCGGAATCATGTCCGGCCACTCTTGACACCAGGGTGGCCGGACATTTGCATAGGCGCTCAAGACGTCCAATGACGGGCGCGTTCGCGCGGGGGACACGTGAACTACAACTGGAACTGGGGAATCTTCTTCCAGCCGAATCCGATGGGGACCGGCACCTACCTCGACATGCTGCTGTCGGGGCTGGCGCTGACCCTCAAGACCGCGGCGCTGGCCTGGGTGATCGCGCTGATCACGGGCTCGATCGTCGGCGTCATGCGCACGCTGCCGTCGAAGGGCGCCAATTGGTTCGGCTTCGCCTACGTCGAATTCTTCCGCAACATGCCGCTTCTGGTGCAGCTCTTCCTGTGGTTTTTCGTGCTGCCGGAAATTCTGCCGAGGGCGGCCGGGCTGTGGCTGAAGCAATTGCCGAACGCGCCGTTCTGGACGGCGGCGATCGGGGTCGGCTTCTTCATGTCGGCGCGCGTAGCCGTGCAGCTGCAGGCCGGCATCTCCTCGCTGCCGCGCGGGCAGAAGATGGCGGCGACTGCGCTCGGCCTGACCACCGTGCAGGGCTATCGCTACGTGCTGCTGCCGATGGCCTTCCGCATCATCCTGCCGCCGCTGACGTCTGAATTCCTCAACACCATCAAGAACACCGCCGTCGCCATCACCATCGGCCTGCTCGAGCTGACCGGACAGGCGCGCTCGATGCAGGAATTCTCTTTCCAGGTGTTCGAGGCCTTCACCGCCGCGACCATCCTCTATCTCCTCGTCAACGCCGTCGTCGTGACCGCGATGCGCTTCCTCGAGCGCTGGGTTGCGATCCCCGGCTACATCACGGGGAAATAAGCGATGCTCGGCAATCTCGATTTCGACGTCATCCGCCGCGCGCTGCCGTATCTGTTCTACGAGGGCATGACGTTCACGCTGACGCTGACCTTCCTCGCAGCTCTCGGCGGCCTAGTCTTCGGCACGGCGCTCGCCCTGATGCGCCTGTCCGGATTCAAGATTCTGGGCCGCATCGCCGGCATCTATGTCGACTTCATGCGCTCGCTGCCGCTGGTGCTGGTGATCTTCTGGTTCTACTTCCTGGTGCCCTATATCGGGCAGTGGGTGACAGGCGCCTCGCGTCCGATCAGCGTCGGCGCGTTCACGTCCTCGCTCGTCACTTTCATCATGTTCGAGGCGGCATATTTCTCCGAGATCATGCGCGCCGGCATCCAGTCGATCTCGCGCGGCCAGCCGGCCGCGGCGAGTGCGCTGGGGCTGACCTACGCCCAGAGCATGCGCTACGTCGTGCTGCCGCAGGCCTTCCGCAACATGCTGCCGGTGCTGATAACGCAAACCATCGTGCTGTTCCAGGACACCTCGCTGGTCTACGTCCTGTCGATCACCGACTTCCTGGGCGCGGCGAGCAAGGTGGCGCAGCGTGACGGCCGCCTGGTCGAAATGTATCTGTTCGCCGCCGTGGTCTACTTCACCATCTCCTGTATCGCGTCCTACGGCGTCCGCCGCCTCCAGGCGCGCATCGCCATCATTCGCTAGGGCTCCCCGCTCATGATCGAAATCAGCCACGTCAACAAATGGTACAGCCCCACCTTCCAGGTGCTGACCGACTGCACCACCAATGTCACCAAGGGCGAGGTCGTCGTGGTCTGCGGCCCCTCCGGCTCGGGCAAGTCGACGCTGATCAAATGCGTCAATGCGCTGGAGCCGTTCCAGAGCGGCGACATCCTCGTTGACGGCACCAAGGTCAACGATCCCAAGACCGATCTGCCGAAGCTGCGCTCGCGCGTCGGCATGGTGTTCCAGCATTTCGAGCTGTTTCCGCACCTCAAGATCATCGACAATCTCTGCTTGGCGCAGGAGAAGGTGCTGGGCAGGGGGCATGACAAGGCGCAGGCCAAAGGCATGCAGCTGCTCGAGCGCGTCGGCTTGAAGGAGCAGGCGCAGAAATTCCCGGCGCAGCTCTCCGGCGGCCAGCAGCAGCGCGTCGCCATCGCTCGCGCGCTCGCGATGGATCCGATCGTGATGCTGTTCGACGAGCCGACCTCGGCGCTCGATCCGGAAATGGTCAGCGAGGTGCTCGACGTCATGGTCGATCTCGCCCGCGAGGGCATGACCATGATGGTCGTCACCCACGAGATGGGTTTTGCCCGCAAAGTCGCCAACCGCGTCATCTTCATGGACCGCGGCGAGATCGTCGAGGACGCAGCGAAGGACGATTTCTTCGGCAAACCCCGCAGCGACCGCGCGCAGAAGTTCTTGTCGAAGATTCTGTCGCATTAACCCGTCGTCATCCCGGGGCGCGCGTAGCGCGAGCCCGGGATCCATCAAGCGGGGCAGTACCGCGGTGAGATGGATTCCGGGCTCATTCGCCTTGCGAATGCCCCGGAATGACGGATCGTGGGTTTATCCAGCCCGCCAAATCTCCTATACCGGTGGCCAAATCCCTTCCCTCCCAGGAGACCTGCCTTGGACTCGATCGCCTACGTCAACGGCTCATTCGTCCCGCTCTCGGAAGCCAAGATCTCGGTGCTCGATCGCGGCTTCCTGTTCGCCGACGGCATCTACGAGGTCTCGGCCGTGCTCGACGGCAAGCTGGTCGACAATGCTTCGCATCTGGCGCGGCTGGAGCGGTCCGTCGGCGAGATCAAGTTGAAGCTGCCGGAGACCATCGAGCGCATCACCGAGCTGCAGAAGGAGCTGATCGCGCGCAACAAGCTCGTGAACGGCCTCGTCTATCTCCAGGTGACGCGCGGTGCCGACAAGGGGCGCGACTTCCCGTTCCCCAAGGCTGACGTCAGGTCGAGCCTGGTGATGTTCACGTCGGAGAAGGACATCATCAATGCCGCGGTGGCCAAGACCGGCATCAACGTCATCACGGTGCCCGACATCCGCTGGGAGCGCCGCGACATCAAGAGCGTGGCGCTGCTGGCGCAGGTGCTGGCAAAGCAGGCCGCGGCGGAAGCCGGCGCCGGCGAAGCCTGGATGCTGCAGGATGGCTATGTGACCGAAGGCGGCTCGTCCACGGCATTCATCCTGACCAAGGACGACGTGATCGTCACCCGCCAGAACTCCAACGCGATCCTGCCCGGCTGCACCCGCAAGGCCGTGATCGCGCTTGCCGAGGAGCGCCAGCTCCGCGTCGAGGAGCGTTCCTTCACGGTCGCCGAAGCGCTCGCCGCCAAGGAAGCCTTCATCACCAGCGCATCCTCCTTCGTGCAGCCGGTGGTCGCCATCGACGGCAAGACTATCGGCGACGGCAAGCCCGGCCCGATGGCGACGCGTCTGCGCGAGATCTACGTGGACTTCGCCAAGGCGACGGCGGTGTAAGCGGCATACGTAGCGGTCGTAGGGTGGGCAAAGGCGCGCTTGCGCCGTGCCCACGCCTTCTCCCGTTTTTGCTGAAGAATGGTGGGCACGCTTACGCTTTGCCCACCCTACGAGACCGTCCGTTGCCGTCGGTTTAAGCCACTGACGCCTTCACCTTCACCGGATGCACGGCGCGGAACGCGATCGCGATCCTGTTCCAGGCGTTGATGGCACCGATCAGCATGGTCAGGTTCACCGTCTCCTCTTCGGAGAACTGCGCGCGGACCTGTTCGTAAGTCTCGTCTGGCGCATGCGTCTCTGAGATCAGCGTCACCGCTTCGGTCCAGGCCAGCGCGGCGCGCTCACGGCCGGAATAGAGCGGGGATTCGCGCCAGGCGTTGAGCAGGTAGATGCGCTGCTCGGTCTCGCCGCGCTTGCGGGCGTCCTCGGTGTGCATGTTGATGCAGAAGGCGCAGCCGTTGATCTGCGAGGCCCGGATCTTGACCAGCTCGATCAGCGATTTCTCCAGGCCGGTCGACTGGATCTGCTGCTCAAGCGCCACCAGCGCTTTGATCGTATCGGGCGCGGCCTGGTAGTAGTTCATGCGGGGCTTCATGGTCGTTCTCCTTTTCTTTGGTTGGGTCAGTGGGCTCCGCCGGCCGAGACTTGGCCGGGCCTCTTCAGAAAGAATACGGCGATGAGAGCGACGATCAGCGCCATTCCGAGCAGGTAGAAAGTATCGCTGAAGGCGAAGATATAGGCCTGCTTCTGCACGGTATGGCCGATCGCGACATAGGCGCGATGCGCGGCGTCCGCACGGTCGATAACGCCGTGATTGACGAAATATTGCGTGAGCTGCTCGAGCCGCGTGCGCGTGGCCTCCTCGAACACAGAAACCGACTGCATCAGCACGTTGGAGTGATATTGCTCGCGCTTGGACAGCACGGTTTGCAGCAGCGCGATGCCGACGGCGCCGCCGAGATTGCGCATCATGTTGAACAGGCCGGAGGCCGAGCCCGCATTCTCCGCTTCGATGCCTGCGGTCGCGACCGCCGACAACGGCGCCATCACCAGCGCCTGGCCGATGGCGCGCACGATATTGGGCCACAGCAGCTGGTCGGCGGCATAGTCGTTGGTCATGTTGATGTTCATGAAGTTGGATGCTGCGAACAGAACGAAGCCGACGCCGATGATGATCCGCGCATCGAACTTCTGCATCAGGCGCGGCACCAGCGGGATCAGCACGAGTTGCGGCAGCCCGGTCCAGGCCAGCACCATGCCGATCTGCTCGGCATTGTAGCCCTGAATACGCGCCAGATATTGCGGCAGGATGAACACGGAGCCGTAGAGTGCAATGCCGAGCAGGAAGTTCGCGAGCATGCCGAAGCCGAAATTGCGACGCACGAGCAGACGCAGATTGAGCAGTGGCTTCTTCACCGTGAGCTCGATGATCAGGAATGCAGTCAGCGCAACAGCGGCGATGATCGAGAGCTTGAGGATGAACGGCGAGCCGAACCAGTCGTCCTTGTTGCCTTCCTCCAGCACGGTCTGGAGCGCGGACAGGCCGATCGCCATGGTGATGATGCCGGCCCAGTCGCCCTCGCGAAGCAGCGCCAGCTTCATCGGCTTGGGCTCGAGCGCATACCAGAGCATGCCGACCATGATCGCGCCGGGAACCAGGTTGACGTAGAAGATGTATTGCCAGCCGAAATTCTCGGTGAGATAGCCGCCGATGGTCGGGCCGATCGCCGGCGCGAAAGTCGCCGACAGCGCGAACAGCGCAAGGCCGACCGGCTGCTTGGCGCGCGGCAGCAGCATGATGATCAGCGTGAAGGCCATCGGGATCAGCACGCCGCCGGTGAAGCCTTGGATAGCGCGCAGCACGATCATCTGCGACAGATCCTGCGCCAGTGCGCAGGCCGCGGACAGAACCAGGAACAGGATCGCGTTGGTGAGCAGATAGATGCGGATCGAGAACACCTGCGCGAGCCAGCCCGACAGCGGGATGACCACGATCTCGGCGATCAAATAGGAGGTCGAGATCCAGCCGCCGTCGTCGATGCCGGCGCCGATCGCGCCCTGAATGTCCGCGAGCGAGGCGTTGACGATCTGGATGTTCAGCACCGCCATGAAGGCGCCGAGGGTGGCGCCGATCACCGCAATCCAGGTCTTTGTGGACACCGCCGTGGGCGCAGCAGCGGCGGGGAGATTGGCGGAGGTAGCGTTGAGGGCCGGTTGGAGCGTGCCCATGGCTTCAACCCCCATTCGCGCGGGACGTATTGTCGGCAAGGCGCTTGGCCGTCTCGCGCTCGGCCAGCACCGCCTGTTTGGTGTCGACGGTCGGCACCGCGGACATGCCAGGCCGCAGCAAGCCGGTGAGGCTGTGGTCGTCGAGGACGATCTTCACCGGAACGCGCTGCACGATCTTGGTGAAATTGCCGGTGGCGTTGTCGGGCGGCAGCAGCGCGAATTCGAGCCCGCTCGCCGGCGACAGGCTGTCGACATGGCCGCGCAGGCTGATGTTGCGGAAGCTGTCGACGTGCAGCTCGACCGGCTGGCCCGGCCGCACATGGGTGAGCTGGGTCTCCTTGAAATTGGCGACGACGTAGACGGCGTCGAGCGGTACCACCGCCATCAATTGCGTGCCGGCCTGCACGTATTGGCCGACACGCAAGCTGCGGGCGCCGACCGTGCCGTCCACCGGCGCGGTGATCTCGGTATAGGACAGGTTCAGCGCCGCCTGCTGCGCGACCGCGCGGGCGCGTTCGAGCTGGGCGGTGGCCTGGGCGCGCTGGGTGGTGAGCACGTCGACCTTGCGCTGCGCGGCGACGAGGCCGGACTTGGCATGCTGCAATTGCGCGCTGCTGGCGCGCAGCGCCGCGTCGGTCTGCTGCGCGCGCTGGATCGTGCCGGAGCCCGACTTCATGAGGTCGTCGTAGCGGGCGCGCTCCTCCTGCGCGAATTTCAGATTGGCTTCTGCAGCGGCGACGTCGGCGGTGCTCTGTTCAATGATCGGCTGCTGCAGTTCGAGCTGGGCGTCGATGTTGCGGACCGAGGCTTCGCCGGCAGCGACGTCGGCTTTCGCCTGGTCGAGCGCCGCCTTGAAATCGCGGTCGTCGATCTTGGCCAGCAGCTGGCCCGCCCGAACCTTCTCATTGTCGCCGACCAGCACCTTGGCGATGTAGCCGGAGACTTTCGGCGCGACGATCGTGGAGTCCGCCTTCACATAGGCGTCGTCGGTGGATTCGAGGTAGCGGCCGTTGGTCCAGTAATCGTGTCCGTAGTAGGCCATGGTCGCAGTGCCTGCGAGCAGCGCGAGCACCAAGGCCGCGCGCCGGACCCTGTTCCGGGCCGGCATAGCGGGCGGCGCCTTGGCGTAATCGCGCGTGATTTCAGTGGCTTGCTGGAAGGTCTCGGTGCGGGGCATTTCGGACATTGCAGTCTCCTGTCGGCTCGCTGAGACTATCGGTCTTGCTGGCCCCGGATGATAATTGGCTAGATTTTGGAAGGATTATCCATTCAAGGTGGATAATCTGACCGGTCACCCTGGTTCGTGATGTCTACCGGGTCAGGCGAGCGGCTACGCAAGCGCGATTGCTGCTGAGGCGCACATCCCAGTCAAGGAAAGCCATGGATCGATTGACCAGCCTCGAAGTGTTCAGCCGGGTGGTCGAGACCGGCGGCTTCTCCGCAGCAGCCCGCAAGCTCAACATGTCGACCACCATGGTGAGCAATCACGTGCAGGCATTGGAAGACCGGCTCGGGGTGCGGCTGCTTCACCGCACCACGCGCAAGGTCAATCTGACCGAGATCGGGAAGGCCTATTACGACCGCTGCGTCCAGATTCTCGCCGATATCGAACAGGCCGACGACATCGCGAGCGAATTGCAGTCGGTGCCGCGCGGCACGCTGCGCATTCACGTCGCCACGCACATGGTGCCGTTCGTCGCGCCGATTGCGGCCAAACTGCTGTCGACCTATCCGGAGCTCAAGATCGATCTGCGCATGGGCGAGGCCGAGGTCGACCTCATCGAGGAAGGCTATGACGTTGCCCTGCGCATGACACAGCCACCGGATTCAAGCCTGATCGTGCGCAGCCTTGCCACCTGGCGCCACGTGCTGTGCTGCTCCCACGATTACATCGAGAAGCACGGCCGGGTGCAGAAGCTCGACGAGCTCACCGGGCACAATTGTGGTCGGCACTTGAACTATCCGTTCGGCGACGAATGGCGCTTCCTCGATCGCAAGGGCACGCCGGCCTCGGTGCGCGTCTCCGGCAGCTTCGTCACCAATAGCGGAGAAGCGCTGCGCGAGGTCGCGCTGGAGGGCGCCGCAATCTGCCTGATGGCGGGGTTCCTCATTCAGGATGATCTCGAAGCCGGCCGCCTCGTGCGCCTGTTGCCGGAATATCGGACGGTCGAGCTCTCCATGAACGCGGTCTATCCACATCGTCATCATCTGTCGGCGAAAGTGAGGACCTTCATCGACCTGCTCGTGCACCACAGCGCCGAGCAGCAGAAGCTGATCAACCCGTATTCATGAGACCTTTCACCGACGGCTCCACGTGCGGCAGAAAGCGTGTTGACAACGCCGAGTTGTCTGCAACAATACAACCTGAGATATGAATGATGTATTTGGGGCCGAGGCAATCGGTTCGATCCATTTTTTTTATTACGTTTCGTCCAGGCCAGGTTTCTAGCTTCTCCTCTTCCATCTGTTGCTCTTCCATGTGTGACGGATCGACCGGCGGCAAGCCGGTCAACGTTCGCTTGCGTGAGAGCTTCGCAAGGGATTGGCGGCATCATCCTGTGATGGAGCTGGATGGCTTGATCTGGCCCGACTGCCGCTCTAGGGAGGCTTCGATGACCATTGCCAGAGCAGGATGGATTGCGACTTTGCTGCTCGGCCTCGTGATGGCGGGGGGCGTGCAGCCTTCTCCTGCTGCGGCCGACGATGCGTGGCCGGTCAAGAACAAGCTGATCGGCAAGGACGGAGGCAAGTCGAAGGATGTCAGCGGCATCGCCTGCACGACCGCTGATGGGTTTCCCCGTTCGTGCCTCGTTATCGACGACAATCTCCAGGGCGCTCAATTCATCGAATTGACCGACGGCAAGCTCGTCGCCGGCAGCCCCGTGAAGTTGATCAACAACACGTTCAATGGCAAGGCGCTCGAACTTGATGGCGAGGGCGTCGCCTTCTCCAAACGGCAGTATTACGTCATCGGCTCGCATGGTCATCCGCGGGACAAGGACCACAAGCTCGACCCCAAGAAAGATGCCGATAAGATTCGGGCCAGGATTGCCGCAAGCAGCCAGATCGTTCGGTTCCGCACGACGGGGGCAGATGGCAATGCGTCGGGCATCGAGCGTACGGGGCAATTGCGAGAGGTCATCGCGGCCGAACCTGCGCTTCTCGAGTTCATGGATATCAGGCTGGAGAAGAACGGCTTGACCATCGAGGGCGTGGCGATCAAGGACGATCGGACGTTGCTCGCGGGATTCCGGGGGCCCGTCTTGAACGACAATCGCGCCGTCGTCCTGTCGGTAGAGATAGACGCGCTGTTCGGTGATCGAAAAAGCACGTCTCACCGGCTGTTCCGACTTCCGCTCGGTGACAACAGGGGTGTACGCGATCTCGCCGCGTTCGGCGATCGCACCCTCATCCTGGCCGGTCCTGGTGCGGACGGGCCGGGAGCCTACGCAATATATTCTTGGGACGGAGCGTCCGAGACCGTACGGCTATTGAAGGAACTCCCGTTCGATCCAAAGCGAAAGCCGGAGGGACTACTGCCGCTGGGCGCGACTTCCGCCGGATTGCGCGTCCTGATCATATTCGACAGCGATAAGGAAGGTACGCCCACCCCCATCGAAATACCACGATGAACGGGATCGGACCTCCCCTCGCCTTGTCCGGCCGGCCGAACGAACGAGGCGCCACCTTCCATCATTTCCGGAGGGAGTCCGTCAGCGAGCCGGTGGCGGCAAGCGGCCGAACGCAGCCTCGAGCGCCATGCCGATCGCGAGCAGGCGGGAATCGCTACCAGCGGGGCCATCGAGCTCAAGCCCGATCGGCAATCTGCTGCTGGCACCGAGCGCGATCGGGATCTGGATGCCGGGAATCCCGGCATTGCTGCCGGGGTCCGTGTTCTGAATGAACAGGCCGAAATTCTCGAGGCTGCTGGACTCCGGATTGGAGGGGATGGCGACGCGCGGCGTGGTCGGGAAGGCGATCGCATCGAGCCGGTTGTCGGCAAAGCTCCTGGTGTACAGCGCCTGCAGCGCGGGGCGCGCAATCTCGATCGCGGCGTCGTAGATCGGCTTGGCGTCGACCAGGGTGCCGTCGGGACCAGGCAGCTTGCGCGGGATCACCAAGCCGTCATAGGTGCCCTTCACATCGGCGCTGGCGATCTGCTCCGCCAATGCCGCGATGGAGAGGCCGGTGCCGGTGTGCCTGAGATAGGCGACCAGATCGTCATAGGCCTCGTACAGCGCGACGGGAAAGCTGACCTGGGCGTCGAGCTCTGCCAGTTGCGGCATCTCGATCCCGACGACCGTGACGCCTTGCACCTTCATTTTCGCGACGGCTTCCTGGAACGCGGCCTCGGTGTCGGCATCGAGATTGGCCAGCATCGATCTCGCGAGGCCGACGCGGACCTGCGTCAGATCCGCCGGCGCAAGCGCATCGCCACCGGCGATGACGCGGTCGAGCAGCGCGACATCCGCCATGGTCGCAGCCATCGGGCCTGCGGTATCGCGGGTGTGCGAGATCGGTGCGATGCCGTCTTGCGGGTAGCGGCCGACCGTCGGGCGCAGCGAGGCGCATCCGTTCAGGGCGGCAGGCACCCGCACCGATCCGCCGGTGTCCGTGCCGAGCCCGCCGGCGACGATCCGTGCGCCAATCGCCGCCCCCGTGCCTGACGAGGAGCCGCCGGCGATCAAAGTGCGATCATAGGCGTTGCGCACGCCATACTCGGCGCCGGTCTTGAACGCGGTGTTGTAGCCGGAGATGCCGAAGGCGAGCTCGTGCATGCTGGTCTTGCCGATGATGACCGCCCCGGCATCGCGCAGCTTTGTCACGACAGGCGCGTCGGCCTTCGGAATGTAATCCTTCAGCGCCGGTGTGCCGGCGCTGCAGGGCAGTCCCGCGACCTCGATATTGTCCTTGATCACGATAGGTACGCCGCCGAGCGGCTTTGTCTTGTCGCCTGCCGCGTCGAACGCGGCCGCGGCCTTCAAGGCGCCGGCTTCGTCCAGGGTGACAAAGGCATTGAGCTCGGCGTTGGCCTTGGCACGGGCCAGGGCTTCCCGGGTGAGTGCGGTGCTCGTGAATGTCCCGGCGGCGAGGCCGGCCGCGGCCTCCGTCAGTGTCAACTGGTCGAAATCCATGATGCATCACCCGATTGCAGGAGGCCATCAGAGCGCCCCTTAGAGGCTGAAGCGTCCGCGGCGCCGCGTCAACCGGTGGCGTGCATCCTTGCCGGCGATGGCGTGTCCAGTTCGGCGAGCAGCCGCTCGACTTCGGCCTTCACCTTCAAAATCGCGATGTCCTTCACCGGGCCATAGCCGCGGATATCCATCGGGCCTTTGGCGATCGCCACGAGATTTGGCAGATGCGCCGCATCGAGCTCGCCCAGCATCCGATCGACCAGGCCTTCATACCAGGCGATCAGTTCACGCTCGGCGCGCCGTTCCGCGGTGTAGCCGAACGGATCGAACGGCGTTCCACGCAGTGCTTTCAAGCGCGCGAGCATGGCCAGAGGCACCTGAATCCACTGGCCGAAGGCGCGTTTGCGCGGACGTCCCCGTGCATCGCGCCGCGACTTCAGAAACGGCGGGGCGAGGTGGTACTGGATGCTGAAGCCGTCCTCGAATTCACGCTTCAGCTCGTCGAGAAAGCCGCTTCGCATGTGCAGCCGCGCCACCTCGTACTCGTCCTTGTAGGCCATCAGCTTGAACAGGCCGCGAGAGACCGCCTCGGTCAGCGCCTGGCTGTTCAGCTTGGCCTCGGCATTGCGGACCTTTCCGACCATCGCCCGGTAGCGCGCCGCGTAGGCGTCGTCCTGATAGGTCGTGAGGAACTCGGCGCGCCGGGCAATGATCTGGTCGAGCGTCTCGGCTTCAGGTGCCTTGTCCGAGGTCGGCAGAAAATCCGGATCGGCAGCGGCGATCCGGCCCCAGGCAAAGGCCTGCTTGTTGCGCTCGACCGCGACGCCGTTGAGCTCGATCGCGCGGAGCAGCGCCTGCAGCGAAACAGGGACGAGACCGCGCTGCCAGGCAAAGCCCAGCATGATGATGTTGGCGTAGACGGCATCGCCGAGCAGGCGCTCGGCCAGCGCATTGGCATTGAACCTGTCGAGATTGTGCTCGCCGATGACCTGACCGATTGCGCGCAGGCGGCTTGGCGCAGCGAGATCGGCGTCGCGGAAGCGGACCACGTCGCCGGTCGGCATTTCCGCGGTGTTGACGGCGGCACGGGTGCCGCGGCGATATGTGCCTGATGCCTTGGGCGAGGAGCTGACGACGAGGTCGCAGCCGATCAGCGCATCGGCCGCGCCCTGGTCGATGCGAACCTGGTGCAGCGCCTCGGGGCTCGCGGCCAGGCGAATGTAGCTCAGCACAGGCCCGAATTTCTGCGCAAAGCCGGTGAAGTCGAGCACCGAAACGCCGCGGCGTTCCAGATGCGCGCCCATGCCGATCAGCGCGCCGACGGTGATCACGCCGGTGCCGCCGACGCCGGTCACCAAGAGATCGTAGGGCCGCTCGAGCGTTGCGGGCGCGGGCAGGGGTAGTGTGGCGGCGCGGTCGGCCGCGTCGATATGGCTCGCGCTCTTCTTCCGCCGCGTCGCGCCTTCGACCGTGACAAAGCTCGGGCAGAAGCCGTTGAGGCAGGAAAAATCCTTGTTGCAGGCCGACAGATTGATCTGCCGCTTGCGGCCGAACGGCGTCTCCTTCGGCTCGACGCTGAGGCAGTTGGATTCGACCGAGCAGTCGCCGCAGCCTTCGCAGACGAGGTCGTTGATGTAGGCGAAGCGCTTGGGATCGGCCATCTGCCCGCGCTTGCGCCGGCGCCGCTTCTCGGTGGCGCAGGTCTGCTGGTAGATCAGCACCGAGACGCCGGGAACCTCGCGCAGCTCGCGCTGCACGGCATCCATCTCCTCACGCGGATGGATGGTCACGCCGGATGGCAGGTCGGCCGGCCTGAATTGCGCGGGATCGTCCGACACCAGGGCGATGCGCTCGACACCTTCGGCGCGGACGCTGTGGGCGATGGCATGGACGCTGACGGGCCCGTCGACCGGCTGGCCGCCGGTCATGGCGACCGCGTCGTTGAACAGGACCTTATAGGTGATGTTGGCCTTGGCCGCGATCGCCTGCCGGATCGCCATCGAGCCGGAGTGATAATAGGTGCCTTCGCCGAGATTCTGGAACACGTGCTTGCGGCCGGTAAATCGCGATGAAGCAGCCCAGTTCACGCCCTCGCCGCCCATCTGGATCAGCGAGGAGGTCTCGCGGTCCATCCAGCTCGCCATGAAGTGACAGCCGATGCCGGCGAGCGCCTTCGATCCTTCCGGCACTTTGGTCGAGGTGTTGTGCGGACATCCCGAGCAGAAATAGGGCGTGCGCGTCGCGCCGCTGACATTGATCGTTCGCGCGGCTTCCGGCATCAAGGCGGCCGCGCGCGCGGCGAGATTGAGACCCGGAAACATCGGATCGAGCCGGCGCGCGAGCACGTTCGCGAGCGCGCGAGGCGACAATTCGCCGATCCAGGAGATCAGCCGTACGCCGGTTTCGTCGTGCTTGCCGACCATGCGCTCGGGCTTGCTGCCGGGATAGTCGTAAAAATACTCCTTGAACTGGCTCTCGATGATGCCGCGCTTCTCCTCGACCACCAGGATCTCGCGCTTGCCTCTCACGAACTCCATCGCGTCGTGCAGCGCCAGCGGCCAGACCATGCCGACCTTGTAGACGTCGATGCCGATGCGGCGACAGGCCGCTTCATCGAGGCCCATCAGCCGCAGCGCTTCCATCAGGTCGAGATGCGCCTTGCCGGTGGTGACGATGCCGTAGGTGGCGCTGGGGATATCGTAGATGTGCCGGTCGATCGGGTTGGCCTTGGCAAAGGCGTAGACCGCGTGCTTCTTCGCTTCCAGCCGTTCCTCGATCTGCGGGCCCGGCAAATCGGGCCAGCGATAGTGCAGGCCGCCCGGCGGCGGCGTGAAGTCTGGCGTGCGGAAGAGGCGCGGCGGGCGGAGCGCGACGGAGGCGCCCGATTCCACGATCTCGGAGATCGCCTTGAAGCCGACCCACATGCCGGAGAAGCGGCTCAGCGCGTAGCCATATTCGCCGAACGCCAGATATTCGCCGACGTCCGAGGGGTGCAACGTCGGCATGAACCAGCTCATGAAGGCGACGTCGGACTGGTGCGGCATCGAGGAGGAGACGCAGCCATGGTCGTCGCCGGCGACCACCAGCACGCCGCCATGCGGCGAGGAGCCATAAGCGTTGCCGTGCTTGAGCGCATCGCCGGACCGATCGACGCCCGGGCCCTTGCCGTACCAGAGCCCGAACACGCCATCGACCTCGCGGTCGCCTTGCGTCTCGACCTGTTGCGATCCCAGCACCGCGGTAGCCGCGAGGTCCTCGTTCACGGCGGGGAGGAATTCGATGCGGTCCCGCTTGAGCCGCTGCTGGATGCGCCAGAGCTCGAGATCGATGCCACCGAGCGGCGAGCCGCGATAGCCGGAGATGAAGCCGGCGGTGTTGAGCCCGGCCGCACGGTCTCGTCGCGCCTGGTCGAGCGCGATGCGGACGATGGCCTGCGTGCCCGTGAGGAAGACGCGGCCCTCCTCGCGTTCATAGCGATCGGAGAGCTCGTACGTGTCGAGTGACGGAGTGGCGTCCATGGCGGACCTCGCGCGGCATCCTGCCCAGTGATGGAAGGCTATGCCCGGGCCGCTGGTAGGTCTTACCTATTTATCCCTTCTGCTATGGAAATTCGGTACAATTTTGCATGCAGGCGTCCAATCTGGTAGATCTGCTCGAACTGGAGCCTCCCATGATCGAAGAGCAGGACACCCGCATTCTCGCCCATCTCCAGCGAGATGGCCGCGCCACCAATCAGCAACTCGCCGACGGGGTCGGCATGTCCACCTCGGCCTGCTGGCGGCGGGTGCGGGCGCTGGAGGAGAGCGGCGTCATCCAGGGCTATGCGGCGCTGGTCGCGCGCGAACGGGCAGGCTTTGCGATGTCCGCCATCCTCCACGTCTCGCTGGAGCGGCACGATGCAAAGTTCGTCGATGAATTCGTGGCGAGGGTCACCAAGCGCCGCGAGGTGCTGGAGTGTTTTGCGACCACCGGGGACGCCGATTATCATTTGCGCGTCGTCGTGCAGGACATGGCGGCCTACAACCGCTTCCTCGACGAGTTCATGTTCCGCATCCCCGGCATCCGCTACGTCCGCAGCAACGTGGTGCTGAAGGAGATCAAGACCAGCGTGGCGCTGCCGTTTTGAAGGAGGTGCTACGGCACAGCGATATCAACCTCCCGTAAACCAACACAGGCTGCAAAGTGGTAACTGAACATGCCATTCGTAGGCGGTTCGGCGTCGCGGCGGTATTCCGGTCAGTTTTGTCGCGCTCGTTCGCAGCTCGTTCACTTTGATCGACGGTTTGCGCCGCGCAATAACGACCACTTAGGCGATCGCCGCGCATAAAGGTCCCGGGAAAAATAGGCAGAAATGCCTGGGAGCTGAGATCGTGCCGACGACACTCGCGCGCACCTTTGCGGCGTTGAGCGCCATCAATGAAGCGATCCTGTACGCGAGATCGCCGGAGGAGCTGTACCAGAAGGTCTGCGACGCCGGGTTTTCGAGCGGGGATTTTCTGGCCGTTGCCGTTTTCCTGGTCGAGCTGGACGGCCGAAGGCTGCGCTACGCGGCCGGTTGTGGCGATGACGTTGCGCGGCTCCGCTCGATCGTGATCACGACGGAAGCCGGGACGCCTGAAGGATCCGGCGTCGGCGGCGAGGCGTTTCGCGATCAGAAGCTGTGCGTCAGCAACGACTATCTGAACGATCCGCGCTCGCTGGCGTGGCGCGAAGGCGCCGCCAAGGCGCATATCGGTGCGGCCGCGGCGCTGCCGCTGCTCTGCAATGGCAAGAGCGTCGGCGTATTGTATGTGACGCGGGGCGAGGCCAACTCGCTGAACGAGCAGATGGTGTCACTGTTCGAGCGCATGTCGGCGAACATTTCCTACGCGCTGGACAATTTCGCCCGTGAGACCGCGCGGCAGACCAGCGAGCGGGCGACGCGGCGCCTCAACCGCATGTTCGGCGCCATCAGCGCCACCAACGAAGCTATCCTGCGCGCCAAGACCGAGCGGGAGCTATACCAGCTCGTGTGCGACGCTTCGGTCCACAGCGGCAAGTCGCTGGCGACCATCGTGCTACTTCGCGAGCCGGACTCGCACTGGATGAAGCCTGTCGCCGCCACCGGGCAGAACCTCGATCTCGTCACCCAGGCACGCTATTCGGTCGATCCGGACAATCCTTACGGCAAGGGTATCTCGGGCGAGGTGTTCCGGACGCAGAAAGCCATTGTCGAGGACGATCTCGCCAGCCGCACCAGGGGCACGCCGTGGGAGCAGGCCAACGTCAACACCGGCGTCGCCGCCTGCGTGGTCGCGCCGTTGATCAGGCACGGCGAGAGCGTCGGCGTGCTGCTGTTCTTCATCAGCCGGTCCTGGGCCAAAGACGAGGAGATCGTCGCGCTGCTGCTGCGCATGGCCGAGAACGTCTCCTTCGCGATCGAGAATTTCGGCCGCGAGGCCGAGAAAGCCCGGATCTCCGCCGAAGAAGAGTGCCTGGCGCGCATGTATGCAGCGCTCAGCGCCACCAACGAGGCGATCCTGCGGGCACGGTCGCGGGCTGAGCTGTTCGACCTCGTCTGCGAGGCGACCGCAACGGGAGCAAAGTTCACCTCAGCCACCGTCGCGCTGGTCGACGATCGGACCGGGCTGCTGCGCGTCGTCGCCTGCTACGGCCCGAATGCGGATCAGGTTCGCAACTTCACGTTCTCCACCTCCGACCAGGTGCCCGAAGGGCGCGGCTTGACCGGCACCGCGTTTCGCACGCGCCAGCCCGCCGTCAGCAACGACGTGCTCGCCGACGACCGCATTGCGCCCTGGCAGGCCAGCGCCCGCCGCACCGGCATCGCATCCTCCGCGGCCTTGCCGCTGTTCAACGGTGACCGGGTCGAGGGCGTCTTTCTGTTCAACTCCCCGGAGCGCGGCACCTTCACGCCGGAGCTCGTCGAGCTGCTGCGCAAGCTTCAGGCCAACGTCGCCTTCGCGCTCGAAAGCTTCGACCGTGCCGATGAGAAGGCGCGGGCGGACAAGCAGCGCAATCGTCTGAGCGGAATGTTCGAGGCGCTGAGCGCGACCAACGAAGCCATCATGCGCGCCAAGACGCGCGAGGAGTTGTTCGACGCGGCCTGCCAGGCGGCCGTGCTCGGCGATCTGTTCGCCTCGGCGACGATCGGCATCATCGACGAAGCACGCGAACTCGTCCGCGTCGTTGCCGTCAAGGGACGCTTGCAGGAGCGCATGAGCGGGCGTACCTGCACCATTTCCGCCGACCATCCCGAGGGCCAGGGCATCATCGGCACCTCGCTGCGGACGTGCCGGCCCAGTGTGATGAACGATTATCTGAACGAGCCGCGCTCCGCATATTGGCGCGGGCAGGCCATCGAGGATGGAACGCGGGCTGCGGCGAGCTTCCCGCTTCTGAGAGCGGGACGGGAACCGGTCGGCATTCTGCTCTTCCTCGCACCGGAAGAGAATACGTTCACGCCCGATCTGGTCGAGCTGCTCGGGCGGCTCGCGGAGAACGTCTCCTTCGCACTCGACAATTTCGAGCGCGCCGAGGAGAAGGCCCGCACCGAAGCGCAGAAGGAGCGCCTGACGCGCATGTTCGCGGCGCTGAGCGCGACCAACGAGGCGATCATGCGCGCGAAGTCGCGGGCCGAGCTGTTCGACCTCGTCTGCCTTGCGGCGTCGAACGGCGCCAAGTTCACTTCGACCACGATTGCCCTGGCCAGACCCGGCACGGACCAGCTCGAGATCGTCGCCGCCGCAGGTCCCTCCGCCGGCACCACGCGCAATGTCCGTCTTTCCGTCGATCCCGAACGGCCGGAAGGGCGCGGCATGAGCGGCACGGCGTTCCGCACGCGCCAGCCCTGCATCAGCAACGATTATCTCAACGACGACCGCGTCCGTGTCTTCCACCCCATCGTGCGCGCGGACGGCGCGCGGTCGGGCGCCGCGTTTCCGCTCATCGTGCACGACCAGGCGGTCGGCGTCATGATCTACATGTCGACCGAACCGGCGACCTTCACGCCCGAATTCGTCGAGCTGTTGCAGCGCCTCGCCGACAACGTCTCCTTCGCGATGGAGAACTTCGATCGCGCCGACGAGAAGAACAAGGCCGACGAGCGCATCGAATACCTCGCCTCGCACGACAGCCTGACCGATCTGCCGAACCGCGAGACCTTCAACGCCCTGCTGCGCGAGGCGATCGATGCGGCGCAACGCCACGATCACCGCTTTGCGGTGCTGTTCATCGACCTCGACCGCTTCAAGGTCATCAACGATTCGCTGGGTCACGAGGCGGGCGACCTGCTCCTGCTCGAGGTGGCGAACCGTCTGCGCGGCGCCCTGCGGGCGAGCGACGTGGTCGCGCGGCTCGGCGGCGACGAGTTCGTGGTGATCCTCGACCAGTGCGGCGAGATCGAGGACGTCCAGCGCATCGCCACTGGGCTGCTCGCCGCGCTCGCCGAGCCCATGCAGCTGGCCGGCCACGAGTGCCATTCCACCGCCTCGATCGGCATCGCGATGTATCCGGCCAACGGCTCCGACGCCCAGACGCTGACCAAGAACGCCGACATGGCGATGTACCTCGCCAAGGAGGACGGCAAGAACGGCTATCGCTTCTTCTCCAACGAGGTGAAGACGCAGTCGATCGAGCGGCTGTCGCTGGAGAGCGCACTGCGCCGCGCGCTGGAGCGCGAGCAGTTCTCGCTCAACTACCAGCCCAAGGTGGACATGGCGACGGGTCAGATCACGGGCGTCGAGGCGCTGCTGCGCTGGACGCATCCCGATCTCGGCAGCGTCTCGCCGGCACAGTTCATTCCGCTTGCGGAGGAAACCGGGCTGATCGTGCCGATCGGCCGCTGGGTGCTGAAAGAGGCCTGCGCGCAGGCCATGGCCTGGCAGCGCCGCGGCCTGCTGCCGCTGTCGATGGCGGTCAACCTGTCGCCGCGGCAGTTTGCCGACGAGCATCTGTTGCAGGACGTGGACGAGGCGCTGGCGGCCTCCGGCATGTCGCCCGTGCTGCTCCAGCTCGAGGTCACCGAGAGCATGATGATGCGCAATGTCGGCCGCGCGCTTAAGGTGCTCGACTCCATCCAGAGCCGCGGCATCCGTCTCGCCATCGACGATTTCGGCACCGGCTATTCGTCGATGTCGCTGATGAAGCACTTCCCGATCGACACGATCAAGATCGACCGTTCCTTCGTGCGCGACCTGCCGCAGGATTCGGAGGATCAGGCCATCGCGCAGGCGATCATCAGCATGGGCAAGGCCCTCGGCATGACCGTCGTCGCCGAAGGCGTCGAGAACGCCGAGCAGGAGGCATTCCTGCGCGCCCATGGCTGCGACGAGATGCAGGGCTTCCTGATCTCCAAGCCGCTGCCGGCGCGGCAGATGGGCGAGCTGCTGCGGCCCATGGCGCTGCCCGTCGCGCCGCCGCTCCAGCCGGAAGCGGCCGACGAAGACGCAGCCTCAGGGCTGAAACGCGCTGTCGTCTGACGGCTGCGGGTGCAGCTCGCGCACCTCGTGCTCTTCCCCCTCGGCCTTGCTCGGAAAGTCCTGGGGACCGGTCAGTGAAGTCTGCTCGGTGAACAGCGCGAGAATGGCGCGCGCGCCCTCGGCGAAGCTCGTCCCTTCGCTCACGTTCAACGCGCAGCAGCTTGTTGCGCTCATCGGCTCCTGGTCGTCGACCACGGCCATCGCGGGCCCCCACCACCAGGCGGGCGCGGGCGAACGCTCGTTCTCCGGCACCACATGCCAGCGGACGAACTCCTCCATCACGCGCTCGAATTCCAGGCGGGCAGCCTGATGCATGTGGTCGATGCTCCCGGAATCGCGTCCGACGACGGGTCGACACGCTGACTAGATCGTCACGTCGCTCGGAAAAATCGGCTCGTGCAAGCGAACCGAACCATGAAAGGCCGACATGGCCGTCGGCAATGCGGATCGCGCGGCTGTCGGCAATGTGCCGGCGCAGCCGCGACAAGTCATTCTAGCCGCTGCAGGGCACGGCAAGCAAGCGATCGGAGCCGCGATTGCCTAACGCGGCCTGAACGGATGCGCCTTCTGATGCCAGGCCCAGGCCGTGCGGACGATCGTCGGTAGGTCGGAGTGACGCGGAACGAAGTTCAGCACCTTTCTTGCAGCAGAGGGATCGGCGACCAGAAAGGTGGGATCGCCGGCGCGGCGCGGCTTGATCGTGTGCGGCACCTCGCGCCCGGTCTCCTGCCTGATGGCGTCGAGGATCTCGCGCACGGAAAAGCCGGAGCCGGTGCCGAGATTGAAGCTGCCGCCGGCATGGCCTTGCTCCAAGAGCCTCAAGGCCGCCACATGCGCCGCCGCAAGGTCCGTGACATGGATGTAGTCGCGGATCGCGGTGCCGTCGGGCGTGTCGTAATCGTCGCCGAACACCGCGAACTCGACATGGCCCTGAAGCGCCATCATCGCGCGGGGAATGAGGTGGGTTTCGTTGTCGCGCAGCTCGCCGATGCCACCGGCCGGATCGGCGCCGCTGGCGTTGAAATAGCGCAGGCAGAACGCGCCGAAGCCATAGGCCGTGCGGTAGTCGGCGAGCATGCGCTCGATCATCAATTTCGACGCGCCGTAAGGATTGATCGGCGCGCAAGGAAAGTCTTCCGGCAGCGCCTTGGAATCGGCGTTACCGTAGACGGCGCCGGTCGAGGAGAACACGATGCGATGGCAGCCCGCGTTGCGCATCGCCTGCAGCAGCGACAGCGTGCCCTGGACGTTGTTGATGTAATATTTCTGCGGGTCGGACATGGATTCCCCGACGAGGCTCGCCGCCGCGAAATGCATCACCGCCGTGATCTTGTGGTCGGCGAAGGCGCGCGCCAGCGCCGTGCCGTCGAGCAGATCGCCCGTCACCAGCGGGCCCGATACGAAGCTGCGATGACCTGTCGAGAGATTGTCATAAACGACGGGCTGATAGCCGGCGGCGGACAATGCACGGCAGGCATGCGAGCCAATATAGCCAGCGCCCCCGGTGACGAGGACGGTCGGTCGGTCGGTCATGTCGTATTCTGCTCTTCTCTTAACGGAGGGGCCGGTTGCGGCTGAAGAGAAGATAGAGCGCGCGGGGGTTGGTGGTCAAATAACGCCAGAGCAGACGGCGCGGCTCGAGCAAGGTGCGCCAGGCCCATTCGAGCCCGATCTTCTGCATCCATTGCGGCGCGCGGGAACGACTGCCTGACAAGAAGTTGAACAATCCGCCGGATGTCTTGATGACGCCAACATTGGTCAGATGCGGCGTGAATTCCTTCACGAATGCCTGTTCGTTGGGCACACCGAGCGCGACCCACAGATAGTCCGGTGCCAGGGCGTTGATCTCCTCGACCTTGGCACGCAGCGCCTCGCCGCGCAGATAGCCGTGGCTGTGCCCGACGATCTTGAGATGTGGATACATTTTCTGGACGTTCGCGACCGCCGCGGCGTTCTCGGCCTCGCTTGCGCCGAACATGTAGAAGGTGCGGCCGGCGGCTTCGGCCTTGCGCGCGACGACGTGGAACAGGTCCGTGGTTGCGACGCGCTCCGGCAGCGGGAACCAGGATTGCAGCTTTGAAGCGGCGACCAGCGGCTGTCCGTCGGCGTTGATCAAATCGGCGGCACGGAACAGCTGCTCGGTCTGCGGCTCGGTCGAGCAGCGCGCCAGCACCTCGCCATTGGCCGAGGTCAGGAACAGCGGACGGCCGATACGATGGTCGGGATTCGTCGCCTCGATCATGAAATCGGCGGTCTCTTCCAGGTCGATCGCGGCCATGCGAAGTCCGCCGACGGTGATTCTCGGCACCTCGGCAGTTGCTGCCCGTCCGTCGAGGTTGACGCGGCGCTCAAGCATATTGTCTGCCTCGCTGGCGCGTTTGCATTGCAGGGGTGAGCTCGTCGAGCACGACGCCGACGAGCTTGCGCTCGGCCGGGCCGAGCGCGGCTAGGATCTCTTCCAGGCTGTCGTTGATGTCGAGGCTGGTCGGCAGCACGGCCACCAGCGAGTCGACGTCCTCAAGCAGCTTGCGGCCGCCGGCCGCGAGCGGAATGGCCGGGCCGTCGAGGATCACGAGATCATAGCCGCCCGCGGAATGGGCCTGCACAATCGCCTTGTGGATGGCATCGGCGGCTTTGCCGGCGTCGCCGTCGGCGGCCGGCAGCACCGAGATGCCGTTGACCGTCTTGATCTCGCGCGCGTCCTTGCTGCCGATCGAGAGCCAGCCGAGCCTGCTCGGCTCGCTCTTGCCGGGACGGATGACCCTGTTCGTGAGCGAGCGCGCCTGATGGTCGGCATCGATCATCAGCACGCGGGCGCCGTCGCGTGCGGCCGCCAGCGCGAAGTTCAGCGCGGCCACGCTGCGGCCGCTGGTCTTGCCGGTGCCGACGAGCGCGACGACCGGGATCGCCTTGCCGTCGGCGCGCCGCGTTACCGCGGCGCGCATGTCGCGCCAGGCGTTGAGCAAGCTCGTCATGGGAAAGCCGGGGCGCAGCGTCGGCCAACCCAGCCGCGTGAGATCGACGCCGCCGCCGGTGGGAAGTATGGCGCCGAGCGTATGGATGACGTCGGCCTCCTGGAAGCGTGCGATCAGCGGCTTCTCGATCACTGGCTGCTCGACCATCGAAGGCTGCAGCGGGGGCGCGGCGAGCTCCGGCATCGACGGCGCAGCTTCAGGAGCGCGCGGGGCCTGGCGCGGCTGAGCAACCTCCGCAGCGCGCGGGAGCTCCGGTGCTCGGGACGCCTGCGGCGCCGACGAGCGCTCACGCCGGGCGGGTGTCGGCGTCGCGGGCGCGGCTGCACCGGCGAAAAGCAAATCTGCAACGACGAACCAGCTCGATGCTGCGATCGCCCCGAAGATGAAGCCGATCATGGCGAACAGGCTCATGGCCGGCGGGAACGAGCGCCGCTGCGGCACAGTCGCCTCGCCGATGACGCGGGCGGCCGAGGTGTTCAGGCTCTCCTGCTCCTCGGTCTCGCGGGAGCGCTTGAGAAAGGATTGATAGACGTCACGGCTTGCGTCGGCCTCGCGCTCGAGCTCGCGCAGGCGCACGGCGGCCTGGCTGAGCTGAACGCTCTGCCGCTTCTGCGCTTCCAGCGCGCGGTTGAGCGAGGCCTCGAAGTCGCGGGCGCGCGTCAGATCGTTCTTGGCGGACTGGGCGAAGCGGTCGATCTCCTCGTTGATGGTGCGCTTGAGGTCCTCGACCTGCTTCTCGGTCTGGCGCAGCGCCGGATGGCGCGGGCCGAGCTCACCGGCCTGCTCCGCATATTTCTTCCGGGCGTCGGCATATTGCGCGCGCAAATTCGCAATGGTCGGCGATTGCAGCGCCTCCGGAATCGCGCCGGCATCGGCAGCGGTGCGGCGGCTCGCCTCGATCTGGTCGAGCCGGGCCTGCGCGTCCATCGTCGCCGCGCGGGCCGCGGAAAGCCGCTGGTTGCTGGCGGAGAGCTGCTGATCGCTGATCAGCGCATCCTGGGTGCCGACGAAATTGTTCTGGGCCTTGTAGGTCGCCAGCGCGGTCTCGGCGTTACGCAGCCGGTCGCGCAGCTCCTTCAGACGGCTGGAGAGATCGTTGGTGGCGCGCCGTGCCGCCGAAGCCTGCGACTTGCGGGATTCGGAGAGATAGGCATTGGTCAGCGTGTTGGCGAGCATCGCAGCCTTGGCGGGATCCGTCGACCAGACCTCGATGTCGACGATGAAGCTCTTCTCGGTTTTGCGGATCGCGATGTGCTTGTTCAACGCATCGAGCGCCGCGAGCTCCACTTCCCTCTTCTCCGCAGCGGAGGGCGCGCGCGGTTGCAGGCCGATCAGGCCGAGCAGCGACGACATCAGGCTCCCAGCCTCGCCGCCTCCGAATTCCGGATCCTTGTCGAGGCCGGCCTGCTGGATCACCTGGAGCAGCACGCTGTTGGAGGTGATCAGGCGCGCCTGGCTCTCCACCACCATGGCCATGCCGGTGACGTCCTGGGCCCGGGGCGTGAGCTCGCGGTCGACGAGCTGAAGCTCGCGCGGGTCGACATAGAGCTGAGCGGTGGCGGTGTAGCGGGGCGTCACGCTCTTGCCGATCGTGACGGCAAGCGCCGCACCGAGCAGGGCGGCCGCGGCGATCGCGACCTTCCGCCGCCAGAGCAGATTGGCGAGCTCCAGCACGTTGAAGCCGGCCTGAGGCTTCCGTTGCGCGGCCTCCGGTCTGGCTCGATCGATCGGCTGGCTATAATCAAGCATGATCCCCAGCTTTCATTCCAAGTGCCGCGGGCTGAGGGGTTACTCTTCGCTTTACGCCACGCACCCGGGATATAGGTGCCCAATCAACGCAACAGGGAAAATTAACCATACTCATTGTGGGACTATTCACCGAAATGGCAAACAAAGCGTTTAAGCGCATGCCATCCCTCGGCGCCTTCCTGTGAACCTCGCGATACCCGCTCCTTAACGGTTCGTTACCGCGCGCAGCATGGCCGCGAGCCGTCGTTCGTCCGTTGATGGGCCGCGCACGTGCCATCGCCGTCAGATCCTCCGAAGGATGACGTGATAGTCGCCGCGGCGGACGTCGGTGCCGCGCGGCAGCACGGCGTTGAGCACCGCGGCCCCGGCGTCGACCAGGGCCGCAAACAGCGGCTTGCGCCGGCGCATCTCGGGATAGCGCGGACTCTCGACCTCACGACGATAGATCATCTCAAGGCCGTTGGCGGCCGCGAATGCTTCCAGCCGCGGCAACGTCACCAAGGGATGGAAGAACGTCGGGAACGGCGGCTCGCCCGGCAGGCCGGCGTCCTTGATGCCGCGGATGTGCCGGTAGAACCAGACGTGAAACCAGTGCGGCGAATATTTGGTGACGAACCCGGAGAGCGAGCGCGGATTCGGTGCGCCGATCAGGATCATCCCCCCGCGCCTCAGCGCATCGCGGAAGTTCAAGAGCGCGGCGTCGACATGGGGCAAGTGCTCGATCACGTTGTAGCAGATCACGAGATCGAAGGTCTCGCGGGCGAAGCTGTAGGTCTGGACGTCGCCGAGGATCGCCTCGTCGGCGTAGGTGTTGTTGCGGACCTGGTCCTCGTCGATGTCGACCACGGTGACCTTGCTGCGGCTCAGCAATTCCGGTGGCAGAACGCTGCACGAGCCGCCGCCCGCCTCATAGATCGCGAGGCGGCCCTGCGGCAGCTCGCGGCACAGCACGTCGTGGACGGCGAGCAGGCTGTCGCGGGCTTCGCCCGGAACGAGATCATGGAGCGCCTCGGCATATGGTGCAGCCGCGGGGAATTGGATCGCCGTGGCTGTCGCGAAATCGATCGGGGCTGGCTTGTTCATGGATTCTGACCGCGCTTGTTCTATTCAAATTTACAGGAAAAAATGCGCCTGCCCGAAGAGCAAATCCGATGCCGCACCGTCTCACCGGTCGCAGTGCTTACGGCCCGGTTAATGCGCATGCGCATTAACTACGGTATTGTTCATGTTGGAGCGTTGTCGGCGCATGGACCGCCAATTGCAGCACGACGCGCGGCGAACTTGGTGGCTATGTGCCGCGCGGCAGCCGTTCATTTTGAAACGCATCTGTCCCGCGGCGATGTGCCGTCGTGGGATGCGCGATCGAAGCAGGGATTCTTCAATACATCTCGGACATCTAGATCTCATGACATTGATCCCGACAGACCTGTCTGCGGCCCGGATCGCGGATGCCGTGCGCGATCCCAACCGGGAGATCGTGGCGAGCTCTCGCGTCATCGACCTGTCGGTCGACATCGTCGTCTGCGTTCCATGCTTCCGTCGTCCGCAACACCTGCGCCTGACGCTGGAGTCGCTCGCGAACCAGCGCACCCCGCGTTCCTTTGCCGTCGTCATGGTCGAGAACGATGCGGTGCGGCGCGAAAGCGCGCCGGTTGCCGCGGAGTTCTTGGCCGATGGGAGGCTTCAGGGCGTCTGCCTGATCGAGAAGCGACAGGGAAATTGCCAGGCGATCAATGCTGCCTTCGAGACGGCGCAGCAGCTGTTTCCCGCCGCCACCCGTTTCCTGATGATCGACGACGACGAGATCGCATCAAGCGACTGGCTCGAACTGATGGTCCGCACCGCGGAGGCGACCGGCGCCGAAGTGGTTGGCGGGCCGGTGCTGCCGGTCTTCGACGACGACAGCAAGCCCTGGCTTTCGCGTCATCCCGCCTTCTGTCCCGCCTACGACTACAGCGGTGCGGTGCCGCTGATCTACGGCTGCGGCAATTGCCTGATCACGCGGGCCGCCTTCGAGCGGTTCGACCGTCCCGCGTTCGACCTGCGCTTCAATTTTCTTGGCGGCGGCGATTGTGATTTCTTCGTGCGGTGCCGTGACGCCGGTATGCTGTTCCACTGGACGGCGGAGGCCGTCATCACCGAGACCGTGCCGCGTAGCCGCACCAGCCTCGGCTGGATCGCAAAGCGCGGCTTGCGCATCGGCGCGATCAATTATCGTGTGCAGTACAAAGCCGCCCCGAGCGCAGCAGCGCGGGCGCGGGTGTTTGCGCAGATGCTGGGCCGCTTGCCGCTGTCGCTGCTTCGCGCCGCCGCCTTGTTGCCGTCGTCGAAAGCCGTCGTCGCGATGCATCCCGTGATGGTTGCGTTTGGCGCCGCCCTGGCGGCCCTCGGCCTCGAGCCGAAGCCTTACGAGGCCTCGAAGATCGCGTCCTGACGCGGCGAGGATTAGATACCGAAACGGGCGAGGGCGACCCGGATTGCCGAGCGTGGCAGCGATTTGAGCGACTGCCGGCCGATCATCGCGAGATAAGCGAACGCCTGGCGATACCTGCCGAAGCGGACCGCTTGCATCGCCGAGTAGGTAACGAGATGAATCTCGGCGGCAAGGCGCAGCCCGGCTGTCATGTGCTCGGGCAATCTCGCCAGGATCAATCCGTCATCGAACACCCGCGCGATGGCCGGGAAGAAGTCCTTCGGCGTCCGGATCGCGGCGTTCATGGTGTTGGTGGTGTGAAGACGATAATCGAGCAACAGCTCTGGCGCGAACGCGAACTCCCCGATCGCAGCGAGGCGGCACCAGCAATGCCAGTCCTCGCAATATTTGAGGGACGTATCGAAGCCGCCGATGGCGCGGAAAGCTTCCGCGCGTGCGAGCGCGATGCCGCCATTGACGATGAAATTGCCGGCGGCGAGCCGCGTCAGCACGTCTCCGGACGGCTTCCGGCGCCCCTTCAAGAGGCCGCGCCGGCCGATCTGGCGGCCTTCGCTGTCGATGGTGTTGTAATCGCCATAGACGAGGACGGCGCGCGGCGCGCCACGCGCAGCAGCGAGCAGCGCCGCCACCGCGCCTGGGCGCAGGCGGTCGTCGGCATCGAGGAAGAGCAACCACTCGCCGCTTGCCTGTCTTGCGCCGAGATTGCGTGCGGCCGATACGCCCGCGGAATCGTTGTGGAACAAGTGCAGCCGCGGGTCACGCATGCCGCGGACGATCGCAACGGTTTCGTCGTCCGAGCCGTCGTCCACGACGATCACCTCGGTCACCTCGCGCTGCGCCAGAGCGCTGGCAAGCGTTTCGCCGACATAGGCCGCAACGTTCTTGGCCGGAATGACGACCGATACCGGTGTGGTCGAGCCGACCTGAAGCGGCAAGCGCGCCGGCGCTGCCGCGCGGGAGGCGGCTGGCAGTTCGAGAACCTCTTCAGCGGTGATCAAGCTACGGCTCGCCTTTAATGATCCGTTAACCAGGACCCCATGTGCCGTGCTGGTAATGCTGGCGATCTGCAAGTCCGGCGTGCGCGCATGATACTCGCATTCCGCTCGAACCGTTGCCGAGAAGGGCCGTGTGCCGCCGGTTTCGTAGAATAACGTTAAGCCGCTGGCATTAAGCCTGTGGCAAATTTGGAAGAGTGCGGCGGACTGCCTCGTGCGAGAATGCGCATCGGACTGCCGCGGATGGAATCCCGTGCCCGCAAACACGTTCGAACACGCCCCCGATACGATGATCCTGAACCTCTTTTACGAGGACAAGGATGACCGCTGGTTTCCGGGCGACAGGCATCTGCGTCGCATCGCCCGCCGGTTGTTGCTCGGCGAGCCGCGCATGAGTGGCCAGCTGCGCGTGTTCCTCAATCTCTGTGCGGGGCTCGACCGGCTCGGCATCCGCTACCGCGTCAACGATTACGGTTACATCGCGGAACATCCCCACGAGCTTGCCTGTATCGTCGGGCGCACGTTCCTGCTCGACAAGTTCCTATGGAAGAACCCGATCCTGCTCGGCGCTGCCGTCCACAATCATCCGCTCGACGACCCTGATCTATTCAAGCGTCTGCCGGTGAAGAAGGTCGTGGTGCCCGGTCCCTGGTACGTCGATATGTACCGGCCATATTGGCCCGAGACCGAGGCCTGGCCTGTCGGCATCGACACGAATCTCTGGGCGCCGTCGGCTCGAGCGCAAAAGACCGTCGATGTCTTGATCTACGACAAGGTCCACTGGGACCGCGAGCGCTACGCGTCGGAGATGATCGAGCCCGTGCGCGCCCGGCTCGTTAAGGAAGGTCGCTCGTTCACGGAGCTGCGCTACGGCAGCTACAAGGAAGCCGATTTTCAGGCGGCGCTCGCGCGTTCGCGCGCGATGATCTTCCTGTGCCAAAGCGAGAGCCAGGGCATCGCCTATCAGCAGGCCTTGTCCTGCGGCGTGCCGGTGTTTGCCTGGGATCCGGGCGGGCCATGGCGCGACCCCGACTATTATCCGCATCGCGTGCAGTTCGCGCCGGTGTCGTCGGTGCCGTACTGGGACGAACGCTGCGGGGTCAAGTTCACCGACATCGCCGGCTTCGAGACGGGCTGGGACAATTTCTGGGCCGGGTGCACCGCGGGCGCGTTCGATCCGCGCGGCTACATCCTGGACAATCTCACGCTGGAGCAACGGGCGCTGCAATATTACGAGATCGCGCGGAGCATCATGCGGCAGCCCGCGATGTCGCAGACCTCCGCAAGACCCGTTGACGAAGCCTCGGAAGGGTTGAGCCGCGACCCCAAGCTTCACTGGCGTTACCGAATGTCTTGAGCCATGGACCGCAGTGCCGCCAACATGACCGATGTCGAGGCCCGATCGTTCGGCCATATCCTGCGTGATCGCCTCGCAGGGCTCGATGCCGTGCAGGTGGCGCGCTGCCTCGTCGCGGTCGGGGCGCTGCTGCTGGTGCTGGTGACACTCGATCCGTTCCCGGACCTGCGCAATCCCGACGTCACCATGATCGTCGGCGGACGAATGGCGCTGACCTATATCGCCTGGGGCCTGCTGGCTGCGGTCGCTATCCTGTGTGTCGCTGCCACCGATGCGCTCGCGCTGAAGAGCCTGGTGACGCCGCTGCATCTCTGCCTGCTGGTCTGGCTTGTGATCAACATCGTGTTCTCCGAAAGCCGCGGCGTTTCGATGCAGCGATTCGTGCTCACGGTTAGCGTGACGTCGCTCGCCATCGTGTTGCCGTTGCTGCCGCCGACGCGGCGCAGCTTCAACCTTTGCCTGGGCGGCGCCGCGCTCGTGCTGCTCGCGCTGTGCTATCTCGGCGTCTTCCTCGCGCCGCAATATGCGGTCCACACGGCGCTCGACGTCACCGAGCCGCAGCTTGCCGGCGACTGGCGCGGCAGCTTTGGCCACAAGAATATCGCCTCCGCCGTGATGACCATCCTGGTCTATGTCGGCATCTACCTGTCCGCCGTCGGCTCGTTCGTGATGGGGCCTGTGATCGCCGTGCTGGCCGGCACCTTCCTGATCTTCACCGGCGGCAAGACGTCCTCGGTGCTGTGCCTTGCGATCTACGTGCTCGCTTCGCTGGTCTATGTCACGCCAAGCCTGTGGCTGAAGCGGCTCATCTGCTTCGTGCCGCTGGTTGCGATGAACCTGTTGACCGTCGGCAGTGTCGTCAGTCCGGTGCTGGCGGCGATGACACGGCTGCTTCCGCTCGATCCCACCTTCACCGGACGCTCCGCGATCTGGGACTTCGCGCTCGCGGCCGTCGCGGAGAAGCCGATCATCGGCCACGGCTATTCTGCGTTCTGGGACGACGTGAGTGCGCGGGCCACCGCGGAAGGAGCCGAATGGGCGACATCGGCGGCGCACAGCCACAATAGCTACCTCGATCTCGCGGTCACGATCGGTCTGCCGGGGCTGCTGCTGGTGATCCTCATCTTCGTGCTCGCCCCGCTCCGCAATTTCCAGACGGCGCAGGCTCACAGCCGCAGTGGCGCACTGGCCAAGCTGTTCCTGACCGTGTGGCTGTTCGGCCTGTACTACGGTGCCACCGAGACCTTCCTGCTCGAACGACAGAATCCGATCTGGTTCATGTTCGCGCTGGCGGCGGCCGGCCTGCACTTCCTGGCGAGGTTCCAATGCATCGAGCAGACCGAGCCCCGCGCATGACGTTCCTCAGCGTTGATCAGCCCGATGATCTTGCGTCCAGCGCGTCGGCCATCGCGGTCGATTTCCTGCGTGACTGGCGGCACGCGGCCTCGCGCCTGAGCGCCGGGCACCGCACCGCCTTCCAGCATGCTAACTGGCTCGGCGCCTGGTACGAGTCGTTTCACGATGTCGCGCCACTGATCGCCGTGATCTCCGATGCTGCCACCGGCAAGGACATCGCAGTCGTGCCGATGATCAGCCATGTCAGGCGCGGCATCCGCATCGTCGAGTTCGCGGACCTCGGCGTCTCCGACAACAACGCACCGATCCTGGCGCTCGATGCCGAGTTGGACGCGGGAACGGCGGACGCGATCAACACAGCGCTGATCGGCGCGTTGCGCGCGCTGCCCGATCGTCTCGATCTGCTCCGCCTGAAGAAGATGCCGGCAGAGGTCGGCGGCAAGCCGAATCCGCTGGTATCGCTCGGCCGGATCGGATCCTCCTCGCTCAACGGCAATCTCGTGTTGATGGGCGACGACTATGGCGGCTATCAGGCCGCGATCAAGCGCCTGCAGATGCCGCGCTGCTGGCGGGTCTTCAGCCGTCTTGCCGGTGCGCGGTTCGAGATCGCCGCCGATGTCGGGCGTGCGCACGAGCTGTTGGACGTGATGGATCTCCAGCAGCAGGCACGCATGCAAAAGCTCGGCTCGCGGTTCGTTCTCAACGACGAGACCCATGCGCGATTCTATCGCGAGGTCGTCCGCCGGGGCCTCGCGGGAGGTCATGCCATGGTCTCGGCACTGGTGTGCGAGGAAGGCATTGTCGCCACCGCGCTCGGCGTCAAGCATGGCGCGACCTATGTCCTGCTGCGCATCAGCCATGGCGGCGATCAATGGTCGAGCTGCTCGCCGGGTCTGCTCGTCACCGAGCGCACCCTGGCGGCGCTGCATGCGCAAGGCCTGCGCCGTTTCGACCTCAGCATCGGCAATCAGGACTACAAGCGGCGCCTCGGCGCCGAGAGGGTGCCGCTGACCGATGTCAGCGTCGCGCTGTCCTGGCGCGGCCGGCCCTTCGCCTGGCGCGATCACGCCGCGCAGGGCCTTCGGCGCTATCCGAAGCTCGCCTCCCTCGCGGCGAGGGCGATGGGCAAGGGAGCGCGCTGACGGGCGCCGTCTGTTTCGCCATCACCTCGGAAGGCCCGCCCGGAAAGCATCCAGCAACGCGCGTCCTTGCGGCCAGTCGCCGAGCCCGCTCGCGGCATTGATGCGGCCGAGCGCGCCCGGCACGATCAGGCCGGACTGCCAGTCCTGCGCCCGCCGCCGTGTCACCTCGAGCGCTCCATATGGATCATTCGTGCTCGCGATGATCAGCGCGGGAAAGCGCAACGCGCCGCCGGGGACCGGCTTGAACGCTGCGGCCTCCGCGGGAAAATGGCCGCCATCGGGATCGGGCACGGCGACCAGAAAGGCGCCCGCAATCGCGGAAGGGAAGCGCGCGGCCCAGTGCGCCACCAAAAGGCAGGCGAGGCTGTGTGCGACCAGGAGGGGCGGCCTGGCGCAGCGCGCGACCACGTGCTCCAGGGCTTGCTCCCAGTCGTCGAGCTCCGGCTGGTCCCAGCTCGCCGGCTGGAATCGCGTGAAGCGCGCGTCAGCGCGCTCCCATAGCGTCTGCCAGTGGGTATCTCCGGAGCCGCCGAGCCCGGGCAATGTGATGATGTCGTGAATGAACGTCCCGTGATATCTGAGTTGACCGCAGTGTGACCGATCGCGGTCCTGCATCACATGGCAAGTCATCGGCGAAATCGACCATCTGCCGATGATCTCAAGGTGGAACGGAGAATTGAGTTTGGATCGCTTCGGGAGCATCGATGCCAAGGATTTGAAGATCCTCGAGGCGCTGCAGGCCAATGCGCGCGTACCGTTGTCCGAGCTCGGCCGTTCCGTCGGGCTGTCCCAGCCGGCCGTGTCCGAACGCGTCAAGCGGCTCGAGGAAGCCGGCATCATCGAGGGCTATGGCGCCCGCATCAACCCGCGCGCTCTCGGGCTCGGCCTGATGGCGCTGGTGCGCCTGCGCACCTCGCACGAGCACATCAAGACCTGCCTCAAGCGGTTCAGCGAAATCCCTCACATCATCGAAGTCCATCGCGTCACGGGCGATGACTGTTTCGTGCTCAAGGTGCTCGTTCCGGCGCCGGAGGATCTCGAGACCATCGTGGATCGCATCGCCGGTTTTGGCGCTGTGACGACCTCGCTGGTGCTACGGAGCGAACCCGTGCGGCCGATCGGCAAGGACCTCGTCAGGAAGAAAATGGAACGGAGTTGAGGCGTGGCTACGTCACGGCGCCGTCACAAAAGGCCGCGATTGCGCAAGCCTTCCGATGATCGTCCTCGTTGTGTTATCGTCGCTTCCATTCCGCGGAGGCGACATGGAAGACCGTTCGGCAAAATATCGTGCATTCTATGCGCAGTTGATTTGCGGTGCTGCGAAGGCTGCAGACCCTCGCCTCGAACAGGCCTTTCGGACCATCAGGCGCGAGCCGTTCGCCGGGCCCGGGCCGTGGTCGATCTGCCTCGGCGGCCATCCCTATGTGGTCACGCCTGACGATGATCCCGCCTTCCTCTATCAGAATGCGCTGTTGGCGCTGGACCCGGCGCGCGGTCTCAACATCGGCATGCCCGGCGCGCACGCCTACTGGCTCAGCGGCTGCGCGGTGAAGGAAGGCGAGACCGTGGTCCAGATCGGCGCCGGCAGCGGCTATTACACCGCAATTCTCGCGCATCTCGTCGGTCCCGGCGGCCGCGTTCACGCCTATGAGATCGATGAACGTCTGGCGGGACTTGCGCGCGACAATCTGAAGGACGTCGCCCATGTGGACGTGCGCGGACGCTCGGGCATCGCGGCGGATCTGCCGGAGGCCGACGTGATCTATGTCTGCGCGGGCGCGGCGCAGCCGGCGGCGGAATGGCTCGATGCGCTGCGGTCCGGCGGGCGGCTGGTGTTTCCGCTCGCGCCCGAAGGCATGTACGGCGGCATGTTGATGATCACGCGGCCGGATGACGGTGAAATCTGGCCGGCGAAATTCCTCAGTCGCGCCCAATTCATCGGCTGCGCGGGATTGCAGGATGCCGAGGCCGGCCGGCGATTGGGCGAGGCGTTCACGAAAGGTTGGGAAGGGGTGCAGTCGTTGCGGAGAGAGGGCGTCCCCGACGAGACATGCTGGTTTGCCGGCGAGGGCTGGTGGCTTTCGACGGCGCCCGCACCTCTACCGACGGAGCCGGTTCGGCCTCACGCCGACATCACGCAGATTTAATGGTGACCGTATCCCGATCCCGGATTGGGGCGGCATTCCCGGCTGAGAATGCCGCCCAGGGTCGCATCATCCATGCAGCTTTTTGGCGGTCTCCGCGATCTGGCGGCCCTGATAGCGCGCGCCGGCGAGCTCGTTGGCGCTGGGCTGGCGGCTGCCGTCGCCGCCGGTGATCGTGGTGGCGCCATAGGGCGCACCGCCCGTGACCTCGTCGAGCTTCATCTGGCCGGCAAAGCCGTAGTTCATGCCGACCACGACCATGCCGAAATGCAGCAGGTTGGTGATGATCGAGAACAGCGTGGTCTCCTGGCCGCCGTGCTGGGTCGCGGTGGCCGTGAAGGCACCGCCGACCTTGCCGTGCAGCGCGCCCTTGGCCCAGAGCCCGCCGGCCTGGTCGAGGAAGTTCGCCATCTGCGAGGCCATGCGGCCGAAGCGGGTGCCGGTGCCGACGATGATCGCGTCGTAATTGGCGAGGTCCTCGATCTTGGCGACCGGCGCGGCCTGGTCGAGCTTGTAATAGGAGGCTTTCGCGACCTCGGCCGGCACCAGCTCGGGCACGCGCTTGATGTCAACGGTCGCGCCGGCCTCGCGCGCGCCTTCGGCGACGGCATTGGCCATCGCTTCAATATGGCCATAGGCGGAATAATAGAGGACGAGAACTTTTGTCATGGTGGTCTCCGTTGGGATTGGGTGAGGTGATTGGTTGCTTGTTCGTCACGCCGCGTCGACGAGCACGAGCTCGGAATCTTCGAGCGCCGTGATCTTCAGCTTGGCCTCGTCGCGGATCGCGGCGCCGTCGCGGGCATTGACGCGGACGCCGTTGACCTCGACAACGCCTGCCGCCGGCACTAGGTAGAGATGCCGCGACGTCTGCGGCTCATACTCCGCGCTCTCGCCCGCCTTCAGCGTGGTGGCGAGCACCCGGGCATCGGCGCGGATCGGCAGTGCGTCCGTGTCGCCCGCAAAGCCGCTCGCGATGGTGACGAGCCTGCCGGAGCGGTCTGCCTTCGGAAACGGCTTCGAGCCCCAGGTCGGCTGTCCGCCGCGCATCGCCGGCTCGATCCAGATCTGGAAGATCCGCGTCCTGGTCGGCTCGAGATTGTACTCGGAGTGGCGGATGCCGCTGCCGGCGCTCATCACCTGCACGTCGCCCGCTTCGGTGCGGCCCTCGTTGCCGAGGCTGTCCTGATGGGTGATCGCGCCGTCGCGCACATAGGTGATGATCTCCATGTTGGCGTGGGGATGGGCGGGAAAGCCGGTGTTCGGCGCGATCTCGTCGTCATTCCACACCCGCAAGGCGCCGTGGCCCATGTTGTTCGGGTCGTAATGGCCAGCGAACGAGAAATGATGCTTGGCCTTGAGCCAGCCGTGATCGGCGCCGCCGAGCTTCGCGAAAGGTCTGAGTTCGATCATCTGTGCAATTCCTTGATGTCGGATTGACCTGTTGGATAAGCCTTCGCCTGTGGTATAGAAATAGAAACTGTCGAAACGCATTGTTTCCTTAAATGCCCCATCAGGACCGGCTGCCATGGCAAAACTTCCAGATTTCGAAGCGCTCGCGATCTTCGCCAAAGTCGTGGAGCTGCGATCATTTGCGGGGGCTGCGAGCGAGCTCGGGATGTCAAAGGCCACGGTGTCCAAGGCGGTCACGCGATTGGAGGAGCGGCTCGGCGCGCGGCTGTTCAACCGCACCTCGCGCCGGCTCGCGCTGACCGATGCCGGCCACAAGCTGGCCGAACGCGCGACGCGCCTCTTGGCCGACGGCGAGGCCGCCGAAAACGAGGCGTTGGCGCAGTCGGTGGCGCCGCGCGGCCTGGTGCGGCTCGCCGTCCCCATGACGTTCGGCATCAAGGCGGTGGCGCCGCTGCTGCCCGAGTTCTTCCAGGCCTATCCGGAAGTCTCCGTCGATCTGCATTTGAGCGATGCGACCGTCGACCTGATCGGCGAAGGTTTCGACATGGCGGTGCGGATCGCGCGGCTGCCGGACTCTTCGCTGATCGCGCGGCGGCTCTTCACCATGCCGCGCTACACGGTCGCCGCGCCGTCCTATCTCAAGAAGCACGGCCGGCCGACGCACCCGATGCATCTCGCCGCGCACAAATGCTTCAGCTACGCCTATCTCTCCACGCCCAACGCCTGGCACTACACCAATTCGGCCGGCGAGCAGGCCAGCGTGCGCCCGGGCGGTCAGCTTCGCGTCAACAACGGCGAAGCCGTGATGCCGGCGTTGATCGCGGGCCTCGGCATCGCCGATCTGCCGGAATTCATCGTCGGCGAGGCGATCTCGTCAGGCGAGGTCGAGGTCATCCTGAAGGACTGGAAACAGGCCGAAGGCGCCGTGCACCTCGTGACCCCGCCCGGCGGCCCCCGCCCCGCGCGCGTCGAAGCGCTCGCCGATTTCCTCGCAGCGAAGCTGCCGGGCACGTGCAAGCGCCGGCCGCGCGGGAAAAGCAAAGCGTCGTAGGAGCGCGCGCGGCTTCAACGCTCTCCGTCATTGCGAGCGCAGCGAAGCAATCCAGCATGTCTCCTCGGAGAGATTCTGGATTGCTTCGTCGCAAGAGCTCCTCGCAATGACGAACTACGACACCTTCACGCCATGGATCGCGACGACGCGCAGGCTTGGCTTCAGCGTTCCCTCCAATTGCGCCTTCAATTCGTGAACGCGTGGGTCGCTCGACCGCGCCGCACACACACCATATTGATGGACGGATCGCGCCAGCGCGCGCCGCGCTTCCGGCGTTCCCGTCAATTCGGGCGTCGAAAGCCGCAACACGATCGCTGCGAGATTCACCAGCATCTCGTCCAGCGCAACGTCGATAGTCGCCAGATTCCGCATCATCCACTCTCCCTGGGAAGGCAACAGCGGGCCCGGACATGCGTTCCTGAAGGAGCCCGATATGGCTAACGCTTCGTAAACGTCTTGTTCTTGCCGCCTGGCGCGTTAGCCTGGCAGCGAAACAAGAAAATCAGGCGAGGGCAAATCATGGATCGACGCGGTCTCTTGCGTGCGGCTGCGGCATTGCCGCTGACGGAGTTTTTGCCCAGGCAGTTTGCCAAGTTGAAGAAACGCTAGGGCCCTCGCGTTGCGGTCATGAACTTTGTTGTCTATACCCGCGCCGCGTTCTGTTTCCTGCTTCCCGTTTCTCAACAACCCGACGACCGCTACATGATGCTTCGTCTTGTTTGCCTCTTCCTCTTCGCACTGTGCCTGGCCGGCCCCGCGCAGGCGCAAACCAACCAGCCGGCGACGGTTGCCAAGCCGGCAAAGAACGCGCCTCCCAAGCCGGCACCTGCTTCGCAGTCCACGCCGCAAGCTGCAGGACCGTGCGTCGGCGTGATATCGCTGCTGGGCGATCGCTTCATCGTGAAGAAGATCGGCGTGACCGTGTTCGGCAACGAGAACAAGGAGGTTCCGGTCGACGGTTTCGGGCTCGATGACCTCGTTGTTGAACGTGTGAGGGCCGCGGTCGGCTCCGGTTTTGTCGTCCGCAGGATCGCTGCCGATAGATCCGCATTCAGTTCCTACGATCCGGGGCTTGGCATGTTCGTTCGCAGCGACAAGGCCGGCGCCATCGTCCGCCAAGTTGCCGGTCAGGCCGGATGCAAACGCTATGTCGTCGTGATCAAGGGAATACGCCAAGGTGGATTCTTCGGCATCGGTGTCATGAAGGTCAGCCCGCTGTACGACATGGCCGACATCTACGCGGTCATACGGATCTACGTTCATGACGGGCAAAGCTTCGATATTCTGAAGAGCGGCGAAGGCTCGATCAGCGGAAGCAACTTTATGACCGGGCCGCCGACGCTGCGTATCGATTGGGCGCAGTGGCCAGAACCGCCGGAAGCCGCCAACAATCCAGTGATGCGCGCGTCAACCCGGCAACTGCTCGGCAACGTCCTCGATAAGAGCCTGCCTACCCTGTTGCAGTCGCAGTAGTTGGGGAGATGCGGCCACCGGCCGCCCCCTCCAGGCCCCGCCGGGGAGGGTGCAAGCGCACGGCTATCGCAACACAATCCATTCCGGTTAGGCTGCCTCCCAATCACGAAAACAATCGGGGAGGTACCCACCAATGAACCGCCGCGAACTTCTGAAGGCCGCTGCCGTGCTGCCCCTCGCACAGGCGGCTTGCTCTCGATCAAGCTTTGCCCAAGCTCTTTACCCCTCGCGCAACATCACCATGATCGTGCCGTTCCCGGCCGGCGGGCAGGCCGATCTCGCTGCGCGACCGGTCGCGACGGCGTTGGAGCGGATCCTCGGCAAGCCCGTGATCGTCGACAACCGGGCGGGAGGCGGCGGCGGATCGGTCGGCAATGCCGCGGCCGCGCGTGCCGAGCCCGACGGTTACACGCTGCTGATGACGCTGTCCTCGCTCGCGGTGCTCCCCGAGGCCGACCGGCTGTTCGACCGACCCGTCGCCTACGAGGTCTCGCAGTTCATGCCGATCGCGCGCGTGCTCGCCGATCCCACGCTGCTCGCGGTGCCGGCCTCGGCGCCCTGGAGAACCGCGCAGGATTTCGTCGAGGATGCGAAGAAGCGGCCGGGCCAGATCGCCTATGGCTCGTCCGGGCCGTACGGCACGCTGCATGTGGCCATGGAGATGTTCGCGAGCAGCGCCGGCATCAAACTGCTGCACGTGCCGTTCCGCGGTGCAGGTCCTGCGCTGACCGCGATCCTCGGCGGCACCGTGCAGGCGATCACCGCTGCACCCGGCACGCTGAAACCGCAGGTCGACGACGGCAAGCTGCGCGTGCTCGGCAATTGCGGCGCGCAGCGCATCGCGAGCTTCCCTGATGTGCCGACCTTCCAGGAGCTCGGCTACAAGGATGTCGAGTTTTACATCTGGGCCGGGCTGTTCGCGCAGAGCGCTCTCCCTGCGCCGATCGCGATTCGCCTGCGCGAGGCGATGACGCAAGTGATGACGAGCCCTGATGTGCTCAAGGCATTCGAGACCTCGGGCAGCCTCGTCGCCTATCAGGACGCGCCGGCATTCTCTGAGTTCGTCGCGACCGACAGCAAGCGGCTGATCGCGGCGGTGAAGAAGATCGGCAAGGTGGAGTAGGGCCGTTCAGAATTCGCTGCGGACCAGGCCGCGCAGCGTGTGACGGTCGTATCCCGGCGCGAACGCGCCCTCGTACGAGGCCTTGAACGATGTCGCGGTCGTCAGGTCCCACCGGATTTCGGCGCCGGCAAGCGCCACCGTGCGCGCGCGCTCGACGCCGGTGATCGCGAACGGAATGCCGGGTGCGCCTTCCAGCGCCGCCGTCGTGGTTGCCGCGCTGCCGGTAAACTCATGACGAACGGCAATGGTCGCGCCGAACTGTGCCGCGTGGCCATTCGGCATCATCATGCGCTGGCTGCCGCGCAGGCCGGCCGTGCCATAGCCGAGGTCGAAACTGCCGCCTCGCACCAGCTGATTGACCCCCGGCGCACCGGCCTCTGAAAGACTGCCCTGGTGTGTCGCGTACCAATCAGCCTTGGCAAAGGGCTCGGCGACAAGACCCCATCCGGTCTGGAACGGCCGCGAGATGCCCAGCGAAGCGGCAAAGGTGTTTGCACGCGAGGCGGCAGTTGCCGTCTCGCCGAGGAACGCGATCGTGCGCGAGGAGTCGAGTGCCGCAAAGGAATAGCTGATCGCCGATGCGAGATTGAAGCCGCCGGCTTCGCCGCGCGCGTAGACGCCGGCATGCCCGGCATTGGCCTCGATACGGTCGGCGCGGCCGGTCATTCGCAGTTGGCCGGTCGATGCGCCGACCGCGAGGCCTGCCGTAAAGCCCGGCATGTGCCAGAGGTCGGCACCGAGCGCGGCGCCGGCGATGGTCGTGTTGGTTCCGAAGGCAATGTCGCTCGCGGCCACCTTGTCCCAATTGCCATAGCCGCCAAACCAGACGCTCTGCATCGGCGCCGCGCGGCGGCGGTTCAACGCCTTGCCGATCGGGTCCCTGGGCTCCGGCGCGTAGGCGGACGCGGTCATCCGAACGGTCTCGCCGCGCGACTGCGTCCCGGCATTCCACATGAAGCTCTGGAACATGTCGGCCTGATCCGCAACGAAGCGGCGTCCATCGGCGTGGATTTGACCGGCCAGGTCGTCGAGGCCGGCCTTGATGCCTGGCGTATTGAGCGCGGCGAGTGTGTTGATCGCAGTGGCCAGCGGTCCCGATGCGCCGCCGAGCTGTGCCTGGTCGAGTGCGCCGGCCACCGCAGCCTGGTTCGGCGTCAGCGCCGACAACGTTCCGAAGCCGCCGATCTGCTGCAGCAGGAAATAGACGTTGTTGGCATCGTAGCTGAGCTGCCCTGTGACTAGCGGGCTGCCAGAGCTCGTGAGCGCCGCGAACGTGCCGCTGACGCCGCCGGCCGCCGAGAGGATGGTGTATTGCGTATTGGCGATAAAGCCCGCGCCGAGCGGCACGATCTGCACTGTGCCGCCGTTGAGCGTCGCGGTGCCCGTTGCCGCTATTCTGTCGGACTGGCCGGCGGGGTTGATCTCGACCTGGAAGGTCGAGCCGGCATTGAAGGCGACGTTGCCGTTGACGTTAAGCGTCCCGATCGAATTGCCGGGTGCGACTATGCCGCCATTGTTGACGACGATTCCGCCGACGGTGCCGGTGCCGCCGAGATAGCCGCCATTGATCGTGACGACCGAGGGCAATGTGCCGTTCACGATCAGGCCGCCCGCGTCCACTGTCGTCGCGCCGTTGAAGGCGGTGGTGCCGGTCAGCGTCCAGACGGAGTTGCCGTTCTTCTTCAGTTGCTCGAACTCGTCATAGTGCAGGCCGGGGCCGAGATTGCCGAGGTCGAACGTGGCGCTGCCAATGCTGCCGAAGTTCAGCGTGTCGGTACCGCTCCCGCCGCGAACATTCCCGGTGATCGTCGCCCCCGGAGCGAGGCCGAGCTGATCATCACCGCCATTCAGCTCGATCGCTCCGCTGCCGCCGCCCGAGATGGTGCCGGCGTTGAAGATGGTGTCGCTGCCGGAAGAGCCCTGGATGGCGAGGAAGAAGCCGCCGGAGATCGTGCCGCCATTGACGAGCGAATTGCCGCCGGCGATGAATTGCACGCCGGTATGGCCGCCGCCGATCGATCCGCTGTCATAGACGAGGACGACATTGCCGCTCGACGTCCCGCTGATCCGCAGTCCCGTCGTGTTTCCTCCGGTGCCGACGGCCGTCCCGCGAATATTGAGGAGATTGTCGTTCGAATTGTCGATGACGATGGCTGCTTCGGCGTTGCCCGTACCCTCCGCGATCGCACCGGCGGCGATCGTCACATTGTTGTGGGTCGATCCGTTGGAGAGCAGGACCGCTCCGCTGGAGGTCGAGACTGTCGCCTGATTGTTGACGGTGACATGCGAGGCGATGGTGGCGTCGAAAACGATCGCAGGTATGCCGGCGCCGGGCAGTAGCGATGTCGTGGTGCCGTCGCCGACATTGACGGTGACGTTGGTGCCGCCGGTGGCGTTGATGTGATCGGTGTTGCCGAGGCCGGTGCAGGTTGCGACATCGCCCGAATTGAGCGCGCCGATCGTGCCGGTGCCTGCCACGGTGCAGGCGGCGCGCGCCGGGCTGGACGTCAGGACCGGGAAGGCAAGCACGAGGGGCGCCAGCGCGGTGGTGACCAGTAGCTTGCGGCGAAAGATTGCGGCCGTGGCGACGTTTTGCGCACAGACCGGTCTTGCAGTCGGCATCGACATTCCCCTCATTGCAGCCCATTGCTAGCGGGAGCGCCGTCATGATTCTTGGCGTCAGGCGAAATGCCTTATGGCGAAAGGCGCAAGAGGCCGGTTTGCTTCTGCCCTGTTGCTGGGGCGCCACGGACCAAGGCGTCAGCGGGAGCTGCCATGGTTCCAGTCGCGCTTTTCACATTTTGTTGTTGGTCCAGAACAAGCTCGCGTCTCATTGATTGAAGAGAATTCGAGAGACTTGGGAAGGATCTGGACATGCGAACAGAGCGGATCGCGCTAGGTGTGGCGCTTGCGGTCGGCGGCATCATGGCGCACAGCGCTGCATCCGCGCAGGAATACCGCGGCACGATGGAACAGCAGATGGCCTGCACACCTGATGTGTGGCGCCTGTGCAGCGATCAGATTCCCGACGTGAACCGCATCGTGGCCTGCTTGCAGCAGAATACGCCACAGCTCTCGAGCGGCTGCCGTGCGGTGTTCCAGTCCAGCAACCAGATGCCGCCGCAGCAACAGGTTCCGCGCGGCCGGGCCGCACCGCCACCACGCTACATTGCTCCGCCGCCTCCACAGCGGCCTTACGACGAGGACGAATAGCGCCGCTCAGGGCCTGTGCTCGCAGACGTCGACCCATTCAGCCGCGGTCAGCTCGGCCATCCGCTCCGGTGTGATGCGCACCGCGCTATGGGTCGAGCCGGCAGCCGGCACGACGACGTCGAATGCCTTCAGCGAGATGTCGCAATAGATCGGCAGCGGCGACTTCAGGCCGAACGGGCAGACGCCGCCGACCTCGTGTCCGGTGATGTCGGCGACTTCCTCCAGACCCAGCATCTTCGGCTTGCCGCCGAACTGCGCCTTGACCTTCTTGTTGTCCATGCGCGAGGTGCCGGCCGCGACGATCAGGATCACGCGCTCGCCGATCCGCAAGCTCAGCGTCTTGGCGATCATTCCCGGCTCGACGCCATAGGCCTCGGCCGCCAGCGCCACGGTCGCGGAGCTGATCGGGGATTCAATGACGGAGATGTCGGGGGCTTTCTCGGCGAAGAAGGCGCGAACGGATTCCAGGCTCATTCCGGGCAGCTCATTCCAATCTTACAGGCGGGCGACGACCCCTAAGCGATTCCCGGCAGCTCGGAGAGGGCGCGGACGCGATGATCCGGCTCAAAGCCGAGCTCGTCCATCTGGGTGCGGATCGCCTTGAACATGGTGAGCGGTGCCACGAGTTCGTTCTCGACGCAAGCCAGCGCCATCGCTTCGGGCGTCACCCGCTCGATCCAGGCAACCTTCAGTCCGAACGATTTTGCCCCGGCGGCGTCCCAGGGATTGGAGGAGACGAACAGAACCTCATCAGGCGCGGTGCCGAGCACCTCGCCGATCAGCTCATAGGCCTGTGGGCTCGGCTTGAAGATCTTTTTCGCGTCGACGCTGATGGTGGCATCGAGCAGGCGGTCGAGCCCGGAATTGCGTACCAGCGCATTGAGCATGTCCGGGCTGCCGTTGGAGAGGATGGCGAGCTTGCGCGGTCTTAAGGCCGCGAGCGTTTCGGCCGCATCCGGATAGAGATCGAGATGCAGATACTTCTCGATCACGCGCTCGAATGCTTCGCTCTCATAGGCGAGTCCGAGCACACGCAGCGTATAGGCGAGCGAGTCGCGCGTGACCGCGTCAAAATCCTGGTAAGCTTGCATCAGCGAGCGCAGCCAGGTGTATTCAAGCTGCTTGATGCGCCAGACCTGCGTGATGATCTCGCCGTAGCCGGGAAACGCATCCTCAGTGACGTCAGCGACCGACTGGATGTCATAGAGCGTGCCATAGGCGTCGAAGACGACGGCTTTGATGGGCATCGGCTGTCCTTCCGGGGTTGTGGTCACAAGAACTCCGATTGGGGCGTGCGTATAATTCGTCAGCTTACCAGAGCAAAGCGGACGTCTGCCACTGCAGGTGTGATCGGCAGCTTGTGACCCAAGACAGACATTGCCGGGTAGTCGCTATAATTTGAACTCTATTCTTCATGCAGACGTGCTTAATTGTAGTTGCAGGGCAAATAAGGCGCTTCGTCCCATGCCGAAATGGCTTGTTGTACTTGTCGCTCTCCTCGCGGCTACGGCCTACGTCCCTCAGGTCCGCCACAGTGTGATCAACTGGCTTAAGACGCACCCTGCGCTCATTGGACCAGCTCTGACCGTCGCCGGAATACTGGCAGTCTTGTATCTGTTCATCGATCCTACCACGGTCCTGTTCTTGGCCGTTGTCGCTGTCGTCTCCGCTCTCGCTGCATTCTTTGACCCAAGAACCTATTCGAGCCGATGAGACCCTCGTATGAACGACAGCTCGCGGCCCTTGAAGCTTCGTACAGGGAGTTGCTTCTGTCGGCACTACAGGGGTGCGCTAAGGGACAGTGGGGACTCTTCGGCTCGTACGAACGAGTTGGTTTGCGCGACCCCGCACGGGAGGAGCTCCTTGAATTAGGCTCCAAAATCGAGCGCCTGCGCCACAAGTGCGGCATTGAACCCTTCCAGCTCCACGAGCGGTTCCTGCAGATGGGCTCTCGCCTTTCAAACACTCCGGGTGAGCCGAAATTGGCTCAGCGGTGGTTGGACGAACTGACGTAAGCAATCACGCGGTTATGGCCCTTACACAAATGCGCACAGTTTTCCTGCTCTGGCATAGCTATCCGCGCGAAGATGCTCTGGATGAGAATGATACCGAAGATAAACGTCTATAGCAGCGCGGCCGAAGCAGATGCAGCAAGACTGCGCAAGCTGCGCTTTGAGGTCTTTCGCGACTATCCCGATAATTTCCAAGTCAGCGAGATGGAAATCGACAAGGACGCGTGGAGCGAAGGATTCGTCTCCGTGAAAACGTAAAGCGAATATCTCATCGAGCATGGAAGAGCACTCTTTCGTCGTGCCTAAAGAGCGTGAGAGCAATCGCTCCGATACGCGCCCGTTGATTTGGTGGTTCGTCCTCGCCCTTATAGCGCTAGTTGCGTCGCAAGTTATGCGGCTGCATCAACATCAAGCGGCAAGTTGGCTTCTCTGGGACTATGTGGGTCGGATCACTGCTCTCACCATTTTGGCGGCAGTGCCTTCCGCTCGGATCGCTGCATTTCGAACAGGTGGACGTCAAATTTCACTTTTTGAGATTGTCCTTTGGATCGTCGGAATTTGCTTGCTAGATCGCTTTGTCCAGTTGCCGCAATCTTCCCTCAATGCGGCATTCCCTACAACCGTTCTCGGCGCATATCCGCACCCGACCGGATGGCTAAAAGCGTTCGATCTTTTTTTAGGCTTAGCCTTGGTAGCTATCAGCGAAGAAGTCATATTTCGCCGATACATCCGGCTAGCATTCCAGCCTTATCTGGGTGACGGCATTTTTGCCGTTCTCACGACGTCAGTTTTGTTCGGCGCAATTCATTGGTGGGCCGGCCTTGGTAATGTCCTTTCTGCGGCTACTGTTGGCCTTTTCCTCATGTTAATGCTGCGGCGGTCGGGTGTGCTATGGCCGGTGGCGCTCGCGCATTACCTGCTAGATTTGATCAATTTCGCCTAACGCGCCTTGCAGGTTCGGAAGTCATACGACTGCTCCGGGCCCGAAGGGGCCGACGCGATACCTCCGTCGGATGTCGGCTGCTCGGGGTGTAACGGACCCGATATGCTCGACCTGAGTTCTTCCGGGCGTGACCCGAAGCGGACCTGATGCTTTCAGTTTCCGAGGCCACTCGAGCAGCCATATCCGAGGCAATAGTTGTAGATCAGGCGACCTTTGATCCCTAGTTCGCGCGGAGCCTCTGCAGCCGCTTCACGGCAAATTCGTCGCCTGGATTTAGTCTTAAGACGGTCTCGTAGTCGCGATACGCACGATCAAGCTCACCTGCCCGTTCATAGGCTAGCCCTCGGTACCTGAGGGCTGTAGTCGAATTGGGGTCGAGTTCGACAGCCTTATCCAAGCTTTCGATCGCGGCCTTCTCATTCTTCAATGTGATCTGAGCGACTCCGACGCCCACGCGAAGTCGATAGGTATCGCTTCGCGTGAGATGTCCGAGTGCCAACGCCTTGTCGTAATCCTCCAGCGCGGTTTGCGGTCGGCCCGAACGATTGTAGGCCTCGGCCCTTCCAAGCATGAATAGACCTGATGTCGGCTCAAGCTTTATCGCTTCGTCAAACCGTGTGATCGCTTCGTCAAATTTGCCCTGCTCCATAAGCGCCAGCCCCTGACCGTTGGGGAAAGCTCCGTTATCCGGGAACAGCCTCGCCGCAGCGGTGTAGTCGGCCAGCGCAAGCTCGAAGTGACCTCGGTGGTGATAGAAAAAGCCGCGGTCTCGATAAGCGCGCTGGTCGGTAGAGCCGACCATTTCGACGGCCGCGGTAAAATCGGCTTCGGCTTGGTCCCATCTTTTTGCCAGCTGAGCGGTTACACCCCTCATCAGCAGCAGCTCCGCCCGGTCCTTGAGACTGAATGGCTGCTCGAGCCCTTTGGAGTAGATTTGAATGGCTCGGTCAAAGTCCAGCTTGCTTACGGCAACGGCAGCAGCCGTCTGGTAAGTCTCGGCGTCAGACGCAATTGCCGCAGAACAGAAGGGCCAGAGCACGGACAGGAAAGCAATCCCGCGCAGGACCCGCCTTAGCTCTAAACCCACTTTCATTTGCTGCTCCGGGCTGAAAGACGCTCTTGCCGATGGTAACTCAATCGGCAGCAAGGCCCCATGGAGCACTGCAACGTTAACGCGGATTTCGGTTAAACAATCGTCAAGCGAGTAGAGGCTATTCGCCATTGCGAAGCTGGATAGCGTGGCCTTCGCATGTCATTTGTTGGCCCAAGTCGGACGCAAGTCGAGTTGCGGCAACGCGCTGCTATCAGGGGCGGAGCAGACTTCGGACGACGAGTAGCGCGAGCTAGCCGGTCGGCTGACGTCCTGGCCGCGTCCAGGTCGCCCGCTCTGCGAACACCCGGCTGACCTCCGCCATGTGCTCGGTGCCCCACGTGCAGAGCGGCACCAGCGCTTCGGCGAGGCTCTGGCCCAGAGGCGTGAGGCTGTAGTCCACCCGCGGCGGCACCTCCTTGTAGTCGGTCCGCTTCACGAGGCCATCGGCCTCCAGCTCCTTGAGCTGCTGGATCAGCACTTTGTCGCTGACGTCGCGTATGGCGCGCCGAAGCTCGCCGTAACGGGTCGGTCCGTCCTGGGCGACAAAGTACAGGATCAGCGGCTTCCACTTGCCCGAGACGACCCGCAAGGTCGCATCCAAGCCGCAGGTGAAGCCGGGCAGGTTCGGCGTGCAACGTTGGACGTCTGCTTGGGCTTGCGCCGGCGGGGAGATGAGGTCTGTACGATCTGACGACATTTTTTGAGTACTTACCAAAAGGTGCATACTTGTGGTCAGGTAGGTAGGCCGCCAGCTCAGTGCAACCTCAATGAAGGAGCACATCATGAGCAGACTACAAGGCAAGACGGCGGTGGTGACGGGCGGTGGAACGGGCATCGGGCTCGGAGCCGCGAAACGGTTCGTCGATGAGGGCGCATTCGTCTACATCTTCGGGCGACGGCAGGAGCCACTCGACGCCGCGCTCGCGCAGCTGGGGTCCTCGGCGCGCGCAGTCAGGGGATCGGTCACCGACTTGTCCGACCTCGACCGACTGTATGCGACGGTGAAGGCCGAACGCGGCAATGTCGACGTCCTGTTCGCCAATGCCGGGACCGGCGCGTTTGCGCCGCTCGGCCAGATCACCCCCGAGCACTACGATCAGATCTTCGATGTCAATGTGAGGGGGCTGGTGTTCACCGTGCAGACAGCCCTGCCGTTGATGCGGAGGGGATCGTCGATCATCCTGACCGGCTCGAGCACGGGCGTGATGGGGACGCCGCAGTTCAGCATCTACAGCGCGACCAAGGCCGCAATCCGCAATCTGGCGCGCAGCTGGGCGCTGGACCTGCGCGGCACGGGCATCCGCGTCAACGTGCTGTCGCCGGGGCCGACCAAGACGGAGCTGGCGCTGGAGGTCGTGGGCGAGGAAGCCTTCGATGCACTCGGCAGCGCCACGCCCATCGGGCGCGTCGGCGACCCCAGCGAGACCGGCGCGGTGGCCGCATTCCTGGCGTCCTCGGACAGCAGCTACATGACCGGCGGCGAGGTCTTTGTCGATGGAGGCTTGGCTCAAGTCTGAAGCCTTCGTCTGAGTGCGAGGGCTTTGGTCAATGGGATCGAAGCCCTCATGCGCTGCGATGAGGATACGATTAGAGCGAAATGGCTTTAGGTTGAATTGATCGGTGGGGCTCGTTCACCTCTCCCGCTTGCGGAGAGGCATAGGCGGCCTCTGGCCGCCGTTCTCTAAGACGCCGATGCTTCGCATCGGCTATGGCGCCGGGTGAGGGCTTTGTCCTCTTGGGGATTGTCCCTTTGCGGAAGCACCCTCTCCCGACTCGCTCCCGCAAGCCTGCGGGAGAGAGGGCACCTCTGTTGTTGCAGCGATAAAGCACTCGGCGAGCCATACGTGATGCCGCTGTCCGATCAGATGCGTCATGAGAAAGCTCCCCGCATCATCTTCGGTGGCGCCCACGCAGAGCCCGCCGTTGCATCATACTATTGCGTTGTCCCATCCGCCGTAATGGGCGGCGCTACGGGTGCCGCGTGGCAGGCTCAGCCCGATGAGGAGGACACCGGTTGCAACGTTGGCTATCGTCGCCGTTGTCGTGGCGCCGTCGAGGACAAAGGGGGAGATTGCCACCCATGCTCCGAGCGCGACGTTGGCGAACCGCGCGGCACGCGCCACCTCCGCCATCGCCGTAACGGCGACGAGGATGACAAGGCAGCCGGTGATATGGTCGCTGAAGTAGAGGATCGGGCTCGTGCCGAAGGCAAGCGGCGTGATCATCAGCAGCATTCCAAGGAAAGAGCTCGCGACCAGCGTCCAGGGAAAATTGACGCCGCCGGTGACTATGTCGCGCAGCACCGCCGATAACGGGCGGTCGAGATCGGGCGTCGGCGCCTGCTTCTCGGAGAGCGCCGGGCCACCGCGCCAGAAAGTGCGCCAGAACGGCTGGCCCGCCTGCTTCGCGCCCCAAAGATACTGACAGCTCGCCAGTACCTCATCTATCGAATAGGGGATGAGCACTATCGTGATCGCGGCCTGGATGATGCAGAGCGTACACAGTGCACCGATCAAAGGGGGCTGGATAATGATGAAGCTGACGCTCACGAGCCCGAGCGGGATAACCAGTAGGCCGAACAGAATCACCATCCATGGCATTGTGCGCCAGCGGCGACGGTCGCCGATCGCGCCTGCCAGGGCATCTAGCGCGTAGGCGAAGGCGCCAAACCCGGCATCGGCGACCGGAAAGCCCTTCGAGACCCAGGAGGTCACCACCGCCTCGCTGCCATTGGCGACCGCTGCATCACCTGGGCCGAAGAAAGGATCCCACAAGCCGTCGATATGACCGAGTTGATAGGCGGCGAGATAGCGCGAGACGAACAGGCCGACAAAGACCAGAGCAATGATGTGGAGGCGCTGGCTGAATGTGGATGGCGAGTAGGTCCAGCCGAGGGGGCGATCATCGTCGGCGGCGAGGGCTTGGCGGCTGATGCCCGGTGTTGGAGGAACCATCACCGCGAGCGTCACGATCAGCATGCCAGCAAGCGTATCGGTGGCGTAGGCTCCAGCGCTCGTGGTCCAGAACACGAGAGGTGCGAACATGACCCATATGCCGACGGCAGCGGTGAGCCACTGCAACCAGCGCCAGCGCCGACGCATGCCGATGAGTGCGAACGCGACGACAAGAATGCCGGACACGATCTCGCTGATGCCGAGCCTGCCGTCACGTGTCTCGGGCGAAGCGATCTCATGTCCCAGCGCCGGTGGAATTGGCGCCGCGGATGGATCGAAGAGACCAAGCGTGACAGGCGAGGCGACGAGCCACAGTCCAATCGCTGCATTGGTCAGCGGCGCCCAGAGCGTGCGCGCCCGATGCCGTTCCGTCTCGGCCTCAACCTCATCTTTCGAAGGCTCCACCGATTGCCGCAGTCTCTCCGCGGCCTGGTCGAGCTCGGGTTCGGAAGCGGCGACCGTCGCAGGATGAAGTTTGTTCGTCTCGTACCAGTCCGTCGGGTCGACCTTAAGCCGCCGGATCATTTCGGGCAGCGTGGCGGTCAGACTGTGTCGGGGTTTCCACCCCAAGAGGCTCCTCGCTCGCGAAGTATCGATCTCATAATGGTCGTCGGCATTCTCGATCATCCACGACTTGATGTCGGTATCCTGATCGAGAACCTTCTCCTGCATCCAAGTGCCGAGCTTCGTCATCTCTTTCGGGAGGGACATCGTCCGCCATCTCTCCCCATGCACAAGCTGGCCAATCCGCCTCTGCATCTCGTCTTAACTCGGCGTTTCCTCTTCGCCAATGAGCAGTGTCGTTTCATCAGCAAGATCATTGCGTCGATCGACCACGCGTACCACGGCCTCGACGAGGTCGTTCTTGTGGAGATAGGGCTGGCCAGTGGTGATGTCGCCGGTGAAGAGATAAGCGGTCGGCAAGCGCTCGAAGATGCGGGCGATCTGCTGCGCGATGAATGCCGCACGGCAATCCTCGTCATAGACACCTGCAAGCCTCAGGATCGCGACCTTGATGTTGCCATGCTCGTTCAGGATCAGGGTCTCGGTCTTCGCCTTTGACTGCGGATAGGCCCAAGCTGGTTCGATCGGCGAATCTTCATCGATCTTTCTTCCCTTTGCCGAGCTAGGAGCATGCACGAGCAGCGTGCTCGAGAAGACGAACTGCTCCGTGTCGAATGCCTGAAGGGCCGCCAGCAGTCGGCGCGTTCCCTGAACGGTGACGGCATCGTATCTCGGGTTGTCCTCGCCGGTCGTGTCGTAATAGGCGGCAAGGTGAATGACCGAGGCGATCCGACGGCCTGTTCGCGCACGAACCTGGTCCAGCGCCTTCGCCACGATTGCATCCGAGGTGAGGTCGATCTCAATCGTCTCGATGCCGGACAACGGCTTCTTAGGGCGGCTGACATCGAGGCCGATGACCTGGTAACGATCCATCAAGCCGCGCGCGATCGCCTGGCCGAGAAAGCCGCTGCTGCCGGTGATCAGGACGGTGGGGCGAGACATGGCATTCGCTGCTCAACGTGTCTTAGCGAACGACCCGGGTACCCGAAAGTTTCCCTCCAACCTGCTTTTGCGTCCTGGATCGCCGGAGTATCACGCGCCCCATCCACCTACTTCGACGCCGCTGGTGAGCAGCCCAAGCTTGAATCGGGTGGAATCACACAACGTCGTGAGGTCGATGTGGACCGCGGCCCGGCCGCCAGCCTGAAAGAACTGTGGGTACGATGTCGGTCGCTCTGACGTACCCAGAGGATCCGGAGCAGGCGGCGCGCGTCGTGTTCGAGGTACTCTACGCGCCGTCCGAATCCGGACCAGAGATGGAAGGGATACGCTAGGCTACGCCAGCCGAGATGTACCCCGTGGCCAAACCTAGTTGCATGCCGGTTTCATGGAAGCGGATCGTCTAGATCCCCAGCAGCTTGCGCGCGTTCGCCTTCAACACCTTCGGCCGGATTTCGTCGCGGATCTCGATCTTGGCGAAATCGGACAGCCAGCGGTCCGGCGTGATCACCGGCCAGTCCGAGCCGAACAGCATCTTGTCCTGGAGAATCGAGTTGATGTAGCGCACCAGGATCGGCGGGAAATACTTTGGCGACCAGCCCGACAGGTCGATGTAGACGTTCGGCTTGTGGGTCGCGACCGAGAGCGCCTCTTCCTGCCAGGGGAAGGATGGGTGGGCGAGAATGATCTTGAGGTCGGGGAAATCGGCCGCGACATCGTCCATGTACATCGGGTTGGAATATTTCAGCCGCATGCCCATGCCGCCGGGCATGCCGGAGCCGACGCCGGTCTGGCCGGTGTGGAACAGCGCGATCGCGCCGCCATTGTTGATCTCTTCGTAGAGCGGATAGGCCATGCGGTCGTTGGCGTAGAAGCCTTGCATGGTCGGATGGAATTTGAAGCCGCGTACGCCGTATTCCTCGATCAGCTTGCGCGCCTCGCGGGCCCCGAGCTTGCCCTTGTGCGGGTCGATCGAGACGAAGGGGATGAGCACGTCGAGATGCTCGGAGGCGATCTCCAGCATCTCCTCGTTCTTGTAGCGGCGGAAGCCGGTCTCGCGCTCGGCATCAACAGGGAAGATCACCGCGGCGATGTTCTTGGAGCGGTAATAGGCCGCGGTCTCCGGCACGGTCGGCGGATGCTTGTGCGGCGACTTGAAATACTCCGCCATCTGCGCCTGGAAATCGTCGTAGCCGTCGTCGGGATGGGTGCCGCAGGGCTCCTCGGCATGGGTGTGGATGTCGATGGCGACGACTTTGTCGATATCAGGCAGCTTCAGCTTCGGCATGGGTGTCCTCCCGACGGGTTGCCGAATTGATTATAGGATATAACGAATTTGGCAAGGCGCTGGTGGCGGCGAAAGCGCAGGTAGCGACAGTCTTTGCCGGGCCTGACCTCCAATGGGCCGGATCGGGCCGATCCGGCCGCTTCTACTGTGCATGGGGTTGTTTTCGCGATTTTGCTCGTTGGGAGCCTGGCAGTTAACATTGACATGACCTCCCGCCATGCCTTAAGAACCGCTCCGTCCCGGGCGGTCGGTCCGCCAGCGGGAAAAATCTCATTTTGCCACATTCGCGCGTGCCGAAACGGTAGTGCCGAACACGGCCTTTCGAACGTTCAGGATTCTGCCATGAAGGTCCGTAACTCGCTGAAATCGCTGCGCGGTCGCCATCGCGCCAACCGCCTGGTCCGCCGCAAGGGCCGGGTCTATGTGATCAACAAGGTGCAGCGCCGCTTCAAGGCGCGCCAAGGCTGATCTGAGCGGCTGATCACGCCCCGCCGGGAGCCTTCGCGCGCCCCGCAAGATCACTGTCTCACACGAGTTTGACGCCGCCTTTGCTTTGCAAGGGCGGCTTTGCGCGTTTAGACTTCCATCATGGCAGTGAGATTCCGTTTCGCGCACACCCTGTGCCTGGCCCTCGTGCTGGGAACCGCCGGCCTTGCGCCGGCCGCCCTGGCCCAGCAGGTCGAGCCGCCCGGCAAGCAGAAGAAGCTGCCCGAGGCGCCGTCGAAGCTGCCGAAGGTCGACCGCAGCAAGAATCTCGATTTCCTGTTCGGGGCGCTGAAGGCGGCGCCCGACGAGGCCAGCGCCAAGCATGTCGAGGCGCGGATCTGGGCGATCTGGCTGCAGACCCCGAGCGACACCGCCGCGCTCCTGATGTCTCGCGCCAAGACCGCCGTCGAAGGGAAGAAGATCGACGTCGCGATCAAGCTCCTGGATTCAATCATCAAGCTCAGGCCCGATTACATCGAGGCCTGGAACCGCCGTGCGACGCTCTATTACATGCAGAACGATTATGGCCGCTCGCTCGCGGACATTCAGCAAGTGCTGATCCGGGAGCCCCGCCATTTCGGCGCGCTCGCCGGCCTCGGCATGATCATGCAGGAGGTCGGGGATGAGAGGCGCGCGCTCGAGGCCTACCGCAAGGCGCTCGCCGTCAATCCGCACCTGGAAAAGATCCCCGACCAGGTCAAGGCGCTGACCGAGAAGGTCGAAGGCCGCGACATCTAGCTATAACTCGATCATTTCTTGAGCGATCGCGGCCGGCGCGGATTAACCACGATCCGAGCCGGGGCGTTGCAAGGACTATTGCAAGGCCTGTTGCAGGCCTACCTGCATGGCAGGAGCGAAAGCCATGAAGCATTTGATGGTCGCAGCGACGTTGCTGCTCGCGTCGGGGACGGTGAGCTTCGCCGACGGACTGTTCTGGGTGGTCGGCAACCGTGCCACCGGCAAATGCGCCATCGTGACCAGCAATCCAGTCATCATTGGCGACATCTGGTTCGGCGACGGTCCCTACAAGTCCAAGGCCGATGCCAAGCTTGCGCGCTCGACGATTCGCGTCTGTCCCCCGGTCACGCCCGAGGAAGAAAAGCAGGAGGAGGGGGCGAACTAGTCTGCGCTTAATGCAGCACGCTGCTGCCGCGCTCGACCAGGCCGCGGTCGGCGGCTGCGGCGTAGGCCTTTGCCAGCTCGGTCTCGAGATGCTCGTTGATCAGGAGCAGCGCCCGCACCGCACCGCGCAGGTCGCCGTTGCAGCTCGCGACGATTTCGTCGATTGCAGTATCGTTCGATCTGAAGCTCATCGAAATTCTCCGGTTCAAACCAGGACAATCCTGCCGGTCTTTCCCGCATCCCCCTGATGTTGCGGGGAGGATCGGCGCCCACCCGCGCCTAGATGGCGGAACCGACCATGGCGATTATATGGAAGCGGCGATGACGCCCGCATGAAGCTGGTCCGAAGCTTGCGTGCGGCTTAGAATGGCTCTGATTTCATTGAGTTTTCTCGATCAGCAATTATGCACATATCCACAGCCCCAGCATTTTTGGTGGAAGCGCGCACCGCCGGCGGCGAAACTGCCGGCCGAGCAGACCCGTAACTGCCCCGTGCCCAGGATCACCCGGATTCTCTCCATGATCGTGATGTCAGTCGTGACGGCGCTGGTCCTGCTGGCGCTGCTCACGCAGGCCGGAATCGTCGCCGTGCAGCGGGCCTTTCCGCCGCAGGGGCGCATGGTCGAGGTCGAGGGCGCCGCGCTTCACGTCGTCGAGATCGGCCCGCGCGAGGCCGCCCCGCCGATCGTGATGCTGCACGGCGCGAGCTCCAACCTCGAAGCGATGCGACGGCCGCTCGGCGATCTCCTCGCCCGGGATCATCGCGTGATTCTGATCGACCGCCCCGGCCATGGCTGGAGCACGCGCGCAAGCCGGCAGGATTCGACGCCGCAGATTCAGGCGCGCATGATCGACGAGGCGCTCGGCAAGCTCGGGATCGATCGCGCGGTCTTCGTGGTGCATTCCTGGAGCGGCGCCCTCGGCGCGCGGATCGCGCTCGATCACCCGCGCCGCGTGGCAGGTCTCGTGATGCTCGCGCCCGTCACGCATCCCTGGCGCGGCGGTGTCGGGCGCTACAACGAGATCATCGCAACGCCCGTGATCGGCCCGCTGCTCGCCTACACCATCACGCTGCCGCTCGGCTATTTCATCACCGAAGCCGGGGCCCGCAACGTGTTCCTGCCGCAGATCATGCCGGATGGTTTCGTGCAGGACTCCGCGACACCGCTCTTACTGCGCCCGCGCGAGTTCATCGCCAATGCCTATGACCTGGTGACGCTGAAGGAGTCGGTCGCCGCGCAAGTCGCGCGCTATGGCGCGATTACGGCGCCTGTTACGATCATCGCCGGCGAGCCCGACAAGACGGTGAGAACCAATATCCACGCGCGTCCGTTCGCCACGGCTGTGTCGAATGCAAAGCTGATCGTGCTGCCCGATCTCGGCCACATGGTGCAGAACGCCGTGCCGGATCTCGTGAAGGCGGAGATCGAGACGATGATCGGAAACATCGCCCCGGCGCAGGCGGTCGCCGACTAAAGCATTTTTCGAGCGAAGTGGAAACCGGTTCGCGCGAAGAAACGCGTCAGAACAAGAAAGCCAGAGCTTCGATTCTGGTCCGATCAGAACCGAAGCTCTAGCGTCCGCCTCGTGCGCGCTTACTGCTTGATCTTCCCGTCCTTGTCGTATTGGGCAAGGAAGGCCCAGAGATTGTTGATCTCGGTCTCGTTCTTGATGCCGGCGAACGCCATCTTGGTGCCGGGGATCTTGGCCTTGGGATCCTTGATGTATTCCTTGAACGTGGCCTCGTCCCAGGTGATGCCGGAATTCTTGTTGGCGTCCGTGTAGCTATAGCCCTCAACCGCGCCCGACTTGCGGCCGTTGAGGCCGTTGAGCTCCGGGCCAACCTTGTTCTTGGCGCCTTCGCCGATCGCGTGGCAGGCCAGGCACTTGTTGAACGATGTCTTGCCGGCCGCGACATCCTGCGCCATCGCGGCGGGTGCGGTGGCAATGACGGTGAGGATTGTCACCGCGCCGAAAGTCAGTTTTGTCATAAGTGTGCTCTTCGTCTCTTCCCGGGTCAGATGGAGGGTCGTGGTTTTGGCAGGTCCGGTGCAAGTGGACAAGCCGCGAAACTCTGACAGGTTTCCTGCTAGCAGACTTGCCCCAGAGAGAACTTGCGCTGCAACAAAGCAATGCGACCTTCGGAGGACCTACCCAAAGTCCGCAAGACATGATTGATTTGCCGAGATAATTCCATCCGTCGGACGAAGGCTTCTTAAAATGGCCATCATGATGCCCGCAAGCGACCAGGCCGTGCTGGCGCGTCGCAGCGAAATCGTCGCCGCCTTGCGCGCAATCGTGCCGGGCGAGGGCGTGATCGACAGCCTCGCCGAGATGCGGGCCTATGAATCCGACGGGCTGACCGCCTATCGGCAGCCGCCGATGGTCGTGGTGCTGCCCGATACGACCGAGCAGGTCTCGCTCGTCCTGAAATATTGTGCCGCGCAAGGCATCAAGGTGGTTCCGCGCGGCTCCGGCACCTCGCTGTCCGGTGGTGCGCTGCCCCTCGAGGACGGCGTGCTGCTCGGCCTCGGCAAGTTCAAGCGCATCCGCGAGATCGATTTCGACAACCGCGTCGTCGTCACCGAGCCCGGCGTCACCAACCTCGCAATCAGCCAGGCGGTCGCCCGTGCCGGCTTCTATTACGCGCCCGATCCGTCCTCGCAGATTGCCTGCTCGATCGGCGGCAACGTGGCGGAAAATTCCGGCGGCGTGCACTGCTTGAAATACGGCATGACCACCAACAACGTGCTCGGCTGCGAGATCGTGCTGATGAGCGGCGAGATCCTGCGCATCGGCGGCAAGGGCTGCGAGAATCCCGGCTATGACCTGATGGGCGTCATCACCGGTTCCGAGGGCCTGCTCGGCGTCATCACGGAGATCACGGTGCGCATCCTGCAGAAGCCCGAGACGGCGCGCGCGCTGATGGTTGGCTTCGCGCAGGTCGAGGCGGCCGGCGAATGCGTGGCGCGCATCATCGGCGCCGGCATCATCCCCGGCGGCATGGAGATGATGGACAAGCCCGCGATCCACGCCGCGGAGGCCTTCGTCCATGCCGGCTACCCGCTCGATGTCGAGGCACTGCTCATCATCGAGCTCGACGGGCCCAAGATCGAGGTCGACGAGCTGATCACGCGTGTCGAGACCATCGCGAGAGGCTGCGGCTCGGTGACGCTGCAGATCTCCAATTCCGAGGCCGAGCGCAACCTGTTCTGGGCCGGCCGCAAGGCCGCATTCCCCGCGGTGGGCCGCATCTCGCCTGATTATCTCTGCATGGACGGCACCATCCCGCGCGGCGCGCTGCCGAAGGCGCTGGCGCGCATCCGCGAGCTCTCGGAAAAGTACCAGCTCGGCTGCGCCAACGTGTTCCACGCCGGCGACGGCAATCTGCATCCCCTGATCCTCTACGATGCCAACAAGCCCGGCGAGATCGAGCGCGCCGAAGCCTTCGGCGCCGATATCCTGCGCGCCTGCGTCGAGTTCGGCGGCGTGCTCACCGGCGAGCACGGCGTCGGCATCGAGAAGCGCGACCTCATGCCCGACATGTTCAGCGAGATCGACCTCAACCAGCAGCAGCGCCTGAAATGCGCCTTCGACGCGCAGGGCCTGCTCAATCCCGGAAAAGTATTTCCGACCCTGCACCGTTGCGCCGAGCTCGGCCGCATGCACGTCCACGCGGGTAAGCTGGCGTTCCCGGATTTGCCGCGGTTCTAGGCTCCACCGTGACGGGTGCAACCTCTCCCAGCATGACGGATTTGATGCTCGGGACGACAGCGGCGTGTTGGTCGCCTACTGCGCCAGCGCCAGGATGCCGCCGGCAAATGCGTGCCACGCCGCCGTTTCGCTGACCGGCCAGTTGAGCACCTTCACCGCCAGAAGCGCGAGCGTGCCCGTGATGTACACCGGATGCATGCGGCCCTCGGCGCGCCAGTCGCGCACCATGGCGACGACGAGCAGAAGGGAGGCGACCACAGCAGGCGCGATCGTCACGGGCACCGGCGGCGGGCCGGACGGTCCTGATGGTGCGAGGAAGGTCAGGAACCAGCGCGCGATCGCGGCGTCGAGGATCGAGACCGCCGCGAGCAGCATCAGGCGCTTGTGAACCTCGAGCCTGCGCGTGTTCATGATGGCGAGCGCGAACACCACGGCAAAGAATGTGATGCCGCTCAGCGGCACGATCGAGAAGGCGATGCCTGCATCGGCCTGTCCGAGCGCCGCGGCGTTCTTCATCGAGGTCACGGACGCGAAGAAGCCAGAAATGACCATCGCGGTCGCAAGCGAGACGCCGACGATGCCGAACGAGCGGTGATTGACCACGCGGCCGGAGGCCGCGAGCCAGGTCTGGAGCACGAAATAAAGCGACCAGGTGAAGAACAAGAGTCCGTGAAAATGGATCACCGGGCTTGCGGACAATGTCCGGTGAGCGAGCGGCACCCAATAGGTCGGTGCGAAGCCGAGAAAGGCAGTGGCGGCGCAGGCGAGCGCCATGTGGAGATAAAAATATCGTGCAGGCGACGCATCACGCGCGCGTACACGACGGTCGTCAATCAGGGTCGTCATCAGGGGTGAGTCTGGAGAGGCGGGGTTTGGTTCAAGCTGCGGGATGCTGTGTGTGACTCGGCGCACATTGCAGAGCGCCCAAACTCTTGTCGGGACGACAGCGGAGAGACATCATCCGCCCGCGCTCAATTCTGCGCGATCGAGCTCCTCCTCGAGCCGATGAAACGCATCGTCGCCGATCACCTCGGTGGCGCGCAGGTCGAAGATCGCCTTGCGCGCGGCCTCGATAGCGCGGCGGCGCAGGGGATCGGCGGGCAGTTCGCCGTTGCTGATGCCGCCGTTGGGATCGGTCTCGGCCTGCATCAGGATGGCGCGATATTCGAGCCGCAGGATTTCCGCCTCCTCCGACGGATCGCTCTCGATCGCATCGAGCGCGGCGCGATAGGCCACGGCGCGGCCGCGGGCGACCTCGATGCCGACGGGATCGTCGTCCTTGAGGTTGAAAGCGAGGATCAGCGGCCGCAGCGTCAGGCCCTGGATCACCAGCGATCCCAGCACCACCGCAAACGCGATGAAGACGATGAAGTCACGATAGGGAAAGTTTTCCGGCAGGGCAAAGGCGGTGGCGAGCGTGACGAGGCCGCGCATGCCGCACCAGGAGATGATGAGCCCGCCCTTGGGCGAGGCCACCTGCTGCGGATCCTTGGGATGATAGAGCCCCTGCGCGATCAGCACCCGCAGGCTCGTGCGATAGAACGTCACCCAGAACAGGCGTACCAGGATCACCGTAAGCAGGATCCAGGCGGCGGCCACGCAATATTCCCAGCGCACGTCCGCATTCAGCCGCGTCCAGATCGGCCGCATCTGCATGCCGATCAGCATGAAGGCGAGCACGTTGAGCACGAACACGGTCGTCTCCCACACCGCATAGGACGGCACCCGCAGCCGCGCCGGGATGCGCGCCGGTGCGGTGCGCGCGACCGTGATGGCGTAGACCACGATGGTGAGGATGCCGGAGAGACCGAGATGCTCGGCGGCGATCCAGACCATGAAGGTGGTGGCGAACTGCACGATGATGGCGCTCGGCGCCTCCGTCACCCGCTCCATGAACAGCGGAATGATGCGGCCTGCGGCCAGACCAGCGATGACGCTGCCGACCAGCGCCAGCGCCATGGTCGGGGCGACCTGGCTCCAGGTCAGATGCTCGGTGGCGACCGCGCCGACGGCGATGCGATAGATCAGCAGCGCGCTGGCATCGTTGAGCAGGCTTTCGCCCTCCAGCACCTTGACCATGCGGTGGGGCAGCTTGACCTGGCTCAGGATCGCAACCGCAGCGGCCGCATCCGGCGGCGCCACGATGGCGCCGAGCGCGACCGCGGCGGCCCAGGGCATGTCGGGCATCAGCCGGTGCGCGACATAGGCCACGGCGGCCGTGGTGAGGCCGACCGCGGCCACCACCAGGGTCGAGACCGGAACCCAGTTCTTGCGAAGGTCGCGCAGCGACGTGTCGAAGGCGGCATCGAGCAGGACCGGCGCGACAAAAAGGGCAAGGGCGAGGTCCGGCTCCAGCGTCCAGGACGGGCTCGACGGCACGAAGGCGATCAGCGCGCCGCCGATGGCGAGAAAGGTCGGGTAGGGCACCTTGATCCGCCGCGCCAGCGCCGATAAGCCAACCGCGCCGAGCAGCAACACAATGATCCATTCGAATGTCGACACGATGATCCCCGAAGCCGATTTCAGCGGCGCCACAAGCTAGCACCAATCCGGCCGTATGATGGATAGTGCGGCTTCAAGGCAAGAGCTTAACATCGACGACAAGGCTTCGACTGCAACGCATGCGTTTTCTCATTCAGCTGATCGGCGCCGGACTGCTCTATGCGCTATCGTTCGCCCCGGCCGATGCCGCGACCGGCGGCGAGCCGGTGGCTGTGACGCAGGTCGATGTCGCGCCCTGCCTCGCCGCGGCCGCAGCCGATGACATGGACAAGGCCGCCACTGCCTGCGCCGAAGTGATCGACAACGAGAAGACGACGAAGGCCGATCTGATCAAGGCTCTGATCGCGCGCGGTGCGCTCTATGCGCGGCACAATCAGGTGGACCATGCCATCGCCGACGACAGCCGTGCTCTTCTGCTCGATCCCGGCCTTGCCGACGTCTTCAATGCGCGCGGCGAACTCTGGCTGAAGAAGGGTGACAAGCCGAAGGCGGTGCAGGATTTCGGCGCAGCGCTCAGGATCGATCCGAACCACGAGAAGGCCAAAGCCAATCACAAGGCGATGGCGCGCGAGATCGAGCGGATCGGCGCGCAGATGGCGGTCGCCGGCAAGCCCAGCTTCAATTGCGGGCGAGCGCGTCGGGCGGTGGAACGGGCGATCTGCGGCAATCGCGAGCTCGCCGATCTCGATCGCGAGGTCTTTGCCTCCAATGCCCGTGCGATCCGGGAGGCGCGCAATGCGGCCGAGGTCAAAGCGCTCCAGCGCGAGCAGGTCGAGTTCATCGCGCGCCGCAATGCCGATTTCGGCCGGCCGGGATACGACCTGAAGAAGGCGATGCAGCAGCGCTTGCAGCGGCTGAACGGTGTGGATGGATATTGAGATTTTCGCCTCTCCCGGCAAGCGGCAGGGCAATCGCATTTGAATATTGCAGGGGTCGTCATGCCCGGGCTTGTACCGGGCATCCACGTTCTTTGTGCCGTGTGAAAAGACGTGGATGGCCGGGACGAGCCCGGCCATGACGCTGTGGAGACAGCCGGTGCCCATAGCCACATCTCATATGCGATAGTCCTGCCCAAGCAGGGCGAGGGAGAGCCGGCAGCGCTCCGTCCCTCCCAGGCCCGGTTTGAACCCATCGCTTGCCAGCTGCGACAACGGTGAGAACCGGACGTCACGGAGCCCTATGTCATGTGCGGCACTCACGCCTCCGCGCAAGCGCTTTCGCCTGCCAAAATCTCGCTTCGCGCCCTCTTTCTCGGCGCGGCCATGAGTTTCGTTCTCGCGGCTCCCGCCGCGGCGAGCACCGAGTGCGTGCTGGGAAGCAAGGCCGCCCCGGTCGAGTTGATCTCCGCGTGCAGCGCCATCATCGACCAGACCGCCAATTCGGCCGCCGAACGCAGCGCGGCCCTCGTCGTCCGCGCCGAAGCCAATGCGCAGACCCTTGGAGGCCAGTCACAGGCGCTGCGGGATCTCGACCGCGCCATCGCGCTCGACGGCAAGAACGCGAAGGCCTGGCGCGTGCGCGGCGATCTCCTGCGCGAGGCCGGCGGCGATCTCAATCGCGCCGCGGCGGATCTGACCAAGGCGATCGAGCTCGACCCGCAGGATGCCGAAGCTTACGAGCTGCGCGGCGTCGTCTACACCAATCAGCGCCGCCTCGACCGCGCACTCGCCGATTACGACCAGGCGATCAAGCTGAAGCCGGACGATGCGCAAGCCTGGTCCGACCGTGGTGTGGCCTATTATCTCGGCGGCGACAACGAGAAGGCGATCAGAAATTTCGACGAGGCGCTGCGGCTCGATCCCGACCGCGCGCGCACCTACACCAACCGCGGCGCGGCCTACAAGAAGCTCGGCCAGCTCGAAAAGGCGGTCGCCGACGACGGCGAGGCGATCAGGCTCGACCCGAAGGTGCCGGAATATTACGACAACCGCGGCCTGACCTATGCTGCGATGGGCGAGTACGACAAGGCGATTGCCGATTACGACCAGGCGATCCGGCGGGAACAGCGCGCCAACTTCCTGACCAACCGCGGCGACTCCTACCAGTTCAAAGGCGAGCTCGGGGCGGCGCTGAGCGACTACGAGGCTGCGCTGAAGCTCGATCCGAATTTCGCGAAGACCTACAACAACCGCGCGGTGCTCTACAAGAAGATGGGCGAGCGCAAGAGGGCGCTTGCCGATTATGAGACGGCGCTGAAGCTGGATCCCGGCAACGAGAATGCAGCGAACGGCCGCCGCAGCATGATTGCCGAGATCGCCAGGTTCGGCGCGGCGTCGCCGGGCCCAATGCATGCGCGCTCGGCCGACGATAGCGGTCCGTCCTTCAAGTGCGCCACCGCCAAGCGTGAGGTCGAGAAAGTGATCTGCGCCGATCCGCAGCTCGGCGTGCTCGACCGTCAGATCGCCGAGACCTATGAACGCGTGCTGAGGGCTTCCAAAGGACGTTCCGCTAGCGACCTGCGCAAGACCCAGCGCGAGTTCCTCACGACGCGCAATGCGAGCTTCCGCCGCCCCGGATACGATCTGAAGAAGATCATGCAGGACCGCTTGCAGCGGCTGAACGCGATGGAGAGCTGAGAGGCGAAGGAGCTGAAGCCTTGCGGCTGGTTCCGTAACCTCTCCCGCCTGCGGGAGAGGTCGACGCGCTCGGAGAGCGCGGCGGGTGAGGGCTCTCTCCTCTTGGGGACCTCATGGATCTTGCACGATCCCAACGCGGAGACACCCCCACCCCAACGAGGGAGCCGACTGCCGATGCCGCGCAAGCTTCACACCTCTCCGCCAAAAACCCATCCTTTTCACCTTGAACCGCGGCCCGTTCCCGGGAAAATGGGCTCCAACAAGGCCGGCAATTGATCCTGGTCATGGCGGGGCGCCTGTCCTGCCACGAGGTTCAAGCCAGGTGAATAAAGGGAACGGGAGCGCGGGAATGAATATCCAGGGCAAAAGCAGCTATCATGAAGTCCATGCGCGCTCGCTGGCCGATCCCGAGGGCTTCTGGGCCGAGGCGGCGAAGGAGATCGACTGGATCGAGCCTGCGACGAAGGTCTTCGATCCCTCGCAAGGAACCTACGGCCGCTGGTTTGCCGGCGGCGTCGTCAACACCTGCTACAACGCCCTCGACCGCCACGTCGAGCGCGGCCGCGCCGACCAGGTCGCGCTGATCCATGATTCGCCGCTGACGGGCTCGGTCACCAAGCTCACCTATGCCGAACTGCTGAACGAGGTCCGGGCGCTCGCCGCAATCATGCAGGATTTCGGCGTCGCCAAAGGCGATCGTGTCATCCTCTATATGCCGATGGTGCCGGAGGCGGTGGTCGCGATGCTCGCCTGCGCGCGGCTCGGTGCGGTGCACTCGGTGGTGTTCGGCGGCTTTGCCGCGAAGGAGCTTGCCACCCGCATCGACGATGCGCAGCCCAAGCTGATCCTGTCCGCCAGCTGCGGCATCGAGCCCGGCCGCATCGTGCAGTACAAGCCGCTGCTCGACGAGGCGATCAAGCTTGCCAGCAGCAAGCCGAAGGCCTGCATCGTGCTGCAGCGTCCGCAGCTCACCTGCGAGATGACGCCGAGCCGCGATTACGACTGGGCCAGCCTGCGGCGCAAGGCGCTGAACGACGGCAAGCGCGCGGCGTGCGTGCCTGTCGCCGCGACAGACCCGCTCTACATCCTCTATACCTCGGGCACAACAGGCGTGCCGAAGGGCGTCGTGCGCGACAATGGCGGGCATCTCGTCGCGGTGAAATGGTCGATGTTCAACCTCTACGGCGTCAAGCCGGGCGAGGTCTGGTGGTGCGGCTCCGACATCGGCTGGGTGGTCGGCCACAGCTACATCGTTTACGGCCCGCTGCTGCATGGCGCGACCACGATCATGTACGAGGGCAAGCCGGTCGGCACGCCCGACGCCGGCGCGTTCTGGCGCGTGATCTCCGAGCACAAGGCGGTGGCCTTCTTCACCGCGCCGACGGCCTTCCGCGCCATCCGCAAGGACGACCCGGAAGGGAAATTCATCCGGCAGTACGACCTCTCGCAATTCCGCACCCTGTTTCTCGCCGGCGAGCGCGCCGATCCGCCGACCGTGGAATGGGCGGAGCAGCAGCTGAAGGTACCGGTGATCGACCATTGGTGGCAGACCGAGACCGGCTGGTGCATCGCCGGCAATCCGGTCGGCCTCGGCATGCTGCCGGTGAAGCACGGCTCGCCGACGGTGCCGATGCCGGGCTATCAGGTCGATGTCGTCGACGAAGCGGCAAAGCCGGTCGGCCCCAACACCATGGGCTCGATCGTCATCAGGCTGCCGATGCCGCCGGGCTGCCTGCCGACGCTGTGGAATCAGGACGCGCGCTTCAAGGAGGCTTACCTGAACGAATTCCCCGGCTATTACAAAACCTCCGACGCCGGCTACAAGGACGAGGACGGCTATATCTTCGTGATGGGCCGCACCGACGACATCATCAACGTCGCCGGGCATCGCCTCTCCACCGGCGGCATGGAGGAGATCCTGGCCTCGCATCCCGATGTCGCCGAATGCGCCGTGCTCGGCGTCAAGGACGCGATCAAGGGCGAGGTGCCCTGCGGCTTCCTGGTGCTGAAGGCAGGCGTGAAGCGCCCGCCGGCCGAGATCGAGAAGGAGATCATCGCGCTGGTGCGCGACAAGCTCGGCCCGGTCGCGGCGTTCAAGCTCGCCATCACCGTCGGCCGCCTGCCCAAGACGCGCTCCGGAAAGATTCTGCGCGGCACCATCAAGAAGATCGCCGACGGAGAATCCTGGACCATGCCGGCGACGATCGAGGATCCCAAGGCACTCGAGGAGATCGGCGAGGCGCTGAAGGGACGGATGTGAGGCGAAGCGTCATCCCGGGGCGGGAAGGGCGTTGCTTCACCGCTCTCCACTGTCATCGCCCGCCTGTGCGGGGAACGACAGCGAGCGTGGAACGGCGTCCAGGGACTTACAATCTCCGCATTCCGCGCTAAACAGGGCCGGCCGATAGGGGACCTCGTATGCCACTTGCCGCCGCGCCACGCCTGCTGACCGCCTTAGCTCTCGCCGTCGCTCTCTCCGCCTGCTCGGCGCGCTACCAGAATCCGGTGGCGGCGGGCGGCGATGATGACGACGCCGTCTGCCAGAGCCGCGGCTATGCGCAGGGCTCGCCGGAATACGTAGCCTGCCGCAAGGACCGCGACGTCCAGCGCAACGCGGCCACCGCGCGCGCCGACCGCCGCCAGCGCGATCTCGGCGAGTACATGCTGAACAACCCCGTGCGCCCGTGATGTGAGCTGCGGCACTATGCTGCCGCGCCACCCGCTTTGCATTCGCGGTTTCCGTGACACATCTGCAACGCCGGGGCCAAATCGCGTCGCGATAGTCCTGGTTTGATCGGCATCAAATCCTTCACCATTCTCTTTCTGCTCTGACGCTGATGTCGCGCAACGACGCGTCGACATGGTTGAAGGGGATTGAAAATGGATGGAACGATAAGAAACTTGGCGCGGGTCGCGACGCTCGGCGCGATGCTCGTGGGCACTTTTGCATCAGTGCAGGCGGCAGATCTGCCGGTCTACAAGAAGGCGCCGGTGCCGGTGGAGGCGTTCAATCCGTGGATGATCCGCCTGCGGGTGCTCGGCGTATTGCCGGATGCGGGCGGGAGCACCGTCAATGTCGCGGGCGTGCCTTCGCTGTCGTCGCCGAATTCAGGCCTGTCGATCAGCGACCAGGTCGTCCCCGAGCTCGACATCAGCTATTTCTTCACCAAGAACATCGCTGCCGAATTGATCCTGGGCGTGACCAGGCATTCGATCAGCGGCACCGGCTCGCTCGCGAATCTGCCGATCGGCAAGACCACGCTGCTGCCGCCGACGCTGACGCTGCAATATCACTTCGACCAGTTCGGCGCGTTCAAGCCGTATGTCGGCGCGGGCGTGAACTACACCGTGTTCTTCAACAATTCCGCGGCCAATGCGCCTTCCGCGATCGCCGGTCCGCCCGCGATCGTCGCCACCACCACCAACCTGCACGTCAGCAACGCCTGGGGCGGCGCCGTCCAGTTCGGCTTCGACTACATGATCGACCGGCACTGGGGTCTCAATGTCGACGTCAAGAAGCTCTGGCTGCGCCCGAACTACAGCGCCATCGTCTCCGGCCTGCCGGTCACCGGCACCGCGCATATCGATCCGTGGCTTGTCGGCGCGGGTGTGACCTACAAGTTCTGACCTGAAGCCCAGCTCGGGCGTACAAACAAAACGCGGCAGGTTTTCCTGCCGCGTTTGCGTTGATGGTGGATGAACGAGAGGAATTACTCCTCCTCGTCCTCGTGCTTCTTGCCGCCGAGCGTCTTCAGCTTGGCAAACACGGCGTCGACGTTGAGGTCGTCGCTGGACTTCTCCGCGGGCTCGTACTCGTCCTTGCGGGTGGTCTCGGAGGCCGGCAGCAGGGTGGCGCCGCCATAGGCTGCGTCGATCGGCTTCTCCTTCGCCGCGCGCTGCACCTCGAAATCGAGCTCGATCTGCGAGCATAGGCCGAGCGTGACCGGGTCGATCGGGGTCAGCGCCGAGGTGTTCCAGTGGGTACGGTCGCGCACGCTCGCGATCGTGCTCTTGGTGGTGCCGACCAGGCGCATGATCTGGGCGTCCTTGAGCTCCGCATGGTTGCGCAGCAGCCAGAGGATGGCGCTCGGGCGCTCATGGCGGCGCGAGACCGGGGTATAACGCGGGCCCTTGCGCTTGGGCTGGGGCGGCAGCACCACCTTGCTCTCCTGGAGGCGGAGCCGGTAGTCCGGGTTCTTCTCGCCCTTCTCGATTTCCTCGCGGGTCAGCTGGCCATTGGAGAGGGGATCCATGCCCTTGATGCCCTGGGCGGCGTCGCCGTCGGCGATGGCGCGCACCTCGAGGGGATGCATCTTGGTGAAATCGGCGACCTGGTCGAATGTCAGCGCGGTGTTGTCGAGCAGCCAAACGGCGGTCGCCTTGGGCATCAGAGGTGCGTTGCTCATGGCAAATCTCCTTTGTGCTTCGCCCACCCCTCTGGAGGCGAAACCGGTGGTCATCAGCGATGACAGGGAATTCGCGCTATATAAGCCCGGAGGGGGTAGCCATGCAATGGTTCTGCTATAGATAGTGCCTTGACACCGCCCGAAAGGGGGCCCAATTCCCTTTGAACCGCTGTAAGGTTCAAGCCGACAGTTTTAAGCCAAATTCCCATCCATCGACCGCCCCGGCAGAACGCGATCGGGTGATTCGGTCCCGAGATCGCTCAATGTCAGCCAAACCAGACCTCAAGATCGTGCTTTGTTCTCCCCGCGGCTTCTGTGCCGGGGTGGTCCGGGCGATCGACACCGTGGAACGGGCGCTCGATAAGTACGGCGCCCCCGTCTATGTTCGCCACGAGATTGTGCACAACAAGTACGTCGTCGATGGGTTGAAGAAGAAGGGCGCCATCTTCGTCGAGGAGCTCGCCGAAATCCCCGAGAATACCACCGCCCCGGTGGTGTTCTCGGCCCATGGCGTACCGAAATCGGTTCCGGCCGACGCCCAGTCCCGCAACCTGTTCTCGCTGGATGCGACTTGCCCGCTGGTGACCAAGGTGCATCGCGAGGCCGCGATCCATTTCAAGCGCGGCCGCGAGATCTTCCTGATCGGCCATTCCCACCATCCCGAGGTAGTCGGTACGCTCGGCCAGCTGCCGCCCGGCGCAGTGACCCTGATCGAGACCGCCGAGGATGCCAAGACCATCACGCCGAAGGACCCCGACAACCTCGCCTTCGTGACGCAGACCACGCTGTCGATCGACGACACCGCGGAGATCGTCGCGCTGCTCAAGGAACGCTTCCCCAACATCAACGGGCCGCACAAGGAAGACATCTGCTACGCCACCACCAACCGCCAGCTCGCGGTGAAGAAGGTGGCGCCGGTGGTGGACGCGCTCATCGTGGTCGGTGCTCCCAACTCGTCGAACTCGCAGCGCCTGCGCGAGGTTGCCGAGCGCGAGGGCTGCAAGATCGCGGTGCTGGCGCAGCGCGCCGCGGACCTCGACTGGAGCAGGTTCGGCAACATCAAGAGCCTTGGCATCACCGCTGGCGCGTCCGCGCCTGAGGTGATCGTCGAGGAGATCATGGACGCCTTCGCCGAGCGCTACACGCTGCACGTGGAGACGGTCTCGGCCGCGGAAGAGAACGAGTTCTTCCCGTTGCCGCGTCAGGTGCGCCCCGAAGCTGCCGCCGAGTAGACCTTGATGGCGGTCTACACCGACGTCGCCGCCGACGAGCTTGCGGATTTCCTGAAGCAATACGATCTCGGCGAATTGCTCTCCTACAAGGGCATCGCCGAGGGCGTCGAAAATTCCAACTTCCTGCTGCACACAAGCAAAGGCTCGTTCATCCTCACGCTGTACGAAAAGCGCGTGGCAAGGAACGATCTGCCGTTCTTTCTCGCGCTGATGACGCATCTGGCCGAGCACGGCGTCAATTGTCCGCTGCCTGTGAAGGCAAGAGACGGCGAGGCGCTGCGCGAGCTGGCAGGCCGGCCCGCAGCGATCATCACCTTCCTCGAAGGCGTCTGGCCGCGCAAGCCGAACGCGACCCATTGCGCCGGGGTCGGCGAGGGGCTGGCGAAGATGCATCTGGCAGGCGCGAATTTTGCGATCAAGCGCACCAATGCGCTCTCGGTTTCCGGCTGGCGGCCGCTGTTCGACGCAGCTTCAAGCCGCGCCGACGAGGTGCAGCCCGGTCTGCGCGATTTTCTTGCCGCCGAACTTGATTATCTCTCGAGCGGCGTCTGGCCGAGCAACCTGCCCGAAGGCGTGATCCACGCCGACCTTTTCAACGACAACGTCTTTTTCCTCGGCGACAAGCTCTCGGGGATCATCGACTTCACCTTCGCCTGCAACGACATGCTGGCCTATGACGTCGCGATCTGCCTCAACGCCTGGTGCTTCGAGCCGGATCATTCCTTCAACGTCACCAAGGCGCGTGCCTTCCTCAACGCCTATGGCCGGGAGCGCAAGCTGAGCGAAGCCGAAGAGGCCGCGCTGCCGCTGCTGGCGCGGGGCGCGGCGATCCGCTTCCTGCTGACGCGGCTGGTCGACTGGCTCAACGTGCCCGCAGGCGCGCTGGTCAAGCCGAAGGATCCGCTCGAATATGTCCGCAAGCTGCGCTTCCATCAGAGCGTGACGAGCGTGCGCGAATATGGGCTGACCCCGTCGGGACTGGTGGCGTGAGCGAGCTTCCCAATGTCACGATCTATACCGACGGCGCCTGCTCGGGAAATCCCGGGCCGGGCGGCTGGGGCGCGATCCTGAAGTTCGGCGACAAGGAAAAGGAGCTGAACGGCGGCCAGCCGCACACCACCAACAACCAGATGGAATTGATGGCGGCGATTTCGGCGCTCGAAGCGCTGAAGCGGCCGTGCACGGTCGACCTCTACACCGACAGCCAGTATGTCCGGCAGGGCATCACCGGCTGGATCTTCGGCTGGAAGCGCAACGGCTGGCGCACCGCCGACAAGAAGCCGGTGAAGAATGTCGAGCTATGGCAGCGCCTCGACGCAGCGCTGAAGCAGCACGAGGTCCGCTGGCACTGGGTCAAGGGCCACGCCGGCCACCCCGAGAACGAGCGCGCCGACCAGCTGGCGCGCGACGGCATCGTCATGGCGCGGTTGCAGCAGCGGGTGAGGGAGTAGGGGGCGCCATCGTCGCCTCATTCACCACTGTCATCGCCCGGCTTGACCGGGCGATCCAGTACTCCGATAGGTTTCTGATTCAACCGAGAAGCCTCGGCGTACTGGATGCCCCGCCTTCGCGGGGCATGACAGCGTCATGTGTGGCTAAGACCGGTGGCGCCTCACAGCTGCCCGAGCAGCGTATCGCCGCCGGAGACCTCGACCTTGCCGGGCATCGCCTCGAGGTTCAGCTTCTTGACCACGCCGTCCTCGATCAGCATCGAATAGCGCTTGGAGCGGATGCCGAGGCCGTTGGCGGAGGCGTCCAGCTCCATGCCGATCGCCTTGGTGAAGTCGGCATTGCCGTCGGCGAGGAAGACGGCCTCGTCGCGCTGGTCGGTGTCGCGCTTCCAGGCGTTCATGACGAAGGCGTCGTTGACGGAGACGATGGCGATGGTGTCGACACCCTTGTCCTTCATGGCATAGGCGTTGAGGAAGATGCTCGGCAGATGCATCTTGTGGCAGGTGCCGGTATAGGCGCCGGGGACCGCGAACAGCGCCACCTTCTTGCCCTTGAAGATGTCGTCGGTGGTCTTCACCTGCGGGCCTTCCGCCGTCATCACGCGGAATTTCGCCTCGGGCAGCTTGTCGCCAATCTGGATCGCCATCGTCACTCTCCCTGAAAATCGGTCCCGCTTTTTAGACCGGGCGGCGGGCCTGCACAATATTGCCGGCGGCGGAAGCGGCGAGGATGGCGGCCGTTCACCGTGATGTCATCAGCCGGCAAAACCGCCGCCGTCGAGGAAGGCCTGCTCCTCCTCGGTGGTGTCGCGGCCGAGGAGACGGTTGCGGTGGGGAAAGCGGCCGAACCGCGCGATGATATCGGCGTGGTCGCGCGCGTATTTCAGGCTTTCGGCATTGTCGGTGTTTTGAAACAGCGCGACGCAGTGCAACTGGTCGGCTAGGTGCTCGGAATGCATGAAGGGCAAATAGAGGAATTCGAGCAGGAGGGGATCGACCCTGCGATCGACGCCGCGCGCGATGGCGCGGCGGGCGACGTCGCGCGCCTGTGCGTCGCTGGCAAAGGCCTGCGGCGTGCCGCGAAACATGTTGCGGGGAAACTGGTCGAGCACGATGACGAGTGCCAGCACGCCGTCGTCGCTTGTCTCCCATGAGGCAAGCTCGCCGGCGGCCGCCTTCTGCCACAGCGAGAGAAAGCGGCGTCGTATCTCCGCATCGAAATCATCGCTGCGCTCGTACCAGCGTTGGCGCCCGGCCTCTCGCCAGAAGGCGAGAACGCCTGATGGCGTGATGTCGCGGGCGTCAGCCATGAACGGAGGCGCGCCTTACGCCGCCTCCGCCTTCTTCTCGTCGCGCAGCTGCCGACGCAGGATCTTGCCGACATTGGTCTTCGGCAGGTCATTGCGGAATTCGACGTGCTTGGGCACCTTGTAGCCGGTGAGCTGGTCGTGACAGAACTTGATCACGGCATCCGCCGTGAGGTTCGGGTCCTTCTTCACCACGAAGGCCTTCACCGCTTCGCCCGACTTGGAATCGGGGATGCCGATCACGGCGCATTCGAGCACGCCTGGATGGCTCGCGATGACTTCCTCGACCTCGTTCGGATAGACGTTGAAGCCGGAGACCAGGATCATGTCCTTCTTGCGGTCGACGATCTTGATATAGCCCCTCTCATCCATCACGCCGATGTCGCCGGTGCGGAAATAGCCGTCCGCGGTCATCACCTTGGCGGTTTCTTCCGGCCTGTTCCAGTAGCCGGACATCACCTGCGGGCCCTTGGCGCAGATCTCGCCCGCCTGGCCGAGCGGGACCTCGTTGCCCTCGTCGTCCCGGATCGAGATGTAAGTCGACGGCACGGGGATGCCGATCGAGCCGGCGAACTCGGTCGCCGTGGGCGGATTGCAGGTCAGGACAGGCGACGTCTCCGACAGGCCGTAGCCCTCGGCGATGCTGCAGCCTGTGATGTTCTTCCATTGCTCGGCAACGGGGCGCTGCACCGCCATGCCGCCGCCGTTCGAGATCTTCAGCTTGGAGAAGTCGAGCTTCTTGAAGTCGGGATGGTTCATCAAGGCGTTGTAGAGCGTGTTCACGGCCGGGAAGGTGTTGACCTGGTATTTCGCCAGCTCCTTGATAAAGCCGGGTATGTCGCGCGGGTTCGGGATCAGCAGGTTGCAGCCGCCGGCGCGCACAGCCAGCAGATAACAGGCCGTCAGCGCGAAGATGTGATAGAGCGGCAGCGCGCAGACGATCATGAGCTGCTCGACATGCGGCGGAGAAGCGAGCGCCGGCTGCAGCCAGGCATCGTTCTGCAAGACGTTGGCGACGATGTTGCGATGAAGCAACGTCGCGCCCTTGGAGACGCCGGTGGTGCCGCCGGTATATTGCAGGAAGGCGACGTCACCGGGCGACAGCTTCGGCTTGTTGAACGTCATGCCGCGGCCGGCGGACAGCGCGTCGTTGAAGGAGACCGAGCCCGGCAACGACCAGGCCGGTACCATCTTTTTGACCCGGCGGACGACGAGGTTGACGATCACGCCCTTGAAGCCGAGCAGGTCTCCCATGCTGGCGACGATGACGTGCTTCACCTGCGTCTTCGCGATCACCTGCTCGACGGTGTGGGCGAAGTTCTCCAGCACGATGATCGCTTCGGCGCCCGAATCCTTCAGCTGGTGCTCGAGCTCGCGCGGCGTATAGAGCGGGTTGACGTTGACCACCGCGAAACCGGCGCGCAGCACGGCGGCCGTCGCGACCGGGTATTGCAGCACGTTCGGCATCATGATGGCGATACGCGCGCCGCGCTGCAGCCCGCGGCCCTGCAAGTAAGCGGCAAGCGCGACCGACATCTGGTCGAGGTCGCGATAGCTGATCGACTTGTCCATGCAGATGAATGCCTTGCGGTCGGCGAACTTGGTGAAGCTCTCCTCCAGCAGGTCGACCAGCGATGCGTATTGCGTCGGCTCGATATCGGCAGGCACGCCGGGCGGATATTGCTTGAGCCAGATGCGCTCCATGGAAGACTCCCCTCATTGACCAGGGCCCGTTGTTCTCGGGCTTGCCTCGTTGTCGCCAGTATCCAGCTTGCCGGAACGGGTGGCAAGCCGTCGTGGCTTAGGGCAAAGGTCGGGCCGTCGCTACTGGAATCGTCGCAAAACGGTGCTGCCGCAGGTGCGAAGCGGGGCTGCGGTTTAGTGCCGAGCGGCGTTAACTGTTGTTGGCCGGCTTGGCCGCGGCGGGAGGCTTCGTCGCAGCGGGGGTCGTCGCTGCCTTGGGCTTGGCGGGCTTCGCCGCCTGATCGCCGCCGGCCGAAGGCTTCTCGGCGGGCTTCGCCACCGCATCCGGCTTGGTCGCGGCATGCTTGGCGCCAGCCGGCTTGGTTGCGGCCGGTTGGGGCGTGGCCGGCTTGGCCGCCTTGCCGTCAGTCGGCTTGGCATCCGGCTTGGCCGCCGCGGTCTTGGTGTCCTTGGGCTTATCGGCCGGCTTGTCGGCGGCGTCTGGCTTCTTGGCGACGCGCGGCTTCTTGGCGCGCGGCTTGGACGCGGCCTGCTGGTCGGCATCGGCTGCCACAGCGGCAATCAGGGCGGTGCCGGTGCGGGTCGGGCCGGTATAGACCAGCACGGGCTCGGTCGGAGCCGCAGCCGAGGCCATCAGCTCGGAAGCTTTCATCAGCGGCGGCTGCAGGCCTGCCGTGAAGAAGGTGAACTGGGCCGCGCCGCCGGTGGCGGAGCCCGATCCGGTCGCGCCGCCACTGGCCGCAATCAGCGCATCGTCGTCGTCGCTGGCCGGCCGCTTGCGGTTGGGTCCGCACATCTCGTCGCGCAGGTTCGGCGGCGTGGCATCGACCGGCACGAGATTGTCGACCGTGCCGAGCGAGGGGCGCAGCCAGGTGAGGTTGTCCGGAGCGAAGCCACGCTCCAGGAGCTGCGCCGCCTTCACCGCGCGTGCCGTGCCGGAGTTTGCACCGAGCACCACCGCGATCAGCCGGCGGCCGTTGCGCGTGGCCGAGGCGACGAGGTTGTAGCCGGAGGCGCAGATGAAGCCGGTCTTGAACCCGTCGGCGCCGGGATAGCGGCCGATCAGCTTGTTGAAATTGCCGGTGACGCGCTTGCCGAAGCGGATCGCCGGGATATGCATGTAGTACTCGTATTCCGGCAGGTCGCGCAGGAAGGACCGCGCCAAGATGCCGAGGTCGCGCGCAGAGGTGATCTGGCCTTCGGCGGGCAGGCCGTTTGGATTGACATAGCTCGTCTGCGCCATGCCGAGCTTCCTCGCGGTGTCGTTCATCACCGCGGAGAAGCCGTCGACCGAGCCGCTGACGCCTTCGGCGAGCACCACGGCCATGTCGTTCGCCGACTTGACCATCATCATCTTCAGCGCGTTGTCGACGGTGACTTGGGTTCCCGGGCGGAACCCCATCTTCGATGGCGATTGCGAGGCCGCGGTCGGCGACACCGTGAGCAGCGTGTCGAGCGTCAGCCTGCCGTCCTTGACCGCCTTCAGCGTCACATAGGCGGTCATGATCTTGGTGACGGAGGCCGGGTACCAGGGAAGGCTCGCGTTTTCGGCCTGCAGCACCTTGCCGCTGTCGGCCTCGATCAGCAGGAGCGCTTCGGCGCTCGCCGTGCGCGGCGCGAGCGTCGCGGCACAGGCGAGCGTCGCAGCGAACAGGTTGAACAGGGATTTGCGAAGCAGCGGGCGAAGGGCGTGCACTATCCGATTCCGGTCCTTGGAGATCCGCCTGATACGGCCGGTTCTCGTGATCTGATTGTCGGTTCTGAAATCCAGCGCCGCCGCTTGCGGCGTCGCAAACCTATACCGGCTGGTGCGTCGAGAATAGGGGGATCGGCGCGGTATTCCGCAACGAAGTAGGCCGAATTTCGACGGTCCTCTCGGGACTTGCTAGGGGGATTTGGCAGCTGTCGCGGCAGCCTCGGCGGCCGTCACGCTGGCCCGTGCGTTCTCCTGCACCATGAACTGGGCCTTGGCCATCTCGGCAAAATGGCCGCCTTTGGCCACGAGTTCATCGAAAGTTCCGGTTTCGATCACCCGTCCATTCTCGAACACCAGGATCCGCGTGGCGTTGCGGATGGTGGAGAGGCGATGGGCGATCACGAAGGTGGTGCGGCCCCTCATCACTTCGTCGAGAGCGGCGTTCACCTTGACCTCGGTGACCGCGTCGAGCGCGGAGGTCGCCTCGTCCAGGATCAGGATCGGCGGGTCCTTCAGCAGGGCGCGGGCGATCGAGAGCCGCTGCCGTTCGCCGCCGGAGAGCATGCGGCCGCGCTCGCCGGCATTGGTCTCGAAGCCGCCGCTGCGTTCGATGAATTCCAGCGCCTGCGCGCGCTCCGCCGCCTTACGCATCTCGGCCTCGGTCGCATCCGGCTTGCCGACGCGCAAGTTCTCCGCGATCGAGCGGTTGAACAGCAGCGCTTCCTGGAACACGACACCGATGTTCCGCCGCAGCGAGGTCAACGTGACGCCGCGCACGTCCATGCCGTCGATCTTGATGACGCCGGATTGCGGATCGAAGGCCCGGTGCAGGAGCGCAATCGCGGTGGACTTGCCGGCCCCGGTCGGGCCGACCAGCGCAATGGTCTGGCCCGGCAGCGCGGTGAAGGTGAGGTCCTCGATCGCCGGCCGCTTGCCGTCATAGGAGAACGTGACGTCGTTGAACTCGACGAGGCCCGACAGCCTGCCGGCATCGATTGCGTCGGGCCGGTCGTGCACCGCGGGCACGGCGTCGAGCACATTGAAGAACTCGCGCAGCCGCGGAGCTTCCATGAACACGTTGTTGATGAAGCTGACCACCTGCTCGAGCTTCTGGATCAGCAGCGTCGCGAAGCTCACGAACATCACGATCTCGCCGACCGAGGTCAGGCCCTGGTCGTGCAACGCGATGCCGAGGGTGAAGATCGCGAGCACCGTGATGGTGGTGGAGGCGCGCGTGATCACCGTGACCAGCGCCCACCACGACAACACCGGCATCTGCGCGGCCAGCAGCTCGTCGGCGACCGAGCGCAGCCCCTTGACCTCGGATTCGACGCGCACGAAGCTCTGCACCAGCGCGACGTTGCCGAGCGCATCAGACGCGCGCGCGGAGAGCTCGCTGTAGTGCTCCTCGACCGCCATCTGCATGCCGAAGGTCCTGCGCACCACGAAGGTGGTCAGCGCCGTGAAGACGATGCAGAGCACGAACAGGAGGATCGCCAGCCGCCAGTTCAGGTAGAGCGACAACGGCAGCAGCACCAGGACCGAAAGGATCGCGGCAAAATGCTCGCGGAAAAAGCCGAGCCACAGCCGCCACAGCGCGTCCGTGCCGTTGAGCATGACCTTCATCAGCCGGCCGGAATGGGTGCCGGAGTGGAAGGTCAAGGGCAGCTGCAGGATGTGCTCGAAATAGTCGGTCAGCACCGCCTGGCGCTGACGATGCGAGAGCCGGTCGGCCTGCAAGGCCACCAGCGCGCTGCAGACGATGGTGAACAGTCCGAACGCGACCCAGGCGACCAGGAACGGCCAGGCCGAGCTCGAGCCGGCCACGGTCTTACCCGAGAGCACGTCGACGATCCGGCCGAACAGCACGGGCTCGGCGAACTGGGATCCCGCCAGCAGGAGGTTGGCGACCGCGAGCAGCCAGCCCAGCCGCGCCTCCTTGCCGAGCAGCTCAAGAACGCGGGTGTAGAGTCGGAGAATGGACATGCGGGCGGGGGACTCGGTGACGACGGAGCTCACATTCTAAGCAGGGACCGCCGCGAGATACAGCGCAAGCTTTCAGTTTTGCTCAGTTGATCAGCCGCTCTGCCAGCGGCGGCAGGAACTGGCCGTCGAAGACGTCGCGAGCCGTCGGCCGTTTGCGGAATTTGAAGTCCCGCGCGATCTGATCGATCGAACGTTCCAGGCGCGCCGGCTCGACGCCGCCGAGGCCGTTGCGCTTGACCTCGTCGGTCAGGATATTGTCGGCAAGGACCGCGTGCAGGCGCTTCAGCTCCAAATTGCGGTCGCCGTCGTCGATGCGGCTCGCGGCCTCCTCCGCCGCACGCGCCGGCTCCCTGGCCGTCGCGGTGATGCCCGCAATCAAGGCGCGGACGAAGCCTTTCACGGCATCCGGCTTCGCTGCGGCGAAGGCGGTGTTGGCGACTACGGCAAAGCCGTAGGCCTCACAGCCGTAGTCCGCATAGCGCAGCACGACGAGATCGGCTTCGGGTACGCCGCGATCGCGCAGGTTCACCGCCGAGAGATAGCTGAACCCGGCGACGGCATCGACCTGTCCTGCGGACAGGATCGGCTCGCGCACCGCGGCACTGATCTTGTGGAATTTGACGTGCGATGCCTTGATGCCGTTCTGCTGCGCCAGCGCCGGCCACAGTCGCATCGACAGATCGCCGTCGGCAACGCCGACGGTCTTGCCGTCGAGGTCGGGCAGGAGACGGATGCCGCGGCTTTTGCGCGCGACGATCGCGTAAGGCGCGCGGTCGAACAGCACGAACACGGCCTTGACCGGCGCCGCGTCGTCCTTGTCACGAAAGCGTATCAGCTCGTTGATGTCGACGAGCGCGAGCTCGCTGTCGCCTTTGGCGAGCCGTGCGAGCGCCTCTGGCGATCCGCTCGCGCTGTTGAAGGACACGTTGAGATGCTCGGCGCCGAACCTGCCGTCCTTCGCCGCAAGGAAGAATGGCGCCATGCTCGCATCGATAGGACGGTCGAAGGTGAAACGGATGGCGGTCGAGGGAGTGCCGCTCTCGGCCGCAATGCATTCGCGCACCGTCGATGCGGTGAACGCGATTGCAAGGGCCAACAGGCATTGAAGGGCGATCGTCTTGAATCCGGACATCGGTCGCGCCGGCCCCGCAATGTTATGGTTTCGTGACGCTTGGCAAGCGCCGGCCCGCGACGAACGTGCGCGCGCGAACATGAACGGCGGATGAGCGGGCTTGCGGCATCGTTACGCAACCCCGTTCAGCTTGTGTTGGGATTGGGGAACCTACTTAGGTGGTGAGTGTTTGACAGACATCAGCCTGTCGTCAGGCACAATCCGAGGTCCCAAGGAGGGTCCAGATCATGTTTGACAGCCTTTCGAAGTTCGTCGGCCGCAAGGCCGTTCTGGCCACGGCCGCCGTGGTGGCCCTGACTGCCGCTGCACCCACCGCCTCTTACGCTGGCGGTCGTCATTGGCATGGCGGTGGCGGCGGCGCCGCTGCTGCCGCGATGTTCGGCCTCGCCGCGACCGGCCTCGCGATCGCAGCCAGCCGCAATGCCTACGCCTATGATCCGGGTCCGGGTTACTATTACGAGGGCGGCCCGGTCTATTACAGCGGCCCCGGCTATGGTTCCTATTACTACGACTCGGGCCGCCGCTACACCTATGGCGGCTACAAGAACCCCTGCGCCCACGGCTATTCCGGCTACAGCTGCTATTGACGGATCGGCCATTCTGATCGACGAACAGGCCGTCGCGCTTGCCGCGGCGCCCTGTTTTTTGCTTACATTGCCGCGTGTTAACACGCCGGCCATTTGTTTCGAGTAGTTTTGCGTACCATGAGTGATTCGCTTGAGCGGCTATATCTGGCTGTGCTCGCGGCCAGAGACCTTGATCCGGCAACATCGCGCACGGCCCGGCTGTTTCAGCGTGGGCCCTCAAAAATGGCAAAGAAGCTCGCCGAAGAGGCCATCGAAGTCGTCATCGATGCGGTCAATGGCGATAGCGAGGCCGTGATCCGGGAAAGCGCCGACCTGCTCTACAATCTCACCGTGCTGTGGGCTTCGGCCGGAGTGCGCCCCGAGGACGTCTGGCGGGAAATGACGCGGCGGGAGGACATGCTCGGAATTGCCGAGAAACTGCCGAAGTCGCCGCCGAAATTGCCCAAAGTCGCGTCACCGCGCATAGCCTCGCGGCGGCCTATTGTCGCGCTCGACGGCCGTGCCGCGCGCAAGCGCCACTAGAAGCGTCACAAATCGCTCAAAAACTGGCGATGGACAAATCCGTCCCATGGTGCTTCATCGCGGCGCCATGCTGAAACGAATGTACGACTGGTGCATCGACGCCGCCCACAAGCCCTATGCGCTCTGGATCATGGGCATCGTGTCCTTCGCCGAAAGCTCCTTCTTTCCGGTCCCGCCGGATGTGATGCTGATTCCGATGTCCCTGGCGCGGCCGCAGCGCGCCTGGTTCTATGCCGCGATCTGCACCGTGACCTCGGTGCTCGGCGGCGTCGTCGGCTACGCCATCGGCGCGCTGCTGTTCGACTCGGTCGGCCAGTGGCTGATCCAGGTCTACGGCCTCGCCGACAAGGTTGACGCCTTCCGCGCCTCCTATGCGGAATGGGGTGCGGTCATCATCCTGCTCAAAGGACTGACGCCGATCCCCTACAAGCTCGTCACCATCACCTCGGGCTTTGCCGGCTACAACATCCTCCTGTTCGTCCTGTGCTCGATCGTCGCGCGCGGCGGACGCTTCTTCGTCGTCGCGATCCTGCTCAACCGCTACGGTGACTGGATCCGGGTCAGGATCGAGCGGCATCTCGGATTGTGGGTCGCGCTCGGCGCGATCGTGCTGGTGCTCGGCTTCGTTATCGCCATCAAGCTGATCTAGAGCCGCGGCGCTTTGCCGCCGCGCCGGCTTCGGCTACGGTTGTCGTCATGATGGTTCGATCCGGCAATCCGGCGGCACGGCATGGGACGCTGATGTCGACAGCGCTGCTGCTGCTGCTGCTCGCTGCCGGAGGGACGGCCCGGCCGCAATCCGCCCCGCCGGCGCTCGGCCTTCAGCAGCAGGGAGCGCAGGCCGGCCCGTCGCCATCGACGCCCGCTCCCTCGGCGCCGCCGGCGCGCGAGGAGAATCCCGGGCTGATCAACGAAATGGGCAAGCTGTTCGACAAGCTGCCTTCGATCCTGCCGCCGATCAAAAGCCCCAGTGAAACCATGGATGACCTGTCGCGGCTGGCCAAGCCTTCGACCATGGTGTCGGGGCGCGTGATCTGCCCGGTCTCTGCGAACGGCGCGCCCGACTGCAAGCAGGCGGCCGACCAGCTCTGCCAGGGCAAGGGCTACAAGGAAGGCAAGAGCCTGAACGCCGACTCCGCGGAAAAATGCTCGGCCAAGGTCCTGATCCCGGGCCGGCAACGTAAACCGGACGACTGCCGCACCGACACTTTCGTGACCAGCGCGCTGTGCCAGAACTGAAGGCCGGCGCGCGAGAACCAAGGAGCGCCCATGAGCCGCACGGAGCAGGACTTCCTCGGACAGCGTGAGATCGCCGACGACATCTATTACGGCGTCCAGACCATCCGGGGTAAGGAGAACTTCCACATCACCGGCATTCCGATGAACCAGGAGCCTTACTTCGTGAAGGCGCTCGGTTACGTCAAGAAGGCCGCCGCGATGGCCAATCGCGACCTCGGCGCGATCGACGCCAAGGTCGCGGACGCCATCATCCTCGGCTGCGACCGCGTCATCGCGGGCGACATGATGGATCAGTTCGTCACCGATTTCATCCAGGGCGGTGCCGGCACGTCGACCAACATGAACGCCAACGAGGTGATCGCGAACCTCGCGCTGGAATCGCTCGGCTTTGCCAAGGGTGACTACCAGCACGTCAGTCCGAACGATCACGTCAATTACGGCCAGTCCACCAACGACACCTATCCGACCGCCTTTCGGCTGGCCCTGATCCTGCGGCTCAAGAGCTACATGACGGCGTTGCGTCAGCTCCAGGAAGCCTTCTTCGCCAAGGGACGCGAGTTCGAGCGGGTGCTGAAGATGGGCCGCACGCATCTGCAGGACGCGGTGCCGATGTCGCTCGGCGCGGAATTCCGGGGCTGGGGCACCACGATCGGCGAGGAGGTCGACCGCATCTCGGAAGCGCGCGCGCTGCTGCGCGAGATCAATCTCGGCGCCACCGCGATCGGCACCTCCGTCACGGCGGCGGTCGGTTATCCCAAGCTCGCCGTCCGGCACCTCAGCGCGCTCACAGGCGTCGATTTCATCCTCGCCGGCGATCTCGTCGAGGCGACCTCCGACACCGGCGCCTATGTGCAGCTTTCCGGCGTTCTCAAGCGCACGGCCAGCAAGCTGACGAAAATCTGCAACGACATCCGCCTGCTCGCTTCCGGTCCGCGCGCGGGCTTGAACGAGATCAACCTGCCGCAGCTTCAGCCGGGCTCCTCGATCATGCCCGGCAAGGTCAATCCGGTCATTCCCGAAGTCGTCAACCAGACCAGCTTCCTCGTCATCGGCCTCGATACCACGGTGACGCTGGCGGCAAGCGCCGGCCAGCTCCAGCTCAACGTGATGGAGCCGGTGATCTCGTTCGCGCTGTTCTTCTCGATCCGCACCATGGAGCGCGCGGTCAACAGCCTGCGCGAGAATTGCGTCGTCGGCATCACCGCCAACGAGGAGCACACCCGCAACATGGTGCTGAACTCGCTCGGCATCGTCACGGTGCTGAAGCCGCTGCTCGGCTACAAGCAATGCGCCGAGATCGCGCGCGAAGGCTACAAGACCGGCAAGTCGCTGCACCAGATCGTCGTGACCGAACGCAAGCTGCTGACGCAGGAGAAGTGGGACGAGATGTTCTCGTTCGAGCGGCTGATCAACCCGGATTTGATCGGGTAGGCGGTCGCTGTCATTCCGGGGCGCGCGAAGCGCGAGCCCGGAATCCATTTCGCCACGCGTGCTGACGCCCGATGGATTCTCTGATGCGCAATCGCGCATCATAGCTCGACGCTCCGCCTCGTCCCGGAATGACGGGTGAGGAATTCCGCTGCTTGGAATTGCGGGAATGGCCTCCGCTGCGGCGCCAAAACGCAATACTTGACAGTGGAAAGATTGCCTTGTTGGTATGGCTCCCAACTTCAATTTGACCGGCTGAGAGGATCGTACCGCAATGTCCATGCCTGCCTTGTTCAAGGGGCGCCTGTCGATCCCCGTGATCGGCTCGCCGCTCTTCATCATCTCGGTGCCCGATCTCGTGATCGCGCAGTGCAAGGCGGGTGTGGTCGGCTCGTTTCCGGCGCTGAATGCGCGGCCGCCGGAGCTGCTGGACGAATGGCTGGCGCGGATCACCGAAGAGCTCGCGGCCTATGACCGCGCTCATCCCGACAGGCCGTCGGCGCCGTTCGCGGTCAACCAGATCGTGCACAAGTCGAACAACCGGCTCGACCACGACATGCAGCTCTGCGCCAAGTACAAGGTGCCGATGATCATCTCCTCGCTCGGCGCCCGCGAGGAGCTGAACCAGGCCGTGCACGGCTGGGGCGGCATCGTCTTCCACGACGTGATCAACCAGAAATTCGCGCACAAGGCGATCGAGAAGGGCGCCGACGGCCTGATCCTGGTCGCGGCCGGCGCCGGCGGCCATGCCGGCACCATCTCGCCGCTGGCCTTCGTGGCCGAGACACGAAAATGGTTCGACGGTCCGATCGCGCTGTCGGGTGCGATCGGCAACGGCAAGGCGATCCGCGCCGCGCGCATCTTGGGGGCCGACTTCGCCTATATCGGATCGGCCTTCATCGCGACCAAGGAGGCCAATGCGGTCGAGAAGTACAAGGAGATGATCGCGGGCTCGAGCGCCGACGACATCGTCTATTCCAATCTCTTCACCGGCGTGCACGGCAATTATCTGAAGCCCTCGATCCTGGCGGCGGGCATGGACCCCGAAAATCTGCCGACGTCCGATCCCTCCAAGATGAACTTCGGCACCGACGCCTCCGGCGAGCGCGCCAAGCCGAAGGCCTGGAAGGAGATCTGGGGAAGCGGCCAGGGCATCGGCAGCATCGACAAGGTCGTGCCGGCGGCCGAGCTGATCGCGCGCTTCAAGAAGGAATACGACGAAGCGATCGATCCGCCGTTGTGATCGCACCCAGATCGAGTGCTGCATGCCCCCCATTTACCGCGTCGACGGCAACGACGTCGTCACCAGCCCCGATGCAGCCGGCCCCTGGGACCGGCGCATGCAGCACGGCTCGGCACCGGCATCGCTGGTGACATGGGCGGCTGAGCGCATCCCTGCGGCGGTGCCGATGGATGTCGCGCGCGTGACCATCGATCTGATGCGCCCGGTACCGGTGGCGCCGCTCACGATCGCCACCGAAATCTTGCGCGAGGGCCGCAAGATCCAGCTCTGCGGGATCAAGCTGCTCGCCGACGGCGTGCAGGTGGTCGGCGCCACCGTGCTCAAGATCAGGCGCCAGGCGCTGACGCTGCCCGACGAGGTCGAGGAACTTCCGGTCACGTTGCCGTCGCCGGAGGATTCATTGGTCGAGGACGGTCACGCCGCCACCAGCCCGTTCGTGCGATCGGTCTCGATGCGCGCCGCGCGCGGCCGCTTCGGCCAGGCCGGCGCCGGCGCGATCTGGTTTCGTGTCGACCATCCGCTGATCGAAGGCGAGGCCGTCTCGCAGGCGATGCGCGCCGTGGTCGCCGCCGATTTCTCCAACGGCACCGCCTCGACGCTCGACTTCCGTGCCTGGACCTACATCAACGCCGACCTCACCGTGAGCTTTGCACGCCAGCCGGTCGGCGAGTGGATCCTGCTCGACGGCGATTCCTGGATCGGCCCCGACGGCGCGGGCCTTGCGATGTCACGCCTCGCCGACCGCCAAGGCTATTTCGGCCGCGCGGTGCAGAGCCTCGTGATCGAGAAGCGGTGAGAGGCGCTATGTGCGATCAGCCGGGCGATGACACCGATCGTGTGAGAGCTCTCTCGCGTATCGCGGGATTGAACGGCAGACTTCCGCCGCCGCGGAAGGGATGCAAGGTCGTGTTCGACCAGGGCATCCTGCCAGTTCACACACCGTAGAAGATCTTGATCCCCCACAGCACCACGATGATGGCCGTGATCAACGTGATCGCGGCGACTGCACTTTCCAGGGAAGCGACTCTCATTTCACTCTCCGCTTCCCAGCCCCGTCAGCGGTCTAGTTGATTCCCTGATTCGCCGGCAATTGCGCGGGCATCGCCGTCGCAGACTCCGTTGCGGGCTGTGGTGCCGAAGCAACAACGACACCGTAGAATTCCGGAGTATTTACCCCACCATCCGGTCCCGCCCGCTCCAGAAGCCCGCACGCAGCACCTTCTTGTCGACCTTGCCGACCCCGGTCATCGGCAATTGCTTGACGAATTGGATCTGCTTGGGCGCGTGCGCCGAGCCTTTTCGCGTCTTCACCAGGTTGATCAGCTCGTCCGGATCGGGCTTCGTCCCTTCACGCGGGACGACGATGGCGGTGACGGCTTCGCCCCATTTCTCGTCGGGAATGCCGACGACCGCGACCATCGCCACGTCCGCGTGCTGCGACAGGACGTCCTCGACCTCGCGGGGGAAGATGTTGAAGCCGCCTGTGACGATCATGTCCTTCTTGCGGTCGAGGATGAACATGTAGCCGCGCTCGTCCTGACGTGCGATGTCGCCGGTGTGGACCCAGCCGTTCTTCAGCGTCTCGGCGGTGATATCGGGCCGCTTCCAGTACTCCGCCATCACATGCGGCGCGCGCACGCAGATCTCGCCGGCCTCGCCCGTCTTCACCTCCTGGTCGTTGTCGTCGAGGATCTTGACCTCGCAGGCCGCGATCGGGAAGCCGCAGGACAGGAACAGCTCCGGCCGCTGGGGATCGTGGTCGGCCTTGCGCAGCACCGAGATCGGATAGCATTCGGTCTGCCCGTAGAGCTGCGAGAACACAGGGCCGATGCGTTCGATGCCCTCCAGCAGTCGGCTCGGCGACATCGCGGAGGCGCCATAGAGCACGAGCTCGAGCGAGGAGAGGTCGGTCTTGCCGAGCGCGGGCTGATCGAGCAGCACATAGATCATGGTCGGAACGAACAGCGTGAAGTTGATGCGCTCGCGTGCGATCGTTGACAGCACGGCTTCGGGATCGAAGCCTTTCAGCATGTGCACGGTGCCGCCGCGCATCAGGGTCGGCAGCACCTTCGTGCCCGCGACATGGCTGATCGGCGCGACCGTGAGGTAGCGCGCAGCCTCGGGGATCTCGAAGTCGGCCAGGATCGCGCCGGCGGCGCCGGCATTTTCGCGGTGATAGCGCAGCGCGCCCTTGGATTTTCCGGTGGTGCCGCCGGTGTAGTTCAGTGTGGCGAGATCGTCGGAGCTGGCGAGGCACTGTGCGCTGGCGTGCCCCGCACTCTCGACCGCCGCCAGCAGATCGACGCCGTAGCCGGCCGGTCCCATGTTGAAGACCGCCTTGAGCCGGCCGGCCTTCGCGGCGAGCTCGCCGCCGCGGTCGCGGAAGGCGGCCGCATCCACCACCAGCATCTCGGCTTCGGAATCCTCGAGCTGAAACAGCTGGTCCTCCAGCGAGCCCAGAGGGTGGAGCCAGGTGATGCAGAGGCGGGCCAATTGGGCGGCGACGCCGGCGCACCAGCTGTCGGCGCGGTTCGCGGTGAGGAAGGCTACGCGGGCGCCGGGCTCGAAGCCGAGCCGCATGAACACGCCCTGGATCCGTCCGATCAGGTCGATGGCACCCCGATAGCTCAGCGATCCCTCGGGCCAGGCGAAAGCAATGCGGTCGGGATAGCGCGACAGCGCCCGTAGCGTCTGCGCACAAGCCGGGGATGATGCGTGGAGCGGATCAGGCATATGTTTCCTCGTTGCTTTGTCACCGGCTTATGGCGTGCCAATGTTGCTGACGACGCTAGCACAGAGACTGCGGGAGGAAACCACAAAGCCCGCGCGAGGGAGGCATGCATGCCATCAGATCGACTGCAACGCTTCCGCGATCGTCTTGCTCTGCCGCTGATCGCGGCGCCGATGTTTCTGGTATCGGGCGTCGAGCTCATGGTTGCAGCCTGCCGCAACGGGGTGATCGGCAGCTTTCCCACCGCGAATTGCCGTGGCGCGGAACAGCTCGATGAATGGCTGACCGAAATCAAGCTGCGGCTGCGGCAGCATGAAGATCAAACCGGGCGAAAGGCAGCGCCACTTTGCCCGAACTTGATCGTCCACCGCTCCAATGCGCGGCTGGAGCAGGATCTCGCCGTGCTGCTGCGGCACAAGCCGGAGATCGTCATTACGTCGGTCGGCTCGCCGGCGCCAGTCTTGAAGCTGCTGCACGACGCCGGCGCCCTGGTGCTGGCGGACGTGGCCTCGATCCGCCATGCCGAACGCGGCGCGGAAGCGGGGGCGGACGGGCTGGTCCTGCTCACTGCCGGTGCTGGCGGCCAGACCGGCTGGCTCAACCCGTTCGCCTTCGTCCGTGCGGTGCGCGCATTCTACGACGGCATCATCGTGCTCGCGGGCGGAATTAGCGACGGTCGCGCGCTGCGTGCCGCCGAAGTGCTCGGCTGCGATCTCGCCTATATGGGCACGAAGTTCATCGCGACGCGTGAGAGCATGGCGGACGAGCGTCACAAGCAGATGCTGGTCGAGAGCAGCGCCGACGACATCTTGCTCACCACCGCGTTCACGGGCTTGCAGACCAGCATGCTGAGGCCATCGATCGCGGCCGCCGGGCTCGATCCCGACAATCTGCCGGCGCGCGGCGCGATCAATATCACTGAGGATATCGACGTCGCCGCCCGCGACAGCCGCCCCAAGCGCTGGCGCGATATCTGGAGCGGTGGGCATTCGACCTCGGGTGTCACCGATGTGCTCGCGGTCGAGGATCTCGTTGCGCAGACCATCGCCGAATATCGGGAAGCGGGTGGGCGGTAGCGTCGTCGCCTCTCCCATAGGGGATCGGGCAGGGTTAATCCCGCATGCCTCCGGCCCATCCCACTTAACGGCGGATTAACCATCGCCAGCCAAGAATCCCTCTTGTGGCCGCCAATCAGGACGAGAGGGACAGGCGATGGACTTCAATTATCTCAACGGCAAAACGGCTGCGACCCTGGACGAGATCCGCGTCCGCGTCGCCCATGCGCTGGCCCGCCACCCGCTGTGTCGCAACGTCCGGTTTGACATCGTCAGCGTCCCCCGGACCCGCCGCGGCGGCAATTGGACGGTGACGCTGCAATCGGTCGAGCCGCGCGCGGTCTGGGAAGCCTCGGAGATCGTCGCCGACATCCAGGATGCCTATGACCTTGCGGCAGCAGCCTGATTTCGTTGGGGGTTTCCGGGCGATGTCGCCTTAGTCCGCGCGATTGCCGCCGCAATAGCACGGTTCAGCCTTAATTATCGCCCAGTTTCCGGGCAGTGATCACGTGGACTTGAAGTCGGACGCGGAGAGACGTTTGTCCAAAGCCATCACCATCGTCGCGCTGACCTGTTTCCTCGTCCTCGGCGCCGCCACCACCGCCATCCTCGGCCGCGACAGCGTTCCCAGCGTCAGCGCCGCGATGATCGCCGAGACGCCCCCAGCCAAGCCGCTCGCAACCAACCGCGCCGCCAAGGCCGACCGTCTGGTTCCGACGCTCGCGCTGGCCTCGGCCGCGATTGAGCCGGTCCAGGTTGCCGCCGACAAGCTGGCGCAGGCACCGGTCCTGACCGAGCCGCTGCGTCAGGCCTTCGCCGCCGCCACCCCCTCCGATTTTCCGATGCCGAAGCCGAGCGCGCACGAGGCGCCCGCCGCGACCGAGGTTCCGGCCGTCGAAGTTCCGGCCAAGCCGAAAGTCGTCGCCAAGCCGCAGCCGCAAAAATCCTACTCGCTGCTGTCCGACGTGCAGATCGCAGGCATCAGGGATCGCCTGAAACTCTCCTCGTCTCAGGAATATTACTGGCCCTCGGTCGAGACCGCGCTGCGCAACGTCGCGCGCAAGATCCAGGCGAACAGGCTGTCGAATCCGAATGCACCGCCCAGCGCACAGATCGATCCGAATTGCGACGAGGTGCAGCAGCTGAAGTCGGCCGCGATGCCGCTGTTGTTCCAGCTTCGCGACGACCAGAAGGAAGAAGTGCGCAAGCTCGCTCGCCTCATCGGGCTTGAGAAGGTCGCGCAGCAGATCTGACGCACGCGGTTCCTCGTCGAGGAGCCGCGGCTTATCAGGAACATCTGGCAATCCCCACGCGTTGCCCGCTCCGAAAGAGGGAGTGGACAAATGCGCGCCTCGACAGCCTATTTTGTCGGTGCCGGAACCATCGTCGCGGCCATCGCCATTGGTCTCGGTGGCGGCATCGTCGCCGGCAACATCATGAATCCGGTTGCGTCAAAACAGGGGCCGGACACCAGCAAGATGGCGCAGCGCGCGGCAAGTCCCACGCCGGTCAGCACCAACGCTCCCTCCGAGCGCGTGAACTATCTCACCGGCTCGCAAGCCTTCGGTGCGATGATCGCCGCGCCCGCACAGGCCGAAGCAAAGTCTGAACCCGCAAAACCCGACACGCCAACCACGCAGGCGAATGTCGCACCCGCGCCGCAACCCTCGCAAGCCGCTGCAGTCGAGCCGCCGAAGCCCGCCGCTGCGCCACAGGCCGCAAGGCCTGCCGAGCAGCAGGCCTCGACCGAGCCGTCGTCCTTACCGAATAACGCCTATGCCAAGGCAAGGGATTCCGATGTGAAGCGCGCCGCGTCCGAACGGCGCCGAGCCGAGCGTCGCGAGCGCTGGGCCGAGCGCCGCTATTATTACGAGTCCCGCGAGCCGCGCGGCCTGCGCGACCGCACCGATTGGGATGACGTCGCGCGCAACATCCGCGAGGATTCCGATGCGCGCGATTACGCGGGGCGGTCGCGCAGCGGCTTCCCGCAGATCAGGCTGTTCGGGCCTGACGACGATTAGCACCTGACACGGGGATCAAGCGGAGCGGTCGCGCCAGCGACCGTCACGTCATTCCGGCGCGCCGCAACCCCTCGAGATAGTGCGTACGATCCTCTTCCCGCAGCATCGGCAGCTCGCGCGTGATCCAGGCCAGCGAGACCTCGGGCTGGGTGCGGCGCAGGCCTTCCAGGGCGGATGCCGCGAGGGCGGGATCGCCGAGCATGCCGGCGGCGGCCGTCAGCACGCGGTGGGCGCCGACGAAATCCCCGCGCTGGCGCATCGATTCCCGAGCCATCTGCACGGCGCCCGCGTAGTCGCGGCCGACGAACCGGGCATAGGCCGCAACCCCGCAATAGATCGCCGCGAGCGGGTCGCGCGGGCTCAGCCGCAGCGCGCGGCGGGCGGCGGCATCGCCGTCCTGCCAACGTCCGGCATAGCACAGCGTCACGCCGTGGAAGGCATGCGCCATCGCGAAATTCGGATTGAGCCGCAAGGCCAGCTCGAATTCAGCCAGCGCGTCGTCGAAGCGGCGGCGGAACAGGTAGGTGTAAGCAAGGCCGTGATGGGCCCAGGCATCCTCGCGGTCGGCCTCCACCGCCGCGAGCGCCGCACGCTCGGCGACCGGCATGGTGGCAGCCATGTCGGCCCAGCCCATATGCGCGCCGAAGATATGGCTGGTGGCGAGCAGGCCGAGCGCCTTGCCATAGGCGGGATCGACCGCGACCGCTTCTTCCAGCAACTTCTGCGCGGCGGCATTGTCCTCGCGGGTGATGCGCCAATAATGCGACAACGCGCGCATCACGAGGTCCCATGCATCCAGGCTGCCCGGCGGCTTCTGCTGGGCCCGGAAGCTTTCGGCAGCATAGAGCTGCGGCTCGATGGCGGCGACGATCGCTTCCGTGATCTCGTCCTGCACGGCGAAGATGTCGGCGAGCTCGCGGTCGTAGCGTTCGGCCCAGAGATGGCTGCCGGTCGAGACGTCGTTGAGCTGGGCCGAGATGCGCACCCGTTCGCCGCTCCGCCGCACGCTGCCCTCGACCACGTAGCGCACCCCGAGCTCCCGCGCGACCTCGTGGATGTGCACGGCGCGGCCCTTGTAGACGAAGGAGGAGTTGCGCGCGATGACGAAGAACCAGCGCAGCTTCGACAGCGCCGTGATGATGTCCTCGCTGATACCGTCGGAGAAATAATCCTGCTGGACCTCGCCGCTCATATTGGTGAAGGGCAGCACAGCGATCGCGGGCCGCTCCGGCAGAGCGAAGGTGGCCTGGGACGGGGCGATCCGGACCGGCTCCGGCGCGACCGCGCCGATTTGCGTCTGGACGTCGCCGACGAAGCGAAAACCCTTGCGGGTGATGGTGCGGATCAGCGACTGGCTCGCGCCATCGTCGCCGATCGCCTTGCGCGCCGCGTTGATCCGGCTGGTCAGGGTGGATTCGGAGACGCTGCGCCCGTGCCAGATCTTGTCGATCAGCTCGTCCTTGCTGACGACCCGGTCGCGGTTCTGCATGAGGTGGACGACGAGGTCGAAAACCTGCGGCTCCACGGCAATGGGAACCTGCTCGCGGCTCAGCTCGCGCCGGTCGGTATCGAGAAGGTGGTCCCGGAACAGAAACTGCACGTCGAAAACTCGGGCCTCATTGCGAAATCGGGCAAACAAACAAAATGAAATTTGGGTCGAAAGATCGTGTGTCTGCCGAAGGGGGCGTTTGGTTCATCGCAATCGCGTGATGGCAGCCATGTGGTTTTCCGAGGGGAATACATCCGCAGCTAGAATGTTGCGGTGTAAATCTGGCGACGAGATCAGGCGCCCCTCCAGCACCGTCATCCTGGAGCGCGGGAGCGTAGCGCAGGCCCTCTCAGCGACAACGGCTTCGCCATTGCGCGGGAATGCCGTTTTAGTGTCGCGCACAACGGGGGATGCCCTTTGCCGATCTGCCCTGCGTACGTAAGGTACACCGACAGAAAACACCAACCCAGAAGAAGTGTCCATGCCTGCTTTCCCCGCCGCCACCACTGTGCTCGACTCCCTGCTGTTTCGCGACGCCTTCGGTACGCCTGAGATGCGCGAGGTGTTCTCGGACGTCGCGACGGTCGCACGCTATGCCGAGGTCGAGGTGGCGCTGGCGAAGGCGGAGGCGAAGTGCGGTGTGATCCCACACGAGGCGGCCGCAGCGATCGCGGCGCGGACCGACATCGGCGCGCTCGACTTCGATCTGCTCAGGCAGGAGACCGATGTCGTCGGCTACCCGATCCTGCCTTTGGTGCATCAAATGGTGAAGCAATGCGGCGAGGCGGGCCGCTACGTGCATTGGGGCGCCACCACGCAGGACATTATGGACACCGCCGTGGTGCTGCAACTGCGCGCCGCGCTCGAGATCGTCGAACGTGACATCGCCGAGCTGCGCAAGATCCTCGCCGATCTGTCGAAGCGCCATCGCGACACGGCGATGGCGGGCCGCACCCATCTGCAACAGGCGCTGCCGGTGACCTTCGGCTACAAGAGCGCGATCTGGCTCGCGATGTTCGACCGCCACGCCGAGCGGCTGGCGCAGCTGAAGCCGCGCGTGCTGGTCGGTCAGTTCGCCGGCGCGGCCGGTACGCTGGCGTCGCTCGGCGACAGGGGGTTCGAGGTGCAGGAGGCGCTCTGCAACGAGCTGAAGCTCGGCGTTCCCGCCTCGACCTGGCACGTAGCGCGCGACGGCTTCGCCGAAGCCGTGAACTTCCTTGCTCTCGTCACCGGCTCTCTCGGCAAGATCGCGCTCGACATCATGATCATGGCCTCGACCGAATTCGCCGAGGTCTACGAGCCCTTCGTCAAGGGGCGCGGCGCCTCCTCGACCATGCCGCAGAAGCGCAACCCGATCTCCTCGGAATTGATGCTTGCGGCCTCCAAGGCGGTGCGCCAGCACGCCGGCCTGATGCTCGACGCCATGGTGCAGGATTTCGAGCGTGCCACCGGCCCCTGGCACGCGGAATGGATGGCGATTCCCGAAAGCTTCGTGCTGGCCGCCGGCGCGCTGCACCAGGCGAAGTTCGCGCTCGCGGGCCTCATCGTAGACGAGGCGAAGATGAACGACAATCTCGCCATCAGCCGCGGCCTGATTGTGGCCGAAGCGGTCATGATGGGCCTCGCCCCGCAGATCGGCCGGCAGGAGGCGCACGACGTCGTCTATGACGCCTGCCGTCAGGCCAACGAGAAGGGAATGACCCTTGCTGACGCGCTATCCGCAGATTCACGGATATCGAGCCACATCGATCGTGCCACAATCGAGGCGCTCACTTCACCGAAAAATTACCTCGGCCTTGCGCCCGCCATGGTCGACCGGGTGCTGGCATCGGCAACGCGTTGAAAACCAAAATGCGTGAAACTGCGTATCTTTCCAAGGGCGCAAGACGCTCGCATACTTGTGCCCCGCGATGCTAGACTTAAATTGAGTGAGCGACTTTCGGCAGAGGGCCCGGCATGACTGATCAACGCAATCCTTCCACTCCCATCGATCCGGCGAAGCTCGACCGACTGGCCGAGGTGGCGGTGAAAGTGGGCCTGGGCTTGCGGCCGGGACAGGATCTGCTTCTGACGGCGCCCGCGATCGCGCTGCCGCTGGTGCGGCGGATCGCCGTGCATGCCTACAAGGCCGGCGCCGGCCTCGTGACGCCGATGCTGTCGGACGAGGAGATGACGCTGGCGCGCTACCGCCACGGCCACGACAACAGTTTCGATCGTGCCGCCGGCTGGCTCTACGAGGGCATGGCCAAGGCGTTCTCCGACAACACTGCACGGCTTGCCATCGTCGGCGACAACCCGATGTTGCTGTCCGGCGAGGATCCTTCCAAGGTGGCGCGCGCCAGCAAGGCCAATTCGATGGCCTATCAGCCTGCGCTGGAGAAGATCGTCAATTTCGACACCAACTGGAATATCATCGCCTATCCGAGCGCGTCCTGGGCGAAGCTGGTGTTCCCGAACGATCCCGAGGACGTTGCGGTCGGCAAGCTCGCAGACGCGATTTTCGCCGCGTCCCGTGTCGATCGCGAGGACGCGATCAGCAATTGGGCGAGCCACAATGCGGTGCTGCGCGAGCGCACCAACTGGCTCAACGGCCAGCGTTTCCGCGCGCTTCAGTACTCGGGTCCCGGCACCGATCTCACCATCGGCCTTGCCGACGGCCACGAATGGGAAGGCGGCGCCTCGCTGTCCAAGAACGGCATCAGCTGCAACGCCAATATCCCGACCGAAGAGGTCTTCACCACGCCGCATTGCCGCCGCGTCTACGGCCACGTCGTGAGCTCGAAGCCGCTGTCCTATCAGGGCACGCTGATCGACAACATCGCGGTGCGGTTCGAGGACGGCAAGATCGTCGACGCCAAGGCCTCGCGCGGCGCCGAGGTGCTGAACAAGGTGCTCGATACCGACGAGGGCGCGCGGCGCCTCGGCGAGGTGGCCTTGGTGCCGCATTCCTCGCCGATCTCGCAGAGCGGGCTGTTGTTCTACAACACGCTGTTCGACGAGAACGCGGCCTCGCACATCGCGCTCGGCCAGTGCTATTCGAAATGCTTCGTCAACGGTGCCCAGCTCACGCCGCAGCAGATCGCGGCGCAAGGCGGCAACCAGAGCCTGATCCATATTGATTGGATGATCGGCTCGGCCGAGACCGACATCGACGGCATCTTGGCCGACGGCAGCAAGGTGCCCGTCTTCCGCAAGGGCGAATGGGCGAAGTCGTAATCTAGATTTTGGTCCAAATAGGCAGCCCAGGACGTGCTCAACCTCTCCCCGCTGGGGAGAGGTGAACGTCCTCGCGTCAGTCTTCCCCCTCACGCCGCCGCGTTGCGCAGGGTCGGGCTGTTGTCGATGCTGAAGCGGTTGAACAGCGTCGTGAACGGGCTGCCGTCGGTGGCCCGCACGATCGCGTCGGACGCCGCCACCGCCTCGTAGAGCGCGCCAACCGGATCGTCCGCGTCCGCCAGCGCGAGCGCGCCGCGGATCTGTTCGCGGGCCTCGCTGACGTCATCCTCGTCTTGGAGCCTTGCCTCCAGCGCATCCGCCGCGCGGCGCATCTGTGCAAGGTCGCCGCCCCCGGAGAATTTGAGGATGTCGCGCCAGTAGGGACGGGCAACGACAAGCTGGATCAATGCATCGAAACTTTCCGCGATGATGCCCGCGCGGCCCTCTGACGAGACATAGAGCACATTCTGCGACGGCAGCAGCACGAACGCGCTGCCGGAGCTGTCACTGCCGATGTGCCGCGGGCTTTCGACGCCGTCGATGGTGAACCAGGGCTCCTCGTCCGGTTCGAAGGAGACGTCGAGACTGCGGAGCCTGGCGACGACCTCGCTGTTGGCTGTCAGAATCTCCGGCGTGAGGGGCATCGGTGCGGCTCCTTCCCAAGACTTCGCGCACTTTGTCGCACCCCGGACAAGCTAGGTTCATGTGTGCGAATTCGCAGAGGAAATCGTGACGTTAACCGTATCGCACCCGCAACTCTGGGCTGATTGTCGAGTGCCATGTAAGAAAGAATTAAAAGCAGCCTACTAGCGTCCCAACTTCTTTCGAAGCAATCCGGGCCGAGACCCGGCCATTCATATTTAAATCTTCTGGGGAAGCAGATGTCGCGCACATTGATTGAAATCGGTAGTTGCAATGTGGACCTCGAGCTGCGGCCGATCGAGCCGTCCTGGATCATCGAGGGCAATCCGGTATCCCGCTCCCGGGTGCTGTCGACCAGCGCCGATGGCACCGCGCAGACAATCATCTGGCACTGCACCGAAGGCCGCTTCAACTGGTACTACGACATCGACGAGACGATCATGATCATGGAAGGATCGATCGTGCTCGAGAGCGACGGCATGCCGCCCAAGCGCTACGGCCCCGGCGACGTCATTTTCTTCCGCGACGGCGCGCATGCCAAATGGCATGTCGAAGGCCACGTCAAGAAGATCGCCTTCTGCCGCAAGACCAATCCGGTGATGATCGGTTTCCTGATCCGCGTCGTCAACAAGCTGAAGAAGATCTTCACCTCCACCGCCGCGCCGCGTCCCGCCTCGCTGATGGGCACTGGCTAAGCGGACACCCAAAGGTTTCAAGGACGCTTCCCAGCGGCCACGACGAAGAGGGGTCGGGATCCATGTCCCGGCCCCTCTTTTCGTCATGACGGCAGCTCGAGCCGGTAGACGTCGATCGCGGTCTGCGAGAACAACGCCGTCTTGTCGGCCTCGCTCACCTTTGAGGCGATACGCTTGAAGGCGTTGAAGATCACCTGGTAACTGCACTGGCCCTTGTCCGGGGGGAAATTGCTTTCGAACATCGCGCGCTTCGGGCCGAACGCCTCGATGCAAGTCTCGACATAGGGCCGCCAGGCCGCGGCAAGCTCCTCGGATGTCGGCGGCCTCTCGCGCAAATGGAAGTCGTAGCCAAGCAGGCACATCGCGAGACCACCGAGCTTCACCACCACATTTTCGCATGTCGCGATCTCCCGGATCGAGGCGCGCCATTGCGCAAACACCTCCTCGCGCCGGCCCGCGAAGCGGCCGGTTCCGACCGGGCCGCCGCAATGGTCGAGCACAATCCTGGTGTCGGGGAAGGCGCGCGCCAGTGCCGTGAGCTCACCGATTTGCGGGTGGAACAGCCAGGCATCGAAGCTGAGCTTGAGGGGGGCGAGGCAGGCAAAGCCTTTGCGGAAGGTCGGATCCTGCAACAATCTCTTCGGCCTGTTCGCATACATGCCGGCGACGACAGGATCTTCGTCCCAGGCCGATGAATGCCTGATGCCGCGAAAGCGGCCGTTGCCAGCGGCGATCTCGGCTTCCAGCACGCCCTTTGCGGCGTCGCCGAGCAGCAGATTGGCATGGCTCACGATGCCGGCGCAGATCGCGGCCTTGCCGTAGCCACCGCTTGCACTCATGGCGGCGACGCCGTTGGCGAACTCGACCTCGCCCACGGGCCGGAACGCCTCGGGTCCATGCGCGCGGTACATCGAACGGCAGTCGACATAGACGGTGGCGATGACGTTGTGACCGGAGGCGATGTCGGCGGCCATCTCCTCGATCAGATAGCGGTGCCCGCGATTCCACAGATGATGATGGGGATCGACGATCGGCCGCAAGGGATCGATGATCTCCTCCCGATGCAGCGCGAGCCAGTCCTCACGCGGATCGACGAACAGCCCGCTCGTGTTGGCGGGCACACCGCTTGCTGCCATCGGCCTTCGCTCCCTGATGTTTTGTGTCGGGAGCCTAGCACCTCATTTCCGCATGCAGCAGCGCGCCTTGCGCAACCGCACCCATCATCACAAGCAATGCGGTATGCTCGTCAGCCCGTCCGCCGTCTTGCTCTTACTTCGACCATCAGCCGCCAGTCCACTGCCGTGGCCGGCTTGACCTCCCCACGCCAACGGAAGGAGTCCCCGGTAATCTCAGTAAAGCTCCAGCGCGTCAGCTCGCCGGATTCGGTCGTGCCTTCCTGCACGATGTCCTCGCCGCGGGGACGGCCGATCTGCTGCCGGAACACGCGGCGGCCCGGATCGAACCAGGAAATCCGCCACGCATCCATGGCCGGATCGTAGACGCGCAGCGTGGTGCCGTACCAATTGCCGGCGATCGGAAAGGCTGCGCTGCCCGCTGGCCGGGGAATGATCCAGACGTCCTGCACCGCACGGCCTTCCAGCACCCAGCCGAAATGGATTTCGCCCGGCGCGGTGTGGCTTCTGCCGTCCGGTCCAAAGGCGGTGATCTCGGCGTCCCAGTCGCCGACGAAACGGCCGTAGAGCTGAAGCGCGGCCGCGTGCTCGGGATGCGGTGCGCTGGCGTGAAGAAGTCTCGCAAAGTCGTTCATGTTGCTCTCCTGCTGCGGAGGATTCAGCACGGATGAGCCGCGGGCGACTTGGAGAAAATTGCCGTCGGTCGTCAGGTCTTGCGCAGCGACAGATGTCTCATGGGACGATCGGCCTCCGCCTGCGTCGACCGATTGCTCGAGCTCTCAGCACGCCAGATGGCGACAACGGCGACAATGACGAGACTCGCGCCCACGAGCATCATGCGAGAGAACGGCTCTGCGAGCACGAGGGTGCCGAGCAGCACCGCGATGACCGGATTGACGAATGTGTAGGTCGAGACCAGGGAGGTCGAGACATTCTCGAGCAGCCAATTGTAGGCGGCGAAGCCGATCACGCTGCCGGAGACGATCAGCCAAAGAGCTGCTGCAACGGACGTCATCGAGACCTCGCTCGGTCTAAAGCTCTCCAGTTCGCCCGTCAGCCAGCTGATCGCGAACAACACGGCGCCCCCGATCGATAGCTGCATGCCCGACAGCGCGATCGCGGATGCTTGATGCGACATGCTGCGCGACAGCACGGTGCCGATCGACCACGACAGAGCCGCAGCGAGCAGCCAGACGATCGGAAGCATGCTGATGCCGGCCTGCTGCGCATTTTGCCATGCCACGAGCCCGACGCCCACGAAGCCGGGGATGAGCGCGAGCAGCGCGATCGGCCGCGGGCGCTGATCGCCCGGAAAGAGCGTGTCCGCCAGCAGGATCCAGAACGGAATCGTGGCGAGCACGATGGCGGCCACGCCGGACGGAACCGATTGTTGTGCGAAGGCGAGAACGCCGTGGCAGCCGACGAAGAAAAGCAGCCCGCAAAGGCCTGCCTGCAACCATGTCCGGCCCGGGGTATTCGCGACATGCCTGTCGCTGAAGGCGAGCAAGATCATGCCGCCGCATAACGATCGAACTGCCATCAGCAGAAACGGCGGTATCGATTGCAAGCCCAGCGTGATGGCGAAATAGGTGGAACCCCACAGGAGATAGATGGCCGCAAACGAGCCGATGACCAGGAACCGTCTGCTCATGATTGCTCCGACTGAGGTGGGTCTTGGAGCAACCAAGTCGTTGACGGGTGATGCGTTCCGGCTCTGAGTCAGACCCCGTCGAGGATGATCACCGTCGGCTTGGTCGGCAGCGTATCCCGCGACATCCGGAACGAGCGCTCGACGCGCCGGTCGATCTCGAATTGCTGGCCGATCCGGCGCATGAAGTCGTCGAGCGGAGTGGCGAAGCGGTGCATCGGCAGTACCACCGAGGCGCGCAGCCGCTTGGTGATCTCGGAGATGCCGTCGAGCGTCATGGTATAAGTGCCGTCGATCGGCACCATCACGATGTCGAGCCGTCCGATCTGGGCGAAATGGCTGTCGTCGAGCTTGTGATGGAGGTGGCCGAGATGGCCGATGCAGAGGCCGGCTGCCTCGAAGATGAAGATGGAATTGCCGTCGCGGATCATGTCGCTGCCGGCATCGTCGCCGTAATAGCGGCGGATGTCGGTGGTGACGTTGCGGATGAAGGTGTCGCTGATGCGCTGCGACACGATCGCCGGCTTGCCGTCCTCGCTCCAGCCATGCAGCACGTGGGGAATGCGCTTGTCCGGAAAGAGAGTGTAATGGGTGCTGTGCGCCCGGTTCATGGTGACGACATCGGGCAGTCGCCCGACCTGGTAGGCGCCGCTATAGTCGGTCGCGATGCGCAAGCCGGCGGGCGTGTCGATGAAATAGGTGGAATGGCCGGCATAGGTGATCTCGACCTCGGCCGCAGCTGCAGCCTGCCTGAAGACGACCGGCACGATTCGCGGCGCCGCATTGGCCATCGCCAGGCATTCGCTGCGCAGTGGCTGCTGGGCCAGGGCAGGGGTCAGGAATGCGCCGAACAGCGCGATAGCCGCCAAAACCAGTCGCCGCATGGATCCGTCCCCGATGACTTCACAGCGAAGTCTAGCGTGCAATTCGGAGCATCGCCAATGGGGTGCGATCAACAGCGCGTCAGTGTCGCACCTATTGCTCGCGCTTCGGGCTGAACTTCCAGGTGACCGCGACGAGGCCTGCGGTAATCAGGCCGCTGATGAGGCCGGCCAGGGGAAGGGCGAGCAGCAGTGCGGCGGTGGCGGCCCAGCCGATCGAGGAAAAGGCCTCGGCGAAGGTTGCAAGCCGCGAAGACGTCTGACGGCGCCGGAATTGGCTGCGCCTTGCCTGCACCCGGAACCAGAGCTGGATCGCGGTCGCCGAGGCCGCGCTGATGATGATCGCACCCGCGCTGATTGCGGCTTGGGATGGCGAGGCAAAGGCCAGCGCCGCGAGCAGCGGAGCGAAGATTGCGGCAATCGCGATCAGCACCACCTCGATCTTGGCACGGATGATGCCGGACGGCATCAAGGGCGCGGTCGCGACCAAGTCGGGCGCGTCCTCGCCCGAGATCGTCAGCCAGGCGAGCCCGCCGGCGAGCTGTCCGGCCGCCATTACGATGACGGGTGTGATCAGTGTCAGCGCCGCGGAGCTGTCGGCGAAATTACGCCAGAGCAGCAGCGCCGGCGGCACCAGATAGAGCAGCTGCATCAAGGTCTGCGAGATCAGCCATGGATCGCGCCACAGCAGCATGAATTCCTTGCGACGCAGCGCCTGCTGGCGCGATCCGCCGCGGAACGGGCGCTCCTTGGCACGGACGCGGCCGGACGTGGCGTAGGCCGCCGCATCGATCGCGGTGTCGGCAAAGCGGTGCGAGAAGATCGCCATCACGCCGCCGAGCATGACCAGAGCGAGCGCGAGAAGCAGCGCCAGCGCCTCGCTGTCGCCCATCGCTGCCCGCGCCGGCCACCACCAGATGCTGTCGACGTCGGGGGCGTAGGCGGCAACGCTGCCCGAGGTCAGGATGGTGAAGCGCGACAGCGTGCCGTAGGACATGATCGCGGCGACCTGAAGCGCGATCACGAAACCCGCACCGATGATGGCGGCGAGGATCTGTGCGATCAGGCGCGTCCGCGCCGGGCCGATCAACCGGAACAGGAGAATGGTGATGGCGATCGCGATCGCCGCCGCGGACAGGCCCATCGCAATGACGACGCCGAAGGCCGCCAGCCAGCGCGCGCCGCCGCCGATCACCAGAACGTCGATGAAGGGCGTCGAGAACAGCAGCGCCAGCACGGTGACGGTCAGCGCGATCGCGGCGATGCGGACCGAGAACAGATTGGCCAGCCGCGCCGGCGAGGACATGATCAGGTCGAGATCGGCGCGGGCGTAGAATACCCGCGTCACGGATTCGATCGCCTGCGACAGCATCAAGGTCCAGGCGAGAAAGATCGTCGCCGAAATCACGATCAGAGAGGATTTGTCGAGCGGCAACTGCAGGTCGGCGAAACGGCCGATCACCGCCCAGGCCGGCAGGTGGAGCAGCGCGGCGAAGCACATGAGGCCGATCATTGCCGCGCGCGCCCGTTTGCGCCGCCCGCCCGTCATCATGGCGAGCCATTCGCGCCAGGCGAGCCGCAGCTCGTGGCGGGCAAACCAGGACAGCGCGGTGGCCGAGCTCATGCCGCTTCCTGAAGCGTCACCAGCGCGATGAAGAGATCTTCCAGGCTGGTGTCGGCATGGCCGTTCTGGTGGCGCAGCTCGGTGAGCGTGCCTTCCGCGACCAGGCGGCCGGAGGCGATCACGCCGATGCGGTCGGCCATGCGCTCGGCGACTTCGAGGATATGCGTGGTCATGATGACAGTGCAGCCGGCGCGGACACGCGCGCTGAGCAGGCCCTTCACATGGCGGGCGGAGACCGCATCGAGCCCCGTCAAGGGTTCATCGAGGATGATGAGGCGGGGATCGTGCACCAGCGCCCCTGCGAGAGCGACCTTCTGGCGCATGCCCTTGGAAAAGCCCTCGCAGCGCTCGTGGCGGTGCGCCTCGAGGCCGAGCGAATCGAGCAGTTCCTCGGCGGCCGGTTGCGAGATCGACGGCGCGATGCCCCAGAGGCCGGCGACGAATTCGAGATATTCGAGCGGGGTGAGCTTGTCATAGATCATGGGCTCGTCGGAGACCCAGGCCATCACCTGCTTGGCGGCGACGGGGTCTTGGAGCGCATCGATGCCGAAGATCGAGACGGCGCCGGCATCGGGCCTGAGCAGGCCCGCAACCATGCGTAAAGTGGTGGTCTTGCCGGCGCCATTGGGGCCGACCAGCGCGTAGAATTCGCCGGCGTGAATGGTGAGATCGAGGCTGTCGACCGCCAGACGGTCAAAACGCTTCGTTAACCCTCGGACTTCCAGGGCCGAGTTGTCCGGCTTCATGACGGCCACACCATCCGGTTTGCATCGCCCGCGACCATGACCCGAAGATGTTTCGGCACCGTGAATCGCACTGCCGCAAATTCCGCCAACCGGATTGGACTAAAGGCAAGGCATCCCGACAAGTCACCGTTTGTTGACAGCGCGCGGGCGTTCAGGCTGAATTGATTCCGGACAAATGGCGCTAACGCGGCGAAACGACTGCGTAGCGACTGGACACAAGATGCGGCAAGGCGGCCTCGAAGAACGCCGGTTGCATCGGGGAGGACGCGCGTCAATGCTGGATTTCGTTCAGCAGCTGGTCAGCGGTGTTGCGCTCGGCTGCGTCTACGGCCTGATCGCGCTCGGCTTCGTGCTCGTCTACAAGGCCACCGAAGTCGTCAATTTTGCCCAGGGCGATCTGATGATGCTGGGCGGTTTCTTCGCCTTCACCTTCATCGGCATGATGGGCCTGAACTACTGGATCGGCTTCGCCGGTGCGGTCGCCGCCATGGCGCTGTTCGGCATGCTGGCCGAGCGCGTGGTCGTGCGGCCGATCCTCGGCTATCCCCAGTTCTCCATCATCATGGTCACGATCGGTCTCGGCTATTTTCTGCGTTCGGTCGCGGGGATGATCTGGGGCACCGACGACCTGAAGATCGAAACGCCGTTCAGCCAGGGCGTGCTGCGCATGGGCTCGCTGGTGCTCGCCTACGACAAGCTCTCGGTGATCGCAGCGACGATGATCCTGTGCACCTTGCTGTGGCTGTTCTTCAACAAGACCACGCTCGGCACCGCGATGCGCGCCAGCTCCGAGAACATGCTGGCGGCCTATTACATGGGCATTCCGGTCAAGCGCGTGGTGGCGGTGGTCTGGGCGATCAGCGCGGCGGTCGCGACCTGCGCCGGCGTGCTGCTGGCGCCGATCACCTTCATCCACTCCAATGTCGGCCTCGTGCTCGGCCTGAAGGCGTTTCCCGCCGCCGTGCTCGGCGGTTTCGGCTCGATCCCGGGCGCGGTGGTCGGCGGCGTCCTGATCGGCGTGATCGAGAGCATGGCCGGCTTTTACCTGCCCGAGGGCTGGAAGGACGCCGCGCCTTACATCGTGCTGCTCACCGTGCTGCTGCTGAAGCCCGAGGGCCTGTTCGGCCTCCACGTCCGCAAGAAGGTCTGAACGCCATGCGCTTCCTGTTCAAGACCGACTACGAGGACGACATCAAGCTGTTCCCGCATTCGGGCTACGTCGTCACCTACGGCGTTCTGCTCGCGCTGCTGCTGATCGCGCCCCACGTGCTCTCCAGCTATCTGATGAGCCAGCTCGTCTTCGTCTGCATCTATGCGATCGTCGGCGTGGCGCTGCTGATTCTGACCGGCTTCACCGGCCAAGCCTCGCTTGGGCACGCGGCGTTCCTCGCCATCGGCGCCTACACGGCGGCATACTTGCAGAAATACAACGTGCCGTTCCCCGTCTACTTCCTCGCCGCCGGGCTGTTGACCGGCATCATCGGCGCGATGGTCGGCTTTCCGGCGCTGCGCCTCACCGGCATCTATCTCGTCATCGCCACCATCTCGTTTGCCCTGATCGTGGAGGAGATCCTGGCGCGGTGGGAAAGCGTTACCCACGGTAACGAGGGCATGCGGGTCAAGACGCTGTCGCTGCTCGGCGTCGCCGTGCCGCGCGACAGCCCGACCTTCTATTACCTCTGCCTTGCCGTGCTGGTGCTGACCATCGTCGGCACGCTCAATCTGCTGCGTTCGCCGACGGGCCGCGCCTTCGTCGCGATCCGCGATTCCGAGACGGCGGCGCGCAGCATGGGCGTCAATGTCGCGCTCTACAAGGTGAAGTCGTTCGCGATCTCGGCCGCGATCACCGGCTTTGCCGGCGTCCTGTTCGCGCACAAGCTCTCCTTCATCTCGCCGGAGATGTTCACGCTTCAGCTCTCGATCGAGTTCATCATCGTGATCCTGATCGGCGGCACCTTCAGCCTGCACGGCGCCGTGCTCGGCGCGATCTTCATCGTGATGATCGACCCGTTCCTCACCTATCTCAAGGACGACATGCCCGGCATCATCGCCGGCATTGCCGCGACATTCGGCGCCGGCGCGGCGACTGCGGGCAATATCGAGGCGAAGGTCGCGGCCTTCGCCTCGCTCAACGGCCTGAAGGGCGCGATCTACGGCATCATCATCGTGCTGTTCGTGCTGTTCGAGCCGCTCGGGCTCTACGGCCGCTGGCTCAAGATCAAGCTCTTCTTCCAGCTGTTCCCTCTCTACAAGCGCGCCACCTTCAAGCGGCAGAAGATCTACGTGAAGTCGGAGCGCAATCGATGAGCTATTTCCGCGCCGAGAACCTGTCGCTGCATTTCGGCGGCCTCAAGGCGGTCGATGCGGTCTCGTTCGCGGTGGAGAAGGGCGAGATCCTCTCGATCATCGGGCCGAACGGAGCCGGCAAGAGCTCGATCTTCAACCTGATCTCGCGGATCTACCGGCCGACCTCGGGCCGTATCTTCTTCGAGGACCAGGACATCACCGAGCAGCCGCCCTACGACATCGCCAAGCTCGGCATCGCCCGTACCTTCCAGAACATCGAGCTGTTCGAGAACGCGACCGTGCTGTCGAACCTTCTGGTCGGCCGCCACCGCCATTCGACCACGCAGCTGTGGCAGGAGCTCTTATTCCTGCCGAGCGTGCGGGCCAACGAAAAGGTTCACCGCCGCCGGGTCGAGCAGGTCATCGAATTCCTCGACCTCGAACCCTATCGCGACAAGCTGATCTCGGGCCTGCCTTACGGCGTGCGCAAGGTGATCGAGCTGGCGCGCGCGCTCTGCTCGGAGCCGAAGCTGATCCTGCTGGACGAGCCGTCCTCGGGTCTCAACGTGGAGGAGACCGGCGACATGTCGTTCTGGATTCGGGACATGAGGACCGAGCTCGGTATCACCGTGCTGATGGTCGAGCACGACATGTCGCTGGTCAACCGGGTCTCCGATCGCGTCATCGCACTGAACTACGGAAGGGTGCTGGCGATGGGCTCGCCCGCTGAAGTGCAGCAGCACCCCGACGTCGTCGCCGCGTATCTGGGAGCCTGACCGATGGATGCCGCTGCGCCCCAGGATATCATCCTCAAGCTCTCCAACATCGAGAGCTATTACGGGCCGATCATGGCGATCCGCGGCATCTCGCTGGAGGTGCCGCGCGGGCGCATCGTCACGCTGCTCGGGGCCAACGGGGCCGGCAAGACCACGGTGCTGAAGACCATCTCCGGCATCCTCGATCCGCAGAAGGGCGCGATCGAGTTCATGGGCAAGCCGATCCAGCGCATGGAGGCCGACCGCATCGTGCGGCTCGGCCTCAGCCACGTGCCCGAGGGGCGCGAGGTGTTCCCGTTCCTCTCGGTGCGCGAGAACCTGATGATGGGTGCCTATCCGCGCAAGGACCGGGACGGCGTCGCGGAGGACATGGAGCGCGTCTACGGCTATTTCCCGCGCCTGAAGGAGCGCATCAACCAGCCGGCGGGCCAGCTCTCCGGCGGCGAGCAGCAGATGCTCGCGATCGGGCGCGCGCTGATGAACCGGCCGACGCTGCTCTTGCTCGACGAGCCCTCGCTCGGCCTGTCGCCACTGCTGGTGAAGGAGATATTCACCATCATCCGCCGGGTCAACGAGGAGCAGGGCATGTCGATCCTGCTGGTCGAGCAGAACGCCAAGGTGGCGCTGGAAACCGCCCATTACGGCTATGTGCTGGAGATCGGCCGTATCGTGATGAACGATACCTGCGACCGCTTGATGCATTCCCAGGACATCCAGGAATTCTACCTTGGCGCCAAGGAAGCCGGCGCGCGCGGCGAGCGGCGCTGGAAAAAGAAGAAGACGTGGCGGTGAGGACGAGCTGGCAGTAAGATGAGCTTGCCCAACGTTGAGCAAAGACCGGCCGGCAAGGCAGGCAGCGGAGGGAAGGCGACAAGGAGGAGAGGTGCATGGCCCGACCGGCGGTGCTGACGGTCGCTGATACGATCGCGAAGAGCTTCTTGCGCGCCGCCGAGACGCGGGGCGACAGGCCGGCGATCCGCGAGAAGAAGTTCGGCATCTGGCAGCCGACGAGCTGGCTAGAATGGCTGGAGATCTCCAAAGAGATCGCCTACGCGCTCCGCGCCGTCGGCTTCATGCCCGGCGAGGTCGCCTCCATCATCGCCAATGCCGTGCCCGAATGGGTTTATGCCGACATGGGCATATTGTGCGCCGGCGGCGTCTCCAGCGGAATCTATCCGACCGATTCTTCGTCCCAGGTCGAGTATCTCGTCAACGACTCCGCCACGAAGGTGATCTTCGCCGAGGACGAGGAGCAGCTCGACAAGATTCTCACCTGCCGCGCGCGATGCCCCAGCTTGCAGAAGATCATCGTGTTCGACATGGAGGGCCTCAGCGGTTTCTCCGACGACATGGTGATGTCGCTGGACGAGTTTCGCGCGCTCGGCCGCAACCACATGGTCGGCCGCGAAGCGCTGTGGCAGGAGATGATCGACAGCCGCAGCGCCGGCGATCTCGCGGTCCTCGTCTATACGTCCGGCACGACCGGCCCGCCGAAAGGCGCGATGCACGCCAATCGCAGCGTCACCCACCAGATGCGACACGCCAACGACTTCATACCTGCGCGAGAGGACGAGAACCGGCTGGTCTTCCTGCCGCTCTGCCACGTCGCAGAGCGTATCGGCGGCTATTACATCTCGGTCGCGCTCGGCTCGGTGATGAATTTTGCCGAGAGCCCGGAAACCGTGCCTGACAATCTGCGCGAGGTGCAGCCGACCGCCTTTCTGGCCGTGCCGCGCGTCTGGGAGAAGTTCTATTCCGCCATCACCATCGCGCTGAAGGATGCAACGCCGCTGCAGCAATGGGTCTATCGCCGCGCCATCGGCATCGGCTACCGCATGGTCGATTGCCGGCTCGAGGGCAGGGCGCCGCCGCTATCGCTGCGCATCGCCAACCGCATCGCCTACCTGGTCGCGTTCCGCAACATTCGCCGCATGATCGGACTCGACCGCTGCCGCATCGCGTTCACCGGCGCAGCCCCGATCGCACCGGAGCTGATCCGCTGGTATCTGGCGCTCGGCATCGACATGCACGAGGTCTACGGTCAGACCGAGAATTGCGGGGTCGCAACCATGATGCCCGCGGACAAGATCAAGCTCGGCTCGGTCGGCACCGCGGTGCCCTGGGGCGAGGTCGCGCTGTCGCCCGCCGGCGAGATCCTGATCAAGGGCGACTTCCTGTTCATGGGCTATCTGAACCAGCCGGAGAAGACCGCAGAGACGATCGATTCCCGCGGCTGGCTGCACACCGGTGACGTCGGCACCATCGACAATGAGGGCTTCGTGCGCATCACCGACCGGATGAAGGACATCATCATCACCTCGGGCGGCAAGAACATCACGCCGTCCGAGATCGAGAACCAACTCAAGTTCTCGCCCTACATTTCCGACGCGGTCGTGATCGGCGACAAGCGGCCCTATCTCACCTGCCTCGTGATGATCGACCAGGAGAATGTTGAGAAGTTCGCCCAGGATCACGACATCCCCTTCACCAATTATGCCAGCCTGTGCCGGGCGAGGGAGATCCAGGACCTGATCGGGCGCGAGATCGAGCAGGTCAACGGCAATTTTGCCCGCGTCGAGACCATCAAGAGGTTCTACCTGATCGAGCGCCAGCTCACGCCCGAGGACGAGGAGCTGACGCCGACCATGAAGCTGAAGCGCGGCTTCGTGAACAAGCGCTACGCCGCCGAGATCGAGGCGATGTATCGCGAGCGTGCGGTGGCGTGACGAGTCGGTCCATTTCGAGAAAGCGAAGGAGCTGTGGCCCCGCCCTTCGTGCAATACGGGCCTTTAGGAGAGGAGACGTCAATGTCGAAATCGTTCAGCGCATTCGGCCTTGCTGTGGGTGCCGTGGTGCTCACCTGTCTGCCGGCCGCAGCGCAAACCAAGGTCACCAACGAGGGCATCTCGGCAACCGAGATCGTCATCGGCACCCATCAGGACCTGTCGGGTCCGATCAAGGGGTGGGGCGTTCCGGTCGCGAACGGCATGAAGATGGCGGCCGAGGAGATCAATGCGGCCGGCGGAATTCACGGCCGCAAGATCCGGCTGGTCGTCGAGGACAGCGGTTACGATCCGAAGAAGGCCGTGCTGGCGTCGCAAAAGCTGATCGAGCGCGACAAGATCTTCGCGATGGTGGGGCCGATGGGATCACCGACGGTGCTCGCCGCGCAAGACATCCTGTTCGATGCCGGTGTCCTGCAGCTGTTCCCGCTGACGGCGGCCGAATTCACCTTCAAGTTCGATCCGGCCAAGCCGCAGGAGCGCCTGAAGTTCAACAATTTGCTGCCCTATGTCGAGAGCACGCGGGCTGCGGTGAAATACATGATCGAGTGGAAGGGCTTCAAGAAGCCCTGCATCATGCATCAGGACGACGAGTACGGTAAGAACGTGCTCGATGGCTTCAATCAGCAGCTCACTGCCATGAAGGCGCAGCCGGCCTCGATCACGAGCTACAAGCGCGGCGCCTCCGATTTCAGCGCGCAGATCGCCAAGATGAAGTCAGATGGCTGCGACCTCGTCGTGCTCGGCACCGTGCTGCGCGAGACCATTGGGGCGATGACCGAAGCCAAGAAGCTCGGCTGGGACGTCACCTTCCTCGGGGCCACCCCCACGAACGTGATGGAGGTTCCTGCGCTGGGTAAGGACGCCGTCGAGGGTCTCTATGCTGCCAGTGGCTTCGAGATTCCTTATGAGGACACCGCCAAGGGCAAGGTGAAGGATTGGCTCGTCAACTACAAGAAGATGTTCAACGCCGACGCCAACACGCAAGCCATCATCGGCTACAATGCCATGATGACTTTTGCGTTCTATGCCAACAAGGCCGGCAAGGATCTCACCGGGCAGAAGATGCTCGATGCGCTCGAGTCGGGCGAGAAATTCCTCGACATCTTCAACTCGCCGCCCACCAAGTTCTCCAAGACCGACCACCTCGCCAACACCATCACCCAGGTGCAGCAGGTCAAGGGCGGCCGCTGGGTGCTGGTGAAGGACAATCTGATGTTCTGATGCGGGCTCTCTTGCGTCGAGCTCAGTGCACCCTCTCCCCTTGTGGGAGAGGGTGGATCGCCGCGAAGCGGCGAGCCGGGTGAGGGGTCTCTATCCTTCACGCACGGTCTTGCGTGCGGAGAGAACCCCTCATCCCGCGCGCTTGCGCGCGCGACCTTCTCCCACAAGGGGAGAAGGAAGAGAGAACCCTACGATCCTCCGCCCGCGGTGCCCGAATTCACCGGGGCGAGCTCGTCTTCCCGGCAGCGCCAGCCGTCGGCGGCTTTGACGAAGGCGAAGGTTCGCTGGACCCTCAGCCGGCGCGTGACGTTGAAGACGTCTGCTGGGCGCGTCTTGTTGCCGGCTCCCTGCTGCGGCCGACCCGTCGTGGCGTCCCAGCAGGTGCCGGTGCAGATGGAGGCGATCCTGCTGCACACGGTGAAGGGAGCGAGCACGGCCATTTCGATTTCGCCCGTGACCTGTGCCTCCTGGTCGGTCACCTGGCTGTCGAGCGCATAGACGCGGTTGATGCGCAGGAAGTTGCCGCAGGAATTGGCCGCATGAATCCGCGCGGCGCAGAAATCGACGGCGTCGGCGTCGGGAATGCGGGCCGCGACCTGCCGGCCGAACACTTTTTTGGGATCGCCCGTCGCGGCGCGGATTTCATCTGTCTTGCGCTTCAAATGGTCGGCGAGACAGTCCTCCGCGGATTCCAGCTCCTGCAGCGGCACGTTCTCCTTGCCGACCAGATTGCATTTGCGGTCGCGCTCGCGCGTCCACCGTCCATATTCGGCGAAGGCAAAGCGTGCCGCAGTCGGGTCCAATTTGCCGATCAGGCCGAGCACCTGGCCGTTGAGCTCGGTTTCGGCAAGCGTCAGCGAGGGGTCTGCGCAGATCACCGCGCCCGCAGCAGTGTTGGCCGCAAGGCAGTCGAAATCCGGATCGCGAACGATCGCGGCGCGCTCCTCGGTGACCTTGAGCAGGCACGCCTTGACCGTCTCGAATTGGTCGGGGCGGATCGCGGTCTGGCCGACGATGCCGCAGCTGAGGTTGCGTTGGCGGACCCAGATCGCATTCTCCTCGATAGCGGGCAGGCGATCCGGCAGGCGGGCGAGCCGCTCCTCGATCGCGATGCTCAGCTTCTCGGCGGCGGCGGCAAGCGCGGCATCACCGCAGAACAATTGGTTGCCGGGGTCGCGAATCGGCTGGCAGGTGTTCCTGGCAAACAGCGGCAGCCTGTCGGCGATCGCGCGGTCGGATTGCGCGGACGCGGGCACCGCCGGCAATGCCAGCAGCGCAAGCACAGACAGCACGATGAATCGCATTCCAAGTCGCCCCCGCACGGAAGGCGCCATGCTAGCGTCTGGTCTTGCGCGGTGAAATGGGTTTGTGGGGACGAGCAGTGGAAGGTCTGTAGCCCGGATGGAGCGCAAGCTTAATCCGGGGCCGGTGCGAGTGGTAAGAGTCTCGGATTTTGCTGCGCTCTATCCAGCTACGAACAAATCAACGTGCCTCGGCGGCCGCCATCGAGACCTGCACCGGCTCGTCGACATATTTCAGCACGGCCGACTGGTGGAGCACGAACAGTGGCTGATAGCTCCGCGTCGCGTCATCCTTGACTATCGCCATGCGGCGATTGTCCAGCATCAGCCATTGCCCGTCGAGCTTTGCCGCGGCAATTGCGTGCGCCTCGCCGGCCCTGACATCTCGCACCACAACGATGCGGAGGTCCTCAGAGGCAATTCCCGCCAGCCGCAACGCGGCCAGCTTGGCGATGGCATAGTCCTCGCAATCGCCGGTCCCGCGCGCGAAGGTCGAAAGCGGCGAGCTCCAGACGTCGTCGGTGCCATCATTGGCGGCATGGATGGCGAGATTGATGGCGCGGTTGACCTCGCCGAGCCGCGCGCGACCGTCGCGGGCGCGGGCGTGGTCGACTATGGCGAGCAGCTCGAGCGCTGCCGGTGAAGCGCAATTGTCCCGGTCGCCGTCGCACAGCGCGAGCTGCACCATGTCGTCGTCGAGCTTGTCCTTCAGCACGGACCATCTCTGCTGCAGGCTACCGGACGAGATGGCGAAGGCGAACACGCCGAACGGTTCGGCGGATTTGCGCACGAGGACGCCGGCGCCGGGCGACAGCAGCGTGCCGGCGCGAAGCTCGGCGGCCGATCCGAGCAGGATCAAGCCGCACATGACAAGGATTGCGCGCCAGGCGCGCGAGCGAGCAGCGGTCTCCATCTGACATCCCTTCCCAGGCTTCACGAGATCCCCCTCGATCTCGACGTGCCGGGCTTTGTTGCTTTCGCGGAGATAGTGCGAGACGGGCCGTTTTGTTCTGCTTAACGCGCCCGGCAGGGGTTCCAAAACCGGGTGACAGGCTGAAATGGGCCTACCCAAATTGCGTAAAATTTTACGATTCGCCGGCTAGGAGGTGTCGCGTTGCCGCGAAATGGAGCCAATTGCAGACACAGGTTGTGGCAGTGCCGAATCTGGGTCCTATGGCTAACAACCCCCATTTCATGGGGTTCTGTTAGATAGGTCACAGATTTAACTCCGTATTTGCCGCAGGATGCTGCGGGAGCTCGCGACGGAAAGATGATGAAAGTATCTGCTTCGTTACTATACAGCAGGTTACTTTGGATGACTGGAAATGCGTGGAAACAGGCTGAATTCGACATACGAATATTTGAGGAATTACTTTCACTCCTCTGTCGCGGCGCCACGCCGTGGGGCCTCCCGGGGGCCAAGTGATGCGAAATCACACAAGCAATAGATGGTATCGCTAAGGACTTGCTAATGCTATGCAAGCTTAGGCGGTCGATACTTACTTAGATTTTAACCCTTTTTACGGTGCCCGGTTGAATTACGCTGGCCAATTTGACGGCGCGATTTCTTTGGACGGCCAGGGTTCCCGCTCGCCCGTCGGGGCAAATATCGATTCTTTTACCGCAAAGGCGAACGGTCACGCGCCCGACGGCGCGTTCGTCGTTCCCGACCCCAATCTGATCTTCAACGGCGAGTTCAAGCGTGCCGGGCTCGACCTTGTGCTGTCCCACGACGGTCATGAGTTCGTCGTTCACGATTATTTCAGGGGCGACAAGCGCGCCGCGCTCGCTTCGCCCGACGGCGCCCACCTCAGCGGCGACGTCGTCAACGCCCTCACCGGCCATGTCCAGGTTGCCCAGGCCGCGCCCGGTGCCGGTGCGGGCCAGGTCATCGGTCACGTCACCAAGCTCGTGGGAAGCGCGACCGCGATCCGCAACGGCGTCTCGGTCATCCTGAACAATGGCGACAACGTCGAGAAGGGCGACGTGGTCTCGACCGGGGCCGACTCGACGCTCGGCATCACCTTCATTGACGGCACCGTGTTCGGCCTGTCCTCCAACGCGCGGATGGTGCTGAACGAGATGGTCTACGACCCCAACGGGTCGAACAATTCCTCGCTGCTCAGCCTGGTCGCGGGCACCATCACCTTCGTCGCCGGCGAAACCGCCAAGCGCGGCGACATGAAGGTCGACACGCCGGTCGCCACCATGGGCATCCGCGGCACGGCGGTGCTGACCCAGATCAACTTCGTCGTTCCCGCCGGCGGCGGCGATCCGCAGCCGCAGGCGAGCTTCCAGGTGCTGGTCGAGCCGAACGGCACGACCGGCTCCTACATCCTGTTCGACAAGGTCACGCTGCTGCCGATCGCGACGGTCAACCAGGCCGGCCAGATGATCCAGATCAGCGGCGGCAACGTCTCGATCACCAATGCACTGATGTCGCCGGAGGTGCAGAAGCTGATCACGGACGTGTTCACGCTGAAGTTTACCGACAACAACACCAACACCAAGCTGACCACGAACTACACCGATACGATCACGCCGTTCGGCTATGAGGTGTTACTCAAATCGTCGTCCGGCCCTAGCGCCACCGCAACATTCGTCAATCTCAATCCGCAGGGATCGGAGACGCCTACCACCTCCACGCCGCTCATCGTACGCATTCCCGGCCAGCCGATCGCGCAGAGCTTCGACGCGAGCGGCAACGTGAAGACGGCGTTCGCGTTGACGGAGCGTGCGGACACGACCGGCGACACGCGCGCCGACACGATTTCCGGCGTGATCAGGTTCGTCGATCAGAACCTCGGCGACCGGCCGACGGTGAGCATCAGCCTCGCCGAGGCGCCGAACTACGTCTACAAAACTGCGGGCCAGAACGACGTCACCGGCTCCCTCTCGGAGCTCCAGAAGCAGGGCATCGCGGCGACGCAGATCCAGATCAGCGTCGTCCCCGACCCCGCCAACAACAACAACGGCTCGGCGGTCTGGACCTACACGATCCCCGACCACGTTTTCGACTTCCTCGCGGCCGGCGAAACCCTGACGCTGACCTACATGGTCCGCGTCGACACCAATTTCACGGTGAACCCCGAGTCCAGGTTCATCCCGATCACCATCACGATCACGGGAACGAACGACAAGCCTACCGTTGCGACGTCAGGCGGCACCGTCGTCGAACAGGTCGGGACCGGCAACGAGGCGCTGGACATCATCACGGGCACGGTCACCTTCACCGACGTCGATCTGACGGACCGGCCGATCGTGAGCGCGGCGCTCTCATCCGTCGAGCCGTTCAAATATCTCGATGCCGAAGGCAACGATATCACTGCGTCCCTGACGCCGGAGCAACTCGCGGCGATCGCTGCCGTCAAAGTGCCGCTGACCGTGGTTCAGGGTGCCGGAAACAGCAACAACGGCACGGCCACCTGGACCTACAGCGTTCCCGACCATCTCTTCGACTTCCTGGCCGAGGACGAGAAGCTGATCCTCAACTACGTGGTGCAGGTCGATGACGGGCACGGCGGCGTCGTCAGCACGCCGATCACCGTGTCCATCGACGGTGCGGACGTCAATGTCGAGGGCACCAACGACGTGCCGACGATCGTCGAGGACTCGACGACGCCCACCGGAGAAGTGACAGAGGATACGGCGGCAACCCTGACGGCGAACGGCACCGTCGCCTTCAACGACCCCGATCTCACGGATACGCACACTGCCAGTTACGTCCTGAAGTCGACGACGTCGAACGCGCATCTGCCCGGCTTCGGCAACGGCACCTCGCCTATCGGGAACTTCGCGCTGACCGCGGTGAGCGAGAGTCCGGGTGTCAGCACGCGCGGATCAGTGGGTTGGACCTTCACGCTCAACGACAACGATCCGGTGCTGCAGTCGCTGGCCGAAGGCCAGACCATCACCCAAGTCTACACCGTGACCGTCGACGACCATCACGGTGGCACCGTCACCCGGGACGTCACGGTCACCATCACCGGCACCAATGACACGCCGACCATCACGAGTGATGCAGACGCTGCAAAGGGCAGCGTCACCGAGGATGCCTGCGCGACGCTGTCGATCGAGGGCACGCTCGCGATTCAGGATCTCGATCTGATCGACACCCACACCGCGCAGGCCGCATTCAAGTCAGCGACGTCGAACGCGCATCTGCCGGGCTTCGATGGTAATGCGCCGCTCGGCACCTTCACGATCGATTGCGAGGTCGCGGAGTTCAACACCGATACCGACAACAGCGCGACGCTGGGCTGGCACTTCAGCCTCGACAACGACAATGCGGTGCTGCAATCGCTGGCGCATGGCCAGACCATCACCCAGGTCTACACCGTCACCTTTACTGACGATCACGGTGCGCAGGTCTCCCAGGACGTCACTGTCACGATCAACGGCGCCAACGACGCGCCGACGATCACGAGCGATCCCGAGGCGGCAACGGGTGCGGTTACCGAGGATGACGGCGCCTCGCTGACGACCAGCGGTACGCTGGCGATCCAGGACGTTGACCTGATCGACACCCATACGGCGCAGGTGCAGTTCAAGTCATCGTCCGTCAGTTCGGCTCTGCCGGGATTCGAGGACGACAGCACGAATATCGGCACCTTCTCCATCGGCGCGGTGTCCGAATCCAACGCCGACACCAGCACCGGCGCGACGCTCGACTGGCACTTCACGCTCGACAACAACGATCCCGTGCTGCAGTCGCTGGCGGAAGGGCAGACCATAACTCAGGTCTACACCGTCACCTTCAAGGACAATCACAACGCGACTGTCACGCAAGACGTAACCGTCACCATCACCGGCACCAACGATGCGCCGACCGTCTCCTATGTGACGTCCGACTACATGAACTTCGACGGTGCGACCATCGCGGTCGGCGACGTACCGACGGTCGCCACCGACGACGTGACGCTGGACGGCTGGGTGAACTGGAACGGAGACGCTGCCTCCGCCAGCCAGGTCTTGTTCTACAATGGCAATACCTCGACCACCGGTTTCGGCCTCATGGGCACTGTCATCAGCGGCAAGCTGGAGATCGCGATTCTCGAGGGCGGCGTCGAGATCCAGGATACCGGCTTCGCGCTTACTGCGGGGCAATGGCATAACCTCGCCTTGACGCGTGACGACGGCATCTTCACGCTTTATGTCGATGGCAACGCCGTCTATTCCCACAGTGGCGGCGTCAACGCGATCGCTGGCGCTCAGGAGCCGTCCTACATGATGATCGGAGCGGCGAGCGGCAGGTACGCTCCGGGCTTCGGTACGCAAGGCTTCACCGGCTCGATCGCCGATGTCAGCGTCTGGACCACCGCACTCACGCAGGCGCAAATCCAGTCGTACGACTTCACCGCGCTCACCGGCAACGAGGCCAATCTGGCCGCCTATTATACGCTTGGCGACGGCAGCGGGAGCAAGGCCTCCAACACGGTCAACCCAACCAAGAGCCTCGCCATTGAAGGTGATGCGGATTGGGCCAGCGGGACCTCCGGGCCGGGCGGCGCATTTGCCGATCTGATGGAGACCAATGGCGGCCAGCTCTCGCATGGCGTGCTGGCGGTCTCCGACGTCGACGCGACCGATCACGTCACGGTATCGGTCGATGCGGTGCAGGTTAAGCTCGACAACGTGTTGCAAACGGGCAGCGTCGGCGGGCTGTCGCATGCCGATCTCCTGAACTATCTGACCGTGCCGTCCGGCGACATTCTCAACGGCACGGCGACCCACGCCCAGTTTACCTGGCAATTCAACTCGGCCGGCCAGGCCTTCGACTTCCTCGCCGCCGGTCAGACGCTATCGCTGCAATACACCATCGTTCCGTCGGATGCTCAGGGCTTTGGAACTAGCGCGGTCGTGACCATCAACATCACCGGCACGAACGACGCACCGACGCTGTCCGATCTCCACATCGGCCCGCTCACGGACACCGCTGACGACGACACCTTCTCCAATCTCACCGGGCAACTGGCGGGGACCGACGCCGACAGCGGTGAGACGGCGCCGCTGACCTATGCCGTCCTCGATTCAGATCACCAGGCGGCCACGACGGTCGCGGGACTCTACGGCTCGCTGACGGTCAATTCCAACGGCAGCTATAGCTACGTTCCGAATGATGCTGCGATCAATGCGTTGGCGGACGGATCGTATGTCGATACGTTCACGGTCCAGACCACGGATATCCATGGTGCGACCGACACGGCAACGCTCAAGGTGAACGTGACCGGTGCGGACGACGGTGCGGGCCCGGTCATCAACACCGAGAGCTTCCAGGTCGAGCACATCACCGAGAACAGCAACGAGATCATTACCGACCTCGTCGTCATGGACGCCGATCCCGGCGCTGCGACGGACACTTTCACGGTCACGCTGTCGACCGCGAATCCGGACGTCAGCCTTGCAAGTGTTTATCCGACGACCGGCACGCTCGAGCAGATCAACACCGCCCTCGCGCAAGGCGCGGGCATCGTCTACGAGCCGACCGGCGCTGATCCCGAGGCGGGACTGCCAGCCACCGATCAGATCACGCTGACCGTTGCCGATTCGGCGGGCCGCTCGGACACGGTGAACTTCATCTTCGTCGAAGGAGCCGAGAGCCAGGGCATGACCCTGCAAGGTACCGCCGGCAAGGACGTCATTTTCGCGACCGAGTCGAGTGATACGCTGATCGGCGGCAGTGCCAAGGATCAGTTCGTATTCGCACCGGCCTCGTCGCAGGATTCGGTTCAGCACACCGTGAATGATTTCGAGTACGGCCTCGACAAGCTCGACCTGCGGCAGTTCAGCGGCATCAGCTCCTTGAACGACCTTGCCCCGACCGCCGCGCAGGATGGCGGCACGTTGCTTACGCTGGATAGCCACGAGACGATCCTGCTCAAGGGTGTCGCCGTCGCGAATCTCCAGTCCAGCGATTTCATCTTCGGCACTCACGTCGGCTAGTGGAAGCAGGCGGCGCTTCCGGTTTGCACCTCGACCGCGGCAAAAAATCCATAATCCTCAGCACTCGGGGAATAGCCAATCGCACGCCGACGCTTCATGATCGGTGCGCCCGGCATGATCTGGGTCAGGAAGTCTGACTGGCATGAAGCGTTTCAAAATCCTGCGGCGGTGGTTTGCGCGGAAGTTTGGCCTTGCGCGGCTGATCTGCCTTGCGCTGCTGGTCTTGTTCGCAGGCGCGCGCCTGTGGGATCCGCCGCCGATCCAGGAATTGCGGCTGCGCACCTTCGACATGTTTCAATTGATCGATCCGCGCGAGAAGGCGGCGCGGCCGGTCGTCATCGTCGATATCGACGACAAGAGCCTCACCAGACTCGGACAGTGGCCGTGGCCGCGCACGCGCATCGCCGACATGGTCCAGAACCTCACCAACCACGGCGCGGTGGCGATCGGCTTCGACATGGTCTTCTCCGAAGCCGACCGGCTCAACCCGGAGCAGGTCGCGAGCCAGATGCGCTATCTCGACGACGCGACCCGCGCCAAGCTGCGTGAGCTGCCGAGCAACGATCAGATCCTCGCCGACGCGATCAAGCGCTCGCACGTCGTGCTGGGCGAGACCGGGCTTCCGGAGGTCTTGTCCGAGCTCGACAAGTCGCTGCCGTTCACGGGGGTTGCAACGGTGGGGGAGGACGGGGCCGAGCGTTTCCTGTTCGAATTCCCCGGCCTGCTCCGCAATGTGCCGGTCATCGAGAGGGCCGCGGCCGGCCGCGGCCTGTTCTCGATCCGGACCGAGCGTGACGGATTGATCCGCCGCGTGCCGATGATCATGCGCGCCCAGGGCAACATCATGCCCTCGCTCAGCCTCGAGATCCTGCGCGTCGTCACGGGCACGCCGACCCTGCTGGTCCGTACCGACAAGACGGGCATCAAGTCGATCCGCCTCAAGGGTTTGGAGGTTCCGACCGACAAGAACGGTCAGCTCTGGGTGCACTATGCCCGCCGGGATCCTTCGATCTACGTCTCCGCGGTCGACGTGCTCGACAATGCGGTGCCGCCCACGAGGTTTGCCGGCAAGCTGGTGCTGGTCGGCACTTCCGCGGGCGGCTTGAACGACATCAAGACCACGCCGGTATCCCGGGCCATGCCGGGTGTCGAGATCCATGCCCAGGTGCTGGAGGGCGTGCTGAGCCGCGCGGTGATCTCGCAGCCGAACTATGCCCTGGGCGTCGAGCTGATCGCGGCGCTGATCATCGGCCTGCTCGTCATCATCTTCACGCCGAATCTCGGCCCCGTCCGCCTAGTGCTGGTGGGCGCGGCCTTCGCGGCCATCCTGATCGGCGTGTCCTGGTTCTCCTACACGCAGCACCGCTATCTCATCGACTTCACCTATCCGCTGCTGTCGACGACCGCAGTCTACCTGACGCTGATCTTTGCGAGCTTCGTGCGCGAGCAGCGTCAGCGCGTGCAGATCCGCGGGCAATTCGCGCAATACATGTCGCCTGTGCTGGTCGAGCAGCTGGCGCAGTCGCCGGAAAAGCTCGTGCTCGGCGGCGAGGAACGCGAGATGACGATCATGTTCTCCGACGTGCGCGGCTTCACCACGATCTCCGAGAGCTACAAGCACGATCCGCAGGGGCTGATCGAGCTGATGAACCGCTTCCTGACGCCGCTGACCGACGTCATCATCGACCGCAAGGGCTATATCGACAAGTACATGGGCGACGCCATCATGGCGTTCTGGAACGCGCCGCTCGACGACGCCGAGCACGAGATCAACGCCTGCGAAGCCGCGATCCAGATGCTCGAGCAGATCGACGAGGTCAACAAGGAGCGCGAGCAGGAGGCCGCCGACGGCGGCCACGTCTATATCCCGCTCAATGTCGGCATCGGTCTCAACACCGGCATCGGCGTGGTCGGCAACATGGGGTCCGACCTGAAGAAGAACTATTCGGTGCTCGGCGACAGCGTGAACCTGGCCTCGCGCCTCGAGGGCCAGTCGAAGGCATACGGATTTCCGATCATCGTGGGCTCGCGCACGGCACTCGCTGCCAAGGAGAAATTCGCGATCCTCGAGCTCGACTTCATCATGGTCAAGGGCAAGACCGAGCCGGAAGTGATCTACGCCATCGCCGGCCGCGAGGACGTGATGCATTCGGCCGCGTTCCAGCGCCTGCGCAACATTACCATCGAGATGCTCGGCTGCTACCGCAGCCGCGACTGGCAGGGCGCCCTGGATGCCATCGAGCGCGGCCGCAAGAGCGAGGACGCCGACACGCTGGAGAAGCTGTTCAGGCTTTACGAGGCGCGGATCAAGGATTTCCAGATCGATCCGCCGCCGGAGGGCTGGACCGGCGCCTATGCCCTGCTGACCAAGTAGTCGTCACGGTCACCGCTCGTGCAGGGTGGGCAAAACATTGCATGCCTACCATATGCAGGTGCATCGAGGTAAGTATGGTGGTGGGACGGCGCTTGGCGCCTCTGCCCAACCAAAAGAAAAAAGGGCGAGCTGAGTGATGGACGCACAAGTCAGACAGAACGACCGCATCGGGGTGCTCGAAGAGCTCCTCAACGAGCGCTACTCCGTTCGCGCATTTCTCCCCAAGGAGGTCGATCGCGCCACCATCGAGCATGTGCTGGCGACCGCGCAGCGCACGGCGTCCTGGTGCAACAGCCAGCCCTGGCAGGTCATCATCGCCAGCGGCGAGGCCAAGGAGCGCTTTCGCAAGGCGATCTACGCGGAGGCCTCGAAGGGCCTCGGCGATGACTACGACTTCACGCCACCGCGCGAATATGTCGGGGTCTATCTCGATCGCCGCCGCGAGAGCGGCTTCCAGCTCTACAACACGCTCGGCATCGCCCGCGGCGACAAGGCGGCCTATGCCAAGCAGGCGCTGGAGAACTACAATTTCTTCGGCGCACCGCATGTCGCCATCATCCACACCAACGAGCCGCTCGGCATCTACGGTGCGATCGATTGCGGCGCCTATGTCTCCAACTTCGTGCTGGCGGCGCAGGCGCTCGGGCTCGGCACCATTCCGCAGGCCGCGCTGGCGCGGCATTCCGGCCTGATCCGCCGCCACTTCGATCTGCCCGATGACCGCCGCGTCGTCTGCGGCATCTCGTTCGGCTATGCGGACCATGCGCACAAGGTCAACAGCTACCGCACCTCGCGGGCGAGCGTGGCCGAGACCGCAACCTTCGTGGATGTGTGATCGCGACGTGAGCCGGACGCATCGCGCGCGAAGACAGCCGTGGAAGCGGCCGTCTTCGTCTCGTTCCGGTGCGATTGACGGCGGCGGTCAGCCGCCGCTGCCGCCGATCACGGCCCGCACGGTCTCGTCAGGCCCAAAATCCTCGGCGCCGTCGACATAGAGCAGCGCGGCGAGCTTCGAGCGGGCGCGGTTCACGCGGCTCTTGATGGTGCCGACTGCGCAGCCGCAGATCGAGGCCGCGTCCTCATAGGAGAAGCCGGACGCGCCGACCAGGATCAAGGCTTCACGCTGATCCTGCGGAAGCTTGTCGAGCGCGGTGCGAAACTCCTCGAATTCGAGGTGCGCATTCTGCGAGGGCTGGGTCTTCAGCGTCTTGGCGTAATTGCCCTCGGCATCTTCGACCTCGCGCCGCCGCTTGCGATAGTCCGACCGGAACAAATTGCGCAGGATCGTGAATAGCCAGGCCGGCAGGTTGGAGCCGGGCTGGAACGAGTCGATGTTGGCGAGCGCACGCAGCAGCGTCTCCTGGACCAAATCGTCGGCGCGGTCCGCATTGCCGCTGAGCGAGATGGCGAAGGCGCGCAGACTGGGCACGGCCGCCAAGATGTCGTTACGCAGGGAGTCCGTGAGAGGCATTAATCCCTCCCATTGTTGTTGTCGTTGGATCCGCCCTCATTTTCTACGTGGGGTGACGCTCCCGGCGCATCAAGCTTCTTGATCAGTTCCGCAAACCGATCCGGAACCCCCTGTCGCACGACATCGTCGTACATGGCGCGCAGCTGGTGCCCGATCCGGGATTGAATCTCCGGAGTCAGGCCTCCCTTGCCGGGGGTCGTGCTTCTGCTGGCTTGAGACTTGAGATCTTTCATGACCTGTTCCACGTTTCCCCGAGTTAAGTGACTGTAAAATCGAGAAGTTTTCTCAACCGGGAGCCGTTCCCTGGATAGGCACAATTCCAGCTGCGCCAAAAAGTTCCCAGCTCGGCGGAACTTTTGTTGTCGTGAGGCGTAGACAGCCCAGCAGGGGAACCTGGGCCCCCCGCGTGATGCCTGACCTCAGGATTGGACCTCAAGGTTGGCCCGAAGACGAATGGAGTGGGGATGTCCCGTTCACAGGTAGTTGCTGAACACTTGCCGTTGTTGCGCAGGTACGCGCGGGCTCTGACAGGCAGCCAGGCCTCCGGTGACGCCTATGTCGCCGCCATGTTGGAAGCCATGCTGGGCGATCCGTCGGTGCTCGACGAGAACCATGGGCCCCGGGCCGGCCTGTTCCGGCTCTTCACCCAGATCTGGAATTCAGTCTCGATCAACGACGATGCCGAGGTGACGACCTTGCCGATGCCGCCGGAACGGCGGCTGTCGAACATCACCCCGCTGCCGCGCCAAGCCTTCCTGCTGCTCTCGCTCGAGGGCTTTTCGGAAGAGGAAGTCGCCTTCATTCTCGGCACCGATGTTGCCGAGACGCGCCGTCTTGCGGACGCAGCCGGACGCGAGATGGCCGCCGAGATCGCCACCGACGTGCTGATCATCGAGGACGAGACCTTCATCGCCATGGACCTCGAGAGCCTGGTGAAGAATCTCGGCCACAACGTCGTCGGCGTCGCGCGCACCCATGCCGATGCGGTGGCGCTGGCCAAGAACAAGCGGCCCGGCCTGATCCTTGCCGATATCCAGCTTGCCGACGGCTCGTCCGGCCTGGACGCCGTCAACGAGCTCCTGCGCACCTTCGAGGTGCCGGTGGTGTTCATCACCGCCTATCCGGAGCGCTTCCTCACCGGCGAGCGTCCCGAGCCGGCGTTCCTGATCTCAAAGCCGTTCCAGCCCGCGATGGTATCGGCGGTGGCGAGCCAGGCCCTGTTCTTCCAGCGCAACTCGCGCAATCGCACGCCCAAAGCGCCTGCGGCGTAACAAGGCGCCTGCGGCCGTCCCAATAGCGAAGTCCGGCGTGCCCAAGGCACGCCGGATTTTTTTCATGCCGCCGGCCCGCTTGACGGGCGCTGAATTCGCCGCCCATAGCTCATGTAGCAGCTGCGCGTGCGACCACGCCAATCGGAGACGTGCCCATGGACCAGCAACTCCTCGATCGTCTCGCCATCCGCGATCTCGTCGAGAACTGGGCGGTGTGGCGCGATGCCGGCGACTGGGAGCGCTTTGCCACGGTTTGGCACGAAGAAGGCTGGATGTCCGCGACCTGGTTTCAGGGGCCGGCCCGGGATTTCATGCGGGTCAGCCAGGAGGGTTTTGCCAGGGGCGTGCGCATCCTGCATTTCCTCGGCGGCACCAGCATCGATCTTGCGGGTGCGCGAGCGATCGCGCAGACCAAGATGACCATCTCGCAGCGCGGCCTCGTGCACGACGTGCTCTGCGACGTCGTCTGCACCGGACGCTTCTATGATTTCCTGGAGAAGCGGGACGACCCATCAGGTATCGGCAAATGGGGCATCGTCCGCCGCCAGCCCATCTACGAGAAGGACCGCATCGACCCGGTCGATCCCGCCGCGACGCTTCGGCTCGACCAGGATGCGCTGGCTGCACTCCCCGAGGGCTACCGCCACCTCGCCTACATGCAGGAGCTGATCGGCTACAACGTGAAGCGCGACATGCCGGGCCTGATCGGCCCCGAGGTCGAGAAGCTCTATGGCGAGGGCCGGGAGTGGCTGGCAGGAAAGGCGAAGTAGGCCCCAGATAAAAGTAAGGCGCGACTGGCATCACCACAGTCGCGCCCTACGTCGCCGGCTTATGGGGCAGGGGGGAATAGCCGGCTGCTGAGACGACTCCTGTGCGCGAAAGTCGTTCCAAGGCGCGCGAAATATTTTGCCGTCTGCTGCATTTTTCGCACACGGTTAAGTGATCGTAGCTGTCGAGAACCCCCGATCCTGCGGCGGCGTTGTTCCCGTGCCCGCCATAGGGCGAGGGATCGGCAGCCATGTCACAGATTCAAAAGGTTTTTTTGAGCGCAATTGCGGTCGTCGCCACCCTCGGTGCCGTGCAACTGGCCTCCGGGCATGATCTCGCAGACCGCTGGCAGGCGGTCGCCGACCTCCCCAGCCACGGTTCCACCGTCGCGGTGGGTCACAACGTCAACCGCACCGCCAAGGCAGACCGGCTTGCAGAGATCAAACCGGCAGCCGTTCCCACCCGTACCGTCTCGATGCGGCTGAACGACCTCGCCGATACGTCGGTGCTGCTGCGGGTCCCCGCCGTGATCGAGACCGGCAATGCCAAGACGCCGGTGCTGCTCCAGAACCAGAAGAAGCCTCGCAACAAGCCGACGATCGCCTGTGAGCCGATGGTCAGCTCCCTGACCGAGGTTGCAAGGCTGCTCCAGCCCGGCCGCTGCGTGACCTGACCCCCTCTCCGCGAGGGGTGGTTTGGCGGACCCAGACTTCACATCCTCTTGATCCGCCATTGCCTCGCGCTATATCCGGGTTCCCTCCCTTTTGTTTGACCGGGTAAGCGCATGACGACGTCAGATACGGCTGTGCATACGCAGCCTTTCCAGGCCGAAGTTTCCGAACTGCTGCACCTGATGGTGCACTCCGTCTATTCGGAAACCGACATCTTCCTCCGCGAGCTCATTTCCAACGCCTCCGATGCCTGCGACAAGCTGCGCTACGAGGCCATCGCCAGTCCCGCCCTGCTGGGCGAAGGCGACGCACTCAAGATCCGCATCATCCCGAACAAGACGGCCAAGACGCTCACGATCGCCGACAACGGCATCGGCATGGAGCGGCAGGAGCTGATCGACCATCTCGGCACCATCGCCCGCTCCGGCACCAAGGCGTTCGTATCCAAATTGAAAGAGGCCAAGGACGGGCTCGGCCTGATCGGCCAGTTCGGCGTCGGCTTCTATTCCGCCTTCATGGTCGCCGAGAAGATCGTGGTGATCAGCCGCCGTGCCGGCGAGAGCGATGTCTGGACCTGGACGTCCTCCGGCGGCTCCGGCTTCGAGATCGCCCGTGCCAGCGACGAGGAAGCGGCGCGCGTGACGCGCGGCACCGAGATCGTCCTGCACCTGAAGGACGACGCCAAGAAATATCTCGAGACCTACGAGATCGAGCGCATCGTCACTTCCTATTCCGACAACATCCTGTTTCCGATCGAGCTGGTGCCCGAAGAAGGCGAGCCGCGACAGATCAACTCGGCGAGCGCGTTGTGGCAGCGCTCCAAGTCCGAGCTGACGGCTGACGATTACAAGAAGGCCTATCAGCAGATCGCCTCTGCCTTCGACGATCCCGCGATGACGCTGCACTACCGCGCGGAAGGACGTTACTCCTACGCCGTGCTGCTGTTCGCGCCCTCGACCAAGCCGTTCGACCTGTTCGAGCCGAACCGCAAGGGCCGCGTGAAGCTCTACGTGCGGCGCGTCTTCATCACCGACGATGCTGACCTCTTGCCGGGCTATTTGCGCTTCGTCCGCGGTGTGGTCGACAGCGAGGACCTACCGCTCAACATTTCGCGCGAGATGCTTCAGAACAATCCGCAGCTGGCGCAGATCCGGAAAGCCGTGGCGACCCGGGTGGTGTCCGAGCTCGAAAGCCTCGCCGAGAAGGACCCGGAGAACTTTGCCAAGATCTGGGACGCCTTCGGCGCGGTGCTGAAGGAAGGCATCTACGAGGATTTCGAACGGCGCGAAAAGCTGTTGTCGCTGTCGCGCTTCACCACCACGTCGGGCGAGAAGCGGTCGCTGAAGCAGGTCATCGCCGATTTCAAGCCGAACCAGACCGAGATCTATTATCTCGTCGGCGACAGCATCGAGCGGCTGAAGTCCAATCCGCGGCTGGAAGCTGCGACCGCGCGCGGCATCGAGGTGCTGCTGCTGTCGGATCCCGTCGATGCCTTCTGGACCTCGATGCCCTCGGATTTCGAAGGCAAGCCGCTTAAGTCGCTGAGCCAGGGCGATCTCAATCTCGATTTGATTCCGCGTATCGACGATAAGGACGAGGCGAAGAAGGACGAGCCGGCTGCGGACGAAGCAGCCACCATCGCCGTGATCAAGGCCGCGCTGGGCGAGCGCGTCAGCGACGTCAAGGTCTCGACGCGCCTGACCAGCTCGGCCTCCTGCCTCGTCGCCGACAGCCAGGGTCCGAGCCGCGAGCTCGAGCGCATCTTGTCGCAGCAGAACCGCGGCATGAAGACCAAGCCGATCCTCGAGATCAATTTGCGCCATCCGCTGGTCACCGCGGTCACCAAGGCGCAGGCTGGCTCGACAGTCGTCGACGATATCAGCCTGCTTCTGCTCGAGCAGGCGCAGATCCTGGACGGCGAATTGCCGGAAGACCCGGCGGCGTTCGCGGCACGGCTGAACCGGCTGGTGTTGCAGGGGCTCGGCGGCTAGCGCTGCCTCGCAGCATCATTCGGACCGCCAGGTTGTCAGATCGCTCGGCCCGCATCGCCTCTGGCGTTGCGCGTCCCACTCACCTTGACGTCATCAGGTCTCAGGAACAGTCGCGGACGGCGAGATGTTGTGTCATATGAAGCGACGTCACCAGTTCGAGGATTTCCCATGCGCTTGTCATTCCTCACTCTTACCGCGGTCTTCACGCTGCTGGGCGCAGCGGATGCCAGCGCGCAGCGATACGATCCGGCCTATCCCGTCTGCATGCACCGCTACGTCGGTGGCGGCCCTGGTGGCGGAGGCAGTGACTATTTCGACTGCTCGTTCACCTCGTTGGAGCAGTGCCGCGCCACGGCCTCGGGCCTTGCCGCGACCTGCGACCTCAATCCCTATTACGCCTTCAACGAGTCGCCGCCGCCGCGCCGGCGTCCCAAGAAGGTGCACTGAGGCGAACGGGACCAAGCCCGGGACTTCTGCATTCATCGCTCTTTCGACCTGGTCACACCCGTCGGCGCGCTGCCGGCGGGTGCGACCTTGGCTGCGCGCTGCCGACCGTTAATCGCGCCCTAACCGGGTTTTACCTTGTCTCTTAACGCCTGGGTCAGGGCGCGCGGGCTATACTGCCGGAAACCGCAGATCGCCCGAAAGAGTGAACAATATGACCACCGGCGTCATCGAGCAGCCGAAAGCCGCGCGCGCACCGTCGGCTTCCAAGATCTGGTTGAGGGCGATCGAGCTCACCGCGCGGATCGAAACGCTGCCGGGCCGCCTGTTCGCCGACGTCGTCGACGATTGGGCGCAGCGCCAGCCTAACCGCGTTGCTCTGGTGGCGGACGAGGCAAGCCTCGATTACGAAGGCCTCTCGAAGAGGATCAATCGCTACGCCCGCTGGGCGCGCTCGCTCGGCCTGTCCAAGGGCGATACCGTTGCGCTGATCATGCCGAACGGCATCGATTATATCGCGGCCTGGCTCGGCATCAGCCGCGTCGGCGGCGTGGTCGCACTGATCAACACCAAGCTCGTCGGGCAATCGCTCGCGCACTGCCTTGATGTCGCGAAGCCGATGCATGTCATCGTTGCGCATGAGCTAGCGGGGATGCTGGACAGCGCGGCACCTCATCTGAAGACGGCGGCAAAAGTCTGGACGCATGGCGATAGCCGCAGCGAACGTGCGATCGACGTCGCGCTTGCCGTTCTCGACGACGGCCCGCTATCGCCGGAGGAGCATGGCGAGGTCACCATCGACGACCGTGCGCTGCTGATCTACACCTCCGGCACCACCGGCCTGCCGAAAGCGGCCAGCATCAGCCACCGCCGCATCCTGAATTGGGGGTTTTGGTTCGCTGGCCTCACCGGCGCGACGCCGCAGGATCGGCTCTACGATTGTCTGCCGCTGTTCCATTCGGTCGGCGGCATCGTCGCGCCGTGCAGCATTCTGGCCGCCGGCGGTTCGGTAGTGATCGCCGAGAAATTCTCGGCCTCGCATTTCTGGTCCGACATCGTCCGGCACGACTGCACGCTGTTTCAATATATCGGCGAGCTCTGCCGTTACCTACTCAAGGCCGCGCCCTCGGAATACGAGAATCGGCATCGCCTGCGGCTCGCCTGCGGCAACGGGCTGCGCGGCGATATCTGGGAGGATTTCCAGGCGCGCTTCGCCATTCCGCGCATCCTCGAATTCTACGCCGCGACCGAAGGCAATTTCTCGCTGTTCAACGTCGAGGGCCAGCCGGGTGCGATCGGCCGCGTCCCGGCGCTGCTCGCGCACCGCTTTCCTGCCAGGCTCGTCAAGCTTGACCCCGATAGCGGCGCGCCGCTGCGCAATGAAGAGGGCTTCTGCATCGCCTGCAGCTGCGGCGAGGCCGGCGAAGCCATCGGCCGCATCGGCATCGCGGACGAGGGCGGTGGGCGCTTCGAGGGCTACACCGATGCCGGTGAGACCGAGAAAAAAGTCTTGCGTGACGTCTTCGTCAAGGGCGATGCCTGGTTCCGCACCGGCGATCTGATGCGGATGGACGACAAGGGATTCTTCCATTTCGTCGATCGTATCGGCGACACGTTCCGCTGGAAGGGCGAGAATGTCGCGACCTCGGAGGTGAACGACGCCGTGCGCGATTTCACCGGCGTCATCGATGCCACCACCTATGGCGTCAGCATTCCCGGCGCCGACGGCCGGGCCGGGATGAGCGCGATCGTCGTGAACGAGGGCTTTGACATCAGCGCGCTGCCCGCCCATCTCGCGCAACGCCTGCCGGTCTACGCCCGCCCGCTCTTCATCCGTATCTCGCGCGAGCTCGACGCCACCGAGACCTTCAAGCAGAAGAAGGGCGAGCTCGCCCGCGAGGGATTTGACCCGGCCGCGGTCGCCGATCCGCTGTTCATGCTCGACCCGATATCCGGCGTCTACGTCGCGCTGGACGCGGAGACATATGCGGCCATCTCGGGCGGTACGATCAGGCTGTAGGGCAAGCAAAATCGAGAGATAGGTCCAATTTTATCTGAATTGTCCAAGAAGCCATTTACTTCTGTCGGGTAAACAGACCGCGATGGGGAGGCGGTCAGCAAGAGCCGCCGCAACAACGAGATCGATAACAAAGCGAGCCAGCCATGTCGGTAAGGTCAAAGGTCATTGAAGCGATTCAGCAGATCGCCAAGGAGCAGCACGTCACGCTTCCCGCCCTCTCGGACGATCTGTCCCTGCATGAGACGGGCTTCGACTCGCTCGCCTTCGCCATCCTGGTCGCCCGCCTCGAGGACGAGACCGGCATCGATCCCTTCACCATTTCCGAGGACGCAGCGTTCCCCGCCACGGTGGGCGATTTCGTGCGGGCCTACGAAAATGTCCCCGCGTGAGATCTTTGCACTTCGCGACCATCTTGGCGCGGAGCTGAAAGGCCGCACCATCTCCGATGCGCATGATGTCGTGTCGCTGACGGGCATCCTGTCGCACACTGTTCTGGGCGGCCGGCTGCACGAGCTCTCCGGCCGTGCCGTGCTGCTCAAGCTGTCGGACCAGCTTCGGTCCGGCCTTGCCATGATCGAGCTCGACGGCATCGCGTGCCGCATGCTGCTGTGTCCGCCGGACCTCAATCCGGCGCATCTCGATGCCTTGATCGCGGATGCAGGGATCGATGCCGTCGTCACCGACGAGCCCGAACTCTGGGCGGCGTCCGGCGTGCCGCTGGTCGTCACCGCGCAATTGCCGCCGCAAGCCGCCGCGCCTGCCAAGACCGCGCGCGGCACCGAATGGCTGATGTTGACTTCGGGCACCTCGGGGGTGCCAAAGATCGCCGGCCATACGCTGGAAGCGCTGACCGGCGCGATCGTCGCCGAAGGCCCATCGCGCCGACCTGCACCGGTCTGGGCAACGTTCTACGACATCCGCCGCTATGGCGGCCTGCAAATCTTTCTCCGTGCCATCCTCTCCGGCGGCTCGTTGGTGCTGTCCGATCCCCATGAGGCGCTCGCCGATCACGTCGCGCGGCTGAAGGCGCGCGGTGTCTCGCATATCTCCGGCACGCCTTCGCATTGGCGCAAGCTCCTGATGAGCGGCTCGGCCGCCCAGTTCGCCCCGGCTTACGTCCGTCTCTCCGGCGAGATCGCCGACCAAGCCGTGCTCGACGGCCTGAAGGCGGCATTCCCCCATGCGTCCGTCGGCCATGCCTATGCCTCGACCGAGGCCGGCGTCGGGTTCGCCGTCAATGACGGGCTGGAAGGCTTTCCGGCCGACTATCTCGGCAACCGCAACGGCGTCGAGATGAAAGTCGTCGACGGCTCGCTGCGCATCCGCTCGACGCGCACGGCTCATGCCTATATCGGCCGCAACGCCTCCGCGCTCACCGACGACGACGGCTTTGTCGACAGCGGCGACATCGTCGAGCTGCGCGGCAACCGCTATTATTTCGTCGGCCGGCGCGGCGGCATCATCAATATCGGCGGGCTGAAGGTCCACCCCGAGGAGATCGAGGCGGTGATCAACCGCCATCCGGATGTGCGGATGTCGCGCGCGAAGTCCCGCAAGAGCCCGATCACCGGCGGCATCGTCGTCGCGGACGTGATCCTCACCGAGGGCACCGATCCGGCGCGCGCGAAAGAGATCCGCGACCAAATCCTGGATCTGTGCCGCGCCCAGCTCGCATCCCACAAGGTGCCGGCGGTCCTCCGCTTCGTCGAGGCGCTCGACGTCACCCCGGCCGGAAAACTGGCGCGCACCGATGCATAATGTTCTCGTCACCGGCGGCAGCCGCGGCATCGGGCTTGCGATCGGCAAGCGCCTTGTCGCGGCCGGCTTCAACGTCATCGCGGCGGCGCGGCGCGAAAGCGAAGAGCTCAAGGCGGCCATCGCAGCCGCCGACGGGCGCCTGCATTTCCGTGCCTGCGATCTTGCCGTGATCGATGCAATCCCGGCCTTCGCAAAGCTCGTGCGCGACGAATTCGGCCCGATCTACGGCCTCGTCAACAATGCCGGTCTCGGCACCGAAGGCCTGCTGGCCACCATGCACAATTCCGAGATCGAGGCGCTGGTGCAGCTCAACGTGCTGTCGCCGATCATCCTCACCAAATATGTGGCGCGCCAGATGATGGCCGACGGCGCCGGCCGCATCATCAACATCTCCTCGATCATCGCGACGACAGGCTATAACGGCCTCTCCGTCTACGGCGCGACCAAGGCCGCCGCGACCGGCTTCACCCGCTCGCTGGCCCGTGAGGTCGGCAAGCTCGGCATCACCGTGAACGCGATCGCGCCGGGCTTCATCGACACCGAGCTCACCCACAATCTGTCTGAGGAAGGCCGCAAGCGCATTGCGGGCCGCAGCGCGCTGCGCCGGCTGCCGGAGACGGATGACGTCGCGCGCATGGTGGAATACCTCCTGGGCGAAGGCGGCCGCAACGTCACCGGCACCGTGTTCACCATCGATGCCGGGAACACGGCGTAGACGGAACCCGGCTGCCACAATTGCGTTGATCGTGCGCAATGACAGCCAGCCGGATTTGGTCGTAAGATGCCCCGCAATCGATTGGTTTACGTCAATCGATCTGCCCTAAACGAAGGGGAGCAGTCGATGGCCACTTCAGACATGACCGCTTCAAGCCGGGCCCTGAAAGAGCCGGTGCGTGTGAAGTCGGATGAGGTCCGCTGCCCGCCGATGTCGCATCAGAATTCCGGCGATCACGGCCACGAGGCGTATCCGCAGCAATTCGTGCGCCTGATCGGCTGCCACGACGTCCCTGCATCCCAGCTGCGCAAGCGTCAGGACGAGAAGCTGCACTAGCCGCTCACGGCCGCTGCTTCGGCAGGTCGAATCGTTCGTGTGAAAATTCCGGCGGCCCTTCGGTGAGGCGGCGAATGCGGCGCTCGCGCTCGTCTGGCGGCAATGCCGGATCGAGCAGTAACTCGATCTCATGCACTGCGATCTCTTCGATCTTGGTCGCGTCCGATACGACCGGGTGCGCGGGCGCGGAGACGGGGAGTGCCAACTTCAGCCCCAGCTCGATCAGCTTGCAGATCGCATCCGAGCGGGTCAGGCGGTGAGCTTCAGCCCAGGCATCGACCGCCTCCGTCAATCTTTCCGGCATCTTCACCGCGCTGATCGGGTCGACACCCGTGCGCCGGCGGACCGGAGAGGTGGAGTCCTTGCTGCTGAAGTCGGACACCTCGATTTTCCCATGCAACCCCTTGGAGCCGACCGACGATAGCCGCTCTCCCCGGATGGCCGTTTGATGCCGATCAATGATCCCGCCGAGGCATTGCAAGGCGGCCGCATCTTGTTGTCCGGGCCACTTTCGGCCAATGATCGAAAGGGGGCGCGAGCCAGCGAACCCGGATCGATCCTGCCACGTATCTTGCTTCGCATTCCAACAGTCCGGCAATCCCGATGAGCTCAGGCGAGTCCTTCTATGGCGGCATTCCCGTCTTCCGAGGCTTCACCAGCCTGATGGATCCTGCGCTTTATGCGCCGCTGCCGGACGACTGGAGCATCGGTGTTGCCGATATCGTCGATTCGACCAAGGCGATCGCGGCGCAGCGCTACAAGGCCGTGAACATGGCGGGTGCCGCCGTGATCGCGGCGGTGACCAATGCGCTGGAGGGGCGGGAATTTCCCTTCGTGTTCGGCGGCGACGGCGCCAGCTTCGCGGTGGCGCCAGACGACGTCGAGCTTGCCCGCCAGGCGCTGGCTGCGACCGCGACCTGGGTGCGCGAAGGCCTCGATCTGACCCTGCGCGTCGCCTTGGTGCCGGTCAGCGTCATTCGCACACACGGCCTCGATGTGCGCGTCGCCCGGTTCGGGCCGTCGGCCAACCTGTCCTATGCGATGTTTTCGGGCGGCGGGCTCGCCTGGGCCGACGCCGCGATGAAGCGCGGCGAGTTTGCCGTCGATGAGGCGCCCGCCGGCACGCAGCCGGACCTTTCGGGCCTGTCGTGTCGTTTCGAGGTGATGCCGGCGGCGCGCGGCCTGATCCTGTCGGTGCTGGTGATGCCGGCGCGCGGCGTCGATCCGCAGGCCTTCCGCAGGGTGATCGAGGACATCATTCATCTCGTCGAGCGCAGCCCGGAGGGCGGCCGGCCGGTGCCGCCGCAGGGGCCCCCGCTGAAATGGCCGCCGCAGGGCGTGGAATTCGAGGCCCGAACCAGGCGCGGGGGTCCGCTGCTCGCGCGCAGAGCCAGCGTACTCGCCTATACGTTGTTCGCCTATTTCATCATGCGCTTCGACATCAAGATCGGCGGTTTCGTGCCCAGCCTCTACAAGCGGCAGGTGGTCGAGAACTCGGACTTCCGTAAATACGACGACGGCCTGCGCATGATTCTGGACTGCACGCCGCAACTCGAGCGCGCGTTGAACGATCGTCTCAAAGCCGCTGCGCGCGAGGGCATCGTGCGCTACGGCCTCTACCAGCAGGACGCTGCGATGATGACCTGCTTCGCGCCGTCGGCGCTGCGCAGCGATCACGTCCATTTCATCGACGGCGCGCGCGGCGGCTATGCCTCGGCGGCGACGGCGTTGAAGGCGATGATGGCAGCGGGTTAGCGCCCCGCGCGCGTCCAGGTCTCACCGCCGCAGAGCGCGCCGACGCAGCCTTCGACCCGCAGCGCGTCCGCGCCAGTCAGGCTGATGTTGCTCGCATAGGTGCTGCCGTCGTCCGCATTGTAGATCTGGCCCGACCATTTATTCGGTCCCGCCGGCTCCATGCCGCTGAACAATGGCAGGCCGATCATCGGGCGCCGGGCGAGCGCGGGATTGGGATTCTTGCTGTCGGTGGCGGGCTGGCCGGTCGCGCTGTCCATGGGCTCGCGCAGCCAGACGATGTGGCCGCAGATGCCGCCGCCGCATTTGCTGATCTTGACGCGTGCATCGCCCGCCTGCGTGAGCCAGGTCCCGTCGGCGCTCTGCGCATGGGCGGAAGGCGCACCGATCAGCGCAGCCAGAATGACGGTGAGAGCGACGAATCTGAATGTCATGGAGAGGAGCCCTGGAATGGAGGCGACTCCATAGCAGCAAATCGAGCGCGCGCAACGCCCGAGGGAATCACATCTCTGAGCTTATCTGCCGGCGCTTATTTACCTGCGGTCATTTGCCCCAGCGCGCGAAAGCGACAGAGGCGGCGGTCGAGAGCCCGAACACGACCATGGCGCCGCCGACCAGCGCGAACAGGGTCCAGGCCGGAGCCTGCGCGGTCATCAGTCCGATGCCGCCGATCGCGACGATCAAAAGCCGTGCCGTGGAGGCGAGCACCGGACCGCCGACGCGTGCGGCGCCTTGCGAGGAGAAGTAAAGCGACACGCCCATGCCGAAGAACACGAAGGCCGGACCGGCCCAGTGGAAATAGCTGTGCGCTGCGGCGGTGACGCCGGGATCGCGGGTGAAGAGCCCGACCCACAGTGACGGCGCGAGCGCAACGACGAGACCGATCAGCCCCACCGTGAGTCCCGAGGCGGCAGCCGCGGTCCAGGCGACACGCCGCGCGCGCTTCACATGCCCGGCGCCGATCGCCATGCCGACCATCGGGACCGAGGCGATGCCGAAGGCGAAGGTGATCGGGATCAGCAGAAATTCCAGCCGCGAGCCGATGCCGTAGCCGGCCAGCATCTCGGTGCCGAAGGTCGCGAGGATCTTCGTGAAGATCAGAATGGTGAGCACGGTCTGCAGCGGCGACAGGCAGGCCACCGCGCCAACTTTGAGAATGTCCAGGAACATCGCGCGCTCGAAATGAAAGGCGCGGACATCCAGCGGCAGCCGGCTGCGCCCCGACAACAGATACCAGATGAAGAAGATCGCCGCGCAGCTGAACGCGATCAGCTGCCCGCTCGCCACGCCCGGCATGCCGAATTGCGGCACTCCGAACAGGCCGAGCCCCAGCGTGCCGCCGAGCACGATCTGCAGCGCGCTCGCGCCGATCAGAATCATCGAAGGCAGGCGCATGTCGCCGGTACCGCGGATCACCGAGGCCAGCGTGTTGACGAGCCAGATCGCGACCGCGCCGGAGAACAGCACCTGCGAATAGCCGCTGGCCTCCTCGAGCACGCGCTCGCGTCCGCCGAGCAGCGCGAAGAAGGAGCGGCCGAAGGCGAGCATCATCACCGTGAAGAACAGCCCGCCGCAAAGGCCGATGATGGCGGCATGCAGCGCCAGCGTCGCGGCGCGGTCGCGATCCCCTGCGCCGAGGGCGCGGCTGATTGCGGACGAGACGCCGCCGCCCATCGCGCCCGCGCTCATCATCTGCGTCAGCATCGCGAACGGAAACACCAGCGCGATCGCGGCGAGCGGGATGGTGCCGAGCCGGCCGATATAGGAGGTCTCAGCCACTGCGACGAGCGTGCTGCCGACCATCGCGATCATGTTGGGGATCGCGAGCCGCAGCAGCGTCGGCAGGATCGGCGCGGTCAGGAGGCTCGCGATGGGGGAGGCGACCGGCGCAACCGGCGGGACGGCATCTGCGGGGGCGTCGATCGTCATGTTCACCGGGCGTAAATTAAATGATGACCGACATATTATAAGAGAATGAGCCGGCCGGCGCAGCCCTGGCTCACGCAGGGCTCACCACGGCAGGCCGCATAGGTCGATGGTGCCCAGCGTCGGCGCGCGCACGATGTGGAAGACATAGGGCGCCATGTAGGTGAACCGAATCCGCCCTTCCGGCTGTTCGCAATAGACCTCGCCTTTGAACGGCAGCCAGCTCCGGGCCTCGTAGAACGCGAAATTGTGCGGCTCGCAGACCAGTAGGGCGAACCGAACCGCCTCGTTGGCGCGCATGGTATGCACCGCCGCGTCGATCGCCACGGTCGCATAGCCACGGCCGCGCTGGTCCTCGCGCGTCGAGACGCCGCCGATGCCGCCGATATGAACCTTCTGTCCATTCCAGGTGATGGTGCGGAAGTAGATGCCGACATGGCACACGAGACCATCCTCGGGCGTCTCGACCAGCACGCGGAGATCGGCATTGGCCCATTTGACATGAGCCCAGGGCTTGCCTGCGACCAACTGCGGTGCCCAGACCGCCTGAAGTAGCGGCTCGGCCCTCGGCCACGAGGCGTCGCCGTTCAATATGTCGATCTCGATGCTCATGGCGTCGTCCTCCACAGCTCCGCTTCTTCGCGCGTTTGTTCTGTCTTAAGCGCCTCAAAGGCAATGATATTTTACAGCGAACCGCAGGCCTGATCGACACGGCCGGTTGCGACGAATTTGTGCATTCAGGCAGGACGCGCCAAGTCACGCTTTTCGCAAATTCTGAGGTATTTAATGGCGGCGGAACCTTCTATAAGGGGTGACCGTTAGAACTCGTTCCCCACCAGTTGCGGACAAGAAGCCATGACCTTTACGCTGCCCCCACTTCCTTACGCCTATGACGCCCTTGGCCAGTACATGTCGAAGGAGACGCTGGAATATCACCACGACAAGCATCATCAGGCCTACGTCACCAACGGCAACAACGCGCTCAAGGGGACCGAATGGGAAGGCAAGTCCCTTGAAGAGATCGTCAAGGGCTCGTTCGGCAAGAACCCCGCGGTGTTCAACAACGCCGGCCAGCACTACAACCACATCCACTTCTGGAGCTGGATGAAGCCCAATGGCGGCGGCACCAAGCTGCCGGGCAAGCTCGAGAAGAAGATCAACGAGGACCTCGGCGGCTTCGAGAAGTTCAAGACCGACTTCCAGGCGGCCGGCGTCGGCCAGTTCGGCTCCGGCTGGTGCTGGCTCCAGGTCAAGAACGGCAAGCTCGAGATCTCCAAGACCCCGAACGGCGAGAATCCGCTGGTGCACGGCGCCACACCGATCCTCGGCTGCGACGTCTGGGAGCACTCTTACTACATCGACTATCGCAATCGCCGTCCCGACTATCTCAAGGCGTTCGTCGAGAACCTCGTGAACTGGGAATACGTGGAGTCCCTGTTCGAGAAGGCGTGACAGGTGTCATTCCGGGGCGCGGGAAGCGCGAGCCCGGAATCCATTTGTCTGCTCGGGTGACGCCCGATGGATTCCGGGTTCGGCGCTGACGCGCCGCCCCGGAATGACAGAAACAAAGGCGGTCGCAGGCGCGACCGCCTTTTTGCTGTGCGGAATTGCCCTGCGTGGCGCGCGCATGGGTCTGTCGTCACACCGTTTGCATCGGGGGAACACCGCCCTTAATCAAAACGGGCATCACCCTTCGAGCGATCCAGCCCGTTGTCAGAACCTTCCCCGAACCATCCAGCGCCTTCCGGCGACGCGGAATCCGAGCCGCGGCCGGGCCGGGTCCGCAAGCCGATCGGCTGGTCGACCGTCATCATCGCAGCTCTGGTGGCGGTGAGTGCTGCACTGGTCTGGCGGCGGGACGGCACTGACGGCGTTCTGGACATCCTCACCCACGATCTCTCGCTGTTCTCGGGCATCCTGCCGCGCGTGCTCGCCGGCTGCCTGCTCGGGGCCTTCATCTCGGAGATCTTGCCGCACGAGAAGGTCTCGCGCTCGCTCGGGCCGAAATCCGGCCTGATGGGCCTGCTGATCGGCACCGCCTTCGGCGCGATTCTGCCCGGCGGTCCCTTCACCGCCTATCCGGTCGCGAGCGCACTGCTCGCGGTCGGCGCCGATTTCGGCGCCACCATCGCCATGGTCGTGAGCTGGACGCTGATCGGTTATGGCCGGGCGGTCGCCTGGGAAATCCCGATCATGGGCACCGATTTCACGCTGTGGCGGATCGTGATCTCGCTGCCGCTGCCGGTGCTCGCCGGCGCCCTCGGCCGCTTCGTCTATGTCAGGCTCTATCCGAAGCCGCTCGCGAAGGACGACGAGAGTTGAGCGCAGCGCTTCTGATCGACATCCTGCTGTGGGGCTCGGTGCTCGGCGTCGGGCTGATCGCCTTTCGTCGTGGGCGCCCGGTGTTCGTGGCCTCGCTGCGCGAAGGCACGATGGATTTCGTCAACATCGTGCCGCGGATTGCGCTTGGCGTGATCGGCTCCGGCTACATCGCCGCCATCATCCCGCAAGAGGTGATCACCGGCTGGCTCGGCCCTGATAGCGGCTGGCTCGGGGTTGCCACCGCCGTGGTCGCCGGCGCCGCCACGCCCGGCGGTCCCGTGGTCGGCTTCTCCATCGGCACCGTGGCGTTGAAGTCGGGGGGCGGGGTGCCGCAGGTGGTTGCCTATGTCGTCGCCTGGGCGCTGTTCGCCTTCCAGCGGGTGATCTTGTGGGAGATCCCGTTCATGCCCGCCCGTTTCGTCTGGTTCCGCTGCGCCGTCTCGGTGCCGTTCCCATTCGTGGCAGCCGCCCTCGCCATGGTGATCGGCAAGCCCTGAGCCGCGATGTCATTCCCGCCGTGGACAGGCGTAATGTTATAATATAACGTCCGCAAATGGCTCCCGCCGCGTCCCACGCCCACCAGCACGACCATGCTCATGGCCATTCCCATGATCACGGCCATGGACATTCGCACGGGCACGATCACGCCCACGCCCATGTCCACGATGCGACCTCGCCGCATCCGGCCCAGACCGCGCCTTGGTCGATCCTGCGCATGACCATGGCGGGCCGTCTCGCGGCCGCGCTCGCGGTCTGTGCCGTGCTGTGGGGCATCGTCTTGCTGGCGATGAGGTGACGATGGCAGCGTTGCACTTTCACAACGTCACGCTCGGCTATGATCGGCACCCCGCCGTGCATCATCTCAGCGGCGAGGTCGCGCCGGGCGCGCTAGTTGCGGTGATCGGCCCGAACGGCGCCGGCAAGTCGACGCTGTTGCGCGGCATCGTCGGCATCCTCAAGCCGCTCGACGGCACGATCCATCTCGGCGGGCTCGATGCCCGCGACATCGCTTATCTGCCGCAAAGTGCGGAGATCGACCGCAGCTTCCCGATTTCGGTGTTCGATTTCGTCGGCACCGGGCTGTGGCGTGGCACAGGCCTGTTCGGCGGCATCGGCAAGGCCGCGCGCGACAAGATTCTCCGGGCAATCGGAGCCGTTGGCCTCAGCGGTTTCGAGAACCGCCCGATCGGCACGCTCTCCGGCGGTCAGATGCAGCGCGTGCTGTTCGCCCGTGTGCTGCTCCAGGATGCCAGCCTGATCGTGCTCGACGAGCCGTTCAACGCCATCGACAGCAAGACCACCGCCGATCTGCTCGCGCTGGTGAGGCGCTGGCATGGCGAGGGTCGCACCGTGCTCGCCGCGCTGCACGACATGGAGATGGTGCGCAATCATTTCACCGAAACGCTGGTGCTGGCGCGCGGCCCGGTCGCGTGGGGTCCGACGGCGGAGGTGCTGACGCCGGAAAATCTGCTGGTCGCGATGCGGATGTGCGAGGCCTTCGACGACAGCGCCGCGGCCTGCGCGGCCGATGATATCAGCTCGCGGGCGGCCTGATATCCGATGCTCTATGACGCGCTGATCGGTCCGTTCACCGAATTCGAGTTCATGCGGCGCGCGCTCGCCGCGGTGATCGCGTTGGCGCTGGCGGGGGCGCCGATCGGCGTGTTCCTGATGCTGCGGCGGATGAGCCTCGTCGGCGACGCCATGGCGCACGCGATCCTGCCTGGCGCGGCGGTCGGTTTCCTGCTCTCCGGCCTCAATCTGTTCGCGATGACGGCCGGTGGCCTGGTCGCCGGCTTTGCCGTCGCGATCCTCGCTGGCGTGGTCGCACGCTCGACCGGGCTGAAGGAAGATGCCTCGCTCGCCACCTTCTATCTCGCTTCGCTTGCGCTCGGCGTCACCATCGTCTCGATCAAGGGCACCAACATCGATCTCCTGCACGTGCTGTTCGGCAACATCCTCGCAATGGACGATCAGACCCTGCTGGTGGTCGCCTTCAACGCCACGGTGACGCTGCTGGTGCTCGCGGTGATCTACCGCCCGCTGGTGATCGAGAGCGTCGATCCCCTGTTCCTGCGCACCGTGAGCCGCGCCGGCGGCCCCGCCCATCTCGCCTTCCTCGCGCTGGTCGTCATCAACCTCGTCAACGGCTTTCAGGCGCTGGGCACGCTGCTGGCGGTGGGGCTGATGATCCTGCCTGCGGGCATCGCAAGGTTCTGGTCGCGCGATCTCACCGCGATGATCTGCATCGCCGTCATTGCTGCTGCGGTGTCCGGCTATGCCGGCCTCGTGCTCTCATTTCAGACCCGCGTGCCTTCGGGCCCGGCGATCATTCTGGTGGCGACGGTGCTCTACATCGTCTCCATCCTGTTCGGCCGCGTCGGCGGCATCGTCCGGCAGCTGTTTCCTGGCCGGCATCTGGAAGCATGACGATGCGGCTCATCCTGGTCTTTGCACTGTTGCTGATCGCCTCGCCGCTGCGGGCCGCGGAGCGGCTCAACGTCGTCGCGAGCTTCTCGATCCTCGGCGATTTCGTCCGCAATGTCGGTGGTGACCGCATCAACCTGACGACGCTGGTCGGGCCCGACGGCGACGTCCACGTCTATACGCCGGCCCCTGCCGATGCCAAGCGGGTCGCGGCGGCGAAGCTCGTCATCGTCAACGGGCTCGGGCTGGAGGGCTGGCTGCCGCGCCTCGTGCAATCCGCAGGCAGCAAGGCCAAGGTGATCACCGCAAGCGCCGGCATCGCGCCGCTGAAGCTGGGCTCGGCCGCTGATCCCCACGCTTGGCAGTCCATCCTGAACGCCAAGATCTACGTCACCGACATTGCGAGCGCGCTCGCCACGGCCGCTCCTGACGATGCGGAGTTCTTCCGCGCCCAGGCCAAGGCCTATCTGGAAAAGCTCGAAGCCCTCGACCGCGAGGTCCGCGACGCTGTCGCAAAAATCCCGCCGGAGCGGCGCAAGGTGATCTCCACCCATGACGCCTTCGGCTATTTCTCCAGCGAATACGGTATCCGGTTCATCGCCCCCCGGGGCGTCTCCACGGAGAGCGAGCCGAGCGCGCGAGATATCGCCGCCATCATCGGCCAGATCAAGGCCGCGAGGATCCCGGCCGTGTTCCTTGAAAATATCAGCGACGATCGCCTGATCCGGCGGATCGCCGCCGAGACCGGCGCCAAGGTCGGTGGCACCCTGGTTTCGGACGGTTTGACCGGCGAAAAGGGCCCTGCACCCACTTACATTGACATGGTCAGGCACAATATAAAGGCCCTGACCAGCGCGCTTGACCATTAGGGCAGGAGCCACCCCGCCTCGCGTCGCGCGAAAAAGCCTTGAAGTCCGGAGTTGTTATGTCTGACGCGACCTCCCAGAAGATTCCCGTGACCGTGCTGACCGGCTATCTCGGCGCCGGCAAGACCACGCTGCTCAACCGCATCCTGTCGGAGAACCACGGCAAGAAATACGCCGTCATCGTCAACGAATTCGGCGAGATCGGGATCGACAACGACCTCATCATCGGCGCCGATGAGGAAGTGTTCGAGATGAACAACGGCTGCATCTGCTGCACCGTGCGAGGCGACCTCGTCCGCATCATGGACGGCCTGATGAAGCGCAAGGGCAAGTTCGACGCCATCATCGTCGAGACCACCGGTCTTGCCGATCCCGCCCCCGTCGCGCAGACTTTCTTCGTCGATGAGGACGTGCAGAAGAACGCCCGGCTCGATGCGGTCGTGACGGTCGCCGACGCCAAATGGCTGTCCGACCGTTTGAAGGATGCACCAGAGGCCAAGAACCAGATCGCCTTTGCCGACGTCATCGTTCTGAACAAGACCGACCTCGTCAACAAGGGCGAGCTCGCCGAGGTCGAGGCCCGCATTCGCGGCATCAATCCCTATGCGAAGCTGCATCGCACCGAGCGCTGCGCGGTGGCGCTGGCCGACGTGCTCGACCGCGGCGCATTCGACCTCGACCGCATCCTCGACATCGAGCCTGACTTCCTGGAGGCCGACGATCATGACCACGATCATGATCATCACCACCATCACGGCCACGATCACCATCACCATGATCACGGCCACGGCCTGAAGCACTATCACGACGAGGAGATGCAATCGCTCTCGCTCAAGACCGACAAGCCGCTAGATCCCAACGTGTTCATGCCCTGGCTGCAGAACCTGGTGCAGGTCGAGGGCGGCAAGATCCTGCGCTCCAAGGGCATCCTCGCCTTCCACGACGACGACGATCGCTACGTCTTCCAGGGCGTCCACATGATGCTGGAGGGCAACCACCAGCGGAAGTGGAAGGAGGGCGAGCCGCGCGAGAGCCGCCTCGTCTTCATCGGCCGCGAATTGCCCGAAGAGGCGATCCGCAAGGGTTTCGAGAGCTGCATCGTCTCGTGATGAAAGAGTTTACGCCGGCGCCCGAGTCCGCTTCGATCGTTTCCGTCACCGACCGCGTCAAGCCGATTGCGCTCGGCATGGCCGTGACCTCGGTGCATTTCCTGAAGGATCGCGCCGCCTTCGTCGGCGGCGAGGAGAACGTCGCATTCGTCGATGCCGATTGCGAGATCACCACGGTTGCAGTGCATAGCGGCGGCATTCTCTCGACCGCCTCCGACGGCAAGCGCCTCGTCATGGGCGGCGACGACGGCAAGGTCATCTCGCTCGATGCCAAGGGCGAGGTGACGCTGCTCGCCACCGATCCCAAGCGGCGCTGGATCGACGCGGTGGCGCTGCACGCCGACGGCGCCTTCGCCTGGTCGGCCGGCAAGACCGCGACCGTCAAGAGCGGCAAGGCCGAGGAGAAGTCGATCGACGTGCCCTCGACCGTCGGCGGCCTTGCCTTCGCGCCGAAGGGCCTGCGGCTCGCAATCGCGCATTACAACGGCGTGACGCTGTGGTTTCCGAACATGGCGGGATCGGCCGAATTCTTGCCCTGGGCCGGCTCGCATCACGCGGTCACCTTCAGCCCCGACAACAAATTCCTGGTCACCGCCATGCACGAGCCGGCGCTGCACGGCTGGCGGCTCGCAGACAACAGGCACATGCGCATGACCGGCTATCCCGGCCGCGTCCGCTCGATGTCGTGGAGCGCCGGCGGCAAGGGGCTGGCGACCTCGGGCGCGGACACGGTGATCATCTGGCCGTTCGGGAGCAAGGACGGTCCGATGGGCAAGGAGCCCGCGATGCTCGCGCCGCTGCAGGCGCGCGTCTCCGCGGTCGCCTGTCATCCCAAGAACGACATCCTCGCCGCCGGTTACAGCGATGGCACCGTGCTGATGGTCCGTCTGGAGGATGGCGCGGAGATCCTGGTCCGCCGCAATGGCACGCCGCCGGTGGCCGCGATCGCCTGGAACGCCAAAGGCACGCTGCTGGCCTTTGCCGACGAAAATGGGGACGGCGGTCTGCTCGAGCTTTAATCTGTCATGGTTCCCGCCGTATAGGGAACCATGCGATTTCTGACGACCTTCCAGCTTGCCGACTTTCGCGACACCCTGGTCAGCCTGATCACGGCCTTCGTGCTGGGCACGCTGATCGGCGCCGAACGGCAATACCGTCAGCGCACCGCGGGGCTGCGCACCAACGTGCTGGTCGCGGTGGGCGCTGCCGCCTTCGTCGATCTCGCCATGCAGCTGGATGGCGCCGACGGCGCGGTCCGGGTGATCGCCTATGTCGTCTCCGGCATCGGCTTCCTGGGAGCCGGCGTCATCATGAAGCAGGGCATGGATGTGCGCGGGCTCAACACCGCGGCGACCCTGTGGGCCTCGGCCGCGGTCGGCTCCTGTGCCGGCGCCGACATGATCGCACAGGCGGCCGCGCTGACCGTGTTCGTCATCGCCGGCAACACCATGCTGCGCCCGCTGGTCAACGCCATCAACCGCATCCCGCTGAACGAGAAGGCGCTGGAGGCGACCTACTATTTCAAGCTCGCGGTTGCGCCCGACGCCTTGCCCGACATGCGTGACCGCCTCGTCGACAAGCTCGAAGCGGCGAAATATGCGGTGGCCGATATCGAAGTCGCCGAGATCAGCGAGGGCATTCTGGAGATCGCCGCCAAGCTGGTTGCGACCGCGGTCGACCCGAACGAGCTGAACGCGGTCGCGACCGATCTGCAGCATCTGCCAGGCGTCCGGCATGCAACATGGGAAGTCAGCACGACGGAGTAGCGCGGCGTTTTGGCGCGTGCGGGTGGGTTCCGCGCGTTTTCAGGTTCCGGAACCGGCGCGCCCCAGTTTCGTTGATTCCGCGAACAAAGGCGGTGATCGACATGCCCGGCCGAGATGACAAACGTAGACTGAAGCTCAACCTGACAATCGCCGGTGCGCTGTTCGCAGCAGGCGTTGCGGTGTCGGTGATGTCCCTGGCGCAAATCCGCGCCGAAAGCCGCATGCAGCTGGCGCAGGCGACGCCCCCGCTCCAGGGCACCCCGTCCGACGAACAGAGCAAGGTGCCCGCGGAGGCGAAGCCCGGCGGTGATCGCCCGACCACGCCGGCCCCCGAGCCGGCACGGCCGGAGCCGCAGACTCAGGGCGCGGCTGGTGCGGCCAAACCGGCACTGCCGCCGGCCCCGGCCGAGAAGATCGCGCCGCCGATCAAGGAGAAGTAGCTGGCAGCGGCGCTCGTCACCACAAGAACGGTGTCATCACCCGCGAAGGCGGGTGATCCAGTATTCCAGAGGCCGTTCGGCTAGAATCGAGAAGCCGCGGCGTACTGGATGCCCCGCCTTCGCGGGGCATGACAGTGGTGTGCGTTGCGCGCCCGGCGACGCTGGACGCGTCGCTCGCCTCACCGCACTAGTATATTCCGGAACTGCCAGGGATCGCTGCTGTCAATATCCTCCGGGAACAGTCCCGGACGATCCGTCAGCGGCGTCCAGTCGGTATAAAAGCCCTTCACCGGGCCGAGATAGGGCAGCTGAACTTCGAGCAGGCGCTCGAAATCCATCTCGTCGGCCTCGACGATGCCTTCGTTCGGGTTCTCCAGCGCCCAGACCATGCCGCCGAGCACGGCGGAGGTCACCTGCAGGCCGGTGGCGTTCTGGTAGGGCGCGAGCTCGCGGGTCTCTTCGATGGAGAGCTGCGAGCCGAACCAATAGGCGTTCTTGTCATGGCCGAACAGCAGCACGCCGAGCTCGTCGATGCCGTCGACGATCTCGTTCTCGTCGAGGATGTGGTGCTTTTCCTGCATCTTCCCGGCGCGGCCGAACATTTCATGCAGCGACAGCACGGCATCGTCGGCCGGATGGTAGGCATAGTGGCAGGTCGGCCGGTAAATCGCCTTGCCCGACGCATCGCGCACGGTGAAGTAATCGGCGATCGAGATCGACTCGTTGTGGGTGACGAGGAAGCCATACTGGGCGCCGCGGGTCGGGCACCAGGTGCGCACGCGCGTGTTGGCGCCGGGCTGCATCAAATAGATGGCAGCGCCGCAGCCGGCTTCATGAGTGTGCGCATTCTCGGGCATCCATTTCTCGTGGGTGCCCCAGCCGAGCTCGGATGGCTGCATGCCTTCCGACAGGAAGCCTTCCACCGACCAGGTGTTGACGAAGACGTCGGGCTCCTTCGGCTTCTTCGAGCGCTGGGTGTCGCGCTCGGCGATGTGGATGCCCTTGATGCCGGCCTGCCGCATCAAATCCGCCCATTCGCCCTTGGTCTTCGGCCTGGGTGCATTGAGCTTCAGATCGGCCGCGACATTGAGCAGCGCCTGCTTGACGAAGAAGGAGACCATGCCGGGATTGGCGCCGCAGCAGGACACGGCCGTGGTCGAGCCGGCGGGACGGGCCTTCTTGGCGGCCAGCGTCGTTTCGCGCAGCGCGTAGTTGGAGCGCGCTTCCGGACCCTTCGAGGAATCGAAATAGAACCCGAGCCAGGGCTCGTTGACGGTGTCGATGTAGAGTGCGCCGAGCTCGTTGCAGAGCTCCATGATGTCGGTCGAGCCGGTATCGACCGACAGATTGACGCAGAACCCCTGGCCGCCGCCCTCGGTGAGCAGTGGGGTCAGCACCTCGCGGTAATTGTCCTTGGTCAGCCCCTTCTGGATGAAGCGGACATTGTGCTTCTCGCAAAGCGCCTTGCGGCCCTCGTCCTTGGGATCGAGCACGGTGATGCGCGACTTGTCGTAGTCCAGATGCCGCTCGATCAGGGGCAGCGTGCCTTTGCCGATGGAGCCGAAGCCGACCATGACGATGGGGCCGGTGATCTTCGCGTAGATCTGCGAGGGAGGGCTCATGGGATGGATTCTCCGGAACGTGCTGGCAGTGAGGGATGGATCAGGCGCTGCAGCGCTTGTCAGATGCTGCGGCGCTTGGCGGTGACTTCAATCTCGACCTTCATCTCGGGCCTCGCCAGGGCAGAGACGACCAGCAAGGTCGCCGCCGGCCTGATGTCGCCGAGGACCTCGCCGCAGACGGCGAAGTGGGCATCGATATAGCTGGCGTCGGTCACGTAATAGGTCGCACGGACGATATCGGCCATCTCGAATCCGCCCTCCTTCAGGGCGGCGGCGATGGTCTTGAAGCAGTTGCGTGACTGGCTCGTGACATCTGATGGCATCGTCATCGTGGTGTAGTCATAGCCGGTCGTTCCCGCGACGAAGGCGAACTCGCCGTCGATCACGGCACGGCTGTAGCCGACGGACTTCTCGAGCGGGGAGCCGGTGGAGATCAGGCGACGGGACATGGTCATGGGCCTCGACTGAAGGGGTGTTTCGCGGGGTTAAAGGGCGTTTCCGGCGCCTGCGCAACCCCAAAGGAACGGGCCTCGCGCAGGCGCGGCAGGGCGTTTCCACTCGATGCGGCTGCGGTCTTCGCTACGCCAGCGATCCCTCAGGCCGCGTGCGCCTCAGGCGCGCGAACCGACCTCCGTTTGGGCAGGGCCGCGCCGGTCGGGACGATCATCCCGGCGGCGCCATCGAGCGCGCCATCAGTGAACTCGATCGCCAGCAGGCGGTTGCGCTCGAACGGGCCGGGCAGCGACAGCTCGGCGGTCTTCTCGGCTGTGAAGCCGAAGCGGGCGTAATAGGGGGCATCGCCGAGCAGGATCACGGCGCCATGCCCGCGCGCCCGGGCGGCAGCCAGCGCTTGTTGCATCAGCGCGGCGCCGATCCCGAGCTCGCGGCAGGCAGGGTCGACCGCCAGCGGTCCGAGGACCAGAGCGGGCCTGCCTCCGGCGCTGACATGCCACAGCCGCACGGTTCCCACGAGCTTGCCCTCGCGCATCGCCGACAGGGCAAGGCCTGCAGCGGGCGCGCGTCCGTCGCGCAGGCGCTGGCAGGTGCGGCCATGGCGGTTCTCGCCAAAGCAAGCATCGAGCAGCGCTTCACGCGTCGCGACGTCTCCAGCACGTTCCGCACGGATCACGAACGGAGCGGCTTTCGAGGTGAGGGCAACTTGCGGCTTCCGAGGAGCAGTCATGGCACGTCAGTCCCCGCTTGAACCGGCGTGCGCACAGCACGCCTGTCCAAGACGTCGTCAGAAATCGAGATGTTGGATGAGGAGCCGGCGGACCGGCTCCCGGGTTCGTCAGGCCTCTGGAAAAGAGAGGCGGATCAGATGTGGTACGTCCGCAGCGGCGGAATGCCGTTGAACGCCACCGACGAGTAGGTCGACGTATAAGCCCCGGTGCCTTCGATCAGCACCTTGTCGCCGATCTCGAGCGTCACCGGAAGCGGGTACGGGGTCTTCTCGTACAGCACATCGGCGCTGTCGCAGGTCGGACCTGCGAGCACGCACGGGGTCATGTCCGCGCCGTCGTGACGGGTGCGGATGGCGTAGCGGATCGACTCGTCCATGGTCTCGGCGAGACCGCCGAACTTGCCGATGTCCAGGTACACCCAGCGCACCTCGTCCTCATCGCTCTTCTTCGAGATGAGCACGACCTCGGATTCGATGATGCCGGCGTTGCCCACCATGCCGCGGCCCGGCTCGATGATGGTCTCCGGAATCTGGTTGCCGAAGTGCTTGCGCAGCGCGCGGAAGATCGAGCGGCCGTAGGTGACGACCGGCGGCACGTCCTTCAGGTACTTGGTCGGGAAGCCGCCGCCCATGTTGACCATGGACAGGTTGATGCCGCGTTCGGCGCAGTCGCGGAACACCTGCGAGGCCATCGCCAGTGCACGGTCCCACGCCTTCACCTTGCGCTGTTGCGAGCCGACATGGAAGGAGATGCCGCACGGCTCCAGGCCCAGGCGCTTGGCGAGGTCGAGCACCTCGACCGCCATCTCCGGGTCGCAGCCGAACTTGCGCGACAGCGGCCACTCGGCGCCGGCGCAGTCATAGAGGATGCGGCAGAACACCTTCCCACCGGGAGCGGCGCGGGCGATCTTCTCGACCTCGGCGGCGCAATCGACCGCGAACAGGCGAATGCCGAGCGCGAAGGCGCGAGCGATGTCGCGCTCCTTCTTGATCGTGTTGCCGAAGGAGATGCGGTCGGGCGTCGCACCCGCAGCCAGCGCCATCTCGATCTCGGCGACCGTGGCGGTGTCGAAGCAGGAGCCCATGGACGCCAGCAAGGCCAGCACTTCCGGCGCCGGGTTCGCCTTGACGGCATAGAACACGCGGCTGTCGGGCAGCGCCTTGGCGAAGCTCTGGTAATTGTCGCGCACGACCTCGAGGTCGACGACGAGGCACGGCTCGGTGTCGAGGCCTTCGTTGCGGCGGTTGCGCAGGAATTCCTGGATACGTTCGGTCATGGCACTCTCCAACGGTCCCAGCGACGGGAGCCGTATCAACGTGACGTCTGATGAGAGTGCTTCGGCCGCATCGCGCGATGGAGGCGCGCTGGGGCCAAAAAACTCAAACCAGACTGTGCTGCCGTGGATTGGTTGGGAGAGTTTCCCGCCCGCTCACCTGGCAATGAAGGACAAGCCTTTTCAGTAGCCCGCGCCGGCGTTGGACTGCCGGTAGAGACCAAAAAAGCCCGATCCGTCGTTGCTTTAAGTCGCGTCCCCCGTTGAGAGCGGGGTGCGCCGGTTCGCCTCCGGCTGCCAGTCACGGTTGCAAAGAGCGAAGTCACCTTCGACATGGCATCTCTTTGAGAGAGATGCTGGGCGCTCCGGGTTTGCTTCGGTCGCTCGACGTTTCAGTCTCGACTTCCGCACTTCCGAAGAGCCCCTCGGCTTCTTCACCCCTTGGCGGCTGTCCGGCCTCTTGTCCGGATACCTACCGACTGACACACGACCACAGGCACGTGCGAAATTGGGCAAGTCCGCACATAAGCGTTTTGACTGTGGTTCGCAAGAATTTTTTTAGGCTGCGGACAGGATTGCCTAACATCTGCTTGCGCACTGTTGCGCGAGCGACGCGGAAGATGAACGCGCGTTAAGTTTTCGCCGCGCAGCGCGTGCTGCCCACGCGCGAGACGCGTCAGCCGCGCTTGGTGAAGGGCTCGATGCGCTGAGCGCCGCGGATGAAGGCGGTCATCACGAGCACGCCGAGTGCGAACAGCACGGCCTGCAGGATATGGGCGCCTTGGTCGCCGAGCCCGAACAGGATCGCGAGCGCCCAGCCGCCGGCAAACGCCGCGCCGAACACCTCGGCGCCGATCAGGATGGCGGCGCTGATGACGGTGATGACGCTGGACCAGACGATCTGGCGGGACGATGAGGAAGGCGCGTTCATGGCTTCAGGGGATCCTGGCTTCGAGGGCCGCAATCTCCCCGAAAAGGCGGCCGGGGGCAAGGGCAAACGGCCCAAAAAAGCCCCACGCGTGCTATAGCTGGCCGCAACAATCGAGCCACGAAATCCGGGACTTGCGATGTCAGAAACCCGCCAAACTACGGACGCCGAGACCAATCCGCTGCTGAAGGCCTGGGTGACGCCGTTCGCGACCCCGCCCTTCGACGAGATCAAGCCGGAGCATTTCCTGCCGGCCTTCGAGCAGGCCTTCGCCGACCACGCCGCCGAGATCGCGGCGATCACCAACGATCCCGCGGCGCCCGACTTCGCCAACACCATCACGGCGCTGGAGCGCTCGGGCAAGCTCCTGAGCAAGGTCGCGGCGGTCTTCTACGACCTCGTCTCGGCGCATTCCAACCCGGCCATCCTGGAGATCGACAAGGAGGTCTCCTTGCGGATGGCGCGGCACTGGAATCCGATCATGATGAACGCCGTGCTGTTCGGCCGCATCGCCCATCTGCACGAGAACCGCGCGGGTCTCGGTCTCACGCCCGAGCAGCTCCGTCTGCTGGAGCGCACCTACACCCGCTTCCACCGCTCCGGCGCCGGCCTCTCCGAGGAGGCCAAGACGCGGATGGCCGAGATCAACGAGCGGCTGGCCCAGCTCGGCACCGGCTTCAGCCACCATCTGCTCGGCGACGAGCAGGACTGGTTCCTGGAGCTCGGGGAGTCCGACCGCCAGGGCCTGCCGGAGAGCTTCGTCGCCAGCGCCAAGGCTGCGGCGGAAGAGCGCGGCATGGCAGGCAAGGCCATCGTCACGCTGTCGCGCTCCTCGGTCGAAACGTTCCTGAAGAGCTCCGCCCGGCGTGACCTCCGCGAGAAGGTCTACAAGGCCTTCATCGCGCGCGGCGACAACGGCAACGCCAATGACAACAATGCGACCATTGTCGAGATCCTGAAGCTGCGCGAGGAGAGCGCCGGGCTCCTGGGCTATCCGACCTACGCCGCCTACCGGCTCGAGGACTCCATGGCCAAGACGCCGGACGCGGTGCGCGGCCTGTTGGAGCGGGTCTGGAAGCCGGCCCGCGCCCGCGCGCTTGCCGACCGCGACGAGATGCAGGCGCTGATCACGGAGGAGGGCGGCAATTTCAAGCTCGCCCCTTGGGACTGGCGCTTCTACGCCGAGAAGCTGCGTCTGCAGCGCGCCAATTTCGACGATTCCGCGATCAAGCCGTATCTCGGTCTCGACAACATGATCGCCGCCGCCTTCGACTGCGCCACGCGCCTGTTCGGCGTCACCTTCGAGGAGCGCAAGGACGTTCCGGTCTGGCACCCGGACGTCCGGGTCTGGGAGATGAAGGACAGGGGCGGCAAGCACAAGGCGCTGTTCTATGGCGACTACTTCGCCCGGCCGTCCAAGCGCTCCGGCGCCTGGATGACCTCGCTGCGCGACCAGCAGAAGCTCGACGGCGACGTCGCGCCGCTGGTTCTCAACATCTGCAATTTCGCCAAGGGCGCCGGCGGCGAGCCGTCGCTGCTGTCGCCCGACGATGCCCGCACCCTGTTCCACGAGTTCGGCCACGGCCTGCACGGCATGCTCTCCAACGTGACCTATCCCTCGCTGTCGGGCACCTCCGTGTTCACCGACTTCGTCGAGCTGCCGTCGCAGCTCTACGAGCACTGGCAGGAGCGGCCCGAGGTGCTGCAGAAGTTCGCCCGCCACTACCAGACCGGCGAGCCGCTGCCGGACGACCTGCTGCAACGCTTCCTCGCCGCGCGAAAATTCAACCAGGGCTTTGCCACGGTCGAGTTCGTCTCCTCGGCGCTGGTCGACCTGGAATTCCACACCCAGCCGGCCGCCGCCGCGCAGGATGTCCGCGCCTTCGAGAAACGCGAGCTGGAGAAGATCGGCATGCCCGAGGAGATCGCGCTGCGTCACCGGCCGACGCAGTTCGGCCACATCTTCACCGGCGACCATTACGCCGCCGGCTATTACAGCTACATGTGGTCGGAGGTGATGGACGCCGACGCCTTCGGCGCGTTCGAGGAGGCCGGCGACATCTTCGATCCCGCCGTGGCCAAGCGCCTGCACGACGACATCTATTCGTCGGGCGGATCGGTCGATCCGGAAGCCGCCTACGAGGCGTTCCGCGGCCGCCCGCCGGAGCCGGATGCGCTGCTCCGCCGCCGCGGCCTGCTCGAAGACGCCAAGGCAGCCTGATGAGCATGCGCGCCCTGTTCGGATACCTGCTCGCCGCCGCGATGACGCTCGCGGCCGGAGCAGCGAATGCACATCCGCATGTCTGGATCACCGCCACTAGCGAATTGCTCTATGCCGCCGACGGCAGCATCACCGGCGTGCGCCATGCCTGGACCTTCGACGACATGTTCTCGGCCTATGCGGTGCAGGGGCTCGAGAGCAAGACCAAGGGCGCATACACAAGCGAGGAGCTGAAGCCCCTGGCGCAGACCAATGTCGAGTCGCTGAAGGAATACGCCTACTTCACCTTCGCCAAGGCCGACGGCAAGAAGGAGCGGTTCCAGGAGCCGGTCGACTATTTCCTCGACTACAAGGACACGGTGCTGACCCTGCACTTCACGCTGCCGCTGAAGAACCCGGTCAAGCCCAGGCAGCTGGTGCTCGAAGTGTTCGACCGTTCCTTCTTCATCGACTTCCAGATGGCCAAGGACAGTCCGGTCAAGCTGGTCGGTGCGCCCGCGGGGTGCCAGATGAAGCTGGAGCGGCCGAACGACGGCACCGCGAGCGCGCAGAAGCTGAACGAGCAGACCTTCCTGAACGGTGAGAACTCGAATTTCGGCATGATGTTCGCCAACAAGATCACGGTGGATTGCCCTTGAAGCCGCAACTCTCTCCGCTTGCGCGTGGGCTGCTCGCCGCTGCCGCTGTGCTGCTGGTCGTGGCCGTGACTGATGCCGCTCTTCATGATCTTCTCGCGCAAAACCCGTTCGGTGCGCCGCGACCGGCGCAGGCGGCCCAGCCTGAAGCAAGCGGCCTCATCGGCTGGCTGCTCGCCAAGCAGTCGGAATTCTATCGCCAGATGTCGGCGACGATCCGCGCCGCGAAGTCCGATGGCTCGGCGGTGTGGACGCTGCTGTTCATCTCGTTCGCCTACGGCATCTTCCACGCCGCCGGTCCCGGCCACGGCAAGGCGGTGATCGCCTCCTATCTGGTCGCCAACCGCGAGACGGCGCGGCGCGGCATCGCGCTGTCCTTTGCCTCGGCCCTGATGCAGTCGCTGGTCGCGATCCTCATCGTCGGCATCTCGGGCTGGCTGCTGAATGCGACGGCCAAGACGATGTGCAAGGCGGAAGGCGTGATCGAGATTGCGAGCTACGCCCTGATCGCGCTGTTCGGCCTGCGCCTGGTCTGGGTCAAGGGCCGCACCTTCGTCCGCGCATTTCAGGCCATCCAGCCGGTGCCGGCGATGGCGGGCGTGCCGCACGACCATGATCACCACCATCATGATGCGCATGATCATCATCACCACGATCACGGCCATGATCAACACCATGGCCACGGCCACGCTCACCATCACCACGGGCACGACCACGTCCACGACGAGCATTGCGGCCATTCCCACGGACCCACGCCAAGCGAACTCGCCGGCCCCGGCGGCTGGCGGCGCGGCTTCGCTGCGATCCTGACCGTCGGCATCCGCCCCTGCTCGGGCGCAATCCTGGTCCTGGTGTTCGCGCTGGCGCAGGGCCTGTTCTGGGCAGGGATCGCCGCGACCTTCCTGATGGGGTTGGGCACCGCGATCACGGTGGCGGCCATTGCTGTCGTCGCCGTCTCCGCCAAGGACATCGCCGCCCGCCTCAGCGCCGGACGCGACGGCGGTGGCGCGCTGTTTATGCGCGGCATCGAGTTCGGCGCCGCGAGTCTGGTCCTGCTGTTCGGCGTCGGCCTCCTGTTCGGCTACATCGCCGCCGAACGGACCACGTGTTTTTGAGGCGATAGATGTCGCGCGAACACTTCTGGTTCTTCCATCCGTTCCGGGTGCGCTATTCCGAGATCGACGGCCAGGGCGTCGTCTTCAACGCGCATTATTTGACCTATTTCGACACCACCATCACCGAATATTTCCGCGCGCTCGGCTTCGACCAATATGCGGATGCAAAGGCGAGCGGCATCGATTTCCACGTCGTCAAATCGCTGATCGAGTACAAGGCGCCTGTTAGGTTCGACTGGGAGCTCGACGTCGGCGCGCGCGTGGCGCGGATCGGCAATTCGAGCCTCCTGTTCGAGCTCGCCATCTTCCGGAAGGGCGGCACTGAGGCTCTGGTAACCGGCGAGATCGTCTGGGTCTATACGGACCAGAACACCCATCGTCCGGTCACGATCCCGGCATCAATGCGGGCACTGATCGCGACGCGAGAACGCCATCTTTCGGCGTGAAGCCGCTCACACCGGCAGAAACCGCTTCAATGCCGGCATGAAGAAGATGCCGAGATTGATCGCAAAGCCGATGCTCCAGAGGATCGAGCGCAGCGTCGGGCGGTTGCCGAGATACGTCAGCACATAGGCAATCCGCACGATCAGGAACAGCGCCGCGAGCTCGTCGATCAGCCGCTGCGGCGCTTCCCTGTATTCGGCGAGCAGCACCGCGAACGCAAAGAACGGAAACGTCTCGATGCCGTTCTGGTGCGCGCCGAGCGCGCGTTGCGACAGGGCGTCCTCATAGAAGGCGGGGTCGCGCGGCCGGGAATTGTCGAAGCGGCGAAACCTGATCCATTTTACCGTGACGATCGTCGACAGATAGAGCAGCAGCGCCCCGAAGACGCACCATTCCGCGAGTGTCATCCTGCCTCCCCCCGCTTGGGTGCGACCCTAGCGAACCCCGGCTCATCTTGACAAGTTCGGACCAACGCGCGACCCAACCAGTCATGAACAGCGTCCTCCCCCGCGAGACCGCGAAACCGGCCACCCGATCCGCCCTACCGCGCGTCGGCGTGCTCCTGATCAATCTCGGAACGCCCGATACGGCCGATGCTCCGGGCGTGCGGGTCTACCTCAAGGAGTTCCTCAGCGACGCCCGCGTCATCGAGGACCAGGGCCTGATCTGGAAACTGGTGCTGAACGGGATCATTCTGCGCAGCCGTCCGCGCACCAAGGCGGTCGACTACCAGAAGATCTGGAACAATGAGCGGAACGAGTCGCCGCTGAAAACCATCACGCGCTCGCAAAGCGACAACCTCGCGGCCGCCTTGTCGGACCGCGACAACGTCGTCGTGGATTGGGCGATGCGCTACGGCAATCCGTCGATCAAGTCGGGCATCGACGCGCTGATCGCGAAGGGCTGCGAGCGTATCCTGGCCGTGCCGCTCTATCCGCAATATTCGGCCTCGACCTCGGCGACCGTCTGCGACGAAGTCTTCCGCGTGCTCGCGCAGCTGCGGAACCAGCCGACTCTGCGGGTGACGCCGCCCTACTATGACGACAAAGCCTATATCGAGGCGCTCGCCGCCTCGATCGAGGGCCATCTGGCGACGCTGTCCTTCAAGCCGGAGCTGATCGTGGCATCCTTCCACGGCATGCCGAAAGCCTATGTCGACAAGGGCGATCCCTATCAGCAGCACTGCATCGCGACGACTGAGGCGCTGCGCCGCCGGCTCGGCATGGACGAGACCAAGCTGCTGCTGACCTTCCAGTCGCGCTTCGGCAACGACGAGTGGCTGCAGCCCTATACCGACAAGACCATGGAGCGGCTTGCCAAAGAGGGCGTGCGCCGCATCGCGGTGGTGACGCCGGGCTTTTCCGCCGACTGCCTGGAGACGCTGGAGGAGATCGCGCAGGAGAACGCGGAGATATTCAAGCACAATGGCGGCGAGCAGTTTTCCGCGATCCCCTGCCTCAACGACAGCGGACCGGGCATGGACGTGATCCGCACCCTGGTGCTGCGCGAGCTCCAGGGCTGGATCTGATGGGCGTCCCATGAACCGCCGCCGGTGCCTGGCGCTTCTGGGGATGTTCGCGGCGCTGCCGGCCCCGGCCCTGGCGCAGCAGCCGAACGCGACACGGCGGCTCGGCGTGCTCTCGGTCACGGCTGCTGATGATGCGATCGGCCAGACGCGCAGCATGGCCCTGGTCGAAGCGCTCGCCGGCCAAGGCTGGAAGGAGCGCGACAATCTCAAGATCGATTGGCGCAACGGCGGCGGCGAGCGCGCCCGCATCGCGCAGCTCGCCGACGAGCTGATCGCGCTCAAGCCCGACATCCTGCTTGCGGTCGGCACACCCTCGGTCGAAGAGCTGCGCCGGCGCACCACGACGATCCCGATCGTGTTCGCCGTCGTCACCGATCCCGTCGGCCAGGGCTTCGTCGAAAACCTCGCGCATCCCGGCGGCAACCTCACCGGCTTTACCGATTACGACGGTCCGCTCGCCGGCAAATGGCTGGAGATGCTGACGCAGGTCACGCCGAAGGTGTCCCGCGCTGCGGTCGTCTTCAATCCCGCCACCGCGCCGTTCGCGCCACTGATGTTGCGCGCCATCGAGGACGCCGCACGGACGCTGCGCCTGACGGTCGAGCCCGCGCCCGTCCATGACGCCGTCTCGATCGGGGCGCTGGCTTCCAGGCAAGACGGCGCCATCCTGGTCCTGCCGGACTTCTTCACCATGGCCAACCGCGCGCAACTGCTCTCGGCGATCGCACAGGCGCGTGTACCCGCGGTATTCTGGAGCCGGACGTTCGTCGATGAGGGTGGGCTGATGTCCTACAGCACCGACAGCGTCGAGCAGCTTCGCCGCGCCGCGGACTATATCGATCGGATCCTGAAGGGCGCACGGCCGGCCGACCTGCCGGTGCAGAATCCCACCAAGTTCGAGCTGGTGATCAACCTGAAGGCGGCGAGAGCGCTCGGCATCACGCTTTCCCCGGGCCTGCTTGCAATTGCGAATGACGTGATCGAATGAACCCGTCCGTGACGGACGCCTCGCCCGAATTCGTTAATTTCCGCCGCTAGAGCATGATCCGGAAAAGCGTGAAGCGGTTTTCCGAAAAGATCATGCTCAAACAATAACCTAAAGTGCGATGACGATTCATCCTGATCGCATCGCGCTTTAGGCCTGCGCCCGCGCGCTTTCAAGAGCCTGTCGCAAATACATATCGCGACCGTTCTCTTGCTGTGTGTCTTGTGTGGAATTGCTCCGATACCGACGTGAATTGCGACCGCTGAACCGGTAGGATCGTGATCCCGACCAATGACAGCGCCGGAAAGGGCTTTTTCCTGACGTCTTGTCCCGGCTTGGAGGAGATATGAGCGGCTTCGACATTTTCGCGATTGTTCTGGTTTTGCTCGTCATCGTCACGCTGGTCGCCGGCGTGAAGACGGTGCCGCAGGGCTATGACTGGACCATCGAGCGGTTCGGCAAATACACCCAGACGCTGAGCCCCGGGCTCAATTTGATCGTGCCCTATTTCGATCGCGTCGGGCGCAAGATCAACATGATGGAGCAGGTGATCGACATTCCCGAGCAGGAGGTGATCACCAAGGACAACGCCACCGTGACGGTGGACGGCGTCGCCTTTTATCAGGTGTTCGATGCCGCCAAGGCGAGCTACGAGGTCGCCAACCTGAACCAGGGGATTACGGTGCTCACCATGACCAACATCCGCTCGGTGATGGGCTCGATGGACCTCGACCAGGTGCTGTCGCACCGCGACGAAATCAACCAGCGCCTGCTCCGTGTGGTCGACGCCGCGGTCTCGCCCTGGGGCGTCAAGGTCAACCGCATCGAGATCAAGGACATCGTGCCGCCCGCCGACCTGGTCGAAGCCATGGGGCGGCAGATGAAGGCCGAGCGGGTCAAGCGCGCCGACATTCTCGCGGCCGAAGGCCAACGCCAGTCCGAGATCCTGCGCGCCGAGGGCGCCAAGCAGGGCCAGATCCTCCAGGCGGAAGGCCGCCGCGAGGCCGCCTTCCGCGATGCCGAGGCGCGCGAGCGGTCGGCCGAAGCCGAGGCCAAGGCCACGCAAATGGTCAGCGAGGCCATCGCCAAGGGCGATGTCGCTGCGCTAAACTATTTTATCGCCGATAAGTATATCAAGGCATTCGGGCAGCTGGCCGACTCGCCGAACCAGAAGGTCATCATGCTTCCGGTCGAAGCGATGAGCATGCTGGGCTCGCTCGCCGGTATCGGCGAAATTGCGAAGGCCACGTTCGGGGAGAGCGCGGTGGCCGCGGCCCGCCGCGGCGGCTCGGTACCGTCGTCGGGCCCGACACTGCCGTCCGTGCCGCAGCAATAACGGGACTATTCACAGAGGTCGTGTCATGACCGACATGTTCGTATCGCTCGGCAACTGGAACTGGCTGATCCTCGGCTTCATCCTGATGGCCCTGGAGGTGCTGGCGCCCGGCATCTTCCTGTTCTGGCTTGGGCTCGCTGCGCTGCTGGTCGGCCTGATCTCGTTCGCGGCTGCGATCTCCTGGCAGGTCCAGCTCGTGATGTTCGCGATCTTCGCCGCAGCTGCCGTGCCGGTCTGGCGCCGTCTTGCCAAGCCGAAGCCGGAGGCTAGCGCCAGCCCGTTCCTCAACAAGCGTACCGAAGCCCTGCTCGGCCGTGAGTTCACGCTGGAGAAGCCGATCATCGACGGCACCGGCACCGTGCGGATCGGCGACACGGTATGGCGCGTGGCTGGGCCCGATACGCCGGCCGGCACGCGGGTGAAGGTGGTACAGGTCGACGGCGCGAACCTGACGGTCGCCGCGGCGTGAGGACTTTTCCCCTCTCCCCTTGCGGGAGAGGGTGGCTCGCCGCAAAGCGGCGAGACGGGTGAGGGGTGTCTCTCCGCGATAGCTAAGCTGAGTTCGTGGAGAGAGACCCCTCATCCGGCGCTTCGCGCCACCTTCTCCCACAAGGGGAGAAGGAACACCAGCGCGTGGCAACGAGTGATGCTCACCTTCTCCATCGCTCCGCAAACCTGTGTAGTGGCATGAAGGTCTCGCACAATTCCCGGCCCAGCGGTGTCAGTCCGTAACCTCCGCCGTCGCCCAGCTCCACGAAGCCCGCCTCGCGCAGCTCGGTCAGCCGGGCCTGCAGCACCGTGGGCGAGGCCTCGTCGCAGGCGCTGCGCAGGGCGCGCGAGGTGAGGGGCTCTCCCCGCAACTCCCACAGGATCCGCAAGGCCCAGCGCCGGCCGAGCAGGTCGAGCAAAGCCATGATCGGCCGCCCGGTGCGCGAGCCGCGGACGCTGCGTGTATTCGAGCCGGCCTGTTTCGCCATCGTCGCCTCTTGCGTCGTGCTACAAATAATGTAGCGTATTGCTACGATAAATGTAGCAAAGGAGCCGGCCTATGTCTGCCGCGATGTCCCAGGTCCCACCGCGCATCGCCCCGCTCTCGCCGCCTTATCCCCCGGAGATCCAGGCGCAGTTCGATCGCATCATGCGGGGTGCGCCGCCGCTGGTGCTGTTCCGGGTGATGGCGGGCCATGGCCGGGCCTGGGACAAGTTTCGCGCGGGCGGGCTGCTTGATCCGGGGCCGCTCTCGCTGCGGCAGCGTGAGATCGTCATCGACCGCACCTGCGCGCTGAACGGATGCGAATACGAATGGGGCGTGCATGTCGCGATCTTCGCCGGGCCGGCGAAGCTCACCGCGGAGGAGGTGCGTGCGACGGTGCTGGGTGATACGAATTCGGCCCTTTGGTCGCCGGCCGAGCAGGCGCTGATCGCAGCCGTCGACGCGCTGCATCATCGCGCGACACTCGCGGACGAGGAGTTCGCCGCGCTGTCGACGCATTACGACGAGGCGCAGATCCTGGAGATCATGCTGCTGTGCGGCTTCTATCACACGGTGTCGTATCTGGCGAACGGGCTGCGCTTGCCGCTGGAGGAGAACGCGGCGCGGTTTCCGGCGTAGGTCTCTCCACCGTCATTGCGAGGAGCGTCTCATCTTCACCGTCATTCCGGGGCGCGCGAAGCGCGAGCCCGGAATCCATCGGGCAGCGACCTCGGGGTGAAATGGATTCCGGGTTCGCGCCAAGTGGCGCGCCCCGGAATGACGGGTGAAGCGGGCTGCGCGCCCTACGCCACGCCCGCGCGCAGCAGATCGTGCAGGTGCACGATCCCGACCACCTTGCCCGCTTCCGTCACCAGCAGCGAGGTGATCTTGCGGGTGTTCAGCACCTCGATCATCTCGGTCGCGAGCATCGAAGGCGGCACGGTCTTGGGCTGCTTCGTCATGATCTCGTCGACGGTCACCGTCAGCAGATCGGGCCGCATGTGGCGGCGCAAATCGCCGTCGGTGATGATGCCGACGGCCTCGCCCGCATCGTTAACGATGCAGACGCAGCCGAGCCCCTTCGCCGACATCTCGACCACGGCTTCCGACATCTCGGTGCCGAGCGGCTTGAGCGGAATCTCAGCGCCCGTGCGCATGTAGTCGCGAACGAATTTCAGCATCGCGCCCAGCTTGCCGCCGGGGTGGAAATGCGCGAACTCCAGCGCGGTGAAGCCGCGGCCCTCGAGCAGCGCGATCGCGAGCGCGTCGCCGATCGCGGCCTGCATCAGGGTCGAGGTGGTCGGCGCCAGATTGTGCGGGCAGGCCTCGCGCGCCTTCGGCAGCTCGATCACGAGGTCGGCGGCTTGGCCGAGCGAGGACGACGCGCTCGAGGTCACCGCGATCATCGGGATCGCAAAGCGCGCCGAATAGTTCACGAGATTCTTCATCTCCGGCTGCTCGCCGGACCAGGACAGCGCCATGATGACGTCGTCGGGCGTGATCATGCCGAGGTCGCCATGACCAGCTTCGGCGGCGTGCACGAAGAAGGAAGGCGTGCCGGTCGAGGCCAGCGTCGCGGCGATCTTGCGGCCCATATGGCCTGACTTGCCGAGCCCGGTGACGATGACGCGGCCCTTGGCATTGCGGATCAGCTCGACCGCCTTGGCGAACGGCTCGCCCAGCGGGCCGCGCAGCGCGCTAGCGAGCGCATTGATGCCGCCGCTCTCCGTCTCCAGCGTGCGGAGCGCGGATTCGACGCTATCGGGAATGGAGCCGGATGATTGGGTCATCAGCGGTTTCGAGCTCGGCATGGTCGGGTCCAGGGAGGAGGGGCGTTCGCCCATTGGCGCCTGCTTAGCACGCCCCGATCAGCGAGGCGACGCGCGGCCGGATGCCCTCAACCGGTCATTAACCATAATTGTTTTAACTCCATTAACGATGGTTCTCGCCAGTCGGCGGGGATGATCGAGAAAGTGTTTGATTTCGTTGGGGTAATTCCATCGTGGGGTCGTCTCCAGGCAGGGGCCGGAGCAAGGTCGCGCATTTCCTGCGCGCCTCTTTGCCGTGCCTCGCGCTGACCACCCTCGCAAGCGGCCCGGCGGCGGCCCAGGGGCTCACGCCCGACCTGTTCAATCCCAACCGCGGCGCCTTCGCCTCGCCTGAGACGCTGCCGACCCGCCGCACCGCCGGCGTACCCCAGGCGCCCTCCGATGCCTTGCCGAAACTGCCTGATCCCAACGCCGACCCGCGCCAGCGCCAGCAGGCGCCGGCGAGCTCGCGTGTCGGTCAGGTCCCGACCTACGGCCTGCCGGCCGCCACCGGCGCGAGCGGCTCCGGCTACGACTCGCTCAACCGCAAGCGCCAGCAGCCCAAGCTCTATCCGGGCCAGCCGAAGCCGAAGCGCGCCGCCGGTCCCGGCTCACCGCCGCCGCCCGCAACGCCGGCCACGACGCTGGGCCCGCCGCGCATCGCGCCACCGCCCTCCGAGACCGCGCACAAGGTCCCGGTGCCGGCGGCGATGGCGGGCAACGTGCCCGGCCAGCCGCTGCGCCGCCGCCTCAGGGCCGATGACGATCCGTTCGGCGCGGTCGGCGATTACGCCGGCAGCTTCCTGATCAAGGGCGGGCTCGAACTCTCCGCCGGCTACGACAGCAATCCGACGCGCCTCAACAGGCCCGTCGGCTCGCCGGCCTATGTCATCGCGCCCGATCTGCTCGTGGTGTCGGATTGGGAGCGCCACGCGCTGGTCGCCGATCTGCGTGGCTCGTTCTCGGGCTACACCAAGGACATGCCGGCGACGATCAACGGCTTGGCCTCGCCGTCGCCGGTCGAGGCCAATCGTCCCGATTTCAACGGCCATGTCGATGGCCGCCTCGACGTCACCCGCGATTTCAAGCTGACCTCGCAGCTGCGCCTGCGGCTCGCCACCGACAATCCTGGCAGCCCCAACGTGCAGGCCGGCCTGCAGAGATATCCGGTCTACGCCGCCTATGGCACGACGCTCGGCTTCGACCAGACCTTCAACCGCTTCCAGGTCGCGGCCGGCGCCACCATCGATCGCACCGCCTACACCGATTCCAAGCTCACCGACGGCTCGACCTTCAGCAACGACGACCGCAACTTCAACCAATATGGCGGCGTCGGCCGCTTCTCCTACGACCTCAAGCCCGGCCTAAAACCCTTCGTCGAGATCCAGGGCGATACCCGCGTCCACGACCAGGCTTCCGACCGCAACGGCTATTTCCGCGATTCCAACGGCGGCTATGCCAAGGTCGGCTCGTCCTTCGAGTTCTCGCGCATCCTCACCGGCGAGATCTCGGTCGGCTATTCCGCGCGCAGCTACACCGATCCGCGCCTCAGCCAGCTCGCAGGGTTTCTGACCACGGGCTCGCTGATCTGGAGCGCCAGCGGCCTCACCACGGTGAAGTTCTTCACCGACACGCAGATATCGGAGACCACGGTCCCCGGCTCATCCGGCGTCCTGGTGCGCACTTACTCCGCCCAAGTCGACCACGACTTCCGCCGCTGGCTCACCGCGGTCGGCAAGTTCACCTACGGCACGCTCGACTACCAGGGCCAGAACCGCAACGACAAGACCTACTCGTTCGAAAGCAATTTGATCTACAAGCTCAACCGCAACATCTGGGTCAAGGGCACGCTGCGCCACGACATCCTGAATTCGAGCCAGCCGGGCTCGAGCTCGCAGGGCACGGTGGTGCTGCTCGGGGTGAGGCTGCAGAATTGAGGCGCTTGTTAGCGCGTCGCACGAGACGAAGCCGAAAGGCGCGGCTCTCTCCAATTGTCATTCCGGGGCGCGCCACTTGGCGCGAGCCCGGAATCCATCGGGCGTCTGGGTTGGTGATGAATGGATTCTCAGGTGCGCAATTGCGCACCATAGCTCGCGCTTCGCGCGCCCCGGAATGACATCTCAGCGCGGCAAATCCGTCTTCCCCATAAGGAACGTATCGATCGACCGCGCGCACAGCCGGCCCTCGCGGATCGCCCACACGACGAGCGATTGCCCACGCCGCATGTCGCCGGCGGTGAACACGTTGGGGCGCGAGGTCTGGTAGTCCAGCGTGTTGGCCTTGACGTTGCCGCGCGGGTCGAGCTCGACCGCGAGCAGCTTGAGCAGGCCCTCGTGCACGGGATGGACGAAGCCCATCGCGAGCAGGACCAGCTCGGCATCGAGCTCGAACTCGGTGCCGGCAATCGGCTTGAACTTGTCGTCGACGCGGACGCAGTGCAGCTTCTTGACCTGGCCGTTCTCGCCCGAGAACTTCTGGGTCAGCACGGCGTATTCGCGCACCGCGCCTTCGGCCTGGCTCGAGGAGGTCCGCATCTTCAGCGGCCAGTTCGGCCAGGTCAGGCCCTTGTTCTCGCGCTCAGGGGGAGCGGGCATGATCTCGAGCTGCGTCACCGAGAGCGCGCCCTGGCGCAGCGAGGTGCCGATGCAGTCGCTTCCGGTGTCGCCGCCGCCGATGACGACGACATGCTTGCCGCCGGCCAGGATCTCCTGGACGCCGCCGAGCGGCTCCTCGGAGACGCGGCGGTTCTGCTGCGGGAGGAAGTCCATGGCGTAGTGGATGCCGGCGAGCTCGCGGCCGGGGATCGGCAGGTCGCGCGGGGCTTCCGCACCGCCGGTCAGCGCCACGGCGTCGTACTCGTTGAGCATCTCGCGCGGATCGACGTTGCCCTCAGCGCCGACATGGCTGTTGTAGTGGAAGGTGACGCCTTCAGCTTCCATCTGCGCCACGCGGCGGTCAATGACGCCCTTCTCCATCTTGAAGTCGGGGATGCCGTAGCGCAGCAGGCCGCCGGCCTTGGCGTACTTCTCGTAGAGGTGGACGTCGTGGCCGGCGCGCGCCAGCTGCTGCGCACAGGCCATGCCGGCCGGACCCGAGCCGATCACCGCGACTTTCTTGCCGGTCTTCACAGTCGCGACTTCCGGCTGGAGCCAGCCATTGTCCCAGGCGCGATCGACGATCGCGCATTCGATGGTCTTGATGGTGACGGGGTTGTCGTCGATGTTGAGCGTGCAGGACGCCTCGCACGGCGCCGGGCAAATGCGCCCCGTGAACTCCGGGAAATTGTTGGTCGAATGCAGGTTGCGCGAGGCTTCTTCCCAATTGCCCTGGTAGACGAGGTCGTTCCAGTCGGGAATCTGGTTGTTGACCGGACAGCCCGGCGTGCCCGGCGCGACCGAGCCGGTGCCGTGGCAATAGGGAATGCCGCAATTCATGCAGCGCGCGGCCTGGTCGCGCACCTCCTTCTCGGAGAGCGGAACGACGAATTCCTTGTAATGCTTCACGCGCTCGGCGACCGGGGTGTACTTGCGGTCGTGCCGTTCGATTTCCAGAAAACCCGTGATCTTGCCCATTAAACCCGAAGTCCCTGCCGCTTAAATTCGTCTTGTTGTTTCCTCACCGTCATTGCGAGGAGCGAAGCGACGAAGCAATCCAGTCTTTTTTCCGCGGAGAGATTCTGGATTGCTCCGCTTCGCTCGCAATGACGAGGTGTAATGCCTTACGCCCCGATCGCGATTTTCGGCTCGGCGTCCGCGTTGGCCGCCATCTCGCGCAGCGCGCGCCGGTACTCGACCGGCATCACCTTGCGGAATTTGGGCAGCCAGTCCTTCCAATTGGCAAGGATGTCGGCGGCGCGCTTGGAGCCGGTGGCTTTGGCGTGGCGCGAGATCAGGACGTGCAGCCGCTCGACGTCGGAGGCGAGCAGGTTCCTGAACACGTCGACCCGGCCATGCGCCTCGAGGTCGCCGGCATGGTGATAGGTGCCGGCGTTGATCAGCTCCTCCGACAGCACCGGCTCGAGCTCGACCATGCTGAGGTTGCACAGCTTGTCGAAGTCGCCGGCCTCGTCGAGCACGTAGGCGATACCGCCGGACATGCCGGCCGCGAAGTTGCGCCCGGTCTTGCCGAGCACGACCACGATGCCGCCGGTCATGTATTCGCAGCAATGATCGCCCGCGCCCTCGACCACGGCGACCGCGCCCGAGTTACGCACGGCAAAACGCTCGCCGGCGATGCCACGGAAGTAGCACTCGCCCTCGATCGCGCCGTACATCACGGTGTTGCCGACGATGATGCTCTCTTCCGGCACGATGGCCGAGTTCCTCGGCGGCTTGACGATGATCTTGCCGCCCGAGAGGCCCTTGCCGACATAGTCGTTACCCTCACCTTCGAGCTCGAAGGTGACGCCGTGGGCGAGCCAGGCGCCGAAGGCCTGGCCCGCGGTGCCCTTGAGGCTGACATGGATGGTGTCGTGCGGCAGGCCGGCATGGCCGTAGATCTTGGCCACCGCGCCGGACAGCATCGCGCCTGCGGAGCGGTTGGTGCTGTTGATGGCGGCCTCGATCTTCACCGGCGCGCCGCGATCGAGCGCTGCCTGCGCCTTCTCGATCAGCGTGCGGTCGAGCACCGCCTCCAGATGATGGTTCTGGCGCTCGGAGTGATAGATCTTCTGGCCCTTCTCTTCCTTCTGCTTGACGAAGAGCTTGGAGAAGTCGAGCCCCTTGGCCTTCCAATGCGCGACCAGCTTGGTCTGGTCGAGCAGCTGCACCTGGCCGACCATCTCGTTGAAGGTGCGGAAGCCGAGCGAAGCCATGATCTCGCGGACTTCCTCGGCGACGAAGAAGAAGTAGTTGATCACGTGCTCGGGCTGGCCGGTGAAGCGCTTGCGCAGGACAGGGTCCTGGGTCGCGACGCCGACCGGGCAGGTGTTGAGATGGCACTTGCGCATCATGATGCAGCCGGCCGCAATCAGCGGCGCGGTGGCGAAGCCGAACTCGTCGGCGCCCAGCAGCGCGCCGATCACGACGTCACGGCCGGTGCGGAAGCCGCCGTCGACCTGGACCACGATGCGGCTGCGCAGCCGCTCGCGCACCAGGGTCTGGTGGGTTTCGGCGAGCCCGATTTCCCACGGCGATCCCGCATGCTTGATCGAGGTCAGCGGCGAAGCACCCGTGCCGCCCTCGAAGCCCGCGATGGTGACATGGTCGGCGCGCGCCTTGGCAACGCCCGCGGCCACAGTGCCGACGCCGATCTCCGAGACGAGCTTGACCGAGACGTCGCCGGTCGGGTTGACGTTCTTGAGGTCGTAGATGAGCTGCGCCAGGTCCTCGATCGAGTAGATGTCGTGGTGCGGCGGCGGCGAGATCAGGCCGACGCCCGGCGTCGAGTGCCGGACTCTTGCGATGGTCGCGTCGACCTTGTGGCCGGGCAGCTGGCCACCTTCGCCGGGCTTGGCACCCTGCGCCATCTTGATCTGCATCATGTCGGAGTTGACGAGATACTCCGTCGTGACGCCGAAGCGGCCCGAGGCGACCTGCTTGATCGCCGAACGCATGGAATCGCCGTTCGGCATCGGCTTGAAGCGGTCGGCTTCCTCGCCGCCTTCGCCGGTGTTCGACTTGCCGCCGATCCGGTTCATGGCGATCGCGAGCGTGGTGTGCGCCTCGCGCGAGATCGAGCCGAAGCTCATCGCACCGGTGGCGAAACGCTTGACGATCTCCTTGGCCGGCTCGACCTGGTCGAGCGGGATCGGCTTGCGCTTTTCTTCCTCCGCGTTCTTGATCCGGAACAGGCCGCGCAGCGTCAACAGGCGCTCCGACTGCTCGTTGAGGATCTTGGCGAAGGCGCGATAGCGCTCCTGCGAATTGCCGCGCGCGGCGTGCTGCAGCAGCGACACAGACTCCGCGGTCCACGCATGGTCCTCGCCGCGGCTGCGATAGGCATATTCGCCGCCGACATCGAGCGCGGTCTTGTAGACCTGCGCCTCGCCGAACGCGTCGGCATGGCGGCGCACGGCTTCTTCCGCGATCTCCCCAAGGCCGACGCCCTCGACGCGGGTGTGCGTGCCGGCGAAGAACTTGGCGACGAAGTCGGCCTTGAGGCCGACCGCGTCGAAGATCTGCGCGCCGCAATAGGACTGGTAGGTCGAGATGCCCATCTTGGACATCACCTTGAGCAGGCCCTTGCCGATCGACTTGATGTAGCGCTTGACGATTTCATAGTCGTCGAGCGAGCCGGGCAGGCGGTCCTTCATCGCGGTGATGGTCTCGAACGCGAGGTACGGATTGATCGCTTCGGCGCCGTAGCCGGCAAGGCAGGCGAAGTGATGCACTTCGCGCGGCTCGCCGGATTCGACGACGAGGCCGACCGAGGTGCGCAGGCCGGTGCGGATCAGGTGATGATGCACGGCGGCGCAGGCGAGCAGCGATGGGATCGGCACGCGGTCGGTGCCGACCATGCGGTCGGACAGGATGATGATGTTGACGCCCTCGCGCACCGCGCTTTCGGCGCGCGCGCAGAGCTCGTCGAGCACCTGGTCCATGCCCGCCGCGCCGAGACCGGCGTGGAAGGTGGTGTCCAGCGTGCGCGACTTGAAGTGCGACTCCGCCACCTCCGAGATCGAGCGGATCTTTTCCAGGTCCGCGTCGGTCAGGATCGGCTGGCGCACTTCGAGGCGCTTGGTCGTGGCCATGCCCTGCAGGTCGAACAGGTTCGGCCGCGGCCCGATGATCGAGACGAGGCTCATCACCAGCTCTTCGCGGATCGGGTCGATCGGCGGGTTGGTGACCTGCGCGAAGTTCTGCTTGAAGTAGGTGAACAGCGGCTTGGCCTTGTCCGACAGCGCCGAGATCGGCGTGTCGTTGCCCATCGAGCCCGCGGCTTCCTCGCCCGTGGCCGCCATCGGCGTCATCAGGATGGTGATGTCTTCCTGGCTGTAGCCGAACGCCTGCTGGCGGTCGAGCAGCGACAGGTTTGAGCGCACGCCTGTCGTCGGCACCTTCGGCAGGTCTTCGAGCACGATCTGGGTCCGCTCGAGCCACTCCTTGTAGGGATGGCTGGCGGCGAGCGAAGCCTTGATCTCGTCGTCCGGGATCAGGCGGCCTTGCTCGAGGTCGACCAGCAGCATCTTGCCCGGCTGCAGCCGCCACTTGGTGATGATCTGGTCCTCTGGGATCGTCAGCACGCCCATCTCGGACGCCATGACGATGCGATCGTCCTTGGTGACGAGATAGCGCGCGGGCCTCAGGCCGTTGCGGTCGAGCGTGGCGCCGATCTGGCGGCCGTCGGTGAAGGCGATCGCGGCCGGGCCGTCCCACGGCTCCATCAGCGCGGCATGATATTCGTAGAAGGCGCGGCGCTTCTCATCCATCAAGGGATTGCCGGCCCACGCCTCCGGAATCATCATCATCACGGCGTGCGGCAGCGAGTAGCCGCCCTGCACCAGGAATTCGAGCGCGTTGTCGAAGCAGGCGGTGTCCGACTGTCCCTCATAGGAGATCGGCCAGAGCCGGTTGATGTCCTTGCCGTAGAGCTCGGAGCTGACCGAGGCCTGACGTGCCGCCATCCAGTTGACGTTGCCGCGCAGCGTGTTGATCTCGCCGTTATGCGCGATCATGCGGTAGGGATGCGCCAGCGACCAGGCCGGGAAGGTGTTGGTCGAGAAGCGCTGGTGCACGAGCGCGAGCGCGCTCTCGAAGTCAGCCTCGTGCAGATCGGGATAGTACTTGCCGAGCTGGTCGGCGAGGAACATGCCCTTGTAGATCACGGTGCGGCAGGACAGCGAGCACGGGTAATAGCCGGCGAGGCCGCGGTCGCGGCGCTGGTAGATCGCCTGCGAGATCGACTTGCGCAGGATGTAGAGCCGGCGCTCGAACTCGTCCTCGGTCTTGGCGGTGCCGTTGCGGCCGATGAACACCTGCATGCAGGCGGGCTCGGTCGGCTTCACGGTGACGCCCAGCGAGGAATTGTCGGTCGGCACGTCGCGCCAGCCGAGCAGGGTCAGGCCCTCTTCCTTGATCTGGTCGGCGATGATGCTCTTGATGACGTTGCGCCAGGCGGTGTCGCGCGGCATGAACAACGCGCCGATGGCGTACTCGCCGGGCGCCGGCAGCTTGAAGCCGAGCTCTGAGGCCTTGCGGCTGAAGAAGGCGTGCGGGATCTGCACCAGAATGCCGGCGCCGTCGCCGGCGCGCGGGTCGGCGCCGACGGCGCCGCGATGCTCGAGGTTGCAGAGGATGCTCAGCGCGTCCGAGACGATCTCGTGCGACTTCTTGCCCTTGATGTTGGCGATGAAGCCGACGCCGCAAGAATCCTTTTCCAGGCTCGGATCGTACAGGCCTTCGGCTTTGGGGCGCGAATTGTGCTCTTGAATCGGTGAGGTGATCGGATCGGTCGTTTTCGAGGCGACCGTCGCCGACAGCTCTTCTGCCACGATGTTTGCGCGCTCGAATTGCGACCCGTTCATTGTTCCTGTCCTCTCCATGCGGCAAGCTGCCTCACCGCCATCTTCGGCGCACCTTGGGCGTCCCGCGGCACCCGCTCCTGGGCCACCGCTCGTCCTCTGCGAGCCGCATTTTCTTAAATTCAGGCCTAGGCGTTCTTCGTCCCCGAGAACGGCTTTGCCTGGTACCTTGCCGGCGCTCGAGAGCACCAGTTCTCGCTGCAATCCCTATGCCGGAACCGCAGGCAAAATTGAGACAGTCTTCCTGTCCTAACCATCACCTTGCCAAATTTTTGTCTAGCACACAAGCGCGCGGAAGTCCCGATTCCGCAGAAGTCAATCGATCGCTTTCCAAAAGTTGCGCAGCGCCGGTTTTGAGGCAAACACGCCCTGATCCGGCCCCGGCGGCGCCGAAATCCCAAATGAAGCTTCGGATCAACCCTTCGGAAGGCGCGCCACGCCGCGAGAAGCGAAAGAGGGCGGCCACCGGAGGGCCTGACAGGAGCGTCTGGATCATGAAGTTTTTCACAGGATGTGTGGCCACCGCCGTGCTGGCGCTGGGTGCCAGTGCGGGGCAGGCCCAGGTTCCCGCGAGCGGGATCGCCAGAGGGGCCGTCATCGCGGTCTCGGATTTCGACGGACCCTATGCGCCGCCGGACGCCGCCCCGCCGCCGCGCTACGGTTATGGTTACGAGGAGCGCGGCCCGGCGCTGGCCCTGTTGCCGCCGACCGAGGTTTACGCCGTGCTGCGCGAGAACGGCTTCTCGCCCCTCGGCATTCCGCGCCTGCGGGGCAGCGTCTACACCATCGCGGTGATCGACAGAAACGGCGACGATGGCCGGCTGGTGATCGACGCCCGCGACGGGCGGATCATCCGCTTCATGCCCGCCACTGACGCCTATGGCATGGCGCCCGCCTATGACGAGCGCGCGGTCGCGCCCTACGGGCCGCAAACCGCACTGCCACCGACCGTGGTCCGCAGCGGCCCGCCGCGCCCGCCGGCGTCGATCCCCCATGTGGCCAGCCGCGCCGTGCCGCTGCCGAAGGCCGCCCCGCGGCGCGCCGAGACGCCGGTCGCCGTTGCCAAGCCGGCAGAGCCGACGCCGCAGGCCCAACCCACGCAGCAAGCCGTTGTGGTGCAAGCCAAGCCGGCCGAGGCCGCCCCGCAAGCAATCGCACCAACCGTCGGTCAGGCCCGGCCGACTCCGACCATCCTGCCGACGCAGGACATGCCGGCTGCGCAGGGGCTGGACTAAGCGTCAGCGAACGGAAAGCGCCCGAGAATCTCTCGGGCGCTTTTGCGTGAACTGACCGCGTGTCAGCTCCGCGGGTATCCCGCCGCATCCAGGATCAGATTCGCCACCTCCTTCGAATGCGACACCAGCGAGAGGTGGCCGGCATCGAGCTCGATCGTGGTGGCGTTCATGCGCTTGGCGAGGAAGCGCTCGAAATCGGGGTTGATGGTGTAGTCGTTCTTCGACACCGCGTACCAGCTCGGCTTGGAGCGCCAGGCCGCCTCCGTGGTGCGGCCGGCGAAGATCGAGGCCGCGGTCGGCCATTGCACGGCGTAGAGCTCCTTGGCCTGCGCCGGCTTCACGCCGTTGGCGAAGTACTTCAGGAAGGCCTCTTCCGAGAGCTTGGTGTAGCCGTCGCGCTCGACGATGCCGGCGCGCGCCGGCCCGGCCGGAAACTGCTTCGACAGCGCCACGAAATCCTCGTTCGCATCGGGCGCGCGTGCGGCGACGTAGACGAGGCCGGTGACCTTCGGGTCGGTGCCGACCTGGCTGATCACGGTGCCGCCCCAGGAATGCGCGACCAGCACCGTCGGCCCGTCCTGCTCGGCCAGCGCCCGCTTGGTCGCCTCGACGGAGTCGCTGAGCGAGGACAGCGGATTCTGCACGGCGGTCACATGCAGGCCTGCAGCCTGCAGGATCGGGATCACCTCCGACCAGCTCGAGCCGTCGGCCCAGGCGCCGTGCACCAACACGACGTTCTTCGCTTTGACCGTCTGCGGTGTCTGGGCATGAGCGAGGTTGAGAGGAGCGGCCAAAAGGCTCGCGGCGACGAAAAGGCTGCGCCAGAGTGACATGATCTTCTCCGTGTTTTTGGTTCGATGCCCAAAGGACGGAGAGCGAGGCGACGGTGTTACGCCATCACTGCTCTGTGATGCATTGCAACGAAAAAAACGCCCCGGGGCACCGGGGCGTTTTTCGCAACCTGGACGTCGCTGGGTTTGGTCGCCTGGCTCAGGCGGCCTGCGCGGCGGAGTTCTCGATCACCTGCGCCTTGGCGCCGGCGTTGATCGCGATCTGGCGCGGCTTCTTGGCCTCGGGAATCTCGCGGACGAGGTCGACATGAAGCAGCCCGTTCTCGAGCGAGGCGTCCTTCACCTGCACGAAGTCGGCAAGCTGGAAGGCGCGCTCGAAGGCACGCGCGGCGATGCCGCGGTAGAGCACTTCGGATTTCGAGTTCTCGTTCGCGACTTTCTCGCCCTTGATCGTCAGCGTGTTTTCCTTGGCGACGATGGAGAGCTCATCCTTGGCAAAGCCCGAGACCGCAACGGTGATGCGGTAGGCGTTCTCGCCGGTGCGCTCGATGTTGTAGGGGGGATAACCGGGGCTGCCGTCGGAGCTGGCCTGGTCGAGCAGGTTGAAGAGACGGTCGAAGCCGACGGTGGAACGATAGAACGGAGTGAGATCGTAGCTACGCATGGTCAAGTCCTCCATTGAGCGACTGTTGGTAACCCGCCCGCCAATCGGGCCGGGCTTTAGTCTGTGTGCAGCCTGATGTTCCGGTTCCGAAACACTGGTAGCGGCCTGCACGAAGGTGATATGGGTGGAACGAGACGGCGTTCAAGAGGGCGGGACAGGCGCCTTTTCGGCGCTTTGGCCCCTTGATTTGCAGCACTTCCCGCCCAAGCACGCCCAATGACGCTGGTCTCGATTCCCGCCAATCCGGTCCCCGAAAACGTCGTCAGCGGCACCATCAAGACCCCTGATGGCGTCGAGCTGCGCTTTGCGCGCTGGGCGCCGCCGGCGAACCGCAAGGGTACGGTCTGCGTCTTCACCGGGCGCAGCGAGCAGATCGAGAAATATTTCGAGACCGTGCGCGACCTGCGCGACCGCGGCTTTGCGGTGGCGATGATCGACTGGCGCGGGCAGGGCCATTCGTCGCGCCGCCTGCGCGATCCGCGCAAGGGCTATGTGCGCGACTTCGCCGATTTCGAGATCGACGTCGAGACCTTCGTGCAGCAGGTGGTGCTGCCGGATTGCCCGCCACCCTTCTTCGCGCTCGCCCATTCCATGGGCGGCACGGTGCTGCTGCGGGTGGCGCATGCCGGCAAGCGCTGGTTCGACCGCATGGTGCTGTCTGCGCCGATGATCGACCTGCCCGGGCGCACCACCTCGCTCCCCGTGCGTGCGCTGCTCAAGACGATGCGCCTGCTCGGGCAGGGCGGCCGCTACGTCCCCGGCGGCAGCGACCGCCTCACCGGGCTCGAACCCTTCATCAACAATCCCTTGACCAGCGATCCCGTCCGCTATGCGCGCAACGCCGCGATCCTGGAGGAAGACCCGACGCTTGGCCTGGCCTCGCCGACGGTCGCCTGGGCCGATACCGCCTTCCGCGCGATGCACACCTTCAAGCGCGTGAACTACCCCTCCCAGATCCGCCAGCCGATCCTGATGCTGGCGGCCTCCAACGATACCGTGGTCTCGACCGCGGCGATCGAGGAATTCGCCTATCATTTGCGCGCCGGCTCCCATCTCGTGATCGCCGGTGCCAAGCACGAGATCCTCCAGGAGCAGGACCGCTACCGCACCCAGTTCTGGGCCGCCTTCGACGCCTTCGTGCCGGGCACGCCGCTGTTCAAGTGAGAAGAGATCGGGAGCCTCCACGAGGACGGTGAGAATCGGAGTCGAGGAGCGTCCTCATTCTCCGTCATTGCGAGGAGCTCTTGCGACGAAGCAATCCAGGCTATCTCCGCGGCGACAGCCTGGATTGCTTCGCTGCGCTCGCAATGACGAAGCAAGATTCTTTACAGCGTCTTCAGATACTCGATCAGGTCGTAGCGTTCGGCGTCGTCCTTGAACATGCGGCCGATGACGCCGGGGCGCTTCGACTCACCGTCCTTGCGCTCGAAGGAATGGCCGAGCACGCTGTTGCCCTGGATCGGCTTGCCGTCGGAGCCGGTCGCGGAGAACTCCGTTTCACCGGTCTTGCAGCGCTCGTCGGCGGCGACTGCGAAACCGACGGTGTCGGGGTCGTAGTCGCGGCGGCCCATGCAGAATTTTTGCGGACGCTCGTTCTGCGGCTTCAGCAACCAGTACAGCGAAGGCACCGAGCCGTTGTGCAGGTAAGGCGCAGTGGCCCAGATGCCGTTCAAGGGCCGGGCGCGATAGCGCGGGTCAGGCGCCGGATTGAGACAGTTCTTGCGCGCCATATTCCACATTTGCGCCCGTTCGGCCTCCGGGATCTTCTCGTCGTCCATCCATTTGCGGGCGACGAGATCGACCACCGTCATGAGCCCGAGTGCATAGACCATCTCGTTGGGCGATTTGCTCGCGGTCGGGATCTCGCACTGCCACCACGTCTGCAGGTCAGCCGTGTTGATTTTCAGAAAGCCGGGCACGTCGACGGTCCGCTTGCTGAGAACGAGGGACTGCTCGGGATCGGTCTTGATCTCGTCGAGCGGGATCGTCACCGCATTCAGCACCTTGCTGTCGCCGCTCGGCTCCCAGCGCTTCGACGACCAGAAGGCCGGGGTGTTGATGTCAGGCAGATGGCATCCGGAGCACATCTCCGCGTAGATGGCGCGGCCGCGCTCGACCCGATCGGGCTTCAGCTTCCAGGCATCGCCGAGGATGTGCGAGGGCCATTTCGGTGCGAGCAGGCCGCCGAACTTCGGACCATCAGCCGCCTTGAATGGATCGGGGCCTCTCAGCATGTCCTCGATCCAGCCGAGCGTCCTGATGTTCACCGAGGAGCGCCACAGCCTGTCCTGCGGATAGGCATCGGACAAATTGAGCAGCGCCGTCACGCCGAGGGCTTCGCCGGCGTTGCGGATCAGCGGCTGCTCGATCGAGGCGTCGTACTGGGCGAATTTGAACCAGGGCACCGTCCAGATCGCGGGATAGCTGACCGGCGCGTCCTGGGCGTGCAGGTTCTTCTCGAATCCCTTGACCCCGCTCATTGCGAGGTCCTGCGAAAACACCTGGTTGCCGATGCGGTTGAGGGCATCGAGCCGGCCGAACCCTTCCTCGGTGTCCTGCTGCTGCTTGCCGTCCCAGGTCGTCTTGCCTTCGATCGTCTTCTCGTAAGTCTTGGCCCAGTCGATCAGGAAGCTGCCGATCGTGCTCAGCTTCTGCTTGAGCGCGGCGCGGTCCGCCGTGCTGGCGTCGGGGCCGAGCACGCGATCGGCGAAACGCTGGAAGCGGAACGGGACGTACAGCGTGTAGGCGATCGACAGGCCGGTCGCGAGCTCGAGCTTCTTCAGGTCGGTCATCGCCGGGCCGCCGTCGAAACGGACGTCGATGCCCTGGTAATGGATCTGGCCGGTATGACAGGCGGCGCAGGTCAGTCCGATCATGTCGTCCTCGCGGCGGCTCGTCGCGGGATCGACCACGCCGGTCATGCGCGCGAAGCCGACCGGCAGGCCGTCAACGTTCTCCGCCGGCGTCCAGCGCGTCGACCAGTCCGACGCTTGCGTGGTCTCGTAGACATTGGCGTAGCCGAAGCGGCGCAGCGTCGCCGTGTCGGTCTGGATCGTCTGCGGGCTCGGGATGAAGCCGAAGCGTTCGAGATAGGCGCTGTCCTTGATCAGGCCCGGTTTGGAGAACAGGTGGAGCTGCGGCTGCTCCAGCGCCACGAACCACTCATAGGGCACCGGGAACGTCGCGGTGCCCTGGCTGGCGTGGTGGAACCAATGTCGGTCCTTGAGCGACCAGTTTTGCTCGAGCCAATAGGCAGCCTTGGTTTCGGGCATCGCCGGCAGGGGCGGCGGCAGGAGATTCACCAGCACGCCCTTCTGCGGCAGCATGGCACGAACCTGGTTAGGGAATTCGGCGACCGCGACCAGGGCGACGAGGCCGAGGCCGATGACGAACGCCGTGAGCGCGACCGCCCAGCGAAAGCGGAGCTGGCAGGACGACAGCAGCGGCTGCGATACGATCCGCTGATTGATGCGGTCGGGGAATTGGCGCTGTTCGAACAGCGTGCGCACGTCGGCCACGCTGAGATAGCGCTCTTCGCCCTGCTTGCCCTTGCCGATGATCTTCAAAAGGATGGGCCATTCGAACTTCATCAGCAGCGGGTAGTACCAGCGAGCGGCGCTGCCGGCGCGCTCGAGGTTGTCGCGCATGAAGGTCTTGATTTCCGCTGCGTTGAGGCCGGGCTCGCTGCTGCCGGTGTTCGGGTCGGTGTAGTTCCGGCCGAAGCTCGCGAGCCGCGCGATCTCGTCCTCGTCGATCTTGCCGTCGACGCCGAGGATGCGCGAGCCGGCGCCGCGCTTGTCCAGCGGGCCGCCGCGCAGCGCGTCGAGCTCCGCGCCCGAAAAGATGCTCTTCAGAATGTGCTTGACGCCGTTGGCGATCATCGCGACGCCGCGGACCTGGATGCGGGCCGAGACCTTCTTCAGCCCCGTCTCACCGGTCGCATTGGCGATGGTCTGCGACAGCGTGTTGAGCGGGACGGTGCCGCCCTCGACGAAGCCTTCGCCGACGAGGCCGCGCAGGAACGGGCAGGGATTGTTCGGCGAGACTGGAATCGAGGGATCGAGGGGCGGCTTCGAAGCGGGGTGATGCATGGCCCAAATCCTGAAAGCAGCGAATCTTGAAAAAGCAGGCGCGCTGTTAGAGCGCGGAAAGTCCTAACAAACCGACAGCACGATATACTACTTCAGCGTGTGACGAGTGTGGCCCATTTCACTGTCGTGTCAACAACGAGCAGGCGGTCGCACCGGAACCACGTCGGGCCTGCGGCCCCCTTCGTTCAGGATTCGGCGGCCCGTTTGACGTCGCTCTGGACCAGCGTCAGCTTGCCGAGCGGCACGCCGGCCTTCAGCAGCCCCTCGCGATAATGGGCGATGTCCTCGGGCCGCTTCCAGTGGAAGTTGCGCAAGTGCCTGTCGACATTCAGCGTTGGATAATTTGCCATCAGCACGCGGGCAGCTTCGCTGGCCTCGTCGCTTCGCCCGAGCTGCGCCAACGCCGCGGCGCGGATCGCCAGCGCCTGCATGTGATTCGGGTTGATGTAGAGCTGCTCGCGGGCCCATGACAGCGTCGCGTCATATTGGCGCAGAAGATAATGACTGAACGCGTTCAGCGCCGACCATTGGTAGCGCGGGTCGCTGTTGTCGCGTTGCGCGGCCATCGAGAACAGCTCGATCGCCTCGCGGTGCTCGCCGATCATGAAATGACAGATGCCGAGCACGCCGCGCGCGCCATTGTCGTAGGGGTTGAGCGCGACGGCGCGCTTGGCGGCGTCCATCGCCGCCTCATGATGTCCCTCCATCGCATGGGCCCAGGACAGGATCGAGAACGCAAAGGAGGAGCGCGGGTCGAGCCGGACGCTGGTTTCGGCGAGGTTCATTGCCTCGGTCCACATGTCGCGCGTGCCCTTGACCCAGCCGAACTGAATGCTCTGGATCTGGATCGTGGCGAGATAGGCGTGTGCGATCGACAGTTTGGGATCGAGCCGGATGGCCTCACGGAACAGGTCCACAGCGACGGCCAAGTCCTCCTTGGTCTGCCGGTAATAGTGCGACAGCCCCTTGAGGAAACGGTCCCAGGCGGACACGTCGGTCGAGATCCGCGCCGGTGCCGAGGCCTCGGCACGGACGATCTCGGTGGCGACCGCGGCAGACAGGTTGGTCGTGATCTCGTCCTGCATCGCGAAGAGGTCGCCGATGTCGCGGTCGTAGCGGCCGGTCCAGAGCTGCTCGCCGGTCTCCGGCGCAATCAGCTCGGCCGTGACGCGGATCTTGGCGCCGGCGCGGCGCACGGAGCCCTGGATCAAATAGGTGGCGTCGATCTCGCGTGCGATCAGGCGGGTGCTCGTGTTCTTGCCCTTGAAGGCGAAGGTCGAGTTGCGGCTCAGCACGCGATAGAAGGATTGCAGCGACAGCGCGTGGATCAGGTCCTCGGTGAGGCCATCGGAGAAATATTCATCCTGGGCGTCGCTGAGATTGGCAAAGGGCAGCACGCCGACGATCGCGGTGCGGTACTGCTGCGAGAGGGCGGAGGCTTCCCGGAGCTCGGGGGCAAGCGCCGGCGCGCCCTCGGGCGTCCAGGTAAAGACCCCGACCGCATCCTTGATGTTCTTGAAGCGATGGTTGCCGGCATCGGTGAGCGGCACCGAGAGATGCTTGCTCGCCTCTTTGTAGGCCTTGGCCGAGATCGCGAAGCCGCCGGGGCTCGCCACGGATTCCAGACGGACGGCGATGTTGACATCGTCACCGAAGACCTCGTCCTCGTCGGCGATGACATCGCCCATGTGGATGCCGAGCCGGAACTGCATGGCGCGGTCAGCGGGCAGATGCTGGTTGCGCTCCGCCATCACAGTCTGCATCGCGATCGCCGCCTCGGTGGCGCCGACAATCGAGGCGAACTCGAGCAGGAAGCCGTCGCCGGTGTTCTTCACGACGCGGCCGCCATGATTGAGGATGATGGGGTGGATTGCCGCGCGATGGGCCTTGAAGGCGGCATGGGTGCCGGCCTCGTCGCTGCCCATCATGCGCGAATAGCCGGCGACATCGGCGCAGACGATGGCAGCCAGACGTCTTTCCATATCCGCGAAGCTCCAGGGGATTAGATGACCGGCCACAGCGTGGCGGTTGCCGCGAATCCCACATTTCAAGAACCCCGCCTTTATAGAGCAGATGCGCCGCAGCGGAAGCATGATCCGCATTGCAAATTCGAGGTAAATCCTGCGCAATCCCGGCGGTGGACGGGAACGGGCGAACCGACTAAGCGGAACCAGGACCGCCAGGACGGCAGCGGAGGACCTTCATGCTGGGCATTCACGAGATCGGGCTTTTCATCCTCTCGGGCGTGGTGCTCAACATCACGCCGGGGCCGGATTCGGTCTATGTGATCGGCCGCAGCATGCAGATGGGCTGGCGGGGCGGCGCCGCTGCCGCCCTGGGCATCAGTTGCGGCTGCTTCGTCCATGTCGCGGGCGCGGCGATCGGGCTTTCGGCTCTGCTGATGGCCTCGTCCACGGCCTTTTCGATCCTGAAGCTGGTCGGCGCGGCCTATCTCGTCGTGACCGGTCTTCAGATGCTGTGGTCGCGCCCGACGCTGGCTTCAGACCTGGACGAGCCGGTGCGGAGCTCATTGCAGCGGGTCTTCCTCCAGGGTGTCTTCACCAACGCGTTCAATCCCAAGGTCGCGCTGTTCTTCCTCGCCTTTCTGCCGCAATTCGTCGCAGCCGATGCCCCGCACAAGCCGCTCGCCTTCCTGACGCTCGGCCTGATCTTCATCTTTACGGGGACACTGTGGTGCCTGGTGCTGGCGGCGTTCGCCGCCAGAGCCGCCTACCGGCTGCGCAAGTCCGAGGGCGCGATCGCCTGGGTCAACCGCGCGCTCGGCGGCCTCTTCATCTATCTCGGCATCCGCGTCGCCATGCTGGAGACACGGTAGCTCCTTTTAGTGAATGAGAAGCGGTCCGATCGAGGCTGCGCTCGGGAGGTTTCGATGATCCGTGGAAGCTGTCTGTGTGGCGCCGTGCGGTTCGAGATCGAGAAGGTGCGCGCGCTGACGCACTGCCATTGCGTCAATTGCCGCAAGCTGAGCGGCGCGGCCTTCGCCACCTACGCGCATGTCGATGCCGACAGATTTCGCTTCGTGGCGGGCGAGGACATGACGGCATCTTACGAATCCTCGCCGGGCAGTATCCGCTATCGTTGCAGGACCTGCGGCTGCCCGACGCCGGGCAAGGCGAGCTATCTCCCGACCGTCAGCATTCCCGCTGGCCTGCTCGATGACGACCCGGAAGTCCGGCCTCGCCTCCACGTTTTCACCTCGTCGCGCGCGTCGTGGTGGACAATCCAGGACGACCTGCCCCAGCACGAAAAATGGGTGCCGGGCTACGGGCCGAAATCGTAAGGCGCTTAAGCGAATTCTTTCGCCAGCGCGCTGCCGGCGAGGTAAAGGCCGAGCAGGATCATCGCGATCAGGAACCAGCGGCGAAACGCCTCCGCCGGCATCCGCGCCCGCACCGATTGGCCGATGAACATGCCGGCAAAGGCCATGGCGAGGCCCAAGGCGCCCGGCACGACATTGGCGGGCGTGAGCAGTCCGACCGCAGTCAAATTGAAGGCGAGCGCCAGCGTCGCGGTGGTGAAAAACACCCCAAGCGCCTGCACCAATTCGTCCTTCTCCATGCCGATCGCCTGCATGAACGGCATCGACGGGATCACCTGCACGCCTGTTGAGGCCGAGATCACGCCGGTGATGACGCCGACCACGCCGCCGACCCATTTCTCGTTCTCGGGCGCGACGTGGAACTCGAACTTGTTCAGGCCGATCACAGCGTAGACGACGAGCAGGGCGCCCAGCACGATCGTGCCGTAGCGCGCATGCGGCCCGGTCAGCGCGCCGGCATTGAGCCAGCAGCCGACCACGGTGCCGATCATCAGCGGCCACAGCCGCCGCAGGATATCGCGCAGATAAGGACCAACGAAGGTCTGCCAGATGTTGGTGAAGATGGCGGGAACGATGACGATGGCGATGGCGCGGCTCGGCGCCATGCTCACGGCGAGCAGGCCCATCGACACCGTCGGCAGGCCGAGCCCGACCACGCCCTTGACGAATCCGGCGAGGAGGAACACGGCGGCGATGAGGATGAGCAGCGGGTCGATCATGTCTGCACATTGACCGAAGCCGCGCCGGCGCACAATCTGGAGGTTACGGAGAGAGCCTTCGGCCTCAACGAAGGCTCAAGGAGACATCGCATGCGCTTCGACCTGGTCGATCTCCAGCTCTTCATCGCGGTCGCCGACCAGCGCAGCATCACCCGCGGCGCGGAGCGCTCGCACCTCGCCCTGGCCTCGGCCAGCGCGCGCATCAAGGGGCTCGAGGATGCGCTCGGCGTCGCGCTGCTCAAGCGCGGCCGCCGCGGCGTCGAGTTGACCGCGGCCGGCGAGAGCCTGCTCGATCATGCCAGGCTCGTGATCCATCAGATCGACGCCATGCGCGGCGATCTAGCCGGCTTTGCCAGCGGCGTGCGCGCCAGCGTGCATTTCCTCGCCAACACGTCGGGCCTGTCGGAGCATCTGCCGAAGGCGCTCGCCGGCTTCCTGCGCCAGCATCGCGACGTCGCCGTCGACATCGAGGAGCGCGAGAGCACCGATATCGCGGCGGCGATCACCGCAGGCGCGGCCGATCTCGGCTTCGCCGCCGAGCACGCGCTGCCCGACCATATCGAACGCTTTCCCTTCAGCGAGGATCGCCTGACGCTGGTGACGTCGAAACGCGGCCCGTTCGCCGGCCGCCGCCAGATCGACTTTCAGGAGGCAGGGGCTTGCGACTTCGTCGGGCTGACCAGCGCCACCGCGCTCCAGATGCACATCTCGAAGCACGCCGCGCGGCTCGGCATGCGGCCGCATTTCCGCGCGCGCCTGCGCGACTTCGACGCGATCTGCCAGATGGTCGCCGCCGATGTCGGCGTGGCGCTGGTGCCCGAAGCCGCTGCCCGCCGCTGTGCCAAGACCATGCCGCTCGCCATGGTCCGCCTGCGCGATGCCTTCGCCAACCGCCGTCTCGTGATCTGCGCGCGCAGCTTCAAGGCGCTACCAAAGCCGGCCAAGCTGCTGGTGGAGCATTTGCGAGCAGAGGCGGTGTGAGGAGACTCTTACCCTTCCCTGGAGGGTCAGGGCAATCGTAATTGAATTTTGCAGAGGTCGTCATGCCCGGGCTTGTCCCGGGCATCCACGTTCTTTGTGCCGCGTGGAAAGGCGTGGATGGCCGGGACAAGCCCGGCCATGACGCTGCCATAGCGACATCTCATATGCGATAGCCCTGCCCTCCAGGGGAGGGTAAGACACCTACTTCGCCATCTCCGCTCCCGCGTCGGTGATGCAAGCCCTCCGCCCGCGCGCTACTGGTTCAAAAGCTTCAACGCTGCCTCGTGCACCCGTGCGTCGCCGGCGGCGATGATGCGGCCGCCGCCCTGGGCCGGCTTGCCTTCCCAGGTGGTGACGACGCCGCCGGCGCCGGTCACGATCGGGATCAGTGCCGCGATGTCATAGGGCTTCAGCTCGGTCTCGACCACGAGGTCGACGTGGCCCGCGGCAAGCATGCAATAGGAGTAGCAGTCGCCGCCATAGCGCGACAGCCGCGCGCTCTTCTCGATGTGGCCGAAGATGGCGCGGTCGCGCTCGTTCATCAGCAGCGGGCTGGTGGTGTAGGTCGTGGCCTCCGACAGCGAGGCGCAGCGGCGGACCTGGAGCCGGCGCTCGCCCGACGGCCCTTTATAATTGGCCGAACCGTTGTCGCCGGAAAAGCGCTCGCCGATGAAGGGCTGGTGCATCATGCCGAACACCGGCGTGCCCTTGTGCAACAGCGCGATCAGCGTGCCCCAGATCGGAAAGCCGCCGATGAAGGATTTGGTGCCGTCGATGGGGTCGAGCACCCAGACATAGTCGGCGTCCTCGCGCTCGTTGCCGAATTCCTCGCCGACGATGCCGTGCTGGGGGAAGTTGGCCTTGATCAGCCGCCGCATCACCGCCTCCGCGGCGCGGTCGGCCTCCGTCACCGGGTCGAAATCCTTGGTCTTGCTCTTGTCGTCGATCGACAGCGAGGTGCGGAAGAACGGCAGGATGGTTTCGCCGGAGGCGGTGGCGAGCCGACCGATGAAGGCGGAGAAGTCGATCACCGTCACAGGCGAAATCCTCGAAGCGAAGTTGGAGAGCTTGCCTCCTGCCTAGCTCAATTCGCCTGCCGCGTGCAGCGCTGTCTTGATGTTGCTCCCTGGTATTTTGGATGCCGCGGCGGGCTGCCCCATTCCAGTCATCTGCTGGCCAAATATCGATCATGGAGTTGAAATCTTAGTTCCGACCTTGCCTTGTTCGTATGCAAATGACTATCAACCCATTGAATTCCCTTATCAAAGAAACTGAATCTGGGTTTCCATAGAAGCAACTGAGCCATGTGCGATTTGCATGGGAAACCGCGCAAAAGCCCTTGCACTTTGTGCGGCGCGGTCGCATATTGTTGCGGTGCGGTAGCGCCTCGCGTTACCGCTGCCCTCCTTGGGCGTTTCCTCCCTAGACTTGGGCCGCTTGCGTCATTCGCGAGCGGCCCTTTTTTCTTAGCCCCGCCGTTTTCATTTGGGGCGCGCAAGCTTGCGAAGCGAAAACGCAGTCGCGCGCAAGGCCTCGTCGTTTCGGAGAGAAGCTGCGTCCTATTCCGCCGCGGCTTGGAACGGGCCGAGATCGGCGAACGGAATCGTGGTCGCCAGCACGTCGGCGAGAACGCCGAAGTCGGAGGCCACTTGCGCAAAGCGAGCGCTGCGCTCGCGCCGCCGCTCGTCCATGTAGATCGCGCGGTTGAGCTCGAGCTGCACGGCGTGCAGGCCGCTCGCGGGATTGCCGTAATGCTCGGTGATGAAGCCGCCGGCATAGGGCTTGTTGCGGCCGATCGAATAGCCGAGCCCGCTCATGGTCTCCTCGACGCGATCGGGCAAGAGCGGCGTGCAGCTGGTGCCGTAGCGATCGCCGATCACGACGTCGGGCCGGCGCGGCTCGTCCCTGCTGACGCCGACCGACGGCATCGAGTGGCAGTCGACCAGCACCACCGTGCCGAACATCTGGTGCACCTTGTTGATCAGCCGGCGCAGCGCGCGATGGTAGGGCTTGTACAACGTCTCGATCCGCCCCAGCGCATCGTCGACCAGGAGGCGGTCGCGGTAGATCTCCTGGCCGTCGCCGACCACGCGGGGAATGGTGCCGAGGCCGCCGGCGACCCGCATCGAGCGGGTGTTGGCGAAGCTCGGCAGCCGGCCGGTGAACATGCGCGGGTCGAGCTCATAGGGCTCGCGGTTGACGTCGACATAGGAGCGGGGAAAGTTGACCCGCACCGTCGGAAAGCCGCGCGCGCTCAGATGGCCGATCAGCTCATCCATGAACGAATCTTCCGACCGTCGCAGCGTGGGCAGGTCGATCCGCGACGCCGCCAGGAATTCTTCAGGATAGGTCGAGCCGGAATGCGGCGAGTTGAAGATGACGGGCGCGCGCCATTCGGCAGGCTCGAAGATCTCGAAGGCTGGCGACATGTCGCCGTCAAAGCGGGTCATCTTCTCAGGCTTCGTCCCTTCGTGCCGCACGATCCGGACAAGCTCCGGGTCCAATGATTCGGCCGATCTCGCGGCTCTTATGTGTCGTCATTGTCCGGAATCGCAACCATTCTGCCAAGCGAAAAGATGTCATGGCCCCTTGGAACACGTCTTAACCGTGCAGGCATCGGGATGGGGACGCGCCGGTCCGGCTCGATTGATCTGGACCTCGTTCCGGTCCACAAAGAGCCGGCAGCGGGGCCGGCGCAGGGTTAAGATTTTCACCCCAAATTTACCCTCTGTCGGGCTTAGTGACCTCTGCTGATATCCTCTGGGGATTCGACGTTTCCTGCCATGCCAAAGATCCTGCTCGCCGAAGACGACAACGACATGCGCCGTTTCCTGGTCAAGGCGCTGGAAAACGCCGGTTTTCAGGTCTCGTCCCACGACAACGGCATGGCCGCCTATCAGCGGCTGCGGGAAGAGCCGTTCGAGATGCTGTTGACCGACATCGTCATGCCGGAAATGGACGGCATCGAGCTCGCCCGCCGAGCCTCGGAACTCGACCCCGACATCAAGATCATGTTCATCACTGGCTTTGCCGCGGTCGCCCTGAACTCGGATTCGGACGCCCCCAAGAACGCCAAGGTCCTGTCCAAGCCGGTGCATCTGCGCGAATTGGTCAGCGAAGTGAACAAGATGCTGGCGGCCTGAATCGGCCCCCTTCCGTCCTTGCGCCGGCTCCCCTGAGCCGTTATAGGGACCCCACCCGACACAAGTGGACTTTAGGGCACGTAGCTCAGCGGGAGAGCACTACCTTGACATGGTAGGGGTCACAGGTTCGATCCCTGTCGTGCCCACCACGCTTCGCCTTCGGCTTCGCGTGGCACAGCCTGGAAGATTGCGGCGAAGCGTGTCCGGCGTAGCTCGAAGAGCGAAGACGGACTGGTGCGGCTTGCTCGAAAGCTTCTAGCCCGTTGCAGCGACGCGCAATCCGGCCGCAGTTTCCCGGCCGCTGTCCCGGATGACCCTGCACTCCATCCGGGCTACAATGACATCTCCGACACGAGGCCGCCCATGACCGTGTCCGTCATCGAGCAAGCGAAGATCCAGGCGCAGGTGCTGGTGCCGCTGATCAAGACGTTGCAGGCCGAGCTCGGCGAGGCGCGCGCCAATGCGCTGGTGCGCAAGGCGCTCGGCGATCTCTATCGCGGCTTCGGCGAGGCGTTCTGGAAGGCCAAGAACGAGAGCAATCTCGGCAAGGCCGTGTCGTCGGCCTTCAAAACTTATGCCCGCGACGATGCGCTCGCTTATGACATGATCGAACAGACGGCGGACGCCTTCGCGTTCGACGTGACGCGCTGCGCCTATGCCGAGTTCTACAAGGCCCTGGGCGAGCCCGAACTCGGCTTCCTGCTGATCTGCACCGCGGACTTTGCGACCGCGGAGGGGTTCGGTCCCGACGTCAGGCTCACGCGCACGCAGACCATCATGCAGGGCGCCTCTCATTGCGATTTCCGCTACCGCCGGGATGGAGGCGGATCACAGTGAGAGGAGCGATGCGGACGATCTGTCTCGCCATGGCGATGCTGGCGCTGATGGCGCCGCGCGCCGACGCCGCGATCGTCGACTGGCAAGCCGAGCTCCAGCGCTGCCGCAGCTTGCGCCAGAACGTGGCGCCGCTGCTTCAGGCCGGCGAGGGGATCTCCGCCGTCGGCCGCTCCAGCAGGTCCGTCCGCCGCTGCATCTGGATCCAGCGGATGGCGGTGCGGAAGAGAATTCCCGGCGCGGAGGTGTGGTAGCCTGACCGAGCTCATGGCCCCGGCGTGACGAAGGCGGAGATGATCGTGCCGTCGTTGCCGAGCGCGATGTGCCAGTGCGAGGCTGCGCCACCCTGATGCCAGACGGAATAGACGTCCTGTCCTTGTGCGTTCACACCGAGGAATTCGATCGAGGTGATCGGACCCATTTCGGCAAGGCCCGGCTGCAGGCGCGGCAATTGCTTGCGTGTCGCCTCGGCCAAGTCGGCGCTCATCTCGCCGTAATTGGGCTGGCCCGATGCGACGCTCTCGATCAGACGGCGAAGCGCGGCCGCGGTCCCGGGATTGGCGGACCGGCTGCTCATACGAGACTCGATCGCGCGTTGGAGCTCTTGCGCCGTGCTCGTGTCGATGCGTGGCATGGTGTGATCGTTGCCGTGCTGGCGCAGGATCACGGCGGTAGGCACCCCATCCGGCCCGAGGGTAAACCGTAGCTCGACATCGATCTCCCGCGCGGCGAATTCCGTTTCGCCCACCGCGTAATATTGCGCCGAGCTTTGACCGCTCAGCCGTCCGGACAGATGATCCTGTTCACGCGTCACGGTGAAGACGGCGCTATGGAATTGGTATGTTCCGGCATAACGATCCAGCACCGCCTGCGGCAACTGAGTTTCTTTGGCTCTCGAGCGGAGCTGATCCGCAGCATCGGTCTTGGTGCTTTCCTCGTTGCTGCGGCCCGAGCCGGCCTGCTCCGCAGAACGGATTCGGGCCGCCAGGACATTCCAATCGGCCAGCCCGAACAACCTCGCGATGAGCTCGAGGCTCTCGCTGACGGTGAGGGAGACCGATCGGGCGTTGAGGGATTCTCGGAGCGTCTGCGCCATGGCTTTGGCGTCGCGGAAATCGCGCATACTCTGTTCCTTTGCAACATGAACGGAGAATGTCAGGGCTTGCGTTACTGACCCGTTCGCGTGAGCAAAGGAAGCGGGCGGCGGTCCGATACACTTCACCATACCCCGAAGGGCGCAAGCGGCCGGCGGTATCAACCTTTCGAAATTTTGCTTGAGAGCGCCATGCTTGTCAACCGACGTCGTCGGCGTCTCGACAAGGATCACGCATCACTCTTCCGTTGATGCACGACGCGCAGGCTGCAGCAGCAAGTCCTTCAGTCCGGTCGGATAGAGCTTCGGCCCGCCGTCCAGGTCGAGATCGGCAAGGTCGAACCACCGCGCGACGATCTGCTCTCCATTGTCCTCGCGGAAGTCGATGCGCTCCCGGCCGGCGAATGCGCCATCCGGAAACGCGACCTCCGCGATGTACATCACCTCGTGCCCGGTCGATCCCTCGTGCACAAAGATGTTCTCCAGCATCAAGGGCTCACCCACGATGCCGACGTCGATGCCGAGCTCTTCGTTGAATTCCCGCACCAAGGCCGCGCGCCAGCTCTCGCCGAACTCGATCGCGCCGCCGAGCGGGCGCCCCCCCTTGATCCGCCCCGCGTCGTCGCGCACCTCGGCCGCCAGCAGCCGCCCGCCGCGCCAATGCAGGCCGATCGCGACGACGCGGATACCGGGATGTGGGCGCCAAGTGGTCATGGCGGATCGTTAATCCGTGTCGCATGCTTTCGCAACGAGGGACGAGATCGTGTGCTTGCGATGGCGAGATGAGAGACCCGTCACTCCACCAGATACTTTTTCACCGCCGCTTCGTCCCACGCGATCCCGTTGCCCGGCTCCTCGCTCGGCAGCGCAAAGCCGTCCTTGATCTGCAGCCGCGTTGCCAGCACCGCGTCGGCCCAGTCGACATATTCCAGCCAATGCGCGGTCGGCGTCACGCAGAGCAGATGCGCGCTGACTTCAGAGAACAGGTGCGACGACATCTCGATGCCGGCAGCATGGGCAAGCGAAGCGGCGCGGAGCCAGCCGGTGACGCCGCCGATGCGCTGGACATCAGGCATCACGTAGTCGCAGGCCTCTGCCGAGAGCGCGGCTTGCATGGAAAACGCGCTGTCAAAATTCTCGCCGATCTGGACCGGCGTCTGCAGCGCGTCGGCAATGCGGGCGCAGCCGGCATGATCGTCGTGGCGGATCGGCTCCTCGATCCAGCTGAGGCCCTCGTCGTCGAGCATCTCACCGCGGCGGATCGCTTCGGTGACCGTCAGCGCCTGGTTGTAGTCGCACATCAGCGTGACCTCGTCGCCGACGGCCTTGCGCACCGCGCGCACGACGGCGAGATCCTCCCGCGCATCGCGTCGGCCGACGCGGATCTTTGCGGCGTGAAACCCCTCGGCCAGCAGCTTGTGGGCTTCCTCCACCGCGGCGCCTGCCGGCATGATGCCGAGCCCCTTCGAGTTGTAGGCGCGCACCGGCTTCGGCGTGCCGCCGAGCAGGCGGGCGAGCGGCAGGCCGCGCGAGCGCGCCAGCGCGTCCCATGCCGCCATGTCGATGCCGGATTGCGCCAGCCGCTGCAGGCCGGCGAGGCCCAGCAGCGTGAAGCGCTGGCTCAGCTTGCGCTCGATCTCGAACGGCAGCAGCTCGTCGCCGGCGACGAGGTCCGACATTTCCGTGACCATCGCCGCCAGCGGCTTCAAGGCCGAGGGCGTGAGCGAGAACAGATAGGAATGACCCACCGCGCCGTGGTCGGTCTCGCAGTCGATCAGCACCAGCGGTGCCTTGGCGACCGCCCCGGTCGCGGTCTGGAGCGGCAGGTTCATCGGCACGATCACGGGACGTGCCTGGAAGCGCTTGATGCGGACGGTCTCGGTCATGGCTCTCTCCCGGCGGAGCGGATGCAGGTCGGCGCCGATCTTAAGCATCCGTGATCAAACGAAAAGGCGCTTGCTGCGACCACCATAAAATGGGGTTGCGCCGGCCGGCAATTCTTGGCTCTGTGCCGCCGCATGCATTGTCTCGGATTCCGGAAGGATTTGCGACAAAATCGCACAGAACGGAGCCACAGGGTGAAACAAGAGATCTCCGAACAACAGCGCAAGAGTGGCATTCTCACGGGTGCCGCGATCGTCTTCCTCCTGCTCGCCCTGCCGGTCGCGGTGTGGCTGGACCTGACCGAGCTCAGCAAGACGGCGCTGCGCCGGCAGGCGATCGATCTCAACTCGGTGATCACGAGCGTGCGCAGCTACTACGCCTCCAACGTGGTCGGCCGCGTGCTGGCCAATCCGAACGGCAGCACCAAGGTCGTTCACAACTACGAATCCGTGCCCGGCGCGATCCCGATCCCCGCGACGCTGTCGCTGGAGCTCGGCCGGGTGATCGGAGCCCAGCAGGAGAACATCACTTATCGCTTCGTCTCGGACTTCCCGTTCCAGAACCGCGCTCCGCACCAGCTCGACAAGTTCGAGAAGGACGCGCTCGATGCGCTGCGCCGGGATCCCGAGCAGAAGATCGTGGAGACCGAGACCTCGCTGTTCAACGACAAGGTCCGCCTGGTTGCGCCCGTCACGATGGGTCCGGCCTGCGTCAGCTGCCACAACAGCCACCCCGAGAGCCCGAAGAAGGACTGGAAGGTGGGGGATGTCCGCGGCATCCAGGAGGTGATCATCGCCCAGCCGATCGCCGCCAACATCTTCTCGTTCAAGTTCCTGCTGGCCTATTTCGTGATCGCCGCCGGGAGCGGACTGGCGTTCCTGTCATTGCAGCGCCGTCAGGCGCGCCGCATCAAGAACATGAACAAGGAGCTCGAATCCGCCAACGACTTCCTGGCCTCGCTGTCGATGAAGATCTCGCGCTACATCCCGCCGCAGGTCTACAAGAGCATCTTCTCGGGCCAGAAGGACGTCACCATCCATACCGAGCGCAAGAAGCTCACCATCTTCTTTTCCGACATCCAGAATTTCACCGCCACCGCCGAGCGGCTGCAGCCGGAGCAGCTGACCCAGCTCCTCAACGAATATTTCACGGAGATGTCGGCGATCGCCCACGAATATGGCGGCACCATCGACAAGTTCATCGGCGATGCCATGCTGATCTTCTTCGGCGACCCCGAGACCAGGGGCGACCGTGCCGATGCACAGGCCTGCCTGCAGATGGCCTGGCGCATGCAGCAACGCCTTGCCGAGCTGAACGCGAAATGGCGGGCGTCCGGCATCGAGCAGCCGTTCCGCTCGCGCATGGGCATCAACTCGGGCTATTGCAATGTCGGAAATTTCGGGAGCGCCGACCGTATGGACTACACCATCATCGGTGCGGAGGCGAACCTCGCCGCGCGCCTGCAATCGATCGCTGAGCCCGGCGGCATCGTGCTGAGTTACGAGACCTTCGCCCTCGTCAGCGACATCGTCCGCGCCCACGCGCTGCCGGCGATCACGATGAAGGGCATCAGCCGCGAGGTGATCCCCTATTCGGTGGATGCACTGAGCGACAAAGCTGCGGAGAACAGCGGCATCATCACCGAACGCGCGCCGGGCCTCGAGCTCTATCTCGACCCCGCCGTGGTGAAATCAGGCGATGCCGCGCGCGTCCGCTCGCTGCTGGAGAACGCACTGGCCTCGCTGAAGCCGGCGTGAGGGTTTCTTACCCTCCCCTGGAGGGGTCCGGGACGAGCGTAGCTCGCCCGTAGGTCGATCGCGCGCAGCGCGAGCGGGGTGGGGTGATCTCTCAACACGGGCAGTTTACGACGTGGAGAGACCGTCACCCCACCCCGCTACGCATTCCGCTTCGCTGCATGCGTAGCGACCTACGGGCGAGCTACGCTCGTCCCGGACCCCTCCAGGGGAGGGTAAGTGACCTCACCTTGCCGCCCCTTCCGTGAACGCCGTCTCGATCACATCCCCAAACGGCTGCCACGACCGCCCGTCGAACTGCACCAGCCGCATCTGCCGGATCGGCAGGTAGCGACTGGGCGAGGTGTTCATCCTGATGTTGGGCAATGCGACCGAAGGCTGATAGTCCCTGAGCGAAGCCGCCTGGCGCATGATGTTGTCGCGTGAAAAATCGTCGCCGCATTGCTTCAGCACCTGCGTCAGCGCCTCGGCCGCGGCGTAGCCATAGACGGCCGCACTGTTGTTGGTGCTTTCGACCCGATGGTATTTGTCCATGAAGGCGAACCAGTCCTTCATGCCGGGATCGTCCTTCCAGGCGGGATCGCTCGGATCCTTCAAAAAGGCCGCCGAAATCACCCCGGCAGAGTTTTCCAGCCCCGCGGGCGCCATCGCGTTGGCGATCGAGGCGGAGGCATCGTTAACGATGAAGACGGGACGCCAATTCAGGGACGCTGCCAGCTTGATCACCTTGGATGCGGTCGAGGGCACGCCGAGGAAGACGAAGATGTCGGCGCCGGCGCGCTTGAGGATCGAGACGTGCCCGTCGAGATGCTCGTCGGCAAGGTCGAAGGCGATGTCGACCAGGACGTGACGGTTGAGATCGCCGAGTCCCTCCTGGATGCCCTTGTAGAGCATGCGCCCGAACTGGTCGTTCTGCCAGAGCACGACGATCTTCTTCCTCGGGTAAGAGGCCTGGATGTAGTTGGCGTAGATGCGCCCTTCCGACCGGAACGACGGCTGCCAGCCCATGGTCCAGGGAAACGCGCTCGGCTGGCTCAGCTCCTCGTCGCCGGAGGCGACGAACAGTTGCGGGATCTTCTTCTCGTTCAGGTACGAGCGCGTGACGAGATTACCGGGCGTGCCGAACGAGCCGAACATCAGGTGCACGCCGTCCTTCTCGACCAGCTTGCGCGTCAGCTCGAGCGCGGTCGCCGGATCGGAATTGTCGTCGCGGGTGATGAAGCGGATCTTGCGGCCATTGATGCCGCCGCGCGCGTTGACCATGTCGAAATAGGCCGCTTCCGCCTGGCCGATCGCGCCGAATTCCGAGAGCGGCCCCGAATACGGCATGACATTGCCGATGCGGATTTCCTCATCGCTTGCGGGTTGATCCGAGTGCTGCTGCCGCGACATCGCGCCCAGCGATGCGATGGCAATCACGGAAACGAACAGCATCCTGCCGATGACGCGCATGTTCGATGCCTTGTGGTTGGCCCCCAACGAGGTCGGCTCAGTCCCCACCAAGGCCGCTTGATCTAGGTCAAGCGTTTGGCAATCGTGTGGCTGTCGCGCTTCGATGAAAGCGGCAGGCGTGCTGCCGCAACGCGTTACGGCAACCCCCGCGCCTCGAGCTGACGCACCAGCAGCAGCGTCGGCTCCGCGAGGCTGTCGCCGGAACCATCGAGGCCGAAGGCGTTCGCGATGCCGTCGCGGCTGCGCAGCAGCGTGCTGCGCGGGCAATGGCCGGCGCCGCACAGCGTCTTCTTCAGCGTCTCGCCTTGCGCCACGAGGCCGGCGGAATCATCCGCGGCCCAGGCCAGCACGATCGGCACGTCGACATTGAGGATGCCGGGGAATACCGAGCGCTTGTCGTACTGGGTGGCATCGCCGCCGAGATAGGCCTTCTCGCTGTCGCTCGCGTCCTTGTCGACGCGGTAGATCCCGGACACCAGCACCACGCCCGCGACGTCGGCGCCGGCTGTCTGCAGCTCGGGATGCGCCAGCATGGTCGCGACGTGGAAGGCGCCGGCGCCGTAGCCGACCGCGACGATCTCGCGGGCATCGCCGTTGAAGAGGTCGATATTGCCATGAACCCAGGACAGCGCCGCGGCCACATCGGACGCGCCGGCCGGCCAGGTCGCCACAGGCGCCAGGCGATAATTGACGCGGACCCCGATCATGCCGTTGCGCGCGGCAAAGCACATGGCCTGGTCCTGGATCTGGCGCGCCAGCTCCGGCGCTCCGCGGTCGCCGGTGAAGGTATCCCCAGTCACGAACAGCAGCACCGGCCGCGGCGTATCGGCCTTGGTCGCGCTGGCCGCGACATCGAGCACATTGGCCTCGCTCTCGCCATAACGCAGGCCGCGCGAGAAGGTGACCTGCTCGCAGAGTCGCGCGGTGCCGCCGGCGCTGGTGTCGGAATCGGTGAGGCCCACCTGCACGAGACCCGAGGGCGGCCGGAGCCGGCCCGGCACGGGTCCGTGCGCGGAGGCCGCGGTCATGGCCAGAAACAGGAAAAATGTCAGATAATGCTTCATGGGTGTGGCGGCCTTGCGGGGCTCCATATCGGCTCGCTGATCTGGCCCGTCTTTTCAATTCATCTCATTAGTCAGCCGGCCTTGAGGCGAATTCGCGGCACCTTGGATGCGCAGCCGCCGTTTATCCCGATCCGTCAGGCCGTTGTCCAGCGCCGCCGAGGCTCGCGCCTGAAACGGCTTTCTACTGTGCATGGGGTTGTTTTCGCACCTTTTGTTTTGGCCTGGTCCGTCAGGCCCGCTTCATCGTCCGGAAGGTGATGGAATAGCGCCGCGCCGCGACCGGGGGGATGCTGTGCTCCCACTGCGACCGCGCCTCGCCGTCCATCATGTAGAGCGAGCGCGGCAGGGCGGTGAGCGTGTGGCGCTCCCAGGTCTCGCCCTTGCGGCGGCGGAAGCGGAAGTTGCACGGCGAGCCCAGTGACAGGCCGAGCACCTTGTCGAAATGCGGCTTGTCGCGATGCCAGCCGATGCCGACGCCGACCTCGTATTCGGTGCACAGCACCTGCCGGACGCTGCCTTCCGGCAGCGCCGCCCAGGCCTCGGCCTGCCGCGCGACCGGCCGCACCCAGTCCGGGATCGGATCGGCCTCGGCGAGACGCTGCAGCGTGTAGTCATAGCGATAGCCGAACGACGCCACCCGGCGGTTGCCCTCGAACGCGCCGAACTGAAAGCGCTGGAGCGGCAATGCTGCGATGCGGCCGATCAGATCCTGCTCGGCGGCCCGATCGATAAAATCGTCCGTGTAGCGAAGTCCGGCCGGGCCTTTCTGCGGGTCGGCGAACAAACCTAGCTGCGTCATGCCTCGCATTTCCGTGATGGAACCTCTTTGCGGCTGATGCGACTTATCTATGACGCGGGAAGAAACGTGCGAGGCTGTCATGGCAGAGAAGCATACCGCCGATCCGGTTGAGATCATGCGGGCGACCGGTCATCCTGAGTTGGAATACGCCGCCGGCTGGACCATCGCCGGTCTCGCCACCATCGGCACCATCGTCGCCGTCTGGGTCTTTGCGATCTAGGCAACCGGAAACTGGAGCTCGAAGGCTGCGCCCTCGTCGGTCGGCTTAAGCCTGATCGAGCCGCCATGGCTCGCCATCACCGCGCGCGCGATCGCCAGCCCCATCCCGGTGCCGCCCTGGTCGCGGCGGGTGGTGAAGAACGCATCGAAGATCCTGTCGCGGTTCGGCGCCGAGATCGGCTCGCCGTCATTGCTGACCGTCACAAGCACGGTCGTCCGTGCGTCGACCGCCTCCAGCCTGATCGTGCCGGCCTTGTGCCGCACCGCATTGTCGGCGATGTGCGACAGCACGATCAGCGCCTTCTCCGAGGACATTCCGATCGCCCGGTCGAGGCTGCCGCTGGCCTCGATCGCGCTTGCCGGAAACCGGCTTCTGAGATCGGCGATCACGGGTGCCAGCTCGGTGCGCTCGTTCTGCGGCAGGCTCTCGGCGCGGGCGAGCTCCCGCAGCCGCTGCGCCATCGCCTCCAGCCGCTGGGTATCAGACAGGATGTTGGCGATGAAGGTGTTCTGCTCGGCCGGCGTCAGGCCCTCGGCCTTGCCCTGAACCGAATCCTGCAACAGCTCGGCTGCGCCCTTGATCGAGGTCAGCGGCGATTTCAGCTCGTGGGTGAGATGGGCCGAAAAGGTCGCGATATAGTCGGAGCGCCGCGCCAGCTGCTCGGCCATGCCGAGGAAGCTGTGCGAGAGCTGGGCGAACTCGCGCGTGCCGTAATGCTTCAGCGGCTGGAACGCCTCCCGGTCGCCGCGGCCGATTCGGGCGGCGCGGTCGATCAGCTCGCGCATCGGCAGCGTGATGGTGCGCGAGAACACGAGGCCGATCGCGATGGTGCCGAGGATGACGGCAAGGCCGGCCAGCACGAACTTGGCCCGCTCCTGGTAGAGATGGTCGAAAATGTTGCTCGGCGTGCGCGTCGTGTAGATCACGCCGGCGACGCGGTTGTTGACGATGACGGGCATCGCCGAAAACACGTGCACGCCGAGGCCGCGGCTGAAGGAATAGATCGGCGGCGGCGGCTTGTCCGGCACGCGGTTGCGTAAAGTCGCGCGGTATTGCCCGTGCAGGGCGTCCGCGACTTCCTCGATATGGGCGAGCGACTGCCCGACCTCCTGCCGCCCGGCAATCACGACGCCTTGCGGATCGAGGATGCGAAAGCCGGCCAACGTCACCTTCTGGGTCTCGCGGATGATCGGCGTCAGCCTGGCCCCGATCTCGACATAGGCTGCTTGCGCCTGCCCGGGCGCGGGCAATGCGTCGGGCCGCCGCCGCAACAGGTCGTTCGCGGTGAGGTCGAGCGCGGGGCGGATCGGTGTGACCTGGTCGCCGGGATCGGGCAGCACGCCCGGCGGCACCTCGGCGCCGAGCACGAGGCCGCTGTCGAGCCGGGCCGTCACCTCCTGCGCATAGATCGTCGCCAGCACGCGGCTCTGTGCGATCAGCTCGGCCTGGGTCTGGCGGATCAGCTGGTTGTCGTAGAGACGGAAGAAGAACAGGCCGACCAGCGGCAATATGCCAACCGTCGCCAGCACCGTGAAGATCACGAGGGTGAGTGACGGCCGCCATTTGTCGGGCGCGGCGCTCATGCCTCTTTCTCGCAGCGGCCGAGCTTGAAGCCGACGCCGTGGATGGTCTCGATCACGTTGTCGCAAGCAAGCGCCGCGAGCTTGGCGCGGATGTTGCGGATATGGCTGTCGATGGTGCGGTCGGAGACCTGGATGTTGAGCTGATAGGCTGCGCGCATCAACTGCTCGCGGTTGAACACCGATGTCGGCCGGGACAGGAACGCGCGCAGGATGCCGAACTCGATCGCGGTCAGCTTCAGCGGCGTGCCGGCAAAGGACGCGACATGCTGTTCGGGATCGATCAGCAGCCCGCCTTGCGTCAGCGCGGTGGGCCCGGCCTTGGCCTCGCCGTTGCGCGGGCTGAGGCGGCGCAGGATGACATTGACCCGCGCCACCAGCTCGCGCGGGCTGAACGGCTTCGTGACGTAGTCGTCGCCGCCGATCTCGAGGCCCAGGATACGGTCGATCTCCTCGTCGCGCGCCGACAGGAACAGGATCGGCACGTCGGAGCCTTTGCGAATCTCGCGGCAGACGTCGAGGCCGTCGAACTCGGGCATGCCGATGTCCAGCACGATGAGATCGGGCCTGTCGGCGGCAAAGCGGAGAAGCGCCTCCTTGCCGTCGCGGGCCTCGATCACGTCCATGCCGGCCTTCTTCAGGGCGACGCGGATGACCTCGCGGATGTGGCCTTCGTCGTCGACGATGAGAATGCGATGCGCCAAGAAACTCTCCGTGTCCTCGTCAACTCGCCGGCTGGCTGCCGGCCTGAGCTTTCGCCTCGGCGTCCAGCCTGCGCTGGAGTCGCCAGTTGCGAAAGCCCCAGCTTCGCCAGGCCAGGTCCTGACGCTGCTGTTCTACAAGGCGGTCGCGGCGTGACACAAGGCAGCCCTCTTTGACGGCGGGCCGTAGCGCGATCGCCTTGTCGATGGCTGGCACCGCCTGCGGCCCGAGCGTCAGGAGATAGTCGATGTCGATCTGCACGCCTTTTCCCGAAACTTCCCGGCTGTGGACGACATTGTAGTCGGCGATGAAGGCGTCGAAGTTCACGAGCGAGCAGCCATAGAGCACGATCGCCAATGCGGCGAGATTGGCGCCGATCAGCCATTGATTGGACCTGTCGAGCACGATGCGCGCGACGATCAGGATCAGGCCGAGCGCTACCAGTCCCATCCAGACGAACGCTGCAATCCGCCAATAGGTCAGCATGTAGATGTCGACATAGAGATCGAGCCGGCGGATGGAGGAGACGACCAGCAGCACGTTCTGTCCGACCCAGAGATAGACCAGCGGCCGGATCACCTTCGATTTCTCGGCCGGCCCGCCCGGACGCATCGCCACCAGCACGAAGGCAGCGGCGAGGAGGGCGGTTGCGATCAGCGGATAGGCGCCGCGATGGGCGTAGGCCGCATAGGTCATGTTGTCGGGCAGCGCCGCGTGGCCCCAGAGATAGATGCCGTCGAGAATGGACTGTGCCGCGAACAGCAGGTTGAACAGGATCAGCGAGCGCAGGATGGTGGAGGCGCCGAGAAATTCCGCCGAGACCATGGGCGGCAGCGGCGGTGGCACGGGGCCCTCGGCCACGGCGGCGGCGACGACCGCCCTGCGCCGCCAGCGCACATGGATGAACGGCCAGACCAGAGCCAGCATCAAGGTCCAGAACAGGACGCGCCACATGTTGACATAGTCGAGCATGACCTTGGGATTGAGCAGCGACACCCATTGCTCGATCACCGGATTTGCGGCGGCGAACAATGCGATGAAGACGGTGCTGAGCGCCGCGGGCATCAGCCAGAGCGCGATGCCGCGGGTGAAGGCCGACATGTTGAAGGCTTGGGGCGCATCGAGGAAGAACCTGAAGGGACCGAGCAGGAGGAAATTGCACAGCGCGCGGGCGCGGTCGGTGAGCCCGGTCGTATCGGGATTGGTTGCAAGCAACAGCGCAATCGTCAGCGACGCGACGAGGATCAGGAACGATAGCGTGTTGAGCTCTTCCATGGCCGGCACAAGGCCGAGCACGAGGATCGCGCCGCTGATCGCCGCGCGCCGCCAGTCCACGGCCGCGTGATTGAACAGCACCGACACGCAGGCGGTCGCGACCGCAAACAGCGTCAGCGACAGCCCGATCCGCTGACCGTAGAACAGCCAGTCGGCGAGCCCGGCCAGCAGCAGCGCCATTGCGAGCTTGGCCGACAGTGCAGACGGCCTGATCGGTTGGATGTCCGTCGTCGACGTCGAAGCCAGGCTCGTCATGTCCAGAAAGTCTCCGTGAATGGTGGCATCACGAACTCTGAACGGTGCTTGCGCAGAAGCCGCGGCCATCGTCTGCACGGTTTCAGGAGTCTTTTGCAGTTTTCGTGCAGGCGCGCTTTTGCCTCTCGCGCGGCGCGATTCGCCTTGTTAGGTGCGAAGCGTTCATCGCCCATCGCACGTGGTGCATCATGCAATTCCTCCGCCGTATTTGTCTCGTCCTGCTCTGGCTGGCCGCCCCGATCGCTGCATTTGCGGCTGCGAACAAGAACGATCCCTATCTGCTCGTGCTGCGCGGCGCCGGAAACATCTCCCTTGTCGTCGCAAGCATCGCAATCGTCGCTCTTCTGCTGCGCGGAGGTCACTGGCGCACCTTCGCCGGCAAGGCGCTCGTCGTGCTCTGGTGCGTGCCGCCTGTCTTGATTTCCGCCGCGCATCTGAAGTTCGAGCTGCGCAAGCATGACGTTCTCGGCGCCGGCGCCGCCCAAGCGCGGCAGCTCGGGCCGCACTTCATGGTCGGCTATTCCTCCTTTCCCGAGGTCGCGCGTCTCGCCAGGCAGGGCCTGATCGGCGGCGTCTATGTCACCCGGCACAACATCCGCGGCCGTGCCATCGAGACGCTGTGGGCCGAGATCGCGGCGCTGCAGGATCTCAGGCGCGCAGCCGGCCTGCCGCCGCTGATCGTCGCCGCCGATCAGGAGGGCGGCATCGTCGGACATCTTGCGCCGCCGCTGACGAAAGTGCCGGCGCTGGCGACGCTCACGGGACTGGCTTCCGATGAGCAGCAGGCCAAGGCCGAGGAGTTCGGCCGCATCCACGGCCGCGAGCTCGCCCACGTCGGCGTCAACCTCAATCTTGCGCCGGTGCTCGACCTCAAGCCGCCGGCGCGGCGCAACCGCCTCGATTTTCACACGCTGATCGGCCAGCGCGCGATTGCGAGCGATCCCGCCGTCGTCAGCACCATCGCGAGCGCCTATGTGCGCGGGCTGGAAGAGACGGGCGTCGGCGCCACGCTCAAGCATTTTCCCGGCATTGGCCGCGTGCGCGCCGACACGCATCATTTCAGCGCCAATCTTGACACGCCGGTGAAGGAGCTGGAAGCAACCGACTGGCTCCCGTTCCGCGAGGTGCTGTCGCATTCGCGCAGCGCCCTCATGGTCGGCCACGTCACGCTCACAGCCGTCGATCCCGATCGCGCCGCCTCGCATTCGAAGCGCGTCGTCGAGGGGATCATTCGTGGGACGTGGGGTTACCAGGGCGTGGTGATGACCGACGATCTCATCATGGGCGCGATCTACCAGAACGACGTCTGCAAGGCCGTGGTCGAGGCGATCAATGCCGGCGTCGATCTGCTGCTGGTCGCCTACGACGGCGCGCAGTTCTACCGTGTCTTTGCCTGCGCCCTGGAAGGATCGCGACAGGGCAGGCTCGACGCGGCGATGCTGCATGCGAGCACCGCGCGCCTGGAGCGCGGCTTTTCGACCATGCAGGCACGAGCTGCCTCACGCGCCATCAGCGTCGCCCGGCAGAACTAGCCCTTCGCGAACTGGCGGTAGTCCGGTTCACGGTGAAACCAGAATTCGTAGCCGGAGATGCCCTTTTGCATGGCAACGTCGTGGATCGGCTGGTTGAGCGGAACCACGGGGACGTCGCGCATACAGAGCGCGATGAAATCCTTCACCGTCCTGTCGTATTCGGCGGCATCGGTGGTGAAGCGCGCCTTGTCGATCAGGGCGTCCATCTCCTTGTTCTTGTATGAGGAGATGTTGAAGATCGAGTTGTTGCCGTGGAAATTCCAGTAGAAGTAATATTCGGGATAATCGAGCCAGCCGCTGAAGCGGTTGAGCGCGAGCGGCAGCTCCTTCTTGTTCAGCGTCGTGCGCCAGTTCGCGCCGGGAATCTTTTCGATTGCCGCCTTGATGCCGATCTTGGCGAGATTCTCCTGGATCAGGATCGCGGTCGGCTCGCCGACGGTGGCGGTGCCGGCGTCCAGCGACAGCATCGTCTCCAGGCCGGATTCGAAACCCGCTTCCTTCAGCAGAGCCCTGGCCTTGTCGAGATCGGTGACGTAAGGAAACGGTTGCGGCCACACCGGCTTTGAGACTTCGGCGGTGCCGCCATACATGGGAACGGCGCGGCCGAAGAAGGCGCTGGTCTGAATCTGCTCGTACGGCATGGCCCAGGCGATGGCCTGGCGCAGCTTGACATTGTCGAACGGCGGCTTGGCGGTGTTCAGCGCGACGTACCACAGCGCGTTCGGGATCGGCACGCCCGAGACCTTGACCTTGCCCTCCTTGATGATCTGCTCGAAATCGCGCGGGGCAAAGCCGCTGGAAATATCCGCATCGCCCCGCTCCAGCATGGCACGGCGCGTGCCGGCGGAGGGAACGTCGCGGGCAATCACGCGCTTGACCTTCGGCAGCGGCCCGCTCTTCCAGTCGTCGAAGCGCGTCAGCACGGTCTCGCTGCCCGGCTTCCAGCTCTCGATCTTGTAGGCGCCGCCGCCGGCCTCGTTGTTCTTCAGCCAGGCCAGCGCCCACGGATCTTCCGGCGTCGCGTTCTTCCTGGCGAGCTCGGAATTGATGATGAAGGGCACGACGACGGCCACGTTGAACAGCAGCATCTTGTCATTGCGGACATAGTCGATACGGAAAGTGTGGTCGTCGACCACCACGAACTGCTCCGGCTTCTCCAGCGATCCCGCCGACATCTGGAAGGTCGGAAAGCCGCCGACCTTCACGGCGCGGTCGAACGACCATTTGACGTCCTTGGCGGTCACAGGCGTGCCGTCGTGGAATCTGGCATCCTTGCGAAGCTTGAAGGTGCAGGACATGCCGTCGGCGGCGACCTCCCAGCTCTCGGCGAGCTCGGGCGCGAGCTTCTCGCGGTCATACGACAACGTGCCGTCCGGCAGTGTCTTGGAGGCGTAGGTGAGCAGGCGGTCGTAGCAATTCCAGGACAGGCCGTTCACGGTCTGGTTGGAGCCGACGCCCTGCATGTCCAGCGAATTCGGCCCCAGCTCCTGCACCACCAGCAACGTCTCGCTGCGTCCCTGCGCCCAGGCAAGACGCGGCGCAAAAGCTGCCGTACCGGCGACACCGAGGCCGCCGAGCATGACGCTCCGGCGGTTCAAATCGAGGGGTGAAATGCTCAAGAGTGCCTCCCGTTCCGGAATTGTCCGGCATCGAGAGGCAAGCTGTATGCCAGAGCCAGGAAGCCCCAAGCCGCCCCGCGACAAGGCGAGGCGGCTTGGATCGATAGGTGTTGCGCGTCGGCGCGGACTACTCGGCCTGCTCCAGCGCGGCGGGCATCTTCGCCACCGACATCAGCGATCGCGCGACCTGGTTGAGCAGGAGATCGGCATTCTCTTCTTCCGCAAGGGATTTGGAGAGCAGGGCGACGATCGCGCTGTGGCGCAGCTGCTGCGCGAGGTTGCGCGCGGTGGTGTAGCCGGACATCTCGTAATGCTCGACGCGTTGCGCCGCAGAGATCAGCGCGAGGTCGGCGGCTGCATCCTCCTTCTCTTGGCTTTCCTTCATGACCTCCTGGCCTTCCTCGATCAGGCCCATCATGCCCTTGCAAGGCTTGGCGCGCGCGTTCTCGCCGAGCAGCTCGAAGCACTCGTTGATGCGCTCGACCTGATTTTCGGTCTCGGCCAGATGCTGCTCGAACAGTTCCCGCAACTGGTCGAAGCGGGCGGACTGCGCCATCTTCGGGAGCGCCTTGGTCAGCTGCTTCTCGGCATGGAGGATGTCACGCAGCTCATGGAGCAGCAGATCGGTCAGGCCGGCCTCGTCGACAGGCGGCGAGCTCTCCGTGACGATCGGGGTGGCAGCGCCGGGATCGGCGGATTGCAGCGCAGGCGATTCCGTGAACACCCAGTCCTCGCCCTCGTTCCACGGGCCGCGGGTGTCGATTTCGCCGTGGTCGCCGCTGCCGGTGGAATCGTTGAAGTACTGGTTCACGAGGCCGGGCGTCGGGGCAATCCGGCCGATGCTGAAGGCCGGCTTCGACAGGCTCTCGAGTGCGCGCGCGAACGCCTTCATATGCGTGATCTCGCGTGTCATCAGGAATTGCAGCGCGTCCTTGCTGCCGGCATCGTCGCAAAAATTGATCAGGCGCTCGTAGACGATCTTGGCACGCGCTTCGGCGGCGATGTTGCTGCGGAGATCGACGTCGAGCTCGCCCGTGATCTTGAGATAATCGGCGGTCCAGGGATTGCCTTGCGAGTTGAACAGATTGACGCCGCCTCCGCCGGCAATCGCTATCAGAGGATCGGCCTCCGCCGCCTGGCGGTCATTCCGCGAGGGCGCAAGATGCATCCGGGCGAGGCAACCGACGACCTCGAGATGGCTGAGCTCTTCGGTGCCGATATCCATCAAGAGGTCCTTGCGGTCGGGATCCTCGCAATTCAGTCCCTGAATCGAATATTGCATCGCAGCCGCAAGTTCGCCGTTGGCGCCGCCGAACTGCTCGAGGAGCATATTGCCGAAGCGCGGATCGGGTTCGTCGACGCGCACGGTGAACATCAGCTTCTTGACGTGGTGATACATGGGGAGACTCGCGTGCTGGAGAGAAACTACGCGACAACGAGGCCTCCAGCCGTTCGTTCCTAAGTCTCTCCAGGATCGAGGCTGTCGTTGCCCCGGACCTCTGCCAGGGAGCGCGATGGCTTACGGCGTCACCGCACTGCGCGCGACGGCGCGCGGGGCCGTCAGTTCCTTCCAGGTCGAATTTGCCACATGCACCGGCGAGAAGGCGGGACGTTCGACGTATTGTCCATCGCCGGCCTCGGCGCGCAGGTCGCCATCCTTCCAGACGATACGGCCGCGCGACAGCGTCGCGGCCGCACCGCCGGTGCAGGCAAAACCCTCGAACACGTTGTAATCGATCCGGCTCATCTGCCGCTTGGCGCTGATGGTCTTGCTCGCCTTGGGATCCCACACCACGATATCGGCATCCGAGCCGACGGCGACCGCGCCCTTGCGCGGATAGATGTTGAGGATGCGGGCGATGTTCGCCGAGGTCACCGCGACGAATTCCTCTTTGGTCAGCCGCCCCGTGGCGACGCCCGCGGTCCAGAGCAGCGCCAGGCGATCTTCGAGGCCGCCGGTGCCGTTCGGGATCTTCCTGAAATCGCCGCGCCCGAACCGCTTCTGCTCGGTGGTGAAGGCGCAATGATCGGTCGCAACCACCTGGAGCGAGCCGGCTTGCAGGCCGGCCCAGAGGCTGTCCTGATGCTGTTTGTCGCGGAACGGCGGCGACATCACGCGCTGTGCGGCATGATCCCAGTCCTTGTTCTGATATTCACGCTCATCCAGCAGCAGATGCTGGATCAGCGGCTCGCCATAGACGCGGTTGCCGGCGGCGCGTGCCCGCGCGATGGCCTCATGCGCCTCGCGGCAGCTGGTGTGCACGATATAGACCGGCGTGCCTGTCATATCGGCGATCATGATGGCGCGGTTGGTGGCTTCGCCCTCGACCTCCGGCGGCCGTGAATAGGCGTGGCCTTCCGGGCCCGTGACGCCGCGCGCGATCAGGGCGTCCTGCATCAGGGCGACGACGTCGCCGTTCTCAGCATGGACAACCGGCATGGCGCCGAGATGGGCGCAGCGCGCGAACGAATTGTAGAGCTCGTCGTCGTTCACCATCAGCGCGCCCTTGTAGGCCATGAAATGCTTGAAGGTGTTGATGCCGTAGGTTTTGACCACAATCTCCATCTCGTCATGGATCTGCTTCGACCATGACGTCACCGCCATGTGGAAGCCGTAGTCGCTGGCCGCCTTCTCGGATTTGTGCCGCCACTCCTGATATGCCGCGAGCATGGATTGGCCGGGATCGGGCAGGCAGAAATCCACCACCATCGTGGTGCCGCCGCTCAGCGCCGCCTTGGTTCCGGATTCGAAGTCGTCGGCGGTGACGGTGCCCATGAACGGCATTTCGAGATGGGTGTGCGGATCGATCCCGCCCGGGATGACGTAGGCGCCGCCTGCATCGATGACCTCGCTACCTGTCGGCGCATCGAGCGCTGCGCCGATCGCGACGATGGTCTCGCCGTCGATCAGCACGTCCGCGCGGCGCGAATGATCGTGATTGACGACGGTGCCGCCGCGGATGAGGAGGGGCATGAGGTGCTCCGAGAGGTGAAGGGACGGCTCGAAGGCTAAGCGCGCGACTGGCGATGCGACAGGTGAAATTTTAGTCAGCCGCCGCCGCTCCTTTCACGTCGTGCGCGATCAGCCCGTCGATCATCGCGCGCACGAGGCCCGTGATCTCCTTGCGCAGCGCCGGCAGCGGCACGGCCACCAGCTTCCGCTCCAGCCCGAGCGCCGCCATGCCATGCACGGCCGAGAACAGGCTGCGTGCGGTGATGCCGAGTTCCTCCGGGCTGCGCCCAGGAAACAGTGCGGCCAGCGGCTGGTAGATATGACGGAACAGCTGCATCTGGTCGTGCACGGACCAATCCGGCACCAGCTTGCCCGTCTCCATCCGGTGCTCGAACAGCGCGCGCCAGAGCTGGAGGTTTTCGGCGGCGAAATCGCAATAGGCGAGGGCGATGCGGACCAGGGATTCCCGTGGCGATGGCTCGCCGGCATTTGTTGCGAGAGTCAGCGTCTCGTCGAGCCGGAGCAGCGTGCGCGAGCCGACCCGCAGGATCAGTTCGTCGACATCAGCCACGAGATTGTAGACCGCGCCATTGGCGCAGCCGATCTCGCGGGCCAAATCGCGGGTCTTGAGACCCGCCAGCCCCCGCTCGGCGATCATCTGTTCGGCCGCCTGGATCAGGGCCGCACGCAATTTCTCTCGCCGTTCCAGGGCCTTAGTCATTCTTAACCAAATTCTTGAGCGTCGCTCAAAATAATATTGAACGATGTTCAAGGTTCCTGCTACCATCTGTGAGCAACGCTCATAGACAGGGAGCAACCAATGTTCAAGACCGTCGTGACCCTCTTCCGCGGCAGCGTCGCCGCTGCGGGCGAGGGACTGGAAGATCGCACCGCCCTTCTGATCCTGGATCAGCAGATGCGCGATGCAGCCGCAGCCGTCGAGCGCAGCAAGCGCACGCTGGCGCTGGCGATCGCGCAGGACCAGCAGGAAGGCCGCAAGCTCGAGGCAACGAATGCGCGCATCGCCGATCTCGAGACCCGTGCCGTTGCGGCGCTGGATGGCGGCCGCGAGGACCTCGCCAAGGAGGCCGCCGAAGCCATTGCGGCGCTGGAGGCCGATCGCGATGCGGCCATGACGGCGCGCGCGCTGTTCGCGACCGAGATCATCAGGCTGAAGCGCCACGTCGCCAACGCGCAGGCCCGCATCACCGAGCTCGATCGCGGTCGCCGGATCGCCCGCGCCTCGGAAGCGGTGCGCTCGCTTCGCCGCAGCGGCATCGAGGCCGCGCGCCCCTATGAATCGACATTGCCGGAGGCGGAGGGGACGCTGAGGCGTCTGCGCGAGCGGCAGATGGAGGCTCAGGCGGCCGACGATGCCCTGGTCGAGCTCGACGCGGCCACCGGCCCGCTCGCCACCGCCGAACGACTCGCCGAGCAGGGCTTCGGCCCGCGGCTCAAGACGACCGCCGACGATGTGCTGGCGCGCTTGAAGTCCAGGCGCATGCCGGCGGGCTGATCTCAAGTTCCAATCCGAACGCAATCATCATTCCAATCGACAGGAGACCATCATGAACCAGAATGGCCAGCCCCACAGCGGCGCCTGGGTGAGCTTCACCTACGCGTCCTTCGCAGCTTCCGCCTTCCTCGTCGCCATCGGCATCTTCTTCCTGCCGATCGACCTCTGGATGAAGGGTTATCTCACCATGGGCATCGTGATGATGATCCAGACCTGCGTCACCCTGACCAAGACCGTGCGCGACAATCATGAGAGCAGCCGCCTCGTGAACCGCATCGAAGATGCCAAGGCCGAGCGGCTGCTGATGGAGGTCTCCAAGGCGGCGTAAGGCGAACGGTCGCAGCGCGCGCTCTGGGGCGACAGGGGCGCGCGCGGCAGGCAGGGTGCATTGTGCTTCGCGTGCAGGTGCGATATGGCTCTCGCGCTTTCCAGAGGCGGAGACGAGCTTTGTCGAAACAATCCCTGCGCGAGGAGGCCGAGCGCCTGATCCGCGAATCGATGGAAAAGAAGACCATCGTGGTCAAGCAGGGCACGACCCGCATCGAGGCTGTCTGCGGCAAGTGCGGAGCGCCGAACCGGGTGCAGGCGGAGAAGGGCCAGACCCGCGTCAAGTTCGCCTGCAAGAACTGCGGGCATAAGCAAGAGACGTTGTAGGCGTCTTCGCCTCTACCGGGGTCGCTTCGGCGATGCGCAGCATCGTCTGCCGCGATCCGGGTGAGGGCCCTACGGCCTCTCCCTCACATCACCTGATGCACGTCGATCACGACGCGATCCGCATGGCGCGCCGCTGACGCCACGAAGATGTGCTCCATCAGCCAGCGGTACGTCTCGTGCCCGGTCTCGAACTTCGGCACGGTGCGGAAATAGATCAGCTTCGGATCGACCGGCTCGCCGCGCTTGAGCTTGTGCAACAGCTCGACCGGGCCGAAGCGCATACCCTTGTTCTCGACGTAGACGGTCGCACCGTCGTCGGTCTCGAAGGCGTATTTCGCTTCGAGATCGATCAACTCGTTGGGCCGGATGGTCTGGAAATCGGCGCCGAAGGGGAGCACCTTTCCGCTGACCGCGCCCGTCACCTCGCCGCCGATGATCGGAATGATGCGGCGGACGCCGATCCCGGTCTCGCCCGCGGTCACGACGTCGCCGATCCGCGCGGTGATGGTGAAAACGTATCTTGTTTCGAGGGTCGGGGTGGTCATCTCTGCCTCCAATTATCGACGAGCCTTCCCTTCTCCCCTTGTGGGAGAAGGTGGCGCGAAGCGCCGGATGAGGGGTCTATCTCCACAAGCGTGCTCGCGGAGAGAGATCCCTCACCCGTCTCGCCGCTATCGCGGCGAGCCACCCTCTCCCACAAGGGGAGAGGGGAAGCAGCCACGCCGTGCGGCATTCAATCTTGTCACCTCTAATGCGCCATCATCCGCGTCGGCAGCCAGGTTGCCAGCAGCGGGAAGGCGATCAGGATCACGAGGCGCACGAGGTCCGTTGCCACGAACGGGCTTACGCCCTTGAAGATGGTGGAGAAGGAGACGTCCTTCACCACGCTTTTTATGACGAAGACGTTCATGCCCACGGGCGGAGTGATCAGGCCGAGCTCGACGGTCACGACGATGATGATGCCGAACCAGATCGGATGGAACCCCAGATGCATGATCACCGGGAAGATGATCGGCACGGTCAGGATGATCATCGCCATGGCATCCATCAGGCAGCCGAGCACGAGATACATCACCATGATCAGCGCCAGCACGCCGTAGGGGCCGAGGCCGAGCCCGGTGAGGAATTCCGTCACCTTCTGCGGCGTCTGCGTCACCGTGAGGAAATAGCCGAAGATCAGCGCGCCGATCAGCACGGTGAACACCGCAGCCGCGGTGCGCGTCGCCTGCAGCAGCGAGGCCAGCACCTTCTCGCGGTCGAGCCGGCCGGTCAGCACGCCGATGATGAAGGCCCCGGTCGCGCCGACGCCGCCGGCCTCGGTCGGCGTGAAGCGCGGCAGGAAGGGCAGGCCGTAGAGGCCGCCGATGACGAAGATGAACAGCAGCACCGGTGCCCAGATCTCCTTCAATCCGGCAAAGCGCTCGCGCCACGGCGTCACCTTGCCCTTGGGCAGGAACTCGGGGCGGAAATAGCCGATCAGGGAGATCGTGATCATGTACATGGTCATCGCGAGCAGGCCCGGGATGATGCCGGCGATGAACAGCTTGCCGATGTCCTGCTCGGTGATGATGCCGTAGACGGCGAGCACGGTGGAGGGCGGCAGCATCGCGCCCAGGGTGCCGCCGGCCGCGATCACGCCGGTGGCGAAGGATTGCGGATAGCCGAAGCGGCGCATCTCGGGATAGGCGACGGCGGAGAAGGTCGCGGCGGTCGCGACCGAGGAGCCGCAGATTGCGGCAAAGCCGCCGCAGGCGCCGACGGTGGCAATGCCGAGTCCGCCGCGCAAATGTCCGACGAAACCGTTGGCGGCGCGGAATAGCTCGCGGCTCATGCCGGAATTGCTGACGAAGGAGCCCATCAGCAGGAACATCGGGATGACGCCGAAGGTGTAGTCGGTCACCGTGCGCATGGTGACCTGACCGACCATCTTCAGGGCCGGTGTCGAGCCCACGAGATAGCTGAAGCCGCACACGCCGACGAGGCCCATGGCCATGCCGACCGGCACGCGCAGCAGCATCAGGGCGAACAGGGCGACGAAGCCGATGACGGCGACGGCGTCGGTACTCATGGTTACTCCGTCACCTTGATCTTGGGTTCATGCATGTCTTCGGGGTGGAAGATCAGCCGGTACGTGCGGATCGCGATCAGCAGCACGGCGCAGACGTCACCGATCCACGCGACGAGGAAGAACGGCCATGTCGGCATGTGCAGGTCGAAGGTCTGAACGTTGTCGTTGTAGGTCAGCCGGACCTTGTCGAACAGCGTCCAGGTCTGCACGGTGACGACGAACAGCAGCACCAGGGTCGCGAACACGTCGATCCAGCGCTGATGGCGCGGCCCGACATTGCCCCAGACCAGGTCGACGGTGATGTGGGTGCCGCGATAGGAGGTTGCCGCGATGCCCCAGAAAATGAGGATGCCGAGCAGCATTCGGCCGATGTCGAAGCTGTCGGGGATCGAATAGTTCAGCGTGTTGCGCAAGAGCACCGACAGGAAGATGTCGAGCGCGACGATGCCGACGAAGCCGGCCGCGATCCATTCGATCGAGTCGATCACGCGATCCATCCAGGAGCGCTTCATGGGGTGGTCCTACCGGGTGAGGTGATTCGTTTAAGCCAGATGTCGCCGCGCACTTCGCCTCTCCCCGCGTGCGGGGAGAGGTCGCAGCGCATCGAAGATGCGATGCGGGTGAGGGCGACTCTCCGCGAGTCCGTCTGTCATCATCTTTGCAGAAGCAGCCCCTCACCCCGACCCTCTCCCCGTAAGGACGGGGAGAGGGGGAGAGAGAGCTCGCCACCACGTCACTCCGCCAGCGCGTTGTACTTCTTCAGCGAGGCTTTGAGCTCCGCGAGCGCCGCATCCGGTTCGGCGCCGGCCTTCTTGGCGCCGTCGCCCCAGGTCTTGACCAGCGGCTCGGCGGCCTTCTTCCAGGCGGCGATCTGCTCGGGCGTCAGCTTGTAGACCTCATGGCTGGATTCCGCCTTCACCTTGGCGATGCCGGCGTCCTCGAACTTGCCCCAATGCTCGCCGACCGCGCCTGCCATCTCGACCGTGCAGTTCTTGTCGATCGCGGCCTTCTGCTTGTCGGACATCGCATTGTACTTGTCCTTGTTGATCACGAACACGAAGGTCGTGGTGTAGAGCGGCGCCTCCATGTCGTATTTGGTCACCTTGTCGATGCCGAACAGCACCAGTGAGCCCCAGGGGAAGGTGACGCCGTCGGCGACGCCGCGCTCGATGATGTCGCGCACTTCCGGCGCCGAGGACTGCACATTGGTGCCGCCAAGCGAGGTGACGAAGTTCGCCATGGTAGCGTGCGCCGGGCGGATCTTCATGCCCTTCACGTCCTCGGGGTTGACGATCTTCTTGGTGCGGGAATGGAACGAGGAGGGCGAGTGGACGAAGGCGAGGCAGTATTTGACGTCCTTCATCTCCTTCTCGGCAAATTTGCGATACCACGCGTCGAGCCCCATCGAGCCGCCCTTGGCATCCGAGATCAGGAACGGCAATTCCCCGGCGCCGATGATCGGGAAGCGGCCGGGCTGGTAGCCGGGATTGACATAGGTGACGTCGGCGATGCCGTCGCGCGCCATGTCGTAATGGTCGAAGGCCTTGCCGAGCTGCTGGGCCGGAAACACCTTGCCGGTAATGGTGCCGCCGGAATCCTTGTTCACCGCAGCCACCCAGTCTTCCAGCGATTTCTGCAGCGGATGCGATGCCGGCACCCAGTGCGAGACCTTCAGGTCAAATGTCTTGTCCTGCGCGAGCGCGGGGCTCACGCTTGCTGCCAGCAGCAAGGCCAGACAGGCTTTCCTCATCACGCGTCTCTCCCTTTTGCGACGGCGGGCTTCGTTGGCCCGGTCTCGTTAATTAACATGTTATCTAATTCGCCGGCGCGTTCAAGCCGGAACTGAGGCCCGCCGTGTCGCGCCATCTACGTCAGTCATGTTGCATGGATTTGTCGCTGCTCGGGCGACCACCGCTCTCCCTTTGCGCAAACGTTATATGGTATAATTATCGCCTGCGAGCCTTTGCCACAAGCAGGCTGCGGCCAAAGCCTAACAGGATCGGAAGCAGCATGTATTGCGGACAAAGGTCGCAATCGTCGGGCCGTTGCGGCGATGGCGGGGCTCGTTTCAAACATCTGCACAAATTCCGTTTAAATCTTTGTAGGTGATGCATTCCTCGCGTCATTCGCTTCCAATGCAGCCGAGGCAATGAAGCGAGACCGCCATGACCCCCACCGACATCCCCGCCGGCTACGAGCCACATTTCCGCAAAGCGCCGCTGACCGATCCCTGGGAGCCGCTCTATTCGAAGAAGACCGATAAGGGCGTCACTGTCGGACTGCGCCTGGCGACGCCGCACACCAACGCCCGCGGATTGATCCATGGCGGGCTGATCGCGGCGCTCGCTGACGCCGCCATGGGCTACAGCTGCGCCCAGGCGACGGGCTGGACCACGTCATTCGTCACCATCTCGCTGTCGGTCGACTATGTCGGCGCCGCCGAGATCGGCCAATGGCTGGCGGTCGAGGGCGAGGCGATCAAGACCGGGAACACGATCTGCTTCGCGCAATGCCTGGTGAAGGCGGACGACGCCGTGATCGCGCGGGCCAGCGGCACGTTCCGCGTGGTGCCGAAGAAGGGGTAGTGTCGTTCCGGGGCGGTGCGAAGCACCGAACCCGGAACCTCGAGATTCCGGGTTCTGGCTTCGCGAGCCCCGGAATGACAATGATCACCCAAACCTCCACTCCGCGGTCTCCACCACGAGGTCGACGAACGCGCGCACCTTGGCCGAGAGCAGGCGCGAGGTCGGGTAGACGATGTGGATCGGCAACGCCGGCTGCTCGTATTGCGCCAGCACGATCTTCAGGCGTCCGCGCTTCAGGCCCTCGGCGGCCTGATAGGCCAGCACCCGCGTCACGCCGCCGCCGGCCTCGGCATATTGCAGGGCGGCGTCGGCGCTGTTGCTGATGAAGCGAGGCGACAGCGGCAGCCCGATATCGCGGCCGTCGCGCAGGAAACGCCATTCGGACCAGGGGCCGAACTGGATGGTCTGGTGCGTGGCGAGCGCTTCCGGCGTCTTCGGCTCGCCGTTGCGCTTGAGATAACCGGGCGCGGCCACCACGACCCGCCGCATCTCGCCGACCTGGCGCGCCACAAGCGAGGAATCGGCGAGATGGCCGATCCGCACCGCGGCATCGACGGCGTCCTCGACGAGGTTGACGAGATGGTCGGACAGCCTGAGTTCGGCGGCGACCTCGGGATAGCGCTTGAGATAGGCGGTCATGAGAGGCCCGACATGCAGCCGGCCGAAGCCGACCGGCGCGGACACGACGAGACGCCCGCTCGGCTGGTTGCGCTCCTCCCGCGCCGAGCCGTCGGCCTCCTCGACGTCGGCGAGGATGCGCCGCGCGCGCTCCAGGTAGCGCGTGCCGACGTCGGTCAGCGCCACCTGCCGCGTGGTCCGCTGCAGCAGGCGCGCGCCGAGATGCTCCTCCAGCGCCGCGATCATCCGCGTCACCGCCGACGGCGACAGCCGCAGTTTGCGCGCGGCCGGCGCGAAGCCGCGCAGGTCGGCGACCGTGACGAAGACGTGCATGGCTTCCAGGCGGTCCATGGACACTATTGCATAAATCGCAATGATGAAGTGTCAAGCTGCTCAATTGTTTTAGACGCCGAAAGGTCCAGATTAGGCGCGGAAGACGCAGCAATGCGCCGGAATTTCAGGAGACGTTCCGATGACGGCAGTTCACACCTATGCCAGCGACGTGGCCTTTTCGCCGGCGGTGAAGACGATCCAGGCGCGCAAGGGCTCGCGCGAGGCCTATGCGCGCAGCGAGCAGCGCGGCTGGCGCACCGAGGTCGACGACAATCTCGCCGCGTTCCTGGCCGACGCCAACAGCTTCTATTTCGCCACGGCTTCAGCCGACGGCCAGCCCTACATCCAGCACCGCGGCGGCCCGAAGGGCTTTCTCAAGGTGCTGGACAAGCAGACGCTCGCCTTCGCCGACTACGCCGGCAACCAGCAGTTCATCACGCAAGGAAATCTCTCGGAGAATCCCAAGGCCTACATCTTCGTGATGGACTACGCCCACCGCCGCCGGGTGAAGATCTGGGGCGAGGCGCGCGTGGTCGAGGACGACGAAGCCCTGACCACGTCGCTGATGCCGAAAGGCTACCGCGCCCGGCCCGAGCAGGTGATCCTGTTCAAGATCGCGGCCTGGGACACCAACTGCCCGCAGCACATCCCGCAGAAGTTTGATGCAGCCGATGTCGCGGCCGCGCTCGCCGCGAGGGATCAGCGGATCGCAGAGCTGGAAGCGGAGGTTGCGGCGCTGAAGGGGTAGGCGGCGAGCTTAGCCTCTAACGAAAGCTGAAGCAGGCTGCGCGGTGCACCCTCTCCCCTTGTGGGAGAGGGTGGATTCGATGCGAAGCGAAGCATCGAAGCCGGGTGAGGGGTTCTATCCTCTCGGACGGTCTCACGCGCGGAGAGAACCCCTCATCCGGCGCTTCGCGCCACCTTCTCCCACAAGGGGAGAAGGGAAGAAGAGCGCTGAATCGCTAAATCGCACTCTCGCCTTCGTGCTGGAAGCCGAGATAGCTCGCGGCCACCCGTTCGTTGGCGGCGATGTCGCTGGCCTTGCCGCTGAGCACGAACTCGCCGAGCTCCATGACGTAGGCGTGGTCCGCGATCTTCAGCGCGGCCTGCGCGTTCTGCTCGACCAGCAGCACGGAGACGCCGGCGGCGCGGAGCTCGGTGACGATGCGGAAAATGTCGGCGACGATGATCGGGGCCAGGCCCAGGCTCGGCTCGTCCAGCATCAAGAGCTTCGGCTCGCCCATCAGCGCGCGGCCCATCGCGAGCATCTGCTGCTCGCCGCCGGAGAGCGTGCCGGCGAGCTGCTTGCGCCGCTCCTTCAGCCGCGGAAACAGCGCATAGACCCGCTCCATCGAGGCTTTGGCCTTGCTGCGCTCGATCCGGAACGCGCCCAGCTCGAGATTGTCCTCGACGTTCATGGTCACGAACAATTCGCGGTGCTCGGGAACGAGACCGAGCCCCATCGCGACACGGTCCTCGATGTCGAGCCGGGCGAGATCCTGCCCGGCAAAGGCGACGCGGCCCTTCAGCGGCAGGATGCCCATGATGGCCGAGAGCAGCGTGGTCTTGCCGGCGCCGTTGGCGCCGACAATGGTGACGATCTCGTTGGCGCCCACCTCGAGCGAGACCGAACGCACCGCCTCGACCTTGCCATAGGCGACATGCGCGTCGGTGACGGACAACAGCGTGCTCATGCCGCCACTCCGAGATAGGCCTTGATCACTTCGGGATTGGTCTTGATCGTCGCCGGCGTGCCCTCCGCGATCTTGGTGCCGAAATCGAGCACCACGATGCGGTCGGCAAGGTTCATCACGAAGCCCATGTCGTGCTCGACCAAAAGGACGGACATCCCGCCGTCGCGCAGCTCGCGGAGCAGTGTTGCCAGCCGCTGCTTTTCCATGTGGCGCAGTCCGGCTGCCGGCTCGTCGAGCAGCAGCAGCATCGGATCGACGCAGAGCGCACGGGCGATCTCGACGATGCGCTGCTGGCCGAGCGAGAGCGAGCCTGCCAGCTGGTGCATCTGCTCGGCGAGGCCGACGCGCTCGATCTGGCGGGCGGCCTCGGCGAGCAGCTTGGCCTCGTCAGCGCGGTCGAGCCGCAGCATCGAGGAGATTGGGCCGGAATGGCCGCGCAAATGTGCGCCGATCGCGACGTTCTCCAGCACGGTCATGTCGGGGACGAGCTTGACGTGCTGGAAGGTCCTGCTGATACCGAGCTTGACGATCTCCTGCGGCGGCGCGTTGTCGACCTTCCTGCCGAGCACCGAGATCGAGCCCGAGGTCGCCGACAGCACGCCGGTAATCAGGTTGAAGGTCGTGCTCTTGCCGGCACCGTTCGGGCCGATCAGCGCGACGATCTCGCGGGCCTGCACGTCGAAGGACACGTTGTTCACCGCGACCACGCCGCCAAACTGCTTTCGCGCCTTCTCGACCTGAAGCAGGACGCCGGTCTCGGCGGGCGCGCGGGTGCGATGCTCCAGCTTCAACGAGGTGTCCGGCTTCCTGCCGTCGGTGCGCTCGGGCAAGAACGACATCAGCCAGGGCCAGAGGCCGCCGGGCGCAAGCTGCAGCAGCGCCACCAGCATGATGCCGAACACGATGGTCTCGACCTGGCCGGAGCCCGGCAGGATCAGCGGCAGATAGCTCTGCAGCACCTCTTTCAGGATCACGACAATCGCGGCGCCCAGCACGCCGCCCCAGACATAGCCGGCGCCGCCGACCACTGCGATGAAAAGGTATTCGATGCCCATATGCGCACCGAACGGCGTCGGGTTCACGGCGCGCTGGAGATGGGCGTAGAGCCACCCGGACAGGCCCGCGAGCACCGCGGCATGGATGAACACCAGCAGCTTTGCACGCGGCGTGTGGACGCCGAAGGCCTCGGCCGCGACATGGCCGCGGCGCAGCGCGCGGATGGCGCGGCCGGTGCGGGAGTCCAAGAGGTTCATCGTCAGCAGGGCCGAGAGGATCACGGCGATCCAGATCGCGTAATAGATCGAGCCGGGCGAGAGCATCTTGAAGGCACCGATCGACAGCGGCGGGATCGCCGAGATGCCGTCGTTGCGTCCGAGAAACTCCAGCTTGCTGAACAGGTAGAATAGCCCGAGCCCCCAGGCGAGCGTGCCGAGCGGCAGATAATGCCCCGAGAGGCGCACCGTGATCAGCCCGAGCAGCACCGCGAGCGAGCCGCTGACCAGAAGCGACAGCGGCAGCGTCAGCCAGGGCGACAGGCCATAGGCCGTCGTCAGCACGGCGGTGGTGTAGGCACCGAAACCGACGAAGGCGGCCTGGCCGAACGAGGTGAGGCCGCCGACGCCGGTCAGCAGCACGAGGCCCATCGCGACCAGCGCGGCAAGGCCGATATTGTCGAGCAGCACGATCCAGAACGGGGGCACGCCCGGGATGAGCGGGATCGCCGCCATGAGAATCGCAAAGACGAGGATGGGAAGCCGGCTCTGCATCGGGCTCAGTCCTTCTCTTCCTCGACCGCGGGTGCGGCGAGCGAGCGCAGCAGCAGCACGGGGATCAGCAGCATGAAGACGATCACCTCCTTGTAGTTGGAGGCATAGAAGGACGAGAACGCCTCGACGATGCCGACCACCAGCGCCGCGACGGCGGTGAGGGGATAGCTGACGAGGCCGCCGATGATCGCGGCAACGAAGCCCTTCAGCCCGATCAGGAAGCCGGAGTCGTAATACAGTGTCGTGATCGGCACGATCAGGATGCCGGAGAGTGCGCCGATCACGGAAGCCAGCAGGAAGGCGATCTGGCCCGACAGCGTGGTGCGGATGCCGGCAAGCCGCGCCCCGAGCCGGTTGACCGCGGTCGCGCGCAGCGCCTTGCCGTAGAGCGTCAGGCCGAAGAACAGCCAGAGCGCGACGATGAAGGCGATGGTGATGGCATAGACGGTGATGCTCTGGCCGGTGAAGCGCAATGCGCCGGCGGTGAAGGCGCCGGACAGCACGGCAGGCCCGCGCTGGCCTTCGGCGCCGAAGAACAACAGGCCAAGTCCCTGCAGCGCGAGGTGGACGCCGACCGAGGCGATCAGCAGCACCAGCACCGAGGTGTGCGCCAGCGGCTGGAAGGCGATGCGATAGAGATAGAGGCCGATCATCGCCACGATCACCAGCGACAGCGCGATGCAGACTGCGACCGGCGGCTTCTGCGCGGCGAGCGACAGGGTCAGCGCCAGCACGATCGCGGGCAGCACGACGTTGGCGATGAAGCTGCGGACGACCAGCCGCCCGTGCAGCGCCTTGCGCGCCACGAACAGGTCGAAGACGAAGGCGCCGATGCCGAGCGCCAGCGCCAGCTTTGCCGTGCCCGGCATCTGGCCGGCGGCCAGCGAGGCATAGGTCAGCGCGCCGTAGGTGACGAATTCGCCCTGGGGAATGAGGATGACGCGGGTGACGGCGAACACCAGCACCAGCGCCAGGCCGAGCAGCGCATAGATCGCGCCATTGGTGATGCCGTCCTGCACCAGGAACAGCATGATGGTGGTATTCAAGACCGGACGCTCCCCCTAATCCGGACCGGTCCCCTCGATTGCGGTGGACGGTCCGCTCACAGCCATTGAAAAACGCAGGCGATATTTGGTATGGTCCATAACAATTATCAAATATAACTTCAAGGGTGGGAACGACCCGCCCCGGAATTTAGCGGGATTACGAGCACGAGGCGATGACCGTTTCCAAAACCGCTGAAAAGTCCTCCGACAAGCCGGCCGACGTGGCCAAGGGCCGCAAGGACGCGAGCGAGCCGCAGGCGGAGGCCCTCCAGCTCGGCGAGCTTTCCGAGCAGCTCGGCTATGTCCTGAAACGTGCACAGCTCAAGGTGTTCGAGAATTTTCTGCGCTGCATGGCCTCGCTCCAGCTGACGCCGGCGCAGTTCTCGGTGCTGCTGCTGGTCGAGAAGAACCCCGGCCGTAACCAGACCGAGATCGCCTCCACGCTCGGCATCCTCAGGCCGAACTTCGTAGCCATGCTCGACAATCTGGAGAGCCGCGACCTCTGCGCGCGGATCCGCTCCACCAACGACCGCCGCTCGCACATCCTGGTCTTGACCGACAAGGGCAAGGCCGTGCTGGCGCGCGCCAAGAAGCTCGTCGCCACCAAGCACGAGGCCCGGCTGAACGACTTGCTCGGCCAGGCCAACCGCGAAGCCCTGATCGGGATGCTCGCGAAGATCGCCAACGAGTTTTGACTCTTACCCTCCAGGGGAGGGTAAGCGAACGTCAATCCACCAAAATCACCCTGATGTCGTTCACGTTGGTCAGCGTCGGTCCAGGCTGTAGCAGGTCGCCGGTCGCCTCGAAAAACGTGGTGGCGTCGTTGTTGGCGAGATAGGCCTGCGGCTCGAGCCCCAGCGCCTTCATCTTCGCGAACGTCGCCGCATCGATCAGCGCGCCGGCGGGGTCGGTCGGGTGGCCGGCGCCGCCATCGGCGCCGTCGGTGTCGCCGGCCAGCGCCGCGATGCCGGAAGTGTCCTTCAAGAGCGAGGCCAGGGCCAGCGCGTATTCCTGGTTCGGCCCGCCGCGCCCGTTGCCGCGCACGGTGACCGTGAGCTCGCCGCCGGAGAGAATCGCGACGCGCTTGCCCTGGCTGCGTGCCTGAAGCGCCAGCCTGGCGTGATCGGCGGCGACCTCGCGCGCCTCGCCTTCGAGATCGGCGCCGAGATCGATGGTCTCGTAGCCGGCCTCGCGCGCGAGCTTGACCGCAGCGTCCAGCGACTGCTTGGGCCGCGCGATCAGCTCGAACGACGCGTGCGCAAAGGCGGCGTCGCCCGGCTTGCAGCTCTCGTTGTTGGGATCGTCGAGCGCGCGCCGCACCGCATCGTCGATGTCGAGCCTGTATTTCGCCACGATCGCGCGCGCATCCGCCAGCGTGGTCGGATCGGGCACGGTGGGGCCGGAGGCGATCGCGGACGGATCGTCATGCGGCACGTCGGAGATCGCGAGCGTCACGATCTCCGCGGCGTTGCTGCCAGCGCGGGCGAGGCGGCCGCCCTTGATCCGCGACAGGTGCTTGCGCACGACGTTCATCTCGCCGATCGGCGCGCCCGAGCGCAGCAGCGCCTTGTTGACCGCCTGCTTCTGCGCGAAGCTGATGCCCTCCACCGGCGCGATCCAGTTGGCCGAGCCGCCGCCGGTGAGCAGCACCAGCAGGAGATCGTCCGGCCCGGCCTCGCCCGCGAGTGCGAGCGTGTCGGCCGCGCCCTTCAGGCCGGCTTCGTCAGGCACGGGATGACCGGCCTCGACCACGCGAATGCTGCGCGTCGGCACGCCGTAGCCGTGGCGCGTGGTGGCGATGCCGACGAGGCGCTCCGGCGCCAATCCCAGCGCATCGAGATAATGCCGCTCCGCGGCTGCGGCCATCGCGCCGGCGCCCTTGCCGGCCGCGAGGCAGATCACGCGCCCCCTGGGCGCAGGTCGCAGGTGAGGGGCCAGCACCATTTCGGGATGGGCGGCGGCGACGGCCGCGTCGTAGAGCGCGCGGAGCAGGGGACGTCGGTCGGTCATGGACAATGGCCTTGCGCAGACTGGACTGGCGGCGACGAGGTCGCCGCCATCTGCCTACCGCATCGTGTGCCAAAGCGTAAGCGCCTTCGCCGTCATTCGATTGTGCAATCGCGTGATCACAATTGCCACACAAAGCAAAAGCCCCCTGCGCGATCAGCGCAGGGGGCTCGTCGTCCGCGCGTTGCAGTTTCTAGCCGCCGGCGTCGGCGCTGATCACCTCGCCGAACAGGTCCCACTTGTCGCCCTTGAACTTCATCAGCTGCAGCGAGCTGATCGGCGCGAAGTCGTTCGGCCCGGTACTGATCTTGATGCCGGGCAGCAGCACTTCGGTGCGGAAGTCCTTCAGGCTCGCCGCCTGCTTCATGACGTTCTCGCGCGTGAGATTGTCGCCGCACTTCTTCAGCACCTCAACCAGCGTCTGCGCGACGCCGTAGCCGACGATGGTGCCGCCGTCGAGCTTGTCGCCCTCGGGGAAGTACTTCGTCATGAACTCCAGGAACGCCTTCATGCCGGCGTCGTCCTTCCACTGCGGATCGGAGACGTCCTTCAGATAGGCGGCCGAGATGATGTCCTGCGAATTCTCGAAGCCGGCGGGCTTGATCACGCTGCCGACCGAGGCCGAGACGTTGTTGAGGAAGTGGGTCGGCTTCCAGCCGATCTCGGAGATCTTCTTGATCGCCTGCGCCGCGAACTTCGGCGTGGTGATGTTGATGAAGACGTCGGCGCCGGTGGCTTTCAGCTTGACGATGTGGTTGTCGATGGTCGGCTCCGAAGTCTCGTAGCTTTCCTCCAGCACGATCATGCTCGCGGCCTTGGCCCCCAAGCCGTCCTTCAGGCCCTTCAGGTAATCCTTGCCGTAATCGTCGTTCTGGTAGAGCACGCCGATCTTGGCGTTCGGCATGGCCTTGAGGATGTATTTCGCGTAGATCTGCGTCTCGCTCTGGTAGTTGGGTTGCCAGCCCATGGTCCACGGGAAGTTCTGCGGATCGTTCCACTTGGTGGCGCCGGTGGCGACGAACAGCTGCGGCACCTTCTTCGAGTTCATGTATTTCTGGATCGCGGAGTTCGGCGGCGTGCCGAGCGAGTTGAAGACGAGCAGCACCTCGTCGCTCTCGACCAGCTTGCGTGCCTGCTCCACCGTCTTCGGCGGCGAGTAGGCGTCGTCGTAGGAGACGAAATTGATCTTGCGGCCGTTGATGCCGCCCTCTTCGTTGATCTTCTTGAAATAGGCGGCTTCGGTGCGACCGATGATGCCGTAGGCGGAGGCCGGTCCGCTGTAGGGCATGATGTTGCCGATCTTGATCTCGGTGTCGGTCGCACCGGTATCGTATTTTTTCTGGGCCGTTGCGGTTGAGGCCGAGGCCGCGATGAGCGCGAGCGCCAATGATGCGGCCGCAAGCTTGCCGGTGACAGCAGGCATTCCAATCTCCCTGTTTTTTCTTTGTGTGTGCGTCCCTTTTCTTGTCTCGTTTTTCTTCGCGACGCGGCCGCAATTCAATACGATTTGCCTGAACGCTTCAAGGAAAAGCCCCTGCGGCATGGCCGCAGGGGCTGCGTCTTTAGTCGATTTGGCTACATCTTGAGCAAGTGGTTAATGGTCAGCCGCCGACGTCGCCGCTCAGCACCTCGCCAAATGGCACCCAATGCTCGCCCTTGAACCGGATCAGCTGCAGTTGCGAGAGCGGCGCGAAATCGGTCGCCGAGGTGTTGACCTTGATGCCCGGCAACAGGCCCGCCGGCTCGAAGTCCTTGATGTTGGCGGCCTGCTTCATGATGTTCTCGCGGGTGAGATTGTCACCGCAGGCCTTGAGCACGTGAACGAGGCCTTGGGCGACGATGTAGCCGTACATTACCGAGGCATCGGCGCGGTTCGCTTCCGGATAGTACTTATCCAGAAATTCGTTCCAGGCGATCATCGCCTTGTCGTTTTTCCACTGCGCGTCGGTCGGATCCTTGAAATATTGCGACGAGATGATGTCCTGCGCGTTCTCGAATCCGGCCGGCTTGATTACGCTGCCGATCGAGGCCGAGACGTTGTTGAGGAAGTGCAGCGGCTTCCAGCCGATCTCGGCGTTCTTCTTGATCGCCTGTGCCGCGAATTTCGGCGTCGTGATGTTGAAGAACACGTCGGCGTTGGTCGACTTCATCTTGACGATGTGGGAGTCGATGGTCGGCTCGGAGACTTCGTAGCTGTCCTCGATGACGATCATCGAGGCGGCCTTGGCTCCGAGCCCGTCCTTGAACCCCTTCAGATAGTCCTTGCCGTAATCGTCGTTCTGGTAGAGCACGGCGATCTTGGCGTTCGGATGGTTCTTCAGGATGTACTTGGCGTAGATGATCGACTCGATCTGGTAGTTGGGTTGCCAGCCCATCGTCCACGGGAAGGTCTGCGGGTCGTTCCACTTCGTGGCGCCGGTGGCGACGAACAGCTGCGGAACCTTCTTCTGGTTCATGTACTTCTGGATCGCCGAGTTCGGCGGGGTGCCGAGCGAGTTGAAGATCAGCAGCACCTCGTCGCTCTCGACCAGCTTGCGCGCCTGCTCCACGGTCTTCGGCGGGGAATAGGCGTCGTCATAGGTGATGAAGTTGATCTTGCGGCCGTTAATGCCGCCTTCTGCGTTGATCTTGCGGAAATAGGCCTCTTCGGTCTTGCCGATCACGCCGTAGGCGGACGCGGGACCGCTATAGGGCATGATGTTGCCGATCTTGATCTCCGTGTCGGATGCGCCGGTGTCGTATTTCTTCTGCGCGAGCGCTGTCGTGGACAGCGTGGCGGCTAGCACGAGGGCAGCCGAGAAGGCCCCCAATCGCACATGCATTGCAGGCATTTTGATCTCCCTGGACAGGATTGAATGTGTCGTTTGTTCTTATTGGGAGCGATCGTTGCGCGTCGCTCCGTCACGCATTCAATACCTATCCACGGCCGTCAGCAAGAAGAACGCCTGCACGGGCCTCGCGCAGGCGGCGATCTCGTCGAAGGCGGTGCTGAATATTCCGGCGCGTGAGATTCTTTTTGCGGGGCAAACTCACCGCTTGAGTTGCTTTACGAGAAGGCGGCTATTTTGAATTGCGTCGTTCAGTGGCTCATCTCGCTCGAGATGATGTCGCCGAACAGCTCCCATTTCCTGCCCTTGAAGCGCATCATCTGCAGCTGCTCGATCGGGGCGAAATCGTCGGGCGCGGTGTTGATCTTGATGCCTGGCAGCAGCGTGTCGGGTGCGAAGTCCTTCAGGCTGGCGGCCTGCTTCATGACGTTCTCGCGGGTGAGATCGTCGCCGCACATCTGCAGCACCTTCACGATGGTCTGTGCGGCGGCATAGCCGTACACGACGCCGGCATCGAGCTTGTTGGCCCTGGGCTCGTATTGCGCGAGGAAACTGTAGAACTTCTTCATGCCGTCGTCGGCATTCCACTGCGGGTCGGAGCCGTCCTTGGTGTAGGTCGCCGACAGGATGCCTTGCGAGACTTCAATGCCCGCCGGCTCCAATACGCCGCTGACCGAAGCCGAGACGTTGGAGATGATGTGCATCGGATGCCAGTTGATCTCCGCGGCTTTCTTGATTCCCTGCGCGGCGAATTTCTGGTTGGTGAGGCTGATGAAGATATCGGCGCCGGCCGCCTTCAGCTTCACGACTCGCTCGTCGATTGCGGGCTCGGACGTGTCGTAGGCTTCCTCCCGCACGATCATCGAAGCCTTGGCGCCGAGGCCCTCCTTCAACCCGTTTAGATAGTCCTTGCCGAAATCGTCGTTCTGGTAGAGCACGCCGATCTTTCCGTTTGGCTTCTCCTTCATGATGTATTTGGCATAGATCCGGGCCTCGCTGACGTAGCTCGGCTGCCAGCCCATGGTCCAGGGATATTGCTTGGGGTCGTTCCATTTCGAGGCGCCGCTCGCCACGAACAATTGCGGCACCTTCTTCTCGTTCATGTACTTGCGGATGGCGCTGTTGGTGGAGGTGCCGAGCGAGCCGAACATCAGCAGCACGTTGTCGCTCTCGATCAGTTTTCGCGCCTGTTCCACCGTCTTCGGCGGCGAATAGCCGTCGTCATAGGAGATGAATCTGATCTTGCGGCCGTTGATGCCGCCCTCGGCATTGATCTTGTTGAAGTAGGCTTCCTCGGTCCTGCCGATCGCAGCATAGCCGGAGGCCGGACCGCTGTAGGGCATGATGTTACCGATCTTGATCTCGGTATCGGACGCGCCGCTGTCGTATTTCTTCTGCGCCAGCGCCTCGCCGCTCATTGCAGTGCACAAGGCAAGCGCGGCCCAGAGCGTCGCAACCTGGGAACGAACGGCGGCCATTGCTCTCCTACCCCGGGATGGATCGATCGCATTGAACAAGATTGGCGCCTGTCGTCAACAAAAAGCCCCCGCGACTGTCCGCGGGGGCTCCTCGTCCTCGATCATCGCGTCACGCGTCACTCGGAGGCGACGTCACCGCTGATGATCTCGCCGAACAGTTCCCACTTCTCGCCCTTGAAGCGCATCATCTGCAGCTGCGCGATCGGAGCGAAGTCGGTGGCGCTGGTGTTGATCTTGACGCCGGGCAGCAGCGTATCCGGAGCAAAGTCCTTCAACGAGGCGGCCTGCTTCATGATGTTGGCGCGGGTGAGATCGTCACCGCACATCTCCAGCACCTTGGCCAGCGTCGAGGCGGCGCCATAGCCATAAACCATGCTGGTGTCCGACTTGTCGGCACCCGGCATGTACTTGTCGACGAACTCGTTCCACTTCTTCATGCCGGGGTCGTTGGCCCATTGCGGATCCGTGGAGTCCTTGGCGTAGGCGGCCGACAGCACGCCCTGCGCGTTCTCGAAGCCGGCCGGCTTCATCACGCTACCGACCGAGATCGACACGTTGGTGAGGATCTGGAGCGGCTTCCAGCTGAGCTCGGCGGTCTTCTTGATGGTCTGGGCCGCGAACTTCGGCGTGGTGTAGATCAGCAGCACGTCGGGATTGGCGGCCTTGATCTTGACGATATGGCCGTCGATCGACGGCTCGGAGACCTCGTAGCTCTCCTCCATGACGATCATGGACGAGGCCTTGGCGCCGAGGCCGTCCTTGGTGCCCTTGAGGTAGTCTTTGCCGAAATCGTCGTTCTGGTAGAGGATAGCGATCTTGGCGTCCGGCTTCTCCTTCATCAGCCATTTCGCGTAGATCTGCGCTTCGCTCTGGTAGGAGGGCTGCCAGCCCATGGTCCAGGGGAAGTTCTTCGGGTCGTTCCACTTGGTGGCGCCGGTCGCGACGAAGAGCTGCGGGATCTTCTTGGAGTTCAGATACTTCTGGATCGCACTGTTCGAGGGCGTGCCGAGCGGATTGAAAACGACCAGCACCTCGTCGCTCTCGACCAGCTTGCGGACCTGCTCGACGGCCTTCGGCGGCGAATAGCCGTCGTCATAGGTGACGAAGTTGATCTTGCGGCCGTTGATGCCGCCCTTGTCGTTGATCATCTTGAAATAGGCTTCTTCGGTCTTGCCGATGATGCCATAGGCCGACGCCGGACCGCTGTACGGCATGATGTTGCCGATCTTGATCTCGGTATCGGACGCGCCGGTGTCGTATTTCTTTTGGGCGAGTGCAGCGCCGGAGGTGAGAGTGATGGCCGCCGTTGCCGTGATCAGCGCGGCGGCTCGCAGTGTTCTTCCAAAATACAATTCGGTCTCCTTGGTTAATTCAACGGGTCTTCAGTTCTTCCTGAGCTTGCCGACGAGTTGCTGGCCCAGGATCGCCACCTGCCTTGCGCCATGCGGCACGAGGTAGATGACGAGGAACAGCAGCACGCCGAACACTGCGCCGGAGAGGCCCTTGGAGATGCTCTCCGCCATGTTCGGCACGAAGATGATGAAGGCCGCGCCGACGAACGAGCCGGGCAGCCAGCCGACGCCGCCGACCACCATGCCGAGGAACAGCGAGATCGCGAGCGTGATGGTGTAGCTGTCGGGCGCGACGAACTGCACCGCGATGGCGCCGAGCGAGCCGGCAACGCCGGTGATGCCGGCGGACACGCCGAAGGCCAGCGTCTTGTATAGCGCGACGTTGACGCCCATGGAGGAGGCCGCGATCTCGTTGTCGCGGATCGCCATGAAGGCGCGGCCCGAGCGGGAGCGCAACAGGTTCACCGAGAAGATGTAGATCGCGACCGTCACGGCGAGCGTGAAGTAGTACAGCCACATGTCCTGCGACATCGGCAAGCCGAACGGTGCGTCCGGCTTGGTGACGACGAGGCCCTGCACGCCGCCGGTCCAGTGCTCGAGGAAGTTCAGCTTGAGCAACTGCGGCATCGCGGTCGCGAGCGCAAAGGTCGCGAGCGCGAGATAGATGCCCGACAGCCGCAGCGCCGGCTTGCCGAACAGGTAACCGAATCCGAAGCAAATCACGGCGGAGATCGGAATGGTCAGCGCGTAGTTGACGTTGGCATGTTCCATCAGCACCGCAGACACATAGGCGCCGACGGCGTAGAACGCGCTCTGGCCGAGCGAGAACTGGCCGCTTCCGCCGGTCAGGATGTTCAGCGCCAGCACCGCGAGCCCGTAGATCAGGAGCATCGTCATCTGGAAGATGATGAAGTTCTTGACGAACATCGGCACGATCAACAGCGCGGCCAGCACCACCAGCGAGGTGCCGGTGCCCAGCGTCATGGCCCGCTTCGGAACCGCCTCGACCGCCTCGTGGCCCTCAGCGACGACTTCTTCTGCTGCGCTCATGATCAAACTCGCTTGACGATATGCCGGCCGAACAGACCAGCGGGTTTGACGACCAGGACGGAGATGATCAGCGCGAGCGCGATCGGGAGTTTCAGCTCATTGCCGACGCCGGGAATGTAGGTACCGGCGAGATTCTCGAACACGCCGACCAGGAAGCCGCCGACCACGGCGCCGAACGGGCTCGACAGCCCGCCGAGCACCGCCGCGGCGAAGCCGTAGATCAGCACGCCGCCCATCATGTTCGGCTCGAGGAACACGACAGGCGCGATCAGCATGCCGGCGATCGAGCCGATCGCGGTCGCCATGCCCCAGCCGAGCGCGATCATCCAACTCGTGTTGATGCCGACGAGGCGGGCCGATTCGGGCACCGACGCTGCGGCTCGCATCGCAAGGCCAATGCGCGTGTACTGGAAGAAGAAATAGAGCGCGAGCAGCAGCGCCACGGTGACGCCGATCATGCCGGCCTGGTGCGTCGAGATCAGCTGGCTGCCGAGGAACGGTGCGGAGCCGAACGGGGTCGGATATTGCTTGATCGTGAAGTCCCAGATCAGGCCCGCCGAGGAGTTGATGATCGCAAACAACGCGATGAAGCCGGCGACGTTGGTGAGCACCGGCGCCTTGACGAGCGGCTTGAACAGGATGCGCTCGATCGCGATGCCGGCAACGAAAGAAAATGCCAGCGTGATCAGGAAGGCAGCCCAATAAGACACGCCCCACTGCATCAGCTGCCATGAGATGAAAGTCGAGAACATCGCCATCTCGCCTTGCGCGAAGTTGAGATGGTCGATGGCCTGGTAGATCATGACCACGGCGAGCGCCATGCAGGCATAAATCGCCCCCGTGGCGATGCCGGCCAGGACCTGGTTGGTGAACAGCTCCATTGTGCCGGCTCCCTCAGTAACCCAGATAGGATTTGCGGATTTCTTCGTTGTTCGCGATGTCCTTGGCCTTGCCCGACATCACGATGCGCCCGGTCTCGATCACATAGGCCTGGTCGGCGAGTTCGAGCGCGAGCTGGGCGTTCTGCTCGACCACCAGGATCGAGACCTTGTCCTCGCGGTTGATCTTGCCGAGGATGCCGAACAGGTCGCGCACCACCAGAGGCGCGAGGCCGAAGGAGGGCTCGTCGAGCAGCATCAGCCGCGGCCGCAGCATCAGCGCGCGGGCGACCGCGAGCATCTGCTGCTCGCCGCCGGAGAGCGTGCCGGCCTGCTGGGTATGGCGCTGCTTCAACACCGGGAAATGCGCGTACATGCGCTCGATGTCGGAGACGATGCCGGCGCGGTCCTTGCGGGTGATGGCCCCGAGCTGGAGGTTCTCTTCCACCGTCATGTTGGTGAAGGTGCCGCGGCCCTGCGGCACGTGGGCGATGCCGAACCGCACGATGCTCTCGGTCGAACGGTTGTTCAGCGGCTTGCCTTCGAACTCGACGCCGCCGGTGGAGCGCACCATGTTGCAGATCGCGCGCAGTGTGGTGGTCTTGCCGGCGCCGTTGGCGCCCAGCAGCGTCACGAGCGAGCCCTCGTTGAGCGAGAAGGAAAGGCCATGGAGCGCCTGGACCTGGCCGTAATAAGCGCGCAGGTCCTTGACGTTGAGCAGTGGCGTCATTGATCCTTGCTCCCGAGATAGGCCTTGATGACGTCCGGGTCCGCCTGCACCTGGGCGGGCGTGCCTTCCGCGAGCTTCTTGCCGAAATTCAGCGCGACGACATGGTCGGCGATCGACATCACGAGGCCCATGTGATGCTCGACCAGGAGCACGGTCATATGGCGCTCGTCGCGGATTTTGCGGATGAGATCGCCGAGCACATGAACTTCCTCGTGGTTGAGGCCGCCGGCGGGTTCGTCGAGCAGCAGGATCTTCGGATCGGCCGCCAGCGCACGCGCCAGCTCGACCCGCTTCTGCGTACCGAACGGTAGGCCGGACACGACGGTATGGGCGACGTCCTCGAGGTCGAGGTAAGCAAGGATCTCGTGCACCTTCTTGTTGATGCTGGTCTCGCTGCGCCGGACCCAGGCAAGCTTCAGGGAGTCGCTGATAATGTCGCTCGAGGTCTTCGAATGGGCGCCGACGCGGACGTTGTCCATCACCGAAAGGTTGGGAAACAGCGCCACGTTCTGGAAGGTGCGGCCGATGCCGATCTCGGCGATCCGGTGCGGCGGCCGCGTCAGGATGCTCACGCCGTCCATCAAGATGTCGCCGGACGACGGCTGGTACAGCCGCGACAGGCAGTTGAAGAGCGTGGTCTTGCCGGCGCCGTTCGGGCCGATCAATCCGAGGATGGCTCCCTTGTGCATGTCGAAGGACACGCCGTTGAGCGCGACGATGCCGCCGAACACGACGCTGACGTCGCGAACCGCGAGCAGGGGCGATCTACCCTGCGCGAGCTGTGCCTGCGTCATCTCGTCTCGCTCACGACGTTCAGTGAGCGATGGGGCGATGCGAGCCGCTCCCGATGATGACAAAGGCTATCTGAATCCCTCGGCCACACGCGCAACTTTTCCTCCTGATTTCAGCTTTTTGCTGCTGTCTTTTTTTGAATGCGGCATCAGACCCCCGAGCGCCGCCTCGATGTTCCTTACCATCGCTAAGAGACGCGGTCCAATGTCGTTGATCAAACGCTCTTCCGTGAAACGGAATGCGGGCGCGCCGCAATTGAATGCGTAAGGTCCGGTTCCGTCGTTGAGCTTGAGTGCGACGCCGGCGGCGCCGATGTCGTCGTGCCAATCGCCGACCGAAATCGCAAAGCCGTACTTCGCGACCGTCTCGCCGGAACGTTCCAATCCCTCGCGCATCTTCGGCCAGCGGCTGCCGTAATGTTCGCGCAGGATGCGCGACACTTCGGCGCGACCTTCGTCATCGAGTGCCCAGAAATAGGCGCGGCCCATCGCGCTGGTTGCAATCGGCACGCGCGAGCCGACGTCAAGTTGAACGCCGACGGTCTCGCTGCCGCGGCTCTGCCCGAAATAGATCATGCTGTGGCGGTCACGGCCGCCGACGGCGACGGCGCCGCCGGTCGCGCGCATCACCTCTTCGCGGAACGGCTCGGACAAATGCCGAACGCCCAGATTGGCCAACGCCGCGTAGCCGAGCGACATCGCTGCCGGGGCGAGCTGGTACTTCTCGAAGCGGGGAACCGGCGTCAGATAGCCAAGCTTGGTCAGCGTGTAGGTCAGCCGCGACACGGTGGGCTTGGGCAGATTGGTGCGGGACGCAATCTCCTGATTGCCCAGCAGGCCGTCATTGGGTTGGAACGCGCGCAATACTTCCAGTCCGCGGGAAAGCGCGACGACGAAATTCCGATCGGTCGCGGTCTTCTTTCCTGTACGCTTCATCCCTGATCTGCTTCTTGCGCGGAGTCGTTGACAACGTCCGTGCTTCAAAATAACCCTGCCGTCAAGATGCGGAATTAAATTCCGCAATGCGAAATCGAATAAAAGTAAATCCCCACCAAGGAGGGACACCGTGAGCGAAGTGGTCAAGCTTGAGCGTCATGATGAAGTCGGGATCGTCACGGTCAACAGCCCGCCGGTCAATGCGCTGAGTGCCGCAGTCCGCGGCGGGATCCTCGAGTGCATCAAGGCCGCGATCGCCGATCCCGCCATCAAGGGCATCGTGCTGACCTGCGCCGGTCGCACCTTCATTGCCGGTGCCGACATCACCGAGTTCGGCAAGCCGCCGAAGCCGCCCGCGCTCAACGACGTGCTGTCCGAGATCGAAAACTCGCCCAAGCCGGTCGTTGCCGCGATCCACGGCACCGCGCTCGGCGGCGGCCTCGAGGTCGCGCTGGCCTGCCATTTCCGCGTCGCGGTGAAAGAGGCCAAGCTCGGCCTGCCCGAGGTGAAGCTCGGACTTCTGCCCGGCGCCGGTGGCACCCAGCGCCTGCCCCGTGCGGTGGGCCCGGAGCTTGCGGTCAAGATGATCGTCGGCGGCGACCCGATCGGGGCGGCGGAGGCGCTGAAGAACGGCCTGATCGAGGAGATCGTCGAGGGCCCGGCCTCCGGCGGCGAGGCTTTCGTGCGCAAGCTGCTCGCGGAGAAGCGCCCGCTGCGCCGCCTGCGCGACGACGATTCCAAGCTCGCAGCCGCCAAGGCCGACCGCTCGATCTTCACCAATGCGGTCGCCGCCATGACCAAGAAGTCGCGCGGCCTCGAGGCGCCGTTCGCCGCCGCCGATGCCGTCGGCTACGCCATCGACCTGCCGTTCGACGAAGGCCTGAAGAAGGAGCGCGAGGGCTTCCTCAAGCTCGTCGCCAGCGACCAGTCCAAGGCGCAGCGTTACGCCTTCTTCGCCGAGCGCGAGGCCAACAAGATCGCCGGCGTTCCTGAAGGCACCAAGCCGCGGCCGGTGAACCGCGTCGCCATTCTCGGCGCCGGCACAATGGGCGGCGGCATCGCGATGTCCTTCGCCAATGCCGGCATTCCCGTCACCCTGATCGAGACCGGCGAGGAGCAGCTCAAGCGCGGCATGGGCATCATGCAGAAGAACTGGGAGGCGACCGCCGCGCGCGGCGGCATCCCGGCCGATGCGCCCGCCAAGCGCATGGCGCTGATCAACGGCGTCGTCGGCATCGAGAATGTCGGCGATGCCGATCTCGTCATCGAGGCCGTGTTCGAGACCATGGCGGTCAAGAAGGAGGTGTTCGGCAAGCTCGACCAGTACGCCAAGCCGGGCGCCGTGCTCGCCTCCAACACCTCGTATCTCAACATCGACGAGATCGCGAAGTCGACCAAGCGTCCGCAGGACGTGCTCGGCATGCACTTCTTCTCGCCGGCCAACGTCATGAAGCTGTGCGAGATCGTGCGTGCGGACAAGACCGCGCCGGATGCGCTGGTGACTGCGGTGACGATCGCGCGAAAAATCGCGAAGGTGCCGGCCGTGGTCGGCGTCTGCGACGGCTTCGTCGGCAACCGCATGCTCGCCCAGCGCGGCAAGCAGTCCGAGAAGCTGCTGTTCGAGGGCGCGCTGCCGCAGCAGGTCGATGCCGTCGTCACCAAGTTCGGCATGCCGATGGGCCCGTTCGCGATGAGCGATCTCGCCGGCCTCGACATCGGCTGGCGCTCGCGTAAGGACCGCGGCATCAAGTCGGAGATCGCGGACGCGCTGTGCGAGGCCGGCCGCTTCGGCCAGAAGACCGGCAAGGGCTATTACAAGTACGAGCAGGGTTCTCGTGCGCCGCTGCCCGACCCCGACGTCGAGAAGCTGATCGACGAGACCTTGCTGCGTCTCGGCCGCAAGAAGCGCATCGTCAGCGACGAGGAGATCCTCGAGCGCATGATGTATCCGATGATCAACGAGGGCGCGAAGATCCTGGAAGAGGGTATCGCCGCGCGTCCCAGCGACATCGACGTGGTCTGGCTCTACGGCTATGGCTGGCCGATCTACCGTGGCGGCCCGATGTTCTGGGCCGACAGCATCGGCCTCAAGCACATCGCCGAGCGCCTCGCCTTCTACGCTAAGGAGACCAACGATCCGAGCCTCGAGCCCGCCCCGCTGCTGAAGAAGCTCGCCGCGGAGGGCAAGACGTTTGCGTCGCTGGCTGCGGAGTCTAAAGCAGCGTGATCGGGGCTTCGTCCCAACCTTCGTCATTCCAGGATGCGCCGCAAGGCGCAGGCCCGGAATCCATAACCCCAGCTGGTGGTTATGGATTCCGGGCTCGCGACTTCGTCGCGCCCCGGAATGACGGTCTGTGTTAGTTGTTCGCTCGAGCAATCAGGAAAATGACCCATCCCGGCGAACAGTTTTACCCCGAGGGCGTGCGGTGGGACGACACCATCGTCCAGGGCACGCTGCCGGACCTTCTCGCCAAGGCCGCCGCCGATTACGGCCCGCGCACCGCGCTGGAATTCCGCGACCGGCCGATCAGCTACACCGAGCTCGTAAGCTTGGCCGATCGCGCCGCCGCAGCGTTCCTGCGCGCTGGCATCGGCAGGAACAGCTCGGTCGCGCTGTTCCTCGGCAACACGCCCGATCATCCCGTCAGCTTCTTCGGCGCGCTGAAGGCCGGGGGCCGCGTCGCGCATCTGTCGCCGCTCGACGGCGAGATCGCGCTGACGCACAAGATCACCGATTCCGGCTCGCGCCTGCTCGTCACCTCCAACCTCCAGGCCCTGCTGCCGACCGCGCTGAAATTCCTGGAGAAGGGCCTGATCGACACGCTCGTCGTCTGCGAGGACGATCATTGGGGCAAGGTCGGCACGCCGCAGGCGGCAATCCCCGACGATCCCCGCATCGTCACCTTCGCGGCTTTCGTCGAGGGCGCCGCCGCGCCGGCGCAATGGCCTGTCGTTGCGGCCGACGACGTCGCGCTGCTGCAATATACCGGCGGCACCACCGGCCTGCCGAAGGGCGCGATGCTCACGCACGGCAATCTCACCTCGGCGGTGTCGATCTACGACGTTTGGGGCAGGCCGGCCCGCGCCGCCCGCGGCGAGACAATCGAGCGCGTGATCTGCGTGCTGCCGCTATTCCACATCTACGCGCTCACGGTGGTGCTGCTGTCCTCGCTCCGCCGCGGCAATCTGATCTCGCTGCATCAGCGCTTCGACGTCGAAGCCGTGATGCGCGACATCGAGGTCAAGCGTGCGACGTATTTCCCAGGCGTGCCGACGATGTGGATCGCGATCGCCGCGCTGCCCGATCTCGACAAACGCGACTTCTCCTCGCTCGTCACCATCGGCTCCGGCGGCGCGCCGCTGCCGGTGGAGATCGCGAGCTTCTTCGAGCGCAAGGTCGGCAAGAAGCTGAAGAGCGGTTGGGGCATGACCGAGACTTGCTCGCCCGGCACCGGCCATCCGCCCGAGGGCCCCGAGAAACCGGGCTCGATCGGCCTGACGCTGCCCGGCATCGAGCTCGACGTCGTCGCGCTCGACGATCCCAGGCGCGTGCTGCCGCCGGGCGAAATCGGCGAGATCCGCATCAAGGGCCCGAACGTCACCAAGGGCTACTGGAACAAGCCGGAGGGATCCACGGAAGCCTTCGTCGATGGCCGCTTTCTCACCGGCGACATCGGCTATGTCGATGCCGACGGCTATTTCTTCCTGGTCGACCGCAAGAAGGACATGATCATCTCCGGCGGCTTCAACGTCTACCCGCAGATGATCGAGCAGGCGATCTACACCATTCCGGGCGTGCACGAGGTGATCGTGCTCGGCATTCCCGACCCCTATCGCGGCGAAGCCGCCAAGGCCTTCATCAAGTTGAGGCCCGAGGCAAAGCCGTTCACGCTCGACGAGCTGCGCGCGCAGCTTGCCGGCAAGCTCGGCAGGCACGAATTGCCGGCCGCGGTCGAGTTCGTCGACGACCTGCCGCGGACGCCGGTCGGGAAATTGTCGCGCCACGAATTGCGCCAGCAGCAGAAATCGTCTTCCGGGATTCGCGCTGCTGATGCCCCCGCAATGACGAAGATGAAGTAACGTTTCACAGGAGGATCCGATGGATCTCGCATTCACTAGAGAAGAGCAGGCGTTCCGCGACGAAGTGCGGCAGTTCTTCCGCGACAACGTGCCGCCGGATACGCGGCGCAAGCTGGTCGAGGGCCGTCACCTCTCCAAGGACGAGATGGTGACGTGGTGGCGCATCCTCAACAAGAAGGGCTGGGGCGTCAGCCATTGGCCGAAGGAATATGGCGGCACCGGCTGGACCAGCGTGCAGCACTACATCTTCAACGAGGAGCTGCAGTCCTATCCGGCGCCGCAGCCGCTCGCCTTCGGCGTCAGCATGGTCGGCCCCGTCATCTACACCTTCGGCAACGAGGAGCAGAAGAAGAAGTACCTGCCGCGCATCGCCAATGTCGACGATTGGTGGTGCCAGGGCTTTTCGGAGCCCGGCTCCGGCTCCGACCTCGCCTCGCTCAAGACCAAGGCCGAGCGCCGTGGCGACAAATGGATCATCAACGGCCAGAAGACCTGGACCACGCTCGCCCAGCACGCCGACATGATCTTCTGCCTCTGCCGCACCGACAACAACGCCAAGAAGCAGATGGGCATCTCCTTCATCGTGTTCTCGATGAAGTCGAAGGGCGTCACCGTGCGCCCGATCCAGACCATCGACGGCGGCCGTGAGGTCAACGAGGTCTTCTTCGACGACGTCGAGGTGCCCTACGAGAACCTGATCGGCGAGGAGAACAAGGGTTGGGACTACGCCAAATTCCTGCTCGGCAATGAGCGCACCGGCATCGCCCGCGTCGGCGTCTCCAAGGAGCGCATCCGCCGCATCAAGGACCTGGCGTCGAAGGTCGAATCCGCCGGCAAGCCGATCATCCAGGATCCCGCCTTCCGCGAGAAGCTGGCGGCCTGCGAGATCGAGCTGAAGGCGCTCGAGCTCACCCAGCTGCGCGTCGTCGCCGACGAAGGCAAGCACGGCAAGGGCAAGCCCAATCCGGCCTCCTCGGTGCTGAAGATCAAGGGCTCGGAGATCCAGCAGACCACCACCGAGCTGCTGATGGAAGTGATCGGCCCGTTCGCCGCGCCCTACGACGTACACGGCGACGACGGCTCGAACGAAGCCATGGACTGGACCGCCCAGATCGCGCCGAGCTATTTCAACAACCGTAAGGTCTCGATCTACGGCGGCTCCAACGAGATCCAGCGCAACATCATCGCCAAGGCGGTGCTGGGGCTGTGATCTGCCACCTCTCCGCGACCGCGGGGAGGGCAACATTCCACCGTCATTCCGGGGCGCGACGAAGTCGCGAACCCGGAATCCATCGGGCCGCATACGCTGAGGCGAAATGGATTCCGGGCCTGGCCATTCGGGCCATCCCGGAATGACGAAGCCAAATAAGTCCGGGTACGAGGAACCAAAGAAATGGATTTTGATCTGAACGAGGAGCAGCGGCTTCTCAAGGAAAGCATCGACGGCCTCTTGACCGATTCCTACGATTTCGAGCAGCGCAAGAAGTACATGGCGGAGAAGGGCGGCTGGAGCAAAACGGTCTGGCTCAAGCTCGCCGAGCAGGGGCTTTTGGGCCTGCCCTTCAGCGAGGCCGATGGCGGCTTCGGCGGCGGCGGCGTCGAGACCATGATCGTGATGGAGGCGCTCGGCAAGTCGCTGGTGCTCGAACCCTATCTCGCCACCGTCGTGATCGGCGGCGGCTTCCTGCGTCATGCCGGCACCGATGCGCAGAAGGCCGCGCACGTGCCCGGGATCATCGACGGCAGCAAGACGTTTGCGTTCGCCCAGCTCGAGAAGAACTCGCGCTACGATCTGTTCGACGTCGTCACGACCGCGAAGAAGAAGGGCGACGCCTACGTGATCGACGGCGAGAAGTTCGTCGTGCTGAACGGCGAGAACGCGGAGACCCTGATCGTCACCGCGCGCACCAAGGGCGACCGCCGCGACAAGTCAGGCATCGGCGTGTTCCTGGTTCCGGCCAATGCCAAGGGCGTCGCGAAAAAGTCCTATCCGACCCAGGACGGCCTGCACGCCGCCGACATCACCTTCACCGGTGTCGAGGTCGGTCCCGACGCCGTGCTCGGCAACCCCGAGGATTCGCTCGCGCTGATCGAGCGCGTGGTGGACGAAGCCCGCGTCGCGCTCTGCGCCGAGGCGGTCGGCCTGATGGACGAATCGCTCAAGACCACGGTCGAGTACATCAAGACGCGCAAGCAATTCGGCGTCGCGATCGGCTCGTTCCAGTCGCTGCAGCACCGCGCCTCCGACATGTTCGTCGCCACCGAGCAGGCGCGCTCGATGTCGATGTTCGCGACCATGGCGAACGACTTCGAGGACGCCAAGGAGCGCAGCAACGCGATCGCCGCGGCCAAGGTGCAGATCGGCAAGTCGCTGAAGTTCGTCGGCCAGCAGTCGATCCAGCTTCACGGCGGCATCGGCATGACCATGGAGGCCAAGATCGGCCACTACTTCAAGCGCCTCACCATGATCGAGAACACCTTTGGCGACACCGACTACCACCAGCGCCGCGTCGCAGACGCGGGCGGGTTGATCTGACCTGTCATCCCGGGGCGCGCGAAGCGCGAGCCCGGGATCCATAGCCACGATCGGGAGTATGGATTCCGGGCTCGCGCCAAGAGGCGCGCCCCGGAATGACGAAGCATCTGAGGCAACAGCAATGCAAAACACCCCGTTCGATCTCACCGGCAAGGTCGCCGTGGTCACCGGCTCCAGCCGCGGCATCGGCCGCTCCTCCGCCGAGTTGCTCGCCAAGTTAGGCGCCAAGGTGGTTGTCTCCTCGCGCAAGGCCGACGCTTGCAAGGAAGTCGCCGACGGCATCAATGCCGCTGGCGGCGATGCCATCGTCATTCCCTGCAACATCGCGCGCAAGAACGAGGTCGAGGCGCTGATCGCGGGCGCGACGAAGCATTACAGCAAAATCGACATTCTCGTCTGCAACGCCGCCGTGAATCCCTATTACGGCCCGCTGCTCGACATATCAGATGAAGCCTTCGACAAGATCATGGGCTCGAACGTCAAGAGCAACATCTGGCTCTCCGCGCTCGCGATCCCTGAGATGGCCGAGCGCGGCAAGGGCTCGGTGATCATCATCTCCTCGATCGGGGGCCTGCGCGGCTCCACCGTGATTGGCGCCTACGGCATCTCCAAGGCCGCCGACTTCGCGCTGTGCCGTTCGCTCGCCGGCGAATGGGGTCCGAAAGGCGTCCGCGTCAACTGCATCGCGCCCGGCCTGGTCAAGACCGACTTCGCCCGCGCGCTCTGGGAAGACGAAGCCAATCTGAAGCGCCGCACCGCCACCACGCCGCTCCGCCGCATCGGCGAACCCGACGAGATCGCCGGCGCCGTCGCCTACCTCGCCTCCGACGCCTCGAGCTTCATGACCGGCCAGACCATCGTCATCGACGGCGGCGTGACAACGGCGGCGGTGTAGGGTTCTTCCCCTCTCCCCTTGCGGGAGAGGGTGGCATAGGCGGCCTTCGGCCGCCGTTCTCAAGAACGCCGATGCTTCGCATCGGCTATGGCGAAGCGGCGAGACGGGTGAGGGGTATCCCTCCGCGTGTGACTCTTTTGCGGCTGTGTTCGCCGAAGCATACCCCTCATCCGGCGCCGTAGCCGAAGTCTTGCTTCGGCGTTCTTGAGAACGGCGGCCGACGGCCGCCTATGCCACCTTCTCCCACAAGGGGAGAAGGAAGGGCAGCGGCCCCCACTGATCCAAACCTTGACCTTGCCGCCCTAATCCGCTCCCTTTGGCGCGACACAATGACCCCTCCAGGGAAGACGCCCAAAGAAAACGCCAAGGTAAGCCGCCATGTCTTTTGTCCTCGCCATCGACCAGGGCACCACCTCCTCGCGCGCGATCGTGTTTCGCTCCGATATTTCCATTGCGGCGAAGGCGCAGGCCGAGTTTCCGCAGCACTTTCCGGCCTCCGGCTGGGTCGAGCACGAGCCGGAGGACATCTGGACCTCGACCGTGATGGTCTGCCGCGAGGCGATCGAGCACGCCGGCATCAGCGCAAAGGACATCGCCGCGATCGGCATCACCAACCAGCGCGAGACCACCGTGGTGTGGGACCGCGCCACCGGCCAGGCCGTGCACCGCGCCATTGTCTGGCAGGACCGCCGCACCGCCGACATCTGCGCCAAGCTCAAGGCAGAAGGCCGCGAGCCCGTGATCTCTGAGAAGACCGGCCTGATCATCGATCCCTATTTCTCCGGAACCAAAGTCGCCTGGATCCTCGACCACGTTCCCGGTGCGCGGGCCCGCGCCGCGCGCGGCGAATTGATGTTCGGCACCATCGATTGCTATCTGCTCTGGCGCCTTACCGGCGGCAAGGTGCACGCCACCGACGCCACCAACGCCTCGCGCACGCTGCTGTTCAACATCCACACTGGCGCGTGGGACGACGAGCTCCTGGAGATCATCGGCGTGCCACGCTCGATGCTGCCCGAGGTGAAGGATTCCTCCGCCCGCTTCGGCGAGAGCACGCCGGACCTGTTCGGCGGCCCGATCGTCATCGCCGGCATCGCCGGCGACCAGCAGGCCGCCACCATCGGCCAGGCCTGCTTCCGCCCGGGCATGATGAAGTCGACCTACGGCACCGGTTGTTTCGCGCTGCTCAACACCGGCACCACGCCGGTCGTCTCCAAGAACAAGCTGCTCACCACCGTCGCCTATCAGCTCGATGGCAAACGCACCTACGCGCTGGAAGGCTCGATCTTCGTCGCCGGCTCCGCCGTGCAATGGCTGCGCGACGGCCTCGGCATCATCAAGCATGCCGCCGAAACCGGACCGCTTGCCGATCAGTCGGACTCCATGCAGAGCGTCTACCTGGTCCCCGCCTTCGTCGGCATGGGCGCGCCCTATTGGAATCCGCGCGTCCGCGGCGCGCTGTTCGGCCTCACCCGCAACACCGGCCCCGCCGAGCTCGCCCATGCCGCGCTGGAAAGCGTCTGCTACCAGACCTTCGACCTCTGGGCCGCAATGCGCGCGGACTGGCCGAGCTCGGAAACCGTCAGCGTCGTGCTCCGCGTCGACGGCGGCATGACCGCCTCCGACTGGACCATGCAGCGTCTCGCCGATCTGCTGGATGCACCGGTCGACCGTCCCGTGATCCAGGAAACCACGGCGCTGGGTGCCGCCTACCTCGCCGGCCTCCAGGCGGGCGTCTATCCCGAGCCGACCAAATTCGCCGACAATTGGCGCCTCGAGCACCGCTTCAAGCCGAACATGAGCCAGGCCACGCGCGAGCGGAAGCTCGCCGGCTGGGCGCGCGCGGTAAAGGGCGTGCTGGCGAGCGACGAGGGGGAGGGGTAGCGGCAAATGTCGTAGCCCGGATGGAGCGCAGCGTAATCCGGGTCCGCTGTCGATGGTGGCACAAATCCCGGATTGCGCTGCGCTCCATCCGGGCTACACCACCGCCTCTACACCGTCATTGCGAGGAGCTCTTGCGACGAAGCAATCCAGACTGCCTCTGCGGAAAGATCCTGGATTGCTTCGCTGCGCTCGCAATGACGGAGTGTGGCGCTGCTGTGGTGCCTCCAACGGCGCCGCCCGCAACCGCTAACAAAAGAAGAAACGAAACATGATCGTCCCCGACGGCTATTCCGACGTCCCGAACGGCAAGATCGCCGCAATCGTCACCCATCTGGAGATGACTGCACCGCCCGCGAGCCGCGACGATCCGCCCGGCGCCTGGACCCTGCGCAAGGTCGATGCCCCCGCGCTTCCCTGGTACCGCGATCTCTTCCGCCGCGTCGGCGAGGGCTGGCTGTGGTTCTCGCGCGCCCGCATCACCGACGCCGAACTCGCCGCGATCATCCATGCGCCTGGAATCGAGGTCTATGCCCTCGTCCTCGACGGCCGCGACGAAGGCCTGCTCGAGCTCGACTTCCGCGAGCCCGGCCAGTGCGAACTGACCTATTTCGGCGTCACCGCTCCCCTGATCGGCACCGGCGCCGCCCGCTTCCTGATGAACCGCGCGCTGGAGCGCGCCTGGTCGCGCGACGTCCGCCGCGTCTGGGTTCACACCTGCACCTTCGATCATCCCTCCGCCGTCGCGTTCTATCAACGCTCCGGCTTTCGCCCCTTCCGCCGCCAGATCGAAGTGGCGGATGATCCGCGGCTTGATGGCACGGCGCCGCGCGATGCGGCGAAGCACGTGCCGATCATTGAATAGTGCGCGACTGCCTCCTCACCGTCATTGCGAGGAGCCCTTGCGACGAAGCAATCCAGAGTCCGCACGGAGAGATTCTGGATTGCTTCGCTGCGCTCGCAATGACGGGAGTCTGCGCTGCCGTTCTACGATCTCAAAACACCTCCTGCCTCCCCCGCGCCAGCGAAAATCCCCGCTGCATCGCGCTAAAGCACGTCAGCCCCGACTGCTCCGACCGGCAGGTAAATCCCCCGCGCTGCCACACTTCGCCATAGGCCAGAACCGGCAGCGAGGGGTCCATCACGGTGTCGCCGGCGCAGATGCGGCCGGCGGTGCCCTTCGCGCTCATCTCGAAGGCGGGGCCCCAGTCGAACTCGCAATCGGCTGGTCGGCGCGGGCGCGCGTCCGTGTTCATGATGTCGCAGCGGAGCACGCCCTGACCGTTGTCGGTGAAGAACTGGCAGGCGATGTTCTTCGACGGCGTCAGAAAGCCGATCGGGCGGTCCTGCGCGTGGGCGGCGCCGATCATCGGCAGCAGGATCGCCATCAGGACCAGTCCGCGCGGTCGCGTCATGTCATTCCCGCTCAGCTCTCGAAAGTCACCGCCGTCGTGTTTGCCCCGCAGACCAGAACTGCGACGCGCTCGGTAGGTGAGGGACGATAGCGGCCGGAGAGCACCGCGGCAAATGCAGCTGCGCCGCCGGGCTCGGCCACGAGGCGCAAGTGCGACCATAGCGCGGCCTGGGCCTGCCGGATTGCATCGTCGCTGACCAGAACGACGCGCTCGACATGGGCTCGCGCGACCGGAAACATCAGCTCGCCGACGCGTCGCGGCGCAAGGCTGTCGGCGGCGATGCCGCCGGCCGGCGCATCGACCGGCGCGCCCGCCTCGAACGCGGCATGCAGCGTTGGCGATTGCTCCGGCTCGACCGCAACGATGCGTGTCCTGCCGGCGTACCACGCCGCAATGCCGCCGATCAGCCCGCCGCCGCCGACCGCAACCAGCAGCGTGTCGATGCCGGGAGCATCCTGCTCCAGCTCCAACCCGACGCTGCCCTGGCCGAGCAGGGTTTCGGCCTGATCGAAGGCATGGACGGCCAGCGCGCCGGTCTTCGCGACATGCGCCTCGCTCGCGGTGAGCGCATCGGCGTAGCGGCTGCCCGCGATCACGAGCTTTGCGCCATAGGTCCTGATCCGCTCGGCCTTGGCCGGCGAGGTGATGTCGGGCACGAAGATCGTGGCGGGAATGCCGAGCCGCTGCGCCGCATAGGCCACGGCCGCGCCGTGATTGCCGCCGGACGCGGCGACGACACCGGACTGCGGCACCTGCCGCAGCAGCAGATTGGCAAAGGCGCCGCGCGCCTTGAACGATCCGGAATGCTGCAGCATCTCGAGCTTGAACGTGACGGGTGCTGCCGGCAGGCCGAAATCGGCGAGGTCGGCCTGAAGCAGCGGCGTGCGTCTGATATGTGGACGGATGACCGGCTCGGTCGCCGCGATCCGCTCCCGCGTGATGTCCATTGTCGCTGTCATGATGCCGTCCAGGATAGCCCAACTGAGAGTTGACATCAATTAGGTAATTAGCAAAATGGCTAAATGAAATTTGCCGTCGCCCTGCGCGCGCTCGCCAACGAACGCCGCCTGCAGATCCTGGAATGGCTGCGGGATCCGCGGAAGCATTTTCGCGAGCAGGAAGACGGCGACCTAGTCGAGGACGGCGTCTGCGGATTGCTGATCGCCGAAAAGCTCGGGGTCAGCGCGCCGACATTGAGCGAGCACATGCGGGTGCTGACGGCAGCCAAGCTGGTGCGCGCCAAGCGGATCAAGCAGTGGACGATGTACAAGCGCAACGAGACCGCCATTGCCGCGATCAAGCGCTCGATCCAGGACGGCCTTTGAGCGCAAGGCGGTCGCGGGTCGTTGCAGCCGGCGCAATGCTCCGTTTCCGAGATATTTGTTGCGCCGCGCCGAGCTGGTCGTGGAGACTGATCGGCCCTGTCGTGTTCAATGATCGAGAAGAGCGAGAACCATGTTCCTGATCGGCCAATATGATTCCCCCTTCGTCCGCCGCGTCGCGATTGCGCTGCGGCTCTACGGGCTCGCCTTCGAGCACAGGCCATGGTCGACCTTCGGCGATGCCGACAAGATCGCGCCGTACAATCCGCTCCGCCGCGTGCCGACGCTGGTGCTCGACGACGGCGAGGCCCTGATCGAGAGCATGATCATCCTCGATTATCTCGATGACCTCGTCGGCGCGGACAAGGCCATGCTGCCGCGCGGCGGCATCGAGCGGCGCAGGCATTTGCGCATCTGCGCGCTGGCTTCCGGTCTCGGCGACAAGGCGGTCAGCCTGCTCTACGAGCGCGTGCTGCGGAAGGAGCAGCTCGCGCTGTGGGTCGAGCGTTGCCAGGCGCAGATCGCGGACGTGCTAGAGGTACTCGAAGCCGAGCGCGCCAGGGTGACGACGCCGTACTGGCTGGGTGACCGCATCGGCCACGCAGACGTTGCCGTCGCCTGCGTCGTCCGCTTCACCCGCGAAGCGCATCCGCAGCTGTTCGATGCCGCGCGCTATCCGGCGCTCGCGGCCCATAGCGAGCGCTGCGAGGCGCTGGCCCCGTTCAACGAGATCGCGCAGCCGCTGTCCCCGCCGAAGGGGTGAAGCGCTCTGTCATTCCGGGGCGCGCGAAGCGCGAGCCCGGAATCCGTGCAGCGGATGATGTGGAGCAATGGATTCCGGGCTCGCGCCAAGAGGCGCGCCCCGGAATGACAGCGCGGGGCCTGGCGAGAGTATCGGACGGCCACCGCAGTCGATGATGCAATAATACCCCTGTTTTGCCCGACGCCGCAACCGTGTTTTCGGCAAGTCCGAAAACGTCAAGCCTTTCAACCCCATCGCTACTGTGCATGGGGTTGTTTTTCACGTTTGTGTTTCGGCGGCGTCTACCCCGCCCCCGCGCGCTTCTTCTGCCAGACCAAGTGCACCGCGCAGGTGCAGCCCGGCGGATGCGAGGCGAGGTCTTTCGGCATTTCGTCGTTCGCCGGCGTGGCGGCGAAGGGCTTGTCCTGCGAGGGGATGTAGTTCAGCACCGGCGCGAGCCAGCGCTCGGCTTCGGCCACGCTCATGCCCTTGCGCGCGGCGTAGTCCTCGACCTGGTCGCGCTCGATCTTGCCGACGCCGAAATAATAGCTTTCGGGGCTGGCAAAATAGAGCCCGGAGACGGACGAGCCCGGCCACATCGCAAAGCTCTCCGTCAGCTTCACCCCGGCGGTGGCTTCTGCGTCGAGCAGCTCGAACAGCGTCGCCTTCTCGGTGTGGTCGGGCTGGGCGGGATAGCCGGGCGCGGGGCGGATCCCGGAGTACTTCTCCAGGATCAGCTCCTCGTTGGAGAGCGCCTCGCTAGGTGCATAGGCCCAGAACTCGCGCCGCACGCGGGCGTGCATGCGTTCGGCGAAGGCCTCGGCGAGACGGTCGGCCAGCGCCTTGCACAGGATCGAGGAATAGTCGTCGTTGGCCATCTTGAAGCGGTCGGCGACTGCGTCCTCGCCGATCCCCGCGGTGACGACGAAGCCGCCGATGTAATCGGGCACACCGGCAGGCGCGATGAAGTCGGAGAGGGCAGCGTTGAAGCGGCCCTCGCGCTTCTCCAGCTGCTGGCGCAGCGTGTGTAGCGTCGCGATTGCCTTGGTCCTGTTATCGTCGGCATAGAGCACGATGTCGTCGCCTTGCGCGTTCGCCGGCCAGAAGCCGATCGTCGCCCGCGCCCGGAACCACTTCTCCTTGACGATCGTGTCGAGCATCTTGCGCGCATCGTCATAGAGCGAGCGCGCGACCTCGCCGACCTTGGCGTCGTCGAGGATGGCGGGGAAGCGTCCGGCGAGCTCCCAGGTCTGGAAGAACGGCGTCCAGTCGATATAGGGCACGAGCTCGGCGAGGTCGTAGTCGTCAAAGCTCCTAATACCGAGGAAAGTCGGCTTCACCGGCTTGCTCTTGGCAAAATCGACTGGCACGCGGTTGGCGCGCGCGTCAGCCAGCTTCAGCCGCTTCTTGTCGGCCTGCGCGCGCAGATGCGCCTCCGAGATCTTGGCGTATTCGGCCCGCACCTCGGCCGCATAGGCCTCGCGCTTCTCCGGCGAGAGCAGCGCGGAGGCGACGCCGACCGCGCGGCTGGCGTCGTTGACATGCACGACGGGACCGGCGCGATAGCTCGGGTCGATCTTGACGGCCGTATGCACGCGGCTGGTGGTGGCGCCGCCGATCAGCAGCGGCAGCCTCAAGCCCTCGCGCTGCAATTCGCCGGCGAAGAACGCCATCTCGTCGAGCGAGGGCGTGATCAGGCCGGACAGGCCGACGATGTCGGCCTTCTCGGCCTTCACGGTCTCGACGATCTTCGCCGCCGGCACCATCACGCCAAGGTCGATCACCTCGAAATTGTTGCACTGGAGCACGATGCCGACGATGTTCTTGCCGATGTCGTGGACGTCGCCCTTCACCGTCGCGAGCACGATCTTGCCGGCGGACGAGGAGCCCTCGGTGCCGATGCCGCTCGCAAGGTTGCGCGCCTTCTCCTCCTCCATGAACGGCATGAGGTAAGCGACGGCCTGCTTCATGACGCGGGCGGACTTCACCACCTGCGGCAGGAACATCTTGCCGTCGCCGAAGAGGTCGCCGACCACGTTCATGCCGGCCATCAGCGGGCCCTCGATGACGTCGAGCGGGCGCGAGGATTTCTTGCGGGCCTCCTCGGTGTCCTGCTCGATGAACTCGGTGATGCCGTGCACCAGCGAATGCGACAGCCGCTTCTCCACCGGCCATTCGCGCCAGGCGAGATCGGCTTCCTTGCTTTCCGTCTTCTTGCCGCGGAATTTCTCGGCGAGCGCGAGCAGCCGCTCGGAGGCGCCCGGATCGCGGTTGAGGACGACGTCCTCGCACACTTGCCGCAGCTCGGGATCGATGTCGTCATAGACGATCATCTGCCCGGCATTGACGATCCCCATATCCATGCCGGCCTTGATGGCGTGATACAGGAACACCGAGTGCATGGCCTCGCGCACCGGCTCGTTGCCGCGGAACGAGAACGACAAATTGGAGACGCCGCCCGAGACATGCGCGCCCGGCAGGTTCTGGCGGATCCAGCGCGTCGCCTCGATGAAGTCGACGCCGTAATTGTTGTGCTCCTCGAGGCCGGTCGCGATCGCGAAGATGTTCGGATCGAAGATGATGTCTTCCGGCGGGAAGCCGACCTTGTTCACCAGGATGTCGTAGGCGCGCTTGCAGATCTCGGTCTTGCGCGCGAACGTGTCGGCCTGGCCGACCTCGTCGAACGCCATCACGACAACGGCCGCGCCGTGGCGACGGGCGATCTTGGCCTCAAGGATGAACTTCTCCTCGCCTTCCTTCATCGAGATCGAGTTGACGACCGGCTTGCCCTGCACGCATTTCAGGCCGGCCTCGATCACCGAGAATTTCGAGGAATCGACCATGATGGGCACGCGCGCGACGTCGGGCTCGGCGGCGACGAGGTTGAGGAAGGTCACCATCGCCGCTTCGGAATCGAGCAGGCCCTCGTCCATGTTGACGTCGATGATCTGGGCCCCGTTCTCGACCTGATCGCGCGCGACCTGGAGCGCGGCGGTGTAGTCGCCAGCGGTGATCAGCTTGCGGAAGCGGGCCGAGCCGGTGACGTTGGTGCGCTCGCCGACATTGACGAAGGGAATCGCGTCCGTCAGCACGAACGGCTCGAGGCCGGAGAGCCGCAGGCGCGGGGTGATCTCCGGCACGATGCGCGGCTTGTGCGGCGCCACTGCGGCAGCAATCGCCGCGATATGGTCCGGGGTGGTGCCGCAGCAGCCGCCGACGATGTTGACGAGCCCGTCGCGCGCGAACTCGCCGATCAGCCGCGCCATGTATTCGGGCGTCTCGTCATACTGGCCGAACTCGTTCGGCAAGCCGGCATTGGGATAGGCGCAGACCAGCGTGTTGGCGACGCGGCCGATATCGGCGATATGCGCGCGCAGGTCTTCGGCGCCGAGCGCGCAGTTGAAGCCGATGGTAACGGGCTTGGCGTGCCGCACCGAATTCCAGAACGCTTCCGGCATCTGGCCCGACAGCAGGCGGCCGGACTTGTCGGTGATGGTGCCCGACACCATCACGGGAACGTCGATGCCGAGCTCTTCGGTGATCTCGGCGATCGCATAGAGCGCCGCCTTGGCGTTGAGCGTGTCGAAGATGGTCTCGACCAGCAGGAGATCGACGCCGCCGTCGATCAGGCCGCGGATCTGCTCGCCATAGGATTTTCGTAAGTCATCGAAGGTGACGGCGCGGTAACCGGGATTGGAAACGTCGGGCGAGATCGAGGCCGTGCGGTTGGTGGGGCCGATGGCGCCGGCGACGAAGCGCGGCTTGCTGTCCTCGGCTTCGACGCGCCGTGCGGCATTGCCGGCGAGGCGGGCGCCTTCACGCGCCATCTCGTAGACGATGTCGGTGAGGTCGTAATCGGCCTGCGCGATCGAGGTCGTCGAGAACGTGTTGGTCGCGACGATGTCGGCGCCGGCGCGCAAATAGGCGGCGTGGATGTCCTCGATCGCCTGCGGCTGCGTCAGGATCAACAAATCGTTGTTGCCGCGCAGGTCGCGATGGAAGTTCTTGAAGCGCTCGCCGCGGAAGGCGGCTTCATCGAGCTGGAGGTTCTGGATCATCGTGCCCATGGCGCCGTCGAGCACCAGGATGCGCTCGCGCGCGGCGTTCAGAAGGGCAGTTCGCTTCGGAGAGACGGTCACGGTCATGTTCTCTTACGCCGCCTTCTGCGCGCTCTTGGCGCGAATGCCGAGCAAATGGCTGATCGCGAACACGAGATCGGCGCGGTTCATGGTGTAGAAATGGAAGGTGTCGACGCCGTGCTTGGCGAGCTTCTGCACCTGGCCGGCCGCAACGGTCGCGGCCACCAGCTTGCGCGTTTCGGCATCGTCATCGAGCCCTTCGAACTTCGCCGCGAACCAGTCGGGCACTGTGGTGCCGGCACGGGTCACGAAATTGCGCGCCTGCTTGAAGTTGTGCATGGGCATGATGCCCGGCACTACGGGGATGTCGATGCCGCGCGCACGCACGCGGTCGAGATAGCGGAAGTAGAGATCGTTGTCGAAGAACACCTGCGTGATCGCGCGCGTCGCGCCCGCATCGACCTTCGCCTTGAGCGTGTCGATATCGGCATCGAAGTCGCGCGCTTCGGGGTGCTTCTCGGGGTAGGCAGAGACCGAGACCTCGATGTCGCCGTGCCGCTTCTTGATGCCGGCGACGAGCTCGGCCGAGCTCTGATAACCCTCGGGATGGCTCGAATAGGGCGTGCCGATGCCGCCGACGGGATCGCCGCGCAAGGCCACGATGTGGCGGACGCCGACCTCGTGATAACGGTCGACGATCTCGTCGATCTCGCCGCGCGAAGCACCGACGCAGGTCAGGTGCGCCGCCGGCAGCAGCGCGGTCTCTTTCAGGATGCGCGTGATGGTCGAATGGGTGCGCTCGCGGGTCGAGCCGCCGGCGCCATAGGTCACCGAGACGAACTTCGGCTCGAGCGGGGCCAGCCGGTTGATGGTCTCCCAGAGATTGCGCTCCATCTCTTCCGTCTTCGGCGGAAAGAACTCGAAGGAGATCGCGGGCCGCTTCAGGTGCCTGTCCTGCCGGTCGGCTGTCGCAGGCGTCGTCAGGTCAGTCATGGCGCCACTCACTCCAATGTCAGGCCGGCAATCGGGGTCTAGCCTCGGAGAGCTAAAATACGGCAAAGGCCCCTTGATCGACAGCCCATCATGCATGGGAAGTTGCCCATTCAGGTGCAGTTAGACGGGTCATTCTTGCGAATCATGTTTTGGGTGGGAAGCGCGCTGCATGACATAATGTGTTGAATTTTCAGATATTATCTCTCGTGAGCCATCTTTTATGAACGATTTTCTTGGTGGGCAGATCAGAATCGTCTGCAAAGTAGCGGCGGTTGTCCCAACTCCAGCCGCTGGCGTGCCAGCCCGTCCGTACACGTCAGGCCTGCGCAGCCTGCCCATTGTCGCCGCGACCGCCTCGATTACGTTAAGCCGCGATGATCCCGCTCTCCGTCCTCGACCTCTCCGTCGTCACATCAGGCACCAAGCCCGCCGCGGCGCTGCGCAACAGCATCGATTTGGCGCGTCACGTCGATGGCCTCGGCTATGTCCGCTACTGGCTCGCCGAGCATCACAATCTCGCCTCCGTCGCGAGCCCCGCGCCCGACCTGATGATCGGCCAGATCGCGGCGGTGACGAAGCACCTCCGCGTCGGTTCCGGCGGGGTGATGCTGCCCAACCATGCGCCGCTGGTCATCGCTGAGCGCTTCAAGATGCTGGAGGCGCTATTTCCGGGCCGGATCGATCTCGGTCTCGGCCGCGCGCCGGGCACCGATGGTGCGACGGCTTACGCGCTCAGGAGCCGGCTCGACCGCCGCGAGGGCGACGATTTCCTGGAGCGGCTGCACGAGTTGATCCTGTGGGAGACGCGCGAATTCCCCGCGGGGCACCCCTACAACAACGTCGTCGCAATGCCCGACGACACCAGACTGCCGCCTATCTGGCTGCTCGGCTCCAGCGATTATTCCTCGGAATTGGCCGCCCAGGTCGGCATGGGCTTCGCCTTCGCCCATCATTTCGCGTCCCACGACGCGATCGATGCGATGGTGCATTACCGCAATCGCTTTCAACCCTCGGCCTGGCGTGCGAGCCCACATGCCATTCTCGCGGTCGCCGTCATTGCGGCCGATACCGACGAGGAGGCCGAAAGGCTCGCCTCGTCCTTCGACCTCAACCGTCTTCGCCGCGACCGCGGTCAATATCTGCCGCTGCCGAGCGTCGAGGAGGCGATGGCCTATCCGTATACGGACGCCGAGCGCACCTCGATCCTGCGCAACCGCTCGCGCCTGTTCGTCGGCAGTCCCGCGACGGTGCAGAAGAAGCTGCAGCCGCTGATCTACGCAAGCAAGCCGGACGAGCTGATGGTGATCACGGCGGTGTATGAGCACGCAGCGCGAAAGAAGTCGTATTCGCTGCTGGCGGAGGCGTTCGGGCTCAGAGCGGCGGGGTAGCTTACCCTCCCCAGGGGGGCGCGATCGCGCGCAGCGCGAGCGGGGTGGGGTGATCTCTCCACTCGGGCAGTATTCGACGTGGAGAGACCGTCACCCACCCCGCTACGCATCGCGCTGCGCTCCATGGGGAGCGACCCACGGGCGAGCTGCGCTCTCCCGGACCCCTCCAGGGGAGGGTGAGGGATCAATCCTGCACTTCGCTGAACGTGGCGCGGAACGGATGGCCCGGATATACGCCGACAATGCGGAATTCGCGCGAGAAAAATTTCAGCTCCTCGATGGCGAAGGCGAGGCCCTTGTCATCGGGATGGCCGTCGACGTCGGCATAGAACTGCGTAGCGAAGAAATTGCCGTCGACCATGTAGCTCTCGAGCTTGGTCATGTTGACGCCGTTGGTGGCGAAGCCGCCGAGCGCCTTGTAGAGCGCCGCCGGCAAATTGCGCACCCGGAAAACAAAAGTCGTGACGAGCGGCCCGGCGCCTTGGGGAGCCCATTTCGGCTCGCGCGCCAGTACCACGAAGCGCGTGGTGTTGTGGGCCTCGTCCTCGATGTCCTCGGCGAGGATGTCGAGACCGTAGATCTTTGCAGCAAGGCGCGAGGCGATCGCGGCCACCGTCTTGTCCTTGCGCTCCGAGATGTCGCGGGCGCTGCCGGCGGTATCGGCATGCACGATCGGCTTGATGCCGAGCTTGCGGATGATGCGCCGGCACTGGCCGAGCGCATGCACATGGCTCTCGACGCTCTTGATGTCTTCGAGCTTGGTGCCCTTCACGGCCATCAGCTGATGCCGGACCGGCAGAAACCATTCGCCGACGATGAAGAGGCCGGACGCCGGCAGGAGGTGATGGATGTCGGCGACGCGGCCGGCGACCGAATTCTCGATCGGGATCATGCCGAGATCGGCCTCGCCCGACGAGATCGCCGACAGCGCGTCTTCGAATGTGGCGCAGGGCATCGGTTCGGCGTCGGGATAGGCCTCGACGATGGCGATGTGGGAATTGGCGCCAGGCTCGCCCTGGAATGCGATCTTCATCTTGCTCATGCTCGGCCTTGTAGCAGCGGCTCAGGATTTGGAAAGGATGCTGCGCGCGGTCTCGAGGTCCGCCGGCGTATCGACCCCGCGGGGCACGGTGTCGACGATGGTGAAATCGATGCGCATTCCGGCCTCAAGCGCCCGGAGCTGCTCGAGCTTCTCCTGCAATTCCAGCGGAGACGGCGGAAGAGAGACGTAGCGCTCCAGCGCGGCGCGGCGAAAGGCATAGAGGCCGATATGGTGATAACGCGGTCCGTCGCCGGTCGGGGCGGTCGCGCGGGTGAAATAAAGTGCGCGCATCCGCCTGCCGCCAACCGAGGTTCCGATCGCCTTCACCACGCTTGGGGCGAGATCCTCTTCCTCGGTGTGGATCCGCGAGGCCAGCGTCGCGATGTCCACGGCCGGGTCTTGCAGCGGCGGCAGCACCTCGCGGATGTTGTCGATCGTGATGGTCGGGAAATCCCCCTGGACATTGACCACGATCTCGGCCTTGCCCTCGGGATCGAGCTTCTGCATGGCCTCGTGGATGCGGTCGGAGCCGGAGGGGTGGTCGCCGCGGGTCATCACGGCCTCGCCGCCATGGGCGGTCACGACCGAGGCGATCTCGTCGGTGTCGGTGGCCACCGCGACCCTGCCGATTGCGGCGGCCTCGGCACGGCGCAGCACATGCACGATCATCGGCAATCCCGCGATATCGGCGAGCGGCTTGCCGGGCAGGCGGGTGGCGGCCATGCGAGCCGGGATCAGCACCAGGATGCGGGGATCGATCATCGGGTTCAAAGGTCTGAGGTCAAGAGCCTGAAAACGGAGCGTTTTCCGCACCGGGACATGGGATGGGGACGGGCCTGAAGCCGGGTCGCTTATACGGGTTGCCAGACCCCGGGCAAACCGATATCTCAATGGCAAAACTCGGGGAAACAATAAGGAACGTTTGATTCTCCGAGGCTCGTCCTGCGGCCATCCGGGCCGCTGTTTCCTTCTTGCGGTGGGGCCTGGCCGGAAATGGACTCTTTCGAACTCAACAAGATTCTCGGCGCCGTGTTCGGCACCTGTCTCTTCCTGCTGGTGACGAGCTTCACCGCGAGCGCGCTGTTCTCTCCCAAGATGCCGGAAAAGCCGGGCTTCGAGATCGCGGTCAAGCAAGATGCCGGCTCCGGCAAGGAGGGCGCCGCCGCCGCACCGTCCGAACCGATCGAAAAGCTGCTCCAAACCGCCTCCGTCGAGAAGGGCGCCGCGGCCGCCAAGAAGTGTGGCGCCTGCCACACCTTCGAGAAGGGCGGCCCGAACCGGGTCGGTCCGAACCTCTATGGCGTCGTTGGCGAGCCCAAGGGCCAGGGCCGTGGTGGCTTCAACTTCTCGGCAGCCATCAAGGCTAAGGGTGGCAACTGGAGCTTCGACGACCTCAACAAGTTCCTCGCCAATCCGAAGGGCTTCATTCCGGGCACCGCGATGGGCTTTGCCGGTGTTGCCAAGGATTCCGAGCGTGCCGATATCATCGCCTATCTGAATTCGCAGTCGGAGAAACCTCAGCCGCTGCCGACGGCGTCAAAATAAGGTCCCAAGAACCGGCGCTCGAATACGGCCAGGCTGAAAAGTCTGGCCGTTTCCTTATCCGGGCCTCGCGGCGACGTTATCGGGGCGTTTGGCCGCATCCGATAGGCCGGCCGGGCTTCCAAGATGAGGAAAAAGCAACATATTCGGTCGAAACCTCGCCTATATTGGGAACTTAAAGGAGTAGCCTCCTTCAAGACAGGGATGTTGATTTGGCCATTACCCGACGCGATCTCCTGCTCACCGGCACTGCAGCCGCAGCGCTTCCAGCCCTTGGCTCCCTCGCGGGCGTTCCCGTCGGCGTGGCGCATGCGCAATCCGCAACTGAGCTGCCTTCCGGCGGGTTGCCTTGGCGCCACGCGCTGTCGCTGTTCGGAAAGGTCAAGTACCCCGCCGACTTCAAGCGCTTCGACTACGTCAATCCGGACGCCCCCAAAGGCGGTGTCGCGCGCCAGATCGCCGTCGGCACGTTCGACAATTTCAACATCGTTGTCTCGGGCGTGAAGGGCCAGGTCGCTGGTGCCGTCGCGTTCATCTATGAATCGCTCCTGACGCAGTCGCTCGACGAGGTCTCGACCGAATACGGCGCGCTGGCCGAAGCGGTCAGCCATCCCGACGATTTTTCCTTCGTCACCTATCGCCTGCGCCCGCAGGCGAAATGGCATGACGGCAAGCCTGTTACGCCGGAGGACGTGATCTTCTCGCTCGATTCCTTCAAGAAGAACCATCCGATGTACTCGGCCTATTACAGCCATGTGGTGAAGGCCGAGAAGGTCGGCGAGCGTGACGTGAAGTTCGTGTTCGACGCACCCGGCAACCGCGAGCTGCCGCTGATCGTGGGACAGCTGATCGTCCTTCCGAAACATTGGTGGGACGGGACGGACGCGCAGGGCCGCAAGCGCGACATCTCCACCACCACGCTGGAAGTGCCGCTCGGCTCGGGCCCTTACAAGGTCAAGGAATTCGTCGCAGGACGCTCGATCGCGCTGGAGCGCGTCAAGGACTATTGGGGCCGCGATCTTCCCATCAATGTGGGCCGCAATAATTTCGATGAGCTGCGCTACGAATATTTTCGCGACGGCACCGTTGCGATCGAGGCCTTCAAGGCCGACCAGGTCGATTGGCGCACCGAGAACAGCGCGAAGAGTTGGGCGACCGCCTATGATTTCCCGGCCGTGACCGAAAAGCGGGTGATCCTCGAGGAATTCGTCAATCGCAGCTCGGGCGTGATGCAGGCCTTCGTGCCGAACCTGCGCCGCGCCAAGTTCAGCGATCCGCGCGTGCGTCGTGCGCTCAACTACGCGTTCGACTTCGAGGAGATGAACAAGCAGATCTTCTACGGCCAGTACAAGCGCATCAGCAGCTATTTCGACGGCATCGAGGAGCTGATGGCAACGGGGTTGCCGCAGGGTAAGGAGCTCGAAATTCTCGAGACCGTCCGCGCCCAGGTACCGCCCGAGGTCTTCACGACGCCCTACACCAATCCTGTCGGGGGTAATCCGGAGGCGGTGCGCGACAATTTGCGTGAGGCGCTGCGCCTGTTCAAGGAAGCCGGCTACGAGGTGCGAGATCGCAAGCTGGTCGACGTCAAGACCGGTGCGCAGTTCTCGCTGGAATTGCTCAACTCGGATCCCAGCTTCGAACGAATTACGCTGTTCTACAAGCCGTCGCTGGAGCGGCTCGGCATTGCGGTGAGCGTTCGGACGGTCGATCCGACCCAGTATGAGAACAGGACGCGCGAGTGGGACTTCGACATCGTGACGAACTCCTGGGGCGAGTCGCAATCGCCGGGCAACGAGCAGCGCGAGTTCTGGTCCTCCAAATCGGCCGACATCGCCGGGTCGCGCAACATCGCCGGTATCAAGAATCCGGCCGTGGACAAGCTGATCGAGCGGGTGATCTACGCCACTGATCGCGACGATCTCGTCGCGGCCACCAAGGCCCTCGACCGCGTGTTGCTGTGGAATCACTACGTCGTGCCGCAATGGACCTACAACAAGGTGCGCACCGCGCGCTGGGATCGCTTCGGCCGGCCGACGGAATTGCCCAGGTATGGTCTGTCCGGCTTCCCGTTCATCTGGTGGTACGACGCAGACAAGGCGGCACGGATCGCAAAGAAATCGTGAAGGACAATCCCCGCATGACGCAGATGTCACGCCGCCATGTGCTGGTCCTGGGTGTTGGCGGCGCCCTCGGGGCGTCCGTCGGCGCGCCGCTGCTGCGCAGCGCGCGAGCATCGGAAGCGGCGACCGAGGCGCACGGCATGTCGGCATTCGGCGATCTCAAATATCCCGCCGACTTCCGTCATTTCGATTACGTCAATGTCGACGCGCCGAAAGGCGGCACGTTCTCGCTGATCCCGTCGGTGCGGGCCTACAATCAGTCCTACCAGACCTTCAACTCGCTCAACGCGTTCATCCTGAAAGGCGACGGCGCACAAGGTATGGGTATGACGTTCTCGCCGCTGATGATCCGCGCAGCTGACGAGCCCGACGCAATGTACGGGTTGGCGGCCAAATCCGTGCAGATATCGCCGGACAAGCTGGTCTACCGCTTCGCGATGCGACCCGAGGCGAAATTCCACGACGGGACCAGGCTCACTGCCCACGATGCAGCCTATTCGCTGACGACTCTGAAGACCAAGGGGCATCCGCTGATCACCGTGCAGATGCGCGACATGGTCAGTGCCGAAGCCCTCGACGATGCGACGCTCGTCGTCACCTTCGCCAAGGGGCGTGCACGCGACGTGCCGCTCTATGTCGCCAGCCTGCCGATCTTCTCGAAGGCGTACTACGCCTCCCGCCCGTTCGATGAATCGTCGCTGGAGATTCCGCTCGGCTCGGGCCCGTACAGGGTCGGCAGGTTCGAGGTCAATCGCTACATCGAGTTCGAGCGCGTGAAGGACTGGTGGGCCGCTGATCTGCCGCCCTGCCGCGGCAGCTATAATTTCGATGTCGTCCGCTATGAATTCTATCGCGACCGCGACGTCGCCTTCGAGGGCTTTACCGGCAAGAGCTATCTTTATCGCGAGGAGTTCACTTCGCGCATCTGGGCGACGCGCTATGACTTCCCCGCGGTGAAGGAAGGCCGAGTCAAGATGGAGGTCGTGCCCGACGATACGCCCTCCGGTGCGCAAGGCTGGTTCATCAATACGCGGCGCGACAAATTCAAAGACCCCCGCGTGCGCGAGGCCCTGATCAACGCTTTCGATTTCGAATGGACCAACAAGACAATCATGTACGGCGCTTACGCTCGTACGGTGTCGCCGTTCCAGAACTCGGACCTGATGGCCGGCAATGCGCCGCCTTCGCCGGAAGAGCTGAAGCTGCTGGAGCCGTTTCGCGGCCAGGTTCCTGACGAGGTGTTCGCGGCGCCGTTCACGCCGCCGGCCTCCGACGGCTCCGGACAGGACCGCAGCCTGCTCCGCAAGGCGCAGCAATTGCTGACCGAGGCCGGCGTGCCCATCAAGGACGGCAAGCGGGTGCTGCCGAACGGCGAATTGTTCAAGATCGAGTTCCTGCTGGATGAGCCCTCGTTCCAGCCGCACCACGCGCCTTACATCAAGAATCTCGCGACGCTCGGCATCGAAGCGAGCGTGCGCCTCGTCGATGCCGTACAGCACAAAGCCCGGCAGGAAGATTTCGATTTCGACATGACCATCCAGCGCTTCAGCATGTCGGCGACGCCAGGCGATGCCATGCGCGCGTTCTTCTCCTCGCAGGTCGCAAACACCAAGGGCTCGTACAATCTGGCTGGCGTCGCCAGTCCGGCGATCGACGCCATGATCGAGAAGATCATGGCGGCCGACAGCCGCGAAGACCTGACCGTCGCCTGCCGCGCCTTCGATCGCCTGTTCCGCGCCGGCCGGTATTGGGTGCCGCAATGGTACAACAAGACGCACCGGCTGGCTTATTGGGATCAGTTCGGACATCCGCCGAAGCTGCCGCGCTATGCCAACGGCGTCGGCGCGCCCGACATCTGGTGGTATGAGCCCGCCAAGGCGGCCAAGCTCGAGCAGGCAAAATAGCCATGAGCGCCTATATCGCCCGCCGCCTCCTGCTAATGATTCCGACCCTGCTTGGGATCCTCTTCGTGTCCTTCGTCGTGGTGCAATTCGCGCCGGGCGGCCCGGTTGAACGCGTGATCGCGCAGCTCTCGGGCGCCGACACCGGCGGCACCTCGCGCATATCGGGCGGCAGCGATTTTGCGCAGCGCGCGCCGGGGCAGGTCGGTGCGGGCGGCGATTCCGTCAACTCGAAATATCGCGGCGCGCAGGGCCTCGACCCCGATTTCATCAAGAAGCTGGAAGTGCAGTTCGGCTTCGACAAGCCCGCGCCGGAACGCTTCCTGCTGATGGTGTGGAACTTCGCCCGCTTCGATTTCGGCAAGAGCTATTTTCGCGACGTCAGCGTTCTGCAGCTCATCAAGGAAAAGCTGCCGGTCTCGATCTCGCTTGGCCTCTGGCTAACACTTCTGACCTACCTGATCTCGATCCCGCTCGGCATTCGCAAGGCCGTGAACGACGGGGCGCGCTTCGACACCTGGACCTCGACGGTGCTCGTGCTCGGCTATGCCATCCCCGGTTTTCTGTTCGCCATTCTCCTCATCATCCTGTTTGCCGGCGGCTCCTTCTTCAACTGGTTCCCGCTGCGCGGACTGACCTCGGACGGCTGGTCGCAGTTTCCCTGGTATTGGAAGATCATCGATTATTTCTGGCATCTGACGTTGCCGCTGATCGCCATGGGGCTAGGTGCCTTCACCACCATGACGTTCCTGACCAAGAACTCGTTCCTGGATGAGATCCGCAAGCAATACGTCATGACCGCCCGCGCCAAGGGCTGCAGCGAGAACCGGGTGCTCTATGGCCACGTCTTCCGCAACGCGATGCTGATCGTGATCGCCGGCTTCCCCGGCACTTTCATCCACGCCTTCTTTTCCGGCTCGCTGCTGATCGAGACCATCTTCTCGCTGGACGGGCTCGGACTGCTCAGCTTCGAGAGCGTGCTCAATCGCGACTATCCCGTGGTGTTCGGCACGCTCTACATCTTCTCGCTGGTCGGCCTCGTGATCAACCTGATCTCCGACTTGACCTATATGTGGATCGACCCCCGGATCGATTTCGAAGCGCGGGAGGTCTGATGACGATCACCGCGCCGACGCCGATTGAGACCACAGCGAAGTCGCCGCTCGGCGATGCCGTTCCGATCACGGGCAAGCCGTTCGCTCCATCGCCGCTTAACCGGCGGCGGTGGCAGAACTTTAAGGCGAACCACCGCGGCTACTGGTCCTTCTGGATCTTCATCGGCCTGTTCGTGATCTCGCTGTTCGCCGAGCTGATCGCGAACGATCGGCCCTTCCTGATCAAGTTCGACGGTCGGCTATATTGGCCGGCCTTCGTGACCTATTCGGAGACGACGTTCGGCGGCGATTTCGAGACGGCGGCCGATTACCGCGACCCGTACTTGCAGAAGCTGATCAAGGACAAGGGCGGCAGCGTCGTCTGGCCGCTGATCCGTTACTCCTATGACACTCACAATCTCGATCTGCCGACGCCGGCGCCGTCGCCGCCGACCTGGATGCTGACGGAGAAGCAGTGCAAGCCGGTGGTGGAGAAGAAGGGACTGAAGAGCTGCCGCGATCTCGAATACAATTGGCTCGGCACCGACGATCAGGGCCGCGACGTGGTGGCGCGGCTGATCTACGGCTTCCGCATCTCGGTGCTGTTCGGCCTTTGCCTCACCATCGTTTCGTCGGTCATCGGCATCGCGGCGGGTGCGGTGCAGGGCTATTTCGGCGGTTGGGTCGATCTGATCTTCCAGCGTTTCATCGAGATCTGGACCGCGATTCCATCGCTGTATCTTCTCCTGATCCTGTCCTCGGTGCTGGTGCCCGGTTTCTTCGTGCTACTCGGCATCTTGCTGCTGTTCTCCTGGGTCTCGCTGGTTGGCCTCGTGCGGGCCGAATTCCTGCGCGGGCGCAATTTCGAATACGTCCAGGCGGCACGTGCGCTCGGCGTCTCCAATCCTCTGATCATGTTCCGCCACCTGCTGCCTAACGCGATGGTCGCGACCATGACGTTCCTGCCGTTCATCGTTTCGAGCTCGGTGATGACGCTGACGGCGCTCGATTTCCTCGGCTTCGGCCTGCCACCGGGATCGCCCTCGCTCGGCGAATTGCTCTCGCAGGCCAAGGCCAATGTGCAGGCACCGTGGCTCGGCTTCTCCGGCTTCTTCTCGGTCGCGATCATGCTCTCGCTGTTGATCTTCATCGGTGAAGCCGTGCGCGACGCCTTCGACCCGCGCAAGACGTTCAGGTAAGGCCATGGATGCGATCAACCAGCCCCTGCTCGCCGTTCGCGACCTCTCGGTGGCCTTTCACCAGGGCGGCGCCACCACGCTTGCGGTCGACAAGGTCTCGTTCCAGATCAAGCGCGGCGAATGCGTGGCGCTGGTCGGCGAATCCGGCTCCGGCAAATCGGTCAGCGCGCTCTCGGTCCTGAAGCTGCTGCCGTATCCGAATGCCTCCCATCCGTCCGGCAGCATCCGCTTCAAGGGCCAGGAGTTGATCGACCAGTCCGAGCAGCAGATGCGGGAGATCAGGGGCAGCGACATCTCCATCATCTTCCAGGAGCCGATGACCTCGCTCAATCCGCTGCACACGATCGAGGCGCAGATCGGCGAGATCATCCAGCTGCACAATCCGACCAGCAATGCGCAGGCCCGCAAGCGGACGCTGGAGCTCTTGACCCAGGTCGGCATTCCCGATCCAGAGACGCGGCTGAACAGCTATCCGCACCAGCTCTCCGGCGGCCAGCGCCAGCGCGTGATGATCGCGATGGCGCTCGCCAACGAGCCGGATCTTCTGATCGCGGACGAGCCGACCACGGCGCTCGACGTCACGGTGCAGGCGCAGATCCTGGCGCTGCTCGCCGAGATCCGCGCGCGGCTCGGCATGAGCCTGCTGTTCATCACCCACGATCTCGGCATCGTGCGCCGGATCGCCGACATCGTCTGTGTCATGAAGGGCGGCGTGATCGTCGAGCAGGGTCCGGTCGAGCAGGTCTTCAAGACCCCGAAACATCCCTATACACGCGACCTGCTCGCGGCGGAGCCCAAGCCCGATCCGGCGCCGCCGCAGCCGAATGCGCCGGTGGTGATGTCGGCCAATGACCTAAAAGTCTGGTTCCCGATCAAGCGCGGCCTGATGCGCAAAACGGTCGGTCACATCAAGGCGGTCGATGGGGTCAGTGTCGCCGTACGCAAGGGCGAGACGCTCGGCGTGGTCGGCGAATCCGGCTCGGGCAAGACCACGCTGGGGCTGGCGCTGCTGCGGCTGATCTCCTCGAACGGACGCATCGTGTTCTTAGGGAACGACATCCAGGGCCTGCGCTTCAAGGAGATGCGTCCCTTCCGGCGCGACATGCAGATCGTGTTTCAGGATCCGTTCGGCTCGCTCTCACCGCGCATGTCGGTCGCCGACATCATCGCCGAGGGCCTGTCCGTGCATCAGCCGGCGCTCTCGCGCGAGGAACGCGAGGCGCGCGTGGTCAAGGCACTCGAGGATGTCGGACTCAATCCGGAGACGCGCTTCCGCTATCCGCACGAATTCTCCGGCGGCCAGCGTCAGCGCATCTCGATCGCGCGCGCGATCGTGCTGGAGCCTGATTTCGTCGTGCTGGACGAGCCGACCAGCGCGCTCGACATGCTGTTCCAGGCGCAGATGGTCGATCTGTTGCGCGAGCTCCAGCGCAAGCGCGAGCTCACCTACATGTTCATTTCGCACGATTTGCGTGTCGTCGCCTCGCTCGCCAGCCACCTCATCGTGATGCGCGGCGGCAAGGTGGTCGAGGAGGGGCAGGCGGCCGAATTGTTCAGGAATCCGAAGACGGATTATACCCGAGCGCTGTTCGCGGCCGCGTTCCGGCTGGAGACGGCCGGGAACGGGGCGGTGGCGACGTAGCGCTCCGTCAGAGCCGCTTGATCGCGACGACCTCGCTGCCAGCCGCCTTGATCCGCGCGATCGCCGGCTCGATCGGCTCGATCACCGTTGCCATGTGATGCGCATTGGCGTGAACCATGGTGGTGGCGTCGCGCACGATGGCGACATGACCTTTCCAGAAGATCAGATCGCCGCGCTGCGAGCTGCTCCGCTCGTGCGGCTCCAGCGTGCGGCCGAGACCGGCGAGCTGCATGTCGCTGTCGCGCGGGCAGCCGATCCCGGCTGATGTCAGCGAGACCTGGACGAGGCCGGAGCAATCGATGCCAAAGCTGCTCTTGCCGCCCCAGAGATAGGGCGTGCCGACGAAGCGCTCGGCCACCGCGACGAAATCCGGCTCGCGATGATCGAGCGGGATGAGATGCGTTCTCGGCAGATATCTGCCGTCGTGCGTCACGGCGAAGCTGCCGTCCTCGCGCGCCACGGCAAGCTTCGATCCCATCACGAGCGTGTCGGCCGGCGGCAGCTTGATCGAGGGGCCGGGGAACGCAAACGTCCGCAGTGCGCCGACCAAGTGCGTTGCGGCAGCCGACGGTTTTGCGAGCGCCGCATCCGGGAGCCAGCCGACATAGCCATCGCTACTGAGCTGGCCCCAGGCCCAACCCTCGCCGTTGCGGTCGTAGATGGTGACGCGTTCGCCGCGCAGCGCTTCGGTCATCAACGTCGCGTTCGAGGACGGCTGCTCGCGTATGGGCGCGATCGGCTCGACGACCTCGAACTCGTCACCCTCGACGAAGCGCTGCGCCTCGACCTTGCCTTCGAGATATTTGGCGGCAAGGTCGCCCCGCGCCGGCGTCAGCCTCGGGTCGTGTCCTGGATCAGGCATAGCGCTCGCTCAGCAGTGCGTAGATGGCGCGTGCGGCCTGGCATTCGCCGCCCTCGGGCCGCGCCGGCTTCGCCGACGGCGTCCAGCCATAGATGTCGACATGGAGCCAGCTCTTGGCGTGCTCGACGAAGCGTTGCAGGAACAGCGCGCAGGTGATCGAGCCGGCGAAACCGCCCGAGGGTGCATTGGTGATGGTGGCGGTCTTGGAGTCCAGCCAGGCATCGTAAGGCGGCCACAGCGGCATGCGCCACAACGGATCGTTCTCCCTCATCGCGCAGCGCGCGAGGTCGGCAGCCAGCGTCTCATCATGGGTGTAGAAGGGCGGCAGATCCGGCCCCAGTGCGACGCGGGCCGCGCCGGTCAGCGTGCCCAGGTCGATCAGCAGATCGGGCTTCTCCTCATCGGCCAGCGCCAGCGCGTCGGCGAGAACGAGGCGGCCTTCGGCGTCGGTATTGCCGATCTCGACGGTGATCCCTTTGCGCGAGGTGAAGATATCGAGCGGACGGAAGGCATTGCCCGCGACGGCGTTCTCCACCGCCGGGATCAGCACGCGCAGCCGCACCTTCAGCTTCGCATCCATCACCATGCGCGCCAGCGCCAGCACGTTGGCGGCGCCGCCCATGTCCTTCTTCATGATCAGCATGCCGCTCGACGGCTTCAGGTCGAGCCCGCCGGTGTCGAAACAGACGCCCTTGCCGACCAGCGTCACCTTGGGATGATCAGGATCGCCCCAGATGATGTCGATCAGCCGTGGCGCGCGGCTGGAGGCCATGCCGACGGCGTGGATCAGCGGAAAGTTCTTCGCCAGCTCCTCGCCGACGGTGCAGGAAAAGCTCGCGCCGAACTCGGCGGCGAGCGCTTGCGCGGCCGCGGCGAGCTCATCCGGGCCCATGTCGTTGGACGGCGTGTTGATGAGGTCGCGCGCGAGCATTGCCGCATCGGCAATCCGCTCGATCTCGGCCGCGTCGACACTGTCAGGCGGCACCAGCCGGATCTCGGGGCGATCTGCCTTGCGGTAGCGGGCAAAGCGGTAGCAACCCAATGCGAAGGCGAGCGCGGCCAGCCGCGCATCGTGCGGTGCATTGGCAAACCGATAGGTGCCGGGCGGCAAGAGGCCGGGCAGGGCGCCGGGCCGAAACAGGTCGCGCGATCTTGCATCCTCTTCCTCGAGCCCGAACAGCACCTGCGCAATGGTGCCGTCGTTCGCGGGCAGCGCCAGATAGCTGCCCGGCTTGGCGGCGAAGGCGCTGGCACGCGCGAACTGGCGTCGCGCCGGCGGCAGCGTTTCGGCGACCTGATCCCAGCTCGATTTGGTGACGAAGGTGATCGGGGTGGCGGTGGATGACGTCTCGAAGACAGAAGGCATTGGCGGGTCCGGATCGTCAGTTCAGGCGAGTCATGCGAACGGACGAGACTTCGCAGAGTTTGGCCGCCGCTGCAATCGGCTTTGCCGTCACCGTTCAGCGAGCCGCTACTCGCCGCAAGGTGGGCATGCGGTTCGATGCGCTCGACGAGATCCGCGAGCGGCTTGCCATCGAGTATCGACCGGGCGCGACGAAACCGTCCGCGGACAAATCTCGTATCTCACGCCGAGAGCTGCCGTTCGCAACGCCACGGCCCCAGGGCTTTACTAGCGCTTCGGTTGTGGCATTATCGACGAACATTTTAGATTGTGTCGCTTGTTCTGCATGAACCCGAACGCAGACACGCGGCGGCATGGTGCCTGCCCAGGTTGGGTCGATACGGCTGAATCTGCTCGTCGAAGCATTTTTCTCATTGTTTGGGCGGCGCAGCATATGCAGATGAGCGGCGCAAAATGGATAGATCGTTCGTTGTTGCGCAGATTTCCGACCTGCATCTGGACGGGTCGGGCCGGCTGCTTCCGGCCATCGAGACGCTCAGGGCCGCGATTTGCGAGAAGATGGCGGCTGCCGCGAATGTTCCCGATCGCATCCTGCTGATCACGGGCGATCTGGTGGACGACCCAACGCCGCGCGCGCTCGACGAGGCGCTCGCCGTCATCGCATGCTTCCGGCAGACGGGGCTATTCACCGACATCCAAGCCGTGGCAGGCAATCACGACGTCAAGCGGCCGAGCCAGCGTGCGGGCCGTCACGACGCCTACGATTACCTGCACCTGCCGCGGACGGCGAAGAATGTCTATTACCGTCAGGCAGGCCTCGACCTGGTGCTGCTCGATTCCAATCGCGCCAACTTGAAGGCGCTCGCGAGCGGCAAGATCGACGAGAGCGCTTACAAGGCGATGGTCGCCGATTCCGCCCGGCTGAGCGCCGAGGTCGCGGGAAGCATCGGCTCGGCCGGGCGCGCCGACTACGCCGAGCCGGCGGAAAATCTGGTTCGTGTGCTGGCCCTGCACCATCACCCACTGCCGCAGGCCACCGGCGAAGGAAAGCGCTTTCTAGGCATGCCGGACGAGCCGCTGATGTATCTCGCCGCACCCGCGACCTTTCTCGAGGCCGCCACCTCGCTCAATGTCGATCTGGTTCTGCACGGTCATCGCCATGTCGAGGGGCTGACCCGCTATTCCATCCCCGATCCGCGTGCGACGTCGAGCGAGAGCGGTGAGGCGTTCTGGCGCACGATCTACGTGCTCTCCTGTCCGTCCTCGACCGGGCAAGCCGGCGACGATGCCCGTTTCAACCTCGTCCATTTCGGCCCCGCGTCCCATGCCGGCCGCAACGAGCACCGCTTCGCGATCGCCCGCTATACGAGGCTCCGCAACGATGCGGCCTTCAGGCCGCTCGATTCCAACCTGCCGGGCGGCGTCATCAGGCTGCCGGCGGGGCGGGATTTTTCCCGCGACCCGGCCGTCCAGTCGGCGATCGAGGCGGCCTCGTCCCGCACACTGAAACGCGACCAGGTCGCGGCGATCGTCCGCCGGCTGTTCATGCGTGGCAGCTTTTACGATGAGGCGGAGCCGAACTGGGCGATAGCGCTCTACACCTACATGGTCTCGGCCCATGCCTGGGCGGAGCTCGAGCGTAAGGCCGCGAGATCCCGGCCGGGATTCGACAGCGACGCGCTCGCCGCGGTGAAGACGTTGCTCGGCCGATTGATCGAGCAATCCGCTGACGTGCTCGGCATCGATCGCGCTCAGCTCGATGAGCTCTACGGGAGAGGCCTGATCAATTGTAACGACTTCCTGCGTCAGGTGCCGCGGCTGCCTTCTGAAGGTGTCGACGTTCAGCGGCGGGGGCGGCAGAGGCTGAAACTGCTGCTGGAGCTGGATCAGCAGGTGCAGGCGCTCGGCCCCGATCTCGGCCTCGGCGGCAAAGCGCCGCCGCAACCATCGCCGGCGTGAGAGAAGCGCGTCTGAGCGCTGTTAACCGGCCGTTAGGGTTAACATTCTACTGCTGACACGTTCGGCTCGATCGAGCAGCTCGAGAGTCAAAGCGTCATGCGTCAACGGATCAGGCTTACCCGGCTACTTGCTTCGACGTCGCTGGTCGCGACGGTGGCGATGAGCCTCGGCGGCTGCACGGCGATGTCGAAGCTCTCGGAGGTGACGGGCTCGGTCGGCCCCCGGGCGGACGCGGCCTCCGCCGATCGCGCGCCCACCGATCCGGCGCGTGCGGTCGAAGCCTATGGCGAGCGCTACCGCGCCAATCCCAAAGATGCCGACGCAGCGCTCGCCTATGGACAGGCCTTGCGCGCCAACGGCCAGCGCGCCCAGGCCGCCGCCGTGCTCGAGCAGGCGACCATCGCCAACCCCGGCAACAAGGCGCTGCTTGCCCAGTACGGCCGCGCACTCGCCGACAACGGCAATTTCCAGCAGGCCTTCGACGTGCTGTCGAAGGCGCATTCGCCCGACAATCCGGACTGGCGCCTACTCTCCGTGCAGGGCACCGCGCTCGACCAGATGGGCCGTCATGAGGAGGCGCGATCCTATTACGCGAGCGCGCTCAAGATCGCACCGGGTGATCCCGGCGTGCTCTCCAACCTCGGCCTGTCCTACATGCTGTCGAAAGAGCTGCCGAAGGCGGAAGAGGCGCTGCGGCAGGCGCATGCCTCGCCGCGTGCCAGCGCCCGGGTCCGGCAGAATCTCGGCCTGGTCGTCGGCCTGCAGGGCCGCTTCGCGGAGGCGGAGACCATCGTCAAGGCGGACCTGCCGCCGGACCAAGCTGCGGCCAATGTCGCCTATCTCAAGGAGATGCTGAGCCGTAGCGAGGCCCCGCGCGGCGCGCCGAAGCGGACGCCGGTCGCTTCGCTGAGCCAGCCCGGCTGATCATCTGACTTCCTGGCCTTGGTGGCGGACCGTACGGTCCAGCCCGGCTCATTGCATCTCGGTGACCTTGATGGCGGTGGGTCCGAGAATGACCACGAACAGCACAGGCAGGAAAAACAGGATCATCGGCACCGTGAGCTTCGGCGGCAGCGCGGCCGCCTTCTTCTCGGCCTCGTTCATGCGCATGTCGCGATTTTCCTGCGCCATGACGCGCAGGGAATGGCCGAGCGGAGTGCCGTATCGTTCCGCCTGTTGCAGCGCCAGACACACCGACTTGACGCCCTCGAGCCCGGTGCGCCGTGCCAGGTTCTCATAGGCGACCTTGCGATCCTGCAGGTAGGACAGCTCGGCCGTGGTCAGGGTGAACTCCTCCGACAGCGCGATCGACTGGCCCACGATCTCGGTCGCAACTTTCCGGAATGCCATCTCGACCGACATGCCCGATTCGATGCAGATCAGGAGCAAATCGAGCGCGTCGGGAAACGCACGCTTGATCGAGAGCTGGCGCTTGGAGATCGCATTCCTGAGGAACAGCATCGGCGCCTGGAGGCCGAGATAGGCGGCGCCGATACAGATGCCGATCTTGATCGGCATCGCCTGTTGCATGTTTCCGATCACGAACACGTAGAGGGCCGAGCCGATCAAGAACACGATCGGGGCGACCATGCGGGCAAACAGGAAGGTGATGTAGGGCGCCTGGCCGCGGTAACCTGCCATGATGAGCTTGTCCCGCGCAGCCTCTTGCGCGAGCCATTTGGTCAGGTTGAAGTCCTCGACCACCTTCGAGACGAGCTGCTTCGGCGTCTGGCGCAGCGAAACCTTCTCGCTCTTGTTGAGACGCTCACGCTCGCGCTGCCGGATGCGTTCACGCTCGCTCGCCACCGCCTTCATGCGCTTGGAGAGGCCCTCGCCGGCGAACAACGGCATCACCAGCGTATAGACGGTGGCGCTCGCGGCGATGGCCGCGAGCAGCATGGTCATGAAACGGACGTCGTGCAGTTTCGAGACGAGGAATTCGACCATGCGACACCGTCAGAAATCGAAGTTGATCATCTTCTTCATCACCAGGATGCCGATCGACATCCAGACGACGCAGCCGACCAGCATCAGCTGGCCGGTGGGATGAGTCCAAAGCACCGAGATGTATTGCGGCGTCGTGAGATAGACAAGGAACATCACGATCGGCGGCAGCGAGCCGATGATGCCGGCCGAGGCCTTGGCTTCCATCGACATCGCCTGGATCTTTTCCTTCATCTTCTTGCGGTCGCGCAGCACCTTGGAGAGGTTACCGAGCGCTTCGGAGAGGTTGCCGCCCGATTTCTGCTGGATCGACACCACGATTCCGAAGAAATTGGCTTCCGGCAGCGGCATGCGCTCGTAGAGCCGCGCGCAGGCTTCGCCCAGCGGCATGCCGATCGCCTGCGTCTCGATGATGGCCAGAAACTCGCTGCGCAGCGGCTCGGGCGAATCGGCGGCTACGACCTTGATCGATTCGAACAAGGGCAGGCCTGCCTTGATGCCGCGGACGATCACGTCGACCGCGTCGGGCAGTGCAGCCAGGAACTTGGTTTCGCGACGCTTCTTGAGGAAGCCGAGTGCCCAGCGCGGCAGGCCGAAGCCGCCGGCAAAGGCAAGACCGGCGGCGCCGATCAGGCCGCCGCCCGCGAACATAGCGGCCGCGAAAAAAACGCCGGCCACCACGGCGGATACGGTCCAGAACTTCTGGGGCGTCCAGTCGAGCCCGGCCTGCGACAGGCGGACGCTGAGCGGAGCGCTCTTCTCCTGGGCGCGCCGCGCCTCGAGGTCCTTCAGCGTGGACTCGACCTGCTCGCGGCGAGAGCGCTGGGTTTTCTCGGCCTGCCGGGCCGTGGGCGCTTCGGCGCGCGCGACCGAGGCACGGCGGCTTTCCGCCTTTCGCTCCCCAGACAGCACCGGATAGAGGAATACCCAGGCGATGCCACCAACTGCTGCGGTGGCGAGGAAGGCGAGGGCGAGGACCTGCATGTTCATGGCGCTGCCAATCTGCTCACGTCTTCGGCGCGACTTCCGCCGCGTCGAGCGCCGCGGCGAGGCGCTTCTCCTCGCCGTAGTAACGGGCGCGTTCCCAGAACTTCGGACGGCCGATGCCGGTTGAGCGGTGCCGGCCGATGATCTTGCCGTTGGCGTCCTCGCCGACCATGTCGTAGAGGAAGATGTCCTGGGTGATGATGGTGTCGCCTTCCATGCCCATCACCTCGGTGATGTGGGTGATGCGGCGGGAGCCGTCGCGCAGGCGCGCGGCCTGGATGATGACGTCGATCGAGGCGCAGATCATCTCGCGAATAGTTCGCGACGGAAGGGAAAAGCCGCCCATCGTGATCATGGATTCGCAGCGCGACAGCGCCTCGCGCGGGTTGTTGGCGTGCAGCGTGCCCATCGAGCCGTCATGGCCGGTGTTCATGGCCTGCAGCAGGTCGAAGGCTTCGGGTCCGCGGACCTCGCCGACGATGATGCGTTCGGGACGCATACGCAGGCAGTTGCGCACCAATTCGCGCATCGTGACCTGGCCCTCGCCCTCGATGTTGGGCGGACGGGTTTCCAGCCGCACCACGTGAGGCTGCTGCAGCTGGAGCTCGGCGGCGTCCTCGCAGGTGATGACGCGCTCGTCGTGCTCGATGTAGTTGGTGAGGCAGTTGAGCAGGGTCGTCTTGCCCGAGCCGGTACCGCCGGAAATCAGCACGTTGCAGCGGACGCGGCCGATGATCTGAAGGATCTCGGCGCCTTCCGGCGTGATCGCGCCGAACTTGACGAGCTGATCCAGCGTCAGCTTGTCTTTCTTGAATTTGCGGATGGTGAGCGCGGGGCCGTCGATCGACAGCGGCGGCACGATGGCGTTGACACGGGAGCCGTCGGCGAGGCGCGCGTCGCAGATCGGCGAGGATTCGTCGACGCGCCGGCCGACCTGGCTGACGATGCGCTGGCAGATATTGAGAAGCTGCTGGTTGTCGCGGAAGCGGATGCCGGTACGCTGGATCTTGCCGCCGACCTCAATGTAGACGGTGTTGGCGCCATTGACCATGATGTCGGCGATGTCGTCGCGCGACAATAGCGGCTCGAGCGGGCCGTAACCGAGGACGTCGTTGCAGATGTCGTCGAGCAGCTCCTCCTGCTCGGCGATCGACATCACGATGTTCTTGATCGCGATGATCTCGTTGACGATGTCGCGGATTTCCTCGCGCGCGGACTCCGAATCGAGCTTGGCGAGCTGGGCGAGGTCGATGGCCTCGATCAGCGCGCCGAAGATGGTCGCCTTGACCTCGTAATAATTGTCCGAACGCCGGCTCTCCATGGTCGGAGGCGGCGGAGCCTTGGCGGGCGCAAGCGGCGGCGAGGCGACGGCCGGCGGAGGCGGAGCGCGCGACACCGTCGGCGCCTGAGCCGGGGCAGGCTCGAGCGACACGGCGCCGGGCTTGGGCGCCCGAAGGTCGGTGTCTGTTCCGCTACGCTTACCGAACACTTAACAACTCCATGCGGCGGCTTATCTTCCCCGCAACTTCTCAATCAGAGGTGAAAGCAGGGACGACTTTTGCTTCTTGGTCTCGCTGCGGCCGGTCAGGCGCTGGGCGATCTGCAGGAACATCTCGATCGACTTGTGGTTGGCGGAGATCTCCGCGATCATCTGGCCGTTGTTGGCCGCCGAGCCGAAGATCTGCGGTTCGAACGGGATCGAGACGACCGGCTGGCTCTCGATTGCCTTGGCGAACTCCGCGGCGGCGATCTCGGGCCGTTTCGGCACGCCGACCTGGTTCAGGCAGTAGAGCGGCGGCCGGTCGTTGGGGCGCGCGGCCTTCAACAGATCGAACAGGTTCTTGGTATTGCGCAGATTGGCGAGGTCGGGCGCGGCCACGATCAGGATGTCGTCCGCCCCGATCAAGGCCCGCTTGGTCCAGCCCGACCATTGATGCGGAACGTCGAGCACGATGCAGGGCATGGTAGAGCGCAGCGTGTCGAATACGGCATCGAACGCGTCAGTGCCGAAATCATAGACCCGGTCGAGCGTCGCAGGCGCCGCCAGCAGGCTGAGATGGTCGGTGCATTTCGACAGCAGGCGGTCGATGAACGCGGTGTCGACGCGGTCAGGCGAGAACACGGCGTCGGCGATACCCTGCGGCGGATCCTGGTTGTAGTCGAGCCCGGCGGTGCCGAAGGCGAGGTCGAGATCGGCGACGACGGCGTCCATCGCGAGGTCTCGCGCGATCGCCCACGCGACGTTGTGCGAGATGGTCGAAGCCCCGACGCCACCCTTGGCTCCGACCACGGCGATGATGCGGCCGACTGCCTTGGCTTCGGGGGCCGAGAACAGGTTGCAGATCGAGCGTACGACGTCGATCGCGCCGACCGGCGCGAGCACGTAATCGCTGACGCCGCGGCGCACCAGCTCGCGATAGAGCGTGACGTCGTTGATGCGGCCGATCACCACCACGCGGGTGCCGGCATCGCAGACGGTGGCGAGCTGGTCGAGTCCGCCCAGCAGGTCGTTGCGACCGTCGCTCTCGAGCACGATCACGTTCGGCGTGGGAGCCGAGCGGTAGGCTTCGATCGCGGCCGCCATGCCGCCCATCTGGATCTTCAGGTGAGCCTTGCCGAGACGGCGATCCTCGCCGGCCGACTGCACCGCGGCGGCCGTCTCCACGGTTTCGCAGAAGGCCTGAACTGAGACGCGCGGCGCAGGCGCAATATGCTCCTCGACCGGCGGAGGAGCTGCTGCCGGCTGCTCTTCGTGTGTCTGGCGCGCGTAACTGATCATTTGCCGGTGTCGCTGAGTTTGGCCCTGTCGGCCTCGGGATAGGTGGTCGCCGTCGTCGTTCCCTTGCGATACTTCTCGAACCCGGTGATGCGCCGCGGCGTGTATGACGGAGTTTCGGGCCGCGGCTGCTCAAGATCCGACGGATTGTCGACCATGGCCGCGAGGTTGCGCTGATAAGCGCAGCCGTAGTTGTAATAGTCCTTGTTCTCGAACCAGCGCTTGTTCTTCATCGAGGGTCCGATGTCTTCCGGCCACAGGCCGCAGGGACCGGCGACTGCGGCAATCCTGGAATAGGTGAGCCGGATCGGGGGGAGGAAGCGCTTGTCTTGCGGCTGGTAGGGGTGAAGGCTGACGCCGCGCGGCGGAACGCCTGCCGCCGCCAGCATCGCCTGGATCTCACGCATCGTATCGGCGACCGGGCGAGCATTGGGCGTATTGGAGGGCACGTCGATGCGAATCGCGCCGGTGCCTTCTTGCAACCACGCCGATGCCACGCCCATCACGTCAGCGCGTTGGGCCGCGGTTAATCCGCCGCGGGCATGACCCACGAAGACGACGATCGAGCGATTCTGCTCCTCGACCGCGATCGGATGGCGCTGCTTGTAGTCGTCGGGAATGGACGCCGTGAGGACTTCGTCGTGCTGGCAGCCCCCGACCGCGAGCGCGAGGCCGATGAGCGCGCCACCGAGGCTGATGGCGCGCTTGCGAAGCTGGGGTGGTCTCGTGATCATCGTGAAATCCCCGTTCCGCCTCAGTCGGTAATGAAGCCGTAGGTGCCGCGGTAGTTCTTGGCCGCTTCGGTCCGGCCCGGCACGCCGTAGATCCGGTTGATATTGCCGATCAGCTGCGCCTGCGGGTCCGCAGGCGGGGCGAAGCCGTCATCCGGCCGCGACAGGTCCTTCGGCGCCACCGCGCGGACCACATAGGGCGTCACGATCACGACCAACTCGGTTGCATTGTTGACGAAGTCGCGGCTGCGGAACAGCGTGCCGAGGATCGGGAGCTGCATCAGCCCCGGCATTCCGTTGACAGCTTGCTTGGTCTGCTGCTGGATCAGGCCGGCCATCGCCATCGCGCCGCCGGACGGAATTTCCAGCGAAGTCTCTGCGCGGCGTGTCTTGATTGAGGGGACCGTCAGCGAGTTGACCGTGTTCGAGGTCACCGCCTGCGACAGCGTGATCGCATTCTCATTGGACAGTTCGGAGACCTCGGTCATCACCCGCAAGCTGATCTTGCCTTCGCTCAGGACCACAGGCGTAAAGTTGAGTGAGATGCCGAACTTCTTGAAGCTGATCTGAGTGGTACAGACGCGCGTGACGGGATCGCACGAATAACCTGCCGGCACCGGAAATTCGCCGCCGGCGAGGAAGGTGGCGGACTCTCCGGAGATCGCGGTCAGGTTCGGCTCGGCCAGCGTCCTGATCACGCCCGCGCTCTCCATCGCACGCAGGGTCGCCTGCACCGAAGGCGTCGCGCCGAAACTCGCAGTGAGATTGTTGCCATCCACCAGATTACGGCCGAGGGCCGTGAACGGGTTGGAGTTGCTGAAGCTCACCACCGATGTGCCGTAGTTGAGGTTGGCGGTGAGGTCGATACCGAGCTGCTTGACGATCGTACGCGCGACTTCGGCAACGGTCACCTTGAGCATGACTTGGTCGCGGCCGCGCACCACGATCGAGTTCACCACCTTGTCGACGCCGCCGGCCAGGCGCGCAGCGAGCTCGTTGGCCTGTTGCGCCTCCATAGGGTTGGCGGCCGTGCCGGACAGGACGATACCGTCGCCCAGGCCGTCGATCTGGATGTCTGAGTTGGGCAGAACCTGCTTCAGCGCAGCCCGCACGCCGTTGAGGTCGCGCTTGACCGCGATGTCGTAGGCCGCAATCTGCTGCCCGGCGGAATCGAAGAACACGATATTGGTCTGGCCGACCGCGGCGCCGATGATATAGGCGCGCTGTGCGGAGCGGACCACCGCATTGGCGATCTTGGGATCGGCGACCAGCACGTCCTTGATGTCGCGCGGCAGGTCGATCACGACCGACTTGCCGATGCCGAGCGAGAGGAAACGCGCGTTGATCTGGCCGTCCGCCGCGGCCTGCGGCACGGGGCGGTAATCGGCGGCGACCGCCGGGGCGATCGCCGGGTTGAGCGCCAGCGCGAGGGCGGCCGAAAACGACAGGGCGCGGACCAGTGAGGTCCGCATCGTCGCCGAATCTGCCCTGTATTTGATGTCGACTGTCTTCATCGTGCCTTAGCCGTCTGACTTGGAATGCCGTAGCGAATGATCGAGACACCGTCGCGCTTCTGCGCGGAGTCATCGAGCGTGATCTCGCTCATCTTGACGTCGACGATGCTGCGCAGCGCCAGCGACAGCGTGCCGCTCTGGCGCGCCGCGGAGAGCGTTGCAGTCTGCGCGGGATTGAGCTCGAGGGTGACGGTCTTGCCGATCACCGCGTTCTGCCCGTCCTTCTCCTTGGGTGCCTGGTCGATGGCCAGGACCCGGATATTGGCCAGGATGATCTCGGAGGTGACGATGTCGGGAGCGCCGCTGCTCTGATCCGGGTTCTTGAGCCGGCGGGTGAGCAGGACGTCGACGCGGTCGTTGGGCAGGATGAAGCCGCCCGCGCCGGTCTCCGGCGAGATCTCGGTCGAGATCGCCCGCATGCCGGTGGGCAGGATTGCCGCCATGAAGCCGGAACCTTCGGCCTTGACCAGCTTCTGGTCGCGGATCGGCTCGCCCTGGATGAAGGGCGCGCGCGCGATCGAGCCGGTCACCTGGGTCGCACCGTCGGGGCGCTCGTTGCGTCGGATGAAGGTGGCGCTGGCGGTCGCGGTCGGCCAGGTCTGCCATTGCACGTCTTCGGGCTTCACGGTCTGGCCGAGGCCGATATCGTTCTTGGCCACGAGGACGTCGACGGTCGGCAGCTGTGCGACCGGAACCGGAGGCGGCGCAGAATTGTCGGAGCCGCTCGCCAGGTACGCGGCGACGCCGCCGGCGCAGATGGCGACCGTCAGGACGACAATGCGTGCCCTATTCATACGCTTCAACTTTCCAACAATACGCCGCGACGCTGCCGCCGCCGTGATCGGCAGTTGACCAGCTATTCGTCAAAGCATGGTTAATGAGGCGTATCTAAATCGCCTTAACGCCGGGTTTACCCGGGGCGTTCAGCGCAGCGCGAGGCGAGCGAGGTCGATCGCCTTCACCCATTCGGTCTCCGGGTAGACCATCAGCGCGCTCAGCGCGAGCGCGATGCCGTAGGGAATGCCGCTCTCCTTGGCGTGCAGCCGTGCGAGCCAGGCCTGTCCTGCCAGCCCGTAAGGCAGCGGCCATTGCCGGAACTGCAGCAGGAGCAGCGTCAGCGCGCCGCCGAACAGCGAGGCGTAGAGCAGGAAGTTCATCAGATGTGGGAAGCCGAACCAGAGCGCGACGGAGGCAGCGACCTTGGCGTCGCCGCCGCCCACCCAGCCCATGGCGAAGCAGGTGAAGGCCACGACCAGAACGAGCGCACCGGCGCCGACATGACTCAGCATCTCGTAAGGTGCCATGCCCCCGGCGAGGGCGAGCGCGAAGAAGCCCGCCACCAGCGCCAGCGATACGCGGTTCGAGATCGTCATCGTGAAGAGATCGCTCGCGGCGGCGAACGCCATCAGGGCCGGGAAGAGCAGAAGGCGCGCAAGGTCGAGAATCATGGGCTGCGTCTTGAGGCCTGGGTTTGTCGCGGGAGCTGCTTCGGGCGATGCTAGCGCGCGATGCTAAACAAACCGACAACGGAGGCACGGGCGCGCCGGGGCCTCGGCCGACGAACGCGCTTTCACCAGAAGCTGGCAACACGTGCGGCGAGCGCGACCGTCGCAACCAGCAGCGCAAGGCAGATCCAATAGACCGACGAGCCGGCCTGCGCCGCTTCCGCCTCGTGCGCCGCGACCGCGGCATCGGTTCTGAACTCGTGCAACGCCACTGGAACTCGCCGTCTTCAGAAAAACAAACGCCCCGGAGGTCCGGGGCTTTTGCCGTCGTTCGTGGACCCGCTTACTTCAGCGAGGTGCTGATCGAGCTGAACTTGGCGTTCAGCGTGGTGCCGAGATTGTTGACGACGGTGATGATGGCCAGCGCGATGCCGGCGGCGATCAGGCCGTATTCGATGGCGGTGGCGCCGGATTCATCCTTCGCGAAACGCGCAATCAAGTTCTTCATGAACAAAACTCCGTCTGGGTGGGGACCGCCTCGTTCGGCGCTGTCGTTGACGCGACGACCATGAGAGCCGAGCTCTTTCGGGAGAGTTAATTCGACCGGGTAATCCCACGTCCGGCGCGATGCTTTTGCCCAGAGTGAATTTCGCCTTAAGACGGCACCTGCAAATTCGTTGCGGTTCCGGATGCGCCGCCAACGCGGCGCGTGCTTCACCCTCCCTTAAATTTCGCGGAGTAGGCCTTAAGCTACAGCGGAATTCGCGGAGAGAGGCGACGATGTCGAGCCTGCCCATGCAACTCGCCTTGATGCTCGGCGAGACCATCGTCAAGGTGATCCCGGTCACCTTGGTGCTCGCGGCGGTCTTCACCGTGCTGGAGCATTTCTGGGCCTGCAATCCCGGCGCGCCGTGGTGGCGCAAGCGGGAGATCGTCACCGACATCTGCTACTGGTTCTTCGTTCCGGTGTTCGCCCGCACCATGCGGATCGGGCTGCTGGTCGTCGGCGCCAGCGTCGTCTTCAACATCCACGACGCCGACGAGCTCATCGCCTTTTACGACAATGGCCACGGTCCGCTGGCGCAGCTGCCGCTGTGGCTGCAGGCCGTGCTGTTCCTGGTGCTGTCCGATTTCATGCTGTACTGGCTGCATCGGCTTTTCCACGACGGCGGCTTCTGGAAATATCACGCCATCCATCATTCGTCGGAGGAGATCGGCTGGATCTCCGCGGCGCGCTTCCATCCGGTCAATCTCTTGCTCGGGACGATCAGCGTCGACGTCGTGCTGCTGATGGCAGGCATCTCCCCGAACGTCATGGTCTGGGTCGGCCCGTTCACCACCTTCCACTCGGCCTTTGTGCACGCCAACCTGAACTGGACTTTCGGACCGTTCAAATACGTGCTGGCGACGCCGGTCTTCCATCGCTGGCACCACACCTCGCTCGAAGAGGGCGGCGACACCAATTTCGCCGGAACGTTCCCGATCTGGGACGTGCTGTTCGGCACCTTCCGCATGCCGGAGGGCAGGCTGCCACAGGATTACGGCAAGGACGAAGCGGCCATGCCCAAGGAGATCGGGGGCCAGCTCGCCTATCCGTTCCGGCACTAAAGCATAATCCGAAAAAGTGCGAAGCAGTTTTCCGGAAAGATCATGCGTAAACAACAACCTAAAGCGCGATGACGATTCATCCAAAACTCATCGCGCTTTAGGGGGCGGGCCCCGCAAATGTCCGTCCGTTCAAACAATACGCGGCGAGTTTGCGGAACGTTCACGAATTAAAGGCAGGTTAGCCGGGTCGGGCACCGGCTCCGCTGTATTCGTCGCTTCTGCCGGTTTGTGACGTCCCGGGGGTAAGAGTATGCGTAAAGAAATGCTGCGCCGTCATGTGCGCGTCTGTGTACTGGTTGCCGCTGCGGTGCTGGCCTCGCCGGCCGCCGGCCTTGCCGAGCCAGTCGCCGATACCATCGCCGTCAATGTCGACCAGGCCAAGCTGGTGCGGCTGCCCGGCAAGGTGGCGACCATCGTGGTCGGCAATCCCCTGATCGCCGACGTCACGCTCCAGCCCGGCGGCATGATCGTCGTGACCGGAAAGGGCTACGGAGCCACCAACTTCATCGCGCTCGACCGCGGCGGCGAGATTCTGGTGGACCGCCAGATCCAGGTCGAAGGTCCGAGCGACCGGCTCGTCACCGTCTATCGCGGGGTCGAGCGGGAGTCCTACAGTTGCGTGCCGCTTTGCCAGCGCCGCGTGACGCTCGGCGACAGCGACACCTATTTCAACAACGCGATGAGCCAGGCCGGTACGCTGAGCAGCAGCGCCAGCGGAGGTGCGGGTGCCGGCGCGGCTGCCAAGCCAAACTAGCCCACGGGCGGGCCTCGATCCCGCCAAGCCGCTCGATTCGAGGGCGGCACCTCGTTGCATGCCGTGCTTCCTCCCGCTTGCGGGCGCTGGTTAACGCGGTGTTAACGGCGCGGTCCGCCGGAAGCGGATCGTCTGAAACACTTAGACAATCAGTTTCCGCTATTGAACGGGCAGATGATCGCCGGCCGCTGGGGAATTTGACGAGATGCCATCGCCTGCACCTACGAGGTTCACGCTCCGGAAAGCGCTGCTCCGGTTTCGCGGCAACCGCCGCGGCTCCGCAGCCGTCGAATTTGCGCTGGTCGCACCGATGTTCTTCGCGCTGCTGTTCGCGATCCTCGAGACGGCGCTCATGTTCTTCTCCAGCCAGGTGCTCGAGACCATCGCGCAGGACTCCGCGCGCGCGATTCTAACCGGCCAGGCTCAGGCGCAGGGCGGCTCGGTGGCGGCCTGCCAGTCCGCGCCCAACACAGTCGCTGCATGCGATCAGACGACGTTCAAGACCTTCGTCTGCAGCAAGATTCCGGCGCTGTTCGATTGCAGCAAGCTGTACGTCGACGTCGTCAGCACCAGCTCGTTCGGGACGCTCAGCCTCACCAATTTCGGCAATTCCTGCACCTTCAATCCCTCCGGGATGCAGTACAGTGCCGGAACCTCCGGCCAGGTCGTCGTGGTGCGCCTGTTCTATCAATGGCCGCTCATCGTCACCGGCCTCGGCTACAACGCGGGATGCAGCAACAAGCGGCTGATGGTGGCGACGGTGGCGTTCAAGAACGAACCCTTCTGATGCAGATGGATCTGGGCGGACCGATGCGGGCGATTGCGAACATCTGGAGGAACGCACGCGGCTCCGTGCGCGGCTTCGTCGCCGACAAGCGCGCCCTGGCGGCGACCGAATTCGCGATCATCGTACCGCTGATGCTGGTGATGTTCTTCGGCACTGTCGAATTTTCGTCCGCCGTGGCGATCGACCGCAAAATCACGTTGATCGCGCGGACATTGTCCGATTTGACCTCGCAGTCGACGACGCTCAACGATGCCGGCATGAAGGATACGTTCACGGCAAGCATCTCCGTCGTCATGCCTTACGACGCTGCGCTCGTGAAGGGCACGATCTCCCAGATCTACATCGACGCCAACAGCATCGCCAAGGTCCAGTGGAGCAGGGCCGGCACGATTGCGAGCGGCGCGACGCAAGCCACGCTTGCGACCTCGGCTCGGAACGCCGGCGACACGGTCACCACGATGATTCCCCCGGCACTCTTGATTCCGTCGAGCTATCTCATCCTGAGCGAAGCCAACTACACTTACACGCCCACCATCGGCTACGTGTTGAAGTCGAGTGTAACCCTGAGCGATCTCTCCTACACGCGGCCGCGTCAGGTCACCTGCGTGCCCTACAACAACGTGCCGTTGACGTGTTGAGATCTGTCAGCCGCCCGTGACATGAAAAAGGCCGTGCGTTGCGCACGGCCTTTTTGCTTTGGCTCGCTGATCGGGCCGGCGCCCGGCGGGCTCAGCCCGCAGCGCGCAGGTTGTCCGCCGCAGACTTGCCGGAACGGCGGTCGGCCACGATCTCGTAGGAGATCTTCTGGCCCTCGCGGAGCGAGCCGAGGCCGGCGCGCTCCACGGCGCTGATGTGAACGAACACGTCTTGGCCGCCATCGTCGGGCTGAATGAAGCCATAGCCCTTGGTTGCGTTAAACCACTTCACGGTTCCCATGCTCACGGGGGTAGTCCCTCTCAGATAACACTATGTCGGAGCCCGCTCGCGCGGGCAGGGTTAGATCGAATTTCTGGAAGGGTCGTCAGCGTGTCTGAACCGGCTGTACCGGTGGATGCCAATGTCGTCCGGCCGAAAATCGATTAATTCATTTTATCGGAAGCAACGGTTCGAAACAATCCGGACGCGCACGATTTTTTGATCCGCCGTGATGTCAACGGCGGATCACCTAACAGATCGGAATTCGAACCCGCGCCGCAGCCGACTAGCGGCGGCGGAATTGGCCGCCGCGCTGTCCGGGACGGGGCGGTCCGCCCGGCGTGCTGGGACGTTCGTCCTTGTGGCGGAAAATCAGCCGGCCCTTCTCGAGGTCATAGGGCGACATCTCCACGGTCACGCGGTCGCCCGCGAGCGTCTTGATGCGGTTCTTCTTCATCTTGCCGGCGGTATAGGCAACGATCTCGTGTCCGGCGTCGAGCTGCACGCGGTAGCGGGCATCGGGGAGGATTTCGGTGACCAGTCCTTCGAACTGGATCAGCTCTTCCTTAGCCATTGATATCTCCAGGTCGTGGACGGCTAGTGCGAATAGGGTTTGCGGTTCGGTTGGCTGTTTGGCCGACTCTGGCGGCGCAAAAAGGCAACGCCTTGTATCCCATCAGGGGTCCCGGCGCTATGCGCGGAACGCTGTTCCGGACGGTCGACAGGCGACGAATGCATCTTACCACCGGAGCGGCGGCGGCGAGAACCCTTGGAGGCATTCGGGCCACTGCCGGGCCGTCCGTCGGCATGCCTCGCCTCGGCGTGCCGGCCTTCACCGTGCCTGCCGTCGCCTTGCTTACCGGCACTATGGTGGCGCCCGTCGGCATGCCGTTCGTCGGCGCGACGTCCGTCACCGTGGCGTGCGCCTTGCGGGCGCTGGCCCGGACGACCGCCCGGCCGGCCCTGTCGTTGCTGCGACGGGGCGGGACCAGCATCGCGGCGGCCGGAGTCGGTGCGGTGGTCCTCCCGCGGCAGGGCGACGCGAATCAGCCGCTCGATGTCGCGCAGATAGCCGAGCTCCTCGCCGCCCGCGACCAGCGAGATTGCGGTGCCGTCGGCTCCGGCGCGCGCGGTGCGGCCGATGCGGTGGACGTAGGTCTCCGGCACGTTCGGCAGGTCGAAGTTGATGACGTGACTGATGCCGTCGACGTCGATGCCGCGAGCGGCGATGTCGGTGGCGACCAGGGTGCGGATCTCTCCCGAGCGGAACTGGGCCAGCGTGCGCTCGCGATGGTTCTGCGACTTGTTGCCGTGGATGGCGTTGGCGGCGATCCCGGCCTTGGCCAGCGTCTTCACCACCTTGTCGGCGCCGTGCTTGGTGCGGGTGAAGACCAGCGCGCGGTTGATCGCCTCGTCCTGCAGCAGCTTGGTCAGGAAGGCCGGCTTGGCCGCGAAGTCGACCTGCAGGATGCGCTGGTTGATCCGCTCGGCGGTCGAGGACACCGGGGTCACCGCGACACGGGCGGGGTCGCGCAACATGGAATCGGCGAGCTCGGCGATGTCCTTCGGCATGGTGGCCGAGAAGAACAGGGTCTGCCGCTTGATCGGCAGCTTGGCGACGATCTTGCGAATGTCGTTGATGAAGCCCATGTCGAGCATGCGGTCGGCTTCGTCGAGCACGAGGAACTCGACGCTTGAAAGCTTCAAGCCGTTGCTCTGCACGAGGTCGAGCAGGCGGCCGGGGGTGGCGACCAGCACGTCGACGCCCTGCATCAGCGCGCGGACCTGGCGGCCCATCGGCACGCCGCCGATCGCGAGCGTCGAGGACAGGCGGATGTGGCGGCCGTAGGCGTTGAAGCTGTCGAGGATCTGCCCGGACAGCTCGCGGGTCGGCGACAGCACCAGCACGCGGGCGGTCTTGGGCTGCGGCTTGATGCGGTTCTCGAGCAGACGATGCAGGATCGGCAGCGCGAAGGACGCGGTCTTGCCGGTACCGGTCTGGGCGATGCCGACGACGTCGCGGCCGGTCAATGCCAGCGGGATGGTTTGGGCCTGGATCGGAGTGGGGGTGACGTAATTCTCTTCACGAAGAGCGCGCGCGATGGGTTCGGCGAGGCCGAAGTCCTGAAACGAAGTCAAAAGAGGGGTTCTTTCCATGTCAAAAGCGAACGCCCGGCGCATCAGCGCGGCGCGCGCAAAAGGGTGTCGAGAAGACACCTGCGTGTTTGGGGTGTCGGATGGCTTGGATGATATGGGGCAAGCCAGAGGCCCGTAGAGGGCTTAAGAACACGCGGCTCGCTACGACCCCTTGATTCGCAAGAGGTCTCGGACGCTCATATGGAACATCGAGGGGGCGCTTTCAAGGCACTTGCCTCCAAAACAGCGGGTGCGGTGCAAAAATACTGCTGCCAGAAATTTAGCCAGCGTTAGCGATTTGCTTAGAAAGTAGTCTGACTGCCGCTTTCGCATACATTTATGTTGCCTATGATTTAGGCTGCAAGTCTGCGGAGAAACTTCAATTTCTGGCAATTAGTTTTGCAAATTCAATAAGTTGATGGGTGCCCAGCCCATGGCATGGTTCTTGCGATTCCGTTAACCGCAGGCGGCCGTGGGGCCGTTTCGCAGCGTTTTTCACGTCTGCGTCAGGGAGATGAGGCACTCATGTTTAACAAATCCACTCACGATATAGCGGCGTCATTTAGCCGCCGCGGCGTGCTCGCTGCGACCGCCGGACTGATGCTCGGTCTGGCTTCATTGACTGGCGCAAAGGCCGCCGACGACACCATCAAGGTGGGTGTACTCCACTCCCTGTCCGGCACGATGGCAATCAGCGAAACCACGCTGAAGGACACCATCCTCTTCCTGATCGACGAGCAGAACAAGAAGGGCGGCGTGCTCGGCAAGAAGCTGGAGGCCGTCGTCGTCGATCCCGCATCGAACTGGCCGCTGTTCGCCGAGAAGGCGCGCGAGCTGATCACCAAGAACAAGGTCTCGGTCGTGTTCGGCTGCTGGACCTCGGTGTCGCGTAAGTCGGTGCTCCCGGTGTTCAAGGAGCTCAACAGCATCCTGTTCTACCCCGTGCAATACGAGGGTGAGGAGAGCGAGCGTAACGTGTTCTACACGGGGGCTGCGCCGAACCAGCAGGCGATCCCTGCCGTCGACTACCTCATGAAGGACGAGAAGGTGAAGCGCTGGGTGCTCGCGGGCACCGACTACGTCTATCCGCGCACCACCAACAAGATCCTGGAGGCCTATCTGAAGTCCAAGGGTGTCGCCCAGGAAGACATCATGATCAACTACACGCCGTTCGGTCATTCCGACTGGCAGACGATCGTGGCGGACATCAAGAAGTTCGGCTCGGCCGGCAAGAAGACCGCAGTGGTCTCGACCATCAACGGCGACGCCAACGTTCCCTTCTACAAGGAGCTCGGCAACCAGGGCATCAAGGCCAAGGACATCCCGGTGGTGGCGTTCTCGGTGGGTGAGGAAGAGCTCGCCGGCATCGACACCAAGCCGCTGGTCGGCCACCTCGCCGCCTGGAACTACTTCCAGTCGATCAAGTCGCCGGAGAACGAGAAGTTCATCAAGGCGTGGCAGGCCTACACCAAGAATCCGAAGCGCGTGACCAACGATCCGATGGAAGCGCACGTGATCGGCTTCGACATGTGGGTCAAGGCGGTCGAGAAGGTGAAGTCGACCGATCCCGACAAGGTCATCGACGCTCTCCCGGGCATCGAAGCCAAGAACCTGACCGGCGGCACCTCCAAGATGCTCCCGAACCACCATATCACCAAGCCGGTGTTCATCGGCGAGATCAAGGGCAACGGCCAGTTCGACGTGGTCTGGAAGACCCCGAGCCTCGTCCCCGGCGACGCCTGGTCGAAGGAGCTCGACGGCTCCAAGGACCTGATCGGCGACTGGGTCGGCAAGAAGTGCGGCAACTTCAACACCAAGTCCAACAAGTGCCTCGGCTCGGGCTCCTGATCCCGATCTGACGCTCCATTGCAAGACCGGAGAGGGCGGCGATCCCGCCGCCTTCTCCACTCATTTCTGCCGGGGTCATTCACAGTGCCAGCCCATTTGTCCGCTCGTCTCTGTTCGCTTGCACTCTCGTTGTTCCTGATTGCGTTCGCGCTGCCGGCCTTCGCCGGTCCGTTCGAGGATGCGGTCGCCAAATTCGCCAACGATGATTTTTCCGACACGGAAGAGGCGATCGGTGTGATCGCGGGCAGCGGCAGCAAGCTGGCTTTTCCGATCATCAATGCGCTTCAGGACGGTCGCCTCATGGCCGATCCCGACAGTAAGAAGGTCTACGTCACCGATGCGGACGGCAAGTCGATCGACGCTGCGACCGGCGAGGCCGTTGCCAGCGTTCCCGACAGTGCGAGCGCGGTTCGCCTCAACAACCGCCTGCGCCGCAGCGTCGACGCCGCACTCGGGAGCCTGACGCTGCAGTCTCCGGATCTGGGAACGCGCCTGCAAGCCGCGCAGTCCGTCTTCAAGTCGCACGAGGAGACCGCGCTCGAGGCGGTCGATGCCGCGCTTGCCAAGGAAGCCAACAAATCCGTCAAGGCGGCGCTCACTGAGGCCCGAGCCGCGATCCTGCTGTTCAAGTCCGACGCCACCGAGGTCGAGAAGCTCGAAGCGGTCGCAACCCTCAAGGCGCGGGGCGACCAGGATGCGCTGGCGCTGCTCACCGGCATGGGCGACCAGCCGGCCTCGGTCACCAAGGCCGCCGCGAGCGCGATCGGCTCGATCCAGAATTCGCTCGCGGTCTGGTCGATGGTGCAGAATGCCTGGTACGGTCTCTCGCTCGGCTCGGTGCTGCTGCTCGCCGCGATCGGGCTCGCCATTACATTCGGCGTGATGGGCGTCATCAACATGGCGCATGGCGAGATGGTGATGATCGGAGCCTACACCACCTTCGTGGTGCAGGAGGTGATCCGCACCCGCTATCCCGGCCTGTTCGACTATTCGCTCTTGATCGCCGTGCCGCTTGCCTTCCTCGTCGCCGGCGCGATCGGCGTCTTGATCGAGCGCAGCATCATCCGCTTCCTCTATGGCCGCCCGCTGGAGACGCTGCTCGCGACCTGGGGCCTGTCGCTGGTGCTGCAGCAGGCGGTACGCACCATGTTCGGCCCGACCAATCGCGAGGTCGGCAACCCCTCCTGGATGAGCGGCGCGTTCGAACTCGGCCAGATCACCATCACCTATAACCGGCTCTGGATTCTTCTCTTCACGCTCGCCGTGTTCGCGATCCTGCTCGCGATGCTGCGCTACACCGCGCTGGGCCTCGAAATGCGCGCGGTGACGCAGAACCGCCGCATGGCGGCTTCGATGGGCATCGCCACCTCGCGCGTCGACGCGCTGACCTTCGGCCTCGGCTCGGGCATTGCAGGCATCGCCGGCGTCGCGCTGTCGCAGATCGACAATGTCAGCCCCAATCTCGGCCAGAGCTACATCATCGACAGCTTCATGGTCGTGGTGTTCGGCGGGGTCGGCAATCTCTGGGGCACGCTGGTCGGCGCCTTCACGCTCGGCATCGCCAACAAGTTCCTGGAGCCGGTCGCCGGTGCCGTGCTCGGCAAGATCGCGATCCTGGTTCTCATCATCCTGTTCATTCAAAAGCGGCCGCGCGGCCTGTTCGCGCTCAAAGGCCGTGCGGTGGAAGCATGACCCCTCACATGCTGACGCGATCGCTGGACCGCAGCGCGACGATCTTCCTTGCCGTCGTCGCGACCTGCGGCATCCTCATTCCGCTCTCCAACCTGCTGCTGCCCGCGGGCTCGTTCCTGCAGGTGCCGACCTATCTCGTCGCGCTCTGGGGCAAGTATGTCTGCTACGCCATCCTGGCGCTGTCGATCGACCTGATCTGGGGCTATTGCGGCATCCTCTCGCTCGGTCACGGCGCCTTCTTCGCGCTCGGCGGCTACGCCATGGGCATGTACCTGATGCGGCAGATCGGCACCCGCGGCGTCTACGGCAATCCGATCCTGCCCGACTTCATGGTGTTCCTGAACTGGGAGAAGCTGCCCTGGTACTGGTACGGCTTCGACATGTTCTGGTTCGCGGCGCTGATGGTGCTGGTCGTACCGGGCCTGCTCGCCTTCTGCTTCGGCTGGCTCGCCTTCCGCTCACGTGTCACCGGCGTTTATCTGTCGATCATCACGCAGGCGATGACCTACGCGCTGCTGCTCGCCTTCTTCCGCAACGACTTTGGTTTCGGCGGCAATAACGGCCTGACCGACTTCAAGGACATCCTGGGCTTCAACGTCCAGGCGGAGGGGACGCGCGCCGCGTTGTTCGCGCTGAGCTGTCTGGCGCTGATCATCGGCTTCCTGATCTGCCGCGCCATCGTCTCCTCCAAGCTCGGCAAGGTCTTGATTGCCGTGCGCGACGCGGAATCGCGCACGCGCTTCCTCGGCTACCGCGTCGAATCCTACAAGCTGTTCGTGTTCACGGTGTCGGCCTGCATGGCCGGCGTTGCCGGCGCGCTCTACGTGCCGCAGGTCGGCATCATCAACCCGAGCGAATTCGCCCCCGGCAATTCGATCGAGGCGGTGATCTGGGTCGCGGTCGGCGGCCGCGGCACGCTGGTCGGCGCGGCGCTCGGCGCCGTCGTCGTCAACTACGCCAAGACGTTCTTCACCTCGGGCGTGCTCGCGCCGTACTGGCTGTTCATGCTGGGCGCATTGTTCATCCTGGTGACGCTGCTGCTGCCCAAGGGCATCGTCGGCACCTTCAATGCCTGGTGGGATCAATCGAAGGAAAGACGCACCTCCGCCACCTCCATGAGTGCCGCGGCCGAAGACGGCGTCACCGAACCCAAGATGGCGGAGTAAGCGGTCATGAACGTCATGGACACCCGCGCGACCTCCGCGATGCTTTATCTGGACGGCGTGCACGTCTCGTTCGACGGCTTCCACGCCATCAACAATCTGTCGCTGACGCTCGAGCCCGGCGAGATGCGCGCCATCATCGGCCCGAACGGCGCCGGCAAGACCACGATGATGGACATCATCACCGGCAAGACCAAGCCGGATGAAGGCACCGTGCTGTTCGACGGCGTCACCGACCTGACGCGCCTCGACGAGACCCGCATCGCCGAGCTCGGCATCGGCCGCAAGTTCCAGAAGCCGACCGTGTTCGAGAGCCAGACCGTGCAGGACAACCTCCTGCTGGCGCTCAATGTCGACCATTCGGTCCGCGGCACGCTGTTCTGGCGCGGCAGCAAGGCGGAGGCCGAACGCATCGACAAGGTGCTGGAGACGATCCGCCTCACCGAGGCTCGCAATCGTCTCGCCGGCAGCCTCAGCCACGGCCAGAAGCAATGGCTGGAGATCGGCATGCTGCTGGCGCAGGATCCGAAACTGCTGCTGGTCGACGAGCCCGTCGCGGGAATGACCGACGTCGAGACGCATCTCACCGCCGAGCTGCTGAAGGAAATCAACAAGACCCACACCGTCATGGTGGTCGAGCACGACATGACCTTCGTGCGCGAGCTTGGCGTCAAGGTCACCTGCCTGCACGAAGGCACGGTGCTCGCGGAAGGGACCATCGACCAGGTCTCGTCCAACGAGCGGGTCATCGAAGTGTATTTGGGAAGGTAGCGAATGGCGAATACAGAATGGCGAATGGACTGGCCGCTTCTCCTATTCGCTACTCGCCATTCGCTATTCGCCCGCAAAGGTGTTTCCGATGCTTGAAGTGAAAGACATCAACCTGTTTTACGGTGCTGCCCAGGCGTTGCGCGGCGTCTCGATCTCGGCCGAGCCCGGCAAGGTCACGTGCGTGCTCGGACGCAACGGCGTCGGCAAGACCTCGCTGCTGCGCGCGATGGTCGGGCAATATCCGATCTCGTCGGGCGCAATCGTGTTCGACGGCAGCGATATCACCGGCCTCAGGCCGTACGAGCGGGCGCGCAAGGGCATCGGCTTCGTGCCGCAGGGCCGCGAGATCTTCCCGCTGCTGACAGTCGAGGAGAACCTCAAGACCGGCTTCGGCCCGCTCAAGCGCGAGGACAAGCACATTCCGGACGACGTGTTCTCGCTGTTTCCGGTGCTGCAATCCATGCTGGGCCGGCGCGGCGGCGACCTCTCCGGCGGCCAGCAGCAGCAGCTCGCGATCGGCCGCGCGCTGGTGATGCGGCCAAAACTACTTTTGCTCGACGAGCCCACCGAAGGCATCCAGCCCTCGATCATCAAGGACATCGGCCGCGCCATCTCGTATCTGCGCAATCTCGGCAACATCGCCATTGTGCTGGTCGAACAATATCTCGACTTTGCCTGCGAACTCGGCGACAGTTTCGCGGTGATGGATCGCGGCGCAGTGAAGTTCACCTGCGACCGCTCCAATCTCGATCCGGCCGAGATCAGCCGCCAGATGGCGCTGTAGGCCATTCTGCCGCGACCGGCTGGGGAGGCGGATGCGCAGCGAATTGTCAGTCACATCCACCGTGTTTGAGGCAAACCGTGCCCGCGGCGCGGTGCGCTTCGACGTGCATGCGCGCGACGGGGTGACACGGCGCGGCACCTTGCATGAATCCGGTTCGCTCCGCGTCCGCTTTCCCTCGCCGGAAGATCAGGGTCTGTCCGGCGTGTTCGTCAACACGGCCGGCGGTGTTGCCGGCGGTGATCGCTTTGATATCGAGATAGCGGCGGCGGATGCAGCGCGGCTGACGCTGACCACAGCGGCCGCCGAAAAGGTCTATCGCACGCCCGGAGCGGCAGCGCAGCTCAACATCGCCCTGAAGGTCGGCGCGGACGCGCATCTTGCCTGGCTGCCCCAGGAGACGATTCTGTTCGACCGTGCCCGCGTCCAGCGCCGCTTCGACATCGACCTCGACGAGGCGGCCTCGCTCCTGCTCTGCGAGATCGTGGTGTTCGGCCGCACCGCCATGGGCGAGCGGATGGAGCAGGGCGAGTTCGTCGACCGCTGGCGGCTACGCCGCGGCGGGCGGCTGGTGTTCGCCGAGACGGTCCGGCTCGACGGCGATATCGGTGCCAAGCTTGCACGGCCCGCGGTCGCCAAAGGTGGCGCGGCGATCGGCACAGCCCTGATCGTGCCCGGCGACGAAGCCCTGGTCGAGCGCATCCGCGAGGCGTCGGAATCGTTCTCCGGCGAAGCCGGAATCTCGGCCTGGAATGGCTTTGCAATGGCGCGGTTCTGTGCCCAAGATGCGGCGCGCTTGCGCGCCGACATGATGACGGTGCTGGCGCGCACCGGTGCGGCCCTGCCGCGGCTCTGGCTGAACTAGACTGGTTGAATTGACGTGTTGAACGGAAGAGATGTCGCATGAATCTGTCTCCCCGCGAAAAGGACAAGCTTTTGATCTCGATGGCGGCGATCGTGGCCCGCCGCCGGCTGGACCGCGGCGTCAAGCTCAACCATCCCGAGGCGATCGCGATCATCTCCGACTTCATTCTGGAAGGCGCGCGTGACGGCCGCACCGTCGCCGAGCTGATGCAGTCAGGCGCGCAAGTTCTGACCCGCGACCAGGTGATGCCGGGCATTCCCGAGATGATCCACGACATCCAGGTCGAGGCGACTTTTCCTGATGGCACCAAGCTCGTCACCGTGCACGAGCCGATCAGGTAGGAGCAGAGCATGATCCCCGGCGAACTCTTCATTCAGGACGGCGAGATCGAGCTCAACGCCGGCCGCAAGACCGTGACGCTGACGGTCGCCAATACCGGCGACCGCCCGATCCAGGTTGGCTCGCACTACCATTTCTTCGAGACCAATCCCGCGCTGAAGTTCGACCGCAAGAAGGCGCGCGGCATGCGCCTCGACATCGCCGCCGGCACCGCCGTCCGCTTCGAACCCGGCCAGACCCGCGACGTTCAACTCGTCGCCATGGCGGGGAAGAAGACGATCTACGGCTTCCGCGGCGATGTGATGGGGAAGCTGTGACCTCCGCAGGAACGAGCACGCCGCGGCATGGTTGAGGCGGAAACGGAGGTAATTTCCATGCTCTCGCCAATCCGCCTCGTCTCGGAAGCTGCCGAGCTCGCCGCGCAGCGCCATAACGGCATGGCGCGCAAGGGCCGCGGCAACGAGCCCTATATCAATCATCTCGCCGAGGTCGCGAACCTGCTCGCGACCGCGACCAACGGCGCCGATGCCGAGCTGGTCGCGGCCGGCTGGCTGCACGATACCATCGAGGACACCGACACCACGCGCGAGGAACTCGCGCAGAGATTTTCCGATCGGGTCGCGTCCCTCGTTGCCGAGTGCACCGACGACATGAGCTTGCCGAAAGCGAAGCGGCGGCAGAAGCAGATCGAGGACGCGCCCCACAAATCGCCGGGCGCCAAGCTGATCAAGATCGCCGACAAGATCAGCAATACGGGCGCGCGCATTCAAACCGATCCGAGTGCTGGGGAGCGCGAAGATCTCGCCGACTATATCGCCTGGGCCACGCAGGTCGTGGCGGGGTGCCGCGGCGGCAATGCGTGGCTCGACGAAAAATTCGATGACGCCGTGAAAGCAGCAAAGGCCTTGCTGTGACCAACCAGACATTCAATCGCAAACGGGGCTTGTGATGTCCGTCAAGATGAAGCGTTCCGTCTATGCCGACATGTTCGGCCCGACCACCGGCGACAAGGTGCGGCTGGCCGACACCGACCTCATCATCGAGGTCGAGAAGGATTTCACCACCTATGGCGAGGAGGTGAAGTTCGGCGGCGGCAAGGTGATCCGCGATGGCATGGGGCAGTCGCAGGTCACCAACAGGCAGGGCGCGGCCGATACCGTCATCACCAATGCGCTGATCGTGGACCATTGGGGCATCGTGAAGGCCGACGTCGCTATCAAGGACGGCATGATCGCAGGCATCGGCAAGGCCGGCAATCCCGACATCCAGCCCGGGGTCACCATCATCATCGGCCCCGGCACCGACGTGATCGCGGGTGAGGGCAAGATCCTCACCGCCGGCGGCTTCGACAGCCACATCCATTTCATCTGTCCGCAGCAGATCGAGCACGCGCTGATGTCAGGGGTCACCTCGATGCTGGGGGGCGGCACCGGCCCGTCGCACGGCACCTTCGCGACCACCTGTACGCCGGGGCCCTGGCATATGGGGCGGATGATCCAGTCGTTCGACGCCTTCCCGGTCAATCTCGGCATTTCCGGCAAGGGCAACGCCTCGCGGCCCGCCGCGCTGGTCGAGATGATCAGGGCCGGCGCCTGTGCGCTGAAGCTGCACGAGGATTGGGGCACCACGCCGGCCGCGATCGACAATTGCCTGTCGGTCGCCGACGATCACGACATCCAGGTGATGATCCACACCGACACGCTGAACGAATCCGGCTTCGTCGAGGACACGATCAAGGCCTTCAAGGGACGCACCATCCACGCCTTCCACACCGAAGGCGCCGGCGGCGGCCATGCTCCTGACATCATCAAGGTCGCCGGCCTGAAGAACGTGCTGCCCTCGTCGACCAACCCGACGCGGCCGTTCACCCGCAACACCATCGACGAGCATCTGGACATGCTGATGGTGTGCCACCATCTGGATCCGTCCATCGCCGAAGATCTGGCGTTCGCCGAGAGCCGTATCCGCAAGGAGACGATCGCGGCCGAAGACATCCTGCACGACCTCGGCGCGCTCTCGATGATGTCCTCGGACTCGCAGGCCATGGGCCGCCTCGGCGAAGTCATCATCCGGACCTGGCAGACCGCGGACAAGATGAAAAAGCAGCGCGGGTCGCTGCCGCAGGACAAGGGCAAGGACAACGACAATTTCCGCGTCAAGCGCTACATCGCCAAGTACACCATCAATCCCGCCATCGCGCACGGCGTGTCGAAGCTGATCGGCTCGGTCGAGAAGGGCAAGCTTGCCGACCTCGTGCTGTGGTCGCCGGCCTTCTTCGGCGTCAAGCCGGACTGCATCGTCAAGGGCGGCACCATCGTCGCGGCGCCCATGGGCGATCCCAACGCCTCGATCCCGACGCCGCAGCCGGTGCATTACCAGCCGATGTTCGGCGCGTTCGGCAAGGCGCGTACGGCATCCTCGGTGGTGTTCACCTCCAAGGCCGCGGTCACCGGTGGCCTCGCGCGAAAGCTCGGCATCGAGAAGAAGCTCTATGCAGTCCAGAACACCCGCGGCAAAATCTCCAAGAAGAGCATGATCCACAACGACGCCACGCCCGATATCGAGGTCGATCCGGAGACCTATGAAGTGCGCGCCGATGGCGAGCTCCTGACCTGTGCTCCGGCGGAGGTGCTGCCGATGGCGCAGCGATATTTCATGTACTGAAATAGCGCCTCGACGCATGTCCCCGGCGGTGTCCGGGGACGGCTTTTTGCGGTTTTGCGTTCGGTCCCGCCTGGTCTAATGTCCCGCCCGGTATCGTAACCCTCAGAAGAAAAGCCGGGAGGATTTCTCGTGATCTACGTCGTTGCAACCTTGACCATCAAGCCCGAGACGCGCGCCGAATTCATTGCAGCCGCCACCGCCTGCATCAAGGAGACGCGGAAAGAGCCCGGCAATATCGCCTATGACCTGCATGAGAGCGTCACCGACCCTGCCAAGATGGTGTTTGTCGAACAGTGGGAGAATATGGAAGCGCTGGGGCCGCATCGGGCTGCCGAGCACATGAAGACGTTCGGCCGTGTTGCTGTGAAATGCTTCACGGCGCCGCCGAAGATCGAATACATCACGCCCGAGAAGGTCGAGACACGGTAAAGAGGTAAGACGCATGATCCGGGCGACGCAGGTCAGGGGACAGCACCGCTTCACGGAAGCTCCGTCGGACACGGTCGTGCTCGATTTCGACGATCGGCACCGTCGTCGCATGGTGATGACGGGAACGCGTGGTCTCGAATTCCTGCTCGACCTGGAACATGCCGTCGCGCTGCGCGGCGGGGATGCGCTGGTGCTGGAGGATGGAAGGCTGATCGAGGTGGTCGCGGCGCCCGAGCCGCTGCTCGAAATCCGCGGCCGCGATCCGCACCACCTCGTGCGCGTCGGCTGGCATCTCGGCAACCGTCATCTGCCGACCCAGATCATGGCCAAGGCCCTGCGCATCCGCCGCGATCACGTCATCGAGGCGATGGTGAAGGGCCTTGGCGCGCGTGTGATCGAGATCGAGGCGCCGTTCGATCCCGAAGGCGGCGCCTACGCCGATGCCGGCCACGCGCATGGACACGACCATGCGCATCACGATCGCGGCCATCATCACCATGACCATGGCCACCACCATGATCATGGCTCGCACGACCATAGCCACGAGCACCACCATCACCACGACGAGCATTGCGATCATCCCGACCATCACCACGGCCACAAGCATGCTCATGACCACAAATGAGCCGGTCGGCGCCGGTGATCTTGCCGAGGGCGAGGCGGCGGCGCTGTACCGGTTGATGACCTGGCTGTCGCCGGCATTTCCGGTGGGCGGTTTCTCCTATTCCAGCGGCATCGAATGGGCGGTCGAGGCGGCCGACGTGATCGACACGACGACGCTGGCGGATTGGCTCGATGCGATGCTCGGCGACGGCTCCGGCTTCTGTGACGCGACGTTTCTGGTCCACGCCTATCGCGCCACGGAATCGGGCGAGACGGCCGCATTGAACGAGATCGCCGAGCTCGCGAGCGCCTTCGTGCCGTCGCGCGAGCGGCAGCTGGAGACGACCTCGCAGGGCCGCGCCTTCATCGATATCTCGCGCGCCGCGTGGGATGCCGACGGACTGGACGCGACGGTCGCGGCATGCGGCGCGCCATTGGTCTATCCAGTCGCGGTGGGTGTGGTTGCCGCGATGCACGCCGTGCCGTTGGCGCCGACGCTGCACGCCTTCCTGCATGCGCTGGTCTCGAACTGGATTTCCGCCGCCAGCCGGCTCATTCCGCTCGGCCAGACCGATAGCCAGCGTGTGCTGGTGAAGCTGGAAGCCGCCGTCGCCGCCACCGCCAATCGCGCGCTGAATGCAACCTTGGATGATCTCGGCAGCGCGACGTTCCGGGCCGATCTCGCCAGCTTGCGGCACGAGACGCAATATACCCGCTTGTTTCGGTCGTGAGCGGTGCGGCCGTCAAGTCATCAGGAGAGAACGAGTCACATGGCGAAATCTCACGGTCCCTTGCGTGTCGGCGTCGGCGGTCCGGTCGGATCGGGCAAGACCGCGCTCATGGACCTGCTCTGCAAGACCATGCGCGAGCGCTATGACATTGCGGCGATCACCAACGACATCTACACCAAATGGGATGCGGAGTTCCTGGTGCGTTCGGGATCGCTGACGCCGGATCGCATCGCCGGCGTCGAGACCGGCGGTTGTCCGCACACGGCGATCCGCGAGGATGCCTCGATGAATCTCGCTGCGGTCGCGGACATGCGCGCCAAGTTTCCCGGACTTGACCTTGTGCTGATCGAATCCGGCGGCGACAATCTCGCTGCCACTTTTTCCCCGGAGCTGGCCGACCTTACCATCTATGTCATCGACGTCGCCGCCGGCGACAAGATCCCGTCCAAGGGCGGCCCGGGTATCACCCGGTCCGACCTCCTGGTCATCAACAAGACCGACCTTGCGCCCCATGTCGGCGCCTCCCTGGAGAAGATGGAGACGGATGCCAGGCGCATGCGCGGCGAGCGGCCCTTCGTCATGACCAACCTCAAGAAGAGCGAGGGGCTCGACCGAATCGTCGGTTTCATCGAGGCCAAAGGCGGCCTGAAACGGGCGGGCTGACCGGACGCGACCAGTTGGCGCAGGCGTTTTTCGCCGTTAACGCTTGGGGCCATGCCGCAACCGCGGAACAAATTTCGGACACGGCGATTAACTACCTCCGGCGCCCGGGGCGAATTCATCCCGGCCAGACCATCGGCCGGGCGGAATTAAGCTTTTCAGGCGACCCAAGTTGCGTACTGATGCCTCCTCCTTCATTATCTCCGCCACTGGGGTTTACCCTGCTTCGGCCTCTGGCCGTTCGAGCGGCGTTCATGTGCTCCGTGTTCATTGCCGACCTCCTGCTTTCGCCTGAGTAATCGCGTGGTCAGGCTGGGTTTCATCATCGGCTTCATCGCTCTGCTCGGAGCCTTGCTCTCCGGGCTTGCGGCTTATCGCGTCCACGACCAAGAGCTGGCGCTGGACCGGATCGCCCTAGCGCGTGCGATCGACGTGCATGCGAGCCTGGTTCAGGACCGCCTGACCGAGCGCGAGCTGCTCGCGCGTGTCGCCTCGGGCCTGTTCCGCGCGCCGTCGGTGATCAAGCCGAACGTGCTGGAGCCGCTGCGCTCGGCGATCTACGCCTTCAAGACCGACTTCGTGGTGGCCGGCTGGATCGCCCGGCTGAAGCCGAACGAGCTTGCGGCGGCGCAGGCCGCCATCGCCAGCGCCGGCTTCCCGAATCCGCAGATCCGCTCGTTTGACGACAAGCCGATCAACCCTGCCGATGTCACCCAGCCGATCGATGTGCTGTTGGATCTCGAGCCGCGCAGCAACGAGACCAAGACGTTGCCCGGCCGCAGCTACGATCAGGATCCGGTTCGCAGCGCGATGCTCACGCGGGCGCGCGCCGAAAAGAGGTCGGTTGCCTCCGACCCGGTGCCGTTGATCCGCGGAAACGGTCCGATCGGCATCATCGTGGCCGCGCCAGTCGTTCCCGAGGGTGCGACGGAGCCGGCCGGCTTCGTCACATTTTCCTACGAGCTCGCCTCGCTGATGCTGGCCAATGACGACATGTCGCTGTTCGCGGTGGCGCTCAGGGATCCGCGCAAGGACGGCGGCGAGCTGATCGCCAACGATCAGGGCGTGGTCTCGACCCGGATCGCGGCGGCGGACGGGGCGCCGTCGGCGATGCGCACGGTGAGCTTCGGCGGCCGCGATTGGCAGCTCGGCTATTACGCGAAGACCAATTCGGTGCGCCGCGCCGAGCAGACCGCCATCATCGTGGCGGCGATCGGCTTTGCCATCACCGCAATGGTGTGCGGCCTGTTCGGTTACGTCGCCTACAACAATCTGCGGCTCAGCCGGGAGATCCAGGTCAGGATCGGCTTCGAGCGGCGGTTGACCGCGGTGATCGACGAGCTCAACCACCGCGTCAAGAACATCCTGGCGGTGATCCAGTCGATCGTGACGCGCACCTTGCGCCACGGCTCGGATATCGATATTGCGCGCGAGCTCCTGATCGGGCGCATCCACGCCATGTCCAATGTGGTGTCGCTGCTCAGCGAGAGTCAGTGGCAGGGTGTCAAGTTGAAGGGCCTGTTCGAGGCGCGCGCGATTCCGCATGCCGATCGCATCGCCGTCACCGGCCCCGACATCGCGGTCAGCGCGCGTGCCGCACAGAGCCTGTCGCTGCTGTTCTTCGAGCTCGCCTCGCATTCCGACGAGGGCCTGTCGCTGGTCGGCAAGCATCCGCACATCACCGCCAACTGGACGGTGACCGGCGAGGAGGGCGATGAGGTCTTCCATTTCCGCTGGGAGGAGTTCAACACCAGCGAGGCGACACGCCGACCCGATTCCGATTTCGGCCTGATCCTGCTCGACCGCGTCGCGCCCGAGGCGCTGGGCGGGACCGCCAAGCGCTTCTTCACCGACGTCTCCTACGTCTATGAATTGACCGCGCCGATGGAGACGGTCGTCGACATGACCGAGCGCGACCGCACGGATAAAATCTCGGCGCCGGTCAGGCCGGTGCGCGGCTAACCTTTCGGTTGCAACACCAGATCGACGAGGCTGCGCGCGTAGCCGGGTGTGATCGGCGCGATGCCGAAGATATAGCGGTAGAACAGGCTGCCATAGATCGCGTCGTAGAGATTCTCAGGAGGACCCTCGGCCTGAATGCTGCCGTCCTTCTGGCCGGCGGCGATCATGTCCACCAGCGCGTCGCGGCGGAATTGCAGGTACCGGGCGTAGAACAGCTCGGCCGACCCGGTCTTGGAGATGCATTCGGAGACGACGGCGAGCTGCACCTTGCCGAACTCGCCCTGCAGCGCCTCGGCATAGGCGGCGGCGTGGCGCCGCGCGCGCGCCGCGGGCGTGCCGGCGCTCGCGGGCGGCAGCGGCAGCATTTGCGCGGCATGGTGGAGGAAGGCGTCGATCAGCAGCGCTTCCCGCGACGGCCACCATTTGTAGATCGTCATCTTGGACACGCTGGAGTGGCGTGCGATCGCATCGATGGTGGTGGCGGCAAGGCCGGTGGTCGCCATCAGTGCATAGGCGCTTTCGAGGATGGCGTTGGTGGTCTCAATCGACCTTGGCCGGCCGCGCCGGGGCGCGCGCTCCGCCTCTTCACGCCCGTCTTTCGCCATCGCCACGCCCGGTCTCCTCACGCAGGGTCCCGGCATAGCCCAGGGGCGGCATTCGGCCTAGCAGAATCGCACGATTTCGTCGCGAAGCGATCAGCTCTGGGCCTGCTGCCGCAGGGCTGCCGGCAGATCCTGCCGTTTCGACCAGGCGATGTAGTAGGCGAGCCCGGTCATCGCCGCGAAGCCGGTGATGCTCACCGCCACCTGCATCACCGCCAGGTTCGGCCCGGTGATCAGGATGAGGTGGCCAGCGAAGGATAGGAACACGGCGACGCAGAATACCGCGAGCCATTCCTCACCACATGCGATCACCGCTTGCAGCGGTTTCCATCTCAGGCCGGGGTGATCCGCCGGAATGAGATGGGTGGCAATGAATGCGAGGGCGAGGAAGTGGACCACCCGATAGGGAGCGAGGTTTTCCTTGTCGGTCGGAGCGATGCTGTTGAGGAGCAGATCGGGCAGGTAAGCCGACAGCGCCGGCGAATGGCGCATCAAGGTGACGGCCATCGCGAAGACCAGGTAGGCGCCGGCGAGGATCCGCAGCCAGGACATGCCGTGCAGCGCACGTCCCGGAGCGCCCGTCACGGCGAACCAGCCGCCCAGCACCATCAACATCTGCCAGCACAGCGGATTGAAGGTCCATTCCCCGTCCGGATAGATCCGAAAATTCCAGTCGAACCAGCGTGCGGCGAGATACAGCGCGACCGATGCCGCCAGCGTCAGGTTCGGGCCCCGCAGCAGGCCCCACAACGCGAACGGAAAGAACGCCATCAGCGGGACCATCAGCTGCAGCAGGTCGAGGTTCAGCGGCTCTTCCTGGAGCACGAGACCGCGGACCAGGATGCGCAGTGGATGCTCGAGAATTCCGGAGATGTTGTATTGGTGGATGATCTCCGGCGCCGTCGATTGCCTTGCGACATAGGCGATGGCATCGATATAGATCACGAACAGTACGACATAGGCGGCATAGAGCCGCCAGACCCGGCGAAAGATGCGCGTCGCCGCGACCAAGTAGCCGCGTTCCAGCGCCATCCTGCCATGGATGATGGCAACCCCATACCCCACCACGAACACGAACAGGTCCGCCGCGCCGCTGAAGCCGAAATTGCGCAGCGTCAGCAGGTTGACGACGTTGTTGGGAATATGGTCGACGAATATGGACCAATTGGCGATGCCGAGCGTCAGATACAGCCTGGCGTCATGCTGGAATGCGGCGAGGTTCGCCTTGACGGACGGTTTCATTGAGCAAAATAGCTTTGGGAATCAGGATGATGCTTTTAACGGCAACCGCCTGCTCGTCCGAGTAGCGTTTGCGTGAGCAGGGAAGAACCGCGCCAAACGGCGTCAAATGTGCCGCTTGCTCTATGAAATGCAGATATATGCGCGCGCAGTAATTATAGCGCCGGACCTCTACTCGGCAGGTTCGGCCGACACCTCGTCGGACACGCCGGCGCGGCTCGCCAGGATGCCCAGGGCGACGCCCCCGATCGCCAGGATCGGCAGCAGCCGCTTGACGCCGATGGCACGAACGATCTGGAGCCCGGTGGCGAGGAGCATCGGATCTGCAAGCATGCTCTGCGCGGCCGATTTCGCGGCGCGCTCGGCCGCGATCTGGGCGCGTTTCTGCACCTCGCGCTTGTAGCTCCAATAGGAGCCTGCCGCGGCCAGGGTCAGCAGAAAGAAGATGCCGGCGCCGGCAAGACAAGCCTGCACCGGGCCATATTTCTGCAGCACCCAAATGAAGACGGCGGCACAGAGGAAGCCTGTGGTCACGAGCAGCGCGAAGGCAGCGCCCGCGGCAAGGGAGGTCAGCCGAACCGTCGTGCCGGTTGATGCGCTGATGCCGTCGATGATGCGCTGAAACATGGCCTTGCTCCTCAATCCCCGCCAGCCGAATGGTCACGAGCCAACAGCGGCGGCGTGCCGCCGCCGTATCAAATGGGCGTCGACATCCTTAGCGACGCCAGGCGACGCCGATCAGGAAGCCGACGCCGAGCGCCAGCCCGACGGTCGCCAGCGGCCGCTGCGTGATCGCCTCTTCCAGCGTCTCCTCGATCGAGCCGTAGGCGTCATGTGCAGCTTCCATCATCGCGCTGCCGCGCTCGGACATGTCGTCCATCGCGGAGTCCATGTTCTCGCGCGCCTGGCGATAGCCGCGGCGAGCCTGCTTGCTGGTGGAGTTGGCGAAAGTATTGAGCGCGTCGGTGATCTGGTCGGTGAGGGCGGCGATATCGCTTTTCACGGCTGCTACATCCTTTTCGAGGCGGTCTCGGGTGGCTTCGTCGGTCCAGTCTCTCATCCCGGCTTCGGCATTGGGCGTGGACATCGGGAGCTCCGAACTGTTGACGGCTGAGATGGGCGGAGAACGTTTCGTCGCCGGGTAAGTTCCGTTCGCTGAAACCGGTCAGGCTTGCGGCAGCTGCGGCGAATTCTCCGGCAGCAGGTGGTCCTTCAGGATCAGCGCGACGATCAGGAGCGGCGACGACAGGAACGCGCCCATCGGCCCCCACAGCCAGGTCCAGAATGCGAGCGCGAGCAGCACGGCGAGCGCGTTCAGGGCGAGCCGCCGCCCGATGATCGTCGGCGTGATGAAGTGACCCTCAAGAAAGGTGAGGCCACCGAAGGCGAGCGCGGCCATCAGGCCGCCGCCGAGGGTCGGGAAGGCGATCAGCCCGACCACGACCAGCACCACGAACATCGCCACGGGCCCGATGATCGGGATGAAGTTGAGCGTGGCCGCCAGTGCGCCGAGCCCGGCCGGATTGGGCATTCCGGTCAGCGCACAGATCAGGCCGGTGGCGACGCCGACGCCGACATTGATGAGGGTGACGGTCAGCAGATAATTGCCGAGATGGACCTCGATCTCGTTGAGGATCCGGAGCGTGCGCAGCCGCGCGTCGTGATTGCTGAAGGTCATGATCATGGCCCGCCGCAGGTCGCGCCAGCTTGCGATGAACAGGATCAGGGTGACGAAGAACAGCAGGAATTCGGTAAAGGTCGGTGACAGGAATTCCAGCGTCGGCTGCACCCACTCGATCTTGGGCATGTGCAGGCTCGGCAATCCCTCCGAGCCGCCGAGCATGGCTTGCAGCTCCCGCCAGAGCGCAAGCGGCCGGTCGAACACGTGCAGCTTGTCCTTCAATTGCGCGCCGAGCTCTGGCAGGCGCGTGCTCCACGCCATGACCGGCGAAGCGATCAACGCGACGGCGAAAGCGACCACCGCGCTCACTGCGACCACGATCAGCACGGCGCCGACGCTGCGTGGGACCTTGCTTCGCTCCAGGAAGGTGGCCGCCGGAGACAGCATGGTCCCGATGACGAACGCCATCACGACCGGCAGGAAGAACGCCCGGCCGACATAGAGCACGGCGACGATGGCGATCAGCAACAGCCCGGCCAGCGCGAACGCGACGAATTCAGTGCGGCGGATCACCGGCGGCAGCTCGACATGGCTCTCGGGAAGCGGATCGCCTTCGCTGTTGCCGGAAATCAAACGTTCACTGGGTAGGACGCGCACAATATCTCTCCCGCACGGAATCCGTGATCCGCGCGCCCATTGATGACGTGACTAATGCTTGGGCGGCGTGCTGGTTCCATCGCGGCTTCGTGAACGGATGCTCGCTTGACTGTGACGTCGCTGCCGCACGCTGCGCCGGAACTTCGATCGAGGCGGCGGAGTTTGTTGAGGCAGCGCATCACCTGATGCACATCCAACGGGGCAGCTCATGACAAAGTTGTTTGCAGTCCGTCGCAGCTTCTCGCCGCGCGCCGTCGGCGCGTTCGCCTTCGCAACCGCTCTTCTCGCAGTGCCGGTGGGCACCGCAAGCGCCCAAACCTTCGGCTATGCGCCGATGCAGCGGGTGTATCCGCAGGACCTTTACTCGCAGGGCCAATACTTGCAGGGCCAACACTTGCAGGACCAAGGCTATTCGCAGGATGACATCAACGAGGCGCCGCAGGTCGCCGATGAGGATGCCCAATTGCCCGACCGGCTGCGCAGGCAGATCGTCGGCTTCGACCGGAGCGAGCCGGCCGGTACCATCGTCATCGATACCAACAGCACCTATCTCTATTACGTGCTCGGAGGCGGCCGCGCGATCCGCTACGGCGTCGGCGTCGGCCGCGAGGGCTTTACCTGGTCGGGCGTGCAAAGCGTCAGCCGCAAGGCCGAGTGGCCGGACTGGCATCCGCCGGCAGAGATGATCGCGCGCCAGCCCTATCTGCCGCGCTTCGTCGCCGGCGGGCCCGGCAACCCGCTCGGTGCGCGCGCGATGTATCTCGGCTCGAGCCAATACCGCATCCACGGCACCAATGATCCCTCCACCATCGGCAAGTTCGTCTCGTCCGGCTGCATCCGCATGACCAACGAGGACGTCGTCGACCTGTATAGCCGCGTCAATGTCGGCGCCAAGGTCGTGGTGCTGCCGAAGAACGCGCCGTTAATGGCGAAGGGAAGTGATCCCGTGCGCAAGCGTCCGGCCGTGACGACACTGCCTTCGGGTCGGCAGGCGCTGAACATGACCACGTCGGCCGTGAATTAGTCTGCGAGGTCCTATGGCGAGACGGCTGATTGACAAACTGGCGGGCGGAGCGGCGATTGTCGTCGTCGTCTCCAGCGGGCTGGCGATGGCGCCGTCGGCGCATGCGCAGGATTTCTTCTCGGGCCTGTTCGGCGGCTTTCGGATGCGGCCGCCGCCGGAAATCCGGATGCCTTTCCCCACCGACGATATGCCGCGCTATGAGGCGCCACGCCAGCGCGCGTCCTACGGCGGCGGCACCGCCTATTGCGTGCGCAGCTGCGACGGTCGCTACTTCCCGGCACAAGGCAATGATGCCGAGAGCAAGGCGCAATCCTGCAAGAGCTTCTGCCCGGCCTCGGAGACCTCGCTGGTCTATGGCGGCAACATCGACGATGCCGCGACTGAGAAGGGAAAATCCTATTCGGACTTGCCAAATGCATACCGCTACCGCAACGAGATCGTCGCGGGCTGTACCTGCAACGGCAAGGACCCGGTTGGGCTCGCATCAGTCAAGGTCGAGGACGACCCGACCCTGCGCAAGGGCGACATCGTCGCGGGCGCCGGCGGCCTCGTGGTCGCCAGCCGCAACGCCAATGACCGCCGTGGCGTCGCGATGAATTTCTCGCCGCTGCCGGAATCGGTGCGTGCCAGATTCCGTCAAGTCCCGGTGGTGGCGAAGGAGTAGGGAGCGTCCTATCGGACGGCGTCCGAACCTTGTCGGACGGCCAAATGCTGAACTAGGCCCGCCGCGGGACGTTGCGCGGCAGGGTTTCCGAGATGGAACCGGCTTGGGTGCAGCGCGTTAGAACAGCGTAGCAATTGCCTGAAGGGGGCCTCGCGATGCTGGTCGGCGTACTCGTCACCTTTCTCGTCGTCATTCTCGTGCTCTATCTCATCAACATGCTGCCGATGGATGGCCGCGCCAAGCAGATCGCGCGCGTGATTGTCATCATCATCGGCATCGTTTCGCTGCTGAAATACCTGGCGGTGTTCTAGCAATCGCAGCCCGGACAAGCGAAGCGGTATCCGGGCCGCAACGAAGGCCCCGATCGCACCTCACGCCATCCGGGGCTACACCTCAAATCAAAAGCCCCGGCGTGAGCCGGGGCTTCGTTCGTGCCGCTTCAGTGCAGCGACTTCAGCCAGTCGTCGACGTCCTGACGAACCTGGTCCTTGGCCTTGCCGTAACGCTCCTGCAACCGGCCCTCAAGCTGATCGCGGCGGCCCTCGATCAGTTGGAGGTCGTCGTCAGTGAGCTTGCCCCATTTCTCCTTGGCCGATCCCTTGAACTGCTTCCAGTTTCCTTCGATCCGATTCCAGTCCATGACCATCTCCCGTTGGTTGATGGCCCGACAACGCGAGGCGCACGCAGCCTGTTCCGTGACACAGCGCGACGTTTCCCCAACAAAAAAGCCCCGGGTTCGGCCGGGGCTTTCGATGTTCCCGTGACTTTGCTCAGCCGAGCGCGCTTATCCAAGCGCCTCTTTATCCAAGAGCCTCTTTATGCAAGAGCCTTGGCCTCGCGGCGGCGCGCGGTGAGGATGTATTCGGTGTAGCCGTTCGGCTGCTCGCGCCCCTTGAAGATGAGGTCGCAGGCGGCCTTGAAGGCGACGCCGTCGAAGGCGGGCGCCATCGGCTTGTAGATGGGATCATCCGCGTTCTGCTTGTCGACGACGACGGCCATGCGCTTAAGCGATTCCATCACCTGCGCCTCGGTGATGACGCCCTGATGCAGCCAGTTGGCAAGGTGCTGGCTGGAAATGCGCAAGGTGGCGCGGTCTTCCATCAGGCCGACGTCGTGGATGTCGGGCACCTTCGAGCAGCCGACGCCCTGGTCGATCCAGCGCACGACATAGCCCAGGATGCCCTGGCAATTGTTGTCGATCTCCTGCCTGACGTCATCGGGCGCCCAGTTCGACTTCGACACCGGAATGGTGAGGATGTCGGACAGCTTTGCGCGCGGTCCGCCCTTGGCGAGTTCCTCCTGGCGCGCGATGACGTTGACCTGGTGGTAGTGCAGCGCGTGCAGCGTCGCCGCGGTCGGCGAGGGCACCCAGGCGGTGGTGGCGCCGGCCTGCGGATGGCCGAGCTTCTGGGCCAGCATGTCCGCCATCTTGTCGGGCGCGGCCCACATGCCCTTGCCGATCTGGGCGTGGCCGGGCAGGCCATCGATCAGGCCCATGTCGACGTTCCAGTCCTCATAGGCCTTGATCCAGGCCTGCGCCTTCATCTCGTTCTTGCGGATCATCGGACCCGCTTCCATCGAGGTGTGGATCTCGTCGCCGGTGCGGTCGAGGAAGCCGGTGTTGATGAACATGATGCGCTTGGAGGCGCGCTGGATGCAGGCCTTGAGGTTGACGGTGGTGCGTCGCTCCTCGTCCATGATGCCGACCTTGAGCGTGTTCTCGGGCAGGCCGAGCATCTTCTCGACGCGGTCGAAAATCTCGCAGGTCAGCGAGACCTCGTCCGGGCCGTGCATCTTCGGCTTCACGATGTAGGCAGAACCGGTGCGGCTGTTCTTGACCTTGGAATTGCCCTTGAGGTCGTGGATCGCGAGCAGGCCCGAGACGGCGGCGTCCAGCAGGCCCTCCGGAACCTCTTCGCCCTTCTCGTCGAGCACCGCGTCCGTGAACATGTGGTGACCGCAATTGCGCATCAACAGCAGGCTGCGGCCGTGCAGCTTGAGCTCGCCCTTGCCGTCCGGCGTCTTGTAGAGGCGGTCGGAATTGAGCGAACGCGTCAGCGTCTTGCCGCCCTTCTCGAAATCGGCCGACAACGTGCCGTTCATCAGGCCGAGCGTGTTGCGGTAGACCAGCACCTTGTCCTCGGCATCGACAGCGGCGACCGAGTCCTCCATGTCCAGAATGGTGGAGACCGCAGCCTCCATGATCATGTCGGCGACGCCGGCCGGATCGTCCTTGCCGATCGCGCTGCTGCGGTCGATCTTGACCTCGATATGCAGGCCGTTGTTGACGAGCAGCACGGCGCTCGGCGCGGCTGGATCGCCCTGGAAGCCCGCGAACTGCGCGGCATTCTTCAGCGCGGTGGCGTTGCCGCTCTTCAGCTTCACCGCGAGCTGGCTCGCGACGACGCTATAGCCGGTCACGTCGGTGTGGCTGCCGGTCGCGAGCGGCACGGCGTTATCGAGGAACGCCTTGGCCTTGGCGATCACCTTGTCGCCGCGTGCCTTGTTGTAGCCCTTGCCGCTCTCGGACGGATCATGCGGAATCGCATCGGTACCGTAGAAGGCGTCATAGAGCGAACCCCAGCGTGCGTTCGCCGCGTTCAGCGCGTAGCGCGCATTGGTGAGCGGCACGACAAGTTGCGGGCCGCAGATCTTGCCGATCTCCTCGTCGACATTGGCGGTCTCGACCTTCTGCGTCGCCGGCTCCGGGACGAGATAGCCGATTTCCTTTAGGAAGGCGGTGTAGGCATTGAGGTCGAACGCCTTGCCTTTATTGGCGCGGTGCCAGTCGTCGATCTTGGCCTGCAGATTGTCGCGAAATGCGAGCAGCTCGCGGTTCTTCGGTCCCAACTCCTTGATAATGCCGGCAAGCCCGGCCCAGAACGCATCCGGCGCGATCCCGGTTTTCGGGGCCGCTTCCTTGGCGATGAAGTCAAACAGGACGGGTGCGATCTTCAATCCGTGGGCGTCGACGCGTTTCATGATGGGCTTTCTTGTTGGAAATGGCTGTTTTTGGCTGCTTTTGACCCGACAGCAGCAAAATGCGCCCGCGCGGGGCAGCTTTCGGGGGCCTATTAGCCCCAAAAAAGAGGCCGTGAGAAGACCCCCGGGAGCTTGTCAAAATGTCAAGGAGAGGTGGGAGACGGTCCCTCGCACCGGTGTCATTCCCCGCGAAAGCGGGGAATCCAGTACGCTGCGGCTTCTTCGTATTCCGACGCTGTCTCTGGAATACTGGGTCGCCCGGCCGAGCCGGGCGACGACTAGGGCGGCCTCAAATATTCGCAGCGAGGTCAACGAGCTCGTCGAACAGCACGCCTGATGCCTTCAGCATCTGCTCGATCTCGTCGGCCGCTTCCGCAACCGTCCGCTTCGACGTATCGATCACGAGCTCGGCGGCCTCAGGCTTCTCGTAGTCGTTGCCAATGCCGGTGAACGAGGCGAGTGCGCCGGCGCGGGCTTTCTTGTAATGGCCCTTGGGATCGCGCTCCTCGCACACCTCGGCGGGCGTCGCGACGTGGATTTCGCGAAACGCGGTGTCCGCGATGCGACGCGCGGCGGCGCGATCTTCGCGCGCGGGCGAGACCGCCGCGACGATGGCGATGTGGCCGTTGCGGGCGAGATGCGTCGCGACCTCGGCGAGGCGGCGGATGTTCTCGCTGCGATCAGTGGCGGAGAAGCCGAGATCGCTGTTGAGCCCGGCGCGCAGCGTGTCGCCATCGAGCAGGATCGGCGAGCCGCCATTGGTGAAGAGACGCCGCTCCAGCGCCCGCGCCAGCGTCGACTTGCCGGAGGCCGGCAGGCCGGTGAGCCAGACCACGGCGCCGTTGTGGCGGTAGCGCGCCGAGCGCTCGTCGCTACGCAGCGCCGATTCCACCGGCACGATGTCGACAGGCACGGCACGCTGACCGGCATCGACCGACAGCACCAGGCCACCGCCGGCGATGCGCCCGGACACCTCGATCACGAGGCGGCCGGTGCGCGGATTTTCGGTGTAGGGATCGGTCGCGATCGGATTGGACAGGGAGATGTCGATCTCGCCGACATGGTTGCGGCCGATCGCCTTGTTCTCGCTGCTTGAGAGCTCGCCGGGATCGACCGCCTTCTCGATGGCGACCACGGTGGCGCGGCTTTCCTTGGGGCCGCAGCGCACCAAAAGCTGGTCGCCCTTGGCAAGCGGCTTGTCGTGCAGCCAGAAGATGCGCGCGCGCAGCCGCCGCGTCTCGCGCGGGGCGCTGCCCGCATGCGCGATGATGTCGCCGCGCTCGATGAACAATTCGCGGTCGAGCGTGATGCCGACCGAGCGGCCGGCGCCCTGACGGCCCGCTACCGGCGTCGCCGGCCAGCTCTCGACCGTCTTGATCTTGGCGATCTTGCCGGCCGGCATGATCACGATCTCGTCGCCGGCAATCAGGCTGCCGGATTCAATGCGGCCGGCGACGATACGGCGGTCGTCGAACTTGTAGATCGCCTGCACCGGCAGCCGCAGCGCCAGCGCTTCCAGCGGCCGCGCCGGCTCGAGGTGATCAAGCGCCTCGACCACGGTCGGCCCCTTGTACCAAGAGATGCGATCGGTGCGCATTGCGACGCCGTCGCCGTCACGGGCGGAAATCGGGATCACGGCCGTGGGCGTCACGCCGAGGCCGTTCAGATGCGCGGAGATCTCGTCGCTGATGTCCTTGAAGCGTGCGGCGGAGAAATCGACGCGGTCCATCTTGTTGACGACGACCGCGACCTGCTTCACCCCGAGCAGATGCAGGAGATAGCCGTGCCGCCTGGTCTGGTCGCGCACGCCCTCCAGCGCGTCGATGATCAGCACCGCACCGTCGGCCTGCGATGCGCCGGTGATCATGTTGCGCAGGAATTCGGCGTGGCCGGGCGCATCGATCAGCACGATGTCGCGCGAATTGGTGCGGAAGCGGATCTGGGTGGTGTCGATGGTGATGCCCTGGTCGCGCTCTGTCTGCAGCGCGTCGAGCAGGAACGACCATTCGAACGGCATGCCGCGCCGCGCGCTGACGGCCTTAAGCATTTCGAGCTTGCCCTCGGGCAGGCTGCCGGTTTCATGCAGGAGGCGGCCGACCAGGGTCGACTTGCCGTGGTCAACATGGCCGACGATGACGATGCGGACCTGGGGACGCGTGGTGCCGTTCGGCGTGCCGGGCGAGGCTGACGTCACGATCATGTTCATGGCCGCGTCCTTGATCAGAGATAGCCGGCGACGCGAAGGCGCTCGAAGGCGTCCTCGGTCTCGTGGTCGAGCGCGCGCCCCGAGCGCTCCGGCACCTTGGTCTGTTCGAGCTCGATCAGGATCTCGTCGATGTTCGAGGCATTCGAGGCAACCGGATTGGTGATGTCCTGGTCACCTAGCGAGCGATAACGCTTGCCGTTCTTGGCGAGGTACAGCGGAATGATCGGGATGTTCTCGCGCTTGGTGTAGGCCCAGATGTCGGCCTCGGTCCAATGCAGGATCGGATGGATGCGCAGATGCGCGCCTTGCGGCGGCGAGGCGTTGAAATGATCCCAGAATTCCGGCGGCTGGTCGCGCACGTCCCAATTGCCCTCCAAGCCGCGCGGCGAGAACACCCGCTCCTTGGCGCGCGTTGCTTCCTCGTCGCGGCGGATGCCGGCGATCAGGCCGTCAAAGCCATACTTTGCGAGCGCCATCTTGAGGCCCTCGGTCTTGCGCGCGGCGGAACGGGCGGCCGGCGGCAGCGTTGGGTCGACGGCATCGATCGGCGGGCAGGGCTCGACGCGCAGATCGAGATCCCATTCCTTGCCGTAATGATCGCGGAAGCGATACATCTCCGGAAACTTCTTGCCGGTATCGACGTGAAGGGCCGGGAACGGCATCTTGCCGAAGAAGGCTTTCCGCGCCAGCCAGATCATGACGTTGGAGTCCTTGCCGAGTGACCACAACAGGGCAATCTTCTTCAGCCGGGCAAAGGCCTCACGGAAGATGTAGATGCTCTGCGCTTCGAGCTGGTCGAGATGGTCCATGCTCGAGGCAAGTTCGGCAGCAAATTCTTGCGCGCGCACGCGCTCAGCCAGCGCCGGATTGCTCAGTCGATCAGCAGCGGAATCGTCCTTGAGAAGATGCATCTCTGCCACTTTGCGTTTGGAGGCGAAAATTCTATAGTTGCGGTGCGGAAGAGAAGAAAAAATTTCTCTTTGCGCGCTCGAAACGAGACATATATAGAAAATAATTCCAGTCAACCCCGTTTGTGGGGAAGCGAGTATCACATGCGGTTCTTGCCGGTGTTTCTCGATCTCAAGGCCGGCCCGGTGGTCCTCATCGGGGCGGGCGAGCTTTTGCGCGCCAAGCTGCGCGTGCTCGCCGCTGCCGGCGCGCGCCTGCGCGTGCATGCGATCGACGGCAATCATGACCTTGGCCTGGGCTCCGAAGACTCCGCGCGCATCGAGATCGCGGCGGGCGATCCGCTCACGGCGGATCTTTCCGGCGTCATCGCCGTCGTTTGCGCCGGCGCAGGCGATGTCGGTGTCGCCATGTCGGCTCGCGCCAAAGCGGCTGGCCTGCCCGTCAACGTCATGGACGACCTCGAGCATTCCAGCTTCATCTTTCCGGCCATCGTCGATCGCGGCGATGTCGTGGTCGCGGTCGGCACGGGCGGCACCTCCCCGGTGGTGGCGCGGCGCGTGCGCGAGAAGATCGAGGCGCTGCTGCCGGCGCGCATTGGCGAGCTCGCCGAGTTCATCGGCACCTTCCGCAAGTCGATCAACGAGCGCATCGCCGAGTTTCCGTTGCGCCGCCGCTTCTGGGAGCGCGTCATCGACGGTCCTATCGGCGCCGCCGTGCTCGCCGGCCGCAACAGCGAAGCCGATGCATCGCTCAAGGCGATCTCCGATCCCACCGCGTTCGCGCGCGCCGACAAGCCGGAAGGCTCCGTCGCGCTGGTCGGCGCTGGCCCCGGCGATCCCGATCTGCTCACCATCAAGGCGCTGCGCGCGCTGCAGGACGCGGACATCGTCTTTTATGACGAGCTGGTCTCGCCCGAGATTCTCGACCGCATTCGCCGCGACACCACGCGCTTTGCGGTCGGCCGCCGCGTGGGCAAGCCCGGCATCGGCCAGGACGCCATCAACAAGCGCATGATCGAGGCCGCGCAATCGGGCCAGCGCGTCGTGCGGCTGAAGGGCGGCGATCCCTTCGTGTTCGGCCGCGGCGGCGAAGAGGTGGAAGCGTTGCGCGCCGCCGGCGTCGCCTATTCGATCATTCCCGGCATCACCGCAGGGCTCGGCGCCGCCGCCGATTTCGAGGTGCCGCTCACTTATCGCCACGAAGCGACCCGCATCACCTTCCTCACCGCACACAAGGCCCGCGATGCAGAGAACGTGGATTGGTCGACACTGACCGACACCAAGATGACCGTCGTGGTCTACATGGGCATGACCGCAGCGCCCGCCGTGCGCGCAGGCTTGTTCGCGGCCGGCCGCTCGCCGGAGACGCCGGTCGGCGTGTTCGCCCGCGTCACGCGGCCGGATGCGCAAGGCGCAATTGGCACGCTGCGCGATCTGCCGGAACTGGTGCGGCGGATCCATGGCGGTCCCGCCATCCTCATCATCGGCGACGTGGTCCGGCATGCCGGCTCGCTTCGCCGCCAGACACCCAAACAAATCATCTCTGACCTATTGGATGCAGCCGAATGACCTCTCCGCTCGAACAAAAGAAGATCCGTATCGCCGGCCCCTCGGTCGTGACCGCCAACCGCACCTGGGACGGCATCGTGGTCTACCGCACCGCCGCCAACAGCTGGTCCGCCGAGCTGTCGGAAGCCGCGATCGTGCGCAACTCCGACGAGGCCAAGGCGTTGCTTGCGGAAGCCGTGGCCGATGACGTCGGCGCCATCGGCCCCTATATCGCGCCGGTGCAGATCGGCGACGATGGCAAGGTCCTCCCCGGCAATCTGCGCGAACAGATTCGCCGCACCGGCGTCACCATCGGACAGCCGGCCCAGGTTTAAGGCACCCACTTATGTATGCTTACGACGAAATCGACCGCACGCTCGTCAACGAGCGCGTCTCGGAGTTCCGCGACCAGGTGAAGCGGCGCCTGTCCGGCGAGCTCACCGAGGACGAGTTCAAGATCCTGCGTTTGCAGAACGGCGTCTATCTGCAGCTGCACGCTTATATGTTCCGCGTCGCGATTCCCTATGGCACTCTGGCGACGAACCAGATGCGGGCGCTCGCCCATGTCGCGCGCAAATACGATCGCGGCTACGGCCACTTCACCACGCGGCAGAATATCCAGTTCAACTGGATCAAGCTCGCCGAGCTGCCGGATGCGCTCGAAGACCTCGCCAAGGTCGGCATCCACGCGATGCAGACCTCCGGCAACAACATGCGCAACGTCACCTCGGACCAGTGGGCCGGCGTCGCGCCGGGCGAGATCGAGGATCCGCGCATCTGGTCGGAGCTGATCCGCCAGCACACCACGTTGCATCCGGAATTCTCGTTCCTGCCGCGCAAGTTCAAGATCGCGATCACCGCCTCGGACCACGACCGCGCCGCGATCAAGATCCACGACATCGGCCTGCGCTTGATCAAGAACGAGAAGGGCGAGACCGGCTTCGAGGTTCTGGTCGGCGGCGGTCTCGGCCGGACGCCGTTCATCGCCAAGACCATCAAGCACTTCGTGCACGGCCGCGACATCCTCAGCTACATCGAGGCGATCTTACGCGTCTACAATCAGTACGGCCGCCGCGACAACATCTACAAGGCGCGCATCAAGATCCTGGTGCACGAGCTCGGCATCGAGAAATTCTCGCGCGAGGTCGAGGACGAGTGGCAGCATATCCGCAACTCCTCGCTCCAGATCGACGAGGAGGTGATCGAGGACATCCGCTCGCGCTTCACCTATCCGGCTTACGAGAAGCTGCCGCATATGCCGGACGAGCTGCGCCAGGCCGCGGCCGACCCCGATTTCGAGGCATGGCGCAAGAACTCGGTGGCCCCGCACAAGGTGCAGGGTTACTCCATCGTCACGATCTCGCTGAAGCCGACCGGCGGGCCTCCGGGCGATGCCACCGCCGAGCAGATGGACGCGCTGGCAGATCTTGCCGACAAATATTCCTTCGGCGAGATCCGCGTCGGCCACGAGCAGAATCTAGCGCTGCCGCACGTCGCCAAGCGCGACCTGCCGGCACTGTGGAAGGCGCTCGACAAGCTCGGGCTGGCGACGCCCAACGTCAACCTGATCACCGACATCATCGCTTGCCCCGGGCTCGACTATTGCTCGCTGGCGAATGCCCGCTCGATTCCGATCGCGCAGGAGCTGACGCGGCGCTTCGCCAATCACGAGCTCGCTAACCTGATCGGCCGTCTGCACATCAACATCTCCGGCTGCATCAATGCCTGCGGCCATCACCATGTCGGCCATATCGGCATTCTCGGCGTCGAGAAGAACGGCGAGGAGGTCTACCAGATCACCATCGGCGGCCGTGCCGACGAGAACGCCGCGCTCGGCACCCTGATCGGTCCCGGCGTCAAGTTCGACGAGGTCGCCGACGTGGTCGAGGACATCGTGGAAGCCTATCTGGCGCTGCGCGAGCGGCCCGAAGAGCTGTTCATGGACACGGTGAAGCGCCTCGGCGTCGAACCCTTCAAGGAGCGCGTCTATGCCACTCGTTAATGGCGGAAAGATCACGGACGACCGCTTCGTCAAGCTCGCCGTCGACACGCCGCTGCCCGAGGGCGGCGACATCCTGGTGCCCGCCGAGCGCTTCCTCGGCGAGGCCGAGGGCTTGCTCAAGCGCGCCGGAAAGGTCGGGGTGATCTGGCCCAACAATCGCGACATCGCCGAGCTCGTGCCGTATCTCGGCCAGATCGCCGCCGTCGCGCTGGTGTTCCCGACCTTCCGTGACGGGCGCGCCTACAGCCAGGCGCGGCTGCTGCGCGAACGTTACAACTACCGCGGCGAATTGCGCGCGACCGGTCAGGTGCTGCGCGACCAGTTCGTGTTCATGCTGCGCGCCGGCTTCGATGCCTTCGAGGTCAAGAAGCAGGCCGATGCGGAGGCCTTCATGCAGACCGCGAAGCGCTATTCGGTGTTCTACCAGCCGACCGGCGATGGCCGCATCACAGCGCTGCACCGGCGCATGCAATTGCGCCACTCCGAAGGGGTCGGCACGTGAACGCGATCGCGCCTCAGGTTTCGCCCGTGTCTGCGCTACCTTCGGCGGACGAGCTCGATCGCGCCTTGCGCGATGCCTCGCCTGCGGAGGTCATTGCCGCGGCGCTGAAGACGGTCGGGCGCGAGAAGCTTGCGCTGGTGTCCTCGTTCGGTACTGAATCGGCGACGCTGTTGAAGGTCATGTCGGATGTCGATCCCGCAATCCCCGTGATCTTTCTCGACACCGGCTGGTTGTTCGAGGAGACGCTGGCCTATCGCGATACGCTCATTGCGACGCTGGGCCTGAAGGACGTTCGCTCGATCAAGCCGGCCGAGGAGACGCTGTCGCGCGAAGATCCCGACCGCGACCTCTGGTTCTCCGATCCCGACGCCTGCTGCCGCATCCGCAAGGTCGAGCCGCTGGCGCGTGCGCTGAAGCCGTTCGGCGCCTGGCTCAACGGCCGCAAGCGCTTTCAGGGCAATGCGCGCGCCGACATTCCGGTCGTCGAGGACGATGGCGCGCGGCTGAAGTTCAATCCCTTCGCCAACGTCTCGCGCGAGGAGATCGAGGCGATCTTCACCCGCGCTAAATTGCCGCGGCACCCTCTGGTTGTGTCAGGATTCCTGTCGGTTGGGTGTATGCCTTGCACCAGCAGAACGACTGAGGGCGAGGATGCACGCGCCGGCCGGTGGCGCGGCCGGGCCAAGACAGAATGCGGCATCCATACGATGAAGACTTCGTAGCACAGTCACGCTGCGAGCTAGCGAACAAGAAAATCGGGTTCCGTTGACACAAGAGCGTTTCGCCACGAGTTATGCCTGCCGTCGATGACGCCGATGTCGTCGAGGTGAATGGAGATGGACATGATGCGCCGTATCGTTCCGCTCGCCGCAGGATTGCTCGCGACGGGGTTCTGGGCAGGCTCGGCTCTGGCCGCCGACATCAATTTGCTGAACGTGTCGTACGATCCGACGCGCGAGCTCTATGTCGAGTTCAACAAGGCGTTCGCGAGCGCCTACCAGAAGGAAACCGGCAAGAGCGTCGAGATCAAGCAGTCGCACGGCGGCAGCGGCTCGCAGGCGCGCGCGGTGATCGACGGCTTGCAGGCCGATGTGGTGACGCTGGCGCTGGCCTATGACATCGACGCTATCGCGAGCAAGCGCCTCACCGCGACGGATTGGCAGAAGCGGCTGCCGCAGAATTCGTCGCCCTACACGTCGACCATCGTGTTCTTGGTGCGCAAGGGCAATCCCAAGGGCATCAAGGACTGGGATGATCTGATCAAGCCGGGCGTTGCCATCATCACCCCGAACCCGAAAACGTCGGGCGGCGCGCGCTGGAATTATCTTGCCGCCTGGGGCTTTGCGCAAAAGAAATACGGTTCGGCCGACAAGGCCAAGGACTTCGTCGGGAAGCTCTTCCAGCAGGTGCCGGTGCTCGATACCGGCGCCCGGGGCGCCACTGTGACCTTTGTCGAGCGCGGCGTCGGTGACGTGCTGCTCGCCTGGGAGAACGAGGCGTTCCTGGCCCTCAAGGAATTCGGTGCGAACAAGTTCGAGATCGTTGCACCGCCGCAGTCGATCCTCGCCGAGCCGCCGGTCGCGATCGTGGACAAGGTTGCCGACAAAAAGGGCACCCGCAATGCGGCTGACGCCTACCTTCAATACTGGTACACCAAGGAAGGGCAGGAGATCGCCGCGCGCAATTTCTACCGTCCGCGCGATGCCGAGACCGCCAAAAAGTATGAAAATTCCTTCGCCAAGGTCGAGCTGTTCACGATCGACGACGTCTTCGGCGGCTGGACCAAGGCACAGAAGGAACATTTTGCAGACGGCGGCGTTTTCGATCAGATTTACAAGAACTGATCGGGCGCTGTCGTAGGGGGCTTTAGCAGGGGGCCTGGTGAGCGCACTCGCAGCACGACGCCGGACATTGCCGGGCTTCGGTCTCACCATGGGACTGACGCTTTCCTGGCTGTCCGTGATCATCCTGATTCCACTCGCCGGCCTGTTCCTGAGATCGCTTGAGCTCAGCCCCGAGCAGTTCTGGAACATCCTCTCCAGCCGCCGCACCCTGAACGCGCTCCGCGTCTCGTTCGGCCTCGCCTTTGCGGCGGCTTGCGTCAATCTGGTGATGGGCAGCATCATCGTCTGGGCGCTGGTGCGCTACCGCTTCCCCGGCCGCCGCATCTTCGATGCCATCGTCGACGTGCCGTTTGCGCTGCCGACGGCGGTGGCCGGCGTCGCGCTGACGGCGCTGTTCGCCGAGAAGGGCTGGCTGGGGGCGCCGCTCGCCGCGCTCGGCCTCAAGGTGGCGTTCACGCCGGTCGGCATCTTCGTCGCCATGATCTTCATCGGCATTCCCTTCGTTGTCCGCACCGTGCAGCCGGTGCTGCAGGATCTCGACCCTGAAATCGAGGAAGCCGCGGGCAGCCTGGGGGCCAGCCGCTTGCAGACCATCGTTCGCGTGATCCTGCCTTCGCTCGCGCCGGCGCTGCTCACGGGCCTCGCGCTCGCCTTCGCCCGCGCGGTCGGTGAATACGGCTCGGTGATCTTCATCGCCGGCAATCTGCCCAACGTCTCCGAGATCGCGCCGCTCTTGATCGTGATACGCCTGTCCGAATTCCGTTACGCCGATGCGACCGCGATTGCGGTGGTCATGCTGGTCGTCTCCTTCGTCATCATCTTCGCGGTCAATCGGCTCCAGCGCTGGGCGCAGAGCCGGATCCCGGCGCGCTGAGGGCGGACCATGACGATGCAGATCGCAGATTCCGTGTCGCTCTCGGCCTCCGACTCGCAGGCACGCGCGCACGCGGCGGCGGCGCGGAACAATTTGCGCACCGAGCCGCGCGCCGTCCGCATCGTCATCATCACGCTGGCGTTGCTGTTTCTCACCGTCTTCGTCGTGCTGCCGCTGGTCGTCGTGTTCGCGCAGGCATTTTCGCGCGGCATCCTCGCCTATTTCGCCGCGCTCGCCGAGCCGGAGGCGATGGCGGCGATCAAGCTAACGTTGATCGTCGCGGCGATCTCGGTCGGGCTCAATCTGGTGTTCGGCCTCGTCGCCGCCTGGGCGATTGCAAAATTCGAGTTTCCGGGCAAGACCTTCCTGATCACGCTGATCGACCTGCCATTCTCGGTCAGCCCGGTGATCTCGGGCCTCGTCTTCGTGCTATTGTTCGGCGCGCAAGGCTATCTCGGCAGCTGGCTGCGCGAGCACGACATCCAGATCCTGTTCGCGGTCCCCGGCATTGCGCTCGCCACCACCTTCGTGACCTTCCCCTTCGTGGCGCGCGCGCTGATCCCCCTGATGCAGGAGCAGGGCACGCAGGAGGAGGAGGCTGCGATCTCGCTTGGCGCCTCCGGCCTGCAGACCTTCTTCCGCGTCACCCTGCCCAACATCAAATGGGGCGTGCTCTACGGCGTCCTGCTCTGCAACGCGCGCGCGATGGGCGAGTTCGGTGCGGTCTCCGTCGTCTCCGGCCACATCCGCGGCGAGACCAACACCATGCCGCTCTTGGTCGAGATCCTCTACAACGAATACCAGTTCGTCGCCGCTTTCGCGATCGCCTCGCTGCTCGCAATGCTGGCGCTGATCACGCTGATCGCAAAAACCATTCTCGAACGTCATCTCGACGAAGGACAAGACGCCAGTGACCATTGAAGTCAAGAATCTCGTCAAGAAATTCGGCAGTTTTGCTGCCCTCGACGGCGTCGATCTCAAGGTCAACGACGGTGAGCTGCTGGCGCTGCTCGGTCCGTCCGGCTCCGGCAAGACCACCTTGCTGCGGATCATCGCCGGCCTCGACTGGCCGGACTCGGGCGAAGTCTCCTTCAACGGTGAGGACGCGCTGGCGCAAGGAGCCCGCGAGCGCCACGTCGGCTTCGTGTTCCAGCATTATGCGCTGTTCCGCCACATGACGGTGTTCGAGAACGTTGCCTTTGGCCTCCGCGTGCAGCCGCGCGCGGTCCGAAAGGATGAGGCTGCGATCCGCTCGCGCGTCAAGGAGCTGCTCGATCTGGTGCAGCTCGACTGGCTCGCCGACCGCTATCCGAGCCAGCTCTCCGGCGGCCAGCGTCAGCGCATCGCGCTCGCCCGTGCGCTTGCAATCGAGCCGCGCATTCTGCTGCTCGATGAACCCTTCGGCGCGCTCGACGCCAAGGTGCGCAAGGAGCTGCGCAAATGGCTGCGCTCGCTGCATCACGAGATCCATGTCACCTCGATCTTCGTCACGCACGACCAGGAGGAGGCGCTGGAAGTCGCCAACCGCGTCGTGGTGATGGACAAGGGACGGATCGAGCAGATCGGCTCGCCCGACGATGTCTACGACAATCCGGCGACGGCGTTCGTGCACGGCTTCATCGGCGAATCCATCGTGCTGCCGATCCAGATCGGCGATGGTGCGATCCGGCTCGGCGACCGGCAGCTCGATCTGGCGGCCGATGGGCTTGCGCCTGGCGCGTCGAAGCTGTTCGTGCGGCGACATGACATGCTGGTCGGCCCGCCCGGCAGCGGCGCCTTCGAGGGCGCGGTCCAGCACGTCCGCAATTTCGGTCCGGTGCAGCGGGCGGAAGTAGCCCTGTCCGGCGGCGAGACCATCGAAATCGACGCCCCCCGCGACAAGGAACTGCGCGCCGGCGACACCATCGGCCTCAATCCGCGTCGCTACCGGATTTTTGCGGGCTAAGCCCCGCCGTCATTCCGCCGCGGAATGACGGCTCAAATTCTCTTCAAAATTCACCTTTCAGCCATTGTTGGTATGCAACAACAGCCCCTCATTTGGGGGCCCCGATTCATGCGCGCTGCGGCCGCAATTCTGATCATGTTGCTGCTCGCCGGCTGTGCCGGCAACGAAGCGCCGGTCCAGCAGCCGTCGATGTATGCCGACATGGCGGTCCCGGGCTCCAAGCTCGACGTCCAGGCAGCTGCGATCATGATCTCGCAATACCGCCAGAACAACGGGCTCGGTACGGTCGTGGTCGACCCGGATTTGACTCGGCTCGCCGAATCCCAATCGGGCGCGATGGCGGCGGCCAACAAGATGGACCACGACGTCCGCGCGCCGCTCGCCAAGCGTCTGGCCTCTGGCGGTTATCCTGCCACCGTGGCGGTCGAGAACATCTCGGCCGGCTATCATACGCTGGCGGAAGCGTTTTCCGGCTGGCGCGACTCGCCTCCGCACCGCGCGAACATGCTCAAGAGCGGTGTCACAAAATTGGGCATCGCGGCGAGCTATGCTCCAGGCACCAAATACAAGGTGTTCTGGACCATGATCCTGGCCTCCACCGAGCCTCGATAAGCCAGACTTGATCCCGGGGATGCATTGACGTCGCGGCGGAGTGTCGCCACGGTGGCCAGCCTTTTGCTATTGTTCCCGCATGACCGATCATAGTCCGGAAACCGCAACAATCCCCACGAATGCGCAGCGCGTCCTGGTCCTCCAGGGCGGCGGCGCGCTCGGCTCGTACCAGGCTGGCGCCTTCCAGGCGCTGTGTGGCTACGGCTTCGATCCGGAATGGGTCGCCGGCATCTCGATCGGCGCGGTCAATGCCGCCATCATCGCCGGCAATGAGGGGCACACCCGCGTCGAGCGGCTCAAGGAATTCTGGGAAATGGTGTCGGCCCCGGTGCCGTGGAAGCCGGTCGGCAAGAGCGACCGCAGCCGCGAGCTGTTCAATTCCACCAGTGCCGCGCTGATTGCGACGTTCGGCGTGCCCGGCTTCTTCACGCCACGCATTCCGCCGGCGCCGCTGTGGCCGCCGGGGCATCGCGAGGCCGAAAGCTATTACGATACCTCGCCGCTGAAGAAGACGCTGGAGCGACTCGTCGATTTCGACCGCATCAACGATCTGAAGACACGCCTGTCGGTCGGCGCGGTCGGCGTCACCTCGGGCAATTTCAGATATTTCGACAATTACGCGTTCAAGAAGCTCGGCAAGAAGATCGGCCCCGAGCACATCATGGCCTCCGGCGCGCTGCCGCCGGGCTTTCCCTCCGTCGTCATCGACGGCGAGCATTATTGGGACGGCGGCATCGCCTCCAACACTCCGCTCGACTACGTGCTCGATGCCGAGGTCGAACGCGACATGCTGATCTTTCAGGTCGATTTGTTTTCCGCGCGCGGCGACCTGCCGAACTCGCTGCTGGAGGCCGCCGAGCGCGAGAAGGACATCCGCTATTCCAGCCGCACGCGGATGAACACCGACAAGAACAAGCAGCTGCACAACGCCCGCAGGGCCGTGCGCGATCTGATCGGCAAATTGCCGGACTATCTCAAGAACGATCCTTCCGTCGAATTCCTGGCGAAAGTGTCGCGCGAAAGCACCGTCACCGTGGTGCATCTGATCTACCGCAGCAAGAACTACGAATCCTCGTCCAAGGATTACGATTTCTCGCACATTGCCATGGTCGAGCATTGGGAGGCCGGCGTTCGTGACGTGCACCTGTCGATGCGCCACAAGGACTGGCTGGAGCGGCCGCAGTCCGGCGAGACCATGGTGACCTACGATCTCACGGGGGACGTCACCGCGCCCCCGGCAAAAAGGAGCGAATAGAATGGGTACTCTGTCAGGCAAGAACGCCCTCGTGACCGGATCGACCAGCGGCATCGGGCTCGCTTACGCGCGCGCCTTCGCCGGCGCCGGTGCCAACGTCGTCATCAACGGTTTCGGCTCGCCGGAGGACATCGAGAAGGAGCGCGCCAAGATCGAATCCGATTTCGGCGTCAAGGCGGTCTACTCGCCCGCCGACATGACCAAGCCCGCCGAGGTCGCCGGCATGATCGCGCTCGGCGAGAAGACGTTCGGCTCGGTCGACATCCTCGTCAACAATGCCGGCATCCAGTTCGTCTCGCCGATCGAGGAATTCCCGCCGGAGAAATGGGACCAGATCATCGCGATCAATCTGTCCTCGGCCTTCCACGCCATCCGCGCCGCAGTGCCCGGCATGAAGAAGAAGGGCTGGGGCCGCATCATCAACACGGCGTCGGCGCACTCGCTAGTGGCCTCGCCATTCAAGTCGGCCTACGTCTCGGCCAAGCACGGCATCGCCGGCCTCACCAAGACCGTGGCGCTGGAAGTCGCGACCCACAAGATCACCTGCAACTGCATCAGCCCCGGCTACGTCTGGACCCCGCTGGTCGAGAAGCAAATCCCCGACACGATGAAGGCACGCAATCTGACGCGCGAGCAGGTCATCAACGATGTGCTGCTCGATGCGCAGCCGACCAAGGAGTTCGTCACCTCCGAGCAGGTCGCCGCGCTCGCCCTGTTCCTGTGCAGCGACGACGCCGCCCAGATCACCGGCACCAACCTCTCGATAGACGGCGGCTGGACCGCGGAGTAGGCGCACAGTGCTGTAGGGTGGGCAAAGGTGCCAGCGCCGTGCCCACCATCTTTCCGCTGTTCGCGACCAGCGTCAGTGGCACTGGGTGTCTCACCTCTTCCCGCGCCTACTGCGAACCAGCCGTTCTCAGGTCCGAGGCGAACCATATTGGCTTTCCGGCTCGTTCAGTCCGGCAAGGGGCCGCCGCGACGCGTGGCGGATATGGACGATATGAACGAACTCGCCGGTGACACGGTAAAATATCCGAAATGGATAGCGGACGACCGTTGCCACGCGGACTTGGGAACGTTGTGTGACCCGTGGCGATGAGAAAGGCGCACGCCGGACGCGCTCGATAACATCCGCAAATCTTCGTCCGATGGCATCGGCGATCGCTGGGCTGGCGTTGCTGGCATAATAGGTTGCAATGTCTTCGAGGTCAGCAAGCGCCTCTCGGGACCAGACGACCTTCATCCGCGCCTGAATTTCGCGAAGACTTCTGCGACCTCGGCATCCGTAGCGAACTCGCCGCGATCTATGGAGGCTAACGCAGCGTCGATACTTCGCAGCTCTTCCTGCGTCGCAACATACTCGCCGCCGAGCAGTTCGCTCTCGATTTCGCTGGCAATCGCAACCAGCTCGTTCTGGGCCTCTTCGGGCCAAGTCTGGGCACGTTCCAGAAGATCTCGCAGATCGCTTGCAGCCATACCCAACTATATCAGGTGCCGAAGAGGTTTCCAATCATCTCAAGCTGATGGCTAACGTCCGAACGCCAGCACGTGCAGCCCCAGCCGCTGCCGCACGATCCAGAACAGCAGCACCGTCTCGAAGGTGAGGGAGATCGAGGTTGCAGCCGCGGCGCCATGGCCGCCGTAGCGCGGCACCAGCGCGATGCAGAGCACGAGGTTCATCATGAAGGCTAGCGCATAGGCGAGCGCGCAGATCTTCTGCTGGCCGAGCATGTTGAGCAGGCGCTCGACCGGCCCGATCGCAGAGCGGACCACGAGCCCGATCGCGGCGACGAACATGATGTCGTAGCCGACGGTGAATTGCGGCCCGAACAGCCAGAGCAGCGGCTTGCCGAGCGCGAGCAGCACGATGGTCGCGGCCAGCGACGGCCAGAACGTCCAGGTGATGGCATGCGCGACGTAGGCCGACAGGCGCGCCTTGTCGCCGCTGGCATTGTATTCGGCGAAGCGGTGTGCCGTCGTGGCTGACATCGCGTAGTGGATGAACGAGACCAGCGCCAGCGTCTTCACCACGGCGAAATAGACGCCGACCTCGTCCGAGGGACGGAATTGCTGCAGCACCAGCACGTCGGTGTAGGACAGGAGCAGGTAGAAGCTCTCGACCAGCAGGATCGGTAGCGAGACGGCGAGCCAGCCCTTGACGTCATAGGCCTTCGGTCCCGGTGTGATGTGATCGGCGAGCTTGCGGTTCAGCACCACCATCTGCCCGGCCATCGCGATCCATACCGCGCAAAGGCTTGCGACCATCGCGGCGACGGCGCCGAGGTGATAGCCGAGCAGGAAGGCGAGCGCCGTGATGCCGATGATCAGCGCCTGGCGGATGATGAATTGCGGCATCAGGCCGAGTTGCACCCAGTCGTGCGAGCGCGCGATGCCGTCCTGGGTGTTGGCGACCACGAAAGCGGGCAGCGTCATGCAGCCGATATAGAGCGGCAGCACCTCGGCGGGATCGATCCAGGGCGACAGCAATTTGACGATGCCAGCAAGGCCGAGCGACGTCAGCGTGGACACGGCAAAGGTCAGCCAGCGGCTGCCGGACAGGAAGCCGCGCAGCAGCGCGTGCGCGCCGTTGGCGCGGTACTCCGGAATGATTTTCTGCGCGGAGGCCGAGATGCCGAAATCCATCATGCTGCCGAGCAGCAGCACCCAGGTCCAGACATAGACGTAGATGCCGTAATCGGACGTGCCCATCCAGCGCGCCAGCAGCACCTGCGAGACATAAGCGAGGCCGGCGCTGATGACGCGAATGATGAAGATGGTGCCGGCGAGCCGCCGCGTCAGCGACGCCTCGCTCGATCCGCCCGCGAGCTTGGCACGCAGCCGCGCGACCAGCCCGGCCGGTCCGGTCGTTGCGGGTGGTGCATCCATCACGGCCAATTCGAACAATCCCCAGCGACCTGCAGCGGCAGGCGAGGGATTAGCAACCATTCGTTAAGATTCGGTTGGGCGGACGCTAGTTCAAATTCGTGTTGAACTCGTACGCCTTCTCCGGCCCGACCAGCGTGAACTTCAGCGCCGCGCCCTCGGGCTTGGCGCCCGGCGGCAGCCCGTCGAGCTCGAACGAGAAGCGCACGACCCCGGGCGGGCTGGGCTGCACCGGCGCCGGAATCGGCAGCGCCCAATCGGGCGTCGGGCCTTCCACGAACAGATTGACCTTGCGGCTGTCCGGCGCCACCACATCGACCACTACGTTCTTGGGCCCGTCCCGCTTGACGTCGCGAATGGTGAGCGGGTTGGGGTCGCCGATATTGGCGGGCTTCGGCACGGTGTCGAGCGCGGCACGCAAGTTCGCGTCCTCGGTCGAGGCGACGCTGTTGAAGCCGAGCTCGGCGCTGGCCTCTACGGGAATGCAGAGCTTCTCGCACACCGCGTAGTTGATCTCGGCCCTCAAGGTCACCGGCTTGTCCGCGGCCTTGGCGACGATGCGCAGGGGCAGCACGACCTGGTCGCGATAGCCGATCGAATGGCCGCCCGCGCCGTCATCGAACTTCAGCGGTGCCGGCCACATCACCGTCACCGCCTCGACATTGTCGGACTTGGAGAAGTCGAACCGGGGGGGAACGCCGGAATCGCCGGGCGACCGCCAGTAGGTCTTCCAGCCGGGCTGCAGCTGGAAGGCGATACCGCCGAGCAGCACCGCGCCGCTGCGCGAGCCCGCCAGGAGCCGCACCGCGGAATGTCCATCGCGCTGCCAAGGCGATGCGTCATCGGCACGGGCCGCGATAGCCAACGACGACGCGAGCAGGGTTGTCGCGACGCCAATCGCCGCACGCAGGGGAACAATGCTGGACATGGCACGTCTTTACAGGGTCACCCAGGGCCAAACCATTGAATTGCTTGTGATGGATGCACCCGAATCAACTCGCCGCAACCCTTGATTTGACAGCCGCCCGGCCCGACATCAGGATAGGAATTGAAACCGGAGTGCTCGAGCGATGGCTCCCACAGGCAAGAGGACGGGCGAAAGCACCCGCAGCTCGGGCGCCGCGCTGCCCAGTTCCGGCGGCTATCTCGACGGCCGGCTCCTGATCGCAATGCCCGTGATGGGCGATTCCCGCTTCGAGCGCTCGGTGATCTATCTTTGCGCCCATTCGGCGGAGGGGGCGATGGGCATCATCGTGAACCACCCCGCCGGCAGCATCGATTTCCCCGAGCTCTTGCAGCAGCTCGGCATCATCAAGAAGGGCGAGCACATCAAGCTGCCGGAGAATGCCGAAAGTATGAAGGTGCTGCGGGGCGGGCCGGTCGACACCGGGCGCGGCTTCGTGCTGCATTCCAGCGACTTCTACATCGAGAACGCCACGCTGCGGATCGATGACGGCGTCTGCCTGACCGCGACGGTCGACATTCTGCGCGCCATCGCCAACGGCTCCGGCCCCAAGCACGCCATCCTCGCGCTCGGCTATGCCGGCTGGGCGCCGGGCCAGCTCGAGACGGAGATCCAGAGCAACGGCTGGCTGCATTGCGACGCGGACGCGGATCTGATTTTCGGCGACGACGTCGAGGACAAGTACAATCGCGCTTTGCAGAAGATCGGCATCGACCCCGGTATGCTCTCGAACGAGGCCGGGCACGCGTAGCGTTATCGGCCGCTATTGCCACACTCTCCACTGCCCTCAGTTATTCTCCGCTGTCGTCCCGGATCGGCGCTTCGCGCCGGACAACGCTACGCGTTGCCCAGCGCTCCGCTTGTCCGGGACGACGACCGAATTTGTGGCTACTCCGACCCGGCCTACTCCGCCGCCTGCTGCTGCACCGTCGGCTCCGTCCCTGCCACCGTCGCGCGGCGCATGTCGCGGGGCTGGGACTGGTCGTAGCGGCGGACGCGGTGCATGGTCTGGCGGTTGTCCCACATCACGAGGTCATGCAGCTTCCATTTGTGCACGTAGACGAACTCGGGTTGCGTGGCGTGCTCGGTCAGATCGCGCAGCAATAGCCGCCCCTCGGGCATGCTCATGCCGACGACCTTGCCGGCATGCGATGACAGATACAGCGACTTGCGGCGATGCACGGGGTGCGTGCGCACCAGCCGTTGCAGCACCGGCTTGAACATCTCCTTCTCTTCGTCGGTGTATTCGGTGAAGCCGAGCGATCCCCGCGAATACATCAGCGAATGCTCGCAGACGAGATCCTCGATCTCCGCCTTGGTCTCGTCGTCGAGCGCGTCATAGGCCGCGCGCATGTCGGCGAACTCGGTGTTGCCGCCCTTCGGGTTCACCACGCGCGCCGATAGCAGCGAGAATTTTGCGGGGATCGGACGGAACGAGCTGTCCGAGTGCCACAGGCAATTGCCGAGGTTGAACAGATTGGCGCGGCTGTCCTTGGGCAGCGGCTTGCCGTCCTTACCGAGGTTGGAGACGTCGTTCAGGCCTGAGGTGAGGCGGTGTTCATCCGCCTTGGTGATGTTGCCGCCGCGCGCCTCCTCGCGCTGGCCAAAATTCAGCGCGAATGCCATCTGCTGCTCGTCGGTGATGTCCTGGTCGTGGAAGACGAGCACCGCGTACTTGTCCATCGCGGCCTCGATCTCGCGCGCCTGATCCGGCGTGAGCGGCTTGCGCAAGTCGAGGCCGGACACCTCGCCGACGAAATGTTTCTGAAGCTGCCGGATGGCGATGGTCATTGCGTTCCTCCCGCATCTACGAGCGGTTTCCCCGCTCTGTTTGTGGAAAAAATGACTCCCGCATCCGGCGATGTCAACGCGCCGCGCGCATGGCTCTCACGCGTTCCGCGCCATCAGCCCGCCATCGACCGGGATCACCGCGCCGGTGAGGAAGGACGCCGCCGGAAGGCACAGGCTCAGCGTCATATGCGCGACCTCTTCAGGGTCGCCGTAGCGGCCGAGTGCGGTGCGGCGCTTGGCGTAGATGGTCTTGTGCTCCTCCGGGATGCGGTCGGTGATTTTTGTGCGGATCGGTCCGGGGCAGATGCAGTTGACGGTGATGCCCTCGCGGCCGAGCTCCACCGCCAGCGAGCGGGTGAGGCTCACGACGCCGCCCTTCGCGGCCGAATACGGGCTGTGCAATGCGGTGGCGCCGAGCGCCTCGGTCGAGGCGATGTTGACGATGCGGGGACTCTTCGACTTGCGCAAGTGCGGCAGCGCGGCGCGGATGATGCGTGGGTGCGCCGTCAGCATCACGGCGATGCCCTTCGCCCAGGCGTCCTCGTAGCCCTCATCGTCGATCGCGACGCGCACGGAGATGCCGGCATTGTTGACGACGATGTCGAGGGCGCCGAAATGCGCGGCGACATCGCCGACCACACGTTTGATTTCGCCGCCGTCGGCGACGTCGAGCTTCCACGCCCTTGCCGCGCCTCCGCTTGCCGCAATCTCCCTGGCGACGTCCTGCGCGCCTTGCTCGTCGAAATCGGTGACGGCGACGTTCGCACCTTCGTTTCCGAACACGCGCGCTGTGGCGCGCCCCATGCCGCTGGCTGCGCCAGTGACGAGCACGGTGAGCCCCTTCACGGACCGGCTGAGCTCCCTGACGTCGGACATGCTGTTCCCTCGCGCCGAGCTGGTTCTTGTTGTGATTGACAAGGCTGGCATCGATCCGCAGACAGGTCAAACAAGCAGAAAACAAAAGGGGAGGCCGACAATGGCAAATGAGCTCGATTACTCAGGCAAGCAGGTGCTGGTGGTCGGCGGTTCCAGCGGCATCGGCAACGGCATCGCGCAGGCCTTTCGCGCCAAGGGCGCAGCTGTTGCCGTCTGCGGCACGCGTGCTCGCGCAACGGAATATTCAGCCGACGAAGGCTCCGATCTCGAAGGTCTTGCTTACGCGCAGCTCGATGTCGGCAATTCCGGTGCGATCGAAGCATTCAAGCCGTCGTTCGACCGTCTCGACATCCTGGTGCTCGCGCAGGGCGCGGTGATCTACCGCCGCGGCGAATTCGAGATGGCGGGCTTCCGCAAGGTCGTCGAGATCAATCTGATGAGCCTGATGGCCTGCGCGACGCGCTTTCATTCCATGTTGCGGGACGCGAAGGGCGCGCTGATCATCGTGTCCTCGACCGCGGCCTATCATTCCACCATGGGCAATCCCGCCTACAATGCCTCGAAGACCGGTGCGGTCGGATTGACGCGGACGCTGGGCGAGGCCTGGGCCGAGGACGGCATCCGCGTCAACGGCATCGCGCCAGGGCTCGTCGACACCAAGATGACGAAGGTGACGACCGACAATCCGAAGCGGCTCGAAGGCGCGCTCGCACGCATCCCGCTGCGGCGATTGGGTACGCCGGCCGACATGGCGGGCGCGGCGCTGTTCCTGGCCTCGCCGCTGTCGTCCTACATCATCGGCCAGACGCTGGTCGTCGATGGCGGCCTGATTCTATAGGAGAGCCTAAGGAACCGCGCTGCGTCTGATCGGTTACTTCGGCTGACCACCGAGGAGGATCATCATGGACACGGATCGGATTGTTGGATCGGCGAAGGAATATGCCGGACGCGCGGAAGGCGCGATCGGAGACATGGCAGGCGATGCCAAGACGCAGGCGTCGGGCAAGGCGCGGGAAGCCGCGGGCACGGTGCAGAATCTCTACGGCCAGGCCAAGGATGCCGTGCGCGACGCCACGGACACCGCCGCGGGCTATGCCAAGGACGCCTACGAGAACAGTGGTGAGACTTTCCGCGACGGCTCGAAGGCCATTGCGCAGAAGGTGCAGGACAATCCGCTCGGCGCGCTGCTGGTTGCCGGCGGCATCGGCTTCGCGCTGGCGCTGCTGATGTCGCGTCCTGCCCGCCGCCCGCCGTCACGCTGGCGCTATTACGGCTAGTTGCCGAAACGCCTGTCACGCGTGCCCCGGCTCAGCGATGCAGCGTGAGACGCTGCATCGCTGAGCCGGGGCCATCTTTTCTGAATGCCGCACGAATTGGGTCCCGACTCTGCGCCGCATCACCAGAAGGTGCAGCGTTGCGTCCGGGACACGAGATCTTACCTTACCGGAACATCTCGGCGGAACGGCCGACGTTAGCCGGCGGACGCGGGATCCCAGGATTGGGATTCGGATTGCGCGGCCCGGGCGGCGGCGCCATTTGGCGCGGCGGCGGGGGCTGTGGCGAGCCGAAGCCGAAGAAATCACGGAATGTGGGCGTTGCCTGGGCCGGCAGTTGCGGGGCGACCTGCGGCTTCTTCGGCGCGAGCTTTGGCGGTGCGATCGCGGCGGCGGCGCCCGGTGCGCCCTGAGCCGCCCCGCCGTCCGGCGTCGTTGCCGCCATCGGCGTATCGCCCTTGGCCTGCTCGCGGCCGACTTCCCGGCGCGGCCAGGCATAATCGTCGGCGCGGCCGGCCGGGGCTGCCAGCGGTTCACCCTTTACCATGGTCTTGGCGGCGAGCGCATCGACGGCGGCGGGACGCGTGCCCGGTCCGCCCAGCAATTGATCGGTCGAGATCGAGGCTGCAACCAGCGGCACGATCGGTCCGGCCAACGGCCGCGGCGCGGGCTTGCCCGGCTCGGCGCTGGTGTCGGGCGTCGCGGGCTCGCTCGGCAGCGCGATCGGGCCGGAGCGTCCGGCAAGCAGACGCGTGATCTCGCGCTCGACATAATGCGCGAGCTTGCGCGCGCCGGCCTTGGTGAAATAGATGCCGTCGGAGCTGCGGAGCTGGCGGATCTGGCCTTCGAAGTCCGGGCCCTTCTGCAGGAAGCGGCCGGCTTCGTCGACGAAGCCGTCCCATACGTCGACATAGGTGATGCCGGCCTTGGCCGCGCCCTCACGGTACAGCGAATCCAGGAACAGCGTGTCCGCGGTGCCCTTCGGTCCGCGGACCGCGGGCAGGCCGACCCAGAGCACCGGCACGCCCTTGGTTTTGAGGACGGCCGCGAGCTCCTCGATCTTCTTGCCGTAGAGCTCGACCCAGCGCTCGTCACGGAATTCGTAGAGGCCGTTCGGATTGCGCGCGGTCTTTTCCGGCGCGGCTGCCGGCGTGTCGGCATTGTCGGCGTCGTCCTGCGGCAGGTCGGCGTCGGCAGGCTTATCGTCCGGCTTGGCGGCGCTGTCGCCGGGCTTGGCGTCGCTGGGCTTGCCTTGCGGCTTTGCGCGCGCACCCTTGTCGTTCTTCTTATCTTTGTCCTTCTCCGCGGCCGGCTTGTCGGGTTTGTCGGCGGCCGGCTCGCGGATCGCGACGCGGTCGTTGAGGCCGAGCATGACGACGATCACGTCGGGCTTTTCGGTCTCGAGAATGCCCTTGGCCGCCGCGGCCCAGTCCGCGGGCTCGCCCTTGGGCTGGTACCTGATCAGGCCGGACGTGGTCTTGTGCTTGCGGATCACGCCCATGTCGGGCTGCTCGGCGTAGGCGTCTTCGAGGCCATAGGCGAGCCAGTCGGCCATGGCATCGCCGATCACCAGCACGTTCTTCTCAGGAATCGTGTCGCGCTTGGCCGGTGCCGGCGCGCGTGAAAAATCCTGGCGCGGCGCCTGCGGCGGCGGCTGGAAGGGTGCGAAGAAGTCGCCGCCGAACCATCCGCCACCTCCGCCGCCCCGTGGTGGCGGTGGTGGGGCCGAACGCTGCGGCGGACCGCCGAAGCCAGGGAAGTTGAAGAACTGCGCCGAAGCGGGTGCCGCCACCGACACCAGGATCGCAAGCGCCGTCCCCAGCGCGATCAACGGGCCGGTCTCGGTCAGCGCCTTGAACAGGGACTTCTTCGACATGCGATCTCGGGCACGCGCAATGGGGGATCGGAGTTAGCTCAATATAATAACGGAATCAGGCGCCAAACGGGCAAATTCCATCGCAGATTCTTGTCCATAGACCGGGGAACACCAGTCCCGGTCAAGGCTATCAGCCAAAATCCCCCTTCAAGGTTACTTCGAGCGCGATTTTACCGCCCGCGCAGCCGGTCCAGCACGTCGGAGGAGGCAAAACCGTCGGCGGGGACCCCGATCGAGGCCTGGAAGTTGCGCAGGGCCTCCCTGGTCATGCCGCCGAATTGGCCGTCCGGGGTGCCCTTGTAGTAGCCGCGCTGAGCCAGCAGCTGCTGCAGCTCCAGCCGTTCGGTGCGGGACAGCTCGCGCTCCTGCCGCGGCCAGGGCTGCACGAAAGGCTGTCCCCCGCGCAGGCGGTCGGCGAAATGGCCGATCGCCAGCGCATAGGCTTCCGCCGGGTTGTACTTCATGATGACGCGGTAATTCTGCAGCATCAAAAAGCCCGGTCCCTGCGCGCCGGCGGGTGCCAGGAGGTAAGCCTTGTCCGCAGGATGCGGGAAGGCCTGGTTGTTCGGACGCTTGAGCCCGAGCTTCTCCCATTGCGCGATCGGCATCGCCTTGGCGCGGTCGGCCAACATGTAGTTGAAGCCTTGCGGTACCACGACCTCGTAGCCCCAGGTCTGGCCTGGCTGCCAGCCGTCCTTCTTCAGATTGTTGGCGGTCGACGCGATCAGGTCGGTCGGATTGTCGACGACGTCGCGCCGGCCGTCGCCGTCGCCGTCCACCGCGAAGCGCTTGAACGCGGTCGGCATGAACTGGGTCGGGCCGAAGGCGCCGGCCCAGGAGCCGCGCAGCTGCTCCGGACGCAAATCGCCGCGGTTGAGGATCTCCAGCGCGGAGAGGAATTCGTCCTTGAAATAGGCTTGGCGGCGGCCGATGCAGGCGAGCGTCGCGGTCGATTGCAGCACGCTGCGATCGCCGATCTGCGTCGAGTAATTGGACTCGATGCCCCAGATCGAGGCGATGATGTAGCGGTCGACACCGGTGGCCTTTTCGGTGGCGTCGAACTGCGTCTTGTATTTGGCGAGGACCTCGCGGCCCTTGGCGAGGCGGTTGTCGTTCACCAGGATGTCGAGATAGGCCCAGATCGACTTGGTGAATTCCGGCTGCGAATCCATGAGGTCCATGATGCGCAGGTCGGGTGAGAGCCCGGCGGTGAAGCGCTGAAAGTTCTCCTGCGTGACGCCGCGTCGTGCGGCATCGGGCCACATCGCAGCGACGCAATTGTTGAAATTGCCGGCAGCCTCGCGGATCGCGGCGGCCGTCATCAAGGGATGGCCGGAGGCGCCGTCCTCGCCGCTCCACGGCAATGGACCCGTCGGCGCGCCGCTCGGGCCAGGTGTGGGTTGCGCCGGTGCCGGGTTCGATCCCGAGAAGATGCCGCCGAACAGGTTGGACAGGCCGTTCTGCGCCTGGGCGTGTGCGCCGGCCGGCAGCAGCAAAGCGGCCGCAACGACCGCGCCGCCAGCCCGTGTCGCCAGTCCCGCCATTGATTGCATCATGTTCCACCCGTCGGCCTGAAAAACCCGCCACAGGAGGCCTGGTTAGCGTTGCCAATAGCTTAACAAAGGTGAAATTTTGGTGGCGGCCTTTTTCTTAACTCCGTCGGGGCGAGGCCCCACATCCGCCTTTGTTGGCGGCTGCAAACAGGCTAGCAAGGATGCCATTGCTCCCGTCCCATGTGCCCCAAGGTATTCGATCGATCCCATGAAGATTCGCAAAGCCGTATTCCCCGTCGCCGGCCTCGGCACCCGCGTCCTGCCTGCCACCAAGGCGATGCCGAAGGAAATGCTGACCATCGTCGACAAGCCGCTGATCCAATACGTCTATGACGAGGCGAAGGAAGCCGGCATCGAGCACTTTGTCTTCGTCACCGGCCGCAACAAGGCTGTCATCGAGGATCATTTCGACCGGATGTTCGAGCTCGACGCGACGCTGGCCGCGCGCGGCAAGAAAGCCGAGCAGGATATCCTGGCGCAGAACCAGCCCGAAGCCGGCGCGGTCAGCTTCACCCGCCAGCAGGCGCCGCTCGGCCTCGGCCACGCGGTCTGGTGCGCGCGCGACATCGTCGGCAACGAGCCGTTCGCCGTCGTGCTGCCGGACGAGCTCGTGCTCAACACGCCCGGCTGCCTGAAGCAGATGATCGAGATAGCGTCCTCGCTCGGCGAGAAATCCAACCTGATCGCGGTCGAAGCGGTGCCCGATCACCTGACCCATCAATACGGCATTTGCGGCGTCGGCAAGCGCAACGGCAAGATGTTCGAGGTCGACGGCATGGTCGAGAAGCCGGCCAAGGGCACCGCGCCCTCCAACCTTTCGATCACCGGCCGCTACATCCTGCAGCCCGAGATCTTCAAGATCCTGGAGACCCAGGAGCGCGGCGCCGGCGGCGAGATCCAGCTCACCGACGCCATGATCGGGCTTGCCAAGACGCAGAAATTCTACGGCGTCGAGTTCGAGGGCGAGCGCCATGATTGCGGCTCCAAGCCCGGCTTCCTGCGCGCCAACATCGCCTATGGCTTGAAGCGGCCGGAATTGCGCGACGGCCTGGTCGCGGAGATGAAGAAGTATCTGGGGCAGTAGCTCCCGCCGTCATCGCGAGCGAAGCGAAGCAATCCAGAATCCTTCCGCTGAGGAAGTCTGGATTGCTTCGTCGCAAGAGCTCCTCGCAATGACGAGAGCGAGAGACCGCCTCACGCCACCAGCGACAGCTGCGGCAGGCTCGCCACCACCGACTGGTTGCGCCCGCCGGCCTTGGCGGCGTAGAGCGCCTTGTCGGCGGCGGCAACCAGTAGCGGCCAGTCCATGCCGGCGGCGGGGACGAGGCTCGCGATGCCGCAGGACACCGTCGACATCGCCTGATCGTCGGACCAGCCCTGCACCTTGAGGCGGATCATCTCCGCCACCTTGTGGGCCTCAGTGGCCGAGGTGTTCGGCAGCAGCACGGCGAATTCCTCGCCGCCATAGCGCGCCGCGCAATCGCCGGCGCGGCTCACCGAATCGGAAATGCAGATGGCGATGCCGACCAGCACCTGATCGCCGGCCTGATGGCCGAACGTGTCGTTGTAGGCCTTGAAGTGATCGGTATCGATCATGAGCAGCGCGATCGGCGCCTTCTGGCGCATGGCGCGCCGCCATTCGACGTCGATGACGGAATCGAATTTGCGGCGGTTTTTCAAGCCCGTGAGCGCGTCGGTCGTCGCCAACTCCTCGAGCTTGCGCTCGGCCTCGGCGCGCCGGCCGATCTCGCGCGCGAGCACGAGGGTCGATCCCAGCACGAACAGGATGAGCGCCAGCACCACGGTGCCGATGCGGAGCGCCTCCCTTTGCCAGAGTGCGAACACCGCGGCCAAAGGCTTGCCGGCGACCACGAACAGCGGACCATTGTTCTTGCTGCGGACATAGAGCCGCGGGGTCGCATCGACCGGGCCCTGTCCCGAATAGGCGGCGCCGACCCTGAGATTGTCGGCCTTCCAGTTCTGACGGTCGTTCAGGTTCGTGCCGATGATGTCGAGATCGAACGGTCGCCGCATGATGATGGTGCGGTCGCGCTTGAGCACGGTGATGGTGTCCTCAGGGTCGAGGGTGAGCCGATCGAACAGCTCGTGGAAATAGCTGAAGCGGATCGAGCCGGCGACCACGCCCATGAAGCCGCCGTCAGCGTCACTGATGCGCCGGCTCAGCACGATCGAGTAGGCGCCGCGAAACAGCATGGGACGGCTGATGAACAGGCCTGCGCCGGGATTATCCCGGTGGACCTTGAAGTAGTGCTCCTCGCTGCGGTCCTCGGGCAGGGGATCGAGCGTGGAGGCATCGATGGTCAGCCGGCCCTCGGCGTCGAACACCTGGATGGCGCCGAAATGTTTGGCGGTGGTCGCGTGGTCGAACAGGATCAGGTGACGGATCGTCTTTGAGACCGTCGCCAGCTCGGGCAGCAGCATGTTGCTGGCCACCGCCTTCAGCGACAAATCGTAGATCTCGACGTTGCGGCTGACGTCGGACTCGATCGTGGTCGCGAGGTTCTCCAGCGTCTGGCGGGCGAGTGCCTCCTCGCCGCGGCGCATGTCGAGCATGACGTTGACGCAAATGGCGGAAAAACCGATCACCGTCACCACGGACGAGATGATCAGCAGCTTCGCCGAAATCCGCCACGGCCGGCGGGCCGCAACGTCGCGCCATCCAGAGAACATTTTTCGCTCCTGTCCATAGTGGATGCGCCCGAAAGCTTGCGTAGTGTTTAAGCCGCGACGGCGCTGCCGCAATGAGTTAAGAATCGGTTTATGCGGCTGACGGTTTTGAGCAGCCTGACTTCGCCCCGGACGAGAGGACGAGTGTGAACGACTACGACGCGTTGCGCGATTATCTGCTGCGGCAGAAGCAGGAGGAGCTCGTGCTGAGCTTTGAGCAGATCGAGGAGATCATCGGCGCGGCGCTGCCGCGCGCGGCCCAGCGTGCCTCATGGTGGGACAGCCTTCGCAGCCCCGACATCCAGATGCCGCAACGCGAAGCCTGCCTCGCCGCCGGCTTCGTGGCGACACGCATGCCGGACGGCCAGAGCGTACGGTTCAGGAAGCAGAAGGGTGAGCGGCGGCGCTAGTGCGTGACTTCCCTTCTCCCCTTGCGGGAGAAGGTGGCGCGAAGCGCCGGATGAGGGGTATGTCTCCGCGCATTCAGATGGATTTGGACGTGGGGAGAGATACCCCTCACCCCCGCTCGCTTGCGAGCGGACCCTCTCCCGCAAGGGGAGAGGGGAAGATCAGCTGGCAGCTTCCAGCCGCACTTCCGTGAGCAGCCGCATCGCCGCGTCCGCGTCCATCGGCTCGCCGAAGGCAAAACCTTGCGCGTATTCGCAGCCCATCTGGTAGAGCTCGACGGCGTCCGAATCGGTCTCGGCGCCTTCGGCGACGACGTCCATGCCGAGGTCATGCGCGAGCGCGATGATCGACTTCAGGATCACGGGGCGGGTGCCGCGGCTGGTGGTGCGTACGAACGATTGGTCGATCTTGATAGTGTCGAACGGGAAGCGCTGCAGATAGGCCAGCGAGGAGTGGCCTGTGCCGAAATCGTCGAGCGACAGCCCGGTGCCGAGCTCGCGGATCCGGGTCAGCATCTGGGCTGCGTGCTCCGGATTCTCCATCACCAGCGATTCCGTCAGCTCGAGCTTGAGCGTGCCGCGCGCCACCGAGGAGCGCGACAGCACGGTACGGACATCGTGGATCAAATCGTGGCGCAGCAGCTGCCGCGAGGAGACGTTGACGGAAGCGAAGATCGGCTCGCGCGAGCGCATCGCCCGCTGCCACACCGAAAGCTGCTTGGCGGTCTGGTCGAGCACGAACATGCCGAGGTCGACGATCAACCCGGTCTCCTCGGCGATGGTGATGAACTCGGAGGGCGCCATGCGTCCGAGCTTCGGGTGGTCCCAGCGCGCCAGGGCCTCGAAACCGGCGATGGAGCGATCCTCCAGCCGCACGATCGGCTGGTACAGGATCGTGATCTCTTGGCGCTCGATGGCGCGGCGCAACTCGCTCTCCAGCGTCAGGCGGTCGGTCTTGCGCGCCCGCATCGCCGGCTTGTAGACGTCGATGCGGTCGCCGCCGATCCGCTTGGAGTGATACATCGCCAGCTCGGCGTCCTTGATGATCTCGTCCGTGAGCTGGGTTTGCGGATCGGAGAGCGCGAGGCCGATCGACGCGGTGAGGAAGATCTCGCGGTCGTTGAAGGCGATCGGCGCGCGGATGGTCTTGCGGATGGTCTCGGCGAAAGCGGTGATGCGGGCCGGGTCCTGCTCCGACAGCAGGATCAGGCCGAATTGGTCGCCGGCCATCCGCGCCAGCGTGTCCTGCGGCTTCAGGATGCGGGTGAGGCGGCGCGCCAGCGTGAGCAGGATGGAATCGCCGACCGCGATGCCGACGGAATCGTTGACCTGCTTGAAGCGGTCGAGGTCGATCACCATCAGCGTCGGCCGCAGCGTCGGCATGGTCTTGGCGAAATGCGCGACCGCGCCCAGCCGGTCCATGAACAGTTTTCGGTTGGGCAAGCCGGTGAGATTGTCATGCACGGAATCGTGCAGCAGGCGCTCCTCGGCGTTGCGCAGCTCGGTGACGTCAGTGAGCGTGCCGACCACGCGCGAGACCTCGCCGTCCGAGCCGACCACCGGGCGCGCCTTGAGCGCGAACCACATGAAGTGGCCGTCCGGCGTGCGCAGACGGAAATCCTGCACGAGGCGGCCGCGGCGCTGGTCGAGCACGCTGTCGAGCGCGGCGCGGAAACGGTCCTGGTCGAGCGGATGCAGCACCTCTAGCCAAGACGCCGCCGGGCCTTCCAGCGTGCCGCGCTTCAGCCCGAGCAGGGCTTCGGTCTCGGGACTGGTGAACACCTTGTCGGCGGATACGTCCCAGTCCCAGATCAGGTCGCCGGAGCCGGCCAGCGCCAAAGCGCGCCGCTCGATGTCGGAGACGACGCCGGTGCTGGCGCCGCCGCCGGCAAAGGCGTGCTGCATCACCGTAAAGCCGATCAGCATCACGATCAGCACGAGGCCGCCGAGCAGGGCCGGGCCGACGATGTCGTTGGTGACCGAGCCCGCCACCGTCATGCCGGCCGCGACCACCCAGACCACGAGGAGGAACCAGGTCGGGATCAAGAGCACGGCGCGGTCGAAGCCGTGGGTGGAGAGATAGACGATCAGCGCGAAACCGGCGAAGGCGATCAGCACCAGCGAGATGCGTGCGATGCCGGAAGCCACCGCCGGGTCGAAGAGCGCGAGCGCCACCAGCGAGCCAAGGAACGCGAGCCAGCCGACCGTGATGTGCGAATAGCGCACGTGCCAGCGGCTGAGATTGAGATAGGCGAACAGGAACACCAGGAGTGTCGCCGCCAGGATCGCTTCGCCCGCCGCGCGCCAGATGCGCTCGGCGTTGTTCGACATGTCGAGCACCTTGCCCCAGAAGCCGAAATCGACGCCGATATAGACCAGCACCGCCCAGGCCAGCGCCGCCGCGGCGGGGAACATGATGCTGCCCTTCACCACGAAAAGGATGGTCAGCACCAGCGCGAGCAACCCGGAGATGCCGATCACGATGCCCTGGTACAGCGTGAAGGAGTTGACCTTGTCCTTGTAGGCTTCCGGCTCCCACAGATAGAGCTGCGGCAGCTTGTCGGTGCGCAGTTCCGCGACGAAGGTGACGACGGCGCCGGGGTCGAGCGTGATGCGGAACACGTCCGCGGTGGCGCTTTCCTGCCGTTCCGGGCGGTCGCCGATCGAGGGCGTGATGGTCGCGATGCGCGACAGGCCGAGGTCGGGCCAGAGCAATCCCGAGGAGACGATGCGGTAATGCGGAGCGACGATCAGGCGGTCGAGCTGGTCGTCGGTGTTGTTGGCGAGCGCGAACACCACCCAGTTCTGTCCGCCCTCGCGGGCGCGCACCTCGATGCGGCGGACGATGCCGTCGGTGCCGGGTGCGGTGGAGACCTGGATACGATCGGCATCGCTGCGCTGATGCTCGAGCACGCCGGTGAGGTCGATCGCGGGCGCGTCGCTACGGACGCTGACGGCGTCGAGCGCGCGCGCAGGATACGCGGCGACAAGAATCATGAGGCCCAGCGCGATGGGCGCGAGGCACCTGATCAGACGCAAGGTCAGTTCTCCGCGTTCGACGCAAACTCGTCAGTGCAAGGCAAATCTAGAAGGCGATTTCTGACCGGACCGATGCGGTTCGGTGCGTCGCGATAGATGCCACGAAAGCGAGGAAAATCAAAGGGTTTCCGGCTTGCCCTGTCGGCCAGCGGCCTAGGCCTCCAACACAATTTTGCCAATATGTGCGCTCGTTTCCATGCGCCGGTGGGCGTCTGCCGCCTTTTCCAGCGGGAAAGTGCTGTCCATCACCGGCTTGACGCGGCCTTCGCGCAAAAGCGGCATCACTTTCTGCTCGATCGCGGCCACCATCGCCGCCTTGTCCGCATTACTACGGGGGCGCAAGGTCGAGCCGGTATGGGTCAGGCGCTTGACCATCACCTTGGCGATGTTGACGCTGACCTTGGGGCCGTTGAGGGTCGCGATCTGGACGATGCGGCCGTCGACCGCGGCGGCATCATAGTTGCGGTCGACATAGTCGCCGGCGACCATGTCGAGGATCAGGTTGATGCCAACGTTGTTGGTCTCCGCCTTCACCACGGCGACGAAGTCTTCGGTCTTGTAGTTGATGGCGCGGTCGGCCCCCAGTTTGAGGCAGGCGTCGATCTTGTCCTGCGATCCCACGGTGACGAACACTTTCGCACCGAAGGCTTTGGCAAGCTGAATGGCCATAGTGCCGATGCCGGACGAGCCGCCATGGATCAGCAGCGTCTCGCCGGCCTTGAGGCCGCCGCGTTCGAACACATTGTGCCAGACCGTCATCAGGGTTTCCGGCAGCGCGCCGGCTTCCTTCATCGACAGCGCCGGCGGCACTTTCATCGCCTGGGCGTCCTGGGCGATGCAGTACTGCGCATAGCCGCCGCCGGCGACCAGCGACATCACCTTGTCGCCGACCTTGTGCCGCTCGGCGTTGCTGCCGACCGCAACGACTTCGCCTGATATCTCGAGGCCGGGCAGGTCGCTGGCGCCGGGCGGCGGCGGATAGGCGCCGGAGCGCTGCGCCACGTCGGGCCGGTTGACGCCGGCAGCTTCGACCTTGACCAGGATCTCGTCGGGGCCTGGCTGCGGAACACTGCGTTGCTCCGGCACCAGCACCTCCGGCCCGCCGGGCTTGGAGATGGCGACCACGGTCATTTGCGCGGGCAGCTTGTCCATGATGTGTCCTTGAGCAAAAGTGCGGGAGGAAACGAGGCCCTTGCTTAGCCAGCGCGGTGCAGGCTGGCAACCGCCTCAGGCCATCTGGTCCGACCCGCGGACGGAGAGGAGGAGCGACGATGCCGATCGAAGACGACGACCGCCCGCGCAAGAAGATCAGTCATGAAATTGGACAGGACCTCTCACTTTTGTCAGTGGAGGAACTGACCGAGCGCGTCGCGCTGCTCAAGACCGAGATCGCAAGACTGGAAGAAGCCGCCGCCAAGAAGCGCGCCTCGCGCGATGCGGCGAACAGTATTTTCAAGTCGTAGTGGTCGCCACACAACGACTGTCGTCCCGGACGCGTGGGCCGAACTTTCCCCGCCTCGTCATTCCGGGCTCGCGACTTCGTCGCGCCCCGGAATGACGACGGAGAGTCTGTTCCCGCAGCACACTCGGCCACTGGCTCACATGACTAATGAACTCTGAAAAAATTAGCTCGTTTACTTCAGATTAAGCTTTCGGGTTTATGACTGGAACTGTCCTCGTTTGGACACCGAGTGGCTCCTGTCCACTCTGTTTGACGCCTCCCTGTTATCAACTTTCAAAGCCGCCGGTCTCCGGCGGCTCTTTTTTGCGTTCACTGCCCCGTTTGCACCTCTCATCCCGGTTGCATTCGAAAGGATTGACCCGCGGAAACCATATCCGCGCTTGTCACTGGACTCCGCGTCCCGCCCGCGCAATGATTTGTTCATCATAAGCCGGCGGCAAAGCCGGGCAGTCAAACAGTTGCGTAAGAGGCGTTAACCATGGAACGTTTGCAGGCCGACGGCGCGCTCGTTCAGCTCAGTGAGCGATTCACCAATTCTGCGGCGTTCGGCAATTTGTTCCGTGAGGGCATGGACCTCGTCGAGGAGACCGCCGCCTATCTCGACGGCGCCGGCCGCGTCGAGGCCAAGGCGCTCGACCGCGCCGTCAGCCTCACCTATGCGACCGAGAGCATGCGCCTCACGACGCGCCTGATGCAGCTCGCCTCCTGGCTGCTGCTGCACCGCGCGGTCAAGGAAGGCGAGATGACGCTAAGCCAGGCCAATCGCGAGAAGACCAAGGTCAAGCTTACCGCCGCCGATCCCGGTCCCGCCGACACCATCGAGAAGCTGCCCGCGCAGCTTCAGGACCTGATCCATCGCTCGATGAGCCTGCAGACCCGCGTCCGCCGCCTCGACAGCACGATCCACACCCCGCCGGCCGAGCAGGCCACGATCGGCAACCCGCTGGTGCCGCACCTCAACGCGCTGAAGGCCGCGTTCGAGCGGTAGGGTCTATCAACAATCGTAATTCCGGGACGCGCCTCTTGGCGCGGGCCCGGAATCCATACTCCCGATCGAGGTTATGGATTCTCAGATGCGCAATTGCGCATCGTAGCTCGCGACTTCGTCGCGCCCCGGAATGACAGCCCCAAAACAAAAACGCCCCCGGTCTCCCGGGGGCGTTTTCATCTCCAGCCTTGCGGCCGGCTCAATCCTTCTTGAGAAAGCCCGAAAACTTCTTCTGGAAGCGCGAGACGCGGCCGCCGCGGTCCATGATCTGGGCGGAGCCGCCGGTCCAGGCCGGGTGCGACTTCGGATCGATGTCGAGGTTCAGCGTGTCGCCTTCCTTGCCCCAGGTCGAGCGGGTCAGGTACTCGGTTCCGTCGGTCATGACGACCTTAATCGTATGATAATTCGGGTGAATTTCGGCTTTCATGGCAATTCCTCGGCGCTCCGGCGCCTTCTTGGGTGGCTCGCGAATGACGGATTTGGGCGGCTCTATACCTCACGAAACCCCGCAAAACAAGCCATGCCAGCGCGCTGGACCGGGTTTGCCCCTAAGGGACTTCCCGGATTTGCCACTACTCCTGCACCGGCCTATTGGGAGCAGATCAATGCAACGGGTCGGATCTCATGAGCGCAGTGGAACGGCTGGATGACCACGATGTCGAACGGCCCGCAATGAACGCCGCGGACAATCCCTCGATCGAGGCCGAGCTGATCGAAGCGCCGGCCAAGGGCCGCGCCAAGTTGCGGCCGCTGCTCGCGCTCGCGCCGTATGTGATCCGCTATCGCGGTCGCGCGGCGCTGGCCTTCGTCGCGCTCACGATCGCCGCGCTGACCACGCTGCTGGTGCCGGTCGCGGTGCGCCGGATGATCGATTTCGGCCTGACGCCCGAGGGCATCGAGCTGATCAACAGCTACTTCTCGGTGATGCTCGCGGTCGTCGCCGTGCTCGCGATCGCCAGCGCCGCGCGCTACTACCTCGTGATGAGCATCGGCGAACGCATCGTCGCCGATCTCCGGCGCGACGTCTTCGGCCATCTACTGTCGCTCTCTCCCGCCTTCTTCGATTCCGCCCGCAGCGGCGAATTGATCTCGCGCCTCACTGCCGACACCACCCAGCTGAAATCGGCGGTCGGTGCCTCCGTCTCGATCGCGCTGCGCAACCTGATGATGTTCCTCGGCGCGACGGCGATGATGGTGATCACGAGCCCGAAGCTGTCGGGCTTCGTGCTGCTGGCCATCCCTTTGATCGTGCTGCCGCTAGTGGCGTTCGGGCGCTGGGTGCGGCGCCTGTCGCGCAATGCGCAGGACACGCTCGCCGACGCCTCCGCCTATGCCGGCGAGCTGGTCGGCGCGATCCGCACCGTGCAGGCCTATACCAGCGAGCAATTTGCCGAGAAGCGTTTCGGCGGCGAGGTCGAGCAGGCCTATGAAGCCGCGCGCACCTCGACCCAGGCCCGCGCCGTGCTCACGGCGATCATCATCTTCATCGTGTTCGCAAGCGTGGTCGCCATCCTCTGGATCGGCTCGCATGACGTGCTCACCGGTGCGATCACGCCGGGCCGGCTCGGTCAGTTCGTGCTGTATGCGGTGTTTGCCGCAGCGGGCCTCGGCCAGCTCAGCGAGGTCTGGGGCGAGGTCTCGGCGGCGTCGGGCGCGGCCGAGCGCCTGTTCGAGATCCTCCACGTCAAGCCCGAGATCACCGCGCCCGCGACGCCGCTTGCGCTGCCGGCGCCGGCGCGCGGCGAGGTCGGCTTCGATCGGGTCAGCTTCGCCTATCCGGCGCGGTCCGACGTCAAGGTGCTCGATGCGGTGTCGTTCACCGTGCGCCCCGGCGAGAAGGTCGCGATCGTCGGTCCCTCCGGCGCCGGCAAGAGCACCATCTTTCATCTGCTGCTGCGCTTCTACGATCCGCGCAGCGGGACGATCTCGCTCGACGGCGTGCCGGTCAAGTCCGCCGACCCCGGCGATTTCCGCGCGCGCATCGCATTGGTGCCGCAGGAATCCGTGGTGTTCGCCGCGAGCGCCCGCGAGAACATCCGCTTCGGCCGGCCCGATGCGACCGATGCCGAGGTCGAGCGCGCCGCCGAGCTCGCCCATGCCGCCGAATTCATCCGCCGCCTGCCCGAAGGTTTCGAGACTGCGCTCGGCGAGCGCGGCGTGACGCTCTCCGGCGGCCAGCGACAGCGCATCGCGATCGCGCGCGCCATCCTGCGCGACGCGCCGCTGTTGCTGCTGGACGAAGCCACCTCCGCGCTCGACGCCGAAAGCGAGACGCTGGTGCAGACCGCGCTGGAAGAGCTGATGCGCCACCGCACCACGCTCGTCATCGCCCACCGCCTCGCCACCGTGCTCTCCTGCGACCGCATCCTGGTGATGGACCAGGGCCGGATCGTCGAGCAGGGCACGCATGCCGAGCTCGTCGCGGCGAACGGGCTCTATGCGCGGCTGGCGCGGCTGCAGTTCGAGGGCGCGTAGACGCCTCACACGGCGGAAAGTACCGGGGACCTCACGCCTTCCACACCATCTTCAACACCGGCCGCCCCGAGGTCGGGTTCACGTCGTCGCCCGCATGGGCGAAGCCGCTACGCTCGTAGAAGCGGATCGCGCGGGCATTGTCCTTGTTGACGAGCAGCGTGACGCCCGAGGGCGACAGGCGCTTGGCCTCGTCCACCAGCAGCCTTGCCGCATCGGAGCCCCAATGCGCGGGATCGACGACGAGCTGGTCGAGATAGCCTTCGCCGTCGATGGTGACGAAACCGACCAGCGCGCCGTCCTGCTCCGCCACCACGATCTGGGCCTTCGGCACCAGATCCCTCAGCCAGCGCTCGCGCCACCATTCGAGCCGTGCGGCGAAGTCGATCTGCGGATAGGCCTGCTGCCAGGTGCGATGCCAGAGATCGATCGCGACGGCTTCGTCTTCGGGTCGGTAAAGGCGGAGGTGGAGCGCGCTCACTACCGCTCCGTCAGCTTCAGCTCGATGCGGCGATTGCGCTTGTAGGCCTCCTCGGTGTTGCCGGTATCGAGCGGCTGGAATTCGCCGAAGCCGGCCGCGACGAGGCGCTGGGCGGGCACGCCGAGCGAGACCAGATATTGCACCACTGAGATCGAGCGCGCCGCGGACAGGTCCCAGTTCGACCTGAAGTTCGCGCCGCTCACCGGCCGCACGTCGGTATGGCCGTCGACGCGCAGCACCCAGGGGATGTCGCTCGGGATCTTCTTGTCGAGCTCGATCAGCGCCGCTGCCAAGGTGTCGAGCTCGGCGCGGCCCTCGGGCAGCAGCACCGCCTGGCCGGTGTCGAAGAACACTTCGGATTGGAACACGAAGCGGTCGCCGACGATGCGGATGTCGGGGCGGTTGCCGAGGATGGCGCGCAGCCGGCCGAAGAATTCCGAGCGGTAGCGCGACAATTCCTGCACGCGTTGCGCCAGGGCGACGTTGAGGCGGGAGCCGAGGTCGGCGATGCGGTTCTGCGATTCCTTGTCGCGCTTCTCGGAGGCATCGAGCGCCTCCTCCAGCGCCGCCAATTGCCGGCGCAGCGCGCTGATCTGCTGGTTCAGCACCTCGATCTGCGCCAGCGCCCGCGCCGAGACCGCCTTCTCCGAGTCCAATGCCTTGCCGAGCTCGGCGGTCTTGCCTTGCGCATCGTTGCCGGCGGCAGCCAAGCCGTCATAGAGACCCTTGATGCGGTCGCGCTCGGACTCGGCCGAGGCGAGCCCGGCTTTCAGCGACGAGACCTGGTCGTCGAGGGTGAGCTTGCCGAGCTTCTCCAGCGACAACAGCTCGTTGAGCTGAGCGATCTTGGCGTTGAGCTGCTCCAGCGCCTTGTCCTTGCCGGTGACCTCCTGCGACAGGAAGAACTGCACCACGAGGAACACCGACAGCAGGAACACGATCGACAGCACCAGCGTCGACAGCGCGTCGACGAAGCCGGGCCAGTAGTTGAGACCGCCTTCGCTGCGGCGGGCGCGGGCAAGGGCCATGTCATCCGTCTCCACTCTTGTGTCCCGGACGCGGTGCAGCGTGCAACGCTGCTGCGCAGAGCCGGGACCCATCTTGTCCCTGACGCTGGGCCCCGGCTCAGCGATGCATCATTTCATGCTGCGTCGCGTCCGGGGCACAACACCGTCTCAACTCTTCTCGGGCTGGCGCGCGATCCGCTCCAGCAGGCGGCGGATCTCGCGGTTCTGCTCGCCCTGGCCGTCGGCCCATTCGCGGATCATCTGCTGCTCGGTGCGCATGTGCGAGACCAGCGCCTGGATGGCTTCGGCAAGGCTCGCCATCGCCGCGGTGGTGCCGCGGCCGGCGCTGCCTTCCTCGAGCACGGACCGCAGCCGTTCGACCGCGGCCTGAAGCTCGCCGCTGGCGACGCCGCCGCCGGTCGCGACAGGCGCCTCGCCGTTGCCATACTCGCGCACTGTGGTGGCGAGCCAGTCTTCGAGATCGGTGTAGAAGCGGTTCTGCGCCTGGCTCGATTGCAGATCGAGGAAGCCGAGGATCAGCGAGCCGGCAAGGCCGAACAGCGAGCTGGAGAAGGAGATGCCCATGCCGCCGAGCGGGGCGGCGAGACCTTCCTTCAGCGTGTCGAACAGCGCCCCGGAATCGCTCCCGACCTTGAGCCCGTCGATCACCTTGCCCACCGAGCCCACCGTCTCGATCAGGCCCCAGAAGGTGCCGAGCAGGCCGAGGAAAACCAAGAGGCCGGTCATGTAGCGGGAGATGTCGCGGGCCTCGTCCAGGCGGGTCGCGATCGAATCGAGCAGGTGCCGCATCGTGGTCTGGGTGATGGTCATCCGCCCTGAACGCTCCCCGCCGAGGATCGCAGCCATCGGCGCCAGCAGCTTGGGGTGGCGGGCCGGCGCCAGGCCGGGATCGGCGACGCGGAAATTGTTGACCCAGGAGACTTCGGGATAGAGCCGGATGACCTGGCGGAAGGCCAGGATGATGCCGATGAACAGCACCCCTCCGATCAGGGCGTTGAGCCCGGGATTGGCGAAGAAGGCCTGGACGATCTGCTTGTAGAGCACCACGCTCACCAGCGTGCACAGCACCAGGAAGACCAGCATCCGCACCAGGAAGACGCTGGGCGAGGACAGTTTGGTGTACTCGATGTCCATGGTGGATCGGGAAGTGCCAGACCGCATGCCGGTATCATCCGTTACGTAAAGCTTGCTTGCGGCGCGCACTATGGCACAGCGCCGGCCCAAAAAAAGCGCCGGATGCGCCGATTTCGGGGACAGCTCGGGGAACCCGGACCGGAAGCGGTGCTTTGATAAGCAGGTCTCTGCAGAAGTTCGCCATTCAGGGGGCGCATGAGCGTCGTTTCCGCGATCATCGGGACTGCCGAGCGTGTGCCGCTGCCGGACGTGGTGATCCGCGCCGCGATCCAGCGCCTGTGCTCCCGCATGGCGACGCGCCTGTCCGGGCTGGGCCTCGGCGACGATGCCGCCTTCGCCGGGCGGATGATGCTGCGGCCGATCGCCGAGGGCGCGGCAGCGGGGCATGACGAGGTGCCCGCGGCCTTCTTCGCCGACTTGCTCGGCCCCAAACGCAAATTCTCCTCCTGCTTCTACAAGACCGACGCGACCACCTTGCGGGAGGCGGAGGAGGAGGCGCTGCGCCAGACCGTCGAGCATGCCGGCCTGACTGACGGCCAGGCCATTCTGGAGCTTGGCTGTGGCTGGGGCTCGCTGTCGCTGTGGATGGCACGGCAATTTCCGCACGCGACGGTGACGGCGGTCGCGGCCTCGCAGGCGCAGCGCGCCTCCGTCGAGGAGGAGGCGCGGCGGCGCGGGCTGCTGAATCTGCGCGTGGTCACGGCCGACATGAACGTGTTCGCGCCCGATGGCCAGTTCGACCGCATCGTCTCGGTCGAGATGTTCGAGCGGATGAGCAACTGGCGCAAGCTGATGACGCGCGTGCGGTCATGGCTCGCGCCGGAGGGACGGTTCTTCATGCACGTCGTCACCCACCGGTCCGGCTCGCATCTGCCTGACCCGGCCGATCGCGACGACTGGATCGCGCAATACGTCTACACAGGCGGGCTGATGCCGAGCCATCACCTCGTCAGGCAGTTCGACGATATCTTTGCCATCGAGAAGGAATGGTGCTGGAGCGGCACGCACTACCAGCGCACCGCCAACGACTGGCTGGCCAATTTCGATGCCCATCGCGAGGCCATCGAAGCCTCCTTGCACGGGGTCCACGGCGAGGAGACCGCTCTCTGGATGCGTCGCTGGCGCTGGTTCCTGCTCGCGACCTCGGGCCTGTTCGGTTACGCCGACGGAACAGAATGGGGCGTCAGCCATTACCGGATGAAGGCCGCCGAGTAATTGCGGTGTTCCGCCGCAGCACGCGCCGGTGGAACTTAGATTCACAATCAAGTTACACCGCAAAAGACTTCTGATTTCAACAGGATAAGCTGTGTGACAATGAGCCGCCTGCGCCATGCGTTGCATCGCAGCAGATGCATTCTATTTTGGCGGCATCAGCCGCGTGCAAAAGGTCCAGAACGGGCTTCGCGCGAGCATGATCAGTTTCAACAATCGGGGCATCCCACTTCATGTTTGGAATTCGAGCGCGATCGGCATGCGTTGCAATGATGCTCGCGGCCCTTGCGCCGCTGCTGGGTGCTTGCGAGGAATCCAGTTCCGCGGTGTCCGCCGCCCAGCCGCCTGCCCCTGACGTCAGCATCGTTATCGTCAAGCCGCAGCCGCGCGCCGTGGTGCGCGAGCTGCCGGGCCGCATCGCCCCGACCCGGGTCTCCGAAGTCCGGCCGCGTGTGTCCGGCATCGTGGTAGAGCGCCTGTTCCGCCAGGGCAGCGAGGTCAGGGCCGGCGATCCGCTCTACCGCATCGATCCGCGCCCGTTCGAGGTCGAGGTCATGGCCAACGAGGCCGCGCTGGCGAAGGCCGAAGCGGCATTGGCGCAGGCCAAGCAGCAGGCGCATCGTATTGCCACCCTGACCAGGGATCGCGCCGCGCCCGAAGCCGAGAACGAGAAGGCGATTGCGGCCGAACGCCAGGCCCATGCCGAGGTCGAGGGCCGCAAGGCCGAGCTCGCGCGGGCCAGGCTTAATCTCGACTACGCCACCGTGCGTGCGCCGATCGACGGCGTGGTCGGCGCGGCCCTCGTCAGCGAGGGCGCGCTCGCCGTGCAGAACGAGACCAATCTCGCCACCATCCAGCAGCTCGATCCGATCTATGCCGACTTTACCCAGTCGGTGACCGAGCTCAACCAGCTCCGCCGCGCCTTCGAGACCGGCGACCTCGATCGCATCGCCGCCGATGCCGCCAAGGTGCGCCTCGTGCTCGACGACAACACCATCTATTCGCTCGACGGCAAGCTGCTGTTCTCCGACGCCAAGGTCGACGCCCACACCGGGCAGGTGACGTTGCGCGGCGAGTTCCCCAATCCCAAGCGCGAGCTGCTCCCGGGCATGTATGTCCGGGTCCGCATCGACCAGGGTCTCGATTCCGATGCGATCGCGGTGCCGCAGCAGGCGATCCAGCGCAATGGCGGCGGCGGCAGCGAGGTGTTCGTCGTCAAGGACGACAATCACATCGCGGTGCAGCCGGTGCGCACCGGCTCGGTGCAGGACGGCCTCTGGTTCATCACCGAAGGCCTGAAGTCCGGCGACAAGGTCGTGGTCGAAGGCTTCCAGAAATTCGCGGCCGGCGACAAGGTCAAGCCGCAATCCTGGTCGGAGGCGGAAGCGACCGCAGACAACCGGCACGCTCAGCAGCTCACGCGGTAACGCTCCGCGCAGCAAGTGTCGTCCTTAACCTGAGGAGCCCGCTGCAAGCGGGCGTCTCGAAGGATGGCCGCGGGAGAGAGCCGGGCCTTCATGGTTCTCGCGGCGATGCGCGGCATCGTCCGGAGCGCGCGTTCCGCGCTCCTCACCATGAGGGTCTAACCGAACAACGAGGATAAAACGGCCAATGCCGAGTTTCTTCATCGACAGGCCGATCTTCGCCTGGGTGGTCGCGCTGTTCATCTGCTTGATCGGCGCGATCGCGGTGCCGCTGCTGCCGATCGCGCAATATCCGATCATCGCGCCGCCCTCGATCTCGGTCTCGACCAGCTATCCCGGCGCCTCGCCGGAAAACCTCTACAATAGCGTCACGCGGCTGATCGAGGAGGAGCTCAACGGCGCCGCCAACATCCTCAATTTCGAATCGACCAGCGACTCGCTCGGCCAGGTCGAGATCATCGCCAACTTCCAGCCGGGCACCGACACCAGTGCCGCCTCGGTCGAGGTCCAGAACCGCATCAAGCGCGTCGAGGCGCGCCTGCCGCGCGCGGTGATGCAGCAGGGCATCCTGATCGAGGAAGCCTCGAGCGCAGTGCTGCAGATCATCACACTGAACTCGACTGACGGCAGCCTGGATGAAGTCGGCCTCGGCGACTTCATGATCCGCAACGTGCTCGGCGAGATCCGCCGCATTCCCGGCGTCGGCCGCGCCACACTGTACTCGACCGAGCGCTCGCTTCGTGTCTGGGTCGATCCCGCAAAGCTGGTCGGCTATGGCCTGACCGCCGACGACGTCAACAAGGCCATCACCGCGCAGAACGCGCAGGTCGCTTCCGGCAGCATCGGCGCCGAGCCGTCGACCTCGAACCAGCGCACCTCGGCACTGGTGCTGGTCAAGGGCCAGCTCTCCTCGCCCGACGAGTTCGGCGCCATCATCCTGCGCGCCAATGCCGACGGCTCGACCGTGCGCCTGCGCGACGTCGCGCGCATCGAGGTCGGCGGCCTCAGCTACCAGTTCAACACGCGCCTCGACGGCAAGCCGACGGCGGGCCTGTCGGTCCTGATGTCGCCGACCGGCAATGCGCTGGCGACCGCCAGCGCAGTCGAAGCGAAGATGAAGGAGCTGTCGCGCTTCTTCCCGGCCAACATCACCTACGAGATCCCCTACAACATCACCCCTGTGGTCGAGGCCTCGATCGAGAAGGTGCTGACGACGCTGGTCGAAGCTGTGGTGCTGGTGTTCGTGGTGATGTTCTTGTTCCTGCAGAACATCCGCTACACCATCATTCCGACCATCGTGGTCCCGGTGGCGCTGCTGGGCGCCTGCTCCACTCTGCTGCTCGCCGGCTATTCCATCAACATGCTCTCGATGTTCGGCATGGTGCTCGCGGTCGGCATCCTCGTCGACGACGCCATTGTCGTGGTCGAGAACGTCGAGCGGATCATGGCCGAGGAAGGCCTGCCGCCGAAGGAAGCGACGCGGAAAGCCATGTCGCAGATCACCGGCGCCATCATCGGCATCACGCTGGTGCTGATGGCGGTGTTCGTGCCGATGGCGTTCTTCCCGGGCTCGGTCGGCATCATCTACCGCCAGTTCTCCGTCACCATGGTCGCCGCGATCGGCTTCTCCGCCTTCCTGGCGCTGTCGTTGACGCCGGCGCTGTGCGCGACGCTGTTGAAGCCTGTGGCAAAGGGGCACGGTCATTCGACCAACTTCGTGTTCGGCTGGTTCAACCGCATGCTCGAAGGCGTCAAGGAACGCTATTCACGCACCGTCGGCTTTTCGCTGAATCGCACCGGCCGCCTGATGCTGGTCTATGCCGCGCTGCTGGTCGGCCTGTCCTGGGCCTTCGTCAACCTGCCCGGCGGCTTCCTCCCCGTCGACGACCAGGGCTTCATCACCACCGACGTGCAGACGCCCTCGGATTCGTCCTATGCCCGCACCGAGGCCGTGATCGAGAAGGTCGAAAAATATCTCGCCGCGCGGCCGGGCGTCGACAACGTCACCTTCCTCACCGGCTTCAGCTTCTCCGGCCAGGGCATGAACACCGCCCAGGCCTTCATCACGCTGAAGGACTGGTCGGAGCGCGGGCCGAAGGACTCCGCTGCCGCGATCGTCAACGACGTCAACCGCGACCTGGGCTCGTCGATCCGCGACGCAAAAATCTCGGCGCTGCAGCCGCCGCCGATCGACAATCTCGGCAACTCGTCCGGCTTCTCGTTCCGCCTCCAGGATCGCGGCCAGAAGGGCTATCAGCAATTGATGCGCGCCGCCGACCAGCTGATCGCGGAGGCCAATGCCAGCCCGGTGCTGCAGAAGGTCTATATCGAAGGCCTGCCCGAGGCGGGCGTGGTCAATCTCATGATCGACCGCGAGAAGGCCGGCGCGTTCGGCGTCACCTTCGAGGACATCAACAACACCATCTCGACCAATCTCGGCTCGAACTACATCAACGACTTCCCGAACCGCGGTCGCATGCAGCGCGTCGTGGTGCAGGCGGACGCGCGCGACCGCATGCGGGCCGAGGACATCCTCAACTACAACGTCAAGAACAGCCGCGGCCAGCTGGTGCCGTTCTCGTCCTTCACCACGATCGAATGGGCGCGCGGCCCGACACAGATCGCCGGCTTCAACTATTATCCGGCGGTGCGCATCTCCGGCGAGGCCAGGCCCGGCTTCACCTCGGGCGATGCCATCGCCGAGATGGAGCGGCTCGCCGACCGGTTGCCGCGCGGTTTCGGCTATGAATGGACCGGACAGTCGCTGCAGGAGAAGCTGTCGGGCTCGCAGGCGCCGTTCCTGCTCGCCCTGTCGGTGTTCGTGGTGTTCCTGTGCCTCGCCGCGCTCTACGAGAGCTGGACCATTCCGCTCGCGGTGCTGCTCACCGTGCCGCTCGGCATCGTCGGCGCGGTCACTGCCGCTATGCTGCGCGGCCTGCCCAACGACGTCTATTTCACCGTCGGCCTGATCACCATCATTGGCCTCGCCGCAAAGGACGCGATCCTGATCATCGAGTTCGCCAAGGATCTGCGGAAAGAAGGCAAGCCGCTGGTCGAAGCCACCATCGAAGCCTGCCGCCTGCGCTTCCGCCCCATCTTGATGACCGGCCTTGCCTTCATCTGCGGCGTGCTGCCGATGGCCATCGCCCACGGCGCCGGCGGCGCCAGCCAGCAGGCGCTCGGCAGCGTGGTGATGGGCGGCATGATCGCGGTGGTGATCCTGGCGCTGTTGATGGTGCCGGTGTTCTTCGTCTCGGTGCAGCGCGTGCTGGCGGGTGATCGCGAGCCGAAGGCGGCGCGGGAAGCTGAAGCGCACGGCCGACCGGCGCGGGCGCACTCAGGCCACTGATGCACCCCCGTCATTCCGGGGCGTGCGAAGCACGAGCCCGGAATCCAGCGGGCCACCATTGACGAGGATCAATGGATTCCGGGCTCGCGCCAAGAGGCGCGCCCCGGAATGACAGGGGAATGTGGAGCGCGAGCTTCCGCCTTAAGCCGGCTTCCGCAAGATCTTCACCAGCTCCCCGTGCACGTACTCATTCCCGCACACGACGTGCCCGGTGACCAGCGGGTCGCCCGGCGTTGCGATATCGCTGATGGTGCCGCCGGCTTCGCGGACCATCAGCATACCGGCCGCGATGTCCCAGGATTGCAAATCGCGCTCCCAATACCCGTCGAGCCGGCCGGCGGCGACGAAGGCGAGATCGAGCGAGGCAGCGCCGAAACGGCGCAAGCCGGCGACGCGGTCCTGGATCGCGGTCATCTCGCGGCGGAATTCCTGGTGGTCGCCGCGGCCGATATGAGGCAGGCCGCAGGCCACCACGCATTCGCTCAGCTGGCGGCGGCCGGCGACGCGCAGGCGCTGGTCGTTGAGGAAGGCGCCCTTGCCGCGCTCGGCGATGTAGAGCTCGTCATTGGCGGGGTTGTAGATCACGCCCGCAATCACGGTGCCCTCGCGGGCGAGCCCGATCGAGATCGCAAATTGCGGGATGCCGTGCAGGAAGTTGGTGGTGCCGTCCAAGGGATCGACGATCCAGGTGTGGCTCTTGTCGGTGCCCTCGCGGTTGCCCCCTTCCTCGCCGATGAAGCCGTAGCCGGGCCGGGCCTTGGCGAGGTCCTGGTAGAGGATCTCCTCGGCGCGCTTGTCGGCGAGCGAGACGAAATTGGCCGGCCCCTTCAGCGAGACCTGGAGATGCTCGATCTCGCCGAGATCGCGCTTGAGGCTGCGGCCGGCGCGGCGCGCCGCCTTGACCATGACGTTGATAGTGGCGGAATACAGCATATGCTTCTGGTCTTGATCGGGGAGAGGGGCGCGGAAACGCGCCTGTTTGGGGGATTGGGTGCCCCGTGAGGGGCCCCGCGTCAAGTCATTTGGACCCGAGCCACTTCCTGGCGGCGGCCTCGGCCTTGGCGCGGTCATCGGCCGGCAGATCGGAGAGCTGCTTGTCGAGCTCGGGGTCGCCCTTGCCTGATGTCTTGGCCACCAGGTGCCATTTGAAGCCTTCGATCTTGTCCACGGGCGTGCCGACGCCGTTGATCAGCACCCAGGCCAGCCGGTTCTGCGCGATCGCGCTGCCCTGGCGGGAGGCCTTGCGAAGCAGGGCGACAGCCGCCGGCTGGTTCTTCGGCGTGCCGGTGCCGTTGAACATCGCGATGGCATATTCGACCTCGGCATCGACATTGTCGGCGATCGCGGCGGCCTGCAGCAGCCGCACCGCGCGCTCGGGGTCCTTCGGCACACCGGTGCCCTCCTTGTAGAAGGTCGCGAGCGCGTATTGCGCTTCGGGCAGGCCTGCATCGGCGGCTTGGCGCAGCAGTTCCGCCGAACGCCGGACGTCCTGCGGCAGCGTCTGGCCGTCCAAATAGAGCAGGGCGAGGTTATAGGCCGCCTTGGGCTCGCCGAGCTTGGCGGCGGAGGCCATCAGCCTGACCGCCTCGCTTTTGTCGACCGGGCCGCCGCGGCCGGAGATGCGCAGCATGGCGAGCGCGAACATCGCCTCGCGATCGCCGGCATCGGCGGCGCGCTTGTACCACTCGGCCGCTTTCGCGTAATCGCGCCGGATGCCCATGGCGTTGGAATAGAGCTCGCCGAGCATGGTCATCGCCTTGGCATCGCCGGCTTGCGCGCGCACCGTGGCGAGCTCGAACGCCGTCTTGTACTGGCCGCGCTGATAGGCGCCGAACACGAGGTCGACGTTGGGATCGTCGGACGGCGGCGCGGGGATCACGGTTGCCGGCTTGGGCGAAGCGGACGGCTTGGGAGATGCCGTAGGCTTCGGCGCCGGTGCTGCCTCCTTCTTCTTGGCAGGGGCGGGCGGCTTTGGCTTCTGCTTCTCTGCCGGTGCGCTCGGCGTCGTCGCCGGCGGGGTGATCTGCAGCTGCGCGGCCGCGGGCACTGTCAGCAGCAGCGTGGCCAGCATGGTGATGCACGGGAGCTTCATGTCGGGCGCTAGCCGTGCTCCTGGCCCGCAGGATCTTGGCCGGCCTGCGCCGTCGCATGAGCCTTCTTGATCGCGGCATCGACCTCGATCAGGGCGGCCTTGGGCCCGCGCGGATCGGCCCAGATGAAGTCGCCGACCAGCACGAAATCGGCGCCGCTGGCGGCGAAATCGTAGGCCTCGTCCAGCGTGGTGGCAAAGCCGACGCAGGGCGGCTCGAACAGCTCGGCCCACCAGTCCAGCCGCTCGGCGATCGCCTGCGACGACGGCCGCTGGCCTTTCGCATCGGGCTCGCCGAACAGCACGTAATCCGCGCCCATCTCGCCCGCATCCATGGAATGGTGCCGCGTCGTCAGCCCGCCGACACCGGCGATGCGATCCGGCTTGAGCGACGGCAGCGCCTCCTTCAGCGCGGCGATGCCGGGCAGGTGCGCGCCGTCGGCGCCGCCGCGCGCGACGATGTCGGCATGGCCGTCGACGAGGAGTGCCGCGCCCGCCTTCTGCACCGGCGGCGCCAAGGCCTTGACGCGCGAGATCATGCCGCGCTGATCGGTCTCCTTCAGGCGCAGCAGCACGGCGGCGACGTCGGCGGACGCGATCAGCCCCGGCAGCTCGGCGACCAGCGTCGCGGGATCATCGACGACGGGCGTCGCGAGATAGAGACGCGGCGCCGGGCGCGGCGGAGGCGGTTTGTTCGACAAGGTCTAGGCTGCCTTCTGTTCCAGGCTGCTTTGCCATTCGCCCTTGGAGGCGAGGCCGTTCATGCGGGCGCGATGACTGAAGGCGCGCTGGCCGGCCGCGACGTTCTCAGGCTTGCCCGACCAGGCCTTCTGCGGCGCGGCCTGCAGCGCGCGGCCGTAGGAGAAGGTCAGGCCCCAGGGCAGCGGACCGAGCTTGTGCATGGCGTTGAGATGCGCGGTCGCCTCTTCGTCCGACTGGCCGCCGGACAGGAAGGCGATGCCGGGCACCGCCGCGGGCACGCAGGCCTTGAGCAGCCGTATCGTCTTCTCCGCGACCTCCTCGACCGAGGCCTGCTTCGGACATTTCTTGCCGGCGATTGCCATGTTCGGCTTCAGCACCATGCCTTCCAGCGCCACGCGCTGCACGCGCAATTCCTGGAAGGTCTTGTTGAGCACGCGTTGCGTCACCTCATAGCAGCGCTCGATGTCGTGGTCGCCGTCCATCAGCACCTCCGGCTCGACGATCGGCACGATCTGCGCGGCCTGGCACAGCGCGGCATAGCGCGCCAGCGCGTGGGCGTTGACGCTGATCGCCGTCATCGAGGGAATGCCGCTGCCGATGTCGATCACCGCGCGCCATTTGGCAAAGCGCGCGCCGCGCTCGTAATATTTCTGTAGGCGCTCGGCGAGCTTGTCGAGCCCGATCGTGACTGTTTCACCGGGGCACATCGGCAAGGCCTGCGTGCCCTCGTCGACCTTAATTCCGGGAATGGCGCCGGCCTGCTCGATCAGCTTGACCAGCGGCGTGCCGTCCTTGGCATTCTGCCAGATCGTCTCGTCATAGAGGATCACGCCGGAGATGTACTGGCTCATGGCGTCCTTGGCGCGAAACAGCATTTCGCGATAGTCGCGGCGGTTCTCTTCGGTCGATTCCACGCCGATGGCGTCGAAGCGCTTCTTGATGGTGCCGGAGGATTCGTCGGCGGCAAGGATGCCCTTGCCGGACGCGACCATGGCGGTCGCGATCTTGTTGAGCTCAGTCAGATTCATCGAGAGGTCCTCCCAAAACGATTCTGCCCTTGCCCGGGAAAATAGACCGTTCTCGGGCAATTGCCGAGTTATCGTTCGTCGCAGGGTAAAGGGTCTTTCTGTCATTCCGGGATGCGCCGAAAGGCGCAGGCCCGGAATCCATAACCCCAGGCTGTGGTTATGGATTCCGGGCCCACGCTTCGCGTGTCCCGGAATGACGGGAGGATGTGACGGAGGCCTTAGGCGACCCGGGGATCGAGCTCGCCCTTGGCGTAGCGCTTGGCCATCTCGGCGGTGGTCAGCACCTTCTTGATCTTGGAGGCCTGGCCTGCGGTGTTGAACTCCTGCAGGCGCTGCTTGCACAGCTTGGTCATGGCTTCCATCGCCGGCTTCAGGTACTTGCGCGGATCGAACTCTTCCGGGTTGTCCTTCAGAACTTTCCGGATCTGGCCGGTCATCGCCATGCGGTTGTCGGTGTCGATGTTGATCTTGCGCACGCCGTTCTTGATGCCGCGCTGGATCTCGGCCACCGGCACGCCCCAGGTCGGCTTCATCTTGCCGCCATAGGCGTTGATGATGTCCTGCAGATCCTGCGGCACCGAGGAGGAGCCGTGCATGACGAGATGCGTGTTCGGCAGCTTGCGGTGGATCTCCTCGATCACATTCATGGCGAGGATGTTGCCGTCGGGCTTGCGGGTGAATTTGTAAGCGCCATGCGACGTCCCCATCGCGATCGCGAGCGCGTCGACCTTGGTTTCCTGGACGAACTTCACGGCCTCGTCCGGATTGGTCAGGAGCTGGTCGTGGCTAAGCTTGCCTTCGGCGCCGTGGCCGTCTTCCTTGTCGCCCATGCCGGTCTCGAGCGAGCCGAGCACCCCGAGCTCGCCCTCGACGGAGATGCCGCCGAGATGGGCCATGTCGGTGACGGTCTTGGTGACGCCGACATTGTATCCCCAGTCGCCGGGGGTCTTGCCGTCGGCCTTGAGGGAGCCGTCCATCATCACCGAGGTGAAGCCGGCCTGGATCGCGGTCATGCAGGTCGCCGGCTCGTTGCCGTGGTCGAGATGCACGCAGACCGGAATGTGCGGATAGATCTCGGTCACCGCGTCCATCATGTGCTTGAGCATGACGTCGTTGGCGTAGGAGCGCGCGCCGCGCGAGGCCTGGATGATGACGGGCGCATCGACCTGGTTGGCCGCGTCCATGATGGCCAGCGCCTGCTCCATGTTGTTGATGTTGAAGGCCGGTACGCCGTAATCGTTCTCCGCCGCGTGGTCGAGCAATTGACGTAACGTGATCCGAGCCATCTGTCTTTGTCTCCCGTTGGGGCCTCAAAGGCCGCTTGATTACTTGCTACGCAGAACTTCAACGCCGGGCAGGGGCTTGCCTTCCATCCATTCAAGGAACGCGCCACCGGCGGTCGACACATAGGTGAAGTCACCGGCCACATGGGCCTGGTTGAGCGCCGCGACGGTGTCGCCGCCGCCCGCGATCGAGATCAGCTTCTTGGCCTTGGTGCGCTCGGCGGCGTGCTTGGCGGCCGCGACCGTGCCGCGGTCGAACGGCTGCATCTCGAATGCGCCCAGGGGGCCGTTCCAGACCAGCGTCGCCGCATCGTCGATCGCGGCATGGACGCGCGCGATCGATTGCGGGCCGACGTCGAGGATCATGCCGTCGGCCGGGATCGCATCGAGTCCATAGGCATGCGACGGCGCGTTGGCGGCGAAGTGATAGGCGACGGTGGCGTCGACCGGGAGGATGATGGCGCAATTGGCGGCTTCCGCCTTCTCCATGATGCGCAGCGCGGTGGGGCTAAGATCCTTCTCGGCCAGCGACTTGCCGACCGCAACGCCCTGCGCGTGCAGGAAGGTGTTGGCCATGCCGCCGCCGATCACGAGCGCGTCGACCTTGGTGACGAGGTTTTCCAACAGGTCGATCTTGGTCGAGACCTTGGCGCCGCCGATGATGGCGATCACGGGCTTGCTCGGCGAGCCCAGCGCCTTCTCCAGCGCGTCCAGCTCGGCCTGCATGGTGCGGCCGGCATAGGCCGGCAGCTTGTGGCCGAGACCTTCGGTCGAGGCGTGGGCGCGGTGCGCGGCCGAGAACGCGTCATTGACCCAGATGTCGCCGAGCTTCGCGAGTTCCGCGACGAAGGCGGGATCGTTCTTTTCTTCCTCTTTGTGGAAGCGGGTGTTTTCCAGGCACAGGATGTCGCCATCCTTCAGGCCGGCGACCGCCTTGGCCGCGGGCTCGCCGATGCAATCCTCGGCAAACGCGACGGGCTTCTTCACCACCTTCGCCAGCGCCTCCGCGACGGGCTTGAGCGAGTCCTTGGCGTCGCGTCCCTTCGGCCGGCCGAAATGCGCGAGCAGGATGACCTTGCCGCCCTTGTCGGCGAGCTCGGTGATGGTCGGCGCCACGCGCTCGAGCCGGGTGGCGTCGGTGACGCGCCCGCTCTCCATGGGCACGTTGAGGTCGACGCGCAGCAGCACGCGCTTGCCCTTCACGTCGACGTCGTCGAGGGTGCGGAATTTAGCGGGCATCGTTCATCATCCGTGCGTCGGAGTGTCGGAATCGGGGGGAGGCGAATGGCCGTGGTCGCCGCTCCCTCCACCGTCTTTCGGAGACTTCACTGCGAGGCCCCGGCGAAATCCGTACGCGATCATCGCGATCAACAGTATGACGCCAGGGATGCCAATCCAGTGAGGAAGCACCTTGGCTTCCCTCAGATCACCTTCGCCATCGCGGCGGCGGTGTCCGCCATGCGGTTCGAAAAGCCCCACTCGTTGTCGTACCAGGACATCACGCGCACCAGCGTGCCGTTCTGCACCTTGGTCTGGTCCTCGTGGAAGGTCGAGGAGTGCGGGTCGTGGTTGAAGTCGATCGAGACGTTCGGCGCATTGGTGTAGCCGAGGATGCCCTTGAGCTGCTGCTCGCTGGCGCGCTTCATCGCCGCGTTGATCTCCTTGGCGTCGGTGGCGCGCTTGGCGACGATCTTGAGGTCGACGACCGAGACGTTCGGGGTCGGCACGCGGATCGCGACGCCGTCGAGCTTGCCCTTCAGCTCGGGCAGCACGAGGCCGATCGCCTTCGCAGCACCCGTCGAGGTCGGGATCATCGACATCGCCGCCGCGCGGCCGCGGTAGAGATCCTTGTGCATCGTGTCGAGCGTCGGCTGGTCGCCGGTATAGGCGTGGATCGTGGTCATGAAGCCGGTCTCGATGCCGACGAGATCGTTCAGCACCTTGGCAACCGGCGCAAGGCAGTTGGTGGTGCAGCTGCCGTTGGAGACGACGAGGTGATCCTTGGTCAGCGTGTCGTGGTTGACGCCGTAGACGATGGTGGCGTCGGCGCCGTCGGCGGGCGCGGAGACCAGCACGCGCTTGGCGCCGGCGGTCAGATGCGCGCTAGCCTTGTCCTTCGAGGTGAAGATGCCGGTGCATTCCATCGCAATGTCGACGCCGAGATCCTTCCAGGGCAGCTTCGAGGGATCGCGCTCGGCGGTGACCTTGATCTTGCCGTTGCCGAGGCTGATGGAGTCGCCGTCGACGGTGACGGTGCCGGGAAAGCGGCCATGGACGCTGTCGAAGCGGAGGAGATGAGCGTTGGTCTCGACCGGGCCGAGGTCGTTGATGCCGACGACCTCGATGTCCTTGCGGCCGGACTCGGCGATAGCCCGCAGGATGTTGCGGCCGATGCGGCCAAAACCGTTAATTCCGACGCGGACTGCCATGTTTCGTCTCCTTCAATGACCGTTGTCATCCCGCACAACGCGCTATACGCGCCTGCGAGGGTTTTTTAGGGGCGGACGCCCGGTTCGGCCGGGCGGTGCTTGATCATATGAGAGATTAGGTAGTCCTTTTTTGCGGCAAGCTCAACTCTCAGGAAACGCGCTTCAGCACAGCGTTAACCGCGGCCTCGGCGGTAATGCCGAAATGCTTGTAAAGCTCCTTGGCAGGGCCGCTTTCGCCGAACGAATGCATGCCGATGAATTCGCCATCCTGGCCAATCACGGCGTCCCAGCCCCAGCGCACGGCGGCCTCGATCGCGATCTTCACCGGCGCGTTGCCGATGATGGCGGCGCGCTTGGCCTCTGGTTGCGCTAACAACAGCTCCAGCGAGGGAACGGAGACAACGCGCGAAGCGACGCCGCGTTCCGCCAATTGTTTCTGGGCCGCGACCGCGATCTCGACCTCCGAGCCCGAGGCGAACAGCGTCGCCTTGGCTTCGCCCTGGGCGGCGACCAGCTCGTAGGCACCAGCCGCGCAGGGATTGTCGTTCGGTGCGGTGGTCCGCAGCTGCGGCAGGTTCTGCCGCGTCAGCGCCAGCACGGTCGGGCCATCGACGCGGTTGAGCGCGAGCTCCCAGCACTCGGCGACCTCGATGGCATCGCAGGGACGGAACACGCGCATGTTGGGAATGGCGCGGAGCGCTGCGAGATGCTCGACCGGCTGATGGGTCGGGCCGTCTTCGCCGAGACCGATCGAGTCATGGGTCATGACGTAGACGACACCGGCGCCCATCAGCGCGGCAAGGCGCATCGCCGGACGCGCATAATCGGTGAAGACGAGGAAGGTCGCGCCGTTCGGCGCGAAACCGCCGTGCAGGAAAATGCCGTTCATCGCGGCCGCCATGCCGTGCTCGCGGATGCCGTAATGGATGAAGCGGCCCTTCGGCGTCTTGGCCGAGAAGGCGGTCGCCGACTTCGCCTTGTTGTTGTTGGAGCCGGTGAGGTCGGCCGAGCCTGCCAGGAATTCCATCGGCATGGCGCCGGCGATGACTTCGATCACCGCTTCCGACGACTTGCGGGTGGCCGCGGTCATCGGCTTTTCCAGCAGCTCCTTCTTGTAGGCGCGAACGGCCTTGGCGAGCGAAGCGGGACGCTCGTGACGCAGGCGGCGCTCGAACTCGGCGCGCTTGCGGCTGCCGAGCTCACCGAGCCGCGCTTCCCATTCCTGGCGTGCCGCGGCGCCTCGGCTGCCGGCCGCGCGCCATGCCTTCAGCACGTCGTCGGCGACCGCGAACGGCTCGAGCGAAATGCCGAGATTTTCCTTGGCAGCCTTGAGCTCGTCGGCGCCGAGCGCTTCGCCGTGCACCTTCGAGGTGCCTTGCTTGTGCGGCGCGCCGAAGCCGATCGTGGTGCGGCAGGCGATCAGCGTGGGCTTGCTGGATTTCTTCGCGCGCGTGATCGCATCGGCGATCGCGGCCTGGTCGTGGCCATCGATCTTCTCGGCCGCCCAGCCCGCCGACTTGAAGCGCTTCACCTGGTCGACGGAATCGGAGATCGAGGTCGGGCCGTCGATCGAGATGCCGTTGTCGTCGTAGAGCACGATCAGCTTGTTGAGCTTCCAGTGGCCGGCCATCGCGATCGCTTCCTGCGACACGCCTTCCATCAGGTCGCCGTCGGAGGCGAGCACATAGGTGTGGTGGTCGACGATCTTCTTGCCGAATTCGGCGGCGAGCATCTTTTCGGCCAGCGCCATGCCGACCGCAGTCGAGATGCCCTGGCCGAGCGGGCCGGTGGTGGTCTCGATGCCCTTGGTGCGGAAGTTCTCGGGGTGGCCGGGGGTCAGCGAGTCGACCTGGCGGAACTGCTTGATCTGGTCCAGCGTCATCTCGGCATTGCCGGTCAAATACAGCAGCGAATAGAGCAGCATCGAGCCGTGGCCGGCCGAGAGCACGAAGCGGTCGCGGTCCGGCCAGGCGGGCGCAGTGGCATCGAATTTCAGGAACTGCGTGAACAGCACGGTGGCGATGTCGGCGGCGCCCATCGGCAGGCCGGGATGGCCCGATTTCGCCTTCTCGACAGCGTCCATCGAAAGGCCGCGGATCGCGTTGGCCATACGGGTGTGATCGACCTGCGTCATGTCTGAAATCCGTCTGAAATGAAGCGCTTGGCGATGGTTGCCCGCGCGGGGAGAAGCCTGGCGGCCACTGAAGGTTGGCGCTGGGATAGCACCTCGGTTCCGGGAGTCCAAGGCAATCGAACGCCGGTTTGGCCGCAAAAGTTGCCTGTGTGGACATCGGTTTTCCGCCGGGATCGCGCCGGGCGGAAGCGACGCAGCGACACGTCGTCCCGATTGAACAGTGCATAGTTTTGCGGCGGCGTTGCGCTTGGCTAGCTTGCTTTGTAAATTTCTGCTTCTAACCGCTTGCCGAACCGAGTCTTTTGCCGGACGGCAAGCTCCAGGGAAAGGCCACTGGGCAAAGGCCGCCAGGTTCCGCCGCTGACTGCATGAACGATCGCGTATCCAACAGTTCCGCCATGACGGAGTCGTCCGCCGTCGAGATCGAGATTGCGACCCGCAGACTCATGGCGGCGCTCGATGCGCTCGAAAGTGCGGTGGAGCGGCGTCGCGATGCCGATCGCGACGAGAACGAGCTTGCGGCGCGCATCCAGGCGCTCGGCGCGGATCGCTCGCGTCTTGCCGACGAGCTCGACGGCGCGCTGGTGAAGGCACGCAAGCTCGAGCGCACCAATCGCGAGATTTCTGACCGGCTGGATTCCGCGATCGTGACGATACGCTCGGTGCTCGATACCGGAGAGGACGGATGAGCCACATCAACGTCACCATCAACGGCCGGCAATATCGCATGGCCTGCGAGGAGGGCCAGGAGGTGCGGCTGCTCAAGCTCGCCGAGACGCTGGAGACGCGCATCCAGTCGCTGCGCGGAAAATTCGGCGAGATCGGCGATGCGCGCCTCACCGTCATGGCTGCGCTCACCGTGTGCGATGAGCTGATCGACACCACCAACCGCGTCCGCACCCTCGAGCAGGAATTGACCGAGCTCAGGGATTTCCGCAATGCCGCCGTCGAGCGCGCCAGGATGACGCAGACCGCGGTGGTCAACGCGCTGAACGCCGCCGCCGAGCGCATCGAGAAATCGACCCAGGTCCTGAACCGGACGGTGGGGAACGGCATCGCGATCGGCTGAAGCTCGATAGGAGCCGTGCCCTTACCCTCCCCTGGAGGGCCCTGGAGGGGGAGGGTCGATCGCGCGTAGCGCGAGCGGGGTGGGGTGATCTCTCCACACGGACAGTGCCCGTGGGGAGAGATCACCCCACCCCGCTCACATTTCGCTGCGCTCCATGTGAGCCGACCCACGGGCGAGCTTCGCTCGTCCCGGACCCCTCCAGGGGAGGGTAAGAAAGCGCGCAGCGGAAGCCGCACTCTCGTCGCACTGGCGATTCGTCAGTACAGTTGTTACATTGCCTCCGCGAGGCTGCGACGTGCGTCAGGAGCCATATATCCCCGGGGCCTTATCGATCCTTTAGGGAACTGTCCCTGGCCGGGCCCGTGGGCTCGGACATATGGTGCCCACCTACTTTCGTAGGGAACTCCGGGATCGAGTGCTTCAACGGCGTTCGCGGCTTCGCACTTTCGTTTGCTTCGTTTGTGCTTGTTGAAACGACTGCGGCCAATTCAACAGGTGTCATTCCCCCCGAGTGCGCAATTGCGCACGGGGCGGGGAATCCAGTACGCCGCGGCCCTTGTGTGAATCACCACCGCCTCTGGAATACTGGATCACCCGCATTCGCGGGTGATGACGTGGGGACCAAAGCACATGTCCAACTCCAAAGCCGAGCTCCGTGCCAAAGCCCTCGCCAAGCGCGATGCGCTGAGCGAGAAGAAACGCATCGCGGCCGCCGCAAAGCTCGCCAAGCGCGGGCTACCGTTCAAGCTGCTGCCCGACAGCATCGTCTCCGGCTATTCGCCGATCCGCAGCGAGATCGATCCGATGCCGCTGCTCGCAAAGCTCGCGGAAGAGGGCGCCAGGCTGGCGCTGCCCTGCGTCACCGCGCGCGGCCAGTCGCTGATCTTCCGTCTCTTCCATCCGAACGACCGCCTGATGCTCGGCCCGCTCGGCATTCCCGAACCTTCACCTGCTGCGGCCGAAGTCATTCCCGACATCATGCTGACGCCGCTCGCCGCCTTCGACCGCCTCGGCCATCGCATCGGCTATGGCGCCGGGCATTACGATTTCACCTTCGCGCATTTGCGCAAAGCCAAGCACATCGTCGGCATCGGCCTTGCGTTTGCAGTGCAGGAGATCGAGGCGGTTCCGGCACTATCCCACGACGTGGCGCTCGATTATGTGCTAACGGAATCGGACGTGTTCGATTTCCGGAGTTCTGAAGTTGCGCATTCTCTTCGTGGGTGACGTCGTCGGCCGTAGCGGACGCGAGGCCGTCTCCGAATATCTGCCCGGCATGGTCAAGGACTGGTCGCTCGATCTCGTCGTCGTCAACGGCGAGAATTCGGCCGGTGGCTTCGGCATCACGGAAGCGATCTACCAGGAGTTTCTCGAGGCCGGCGCCGACGCGGTGACGCTCGGCAATCACTCCTGGGACCAGCGCGAGGCGCTGGTGTTCATCGAGCGCGCCGACCGCCTGGTGCGCCCCGCCAACTATCCGCGCGGCACGCCCGGCCGCGGCGCCGCCTTGGTCGAGACCAAGAACGGCAAGCACGCCCTCGTCGTCAACGCGCTCGGCCGCGTCTTCATGACCCCGTTCGACGATCCCTTCGCCGCGCTCGAGCGCGAGCTTGGCGCCTGTCCGCTCGGCGTCGCCGCCGACGCCATCGTCGTCGATTTCCATTGCGAGGCTTCAAGCGAGAAGCAGGGGATCGGCTTCTTCTGCGACGGCCGCGCCAGCCTCGTCGTCGGCACGCACACGCATGTGCCGACCGCCGACCACCAGATCCTGTCAGGCGGCACCGCCTACATGACCGACGCCGGCATGACCGGCGATTACGATTCCATCATCGGCATGCAGAAGGAAGAGCCGCTGCGGAGGTTCACATCAGGAATTCCGTCCGGCCGCTTCGAGCCGGCCGCAGGCGCCGCGACGCTCAGCGGCGTCGCCGTGGAAACGGACGATGCGACAGGGCTCGCGCTCAAGATCGCGCCGGTGCGCGTGGGTGGAAGGCTGGAGCCGACGACGCCGAAATTCTGGTTGAGCTGAAGCGCGAGCGAAATCACCCGGTGTCGTCCCCGGACGATTATATCAAACTTTGCCCTCAGCAGCGGACATCGACGGGCAACAAGGGAACTCCGCTTTGGGCCACAAGCGGAAGTCAACAGTCATTGGCGGCTGCGAGCCCTTCTCTTCGACAGATTGGATTCCGTTCAAGAAGCTGTCCGCAACATTGGTGTCATCGTCGGCGAAGAACCATGTTGTATCTCGCCGATGATCTTGAAGCCGTGGCGTTCATAAAGGGAGATGTTTCGCGGATTCGAACTTTCGAGGTAGGCGGCGATGCCCTCCTCGTCGCATCGTCGAAGAGCGTGCTTCATCAACAATGTGCCGAGACCTTGGCCGATCCAGTTCGGATCGGAGGCAATGAGAGGCAGATACCAATGGGGCTCGTGGGGATGATGTTCGGCCATTCCCTGGAGCATGTGTCCAATATCATCGGCGATCTCCGGACGCAGGGATTGCGCCATGAGTGCGTCCATGGCCGTTTCATCGGGCTCGACGCCGGGCGGCAGCCACAGGGCGGCCGCGCGAGCCCCTTCTGTGATGTAAGCTGTGCCATGCTCGAATGCCCGTCCGCCAAATGCCTTGACGAATTGAGGCATAATCCTGAGATATTCGGATGAATCGGGCCAAACCCAACGCGCCATCGGATCGGCTGCAAAGCCAAGTACAATGGTGCTGATAGTGCTTGCCTGAATGTTGGCGCCCGCAGATTTGATTTCCGAGTCTGCGCTCATGATATCGTCTCCAAGTCGTCGATGGCGTCGGCCACATTCATTCTAAGATGCAGCACAGGATAGTGGCCGGGCGCTACGGCGTCGCGCGCAATCACGCGTCAATCTCAGGTGACCGCGCCCCGCGCCGCGACTGGCCAAAGTGCCTCCACGCGGGAATCCGGCGTGTTGAAGCCGCGCACGCCGACATACCAGTCGTAGAGATTGACGGTCGGGTCGCAATGGCCGGGGATCAGCGTCACCTTGTCGCCGATCGCCAGTCGCGACGAAGCGCTGTCGAAATCGAGCAAGCCATGCTCGTCAGATGGCCGATGATAGCGCAGATCGGGCCGGCCGAGCACGACCGGAAATCCGCTGTCGTTCGACAGAGCCTTGTGGCCGGCATCGATGACCGCGTGTTCGCCGGCGCCTGTGCTCATCACCGTCGCGATCACGAACAGCGCATGCTCGAACGGATTGGCGTTGCGCGCCCCGTCGGCGAGGTTCTTGGCGTAGTCGGCGTCCATGAAGATATAGGAGCCCGCCTGCAATTCGTTCCAGATGCCGCTCGCGCCTTCGAGCTCGAATGTGCCGGTTCCCGCACCTCCAATCGTCCGGCACTGAAAGCCCGCGTCCTTGAGGACGCGCAGTGTCTCCGCGGTCGCGTTCGCGGCACCGGCGATGGCAGCGCGCCGCTCCTCCGGCGTGCGCAAATGCTGGGCAGAGCCGTGATAGGCCTGCAAGCCGCCGAACGATAGGAAGCGTGAAGCCGCCACCTGCCGCGCCAGGGTGGCCGCCGCCGGCCCCGGCCTGACGCCGCAGCGACCGGCGCCGACGTCGATTTCGACCAGGACTTCGATTTGCGATCCTGCCCGCTCCGCGGCGTGCGACAGTTGCTCGACCATGATCGCATCGTCCACGCAAACGCTGATGCGTGCGTGGCGAGCGAGGCCTGCGAGCCGTTCCAGCTTCCGCAGGCCCACCACCTCATTGCTGACGAGCACGTCACTCACCCCGCCCGCAACCAGGATCTCGGCCTCGGCGACCTTCTGGCAGCAGATGCCGATTGCGCCGCGCGCTATCTGCTTGGCCGCAATGATCGGTGATTTGTGGGTCTTCGCATGCGGACGCAAGCGAACGCCGAGCTTGCTCACCGCCGCCGCCATCGTGTCGAGATTGCGCTCGAAGGCGTCGAGGTCGATGATCAGCGCCGGTGTATCGATCTCGGAAAACGGCGCGCCGATTTGGGCGGGTGGACAGGACATCGAAAAGCCCGCTTGCTGTGTTCGGGTTCGCGCGGATGCGCGGCGGCATTTCTACGGCAACGTCGGCCGCCGCACCAGTGCAGTCGGCTTCTGTGCTCGGCGGACGGCGGGGAGAACCGCACGCCTCTCACAATTTCGGAATAATAGCATTTTGCCCCTGTTTTGCCCGACGAGTCAACGCGCGCCGGGGCCCGCCGGCGTAAGCCATTGATTCCGCACACCCCGGCTACTGTGCATGGGGTTGTTTTTTAGGTTTTGAGTCAAAGGCCTTAGCGCCGCCCGTCAGCCCTGCCGCAATCCCATCCGGAAGGCGCCCCAGTGCTTGCCGCGGATCATGATCGGCGAGGACAGGTCCTTCATCAGCACGAACTGCCCGCCGCCCATGTCGCGGCGATAGGTTTGCAGCAGGAAGGGTTTTGTGTTGGCCGCGACCTTCTTCACTGCGCGGTCGGTGAACAGGCGGCGGTTGCGGCAATTGGCGTTGTTCCAGACCGGGTCCTTGCCCTGCGGCAGGCGGTAGTTCGGATTGTGGGTCGGAAGGTAGCCGCCTTTGGCCCAGGCGACGCAGAACACGATGCGCGGATCGGAGTTCTGGATCGGGTCCTGGATCGCGGGCAGCACGCGGTCGGTGAACTCGACGTAGTTGGTCAGGTACTGCTTCGGATCGGTGCCTGATATCTCGCGGTAGGTCTCGTCCATGAGCTGGTCGAGCGTGATCTCGCCGCGGTCGATCGCAGCTTCGAACTCGGCCGAGATCCGCTTCGCGGTGTCGACGACGATGCGGATCAGCGGCGCGTCCGACGTCTCCACGCCGCTGTCGGCGATCAGCGCGATCAGGCCTTCGGAGACGTCGAGCAGCTTTGCTACCCGCTCGTCGGCGCTTCGGAGGTCGCGCGAGGAGAGGTCGACGCCCTTGGCGAGCTCGTTGAGCTCGCTGATCACGGTGTCGCAGTGGCCGAGATTGGAGGTCGCCGCGCGCGCGACGCCGTCGATCTCGGCTTCGACCGAGGCGAAGCCCTGCTGGACCCGCGAGATGATGCCGGAGATCGCTTGCGCGCCTTCGCCGGCGGTCTTGGCGCGCTGCGAGGCGTCGCTGCTCTCGCCGATCAGGCCTTCGATCTGGCCGTCGAGATCGCGCACGGTGTCGGAGATCTCATGCGTGGCCTGGCGCGTGGCCTCCGCGAGGCTCTTGACCTCGCTTGCGACCACCGCGAAGCCGCGGCCGGCAGTGCCGGCGCGCGCCGCCTCGATGGTGGCGTTGAGCGCGAGCAGATTGGTCTGCTTGGCGATCGCCTCGATCGAGCCGGAGACCTTCGCCACCTGCGCCAGCGCCGCGCCGACCGCGGACAGGCGTGCCTCGATCCGCTCCACCGCGGCGACGAGCTCGGAGATGTGGCTGACCGCGGTGTCGACGGCGCCGCGCGACTGCGCGATCTCGCCGACCGCGGCCGACGTCGTGGTTTGCACCGCCTGCGAGGCATTGGCGATGTCGTGGTTGGCCGAGACCATCGTCTCGGCCGTCTTCTGCAAATGGTGAAACCGTTCCGACTGGCTCGCGACGCGGTTGGCGACGTCCTGGACGTTGCCGGCGATGTCGGCGAGCTCGACGCCGAGACCGCCGATGCGGTCGGCGAGCTGGTCGATCAGGCGTTCGGCCAGCGTCCGGTTGGAGGCAGTGTCCAATACGGCAAGTTGTGCAGAGGACATGTACGGGCTCTCTCCAGTCGGAGCCGTTGATCGGCTCCTTGGCGGCATTCCGATTCCAGATCCGACCTTAGAGGATGATTCGCGCCCGGCGTCTTGCCCAGGAGTGCAGGTGCGTGCAGGTGCGTGCACGCGCGGGAGCGCTACAGCTTGTAGGCCGTGCGGAAGCCGCCCCAGTGCCGGCCCTGCACGCGGATCGGGACGTCGATCTCCCGCATCATCACCGTGTTCCCGTTGCCCATGTCGCGCGCATAGCTCTGGACCAGGTACGATCGCAGGTTGCGCGCGGCGGCCAGCCCCGCCGGATCGTTGAAGAGGCGCCGGTTGCGGCAGTTGGCCGTGTTCCAGGCGACATCGCCCGGCCGCTGCGGGTGCGAATAGATCTTGTTGTGCACCGGCAAGAAGCCGTTGCGGTCGACCATGGCGCAGAATGCCATCCGCGGCTCCCGCGCCAGGAAGGACTCCTGGAACGGCGGCAGGGCGCGGTCGGCCCAGTCGAGATATTTGGTGCGGTATTGCTGCGGATTGGTGCCGGCGATTTCCAAATAGTCCGTGTCGAAGAGGTCGTCGAGCTTGACCTCGCCGCGCGCAACCGCCTTCTCGAATATCTGCGTCAGCGCATTGCCGGCTTCCATGGCACGGGTGACGAACTCGGTGTTCTCCTCATGGATCGACCAGAGCTTGTCCTCGATCTTCTCGTTGAGAGCGGCGGTGGCGCCGACGAATTGCGCGCGGGCGCCGGCCTTGGATTGCTCGATCACGCGCAGGCGGCAGGCGCCGATGTCCTCTAAGCTGCCTTCGATCGTCGCTTGCGTTGCCAGCCGGCTTGCGTCCGCGCCGCCGATCAGCACGCCTTCCATCGCGATTTCATAGACCGGCATCACGGCGCGCGCGGTTTCGAATTTGAGGTGGCAGGGCAGCCGCTCGGTCTTGCGGCGGTCGTCGTGCTCGCTCTGGCGCAGCAGCACCGCGCAGCGCGATTTCAGCTTCTGGGCGAAGGTGGTGACGGCCTTGCCGGCGCTGGCGACGCTCTCGCCATGGGTCTCGGCCGCCTTGGTCGCCGCGTCGATCTCGGCCGCGCTCTCGCCGACCGAGATGATGAACTCCGAGGCGCTGGCGGCATTGCCGGAGACTTCGCTGGTCGTGGCATTCTGCTCGGCGACCGCGCCGTTGACGGTGTCGAACACCGGACGGATCGCCTCGATCGCCTGCGAGATGCGGTGCACGGCGTCCGCCGAACCGGCGGCGTCGCGCTGCAATGCGTCGATCTTCTTCGTGATCTCCTCGGTCGCACTCTGGGTCTGCACCGCGAGCGCCTTGACCTCGGTGGCAACGACGGCAAAGCCTTTTCCGGCTGCGCCCGCGCGCGCGGCCTCGATCGTCGAGTTGAGCGCGAGCAGCGTGGTCTGCCGCGCGATCTGCGCGATCAAATTGACGACGTTGCCGATGGCGGCGGAGGATTCGCGCAGGCGGTCGACATTGGCGCGGGCTTCCTGCGCGGCGGCGCTGGCCTCGTCGGCGAGCTTGCCGGCCGCGCGAACCTGTGCGCCGATGCCTTGCGCGGACTGGGTGAACTTGTCGGCGGCATGGGCGAAGGTGGAGGCGGTGGATTGCGCCGCGTTGGTCCGGCCGGTCAGGGCGTCGGTGCGGTCGCGAATGGCAGCGAGGGTCGCCGCGGTCGCCTCGGCGCCGCCAGCCACCGAATTGGCGGCGCGCTCAAGCTGGCGGATCATGGCGCCGAGCTCGAGTTCCAGCAATTCCAGGATTTCCCGGGCCGAATCACTTTCGGCGGTCGGGGCGGGTGCGGCAGGAGCCGCCGGCTGCGCAGCCTCCGGGGCTGCCGCGGGCGCGGCCGTGTCCGGCAGACGCTTCCGAAATAATCCGAACGCCATCGGGTCTCTCTTGTCGGGGGACGGTCGGGCGCTATTTTCGCACTCCGGAATGAAATCAGGGTTAACGGTGCCCATCTAGGCAGGCGCCGTTACGGCGGCTACCTTTACAGTGCTACCTCAGGCGCAGCCGAGCCCTTTGATTCCGGTGGGTTGGCGGCCTATAAGGCCGCGCTTCCCACGCTCATCTTTGGCTGACGATTTCTCAAGAGACCACGCATGGCCGGACATTCCCAATTCAAGAACATCATGCACCGCAAGGGGCGGCAGGATGCCCAGAAGTCGAAACTGTTCGGCAAGCTGGCGCGGGAAATCACCGTCGCTGCCAAGCTGGGCACCCCCGACCCCGCCATGAACCCGCGCCTGCGCGCCGCCGTGATCGCTGCGCGCCAGGAGAACATGCCGAAGGACAATATCGAGCGCGCCATCAAGAAGGCGCTCGGCAGCGACGGCGAGAACTATGACGAGATCCGCTACGAGGGCTACGGCCCCGGCGGCGTCGCCGTCATCGTCGAGGCACTGACCGACAATCGCAACCGCGCCGCCTCCGACATCCGCTCCTTCTTCACCAAGTCCGGCGGCAATCTCGGCGAAACCGGCTCAGTCTCCTTCATGTTCGACCGCACCGGCATCATCGAATACGACCGCAGCGTCGCCTCGGACGATGCGGTGCTGGATGCCGCAATCGAAGCCGGCGCCGACGACGTCGTGTCCGGCGAGAGCGGCCACGAGATCTACGCCTCCACCGAAAGCTATCGCGACGTCGCCAAGGCGCTGGAAGCCAAGTTCGGCGAGCCGCGCAAGGCTGCGCTGATCTGGAAGCCGCAGAACACGGTTGCGGTCGACGACGAGACCGGCGAGAAGCTCCTGAAGCTGATGGACCTGCTCAACGAGCACGACGACGTCCAGAACGTCTACGCCAATTTCGAGGTGTCGGACGCGCTTGTTGCGAAGATGGGCGGATAGGCCGCTCTCGTGTCCCGGACGCGCTGCAGCGTGAAACGCTGCGGCGCTGGGCCGGGACCCATTCCCCTGTTACTTCCGTTCTGTTTCTGTTTCGCATCCCGCAGCCAGCCGCTATCACTGGCGCATGACCGCGCTCCCGATTCGTGGCCCCGTTCGCATCATCGGCATCGACCCCGGCCTGCGCCGCACCGGCTGGGGCGTGATCGAGGCCGAGGGCAATCGCTTGGCCTACGTCGCCTGCGGCTCGGTGGAACCGCCGGACGATTTGCCGCTGGCGAGCCGCCTGCTCGCGATCCATGAGGGGCTCGCTTCCGTCTTGTCCGATCACCGGCCGGTGGAAGCGGCGGTGGAGCAGACCTTCGTCAACAAGGACGGCGTTGCGACGCTGAAGCTCGGCCAGGCCCGCGGCGTCGCCATGCTGGCGCCGGCAATGTTCGGCATCTCTGTCGCCGAATACGCGCCGAACCAGGTCAAGAAGACGGTGGTCGGCGCCGGCCACGCCGACAAGCAACAGATCGCGATGATGCTGAAGATCCTGCTGCCGAAGGCCGAGCCGCCGTCCGCGGACGCAGCCGACGCGCTCGCCATCGCCATCACCCACGCCCATCACCGCCAGAGCACCGCTCTCAGGCTGAAGGTGGTGGGGATATGATCGGCAAGCTCAAGGGCTTGATCGATTCCTACGGCGAGGATTTCGTCATCCTCGACGTTGGCGGCGTCGGCTATCAGGTACATTGCTCCTCGCGCACCTTGCAGCATCTGCCCTCGCCGGGTGAGGCCGCTGTGCTGTCGATCGAGACCTATGTCCGCGAGGACCAGATCAAGCTGTTCGGCTTCCGCACCGATCAGGAGCGCGAATGGTTTCGCCTGCTCCAGACCGTGCAGGGCGTCGGCGCCAAGGTCGCGCTGGCCGTGCTCGGCACGCTGTCGCCGGCCGATCTCGCCAATGCCATCGCGCTGCGCGACAAGGCCGCGGTGGCGCGAACGCCCGGTGTCGGCCCGAAGGTCGCCGAGCGGATCGTCACCGAATTGAAGGACAAGGCGCCGGCCTTTGCCAATGTCGATCCCGCCGTCGTGCATCTCGCCGGCGCCGTCGACGACCAGCGCGCGCCGCGCCCCGTCGCGGATGCGATCTCTGCGCTGGTCAATCTCGGCTACGGCCAGCCGCAGGCCGCCGCGGCGATTGCATCGGCCTCGCGCAGCGCGGGTGAGGGCGCCGAGACGGCGCAGCTGATTCGATTGGGTTTGAAGGAACTGGCCAAGTGAACAACGGCCAGCGCCTCTCCGAGTGGGGTCAAGGTGCGGCACGCCAGCATTTGCGGCGCCTCGGCCGTATGTTCGTCGTCGTCTTCTGCGGAACACTTTTTGCCGGGTATCTTGCAATGCTGGCGTTCTCGGCATCAGGTTGTTTTCTTAGTCGTGTCATTCGATGCTTTTCGGTCTCGCGCGACCTGATCGGGTTCAGCTGGTTTGCCGTGAAAGGCTTGTTCTTGCCTGCGGCCGTTGTGGCCTTGATGGTTGCAATCTTCCTGCAAATCCGAGGCTCCGTTGTCTGGTGGGACGTTCTCGTTGCAAGCTTGCTTTCGGCGCTGGTGATTGGCTCTGTTGGAAGAGCACTGAGTGAACCGGCTGAGGCATTTGTCTTGCTTGTGGTAAGTTTGATCTTCTTTGCAGGTGCTCAAGCTGCCCTTCTTATCGACAAGCGACTGTGCAGGACTTCCGCATGACCACTCCCCCCCGCATGGTCTCGCCGGAGCGCCGCAGCGACGATGTCGGCGACACCGCGCTGCGGCCGCAATCGCTGTCCGACTTCGTCGGTCAGGCGCAGGCGCGCAAGAATCTCTCGATCTTCATCGAAGCGGCGCGCAAGCGCGGCGAGGCGCTGGATCACGTGCTGTTCGTCGGTCCCCCCGGCCTCGGCAAGACCACGCTGGCGCAGATCGTGGCGAAGGAGCTCGGCGTCGGTTTCCGCGCCACCTCGGGGCCCGTGATCGCCAAGGCCGGCGATCTTGCCGCCCTCTTGACCAATCTCGAAGAGCGCGACGTGCTCTTCATCGACGAGATCCATCGCCTCAGCCCCGCGGTGGAAGAGGTGCTCTATCCCGCGATGGAGGACTTTCAGCTCGACCTCATCATCGGCGAGGGCCCCGCGGCGCGCTCGGTCAAGATCGAGCTGTCGAAATTCACACTGGTCGGCGCCACCACGCGCGCCGGCCTTCTCACCAATCCCTTGCGCGACCGCTTTGGCATTCCGGTCCGGCTCAACTTCTACACGATCGAGGAGTTGGAGAGCATCGTCAGCCGCGGCGCGCGCGTGCTCAACGTCGGCATGAGCGCCGATGGCGCCAATGAGATCGCGCGCCGCGCCCGCGGCACGCCGCGCATCGCCGGCCGCCTGCTCCGCCGCGTGCGCGATTTCGCCTCGGCGGCCGATGCCGACAAGATCGACCGTAAGATTGCCGACCATGCGCTGAGCGCGCTCGAGGTCGATGCCGCAGGGCTGGACGCGATGGATCGGCGCTATCTCTCGACCATCGCGCTCAACTATGGCGGCGGACCGGTCGGCGTCGAGACCATGGCTGCGGCCTTGTCGGAGCCGCGCGACGCCATCGAGGACATCATCGAGCCCTATCTGATCCAGTGCGGCTATCTGCAGCGCACGCCGCGCGGCCGCCTGCTGACCTCGCACGCCTTCCGCCATCTCGGTCTCGCCGAGCCCTCGCGCGATGCGGCGGCGCAGTTCGGCCTGTTCGGCACGGATGACAGCGACGAGTGATCTGCCGAACCTCGCGCTGTTCCGGCTTGATGAATTTCCGTTAACCTCGTGCAGACGATCTGCACGAACGCACCCCAATTCCGCTCCAATCGGATATCATCAAGGCGCCGCATCATCATCGGGCTTCCATGATCACGCGCCGTCATCTTATCCGTTCCATTGGCGGTCTGTCCGCCCTCGGCGTCTCGACCGCAGCCTACGGCGTCGGTGTCGAGCCGGTGCTGCGCCTTCGCGTCACGCGCTATCATCCGATGCCGCGGCAGTGGCCGGCGGATTTTCCGCTGAAGATTGCCGCCATCGCTGACATCCATGCCTGCGATCCCTGGATGTCGCTGGAGCGCATCGAGGGCATCGTCGACCGGACCAACGCGCTGAACGCCGATCTCATCGTGCTGCTCGGCGACTATGTCGCCGGCCTTCACCACGTCACGCGCTTCATTCCGTCGAGCGAATGGGCAAGGGTATTGGGGCGCCTGAAGGCGCCCCTCGGCGTTCATGCCGTTATGGGCAACCACGACTATTGGGATGACAGAACCGTGCAGCGGGCCGGGCACGGGACGACCATCGCACATCGGGCGCTGGAGACGGCCGGCATTCCCGTCTACGAGAACGATGCTGTGCGTCTTACCAAGGACGGCCGTCCGTTCTGGCTTGCCGGCCTCGGCGATCAACTGGCCTTCCTGCCGGCGCGGCGCTTCCGGAGCATGGCGCACTTCGGTGCCGACGATCTCAACGCCACGCTGGCCAAGATCACCGACGATGCGCCGGTCATTCTGCTCGCGCACGAGCCCAATGTCGCTCCGCTCGTGCCCGCGCGCGTCGCGCTGCAATTGTCCGGCCATACCCATGGCGGCCAGGTTCGCCTGCTCGGCTGGTCGCCGGCCGTCGCGCCCAAGAACGGTCTGCGGCTCGCCTATGGCCATTTCCGCCTGAAATGCGATCTCATCGTCTCCGGCGGCCTCGGTTGCAGCATCATGCCGCTCCGCTTCGGCGTGCCGCCTGAGATCGTCGAGGTGACGCTGGGAAGGTCAGGACCGGTCGTGTCCTAACACGCTTGCGCGTCCGGCTGTTTTTGCGCAAAACGTGCCGGTTACCGACCAGCGAAGAGGCTCCGGACGTGACAGCTCATCTCGACGGCGAGATCCGCGACGGCCGCCACCACATGCAGGTCCGGGTCTATTACGAGGACACGGATTTTTCCGGCATCGTCTATCATGCCAATTACCTGCGCTACATGGAGCGCGGACGCACCAATCATCTCAGGCTGATGGGTGCCGAGCAGCAGGTGCTGTTCGAGCAGACCGAGACGGACGGCGCGGGCTTCGCCTTCGTGGTGCGCTCGATGCATCTGGACTTCCTGAAGCCCGCGCGAATGGACGACGTGCTCGACGTCGTGACCTGGCCGGTCGCGGTGAAAGGGGCGTCAATCATGCTGGCGCAGGAGGTGCGGCGCGGTGATGACGTGCTGGTGAAAGCCGAGGTCCGCGTTGCCTTCATCAGCGGCGGCCGCGCCCAGCCGATCCCGAAATCGATCCGCCAACTGATGAAGGCCGATCTGGTTTCGTGATCGCTCGATAGCGGATCGCCTATCGACTCCGCCAATTGCGACGATACATTCGCGGTCCCGATCACCGATGAGGCCACCATGTCGCGCCCGCCGCTTCCACCCTTCACCCGCGAGACCGCCGCGCAAAAGGCCCGGATGGCCGAGGACGCCTGGAATTCACGCGATCCGGTGCGGGTCTCGCTCGCCTATACCGAGGACAGCCGCTGGCGCAACCGTTCGGAAGTGTTTCAGGGCCGCGAGGCCATCGTCGCCTTCCTCACCCGCAAATGGGAGAAGGAGCAGGATTACCGCCTGATCAAGGACCTCTGGGCCTTCGACGGCAGCCGCATCGCGGTGCGCTTCCAGTACGAATGGCACGATGCAAGCGGCCAGTGGTACCGCTCCTACGGCAACGAGCAATGGGAGTTCGACGAGCACGGCCTGATGAAGCGGCGCGAGGCCTCGATCAACGACATCGCCATTGCGGAGAAGGATCGCCGGTTTCACTGGGCGGCGCCGGGCCCGCGGCCGGCCGATGTGCCGGGGCTGGGAAGCGAGCCGTTCTGAAATTAACAAAGCGACCGCTGCTTCACCCTCTCCCCTTGCGGGAGAGGGTGGCTCGCCGCATAGCGGCGAGACGGGTGAGGGGTCTCTCTCCTCACGAGCAGTCCGGCGAATGGATAGAACCCCTCATCCGGCGCTTCGCGCCACCATCTCCCGCAAGGGGAGAAGGGAAGACGAGTGCGTCTCGAGCTTCGTAGTCAGGTGCGCTTAGCCAGAAACCGCGTAATCGCCCCGCCGAGCTTCGCATTATCCATCGGCTCCGCCAGCGACGCCCTCGCCGTGGCAACGACATCCTCAGGTGCCTTGCCATCGCGCAGATCGCAGCACACTTGCGCGAACCCGACATCGAATTCCGGATGCGGCTGCACTGTCAGCGTCGCGCCATTGGCATAGAGCAGGCCGGCATGCGGGGTGAATTCGGAGGAGAGGATCGTCAGCGCATCGCTTGGCGGCTCGATCACCTGGTCCTGATGCGAGGCGGCGACCGCGACCGCTTCACCGTCGATGACGCCGTTCTCCGGCAGCACCTGATAGACATGCCGGCCGATGCCCCAGCCCTGTTCTGATTTGCGCACGGTGCCGCCGAGCGCCTGCGCGATCAGCTGGTGGCCAAAGCAGACACCGACCATCGGTGTCTTGTTGGCGTAAGCCGTTCGCACGAAATCTTCCAGCGGCGCGATCCAGTCGAGCCCGTCATAGACCCCGGCCGCCGCGCCGGTAATGAGGATGGCCTCGAGCTTGCTCGGATCGGGCAGCGCATCGCCGCTGGGGATGCTGACGACCTCGATCGTCGCGGCCGGCTCCTCGGCGCGGATCATGCGCGCGAACATGTCCGGAAATGAACCGTGGCGCTCGCGGTATTTTTGCGGCACCTCTCCGGTCTCGATGATGGTGATGCGTGCCATGGGCCTCCCGGTCAAAAGGTTGCGAAGCTCAGCCGCTTTCTGCCCCATGTTGCTGGTGCGGCGCTGCCCGCTCGAGCAGAGCGCTCTCCTTGCGGATCTCGTTGAGAAAGGCCTTGGCCAGACGCGACAGCGGCTCGGCTTCAGACCATAGCATATAGGCGATCGCCTGCGTCGTCGGCGAGAACGGACGGACGACGAGGCCGCTGCCGCCGTTCTGCCGCGGCGAGAAAGGATCGACCACCGCCGCGCCGACGCCGGCGGCGGCCAGCACGCAGGCCGTGTTGCAGTAGCGCACCTCGATCGTCGGCCGGAACGGCGCGCCGGCGCGGGCAAAGCTGTCGCGCACGGCTTCGCCGAGCCGCGTGCCGCGTTCGAGCCCGATGAAGGGTAGGCCGGAGAGATCGGAAGCGGAGATCATCGGCCGGTCGGCGAGTGGATGCTGTGGCGGCAGCACGCAGACCATCTCGCCGGTGTGCACCACCTCATGCGCGATGCCGGGATGATGCGTGAGGCCGAGCGCGAAGCCGAGCTCGGCGACGCGGCTCAGCACACCCTCGATGATGCCCTCGTAGCGCCGTACGTCGAAGAACACCCGCGTCTCCGGGCGGCGTCGCAGGAAGCCCGACAACGCGGACGGAATGATGCTGTAGGCGAGCGGCGGCGTCGCCACGATGGCGAGATGCCCGGACCGGTTCTCGCGCAAATCGCGCATGCGGTTCTCGAGCTTGGCGTGCAGCGCGAAGATCGCCTCGCTCTCCTTGTAGAGCGCCATCGCTTCGGCGGTTGGAAACAGCCGGTTGTTGACGCGCTCGAACAGCGCAAAGCCCGCCTGCGCCTCCATCGTCTTCAGCGCGTTGCTGACCGCCGGCTGCGACAGCGCCAGCTCGTCCGCCGCCGCCACCGTGGTGCGGTGGCGGATCACGGCGCGAAGGATCTCGAGCTGACGCAGGTTCATATCACTGCCGATTATAGTCAGGGCCAAAACATCATAGCAACGCGAATTGATTTTGCAGCAGTGCTTGCCCGTAATGGCAGCCGATTTGCACGTCGCATCAAAGGGTTCGTTCGCCCATTGAGGCAGCACTGCGCACAGATTGGAGGCAATCTTGGTTCGTGTCCTTCGCGCCGCCGCCGCTCAGATGGGGCCGACGCAAAAAGCCGATACGCGCGAGCACACGTTGTCGCGGATGCTCGACATGCTGGAGGAGGCGGCCGGTCGGGGTGCGAGTCTTGTGGTGTTTCCGGAGCTCGCCTTCACCACCTTCTTCCCGCGCTGGCTGCTCGAAGGCGAGGCCCTCGACCGGTATTTCGAGCGCAGCATGCCGAACCCCCAGGTGGCAAAGCTATTCGATCGCGCACGTGCGCTCCGCGTCGGCTTCTATGTCGGCTATGCCGAGCTGACGCCGGAGGGGCGGCGCTACAATTGCTCCATCCTGGTCGATCGCGACGGCGAGGTTCTCGGCCGCTATCGCAAGGTGCATCTGCCGGGCTCGGTCGAGCCGCGTCCGGGCGCGCGCTACCAGCAACTCGAGAAGCGCTACTTCGAATATGGCGACCTCGGCTTTCCCGCCTTCCGCGCCGGCTCGTCCTGGGCCCATGCCATCATGGGCATGATGATCTGCAATGATCGTCGTTGGCCGGAATCCTGGCGCGTGCTCGGTCTGCAAGGCGTCGAGCTCGTCTGCATCGGCTACAATTCGGCGGCCTACGATCCCAACGGCGGCACGACCGAAGACGGAGCCTTGCGCACCTTCCACTCGACGCTGGTGACGCAGGCCAACGCCTACATGAACGCGACCTGGGCGATTTCGGTGGCGAAGGCGGGCGAGGAGGACGGGTCCGGCCTGATCGGCGGCTCCTGCATCGTCGATCCCAACGGCCGCATCGTCGCGCAGGCTCAGACGCTGGCCGACGAGGTGATCGTCGCTGACATCGATCTCGACCTCTGCCGCCAGGGCAAGGACAAGATGTTCAACTTCGCCGCCCACCGGCGGCCCGAGCAATACAGGGTGATCACCGAGCGTGCCGGCATCATCGAGCCGGCCGTTCTCGACGCAGATTGACCAACGGCCGGTCGCAGCATTGGCAAAAGGAGCTGACATGACACGCCTCTCGTATTTGCTTGCCTGCGCAGCGCTGGCCGCGGCGACGTCGGCGCGAGCCGCCGAGCTGCCGGCGGAGATCAAGCAGGCCGGCACGCTGAAGCTCACGGTCAACTCCACCTACGCGCCGATGGAATATCGCGATCCCGCAACCAACGAGCTGGTCGGGCTCGACATCGATCTGGCGAAAGAGCTCGCCAAGCGGCTTGGCGACCTCAAGATTGTCTGGAGCGAGACGCCGTTCGCCGAGCTGATCCCCTCGCTCCAGACCAAGCGCGCCGACTTCATCATTTCCGGCATCTCCGATCGTGCCTCGCGGCGCGAGACCGCGGATTTCGTCGATTACCTCGCAACCGGACCGCAGTTCTTCGTGACGGCGGACAGCGCGGCCAAGGACGCCACCGATCTCTGCGGCAAGAAGGTCGGCACCACCCGCAGCACCAGCTTCCCGGTCGAGATCGAGAAGTGGAGCAAGCAGAATTGCGAGCCGGCCGGCAAGCCCGCGATCCAGTACGTTCCGGGCGAGAATTCCATCGACGTCCGCAACCAGCTCAAGCAGGGCCGCATCGACGCCGCCGTGCAGGGCAGCGAGACGTTGCCTTATGCGCAGCAACAGGAGCCCGGCAAGTATCGCATCGTCGGCGAGCCCTTTGCCAGGGGCTATCAGGGCATCATGTTCCGCAAGGACGATGCCGCCTTGCGCGAAGTCGTGACCGAGAAACTCGCGGCGATGATCGCTGACGGCTCGTACAAGGCCATTCTCGACAAATGGGGCCTAGGGACAAATGCAGTCGCCCAGCCCATGCTGAACGCGGCGCCGCAATGAAGCCCGCGCCGGCACTCGCGCAAGGATTTCCCGACCTGTCAGGCCTGCGGATCGCGCGCGAGCCGCACTGGTTTCGCTGGATCAGCGCGGCCCTGATCGTCCTCGTGCTGGCGGCGATCGCGCGCGCCTTTGCGAACGGCCAGATCGAATGGTCCTATGTCAGCCGCTTCCTGACCGCAAAGGTCATCCTCGAAGGCATCGTCAACACCATGGTGATGGCGGTGCTGGCGATGATGCTCGGCATCTTCCTCGGCATCGTCGTCGCGATCATGCGGCTGTCGCCCAATCCGGTGCTGAAGTCGGTCGCCGCCGGCTACACATGGCTGTTTCGCGGCACGCCACTGATCTTGCAGCTGCTGCTGTGGTTCAACCTCGCGCTGGTGTTTCCGACCATCGGTATCCCCGGCCTGTGGTCTGCACGCGCCGTCGATGTCATGACGCCGTTCCTTGCCGCGCTGCTCGGGCTCGGCATCAACCAGGGCGCCTACACCTCCGAAGTCATGCGCGCCGGCATGCTGTCGGTCGATATCGGGCAATATGAAGCGGCGCAGGCGATCGGCATGGGACGGCTGCGCGCGTTGCGCCGGATCGTGCTGCCGCAGGCGATGCGCGTGGTGATCCCGCCGCTCGGCAACGAGTTCATCGGCATGGTGAAGGCGACTTCGCTCGCCAGCGTGATCCAGTATCCGGAGCTGCTGCACAATGCCGAGAACATTTACTACGCCAACTCGCGCGTGATCGAGCTCCTGATCGTCGCGGGGCTCTGGTACCTGCTCGCGGTCTCGATCCTGACACCGCTCCAGATGTTGCTCGAACGCCGCTTTGCGCGCGGCACATTGCGGCTGGCGCGATGACAAAGCCGCTCGTCGCGATCCGCTCCGTAGCCAAGAACTTTGGAGAGTTTCAGGCTCTCAAGAACGTCTCGCTCGACGTCTGGCCCGGCGAGGTGATGTGCCTGATCGGCGCCTCCGGCTCCGGCAAGACCACGCTGCTCCGCTGCATCAATCAGCTCGCCACGATCGATGCCGGCGGCATCTGGCTCGACGGCGAACTGCTCGGAGTGCGCGAGCAAGGCGGGAAGCTCCATCGCCTCAGCGAGCGCGAGATCGGGCGGCAGCGGCTCAAGACAGGCATGGTGTTCCAGCGCTTCAACCTGTTTCCGCACAAGACCGCGCTGGAGAACATCACGGAAGGCCCGACCCAGGTGCAGGGGCGGAAGCCGGATGAGGTGCGCGCCGAGGCGACCGAGCTGCTTCGGCGCGTCGGATTGTCGGCCAAGGCCGACTGGTATCCGGCGCAGCTCTCCGGCGGCCAGCAGCAGCGCGTCGCGATCGCGCGGGCGCTCGCCATGAAGCCGATGCTGATGTTGTTCGACGAGCCCACCAGCGCACTCGATCCCGAGCTGGTCGGCGAGGTGCTCGCGGTCATGAAGGAGCTGGCGCGAAGCGGCATGACCATGATGGTGGTGACGCACGAGCTCGGCTTCGCCCGCGAGGTCGCCGACCGCGTCGTCTACATGGACCAGGGCGCGATCGTCGAGCAGGGCCGGGCCTCCGACGTGTTGGGCGCGCCGCGCGAGGAGCGCACCAAGGCATTTCTTTCGGCAGTGATCTGACATTGGGGGTATGGTGATGAAGAGATTCTTGCTTGCGGCGGCGTTCCTGGGCGCCATGAGCGTGTCGGCAATGGCGGCCGAACTGCCGCCTGAGATCGTAAAGCGCGGCAGCATCAAGGTCGCGGTGGTGCCGAACTATCCGCCGATGGAGTTCCGCGATCCCGCCACCAACGCGCTCTCCGGCTTCGACGTCGATCTTGGCGAGGCGATCGGCCGCAAGCTCGGCGTCAAGATCGAATGGACCGAGACCAGCTTTGCCGAGTTCATGCCCTCGATCTCGACGGGGCGGGTGGATGCGATCCTGTCCGGTTTCACCGACTATGCGAGCCGGCACGAGGTCGCGACCTTCGTCGATTATTTGCGCAGCGGCCCGCAGTTCTTCGTGCAGGCGTCACGCAAGGCGGAATTCAAGGATGCGACGTCGCTGTGCGGCAAGAAGGTCGGCGCCAGCCGACGCACCATGTTCCCGGCCCAGATTGCGGCGTGGAGCGAGAAGAATTGCGGCAGCTCTCCGATCCAGTTCGTCGGCACCGACGGCTCGGCCGATGCACGCACCCAGCTGAGGCAAGGCCGCATCGATGCCGCCGCCCAGGGCAACGAGACGCTGCCCTACATCATGGACCTCGAGCCCAACACCTATGCGACCGTGGGCGCGCCCATCGCACAGCAATTTACCGGCATTGCTCTGCCGGTGAAGGAGAAGGCATTGCAGCAGGCAATGCTGGAGGCGGTCGACGCGCTGATCGCGGACGGCACCTACAAGACGCTGTTGGCGAAGTGGAAATTGAGCGACAACGCAATCGAGAAGGCGACCATCAATGCTGGACAGTAAGGCACTCCAGAGCATTCCGCTCGTTCCGGCCAACACCGCGGATCCCGCGCCCGAATATCCGTGGCCGAAGCCGTACACATCCGCGATGTTCCTGTCGTTCGACGTGGACGCCGAGAGTGCCTGGACCAGCAAGGACGCAGGTCATGCGCAGCGGCTCATCACCATGAGCTATGGCGGCTATGAGGCGCGCGTCGGCACGCCGAAACTCCTGGAGTTGCTCGACCAGCTCGATCTCAAGGCGACGTTCTTCGTCACGGGGTGGTCGGTCGATGCGCATCCGGCGATGGCGGAGTCCATCCTCAAGGCCGGTCACGAGATCGGCCATCACGGCTATCACCATCTGCTGCCAGATCCCGGCGATCCCTGGATCGAGGAGGAGCTGGAGCGCGGCTTCGAGGCGCTGAAGCGCCGGCTCGGCGTCAAGCCGACCGGCTATCGCGCGCCCTATGGCGAGTTCACGGAGGAGCTGCGCGTCGCGCTGGTGCGGCACGGCATCGTCTACACGTCTTCGTTCCGCGACGACGTCAGGCCCTATCGCCATCGCCTCGCCGACGGCAAGCCCGGCACGATCGAGCTGCCGGTGACCGCGAGCTATGACGACTGGATGCACGGCCTGTCCGCGCGCTTCAGTCCGCGCTCGATCTTTCCGAAGGAGCACGTGCTCTCGATGTGGAAGGACGAGCTGGATGAGGTCCGCGACTGGGGCGCGATGGTGACGACGGTGCTGCACCCCCAATGCAGCGGCCGCCCGATGCGGCTGCGCCTGCTGCGCGAATTCCTGACCTACGCAAAATCGTGCCCTGATGTCTGGATCACCACTGGCGAGAACATCGCGGAGAACTTCCTGCGCCACGAAGCGGGTCACCGCTAATGTCGATCTCCCGCCGTTCGCTCCTCAAGGCCGGCGCGGCGCTGCCGGCGCTGTCGCTGCCGGGCATCGTCCGCGCTGAATCGCAATCCACGCTGCGCTTCATCCCCGTCATCGATCTCGCCTTCGTCGATCCCATCTATTCGACGGCACAGGTGTCGCGAAACCACGGCTTCATGGTCTACGACACGCTGTACGGCATGAGCTCCTCGCTCCAGGTCTCGCCGCAGATGCTGTCGGGCCACGCCATCTCCGCCGACCAGCTGCAGTGGGACCTCACGCTTCGTGATGGTCTGTTCTGGCACGACGGCGAGCGTGTGCTCGCCCGCGATTGCGTTGCCAGCATCCGCCGCTGGGCCGCGCGCGACGGCTTTGGCGGCGAGCTGATGGAGGCGACCGCCGAGCTCTCGGCTGCCAACGACCGCACCATCCGTTTCCGTCTGAAGCGTCCTTTTCCGCTGCTGCCGCAGGCGCTCGGCAAGGCCGCGATCAATGCCTGCTTCATGATGCCGGAGCGGCTGGCGAGCCAGGATCCGTTCAAGCCGCTCACCGAGGTGATCGGCAGCGGCCCGTTCCGCTATCTCGCCGACGAGCGCGTACAGGGCGCGCGCAACGCCTATGCCAAATTCGAGCGCTATCAGCCGCGCACCGACGGCAAGCCGGACTGGACCGCGGGGCCGAAGATCGTGCACTACGATCGCGTGGTCTGGACCACGACGCCCGATGCCGGCACCGGCGTCGCCGCGCTCCAGACCGGCGAGCAGGATTGGCAGGAGACTACGCCGCACGATCTGCTTCCGGTGATCAAGGCGGCCGGCGATATCGAGACGCGCATCCTCGATCCCCGAGGCTACGCCTGCATGCTGCGCCTCAACCACCTGCAGCCGCCGTTCGACAATCCCGCCATCCGCCGCGCGCTCCTGGGTGCGATCGACCAGTCCGCATTCATGACCGCCGTCGCCGGCACCGATCCGGCGTTCCAGGTCTCACCGGTCGGCTATTTCGCACCCGGCACCCCGATGGCAAATGAGGTCGGCCTCGACGTGTTCCGCGGCCCGCGCGACTACGCCAAGGTGAAGGCCGACCTGAAAGCCGCGGGCTACAACGGCGAGAAGATCGTGCTGCTCGTTCCGACCAACTCGCTGGCGCAAAAGCCGCTTGGCGAGATCGCGGTGGACTCGTTGCGCAAGGCCGGCATGAACGTCGAATATGCCGGCCTCGATTTCGCCGTGGTGCTGCAGCGCCAGCTGAAGAAGGATCCGCTTCCGCAGGGCGGCTGGAGCGCCGCGGTCGGCAACTGGCAGGGCATCGACTGGCTCAACCCGGCCGGCAACACCAACATTCGCGGCGAAGGCAAGGTCGCCGGCTGGTACGCGAGCACGAAGATGGGCGAGTTGCGCAGCCAGTGGCTGGCGGCCTCCGAACTCGCCGAACAGCAGCGCATCTGCCGCGAAGTCCAGAGGGTGGCGTTCGAGGAAATCCCCTATATTCCGATCGGCCTCTACAAGCAGCCGACGGCCTATCGCAAGGCCATCACCGGCATTCTCGACGGCACCGCCGTGTTCTGGAACGTGCGCCCCGCATGAGCACCACAGCAATCTTCGGCAGCTATGTGCTGTCACGGAAAGACGGCGCGCAGGACGTGCTGCGCGACCGCTGGGTTCTGGTCGAAGGCAAGAAGATTGCAGCGATCACACGCGACAAGCCGCGCGCCGATCGGGTCTATGATCGTCCGGGCCGCTTCGTCCTGCCGGGCCTGCTCAACCTGCACAATCATTGCTTCTCGGAAGCGGTGGCGCGCAGCCACACCGAGGACGGCAATGGCCGCAAGAACAACCAGAGCATCGTCTACACGGTGCTGCTGCCGCTGACCAAGCGCGGCGCCGATATCCTGTCGGCGGAAGAGCGCCTTGCGGTGGCGCGGCTCGGCATCCTCCAGCTGCTCAAGGGCGGCGCCACCACGGTGATGGAGCCGTTCCGCAACTCGATCCCCGAGATGTTCGACGCGGCGGAAAAGATGGGCATCCGCTTCTACGGCGCGCCCTATCTGTTCTCGACCTCCGACGCCAAGGCCGGGCCTGACGGTGTGGTCCAATATTCCGGCGATGACGGCGCTGCGGATATGGCGGCGTGGGACGCGCTCTATCAGCGCTGGAATAATCGCGGCGACGGCCGCATCAGTCTTGCGATGAGCCCGCACGCCACCGACACCTGCGGCCCCGATCTCTTGAAAGCCTGCGCCACGCGGGCGCGCGAGCTCGGCGTTCCCATCACCACGCACATGGCGCAGAGCCGCGCCGAGGTCGAGACCATCGGCAAGCGCTATGGCGGCCGCACGCCGGCAGAATATCTGGACTGGCTCGGCCTGCTCGCGCCGGATCTGATGGCGGCGCACTGCATGTTCAGCAGCGATGACGATCTCAAGCTGATGGCCGCGCGCGGCATGACCGTCTTGAACTGCCCGCGCGTGTTCGCGCGTGCCGGCATCACCGCGGCGTTCAGCCGCTTCGCCGCGCACGGCGTGCGCACCGTGGTCGGCACCGACGGCTACAACATGGACCTGCTCGGCGAGCTCAATGCGGCGTCGCTGATCTCCAAGATCATTTCGGCGCGCCCTGACGTCGCGAACTCACCCGAGCTGATCGAGGCGAACACGACGGTCGCCGCCGACGTCATCAAGCGGCCCGATCTCGGCCGCATCGAGCCGGGCGCGACCGCAGATCTCACCGTCGTCGATCTCACCCATCCGCATCTGCAGCCGCTGTTCGACCCGCGCCGCGCGCTGATCGCACTCGCCAACCGCGCCAATATCGATCAGGTCATGGTCGATGGCCGCGTGCTGGTCGATGAGGGGCGCTATCTCGGCGCGGATGAAGCTGCGATCATTGCGGCGGGCACCGCCGCGATCGGCAAGATCTGGGATCTGCCGGAGGCGCAGGCCGCGTTCAGTGGTTGAGTGCCGCTGGTGCCACGAAGACGGTGCGCTCCCTCTCCCCGCTTGCGGGAGAGGGCAGGGGAGAGGGCTCTCTCCAATCGGGGACACTCCCCGTGTTGAGAGAACCCTCTCCCGGCGCTACGCGCCGACCTCTCCCGCAAGCGGGAGAGGTTGAAGCGAGCCTGTAGCTGCACTGTTCGAACCGAAGCCCTAATCCTCAAACTCCACCAGCGCCTTGCGCATGGTCTCGACCAGGTCCAGCGCCACCGGGGACGGGCTGCGCTGCGCCGGAAAGACCGCGGAGAATTCGAAATCGATGCGCGGCAGGAAGCGGCGCACGACGACGCCGCGCGTTGCAAATTCCTGCGCCGTGAAGGGATCGCAGATCGCGACGCCGAGGCCTGACGACACCATGCCGCACATGATTTCCGACAGCGTGGTCTCAACCCGCAGCACGCGGCGGACATCGTGGCGGTGGAAGACCTGGTCGACGAGATGCCGACTCGACGATCCCGCCGACAGCGAGATGAAGGTCTCGCCCTCGAAATCGCGCGGCTCCAGCACTTCCTTCTCCGCGAGGCGATGACCGGTCGGCAGCACTGCGACGCGCGCCGGCGCCGGCAGCCGCTGGCTCGGCAGACCGGAATGCGCGATCGGCACCTCGGCAAAGCCGACGTCACATTGATTGTTCAGCACCCAGTCGACCACGATCGGCGAGATGACACCGAAGAAGGCGAGGTTGAGGTTTGGCCGCTCCTTCAGGAAGTGACCGGTGAGCCGCGGCAGATAGCCGTTCGACAGCGCCGGCAGTGCTGCGATGCGTAGGGAGCCCGTGCGCCGGCCGCGGATTTCTTCCGCCGCCGCAGTGATGCGTTCCAGCCCGACGAAGGAGCGCTCGACTTCGGTATAGAGCGCCATCGCCGCGGCGGTCGGCACCAGGCCGGTGCCGCGCCGTTCGAACAGCTCCATTTTGAGCAGGGCCTGGAGGTCGCGCAGCAAGCGGCTGACGGCCGGCTGCGTCACCTTCATCAGCGCCGCCGCCTCGGTCACACTGCCGGTCAGCATCATCGCGCGGAAGGCCTCCACCTGCCGCGAATTGATCCGCGCCATTCCACCACCCAATCATAACATTTCGGCATGCAGAGGGTGCCATTATTCATTGGACGATGGAAGCTTGGGTCTGCGATCTTTTTCATCAGGACTGGAGACAGCCCGCTTTTTCGGCAGATTGGAGGTGTTCAACCCTCCAGATCGCGCCAAAACCCGCCGAATGGGGGCCGGAGCCCTGATCGGAGAGTGATTCGCGCGGAAGGAAATGCGGCAACGCGCTTCAGCCAGCGAGACTCGTCGGCACGTCACCTCATTCCGGTATTGGAGATCGGTCCACATGAAGACTCTTCGCCTTCTGACCGCGGTCAGCATCGCAGCGCTCATTGCCGTCCCCTCGGTCGCCTCGGCCCAGCAGAAAACGCTCTACGTCGCCGGCTATGGCGGCTCGTTTGAGAAGACCATCCGCGACGAGGTGATCCCGGCCTTCGAGAAGGAGAACGGCGTCGAGGTCGAATACGTCGCCGGCAATTCCACCGACACGCTGGCCAAGCTCCAGGCGCAGAAAGGCAACCAGCAGATCGACGTTGCCATCGTCGATGATGGCCCGATGTACCAGGCCATCCAGCTCGGCTTCTGCGGCAAGCTCGACGGCTTGCCCGCCGATCTCTACGACACTGCACGCTTCAAGGACGATCGCGCGGTTGCGATCGGCATCGTCGCCACCGGGCTGATGTACAACACGAAGGTGTTCAAGGAGAAAGGCTGGGCGCCGCCGACCTCGTGGAACGACCTGAAGGACACGAAATACGCAAAACAGCTCGTGATTCCACCGATCAACAACACCTACGGTCTCGAAGCGCTGGTGATGCTGTCGAAGATGAACGGCGGCGGCGAGACCAACGTCGAGTCCGGCTTCAAGATCTTCAAGGAGCAGATCAATCCGAACGTGCTGGCCTATGAGCCGTCGCCGGGCAAGATGACCGAGCTGTTCCAGTCCGGCCAGGCCGTGATCGCGGTATGGGGCACCGGCCGCGTGCAGAGCTTCGCCAATACCGGCTTCCCCGTCGACTTCGTCTACCCGAAGGAAGGCGCAGCGACGCTGCTGACCACGGCGTGCCCGATCAACAAGCCCAATGCTTCGCCGCTGGCTGCGAGCTTCGTCAAGATGCTGCTCGATCCGAAAACCCAGCTCGTGATGCTGAAGGACTACGGCTACGGCCCGGTGCTGAAATCGCTGGTGATCCCGCCCGAGCTCGGCAAGATGGCGCCGATCGGCGAGCGCGCGGCCAAGCTCTACAATCCGGACTGGACCGTGATCAACGAGAAGCGCGAGGAGTGGACCAAGCGCTGGAATCGCGAGGTCGAACGCTGATCGGTCGCCGCGGAGACAGCGTCATGGCCTATCTCGAGCTCGATCGGGTCGCAAAGCAGTTCGGCACGCAGACTGTGGTCGATGACTTCAGCCTGTCGGTGGGGAAGGGGGAGTTCATCTCCTTCCTCGGCCCGTCCGGCTGCGGCAAGACCACGACGCTGCAGATGATCGCGGGCTTCCTCGATCCGACGCGCGGCGCGATCCGCCTTGAGGGCAAGGACCTGACCGTGATCCATCCGGCCAAGCGCGGCCTCGGCATCGTGTTCCAGAGCTACGCGCTGTTTCCGCACATGACCGCGGCGGAGAACGTTGCCTTTGGCCTAGAGATGCGTGGCGTGCCGCGCGCTGAAAGGTCCGAACGCGTCCGCGCCGCACTCGCGATGGTGGGCCTCGCCGGATACGAGGATCGCCATCCGCGTCGCATGTCCGGCGGCCAGCAGCAGCGCGTGGCACTGGCGCGTGCGCTGGTGATCAAGCCCAGCGTGCTGCTGCTCGACGAGCCGCTGTCGAACCTCGACGCCAAGCTGCGCGAGGAGATGCAGATCGAGCTGCGCCAGATCCAGCGCACCGTCGGCACCACCACGATCCTGGTCACGCATGACCAGAACGAGGCGATGTCGCTGTCGGATCGCATCGTGGTGATGAGTCAGGGCAAGATCGAGCAGATCGGCACGCCACAAGAGACCTATGAAAGGCCGGCCTCGGCCTTCGTCTCGCAATTCCTCGGCAAGACCAACGATTTTGCCGGAACGATCGACCGGACCGTCGCGCCGACGCAGTTGGTGGCCGGCTCCTGGCGCGCACCGGCGCCGGCTGGGCTCGGCGGTCCCGTCACCGTCAGCGTTCGCCCCGAAAGAATCGGCTTTGGCGATACAGGGCTCAGCGCAAAAATCATCACGCGCATCTTCCAGGGCAATCACTGGCTGTTCCAGTGCGACAGTGAATGCGGCCCGGCGATCGTGATCCGCCAGAACGACGGCAAAGCGCAGCCGGCCGAAGGGGACGCGGTTCGCCTCACCTGGCGGCCCGAAGACATGAGCGTTCGCGTGAGGGCCGGCGCATGAGCATGGCGGCCGAGGAGCGCAGCCTGCCCGCGCCGTGGGTGCTGACCGCACCCGCCTTGATGCTGTTCGTCGGCGTGCTGCTGATTCCGCTGGCGATGACGGTGATGCTGTCGTTCCACGATTGGGGCCAGTACAAGGGCATCGAGCCGGTCTTCATCCTCAAGAACTGGCACGAGATCGCGACCGATCCGTATTACGCCGAGATGTTCTGGCGGACGTTCCGCATCGCCATCCTGACCACGCTGCTCACGGCGCTACTCGGGGCACCGGAAGCCTATATCCTCAACCGCATGAGCGGCCGCTGGAAGAGTTTTTTCCTCCTGGTCATTCTGGGGCCGCTTCTCATCTCCGTGGTGGCGCGCACGCTGGGCTGGGCCCTGCTGTTCGGTGGCAACAACGGCCTCGTCAACAAGCTGCTGATGTCGCTCGGGCTGATCGGCTCCCCCATTCCCTTCATGTTCACCGAAACAGGCGTGGTGATCGCGCTCGCGCATGTGATGATGCCGTTCATGGTGCTCTCGGTGTGGGCGGCGCTGCAGCGGCTCGATCCGCAGATCGAGAATGCTGCGATGTCGCTCGGCGCGGGCCCTGCGACCATCATCCGCCGCATCATCATGCCCCAGATCATGCCGGGCGTGCTGCCGGGCGCCATCATCGTGTTCTCGCTCTCGGCCAGCGCCTTCGCGACGCCGGCGATCATCGGCGGCCGCCGCCTCAAGGTCGCCGCGACGCTCGCCTATGACGAATTCCTCAACACGCTGAACTGGCCACTCGGTGCCGCCGTCGCAACGCTGCTGCTGGCCGCATTGGTGCTGATCGTCGTCGGCAGCAACGCACTGATCGAACGCCGCTATGCGGAGGTGTTCCGATGAGCCGGAACGGTCCGCTCGCGCTGATCTTCCACACCGTCTTCGTCATCATCATGGTGGCGCCGATCCTGGTGGTCTGCCTCGTCGCCTTCACGCCCGAAGGTTTTCTGTCGCTGCCGACCAACGGGTTTTCGCTGCGCTGGTTCAAGACGATCCTGAATTACCCCGAATTCATTCACGCCTTCTGGGTCAGCCTCGGCCTTGGCGCGTTGTCCTCCCTCGTGGCGCTGCTGTTCGCGGTGCCGGCGGCGCTGGCGATCGCGCGCTATCGCTTCCGTGGTCGTGATGTGCTGGCGGCGCTGTTCCTGTCGCCGCTGATGATCCCACATGTGGTGCTCGGCATCGCCTTCCTGCGCTTCTTCACTTCGGCCGGTCTCGGCGGCAGCTTCGCGGCGCTGATCGTCGCGCATGTCATCATCGTGTTCCCGTTCGCGCTGCGGCTGACGCTGGCGGCGGCGACCGGCATGGACCGCACGGTCGAGATGGCGGCGGTCTCGCTCGGCGCCGGCGGCTGGACGCTGTTCCGCCGCGTGACCTTGCCGCTGATCCTGCCCGGCGTGATTAGCGGTTGGGCGCTCGCCTTCATCCAGTCCTTCGACGATCTCACCATGACCGTCTTCCTTGCTGCGCCCGGGACCGAGACGTTGCCGGTCCGCATGTTCCTTTACATCCAGGACAACATCGATCCGCTCGTGACGTCGGTCTCGGCCTGCGTGATCGCAATCACCATGGCCGCCCTCATTTTGCTCGACCGCTTCTACGGGCTCGACCGTGTGCTCGCTGGCAAGGGCGATACGGGACGATAGGAGAACTCATGTCAGGAGATTACGACGTCGCCGTCGTCGGCGGCGGACTGCTCGGCTCCGCCATTGCCTGGGGCCTCGGCCGGCTCGGCAAGAAGGTCGCCGTGCTCGACGAAGGCGACATCACCAAGCGCGCCTCGCGCGCGAACTTCGCATTGGTGTGGGTGCAGAGCAAAGGGCTCGGCATGCCGGCCTATACGCGGTGGACCGTGCAGGCCTCGCAGGCGTGGGGCCGGCTGGCCTCCGAGCTGAAGCAGCAGACCGGCCTCGACGTCGCCCTGCAGCAGAACGGCGGTTTTCATCTCACGCTCGGCGAGGACGAATTCGGCCAGCGCACCGAGCTCGTCAAGCGCATGCACAACCAGGTCGGCGCGGCCGACTACAAGATGGAGATGCTGCGGCCGTCCGAGGTGAAGGAGGCGCTGCCGCTGATCGGCCCCGAGGTCTCCGGCGGCAGCTATTGTCCGCTCGACGGCCACGTCAATTCGCTGCGCACCTTCCGCGCCTTCCACACCGGCTTCATTGCGTTCGGCATCGACTATTTTCCGGAGCGTCCGGTCTCGGCGATCAGCAAGAGCGGGGGCGAATTTCGGCTGATCACGCCGCAGGGCGAGCTGCGCGCCGCCAAGATCGTGCTCGCCGCCGGCAACGCCAACCAGACGCTGGCGCCGATGGTCGGCCTCTTTGCGCCGATGGGCCCGACTCGCGGCCAGATCGTCGTGACCGAGCGCACCATGCCGTTCCTGCCGCATCCGCTGACCACGATCCGCCAGACCGACGAGGGCACGGTGATGATCGGCGACAGCAAGGAGGACGAGCTCGATGATCGCACGCTGAAGCCGTCGATCAGCGGCGTCATGGCCGATCGCGCGCAACGCATGTTCCCGCATCTGGCGCGGCTCAACGTGGTCAGGAGCTGGTCCGGCATTCGCGTCATGCCGCAGGACGGCTTTCCGATCTACGACCAGTCGGAGACGCATCCCGGCGCCTTCGTCGCCTGCTGCCATTCCGGCGTGACGCTCGCCTCCAACCACGCCTTCGAGATCGCGCGCATGGTGGCGCAGGGCGCGCTCGAGCCGGAGCTGGTCGGCGCGTTCTCGGCCAGCCGTTTTGGCGGCGCAGGTGCTGCGAACAGCAGCGGCTACTAGAGATTCTGAGAAGGAGCCAAGAGGCATCCCCATGTTCAAGCGATCCGAACAGGACAAGCGGCCACAGGTGCAGATCTTCGTCGATGGCGTCGCGGTCGCAGCGCGCCAGGGCGACACCGTCTCCGCCGCACTGCTGGCCTCCGGCGTTGACGCACGGCGTTCCACCGCGGTGAGCGGCGCGCCGCGTCTGCCTTATTGCATGATGGGCGTCTGCTTCGACTGCCTCGTCACCATCGACGGCGTCGGCAACCGGCAAGGGTGCCTCGTGCCCGTCGCCGAGGGCATGCAGATCGAAATCCAGAAGGGCAAGCGGGAGATCGGAAAATGAGCGTGGCTCCCAAGCGCGAAAACTATGACGTCGTGGTGATCGGCGCCGGGCCCGCGGGCCTTGCGGCTGCCGCAACATCCGCCAAGGCCGGCCTCTCGACGCTGCTGCTCGACGAGAACATCGGCCCCGGTGGCCAGGTGTTTCGCGCCATCGCCTCGACGCCGGTTACCGAGCGCAATCAGCTCGGCGCCGATTATTGGGTCGGGGCCGATCTCGTGCAGTCGCTGCGCGCGAGCAATGCGGAGGTCATTCACCGCGCCACCGTCTGGAGCCTCGACCGCAATCTCGATATCGCCGTCTCGATCGGCGGCGCCTCGGCCTTTGTCAAGGCGAAACGCGTGATTCTCGCGACCGGTGCGCTGGAGCGGCCGTTCCCAATTCCCGGCTGGACGCTGCCGGGCGTGATGACCGCCGGCGCGGCGCAGACCATGCTGAAGTCCTCGGCCCTGGTGCCCGACGGACGCACGGTGATCGCAGGGCAGGGGCCGCTGCTGTGGCTGCTCGCCGCGCAGATACTGCGGCTTGGCGGCCGCATCGATCGCATCCTCGACACCACCCAGCGCGGCAATTATTTCGCCGCGCTCCCGCACGCTTTCGCCTTCCTCACCTCGCCCTATTTCGCCAAGGGCCTGTCGATGATGCGCGAGGTGAGGGCGAAGGTGCAGGTCGTCTCCGGCGTCACCGAGCTTGCGGCTTCCGGTGATGGCCAGCTTGCCAGCGTGAGCTACGTCGCCGGCGGCAAGCGCGAGACCATCGCTGCGGACCTGTTGCTGCTGCATCAGGGCGTCGTGCCCAACGTCAATCTGGCGATGTCAGCCGGCATCGAGCATCGCTGGGATGATCTGCAATTGTGCTGGTCGCCAGTGCTCGACGCGAGCGGCAATTCGTCGGTCGCCGGCATCGCGATCGCCGGTGACGGGGCCAGCATCGGCGGCGCGAGTGCAGCCGTGGTGCGCGGTCGCATTGCCGCGCGCGCCGCCGTCGAAGCACTGGCGCCCGCTTCTGCCGCAAAACTTCCCGCAATGGCGACGCTCCGTTCCGACCTCGCCAAGGCTGAGCGTGGTCGCCTGTTCCTCGACACGCTGTTCCGCCCCGCGCCGCAGTTCCGGATTCCTTCAGGCGATACCATCGTCTGTCGTTGCGAAGAGGTCACGGCAAAGGACGTTCTCGATTCCGTCGCGATCGGCGCGACCGGGCCGAATCAGCTCAAGGCCTATCGCCGCACCGGCATGGGCCCGTGCCAGGGCCGGCTCTGCGGCCTCACCGTCACCGAGCTGATGGCGGGGGCGCGCGGCAAGACCCCGCAGGAGATCGGTTACTACCGGCTGCGCGCGCCGGTGAAGCCGATCACGCTGGCCGAACTCGCCGCCGTTCCCAAGAGCGAGGCCGACGTCAAGGCTGTGGTGCGCGGATGAGCACAAATGTGGATGCGATCGTCATTGGCGGCGGCATTCACGGGTGCTCGACCACGCTGCATCTGTGTCTCGCCGGCCTGAAGCCGGTGCTGATCGAGAAGGACTATGCCGGCCGTCACGCCTCGGGCGTCAATGCCGGCGGCGTCCGGCAGCTCGCGCGGCACATTCCCGAGATTCCGCTGTCGATCCGCTCGATGGACATCTGGGAGAAGATCACGGATCTCGTCGACGACGATTGCAGCTTCGAGAGCTACGGCCAGGTGCTGGTCGCCGAGAACGAGGAAGAACTCGCCCTCTGCCGCGCGCGCGTCGCCGAGCTCAATGCGCTGGGCTTCACCCACGAGGAGCTGATCGACGCCGCCGAACTGCGCCGGCTGGTGCCGGCGGTGGCCGAGACCTGTCCCGGCGGTGTGGTTTCTCGGCGTGACGGTGCGGCCAATCCGGCGCAGACGACGACGGCGTTCCGCCGCAAGGCCGAGCAATTGGGCGCAACTGTGCGCGAAGGCGTAGCTGCCGGCAGCATCCGGCACCGTGACGGCCTCTGGCACGTCGATGCCGGGTCGGAGAGCTTTGCCGCGCCGGTGCTGGTGAATGCTGCCGGCGCCTGGGCCGGCAGGATCGCGGCTCATCTCGGCGAGCCCGTCGCGGTCGAAACCGTGGCGCCGATGCTGATGATCACCTCGCGCGTGCCGCACTTCATCGACCCCGTCGTGATCCTGCGTGGTCGAAAGCTGTCCTTCAAGCAGTTCAAGAACGGCACCGTGCTGATCGGTGGCGGCCATCTGGCGACGCCCTATCAGGATCGCAACGAGACGGTGCTGGACTGGAAGAGCCTTGCGACCAGTGCGCAGACCGTGTTCGAGCTGTTTCCGGTGATGCGCAGCGCCAACATCGTCCGTGCCTGGGCCGGCATTGAAGCCAAGATGAAGGACGACATTCCCGTGTTCGGGCCGAGCTCGCGTCACAAGGGCCTCTATCACCAGTTCGGCTTCTCGCTGCACGGTTTCCAGCTCGGCCCTGGCGCCGGCGCCGTGATGGCGGAACTGATCGTCAACGGCGGCACCCAGACCCGTATCGGCGAACTCGGCATCGACCGCTTCCACCCTTCCACGCTCTAAACAAGAGGATATCATGAGCATCACCCGCAGCATCCGCACGCCCATCATGCACCGCGCCGTCGAAGCCAATGGCTTCGTCTTCCTCGGCGGCACGATCGCCGACGACACCTCGGTCTCGATGGGCGAGCAGACCCGCAACATCCTCGGCAAGATCGCCGGCTATCTGAAAGAGGCGGGAACCGACAAGAGCCGCGTGGTCAGCGCCTCGATCTTCGTCACCGATCTCTCCAAGAAGAAAGAGATGGACGCGGCCTGGACCGAATTCTTCGGCGACAACCTGCCGACCCGCGCCACCGTCGGCGTCGCCGATCTCGGCGGCGGCGCGCTAATCGAGGTGGTGGTGACCGCGCTCAAGGGCTGATGGCGCACGGCGAGGAAGGACGACAGCGCCAATCACGCTGTTGTCTCCTCGAGCCGCGCCTTGATCTCGCCTTTTGATGGGACTAGTTAGAGAGTTCCTCAATCAGGATCTTCGCAGCCATGGATTTCTCTCCGACCGCAACGCCCATCCGCCTTGCTCACGGGGAATTCCATGCCTGCTTCAATCGTCCTGTCGAACCTGTCGCTGTCCACGCCTGACGGGCGCTCTCTTTTCTCAAACCTCGATCTGACACTCGGCGCCGAGCGAACTGGTCTCGTCGGCCGTAACGGCGTTGGCAAGACGACGCTGCTTGCGTCGATGCTCGGCGAACATGTTCCTCAGTCGGGACGCGTTCTGATCAACGGCACTATCGGCTTGTTGCGCCAGGACGTGCAGGTTCTTGCCGGCGCGACCGTGGCGGATCTGTTCGGCGTGCGGCCGGCGCTCGAGTTGCTGCGCCGTGCCGAGCGGGGCGACGCCTCCGCCGACGAGGTCGCTGCGGTCGACTGGACGCTCGAGACGCGGCTTGAGGCCGCGTTGGCGCGCCTCGGGTTCGATCCGTCTCCCGATACGGCGCTGTCGTGCCTGTCCGGTGGCCAGATCACGCGGGTTCGTCTCGCCGCGCTGGTGTTCGCTGCGCCTGACTTCCTGCTGCTGGACGAGCCCACCAACAATCTCGACCAGGACGGACGCAAGGCCGTCACCGATCTGCTGTCTGCCTGGCGCGGCGGCGCGATTATCGTCAGCCACGACCGGACACTGCTCGACACCATGGATGCGATCGTCGAACTGACGTCGCTCGGCGCGACGCGATATGGTGGCAATTGGAGCAGCTTTCGAACGCAGAAGGCCATCGAGCTCGCGGCTGTGAGGCACGATCTCGCGCATGCCGAGAACCGCCTGTCCGAGATCGACGGGAGGGCGCAGGAGGCCGCGGAGAAGAAAGCGCGCAAGGACAGCGGCGGCAGAAAGAAGCGCGCCAAGGGCGACATGCCGCGCATCCTGGCCGGCGCCCGCAAGGATCGCAGCGAGGACACCGGCGGCAAGAATGCGCAAATCGCGGAGCGGCAGCGCGCGGAGGCGCTTCAAGCCATCGACACGGCGCGCCGGCGCATCGAGGTTCTTCAGCCGCTCTCGGTCAAATTGCCCGCAACCGACCTGCCGGCGGGGAGGGAAGTGCTTTGGCTTGACGGTGTCAGCGCTGGCTTTTGGCCGGAGCAGCCTGTCGTGCGCGACCTCTCATTTGCGGTGGTCGGGCCGGAGCGCGTCGCGCTGGTCGGGCCCAATGGCTCCGGCAAGACGACGCTGCTGAAGCTCATCGTGGGCGAGCTGCGTCCGCTTGCGGGCATCGTGCGGCTCAGGCCGGATTTCGCGTTGTTCGACCAGAAGGTCAGCCTGCTCGACCCGGCGCGCTCCATCCTGGACAATTTTCGGCGTCTCAATCCGAAGGCCGGTGCGAACGAGTGCCATGCCGCGCTGGCCCGGTTCATGTTTCGCGCCGATGCCGCCTTGCAAATCGCCGGGAGCCTGAGCGGCGGGCAAATCTTCCGCGCGGGCCTCGCTTGCGTGCTGGGCGGGCAGCCGCCGCCGTCGCTGCTGATCCTGGACGAGCCGACCAATCATCTCGACTTCGAGTCCATCGAAGCCGTCGAGGCCGGCTTGCGGGCCTATGACGGCGCACTGCTGGTCGTCAGCCATGACGAGGCGTTCCTGCAGGCGATCGGGATCACGCGGCGGATCGAACTTGCCGCCAATTTGCCGCGCATCGATGGCGGGATCGTCTGATCCCGCTTGGCGCTCTGGATCTGGCTGTGATTTTCAAAAGCCCGACGCCCTGCCCCCAGCGCGTCGGGCGGAAAAAAATGAGTATAAATCCGTGATCCCAACGCCATTGTTGTGACGCGGGCCGCATCGATTTTCTACTCCGGGAAACTACCGCATCGGAACCAGGCTTCGTCTGCCCACCGATTGCGCGGCCTAGGATGCCGCGCCTCCACCCGGCTCCAGCGCCTCGCCGATCTCCAGCGGATGCGCCATGGTCTCGTGCAGCGCGTCGCGGTCGAGCTCGCCTTCGGAGATGCTGATGACCACGCAGGCAACGCCATTGCCGATCAGGTTGGTGAGCGCGCGGCATTCACTCATGAACTTGTCGATGCCGACCAGGATCGCGATCGACTGGATCGGGATATCAGGCACGATCGACAGGGTCGCAGCGAGCGTGATGAAGCCGGCGCCGGTCACGCCCGAGGCCCCCTTGGAGGTGATCATGGCGATGCCCAAAATGCCGAGCTCCTGCCAGATGGTCAGATGGGTGTTGGTCGCCTGCGCCAGGAACAGCGTCGCCAGCGTCATGTAGATGTTGGTCCCGTCGAGGTTGAAGCTGTAGCCGGTCGGGATGACGAGGCCGACCACGGAGCGTGAGGCGCCGAGATGCTCCATCTTCTGGATCATCTGCGGCAGCACGGTCTCGGAGGACGAGGTGCCGAGCACGATCAAGAGTTCGTCCTTGATATAGGCGATGAAGCGCAGGATCGAGAAGCCGGCGAGCCGGGCGATCGAACCCAGCACGATCAGCACGAACAGGATACTGGTCAGATAGAACGTGCCGATCAGCGCGGCGAGATTGAGCAGCGAGCCGAGGCCGTAGGCGCCGACGGTGAACGCCATGGCGCCGAAGGCGCCGATCGGCGCGACGCGCACGATGATGCGGATGATGCCGAAGAACATCTTCGCCGCCTTGTCGATCGCGTCCGCGATGGGCTCGCCGGCCTTGCCGAGAAAGGCGATGGCGAAGCCGGAGAGAATCGAGATCAGCAGCACCTGCAAGAGGTCGCCGCGCGCGATCGCCCCGAGATAGCTGTCGGGAATGATCGCCATCAGGTGGGCGACGATGCCCTCTTCCTTGGCCTTGGTGACGTAGGTCGCCACCGAATTCGGGTCGATCGTGGCTGGATCGATGTTGAAGCCGTGCCCGGGCTGGAGAATCTCCCGACCAGAAGGCCGACCGCGAGGGCCACGGTCGAGACCGTCTCGAAATAGATCAGCGATTTCAGCCCGACCCGGCCGACCCGCTTCAGATCGCCCATCGAGGAGATGCCGTGCACCACGGTGCAGAAGATCACGGGCGCGATCATCATCTTGATCAGCGCGATGAAGCCGTCGCCGAGCGGCTTCAAGGCCTTGCCGAGATCGGGATAGACATAGCCGATGAGCACGCCGAGTGCGATCGCGATCAGCACCTGGACGTAGAGGATCTTGTACCAGGGCTGGTGCCGGCGCTGGATGGCTGACGGGATCGCAATCTGTGTCATAATGTAGGCTCGGGAACGGATTGATCGTGGATGATTTGCATCATGTGATGGGCGCCGCAGAAGCGACAATCACATTTTTGTCTGTTGGCACGACCATCGGTCGTTGCGTCGAACTTGGGTGGGAACATGACGATCGCAACAGGCTCGGACGAGCAGAGCTATTTTCCACGTTGGAAGCTCAAGACCTCGGGCGTGATCATGCCGGAGGAGCGGCTGTCCTGGGGCCAGACCATCGTCTCGGGTCTTCAACATTGCGTCGCGATGTCCGGTGCGACGATCATCGCGCCGCTGTTGATGGGGTTCGATCCCAACGTTGCAGTTCTGTTCTCCGGCGTCGGCACGCTGATCTTCTTCGTCATCGTCGCCGGGCGCGTGCCGAGCTATCTCGGCTCGAGCTTCGCCTTCATCGCCGTCGTCATCGCCGCCACCGGCTATGCCGGGCAGGGGCCGAACCCGAACCTGTCGGTTGCGCTCGGCGGCATCGTCGGCGCCGGAGTGCTGTATGGCCTGATTTCGCTGGTCGTGATGTGGTCCGGTGTCGGCTGGATCGAGCGGCTGCTGCCGCCGGCCGTTACCGGCGCTGTCGTCGCCGCGATCGGTCTCAATCTCGCGCCGGTGGCGGTCAAGGCAGTGAGCGCCAATGCCTTCGACACCTGGATCGGGCTCGCCACCGTGCTGATCATCGGCGTGGTGGCCGTTGCAGCGCCAGGCCTGTGGCGCCGCCTGCCGATCATCCTCGGCGCTGTCGGCGGCTATCTCTTGTACCTGCTTTTCGCGAACGGCCTCGGTTTCAGCAAGCCCATCGATTTCACGCAATTGTCGGCCGCGCCGTGGCTCGGGCTGCCGAACTTCACTGCGCCGAGCTTCCATGCCGATGCGATCTTCCTCATCGCGCCGGTTGCGGTCATTCTCGTTGCCGAGAATCTCGGGCACATCAAGGCCGTTGGCGCCATGACCGGCCGAAGCCTCGATTCTTATCTTGGCCGCGCCCTATTCGCCGACAGCTTAGCTACCATCGTGGCAGCGTGCGGCGGTGGTACCGGCGTCACCACCTATGCCGAGAACATCGGCGTGATGGCGGCGACCAAGGTCTATTCGACCCTGCTGTTTGCGTTCGCAGCCTTGGTGTCGATCCTGCTCGGCTTCTCGCCGAAATTCGGCGCGCTCATCCTGTCCATCCCGGGTCCCGTCATCGGGGGGCTTTCGATCGTGCTGTTCGGATTGATCGCGGCGATGGCCGGACGAATCTGGGTCGAGAACAAGGTCGACTTCGCTAATCCTGCGAACCTCATCACGGTCGCGGTGGCGCTGATCGCAGGGGCCGGCGATCTCACGCTCAAATTCGGTGCATTCACGATCGGCGGCATCGGCACCGCGACCTTCGGCGCGATCATCCTCTATCAGATCTTGACCTCGCCGCGCGCGCAGCGAGCCGACTAGATCCCGGCATCTGCGAGGGATGGAACAAAACGCCGGTTCCATCCATGATGATGCATCCCGGAGAAAACACATGCCGCAAACCGAACGCTCGACCCCGTTTCCCTCGCGCCTCGTCGGCCAGTACGCGCTGGTGACCGGCGCCTCACAAGGCATCGGCCGTGCCGTCGCCATCCGGCTCGCCCAGGAAGGCGCGACCGTCGCCATCAATTATTTCGGCAGTCCCGAGGGGGCGGACGAGACGCTCGCGCTCGCACGAACCGCATCGAGCGATCGCGGCCACGGCAGGCTCGACCATATCGTCGTCAAGGCCGATATCGGCAATGAGCAGGACATCGCCGCGATGTTCGAGACGGTCCTGGCGCGTTTCAAGCGCCTCGACTGTCTCGTCAACAATGCTGGCTTCCAGCGGGAATCGCCGAGCGAGGCGCTCGACGTCGAAACCTATCGCCGCATCATCGACGTCAACCTGAACGGCGCCGTGCTGTGTGCGCAGAAGGCGCTGGCGCATTTCGTCGCGCGCGGGGCAGGCGGCAGCATCATCAACTGCTCCAGCGTCCACCAGATCATCCCCAAACCCGGCTATCTCGCTTACTCGATCAGCAAGGGCGGCATGGCCAATCTGACGCGCACGCTGGCGCTGGAATTCGCCGGCCAGCGCATCCGCGTCAATGCGGTTGGTCCCGGCGCGATCGACACGCCGATCAATGCGGCCTGGACCGGCGATCCGGAGAAGCGCGGCGTCGTCACCTCCCACATTCCGATGGGGCGCGTCGGCACGCCGGAAGAGATCGCCGCGGTGTTCGCCTTCCTCGCCTCGGACGACGCCAGCTACATCACCGGGCAGACTATCTATGCCTGCGGGGGCCTGACGCTGTTTCCAGAGTTTCGGGAGAACTGGGCAAGCTGAAAACCGGCTTGGGGTTGCGCGCGCCTCGCGTGGGATAGAGGGGCGCGACCGGTTGGGGATCTGCGGCGCCGTGTGCTATCGACCGTGGATGGCGCTGCCGCTATTGGCGGGCGCCGACACGTGAAGGGCCCGTGACCACAACCATCAACATCAATGCCTATAGTGACGCGCTGGTGGTGCTCGGGACTGCCGGCGTGGTGGTGCCAATGGTCCGGCATTGGGGCATCAATCCCGTGCTGGGCTATCTCGGGGCCGGCGCCATTCTCGGTCCGCTCGGGCTCGGCTCGCTCGTCAAGGACGTCCCGGTCCTGTACTGGTTCACCGTGACGGACGCCCAGAACGTCGAGGGTATCGCCAATCTCGGCATCGTGTTCCTGCTATTCCTGATCGGGCTCGAGCTGTCTTTCAGACGGCTCATGACGATGCGGCGTCTGGTGTTCGGGCTCGGCGGCCTGCAAGTCCTCGCGACGTCGGCCATGATTTTCGGCGTGGCGCTTCTCTTCGGGCAGAGCTCCGATACGGCCGTGATCCTCGGCGCGAGCCTTGCGCTGTCCTCGACGGCGATCGTGCTCGAGCTCCTGTCCGCCGAGAGGCGGCTTTCCACCTCGGCCGGGCGCGCCAGCTTCTCGGTGCTGCTGGCTCAAGACCTCGCAGTCGTCCCCATTCTGGTTTTCGTCTCGGTGCTCGGCGCGGGAAGCGGTGGCTCGGTCGTGGCGCACATCTCCAGTGCGGTCCTGAAGGCTGTGCTGGCGGTAGCCTTCCTCACTCTGGTCGGACGGCTGCTGATGCGTCCGCTCTTCCAGATGGTCGCAGGCACCCATTCGACGGAGTTGTTCGTTGCCGCGACCTTGTTCGTCATCGTCGGCGCAGGCCTTGCCGCCCACCAGGCTGGCCTGTCGATGGCGCTCGGAGCCTTCGTTGCAGGACTGATGCTGGCGGAAACCGAATATGGCAAGGCCATCGAGGCCACCGTCGAGCCGTTCAAGGGCCTGCTGCTGGGCATCTTCTTCTTCACAGTCGGGATGGCGATCGACGTCCGTGTGTTCCTGCGCGAGCCCGGCTGGCTGTTGGCCGCCGTCGTCGGCATTCTCGTCGGCAAGGCGATCGTGCTCATCATCCTGGGACGCCTCTTCAGGCTGTCATGGCCGGCGGCGATCGAGATCGGCTTCCTGCTGGGCCCCGTCGGCGAATTTGCCTTCGTCAGCATCGGAATGGCGGCGGCCGGAGGCATGATCGAGCCCCCCGTGTCGAGCTTTGCCGTCGCCGTCACCGCCGTGACGATGGCCCTGACGCCGCTTCTGGGCATGCTCGGGCGACGATTGGCCGCGAAGCTGAGCAGCGAACGCACGCCCGATCCCGAGCTCGCGGTCCGGCCGCCCGGCGACCGGGCGCAAGCCATCGTGGTCGGCTATGGCCGTGTTGGAAAGGTGGTCTGCTCCCTGCTGACCAGCCATGGCCTGAACTACATCGCGGTCGATCACGCGGCCGTCGACGTGGCGCGTGATCGCCGCGGCGGTCACAAGGTCTATTTTGGCGATGCGACAGAGCCGGGTTTCCTCGAAGCCTGCGGCTTGATGCAGACGACCGGCGTGATCATCACCATCCAGTCGCGGCCGGCGATCGATGCCGTCGTCGAGCGGATCCGGGCGGTGCGGCCGGACGTGCTGATCGTCTCGCGTGCGCGAGACGCCGATCATGCCCGGCACCTCTACGCGATCGGCGCAACCGATGCGGTGCCGGAAACCATCGAGGCGAGCCTGCAGCTCTCCGAAGCCGCACTGGTCGGCCTCGGCGTTGCAGTCGGGCATGCGATCGCCTCGGTGCACGAGAAGCGGGACGAGTTCAGGCTGACGCTGCAGCAGGCCGCGCGGATCGCGGGACAAGAGAAAGCTCGTCCGCTCGATCTCACGGGACGGCGGTCGCCGCGATAGCGGCTATGCGGCCGCCATGCGCCGGGATTGTCGTCATCTGGCAAAACGGGCCGGCGCGAACTACATCATGCGCCATGACGAATGCCCCTCCGGCAAAACCTCCGCTCCAGGATTTCATCGGCCGGCACGAACGCCTGTTCGTGCTGACGGGCGCCGGCTGCAGCACCAATTCCGGGATTCCCGACTATCGCGACAGCCAGGGCAATTGGAAGCGGACCCAGCCCGTCAACTTCCAGGCCTTCATGTCGGACGAGCAGACCCGCCGGCGCTATTGGGCGCGCAGCCTGATCGGCTGGCGGCGGTTCGGCCGGGCGAGGCCCAACGATGCGCATCGCGCGCTGGCCCGGCTCGAGGCGAACGGCCGGTGCGGGATGCTGCTGACCCAGAACGTCGACCGGCTGCATCAGTCGGCCGGCCATCGGCAGGTGATCGACCTGCACGGCCGGCTCGATCTGGTCCGCTGCATGGGCTGCGGGGCGAAGACGTCGCGCGAGGAGTTTCAGCACGCGCTCGGCCGCGCCAATGCGGCATGGCTGACGCTCGATGCCGCGGATGCACCCGACGGCGACGCCGATCTGGAGCACGAGGATTTTTCCTCCTTCGAGGTGCCACCTTGCCAAGCCTGCGGCGGCATCCTCAAGCCCGACGTGGTGTTCTTCGGTGAGAACGTGCCGCGCGAGGTGGTGGCCACGGCGCAGGATCATCTGGCAGAAGCCGATGCCATGCTGATCGTCGGCTCGTCACTGATGGTCTATTCCGGCTTCCGCTTCGTCCAAGCCGCCGCGCGGCGCAATATCCCCATCGCCGCGGTCAATCTCGGCCGCACGCGCGCCGACGATCTCCTGACGCTGAAGGTTGAGGAGCGCTGTGAAGCGGCGCTTGCATTCCTGCTCTGATCGCTCAGGCGCGAACACGCCTTGCCTATTGCATAGGTGCCGCGCAAAATAGCCGGGCACAGCGTTGCAGGCATGCCTCATGGCACGGGAATTGCTGTGCTTTTGGACCCGAACTTGACGATCAGCACGGAGAAATTGGAATGCTCGAGGGAGCCGAGGTGCGGCTTGCCGTTGATATCGGTGGCACGTTCACCGACATCGTGCTGGACGTGGGACAAGACCGCAAAACCCGCAAGGTGCTGACGACGCCGCAGCGGCCCGAGCAGGCGGTGCTGGGCGGCATGCGGCTCATTCTTGCCGATGCACGCGCGCATATCAGCGATATCGACGTCTTCATCCACGGCACTACGCTTGCGACCAACGCGATCATCGAGCGGCGCGGCGCCAAGACGGCGCTGATCGCAACCGAAGGCTTTCGCGACGTGCTCGATATCGGCACCGAGAGCCGCTACGACCAGTACGATCTCAGCATCGACAAGCCGAAGCCGCTGGCGCCGCGCGGCCTCCGCTTCACCGTGCCCGAGCGCATCGACGCCCACGGCGCCGTCCGCCTCCCGCTCGACGAGACGGCCGTGCGCGCGCTCGCGCCGAAATTGCGTGAACTCGGCGTCGAGAGCGTCGCGGTCGCCTTCCTACACTCCTACGCCAATCCCGAGCACGAGCGACGCGCAGCGGCGATCATGGCCGAGGAGATGCCCGGCATCTCCGTCACATTGTCTTCCGCCGTCTGTCCCGAAATTCGCGAGTATGAGCGCACATCGACTGCGGTCGCGAACGCCTATGTGCAACCCCTGATCGACGGTTATCTCGCCCGCATGGCCGACGCCCTGCAGGTCGAGCAGTTCCGCGGCGCGATCTACCTCGTCACGTCAGGCGGCGGCGTCACCTCGATCGAGACCGCGCGGCGCTTTCCAGTGCGTCTCGTCGAATCCGGTCCGGCCGGCGGCGCGATCTTCGCGGCGCAGATCGCGGCGAGGCTTGGCGAGAGCAAGGTGCTGTCCTTCGACATGGGCGGCACCACCGCAAAAATCTGCCTGATCGAGAAATACCAGCCCGAGACCTCGCGCGTGTTCGAGGTCGATCGCGCCGCGCGCTTCCTCAAGGGCTCCGGCCTGCCGGTGCGCATCCCCGTGATCGAGATGGTCGAGATCGGCGCCGGCGGCGGTTCGATCGCCCATGTCGACGCGATGAAGCGCGTCACCGTCGGCCCGGAGAGCGCCTCGTCGGAGCCGGGACCGGCCTGCTATGGCCGCGGCGGTCAGCGCCCCGCGGTGACGGATGCCGACGTTGCGCTCGGAATGATCGATCCTGACGCCTTTGCGGCCGGCACGATCAAGCTCGATCCGGAGCTGTCGAAACAGGCGCTGCTGCGCGATGTCGGTGCGCCGCTCGGCCTGTCGGCGGAAACAGCGGCTTATGCCGTGCACGAGGTGGTCTGCGAGAACATGGCGAGCGCCGCGCGCGTGCACGCTGTCGAGCGCGGCGCGGTGGTCGGCCAGCACACGCTGATCGCCTTCGGCGGCGCCGCGCCGCTGCATGCGGCGCGCGTTGCCGAGAAGATCGGCGTCTCCCGCGTGATCGTGCCCTCGAACGCCGGCGTCGGCTCGGCGGTCGGATTTCTGGCGGCTCCCATCGCGTATGAATTGGTGCGCAGCCGTCACGTCCGGCTCGATGATTTCGATACCGAGGCGGTCTCTGACTTGCTTCAGGAGATGGCGACCGAAGCGCGTGCGCTGGTCGAGCCTGGAGCTGCCGGCGCACCGGTGCGCGAGCGCCGCGCGGCCTTCATGCGCTATGTCGGCCAGGGCCACGAGATCACCGTCGAGCTGCCGAACCGGCCGCTGACGACGGCCGATCTCGCCGGTCTGCGGCAGCAGTTCGAGGCCGACTATTCGGCGATGTTCGAGCGACCGATCCCGGGCGCGGCGATCGAGGTGTTGAGCTGGTCGGTGCTCGCGACCACCGAGGCGCGCAATCCGCCCGCCGTCGCTTCCGTGGCGCGCCAGCCCGCGGCCAAGGCGTCCGGCAGCCGAAAATTCTTCGACGGCCGGGCCGGCGAAGTGATCGAGATCCCGCTCTATCGGCGCGAGGACATGGCGCCAGGGGCGACCATCGCAGGCCCCGCCGTGATCGCGGAAGACGAAACCTCGACCTTCGTCTCCACCAGTTTCGACGCCCATATCGACGGTGCCGGCAGCATCGTCATGGAACGAAAGGCGGCCTCATCATGAGCAAGGCAAATGGCGCGAGCCTGATCGACCTTCAGATCATGTGGCACCGGCTGATCGCCGTGGTCGAGGAGCAGGCGCAGGTGCTCTTGCGCACCGCCTTCAGCCCGATCGTGCGCGAATGCGGCGACCTCTCCGCCGGCGTGTTCGACCTCAGGGGGCGGATGCTGGCGCAGGCGGTGACCGGCACACCCGGCCACGTCAACTCGATGGCGGAATCGGTCAAGCACTTCATCGCTCACTTCCCGATCGAGACGATGAAGCAGGGCGATGCCTACATCACCAACGATCCCTGGATGGGGACCGGTCATCTCAACGATTTCGTCGTCACCACGCCCTGCTTCAAGGACGGCAAGGTCGTCGCACTGTTCTCCTGCACCAGCCATCTCATGGACATCGGCGGCATCGGCTTCGGGCCCGATGCCACCGACGTGTTCATGGAGGGGCTCTACATCCCCATGCTGAAGCTGATCGACCAGGGCGTCGTCAACGAGACGCTGATGGCGATGATCCGCACCAATACGCGGCTTCCGATCGACACCGAGGGCGACACCTATTCGCTCGCCGGCTGCAACGACGTTGGCTGCGAGCGCCTGGTCGAGATGATGAGCGAGTTCGGCATCGAGACGCTCGACGAGCTCGGCGACTACATCTGCGACCGCTCGCGCGAGGCCGTGCTGGCCGAGATCGCAAAGCTGCCGAAGGGCAGCTGGCGCAACACCATGGTGGTCGACGGATATGATGCCCCGGTGACGCTGGCGGCGACGCTGACGATCTCGGATACCGGCATCCACGTCGATTTCGACGGCACGTCCGCCGCGTCAAAATTCGGCATCAACGTGCCGCTGTCCTACACCACCGCCTATACCGTGTTCGGCCTCGGCTGCGTCGTCGCCTCGCAGATCCCGAACAATGCCGGCTCGCTCTCGCCGCTGACGGTGTCGGCGCCGGCCGGTGCCATCCTCAATGCGCCGAAGCCGGCGCCCGTGGCGTCGCGCCACGTCATCGGCCAGATGCTGCCGGACGTCGTGTTCGGCTGCCTGCGCCAGATCATTCCCGAGCGCGTGCCTGCGGAAGGCACCTCCTGCCTGTGGAATCTCAACGTGCGCGGCCAGACCCGCTCCGGCGCCGGCGGCAATTACGGGTTCTCGATGGCAGTCACCTCCAACGGCGGCACCGGTGCGCGCTTCGGCAAGGACGGGCTGTCGGCGACCGCTTACCCAAGCGGCGTGCGCGGCACGCCGGTCGAGATCGCGGAGACGCAGACGCCGCTGATCTTCTGGCGCAAGGAGCTGCGCCCGGATTCCGGTGGGGCAGGGCGCACCCGCGGCGGCCTCGGCCAGATCATCGAAGTCGGCAGCGGGGTCGATGCGCCGTTCGACATCCTCGCCGCGTTCGACCGCATCGACCACCCGCCGCGCGGGCGGGACGGCGGCCAGAACGGCGAGGCCGGCTATGTCGGTCTCAAATCCGGCAAGAAGCTGCGCGGCAAGGGCTTTCAGCAGGTGCCGCCGGACGATCGGCTGGTCGTGCTGACGCCCGGCGGTGCCGGCATCGGCGATCCCAGGGAGCGCGATCGCGCGGCCGTCAACGACGACGTCGCAAGCGGTCTCGTGTCTTCGGAGAACGCAGTCAAGGTCTATGGGTACGCGCGTTGATGCATCGGCGCGCTTGGTAAACGGAGGGGAGCAATGATTACGCGACGGAACTTCACTGTGGGCGCAGCAACGCTGCTCGCCGCCGGCCACATCTCGACTCGCGCACGGGCGGCAACGAGCTGGGATATGTCGACGGTCTGGCCCGACGGCAATTTCCACACCCAGAACGCGATGTCCTTCGCGGAGGAAGTGAAGAAGCAAAGCAATGGTGCGGTCGCCATCACCGTGAAGGCCGGCGGCCAGCTCGGCTTCAAGGGGCCCGAGCACTTGCGGGCCGTGCGCGACGGCCTGGTGCCGCTCGCCGACGTCCTCAACATCCAGCAGGTCGGCGACGAGCCCTTCATGGGCGTCGAGAGCATCCCCTTCCTCTGCGGCTCCGTGGACGAGCTCAAGGTGCTGCACAAATATGTGCGGCCCGAATATGAGAAGATCGCCGCGCGTAACAATCAGAAGATCCTCTACATCGTGCCGTGGCCGACGCAATATCTGCATCTGAAGGCGAAGGTCGCCGACGTCGAGGGCCTCAAGAACATCAAGATCCGCGTGCCCGACAAGAACGCGGTCGAGATGCTCAATGCCATCGGTATGGCGGCGGTGATGATCCCTTGGGGCGAAACGATTCCCGCACTCGCCTCCGGCGCGGTGGCCGGGGTGTCCACCTCGTCGGTGTCCGGCGTCGACGGCAAGTTCTGGGAGTTCCTGAAATACGTCTACCCGACCAACCATGTCTGGTCGTCGCAGATGCTCACCGTCAATCTCGATGCCTGGAAGGCGCTCGGCGCCGATCAACAGAAGCTGGTCGCTGACATCGCGGCGAAGATGGAGCCCGGCTTCTGGGCCAATTCGCTCAAGGCCGATGTCGACAGCCTCAACCGCCTCAAGGAGGGCGGCATGGAGGTGGTGCCGGTCTCGGACGCCATGATGAAGGACATCCGGGCCAAGACCGCGCCGCAGTTGGATGCCTTCCTCAAGCGCGTGCCGGCAGCGGACAAGCCGGTGCGGGCCTATCTCGCCGAAATCAAGCGCGGCTGAGGGCGAGGCGTGGTGAGCCTTTCGCCCGAAGCATCGCAAAGCCTCAACGCAGCGGCGCCCGCGCCGCTGCGCATCGTCCTCGACGCCATCGATCGCCTCGGCCGGCTCGACGGCTGGATCGGCGGCTTCTGTCTCTTGATGCTGACGCTGTTGATGCTGTGCGAGGTCGCAACCCGCTTCCTCTCGAACTTCCTGCCGTTCTTCCCGCCGACAATCTCGATCGCGTGGGAATACTCCTCCTATCTGATGGCGGCGGCCTTCACTTTCGGCGCCGCCATGACGCTGCGCGTCGGCGGCCACATCCGCGTCGTGCTGCTCCTGAAGAACGCACCCGTGCCGGTGCAGCGCGCGCTCGAGATCCTCTCGGCGGCGGCCGGCTTCGCCTTCATGGCGTTCCTGACCATGGCCATGGCGAAATTCGCCTGGAGCGCCTTCCTGCGCGGCCAGGTCTCGACCTCGAGCGACACGCCGCTGTGGTTTCCGCAAGCGATCGTCACCTTCGGCATGTTGCTGCTGACGCTGCAGTTCCTCGCGCGTGCGATCCAGGCCGCGCTCGGGCTGCCGCTGGAGGATCATCGCATGAAGGCCTCGCCCGTCGAATGATCGCCTTGCCCGCATCCGGATCCAAGATCGCATGACCATTGAAGTCGTCGCCCTGTTCGCGATCCTGTTTGTGCTGCTGGCTTGCGGCGTCTGGATCGGCCTCACGCTTGCGCTGACCGCGACGCTGCTGCTCGCGATGTTCCGTTCGGTCCCGCTCGACAAGCTGCTGCCGCAATACGCCTGGAACATCCTGACCACGCAGGAGCTGCTGGCGCTGCCGTTGTTCATCCTGATGGGCGAGTTGCTATTCCGCACCCGCCTGTCGCGCTCGCTGTTTCAGGGATTGGCACCGTGGGCCGGGCTGTTGCCCGGCCGCCTGCTGCATGTGAACGTGATCGGCTGCACCATCTTCGCGGCGATCTCGGGCTCGTCGGCTGCGACCACGCAGGTGATCGGCCGCATGTCGCTCAACGAGCTCACGCGCCGCGGTTATTCCCGCGACATCGCGATCGGGTCGCTCGCCGGCGCCGGCACGCTCGGCTTCCTGATCCCGCCGTCCAACATCATGATCATCTACGGGGTGCTCGGCGACGTCTCAATCCTGAAGCTGTTCACCGCCGGCGTGTTGCCGGGCTTCCTGCTGGCCGCGACGTTCATGGCCTGGGTGATGCTGCACACCACCCTCAAACCCGCGATGGTGCCCGAGACCGAAGCCAAGCTCTCGCAGGTGCCGTGGAGCGAGCGCTTTGCCGCACTGAAGGATCTCGCGCCGGCGCTGTTCCTGATCGCATGCGTGCTCGGCTCGATGTATGGCGGGCTCGCAACGCCCTCGGAAGCTGCCGCCGTCGGCGTGCTCGGCGCGGCCCTGGTCGCCTGGGCGCAAGGCGCAATGTCGCAGCAGGTGATCCGCGACGTCTTGATCGGCTCGGTCGTCACCTGTTCGATGATCGCGCTGATCGTGCTGGGAGCCTCGATCCTCGGCAATGCCGCGGCCTTCCTCGGCATCCCGCAGGCGGTGGCCGCGTTCGTCAAGAGCCTCGGCCTGTCGCCCTTCATGCTGATCGTGGCGCTGATCGTCTTCTATCTCGTGCTCGGCTGTTTCCTCGACGGCTTCTCGATGATCGTGATGACGCTGCCGATCGTGCTGCCGATCGTGAAGGGTGCCGGCTTCGACGAGGTCTGGTTCGGCGTCTTCCTTGTGCTCGCCGTGGAGATGGCGCAGATCACGCCGCCCGTCGGCTTCAACCTGTTCGTGATCCAGGGGCTGACCGACGACGGTCTCGGCTATATCGCCCGCGTCACGATGCCGTACCTCATGATCATGATCGGATTCGTGCTGCTGCTGACGCTGTGGCCGGGCATCGTCACGATTCTGCCGAAGGTGCTTTACGGATAAGACGACTTGTTCCGGGATCGGCGGATCGAAAGCAAAACGGTCAGCGCCGCTGCCGTTTCAAGTCGCCCTGCATCGAAGCGACTTCGGCGCGCATTCCATATTTGCAGGCCCTGTGATCCGTCGTACAGTGTGACGGCAAGCAGAAGTACAACAGCAACCACTCCGGTGAACGTGGCTCCTCAGCGCGATGCGCCGAGGAGGGGACGTCTGTTGACGATTCGGTCCGATGGAGGACGATCGACGCACACTGAACTGCAAATACCCCTCGCAAGCCGCATTCACGAGACGCAATCAACAAACACAAGAGCGGGAGGAAGTGCAAATGAGGAAACAGTGGCTCAGCTCGGCCTTGGCTGTCGTTGTCGTTGCGACACTTGCAGCGACGGCGGCATTGGCTCAGTCCGTGGATACGGCCCGGATCGAGGCCGCCGGCCAGAACGATTGGCTCACCTATCACGGTTCGTACAAATCCCATCACTACAGCCCGCTTACACAGATCAATACGAGCAATGTCGGCAATCTGGGCGTGGCATGGATGCACATTCCCGGGCGATCGACGCGCGGCCTGCAGTCGATGCCGCTCGTCGCCGACGGCGTGCTGTACTATTCGGGCTCTTACAGCCGGGTCTTCGCGCTGAACGGCGCCAGCGGCGAGGTGATCTGGTCGTTCTTTCCGGAGCTGGATGAAGCGCTGATCAGCCGCCAGACCCACTCGCCCTATAACCGCGGCGTCGCTCTCGGCGAAGGCAAGGTCTTCGTCGGCACCATGGACGGTCGTGTCTTCGGGCTGGACGCCAAGACCGGAAAGGTTCTCTGGGAGACCAGGCTGATCGACTCGCAGAAGCTGACGGTCGGCTTCACCGGCGCGCCGCTCTACGCCAAGGGCAGCGTGATCATCGGCGCGCAAGGCGGCGAATGGCCGGGCCGCGGCCCGATCTTCGCGCTCGATGCCGCAACCGGAAAGAAGAAGTGGGAGTTCCTCACGGTCGCAGGCACCGAAGAGGCGATGAAGACCTGGGGCAACGAGTCCTGGCGCACCGGCGGTGGTGGCGGCTGGATGCCGGGCACCTACGATTCCGAGACCAACACTGTCCTGTGGGGCACTGCGAATCCGGCGCCGCTCTACGATTGGTCGGGTCCGGACTACAAGACCCAGGGGGCGCGTCCCGGCGATAACCTCTATACGAGCTCGGTGATCGGGCTCGACATCGATACCGGCAAGCTGAAATTCTACCATCAGGAACTGCCGCACGATGCCTGGGACTTCGACAGCTCGGTCGGCGAATTCGTGATGCTCGAGCGTGACGGCCAGAAATACGTCGTCCATCCGAACAAGGGCGGCTTCGTCTTCGTCTACGACCGCAATCTCAAAGTGAAGAACGTCTGGCGGCTGGTCGAGAACATCAACTTCGTCAAGGACATCGATCCCAAGACCGGCGCCCTGATCGGCCGTCGCGATTTCCCGGTCGGCAAGGTCACCGAACCGCCGCTGTGTCCGTTCATCGGCGGCGGCATCAGCTGGAACGCCGGCTCCTACAGCCCCAAGACCGGTCTCTATTACAAGATCGGACAGGAATGGTGCATGACGCTGGATATCCAGAAGACGACGCCGGTCACCACGCCGCAGGTCCAGCTCAACATCGGTGCCGATTTCAAGATGGTGCCTCCTCCGGGTGGCGAGATCTACGGACATCTCGACGCGCGCGATCCCATCACGGGCGCGAAGAAATGGGAGGTTCGCTATCCCGAGCCTCCGCTCGGAAGCGTGCTGTCGACCGCAGGCAACCTCGTCTTCGTGCCTGATTCGCGTGGCGTGCTGCACGCCTATGATGCCGAAACTGGCGCCGAGCTATGGAGGCACAACAACGGCACCGGCCATCAGGGCGGGATCGTCAGCTACTCCGTCGGCGGCAAGCAATATATCGCGGTGACGGCGGGCTTCGGCGGGATGCTGGCGGACGAATATGCGCCGAACTTCGGCGGCGTCTACAAGAGCATGCCGCGTGACGACGGCGCCCTGGTCGTCTTCAGCCTGAAATAGTCTGCCGCAGATGTTCTGATCATGGAGCGGGCGCAAGCCCGCTCCTCGATCGATGTCGCGGCCGCGTGGCTCAGGAATGGAGCGTAGCTGTTGAGACTGTCTTGCAAGACGATTTTGGCGGGGCTGGGCGCCTCGTTGCTGTGGGCTGCGATGGCCCAGGCCCAATCCGCCACACCCGTGCCGGAGAACGCGGCGTTCGAGGCCGAGCAGGTGTTTGCGGGGACTTGCGGCTTCTGTCACTCCGACGGTGGCCGGGCCGCTGGGAAGGGGCCGCAACTGATGAATTCGCCGCGCGACGACGACTACATTCGCAGTCGCATCAAGCTCGGCAAGCAAGGAGCGATGCCGGCCTTTGACGGCGCCTTCACCGACGCCCAGATCGACCAGATGGTCAAGTACATCCGCGCCCTGAAACCGCGCGACGGCTGACTAGCATAGAGTGTGGAATGAAGACATTTGCCCCGGTCATCGTCGCTGCCGCCATCGTCCTGTCGGGGCAGGCGGCGGCGCGCCCCCTGGAGGCGATCCGCTCCAGCGGCGTGATCGGGCTCTGCGCACATCCCAATTCGCTTCCCTTCGCGCACAAGACCGGCGATCCGCCCGGCTTCCAGGTCGAACTCGGTCGGGTGCTGGCACGCGAGCTCGGTGTCTCGCTGCGGCTCGACTGGATCATCACGCAGTACCAGATGCGCAGCGCCGGCTGCGACATTCTCCTGGACGTCATCGCCGATCGCGAAGCGCAAGGCGAAACCCGTCTGAGAATCTCCAAACCGTATTATCGCACAGGCGTCGCGCTCGCCGTGCCGTCATCCAGCACGCTCACGTCCTTCGCCAGCCTCAACGAATCGACCAAGGTGGGCGTGCAGGTTGGATCGATCGCAGCCATGATCATCGGTCAGCGGCGCGTGCCGATATCGACCTTCGGCTTCGAGAGCGACAGCCTGGAGGCCGTGTCGAACCGCGAGATCGACGCCGCCGCGGTCACGCCCACCGCCGCCAGCTATTTCAATCTGACCCACCCGGACAAACCGCTCCGGATCCTCGATCGCGACGAGAGCACGGCCGATCTGAACTGGAACGTCGGCGTCGGCATGGTCCGCCCGGACGATGCGTTGCGCGAAGCCATCGACGCAGCCGTGGAGCGGCTGCGCAGCGACGGCACGATCGACCGGATCTACCGCCGCTACGGCATCGCGCTGCAGGCGCCGAGATAGCGCGCTGCCGCGCGATTACGGAGCTCGCGTGCGGCCTCAGGCCGCGGCCTTCTTCCGCGCGAGCTCGGCCTTGTACAGCTCGAACTCCTCCGCGATCGCCTTGGCAATCGAAGGTCGCTGACGCAGCCGTTCGTGATACGCCTTCAGGTTCGGCCATTTCGCAAGCTCGATCGGCGGCGTCGCCATGGTCCAGTTGATGACCGTGACGAGATAGGCATCGGCCACGCTGAAATGGTCGAGCAGGAACTCGCGTCCCTTCAGGTAATTGTCGAGATAGTCGAGCCGCGACAGGTTCTTCTCCAGGGCATAGGCCTTGACTTCCTGCGGCGCCTTGCGGTCGAGCATGGGGATGAAGAGGCCCTTGTGCAGCTCGGTGCCGATGAAGCAGAGCCATTGATGCAGCCGGGTGCGGTCGATGCCGGCGCTCGCGCCGAGGCCGGCTTGCGGGAAACGGTCCGCGACATATTGCAGGATCGCAGCGTTCTCGGTCAGCACCATGCCGTCGTCGGTGCGCAGCGTCGGCACGAGGCCGATCGGATTCACGGTGCGGAAGTCGGAGCCGTCGCTCAAGACCTTCTTGGTCGGCGGATCGACTTCGAGGTAGTTCGCCTCGGCGCCGGCTTCATACAGCGCGACGCGTGTCGCCATCGAGCAGGCAAGCGGCGAGAAATAGAGATCCATCTGTAGCCTCCTTGGGCAATTCCTCTTTGGGTGTCGCTCAACCTGGCCAGATTGATTTTTGTACCATCTTGCATAATATGGGTGAGGTCAAGGAATAACTTGCGGAATGGTACAAAAATCGAAGCCGCCAGCTGCTGCCAATCAGCCCGAACGCCGCGGCGAGCCCGAGCGTCGCGGTGGGCCTAAGCGCCGCGGCCGTCCGCGCGCCTACGAGCCCGATGTCGCGCTCGGCAAGGCGCTCGATCTGTTCCGCAAGCAGGGTTTCGCGGCCACCTCGCTCGACGATCTCAGCGCCGCCACCGGCATGAATCGGCCGAGCCTCTACGGCGCCTTCGGCGACAAGCGCCAGCTCTACATCAAGAGCTACCAGCGTTATCGCGACGAGGCGGGCGCGGCGATGGTCGCGATCTTCCGCGAGGAGATGCCGCTGCGCCAGCGGCTGGAGCGCATCTACGCGGCCGCGCTGGACATCTATCTGTCCGGCGACACGGGGCCGCGCGGCTGCTTCACGGTCGTGACCGCGGCCTCCGAGGCAGTCGGCGATCCCGAGATCCGCGCCATGGTACTGGACGGCCTCACCGGGCTCGACAAGGCCTTTGCCAGTTGCTTTCGCCGCGCCAAGGAGAAAGGCGAGCTGCCGGAGAGCGCCGATCCGTTCGCGCTGGCGCAGATCGCATCAGCCACGATCCACACCATTGCGATCCGCTCCCGCGCCCGCGTGCCGCGCAAGGAGCTGGAGGCGATCGTCAAGGGCGCGATCGACGTGATGATCGGCGCCAAAGGATAAGCTGGAAGCGAAGCTTCAATATCCCCGCGTTCGATCCACCACGTTCTCCAGCGCGCCGCCCGCCTCGAACCGGGCGATCTGCTCGGCGACATAGGCCGAGATCGCATCCGCGTCGGTGTCGGCGGCATTGTGCGGCGTCAACACCACCTTGGGGTGGGTCCAGAACCGGCTGTCCTTCGGCTGCGGCTCCTGCACGAAGACGTCGAGCGAGGCGGCGCCGAGCGTGCCGTCGTCGAGGCAGGCGAGAATATCGGCCTCGTTCTGCAGGCCGCCGCGGCCGGCATTGATCAGCACCGGCGCGCCGAGCGGGCTGGTGCGATTGAGCTTGGCGAAGACCTCGCGGTTGAGGATGCCGTGCGTGTCTGGTGTCAGCGGCAGCAGGCAGACCAGGATATCGGTCTTGCGCAGGAACGCGTCCATTCCGGCGGCGCCATGGAAGCATTCGACGCCCTCGATCGTGCGCGGGCTGCGGCTCCAGCCGGCGACGTGGAAGCCGAGCCGCCGCAGCACGTCGGCCGCATCGGCGCCTAGCGTGCCCAATCCCATGACGCCGACCGTGACCGCGCTCGCCGGCCACTGATATCTGGGCTCCCAGCGCTTCTCGCGCTGCGATTGCCGCAGGTAAAGCTCCTGGCGGTGATGCATCAGCACGTGCAGCATGACATATTCGGTCATGCGATTGGTGAGATCGGGCACGGCGACGCGCACCAGCGGCACCTCGGGCAGGCTCTTGTCCGCCATTAGCGCGTCAACGCCGGCGCCAAGGTTGAAGATCGCCCGCAGATTGGGGAACGCACCGAGATCGCCGGGCACCGGCTTCCACACCGCCGCATAATGCACCTCCGCCGGATCGAGCCCGGCGTCCGGCAGCAGCACCACGCGGCGGTTGCCGCAGACCGCGTCGAAGCGGGCCTTCCACCGCTCCGGCAGCCAGTTCTGTTGCGTGCTGTTGATCAGGACGGCCAGTGTGCCCATGGTCATTCGAAGTGCCTCTTCGGGTTCCGCTCGAGAAGGCCCTCCTTGGCACGATCTGCCGGATTTTTCTTGCAAATTTTTTCCGCAGCGCTGTCGGCGCGGGGCATATTGGCGCGTCTTCAGAACAGACGAGGGAAGTGCTGCCCATGCTTTACGCCATTCTTTGCTATCACGATGAGGATTTCGTCGGCTCCTGGAGCAAGGAACAGGACGAGGCCGTGATGAAGAAGCTCACCGTGGTGCAGGAGAAGCTCACCAGGCAGGGTCGGCTCGGGCCGGTGGCGCGGCTGTTGCCGACGACCGCGGCGGCGACGCTGCGCAAGGAGGATCCGCCGCTGGTGCTCGACGGTCCCTATGCCGAGACCAAGGAGCAGCTCCTCGGCTTCTACATCGTCGACTGCAAGAATCTCGACGACGCGCTCGACGTCGCACGCGAGCTGGGTGCCGCCAATCCCGGCGGCGCCTATGAGGTGCGTCCCGTCGGCGTATTCCGGCCCGGAGGAAACCTGACGTGAGCGAGGCCGATACCGCCTGGATCGAGACTGCGCTGACTTCGGCGCGACCCCAGGCGGTCGGCGCGCTGCTGCGCTATTTCCGCGATCTCGACACCGCCGAGGAGGCGTTTCAGAACGCCTGCCTGCGCGCGCTCAAGACCTGGCCGCAGAATGGGCCGCCGCGCGATCCCGCGGCCTGGCTGATCATGGTCGGCCGCAACGTCGCGATCGACGAAGTGCGACGCGCGCGCAGGCAGCAGCCGCTGCCTGAGGACGACCAGGCGATCTCCGATCTCGACGACGCCGAGGGCGAACTCGCCGAGCGGCTCGACGGCTCGCATTATCGCGACGACATCTTGCGGCTGATGTTCATCTGCTGCCATCCAGGACTGCCGGCGACGCAGCAGATCGCGCTGGCGCTGCGCATCGTCTCGGGCCTCACGGTGAAGCAGATCGCCCGCGCGTTCCTGGTCTCGGAAGCGGCGATGGAGCAGCGCATCACGCGCGCCAAGGCAAAGGTGGCCGAGGCCGGGACGCCGTTCGAGGCGCCGGGCGCGGTCGAGCGCTCTGAACGGCTCGCCGGCGTCGCGGCGATGATCTACCTGATCTTCAATGAAGGCTATTCGGCGAGCGGTGACACCGCGGAGATCAGGAAGCCGCTGTGCGAGGAGGCGATCCGGCTGGCGCGGCTGCTGCTGCGGCTGTTTCCGAGCGAGCCGGAGATCATGGGCCTGACCGCGCTGATCCTGTTGCAGCACGCGCGCAGCGCGGCGCGCTTTGCCGCGGACGGGTCGCTGATCCTGCTGGATGATCAGGATCGTTCGTTGTGGAACGGCACCATGATCGCGGAGGGCCTCGCGCTGATCGACAAGGCGATGCGCCACCGCCGCAGCGGGCCCTACCAGATCCAGGCCGCGATCGCCGCCCTGCATGCGCGCGCGGCGACGCCGGAGGAGACCGACTGGACGGAGATCGACCTGCTCTACGGCGCGCTCGAAGTGGTGCAGCCCTCACCGGTGGTGACGCTCAACCGGGCGGTCGCGGTCTCCAAGGTGCGCGGGCCGCAGGCCGCGCTCGAGCTGATCGAGCCGCTGGCGCCGAAGCTCGCCAATTATTTCCATTTCTACGGCGTGCGCGGCGCCTTCCTGATGCAGCTCGGCCGCAACGACGAAGCCCGAATCACCTTCGACCGCGCCATCGCGCTCGCCAACACCTCGGCCGAAGCCGCCCACATCCGCATGCATCTCGATCGCCTGATCCGGGACAGCCAGCCGAAGGCAAAGGAAAGCGCCAAGGCGAAGTAGGCCCGTCTGTTTCCACGCCATGACGGGGGGGCGCAGTGCGCCAAAGAATTTCTGTCCCATTGTCGGGCCGGGGCCTCCCCCGTTCGTCCTAGGCTCCGTATCCACGGAGAGCCATCCATGCTGAAAGCCATTGCGGTCATCGCCATCGTTCTCGCCGCCGGCCTTGCCGCGGTCCTCGTCTTCGCCCTGACGAAACCCGACACGTTCCGTGTGGAACGCTCGCTCGCCGTCAAGGCACCGGCCGCTGTGATCTATCCGCTGGTTGCCGATTTCCATCGCTGGACCGCCTGGTCGCCGTATGAGACCCGCGATCCCGCCATGAAGCGGACGTTCGGCGGAACCGCGGCAGGGAAGGGTGCGACCTATGCCTGGGAAGGCAACAACAAGGTCGGCGCCGGCCATATGGAGATCCTGGAGGCGAACGGCCCCTCCAAGCTCCGCATCAAGCTTGATTTCGAGCGGCCGTTCGAAGGCCACAACACCGCCGAGTTCACCTTTGTGCCGCAAGGCGATGCCACACTCGTCACATGGGTAATGTACGGTCCGGCCCCGTTCCTGTCCAAGCTGATGCAGGTGTTCTTCAACATGGACAGCATGATCGGCAAGGATTTCGAGACCGGCCTCGCCGGCCTGAAGAAGCTCACCGAGAAGCAATAAGCCTCACTGCAAACGAAGAGGAGAGAAACGATGCTCAATCCCTATCTGTTCTACCAGGACAATTGCGAAGCAGCGTTCAACTATTACGCCAAGGTTCTCGGCGGCAAGATCGACGCGATGATGCGCGCATCGGATGCTCCGCCGGAGGTGCCGGCTACGCCCGGCCGCGAGAAGATGATCATGCATGCGCGGATGTCACTGCCGGACGGCACGGTATTGATGGCCTCCGACTCGCCGGCCGAGCATTTCCAGAAGCCGCAGGGCTTTGCAATCTCGATTACAGTCAAGGACCCCGCGGATGGTGAGCGCAAGTTCAACGCGCTTGCCGACGGCGGCAGCGTCACCATGCCCTTCAGCAAGACGTTCTGGGCCAAGGGCTTCGGCATGTGTGTCGACAAGTTCGGCATTCCCTGGATGGTGAATTGCCCGGCCGAGGGCATGTGATAGGAGCATGATCCGGAAAAGTGTGAAGCGGTTTTCCGAAAAGATCATGCTCAAACAACAACCTAAAGCGCGATGACGATTTATCCTATCATCGCGCTTTGGGCGCGACCGTCACGTTGCGATCCCCTCTCTCCAATGCTGCGGAGAGGGGACGTACGTTTCGTTACGTCAGGCGCCGATCAGCCGTTGTCCTTTCACCGGATTGATCCGGTGACGTCCTCGGGCGGCGGCGACGATTCCACGCAGCGAGGACAGATCACGAGCTTGGCGCCCAGCTTCCTGTCGTTCTCCGCCTGTATCTCGTCCTGGACCGCCCACCACGCCTCGGAATAGGGGCGCAATGTGCCGAGCACTTTTTCGCGCTCCTGATTGGGATCACTTGCAGCCGGCGCGCCGGTCGTGACGCGCCGCTTGGCCACATGCGGACGGTTCGGATCCTTGCCGAGGCCGTCCCATGCAATGGCGCGGCGTTCCTGCGCTGGCGCCTCTGCGCATCCGATCAGCGCTGTGCAAAAAGTGAGCACGATCAAGCCGTGTCGAATCATGCCGGGCTTTTGCCTCCACAATCGGCGCGCAGAATCTGCGTGAGACACGCGCATCGTCGGTTCAATGGAACTCAAGGCAAAACAAACTTGCCAGCATGGCCGAATATGAGTCGTGCTTTCGCATCACTTTGCGGACGCAGTGAGGCCGCTTCGTGAAGCGAGCTGCATCGCACAACAATTGGCGCAAGATTGGGCTGTGCTCTGCACGTCAGAATCGTTATTGGTGAGTCATAAAAGCTACAAACTGGGATGGACGTCACTTGCAAGGGGAGCGACCGATGGCGGCGGCGCTACAGATCAACTTTGCTCTTTGGGGAATGCTCATTTGCGCCAGCGCGAAGCTGGCGCCAGTGATCCAGACGCTGTTTTGAAAGCGGTGGCGGCTGCCGGCTGTATCAGCGGCAACGCGGATAGATCGCGGCGAGATCGCGCCCCTTCAACAGCAGCAACCGCGAGGTCAGACCGCCACGTCGGCTGATCCAGTCGCGCACCGGACCGGGATAGGCGGCAAGCACCGCGACCGATGCTTCCGGCTCGGCATAGAAGCGGCCGCGCCGGTCAACCGAGCGTGCGGCATGGAAGCCGAGCACGGCGCGCTTGGTGACGCAGATGCGCTCGCCCGGCACGATGCTCAGCACCAGCGTGCAGGCGGACAGGCAGGGGCCGTCGATCACCACGCGCTCGCCACTGTCGCGGACCTTTTCGAACAGATCGAGGAACGGCCCGACCTGTCCGCCCGGGGACTGGATGATGCGGATCTCGGCCGCCGCAGGCGCGGCGGCGAGCAGCGCGGATGCAAGCATCAGAGCTTTGAGGAAGGTGATGCGTTGCATGAACTCTCCACCAACTCGCTTTCGTAGGGTGGGCAAAGCGTAGCGTGCCCACCATCCGCACCGCAAATTTGGGATCGGCGCGTTGCGCCTTTGCCCACCCTACAAATCCTGCGCCTACCCGTTGCGCCTTTGCCCGCGCAGCGTCGGCAGGCCGATGCCCGCCGCATCGAAGCCGCCGTCCACGGCCAAAATTTGGCCGGTGATGTAGCTCGCGCGGCCCGAGCACAGGAAATAGATCGCTTCCGCGAGTTCCTCTTCCAGGCCGTAGCGGTTGAGCGGAATGGCGTCGTGATAGTCGGCGCGGATCTCCTTGGTGTGCACCTGCTTCGCCATCGCGGTGTCGACCGGCCCCGGTGCGACCGCGTTGACGCGGATGTTGAGGGAGGCGAGCTCGACCGCGAGCTGCTTGGTAAGGTGTGCAAGGCCTGCTTTGCTGGTGCCGTAGGCCGAGCGCAGTGTCGAAGCGCGCACGGCTGAGATCGAGGTGATGTTGACGATGGCGCCGCCACCACCGTCGCGCATCAGGGGCACCGCGGCCTTAGTGCAGAGGAACGGTCCGGTGAGGTTGACCTCGAGCACGCGGCGCCAGTCGGCATCCGACGTCTCCATCAGCGGCGCGAACACCGCGATGCCGGCATTGTTGACCAGCGCGTCCAGCCGGCCGAACCGCCGCTCGATCGTCGTCATTGCGGTGCTGACTGCGGCCGCGTCGGCGACATCGCAGGTCAGCGCCAGCGTCGCCTCGCTCTGGCCGATGTCCGCGACCGCGCGGCCGAGCAGTTCGTGCTCGATGTCGAGCAGGGCCACGCGCCAGCCCTCGGCCAGGAATTTCTTCGCGGTCGCAAGCCCGATGCCACGGGCGGCACCGGTGACGAGGGCGACTTTTTGCGGGGCTTGCGGCATTGCCTGATCTGTCCTGTGTCCGGGAGCAGCGCGCGAAGCGCCGGTTCCTTTTACTGCGCTTTCGTTCCGGCATGAAAGGCCTCGCCGAGCCGATCGAGCCCGATGCGGCCCAGAATGCGCCAGCCGCGGCTGCGCTGCGGCCTCGAAATAATTTCTGTCCCGCTGTCGGCCCGGCAGAAGGCCGTTCGTCTTGGAGGGGACGCGGGCCCGGCCGTTTCCGCCGCAGGACATATCGGAATGACTGAGAGCAGCAAGGAACTCCCATGCGATTCATGATGCTGATGATCCCGCTCGGCTACGAGAACGCGCCGCCGGAGCTGCAGCTCGATCCCGAGCGCGTCGCCGCGATGATGCGCTACAACGAGGCGCTGAAGGACGCAGGCGTGCTGATCACGCTCGATGGGCTGCACCCGCCGTCGACCGGGGCACGCGTCTCGTTTGCGACCGGCCAGCCCATCGTCACCGACGGGCCCTTCGCGGAAGCCAAGGAAGTCCTGGGCGGCTATTGGATGATCGAGGTCGCCTCGCGCGCCGAGGCGATCGCCTGGGCCAAGAAATGTCCCGCTTCAGCCAACGAGATCATCGAGGTCCGCCAGGTGCAGGAGATGGCCGACTACTCGCCCGAAGTGCAGGAGATCGTCGCCGGGTTCGGCGACCTGAAGACGTAGACGAGACGGCGGCTGCGCGATTCCCAATCAATCTGAAGGAGAAAACCCATGAGCACCGAACACAAATTTCTCGCCGTCTATCTCGGCAGCACGAGCGGATCGAAAATGGCGGCGTGGCGCGCGCTGCCCGAGGCCGAGCGGAAGGCGAAGGAGCAGGAGGGCATGGCCGCCTGGCACGGCTGGGTCGAGAAGCACAAATCCGTGATCGTCGAGATGGGCGGCCCGCTCGGCAAGACCCGCAGGATCGACGGGAGCGGAATCACCGAGGTCAGCAACGCGCTGACCGGTTTCACGGTGGTGCGTGCCGCCTCGCAGGAGGACGCTGCAAAGCTGTTCGAGAACCATCCGCATTTTGCGATCTTCCCGGGCGAGGCAATCGAGGTCATGCCCGTGCTGCCGATTCCGGAGATGTAGCCCCGGTCACCCGTCATTCCGGGTTCGATGCTCCGTATCGCCCCGGAATGACGTGAAAATACGGGTTAACCAGTCCGGCCGCCGCTAGTGACCTTCACGCCCGGCTCATGTAAAGGTCGTTCACATGAGCTGGCGCAAGGAGCAGCGCCGCGCCGAGCGCGGCTATCACCACGGCAATCTGAAGGAAGCCCTGTTACAGGCGGCCCTCGGGCTGATCGCCGAGAAGGGGGCGGCCGGCTTCACCTTCGCCGATGCCGCGCGCATGGCCGGAGTCAGTGCGGCGGCGCCCTACCGGCATTTCCGCGACCGTGACGAGCTGCTGTCCTCGATCGCCCAGCGCGGTTTCGAGCAGTTCGAGGCGCGCCTGTCGGCGGCGTGGGACGACGGGCGGCCCGACACCGTCACCGCCTTCGAGCGCGTCGGCAAGGCCTATCTCGCCTTTGCCCGCGCGGAGCCGGCCTTCTACAACGCGATGTTCGAATCGGGCGTGCCGGTCGATGCCAATCCCGCCCTTCAGGCGGCCAGCGAACGCGCCTTCAACATCATTCGAGCCGCAGCCGAGCGGCTCGCCGCACTGACGCCGCCCGGCACACCCCGCCCGCCGGCGATGATGATGGCGCTGCACATCTGGTCGATGTCGCATGGCGTGGCCTCGCTGTTTTCCCGCGGCGATGCTGCGCGACGCAAGCTGCCGATGTCGCCGGACGAGCTGCTGGAGGCCGAGGTACTGATTTATCTGCGCGGCCTCGGCTTCCCGATCGACCGCCGTCCTCCGGCCAGGGGCGCCGAGCCGCCGCCGGTGCCGCCGGAGGCTCCCTCCGGTTCGGGCCTGCCGCCCGGCAGCCCCTGGGGCAAGCCGAAATAAGATTGCGCAAGTAATCACGCGGGCGTGTCTTGCTGCCAGCTTGACAAAATCGCGGGATGGTCTAGCTATGTAAATGTTATTTACATTCACAACGGCGCTGGTGCCGTGATGGAGAAGGGAAATGGCCTACACCGCTGATGTCAATCGCTGGCGCGGCCCGTCGGACCAACAGCAATATTACGAGCGCCCCCGCATGCTGGACACGCCCTGGCATCCCGGCTGGATCGCCGTGACCATTCTCGGCTTCATCATCTGGTGGCCGATCGGACTTGCCCTCCTCTTTTTCACACTCGGGAGCAGAAGAATGTCGTGCTGGAGCAATCAGGATCGCTGGCAGAACAAGATGGAAAAGATGCAGTACAAGATGGATCGCATGCGCGACCGCATGGAGCGCCGCGGCTTCGGCTTTGGCTTCGGCCCGCCGTCCTCCGGCAACCGCGCCTTCGACGAGTATCGCAGTGAGACACTGCGCCGGCTCGAGGAAGAGCAGGTCGAGTTCAAGAACTTCCTCGACCGCCTGCGTCACGCCAAGGACAAGGAAGAGTTCGATCAGTTCATGGCGCAGCACAAGACGCGTCCGACCCCGCCGCCGACCGACCAGCAGCAGGGCTGATCCGAAGAATTACACCTCTCAAAGCCTTCAGGCGCATGCCCCCAAAGTCCTGATGGCCCCGAGCCGCCCGCCTGCGCAACCCGCAGGCGGGCGGTTTGGTTTATGTCACACTTCGATGGTCGTCCTGGCGATGCGAAGCGCCTGCGAGGGCTTTGCGAGGCCCATCACGCAGATGTGCAGGATCGATAGAACCCGGACCGCGCGAGCACCGACCAAGCCTTGACTGCGCCTCCGCGGCGCCGACGGGCACGATCATGACCAACATTGAACGCAAACAAATCAGCCAGCGCCTCGCATTGTTCGAGCGCGCGGCCGTGTTGTTCGAGCGCTTCGGCCCTGTGGTGCCGGTGGCGATTGCGTTCCTCAATGGGTGGCCCACGGAAGTTCAGCTCTACCCGGAGTGGCAGCTCGGTGAGTCCTGGCGGTTGTTTCTTAGCGCCTATCTATATTGGGGCGCATCGTACGCACTCAGCCGCGCGGTGTCGTTCGCGAAGGGAAGTATCGTCCCATGATCCTGCTCCGCGATTTCGCGCTTTTCGTCCTGCCCGTGCTGATCGCCGCAGGCGGCTGGCTCTATGCGCTCAGCCTCCGCAAGCAGGCTGACCCCGGCCGCGCCCGCGATGGACGCGCCCCGGCAACATGACCGCTGCCGGCCGGTGTCGCATGGCGTGGAGTTTCAGCGCGCCGTGGCGAGTTGCGCGTGAACCGAGGCCAGGAAGTATTCGTAGGCGTGGTCGACGATCTCGTTGAGCGATCGCGTTCGCGCGAACATCGCCTTGGCCTCCGCGAGAAACTCCTCGCGTGTCGGGATCTTCGGCAGATGCAGATGCGTCAGCGCGTCGACACCTTCATGCGCGCGATTGAGGATGTCGTGCAGCGTCGGCAGCTGCAACTGGGCGAGATCGGCCCGGCGGCGTGCCGACGAGATCGCATGCGCCAGGGTTTGCGCATCGAACCGTCCGGCGAGCTCGCGGGCCGCCCGCTGGATGACCCGCGCGCCGAGCGGCTGCTCGTTGCGCAGCACCTGTTCGGGCGGCGCCTTCATGTTCCAGACGACGCCGATCCACGACAGCAGCGTCAGGATGTAATAGGTCACGTCGACCTCCCACCAGCGAAAGCCCTGTCGCACGCTGCTCTGATAGGCGTGGTGATTGTTGTGCCAGCCCTCACCCAGCGTGACCAATGCCAGCAGCCAGTTGTTACGGGAATCATCGCCGGTCACGTAGCGCTTGCGCCCGTGCACATGGGCAAGCGAATTGATGCAGAAGGTCGCGTGATAGACCAGCACCGTGCTCCAGAGGAAGCCGACCACCAGACCCGGCCATCCTGCGACCAGGAAGCAGAGCCCTGCCAGCACGAAGGCCGGCAGCAGCTCCAGCCGATGCAGCCACATCAGCTCGGGATAGGCGGCGAGATCGCCGACCTTCACGAGGTCGGTTGCGTCGTGCTGCCGGTAAAAGATCCAGCCGAGATGGCTATAGAGGAAGCCGCGGTGACGCGGTGAATGCACGTCGTTTTCAGTGTCGGAATGCAGGTGATGGTGGCGATGCTTGGCGGCCCACCACAACACGCTCTTCTGGGCGCTGCTTTGCGCAAGGCAGGCCAGGATGAACTGAAACACCCGGCTGGTCGCAAACGCCCGATGCGAGAAATAGCGATGGTAGCCGGCTCCGATCGCGAACATCCGCAAGCAATAGAGTGAGACGCAGATCGCGACCGCCTGCCAGGTGACGCCCGACCAGATTGCCGCAAGGCAGCCGAGATGGACCAGCAGGAACGGCAGGGCGGATGGATACATGATGTCGTCGTGCTGGTCGTCGGCGGGGGCGTTGAGCGGCATATTTGAGCGTGACCTCGGATGACGTGGATTCGGAACTGGCCGGCAGCTTGACGTCCGGCGGGTACCAAAACCCGCGGATGCCACCGCGGGCTTCGGCCGAAGGCTGGCCGCAGCTCTCTGGCAAGCAAGCCCGTAGCCTTACGGGGAGCATGGCGCACAGGTGGCCGCGCGTGTTGCCGACGCCAATTGGCGCGCAGGCGGCCTGCGTCCTATATTCGACAGCGAGAAGCAAGCGTCAAAACACCGCAGGCGGCAATGCGGACGGAGACTGCGATCGTGGCGAGCGACATCCTCTGGCAGGAGATACGCGGCGAGGCGCGGCGCGCCGCAGCGGCGGATCCCGTCTTCGGCAAGGCTGTCGCCGATGCCATCCTTGCCCATGACGATTTTACCGCTGCCTTGGCCGATCTGATCGGGCGTCGGCTGGGCGGCAGCGCCGCCGATCGCGAGCGCTTCACGACGTTTTCCCGCGATGCCTTTCGCGGCCAACCGGATCTGGTCGAAGCGGCCGGCCGCGATCTGCGCGCCATCGTGCTCCGTGATCCCGCCATCGCCGGATTGTTGCCGCCGCTGCTGCACTTCAAGGGCTATGTCGCCCTGCAGTCCTGGCGCGTCTCGCACTGGCTATGGCGTCATGACCATCGTGATGCGGCGCTGCTGTTGCAGAACGAGGCTTCGAACGTCCTGCAGGTCAGCATTCATCCGGCCGCGAGCCTCGGCTCGTCGGTTTATCTCGACCATGCCACCGGCATCGTGATCGGTGCCAATGTCGTCATCGGCGACGAGGTGACCATCCTTCAGAATGTCAGCATCGGACGCCATGGCGACCTGCCGATGCGCTCGCCTCGCATCGGTCGCGGCGTGTTCATCGGCTCCGGCGCGACCATCCTCGGCGACATCGAGATCGGCGACTTCGCCAAGATCGGCGCCGGGACTGTCGTGACCGGTGACGTGCCTGGCGGCTGCACCGCAATCGGCAATCCCGCGCGGCTCACCAATTGCCTTGCGGCCGCTTCGTCCGCTTGACTGTCGCTCAGGCGGCGCGGCGGTGGCTTTCGCCGCCATGATGCGGGTTGACCGGCTCCGAGCTGGTCTGGCCCGGCGCATCCAGCACCGCGACGTGGTGGCGATAGACCATTTCCCAGCCCTTCCATCCCGTGAACAGGAGGATGCCGACCACGACCAGGGACAGCACGACGCCCCAGGGCTTGATCGCCGCCTCCGCGCCTTGGGCGTAGCGGAGATAGAAATTGACCAGGGCCAGCACCACCGCCGCGAGATTGCCGACCATGTGGTACCAGGCATCGTTCAGGCGGCGGATGCGTGGCTCGCTGAAGAAGTCGGTGAAGCCGGCTGCGGCGGCAACCAGCGCCATGACGATGCCGGCGCCGATCAGCCACATCGCGGCGCGTGCCCAAAAACCGTCGCCGGTTCCGATGAAGGCCAGATCGGCGATGGGAGCGCCGACCAGGAACGCGACGGGGAACGGAATCAGCATGGGGTGGAGCGGGTGATCGCCGATCGCGGCGGTCGTCTTGGGGTTGATGGACATGGCAGGACCTCGCTGAGAGTGATTTTCCGGACAATTTTCGGCACGAGAGCAGGTTCCTCCGGCCGGTGGGTCCGGAACACGGGATCCGGGGTCCATCCCCCTGCACGGACTGTCTTTCCTGCAACCAAATGCGCCGCCGGTAACCCCGCATTAACCATGGGCGGGCTCTGGTATGTGCGGACAGGCGTGCCCGGAGCCCGACGTCAAGGCCTGGGGTCGAGGCCCCTTAGTTTTGACATCTTGGCGGGGAATGCAGGCGGCCGGCTTTTGACGAGCCTTTGGACGAGCCCTGCACCCCAGAAAGACAAGGCTTTGAGCGGGCTTGCCCGCCGCGCGGGTCCAGCGCGGCTGTTGGGGAACACCGGCCGCGATTTGCTGGCCGAAGGACATTAGGTAACGATCGCCTTGAGAGGATACTGCTTATGAATCCGGCCGAATTGGCTCAGTCAGCCCTTCCGGTTGCTGCCTCCGCCGACGTGTCGCTGATCGCGCTGTTCTGGCAGGCTCACTGGATCGTGAAAGCGGTGATGCTGGGGCTTCTGGCCTGCTCGGTCTGGGTCTGGGCGATCGCCATCGACAAGATCTTTCTCTACGCGCGCACGCGCCGCTCGATGGACCGGTTCGAGCAGGCGTTCTGGTCCGGCGAGTCGATCGAGGAGCTCTATCGCACGCTATCGGCCAAGCCGACGCATTCAATGGCGGCGTGCTTCGTGGCGGCGATGCGCGAGTGGAAGCGCTCGTTCGAGAGCCATGCCCGCTCGGTCGCAGGGCTGCAGATGCGCATCGACAAGGTGATGAACGTCTCGATTGCGCGCGAGGTCGAGCGGCTGGAACGGCGCCTTCTGGTGCTGGCGACCGTCGGCTCCGCCGGCCCCTTCGTCGGCCTGTTCGGCACGGTCTGGGGCATCATGTCGAGCTTCCAGTCGATCGCGGCCTCGAAAAATACCTCTCTGGCGGTGGTCGCCCCCGGTATCGCCGAGGCGCTGTTTGCGACCGCCGTCGGCCTTATCGCCGCCATTCCTGCCACTATTTTCTACAATAAGTTCACCTCCGAGGTGAACCGGCAGGCCCAGCGGCTCGAGGGCTTTGCTGATGAATTTTCAGCCATTCTGTCTCGTCAGATCGACGAGCGGGGCTGACGGACGGCATGTATAGTGTGAAGGGCAATCTGGGCACGCGATCATGGCCATGAACGTTGCGAGTTCGTCCGGCGGCGGCGGGCGCCGCGGCCGGCGCAAGCCGGTCGTGGCCGAGATCAACGTCACGCCGATGGTCGACGTCATGCTGGTGCTGCTCATCATCTTCATGGTGTCGGCACCGATGTTGACGGTCGGCGTCCCGCTCGACCTGCCCCAGACCAGTGCCAAGAGCCTCGAAAACAACGACCAGAAGCCGATCCAGATGTCGGTCGACATCAAGGGCAAGGTGTTCATCAACGACACCGAGATTGCGCTGAACGAGCTGATCCCGAAGCTGAAGGCGATCACCGATGCGCGCGGCGGCCTCGAGGAACGCATCTATCTGCGCGCCGACAAGAAGGCGGATTACGGCACCGTGGCCAAGGTGATGGGCCAGCTCTCGGGCGCCGGATTCAAGAAGCTGGCGCTCGTCACGGAAGCGGATCAGGGGTCTTGAGGCCGTGAAGGTGAACGTCGACAAGACACTCGTTGCGTCGATTGCCCTGCATGTCCTCGTGCTGGGATGGGGGCTCGTCACCTTCAGCAGCAAGGCCTACATCGCTACGCAGGAATCGCTTCCGATCGACATCATCTCCTCCGATCAGCTCGCCAAGATGATGGCGGGGCAGAAGACCGGCAAGAAGGAAGAGCCGAAGCCGAAGGTCGAGAAGATCGCGGAGCCCAAGCCCGAGGAAGACGCCGTCGGCAAGGTCACCGAGAAGAAAGAGCTGATCAAGACCAACTCCCAGCCGGAGCCGCCGCCGAAGCCGGTCGAGAAGCCGGTGGAGAAGAAGCCGGAGCCGCCGAAGCCCGTGGCGGAGGCCAAGCCGAAGGAAGAGCCGAAGCCGCAGGAAAAGAAGCCTGATCCGGCCAAGGAAGATCCGATCGCCGAGCTGCAGAAGAAGATGGAGGCCAAGAAGCCGCCGCCGAAGCCCGTGGAGCAGAAGGTCGCGGCGGTGCAGCCGCAGCAGCAGCCTAAGCCCAAGGAGCGCACCTTCGACCCCGCGCAGATCCAGCGCGACCTCGACAAGCGCGCCGCGACCCGGCACGAGCAGACCGGCTCGGCGTTGAATGCATCAGCCTCGCTGGGCACAGCGACAGGGACGGCCGCCAACAACGTCGCGACTTGGCAGGGAGCTTTCGTCGCTGCCGTCAAGCACTGCTTCAATTTCCCTTATGATGCTCAGGACAGGGATCAGTTTACGGCCGACATAGACATTCAGATGCGCCCCGACGGCACGCTCGCGTCAGCGCCTGTGATTGTCGCGGTTCGAGGACCGTCTCGGGCAATTGCAAATGCGATGGCGGAGAGTGCCAAGCGTGCGATCCAACAGTGTCAGGCCTACACGTTCTTGCCCAAAGCTCAGTACGACACTTGGAAAACGATTGCGCTGACTTTCGATATGAAAGATCAGCAGTAGATGAGACATGAATTAACTCAGGTGAACAAGATGCCATTTCTGACGCGACGTGGATTCATCGCGGCCGCGGGATCGTCAGTCACCCTGCTGGCCGGAGGCGCCGCGACAGCGCAGGGGCGACTTCAAGTCAGTCCCGGCGGATTTCAGCCCATCTCGATCGCGATCAGCAACTTCGTGCCCGGCTCGCCCTCCGACAGCGACGTCGCTAACGGTGTCACGCAGGTCATCACCAACAACCTGAAGCGCTCGGGCCTGTTCGCGCCGATCGACCAGGCCGCCTTCATTGAGCGCATCAGCAACATCGACGTCGCGCCGCAATTCGAGAACTGGAAGACCATCAACGCGCAGGCTCTGGTCACCGGCCGCATGACGCGGCAGCCGGACGGCCGCCTGAAGGCCGAATTCCGCCTGTGGGACGTCCTCTCCGGCCAGCAGCTCACCGGCCAGCAATATTTCACCTCGCCGGAATATTGGCGCCGCATCGCGCACATCATCTCCGATCAGATCTATGAGAAATTGACCGGCGAGAAGGGCTATTTCGACAGCCGCGTCGTGTTCGTGGACGAGACCGGGCCGAAGGAGCGCCGCGTCAAGCGGCTCGCGATCATGGACCAGGACGGCGCCAATGTGCGCTATCTGACCCGCGGCTCCGACCTCGTGCTGACGCCGCGCTTCTCGCCGAATTCGCAAGAGATCACCTACATGGAGTTCGGCCAGGGTGATCCGAAGGTCTATCTCTACAACATCGAGACCGGCCAGCGCGAGATCGTCGGCAATTTCCCCGGCATGACCTTTGCGCCGCGCTTCTCGCCGGACGGGCAGCGCGTCATCATGAGCCTGCAGCAGGGCGGCAATTCCAACCTGTTCGTGATGGATCTGCGCTCGCGCTCGACCACGCGTCTCACCGACACGCCGGCGATCGACACCTCGCCGTCCTATTCGCCCGATGGCAGCCGCATCTGCTTCGAGTCCGATCGTGGCGGCAGGTCGCAGATCTACGTGATGAGTGCGGGCGGCGGACAGGCGCAGCGCATCTCCTTCTCCAAGGATGACACCAACGCCAGCTATTCGACGCCGGTGTGGTCGCCGAAGGGCGACTACATCGCCTTCACCCGGCAGGGCGGCGGGCAGTTCGCGATCGGCGTCATGAAGCCCGACGGCTCGGGCGAGCGGCTGCTCACCTCCGGCTTTCACAACGAAGGCCCGACCTTCTCGCCGAACGGCCGCGTGCTGATGTTCTTCCGCGATCCCGGCGGCAATGGCGGGCCGTCGCTGTACTCGGTCGACATCTCCGGCCGCAACGAATTGAAGGTGCCGACGCCGGGCTTTGCCTCGGACCCGGCATGGTCGCCGCTGTTGTCCTCGACCTCGGGCTGACAACGGCGCAGTTGAAACATCGCGCGTTCAGACGCGCGATGTTTTCGAAAAACCGCGCCGATTTTTTCCGAGTTTGCCGTGACCGGCAACACTTCCTTCACCTTGCGCCCGGCAAGGCTTGCCTACCTGCTTGATATTCCAGCGAAAATCATTTCGCTATTGCCGAAAAACAACCCGACTTTAACGATGTTCCCTCAGAAAAGCTTCATCTCGGCTGGGTAAGACTACGCGCTGAACAGGACGCGCGTACAAACCAAAATGCAGTTCGCAAGCCAGAGCGGAGAGCAGGGGCAGCCGCCGCCGGTCAATCCGGCGGCGCAGATCGATTCGCTCTTTGAAGCGCCCGGACCGCTGCTGGCCGGTCTCATCTTCGTGTCGATCGGTGCTGCGCTGACTGCGCTGAAGACAGGTGAGCCCCTGATTTGGGCGTGCGTGGCGCTGCTCGTCTTGGCCGGAACGGTGCGGGCGATCGATTTGCGTCGCTATCAGGGACGCAAGTCGAGCGTGACCGCCGAGGCGGCCAAACGCTGGCAGGCGCGGTATCAGATCGGCGCGAAGATCCAGGCCGCGGCGATCGGCATCTGGTGCGGCACGACTCTGCTCGCCACCGACGACGCGGTCGCGCATATGATTGCCCTGTCGGTCACGACAGGCATTGCCGCAGGGGGAGCGGGAAGGGCGTACGGACGACCGTCGATCTTCCATCTGCAGGCGCTGCTCATTTTCGCCCCGGCGGTGCTGGCATTGGCGTGGCGCGGCACGCCCTACTACATCGCGATGGCCGTTGTGAGCGCGGCCTTCCTGCTGGCGATCATGCAGCTCTCGGTCAACTTGCACCGGATCTTCATGGGCGCCGTGGTGGCGCGCGAGCGCGAAGCCGCACTTGCGGGCCAGTTCGATACCGCCCTCAACAACATGCCGCACGGTCTTTGCATGTTCCATCGCGATGGCCAGCTCGCGGTGATGAATCACCGCTTCGCGGCGATGATGAACCTGCCCGACCATCTGCCTCGGAGCGGCGCCAGCGCGCGCGACATCATCGCGGCATGCGTGCAGGCAAGATCCATCTCGAGCGCGGACGGCGAGCATATCGTCGCCGGCATCGAAAGTTCGCGGGAGAAGGAGATCATCACCGCCGAGGCGAACCTGGAGCGAAATCGGTCACTGTGCTGGACCGTTCAGCCGATGGCGGACGGAGGGGCGGTGCTGCTGCTCGAGGACATCACCGAGCGGCGCAACGCCGAGGCCAAGATCACCCATCTTGCGCGATACGACGACCTGACGGCGTTGCCGAACAGGGTCAACTTCCGCGACCAGATCGAGCACCTGCTGGCTGTCTCCCACGATGCGGCGCAGCTCTCCGCGCTGCTGTTCATCGACCTCGACCAGTTCAAGCAGGTCAACGACACGCTGGGCCATCCCTGCGGCGACCAGCTCCTGTGCGCCGTCGCCAACCGCCTGCGCGAGATGCTGCGCCCCGAGGATTTCGTCGCCCGGTTCGGCGGCGACGAGTTCGTCGTGTTCCAGCAGAACCTCACGTCGCCCGAGGATGCCGCGGCACTCGCCCGCCGCATCGTCGAGCGGTTGAGCGAGCGGTACCGCATCGACAATCATCTGGTCGAGATCGGCGCCAGCGTCGGCATCGCGCTGACCTCGCCGGAGGGCACCAGCGCCGACACGCTGCTCAAGAACGCCGACATGGCGCTGTACCGCGCCAAAGCCGACGGCCGCGGCACCTATTGTTTCTTCCGCGACGAGATGGCCGCGACCGTCGAGGCGCGCCGCATCCTCGAGCTCGACCTGCGCAAGGCGCTCGCCAACGAGGAATTCGAGCTGTTCTTCCAGCCGCTGGTCAATCTGAGGTCCGGCAAGATCACCACCTGCGAAGCGCTGCTGCGCTGGAATCATCCGGTGCGCGGCACGGTCTCGCCGGTCGACATCATCCCGGTCGCCGAGGACATGGGCCTGATCGTCGATCTCGGCCGCTGGATCCTGCGCCGCGCCTGCATGGAATGCATGAAGTGGCCGGAGGGTGTCAGCGTCGCCGTTAATTTCTCGCCGCAACAATTCCACCAGCGCGACGTCCTGAGCGAAATCCGCTACGCGCTCGAAGTGTCGGGCCTGCCGGCGCATCGTCTGGAGATCGAGATCACCGAGTCCTCGCTGCTGCGCAACACCCAGCTCACCCACGACATCCTGTCGCAATTGCATGCGCTCGGCGTGCGCATCTCGCTCGACGATTTCGGCACCGGCTATTCCAGCCTCAGCTACCTGCACAATTTCCCGATGCAGAAGGTGAAGATCGATCGCTCCTTCCTCGAAGGCATCGATTCCGACCGGCCGCTGACGCTGCTGCGCGGTGTCGCGCGGCTGTCCGCCGACCTCGGCATGGCCGTCGTGGTCGAAGGCATCGAGACCAACGAGCAGCTCGAGCTGATCAGCGCCGACGGCACCGTGACCGAAGGGCAGGGCTACCTGTTCAGCCGGCCCGTACCGGCGGTGCGGATCCGGCAATTGCTCAACGCCTCGCATGGTCGTCGCGTGCCCGACGACCAGCTCGCCCTCGTGTCGTCGCGATAGGCCCGATTCCCTTCCCCTCTCTCGCAATCGGCTCCCATCGGCACCGTAGTCTTGCGGGCTCGCAAAGGTTAACCCTAACGATTCTATAGCTTTGCAATTCCGTTAAGGAACCATTAAGGTCTGGCTACTCGTGGAAGTTGCTTGGAGTCAGAGGTTGCAGATGAAGTCCGGAGCCGAACCGAACACGGCGCTCCTTCCACGAGGCGCCGCGTTGTTTGACCGCATCGATTATCGGCTCATCGAAACGCCCGAGGACAAGGACAACCTGTATCTGATGCGCTACCGCGCCTATCTGCAGGCCGGTCTGATCGAGCCATCACCTTCGCTGCGCGTCAGCGATCGTTTCGACGAAACGCCCAACACCTGGAATTTCGGGGTCTATGTTGACGGAGAGCTTTGCAGCTCCGTCCGCATCCATCTGCTGACGTCGGAATGGCGGATGTCCTATACCACCGAGGTGTTCGGCGACATCCTGCATCCCCGCCTCGATCGCGGCGAGGTTTTTGTCGATCCATGCCGGCTCGTTGCAGATCCCGACAAGCACCACCGTTTTCCCGAGCTGCCCTATTTGACCGTCCGCCTCGCCTTTGTCGCGTGCGATCATTTCAACGCCGACACCGGCCTTGCCATGATCCGGACCGATCATCAGGCGTTCTACCGCCGCATCTTCCTGCACGAGACCATTTCGCCGGAGCCGCGGGGCTTTCCGGGCTGGCCCACCAAGAAGGCGGTCCTGATGGCCACCGACGTCCGGCGGCAGCGGGACAAGGTGCTCGCGCGCTTTCCGATCATGCGCTCCAGCGCGTTCGAGCGGCGCATGCTGTTTGAACGCAGCATCCCCCGGCAGGCCGCCACGCGGCCGATTCTGCTCACCACGCCGCGGACCCTGGACGTGGCCTCTCAAGCGCTCGGTTCAGTCTAGGCGGGCGCTCGCCGGTCATTTCGGCCCAAAATTCCAGCAAGTGCCGGCTCTTTTGCCGGCCGACGCGGCTTGCCTTCACCCTCGCGCCACATTTACAACCCATTAACCATGACGTTTGCTTTTCGCTGGTTGGGGGCATTTGACCGGCTGAGGCAAGGTTCCGTCAAGGTTGACGGAACGTTCGCTTAACCAACCCCCTGTAGACCGGACAGCAGTGGACTAACGTGAGCGTGGAGGCTCCGGAATGAGACATCCTATGCGTATCCTCCAGGGATTGAAGCTGGCCGCGGTGCTCGCCGTCGCGCTGTCGATGGGCGCCTGCGCCAACAAGAATGCCGCGACGGATGCGATGGCCAATGCGGCGACGCCCGGCAGCCAGCAGGACTTCGTCGTCAACGTCGGCGACCGCGTGTTCTTCGAAAGCGACCAGACCGATCTGACCCCGCAGGCGATCGTGACCCTGGAGAAGCAGGCGCAGTGGCTGCAGACCTATCCGCGCTACTCCTTCACCATCGAAGGTCATGCCGACGAGCGCGGCACCCGCGAATACAACATCGCGCTCGGCGCCCGCCGTGCCCAGTCGGTCCGTTCGTTCCTCGCCTCGCGCGGCATCGACCCGAACCGCATGCGCACGATCTCCTACGGCAAGGAACGGCCGGTCGCCGTCTGTAACGACATCTCCTGCTGGTCGCAGAACCGCCGCGCCGTCACTGTCCTGAACGCCAGCTCCTGACGCTCGGTCAGGTCCCCGGTGGTCAGTCAGGCCCCGTTCAGCTTTGCAATTGGATGATGCCGGCGCCCTCTCGGGCGCCGGTTTCGTTTCAGCATTCTGTGACTGAAAACCCCTTGGTATCAGTCACATTTTTGGCGTACTCCACTTCGATGTGTGGCGCGTCGAGGGTTCCGTCGCAGGCCATTTCGCTTTCGTCGTCAGGGCAAGATGTCATCCAGATTTAAGGCTTTTACCGGTACCGCGGCGACCGCCGCGCTGCTCTCTTTGTGCTCGCCCGCGCTTGCGCAATCGGTCTACGGGCAGTCGGATGATGTCGACCCGGAGATGCGGATCGAGCGGCTGGAGAACCGGCTGCGCCAGCTCACCGGCCAGAACGAGGAGCTGCAATATCGCAACCGCCAGCTCGAAGAGCGCCTGCGGGCGCTCGAGGGCGGCGCGCAAGGGGCGCCCGGGCAGGCACCCAACGTCGCGGCGATGCCGCCCGCGCAGATCGCACCCAGCCAGATTGCACCAGGTCAGGTCGCGCCCGGCTATCGCCAGCCGCCGCCGCAACAGCAAGCCGCGCAGCCGAGCTACGAGCAGCCGCAGATCGCCGCGCCCGCGCCGATCGTTCAGGAGCAGCCGGCGCCCGGCGCTCCCGGCACACGCCGCCGCGGCGATGCCTTCGACCCCAACCAGAACCCGAATGCACCCGGCGCGCCGCGCGCACTCGGCGGCGGGCAGCAGCCGATGCCGGCGGTCACGCCTGGCGGCGGCCGCAATGCGGGCGAGCCGCTCGATCTCGCCAACACCAGCCCGCGCTACCAACAAGGTGTGCCGCCGGCCGCGCAGCCCGGCTATCCGCCGGCACAATCGGGTTATCCCGCACCGGCCGGTGGCGCTGCTTTGGCCACCCTGCCGCCGTCGGCGACGCCCCGCGACGAGTTCGACCTCGGCATCGGCTACATGCAGCGCAAGGACTACGCGCTGGCCGAGCAGACCATGAAGAACTTCACGCAGAAATTTCCGAGCGACCCGCTGGTCGGCGACGCGCAATACTGGCTCGGCGAGAGCTATTTCCAGCGCCAGCAATATCGCGATTCCGCCGAAGCGTTCCTCGCCGTCACCACCAAATACGAGAAATCGGCCAAGGCGCCGGATGCGCTGCTGCGGCTCGGCCAGTCGCTCGCCGCGCTGAAGGAGAAGGAGGCCGCCTGCGCCGCCTTCGGCGAGATCGGCCGCAAATATCCGCGCGCCTCCGCCGGCGTCAAAGCCGCCGTCGATCGCGAGCAGAAGCGGGTGAAGTGCTGATCCGCTGACAAAGCGGATGGCGTTGCGCTAAACATTCGATCCATTCCCGCGGACGATTGCAGCGTCATGTCAGACGACGACGATTCACCGATCTCGGCGCGCGAGGCGAGGCGGCTCTTCGCGGGCCTGAGAGATGCCCCGGCGCTGGTGCTCGCGGTCTCCGGCGGGCCCGACTCGGTTGCCCTGATGTGGCTTGCAGCGCGCTGGCAGCGCAGCCTCGCGCGAGGCCCGCAACTCACGGTCGTCACGATTGATCACGGCCTGCGCCCGGAGGCCGCCCGCGAGGCGCGCGAGGTCAAGCGGCTCGCCTCGGCGCTCGGATTGCCGCACCGGACCCTGCGCTGGCGCGGTGAAAAGCCGAAGACGGGGCTGCCTGCCGCCGCGCGCGAGGCCCGCTATCGCCTGCTCGCACAGGCCGCGCGTGCCGCCGGCGCGAGCCATGTCCTGACGGCCCACACCCGCGACGATCAGGCCGAGACCCTGTTGATGCGCCTGTTCCGCGGCAGCGGACTTGCCGGGCTCTCGGCCATGGCTCCATTCACCGAGCGCGACGGAATCGTGCTGGCGCGCCCGTTGCTCGACGTTCCGAAATCGCAGCTGATCGCGACCTTGCGGCGGGCGAGGATCGGCTTTGCCGAGGATCCCACCAACCGCGACACCGCCTTCACACGGCCGCGGCTGCGCGCGCTGCTGCCGCTCCTCGCGGCCGAGGGCGGCGACGCCAGAAATCTGGCGCGGCTCGCGACAAGGCTGGCGCGGGCCAATGCGGCGGTCGAGGTGCTTGCCGACGGCGCCGAGCGCTTCCTCCGCCTGCGGGATCGCGGCGATGCGCCGCAGGCGAGTGTCAGGAGCTTCGAGGCCGCGACCTTTGCCGCCCTGCCGGAGGAGGTGCGGCTGCGGCTCCTGCTGCGGGCCATCAACGCGCTCGGCCATGAAGGGCCGGCGGAACTCGGCAAGGTCGAAACCCTGATGTCGGTGCTTGATCGGGCGATCGCCGGCCCCGGTGCAGCCGCAACTGGCCGGCCGGTTCTGAAGCAGACCCTCGCGGGAGCCTTGATCAGCCTTGCCGGCGGGCGTATCCAGATCGCGCCGGCGCCGGCCCGGCGGCGCAAGGGCAGATGAGCGCGACGAGAGCGGATCATGACACCGGTCAATTCGCGTCCGTGCCGTCAGGCCACCTTAACCAGGCAGGAAAAACCCGGGTTCGGACGCCATGATTTCAGCGGGAATCGCGCTAAGATGGGATAAATAGTCCCATCTCGTTCCCTTGGCAGCGACCGGGGCGGCACCTAAATTGTATCCGTCTAACGATGAGGATTCCTTGGGATTTCCTCGCATTGACCAAATCAACTGCCCAAGGATCACGGCCGCGATCCGCGCGACCACGAAGGAAGATCGATGAACGCCAATCTGCGCAATTTCGCCCTCTGGGTCATCATTGTCTTGCTGCTGTTGGCGTTGTTCACGCTCTTCCAGAATCCGGGTCAGCGGGCCTCCTCGCAGGACATCGCCTTCTCGCAGCTGCTGAGCGAAGTTGACCGCGGCAATGTGCGCGACGTCGTGATCCAGGGGCCGGACATCCACGGCACCTTCACCAACGGCTCCAGCTTCCAGACTTACGCGCCGAACGACCCGACGCTGGTAAAGCGCCTCTATGACAGCAAGGTGCAGATCACCGCGAAGCCGCCCGGCGACAACGTGCCGTGGTTCGTCTCGCTCTTGGTCTCCTGGCTGCCCTTCATCGCGCTGATCGGCGTCTGGATTTTCCTGTCGCGGCAGATGCAGGGCGGCGCCGGCAAGGCGATGGGCTTCGGCAAGTCGCGTGCGAAGATGCTGACGGAGGCCCATGGCCGCGTCACCTTCGAAGACGTCGCCGGCGTCGACGAAGCCAAGCAGGACCTGCAGGAGATCGTCGAGTTCCTGCGCGACCCCGGCAAATTCCAGCGCCTCGGCGGCCGCATTCCGCGCGGCGTGCTGCTGGTCGGCCCTCCCGGCACCGGTAAGACCCTGATCGCGCGTGCGGTCGCGGGCGAAGCCAACGTGCCGTTCTTCACCATCTCCGGTTCCGACTTCGTCGAGATGTTCGTCGGCGTCGGCGCGAGCCGCGTCCGCGACATGTTCGAGCAGGCCAAGAAGAATGCGCCCTGCATCATCTTCATCGACGAAATCGATGCCGTCGGTCGTCACCGTGGCGCCGGTCTCGGCGGCGGCAATGACGAGCGCGAGCAGACGCTGAACCAGCTGCTGGTCGAGATGGACGGCTTCGAGGCCAACGAAGGCGTGATCCTGATCGCCGCCACCAACCGTCCCGACGTGCTCGATCCCGCGCTGCTGCGTCCGGGCCGCTTCGACCGTCAGGTCGTGGTGCCGAACCCCGACGTCGTCGGCCGCGAGCAGATCCTGAAGGTGCATGTTCGCAAGGTTCCGCTGGCGCCCGATATCAACCTCAAGACCATCGCGCGCGGCACCCCGGGCTTCTCCGGCGCCGACCTGATGAACCTCGTCAACGAGGCCGCTTTGACCGCCGCCCGCCGCAACAAGCGGATGGTGACGCAGGCCGAGTTCGAGGAGGCCAAGGACAAGGTGATGATGGGCGCCGAGCGCAAGTCGCTCGTCATGACCGAGGAAGAGAAGTTGCTCACGGCCTATCACGAGGGCGGCCACGCCATCGTCGGCCTCAACGTGCCCGCGACCGATCCGATCCACAAGGCGACCATCATCCCGCGCGGCCGTGCGCTCGGCATGGTCATGCAGCTGCCCGAGCGCGACAAGCTGTCGATGTCGCTGGAGCAGATGACCTCGCGCCTCGCCATCATGATGGGCGGCCGCGTCGCCGAAGAGCTGATCTTCGGCCGCGAGAAGGTGACCTCGGGCGCGGCGTCCGACATCGAGCAGGCCACGCGCCTGGCCCGCATGATGGTGACGCGCTGGGGCCTGTCGGAAGAGCTCGGCACCGTCTCCTATGGCGAGAACCAGGACGAGGTCTTCCTCGGCATGTCGGTGTCGCGCACGCAGAACGCCTCCGAAGCCACCGTCCAGAAGATCGATTCCGAGATCAAGCGTCTGGTCGAGGAAGGCTACAAGGAGGCGACGCGCATCCTCACCGAGAAGCGCGCCGATCTCGAGACGCTGGCCAAGGGCCTGCTCGAGTTCGAGACGCTGACCGGCGACGAGATCGTCGACCTGCTCAAGGGCAAGAAGCCGAACCGTGAGTCCGTGCTCGAGCCGACCACACCGCGCGCCTCCGCCGTGCCCCCGGCCGGCAAGCCGCGCCCGCGTCCCGATCCGGATCCCGGCCTGGAGCCGCAGCCGCAGGCGTAATTCCAAGCGGCAGTTGAGAATCGAAAAACGCGGCGGTAACGCCGCGTTTTTTATTGTCCGAGCGCGCTTCGCGAGCTGGCATTGCGCTGGCCCCTCCCGCAAGGCAGGCGCCGCCGAACCAAAGCGTTCTGTTCCGGCGCCATCGTTCGAGCCTGGGCCGTTTTGCCACAGCCATCCGGCTAAATCGGTTGCGGTGGGTCAAGAAGGAGCATCTCGACAGCGTTAGGTTCCGACTCGTCAAAGGAGGCACACATGGCTTTCAAGGATGTTCTGTTGACCCTGGCGAGCTACCCGGAGCCGACGCCGGTTTCAGTGATCGACGATGCCGTCTCGGTGGCCGCCACCCTGGGGGCGCACCTCGCAGCCATTTCCTGCGAGGTCCATGCGGAGGTGCGCGCAAGCCTGCTCGGGGATGTCATCCTGGACATACCCGCGCTTATTGCGCGCGAGGCCGCCAAGAGCCGCGAGAATGCGAAAGCCCTGCTTGCCGCATTCGAAGCCTCCGCCGACAAATCCGGCGTCCGGCATGAGACCATCTTCGAGCACTGTGCAACCGCCAGCGAGGCCGCGCTGCTGGTTGACTATGCAAGGCTTCGGGATCTCACGATCATGGCGGTGCCGGACTCCCATGATCTGGGGTACGCCGAGGAGGTGATCTTCGAATCCGGCAGGCCGACGCTGATCCTGCCCACCGGCCCGCGGTCGCGTCCGTTGCGGCTCGACGCCATCTGCGTGGCTTGGGACTTCAGCCGCACCGCTGCGCGAGCGGTTTCCGACGCACTTCCTTTGCTTGAAAGCGCAAGAAGTGTGCGCGTCGTGACTGTCACCAATGAAAAGCCCCTGGATTCCAGACATTCCGGCCGAGAACTGGCGAAGAACCTGGCTCGTCACGGCATCGAGGTCGTGCTGGATGAGATCGATGCCGAGAGCAAGCCGATCGACGAGGTCCTCACATCTTACGTGCTGTCCCACGGCATCGACGTCCTCGTGATGGGCGCGTACGGAACGCCGAGGTGGCGGGAATTCGTGCTCGGCGGCGCGACCAGGGGCCTGCTGTCCAAGCCGCCGATCCCGATCCTGTTTTCGCATTGACGCTTGGTGATGCAGGAGGTGGCGCCGCTCGGGTCTACGAAACTCGTCAGATCGCTGACGCTCACGCACGCGGTCCTCTATGGGCTCGGCGTGACGATCGGCGCCGGAATCTACGTCCTGGTGGGCGCGGCCGCTGCCCGGAGCGGAATGCATGCACCTCTGGCGTTCCTCGTTGCCGCGGTCGTGATGGGCGTGACGGCCGGGAGCTTTGCCGAACTGGGCACGCGACTGCCGGTCGCGGCGAGCGAGGCCGCCTATGTCCAGGCCGCGTTTCATCGAAAATGGCTCAGCGGTGCCACAGGGTTGCTCGTGGTGGCTGCAGCGACGATTTCGGGCGCGACCATCACCGTTGGGAGCGCCGGCTACATCAGCGTGTTCCTGCCGCTGCCTGCCAGCTGGATCATCGCCGGCGTTGTGCTCGCGATGGGAGCGATCGCCTGCCTGTCCGCGGTTCAGTCCATCAGCTTCGCCGGCTTGATGACGGTCGTGGAGATCGGAGGATTGGTCCTCATTGTCGGAGCCGGGCTGTTTGAGGGCGACGCCCTGGTCTCCCGGCTGCCCGAACTGTTGGCTCCCCTGAACGATAAAGCAGCGTGGACCGGGATCGCACAGACATCGCTGCTCGCCGTGTTTGCATTCATCGGGTTCGAGCACCTCGTGAACATCTCCGAGGAAATGAAAAATCCGTCCCAAACGCTGCCTTGGGCGCTCTTCATCACCCTCGGCGTGACGGCGCTCCTCTACATGATTGTCGTCTGGGTTGCGGTGGTCGCGGTGCACCCGGCCGAGCTCGCGCACGCCTCGGCTCCGCTTGCTTTGGTCTTTCAGCGGTTGACTGGTCTTCCCCTCTCGGTATTGAGCGTCATCGCGATCGTTGCGACGGTCAACGGGATCATCGTTCACATGCTGATGATCGGACGTGTGCTGTACGGGCTTGCGGACCAAGGCAGCCTTCCGGCCTTTCTGGCCCGGGTGAACGCCAGAAGCGGAGCGCCGGTGGTTGCAACCCTCTTCGGCGTGGGCGCCATCCTGATCCTCGCGCTCGGCATTCCCTTGACCGGATTGGCCGAATGGACCTCACGCCTGACGCTCGGGATCTTCGTCCTGGTCAACCTGGCGCTTCTTCGCATCAAGACGAGAGAATCCAAGCCTCCCGCCGGCGTGTTCTTCGTGCCCATTTGGGTGCCGATCGCAGGACTGTTCACAAGCGCCGCGTTGCTCCTGATCGATCTCGTGCGATAGCGCCCGCGTGGCGTTTTGGCGGAGGGCCCGGGCGTTGCGATGGCGGTTCTCTCGCTTCCGCACGCGCGATCGGTGAAACATTAAAGAACACCTTAACAATTAAGGCCTAGCTTGGCCCGCCATGACTGATCAGGTCGTCTCCAGCGCGGTTCAACCGTTTTCGGCGCGTGCAGTGCTCCCTTGGGCTGTGGGGCTCGCCGTCTACGCTGTATTGCTGGCTGTCGGCCCGAAGCTGCTCGGAGATCCCGACAGCTATTCTCACGTCGAGCTCGGGCGCTGGATCATGGCGCATGGGGCCCTGCCGACGAGTGATCCATTTTCGTTTTCGAAGCATGGCGCGCCCTGGATCACGTTCGAATGGCTGTCGGAAGTCATCTATGCCGGAGCCTACGTCCTGTCCGGCTGGTCCGGCGTCGTCGTCGTCGCGGCCGCGGCGATCGCACTCGCCTTTGGTCTGCTCACATACTTCCTGCTGCGCGAGCTGTCGCCGACCCAGACGCTGATCATGGTGATCGCGGCCGTCATCCTGACGGCGCCGCACATGTTGGCGCGGCCACACGTGCTCGTGATGCCCATCATGGTGATCTGGGCGGCTGCCCTGGTGCGTTGCATGGATCATGGCAGGCCGCCACCATACTGGGCCCTGCCGCTGCTGGTCGTGTGGGGCAATCTGCACGGCAGCGGAGTGCTGGCGCTTGGCTTGATTGGACCCGTGGTGCTCGAGGCGCTGCTGCGCGAGGAGCGAAGCCAATGGCCACGCGTGCTGCTGCGCTGGGTGCCATTCACACTGCTTGCCGTCGCCGCATCCTGCCTGACGCCGCATGGGCCGGAACCGCTGCTGATGCCGATCACGACACTCGGCCTCGGTCCCGCGCTCGCCTGGATCGCGGAATGGCGGCCGCAGGATTTCAGCCGCATCGGCGGCTTCGAGCTGCTGTTGCTGGGGGGCATCTTCGCGCTCTCGCGCGGCGTCACGCTGCCGGTCGTGCGGACCCTCGTGGTGATCGGCTTGCTCCATTTCGCGCTGGCGCAGATGCGCAATGCGGATCTGCTGGCCATGCTGGCACCGCTCTACCTCGCGGCCCCGCTGGCCCGGAGGTTCGGCGGGCCGAGCGGGAACGAGACCGACCGCTCCTCGCGTGGCTTGAACCTGGCGGCATTCGGCATCTTGGCCGCGATGAGTGGATTGGCGCTGGCGCGCGACATCCGGCCGGCTCCCCTCATCACCCCCGAGGCGGCGGTCGCCCGTGCCGACCTCGCCAAGGCGGGGCCGCTGCTCAACGATTATTCCTTCGGCGGCTATTTGGTCTTTGCCGGCATTCCAACCTTCATCGACGGCCGCGCGGAACTGTTCGGCGGACCGTTCATCGACCGCTACAATCGCGCCCTGGCGCTGATTGACCTCGGAGATTTTCTCAAGCTGCTCGACGACTACAAGATCCGCGCGACGCTGCTCGCACCGAATACGCCCGCCACAGCGATGCTTGATCGGTTGCCGCACTGGCAGCGCGTGTACAGCGACGATGTGGCGGTCGTCCACAAGCGTCGGGAGATGCAGTAAAGCCCGCTCGGCAGCAGCATCGAAGACCAGGTGTTGGCCTCACGTCCGAGATGATTGCGGCGGATCACTCGTTGATTGCGTGCTTGGCGGGTACGGTCGCCGCCTCGTTGCGATCGAAGCCGGCTCGCTTCTGGACCACGTACAGTGGACGGCGCTTTACTTCGGCATGGATGCGGCCGACGTAAAGGCCCACGATCCCCGTCATCAGCATGTTCATTCCACACAACAGCGAGAGGAGGACGATGGTCGAGGACCAGCCGGTCACGAGATGAGCGTCGTTGCTCAGCCACATCACGACGACCCAGCCGCCGTAGAGCAGAGCGAATGCCGAGACGGTCAATCCGCACCAGATCGCCAGGCGCAAGGGCAGATCAGAAAAGCCGAGCGCGGCGTTCACCGCTAGGCGGATCATCTTGAACAGGGGGTACTTGGTCTCGCCCGCAGCGCGCTCGAGGCGATGGAACGTGACCTCGGCCTGGCGGAAGCCGAGCCAGGCGATCATGCCGCGTACGAAGCGATCCTGCTCCGGCATCTGCCTGAGCGCGTCCAGCACCTTGCGATCGATCAGGCGGAAGTCGCCGACGTCGGCGGGGATGCCGACGGAGGACATCTTGCCGAGCAGCCGGTAGAACAGGTGTGCGGTCGCGCGCTTGAATGGGCTCTCTCCCTCGCGCGACAGGCGGCGGGCGTGGACGACGTCGTTGCCTTCCTGCCATTTTGCGATCAATTGCTCGATCACTTCGGGCGGATCCTGCAGATCGGCGTCCATGACGATGATCGCGTCGCCCTGCGCGGCGTCCATGCCGGCGGTGATGGCGACTTGATGGCCGAAATTCCGCGACAGGCCGATATAGCGAAAGCGGGCGTCGCGCACAGCGAGTGCCTGTAGCACGATCGAGCTGGAATCGCTGCTGCCGTCGTCGACGAAAATCGCCTCTGCCGGCCCGTCGAGCCGGGACAGCAGGAAGTCGAGCCGGCGTAACAATATCGGCAGTACGGCTTCCTCGTTGAAGACGGGAATGACGAGGCTGTAGCGGATCGGTCCGGAATTGGCCGCCATGCGAAGGAGTCCAGCTGGGTTGCAGGGACGGAAGTCTACGGGCAGGTGGTTAAGGTCGCCTTTCTCAGGACTTGCGGCGAATCCTGTAGAGCACGAACCGATCCGAGGTCTGCAATAGTTCCAGCAGATCCGGCAGCGGGTTTGCGGCCCGCGGTCCCAGCACATAGAGGTAGTCGAAATCCCGGTACCAGGTGCGGACAAAGCGCGGCGAGTCCGCCGGCGGGTGGCCCGCTGCTATCGCGGTGAGCAGGCCTGAGGACACCAGTCCGCCATCCGGAGTGGCAAGATGGCGCACGGCCTCGACGGCCCGAACAGGCTGCTTGCCCGCCTCCGTGAAGAGATTGGGCACGAACGCATTGGCATAGTGCACCGCCAGCGTTGGCGCATAATACATCGGATACGCCGTGAGATCGGCGAAGGGCGGGTCGCCAGCTTCGTCCGCATTGCTGACGAGGACGCGCGAGCCACGTTCGACCTTGCGGAACGACTCGACAATGGCCGCGTAGTCAGTGCGGTAGGGCAGCCATACCGTGAAGACAACGGCGAGATTGATCAGCGTGATGCCGCTGATCGCAGCGAGTGCAGCCATCCGCCAAGCCCGGCTTGGCAGCGACAGCGAGCAGAACGCCGGCAGGATCAGCGCCGCAGCAGGAAACACGCGGAGGTCGGCGAAAGAGGTCCCGAACAGCCTCGAGGGAATGGCCACGTACAGGAGCGCAAGACCGAGCGCGATCCAAATCCCGGCGGGCTCGAGCCTGAGCAAGCCGCGCCTTGCGGCGAACAGCAACGCGGTCATGAGGGTCAGCCCGGTCACCGCCGCGGCCGTCAGATTGTAGCCGTTCATGATGCGGAGCGGCCAGACCGGCTTGAATGCGAGGAACCAGTCGTTGCCTTGGTTTCCGATCGCGCCTGCCGTGACATGCATGATCGCAAGCAGCGCAAGCGCCGGCAGGGCCAGCGCGCCAAGCCGCGCGGCCGCGACGGGATACGCGATCCGCCCTTGGCGGATGCGAGACAGCTCGAAAAGGCCGAGCGTTGCGCCATAAATGCCGAGCGAAAAGAAATGCGCCACATAGAGCGCGGCGACGAAGATCAGATTGGCCATGAAGCGCAGCAGCCAGGGGCCTTCCGCCAGCATCAGATAGACGGCGATGCCCCAGAGCGCGAGGCCGAGCCCGAACTCGAAGTTCACGAAACCCCAGCTGAACGGCAGGCAATAGAGGAAAGCGAGCGCGGCGAAACCGGCGAGATGGATGCGTCCCTTCCTGACCCATTCGAGCAGAAGCGCACCGGTGACGATCAGGCATTGGCTCAGCAATAGAAACAGCCGCGTCGCGTTCTCGACGCTCATCAGCCGCGCCAGCTGCGGGACCAGCAGGTCCATTCCGAGGTTGGGATAGAAGGCCCACCTCACCTCGTAATACGGATTTGCACCCGCGGTGCCGTTCTGGCTCAGAACAGACATGCGGGCGAGGTGATTGGGATAATCGACCATCGCCGGAATGGGCGTCAGCAGCACCGGAACAAACGAGACCACAGCCAGCATCGCAAGCACGATCATCGCCACGGCTCGGTCCGGGTCGGGACGCGCCGGATCTGTCAGGATCGGCTTGCTGGAAGGAACCATCTGATGAAGTCGCTGAGGCCGAAGACGCGCGCTGGAGCGGGTCGTCACTTCGAAGGCGCCGCGGTCGCGCCGTCTGCGGCGTCGCGCACGTGGATCACGGCGATGTCGTCCGCATAGATCCGCTTCCAGCCTTTGAGCTGGTCGAGGATCTGCGGCCCCGGCGCATCCGCGCCCAGCAGCGTCGCATCGATCTTGTGCTCGTCGAGCAGGCGTGGCAGCAGCTCGGGCTTCTTGCCCTCGGTCGCCTTGAAGAAGTCCATAATGAATTTCTCGCCGTAGAGCTCGGCGCGGCCGTCGACGAAAACAGGGATATTGCGCGAGATCAGATAGCCGCCGAACTGGTAGGCGTTGAAGACGCGCTGCACCTTGCGTTCCTCGAGCAGGTCGACCGCCGCAACCGGCGTCTGCGTCATCGTGAAGGTGAAGCGGTGGTGCCCCAGATAGAGCGAGGTCGAGGTCCAGCTTGCCGCCACGATCATCAGTGCGCCGAGCGCCGTGACGTAGCGGCCCGGCCAGCTTTCGGCACCGGCGGGCTCAAGTGCCGGCTGCGGGAACATCTCGCCGAGCGGCTTTGCCAGCACCAGCGGCACCAGGAATGCAAATGCGTCGATGCTCCTGACGTGGCTCAGCGCGCTCCAGGTCAGGAACAGGATCAGGAAGATCCGGGGCGCCGACAGCACCAGGCCGCGATAATAACCGAATGCGATCAGGGCGAGCAGGGCGCCTTCGAACGGGGTGAACGTGGCGAAGTTCGCCGGCATCCATTCGACGATCAGTGTCAGCAGCTCGCCGAGGCTGAGGATGTTGGTCGCGCCCTGCAGCGTTCGCCAGCCGTACGACGTGCAGCAGCTCGCGATCAGCGCCCCGATTCCGAACAGCACCCAGCGCATGAACAGGGCGAGCCGCCGTCCCTTCCCGGCATGCTCGACCGCTTCGAGCGAGATCGGGCCGATCAGCGCGAGCCCGAGCACGAAGCCGCCGTGCAGGTTCGCCCACAGCGCCATCAGCGGCAGCCAGGTCCAGGACGGCGCGCTCCGGCGGCTCGCAGCCGCCATCAGCAAGCCGACCCACGCCACCATCACCGGCAGCGCCAGAATATGCGGCCGCGCCAGCACGTGATGGATCGACAGCAGCAGCGCCAGCATCGCGAACAGCACCGCGCGCGGGGCTCCGATATGCGCCTCGAGCAGATGGACGAAGATCGCGACGGTGAGCGCGACGGCGGCCGCGGTGAGGATGACGGGGCCTGCCCAGCCCCAGTGCGCATGCGAGAAGGCGAACGCGACCTGCGACAGCCAGGACGTCGAGATCCACGGCGCGCCCGTCCGCGTGAAGGAATAGAAGTCGATCATGGGCATGGCGCGGTGATCGAGGATCCATTGCCCGATCTTGATCTGCCAGAACGAGTCGGAATCCTGAAGCAGCGTGTCGCCCAGGAACAGGAAGAACAGATAGGCGCCGGCGCCGACGCACAACGGCACCAGGGCACGCGCGCGGCCCTGCACCGCGATGCTGTTGGCGAAGGAAAGGGACATGCCGTCTCGTCGTCCTGGTTGTTCTTGCCGGCCCGAGCGGGCGGCATTGGACCACGCCGGTCATAACTTCGGGTAAACCGGCCGCGCCAGGCCGGCGTCAGATGCTTACAATTTAACGGATTGTTTCGAACTTGGATTTACCATGGGCCGATACACGCAATCCGCTCGGTGTTTACGCAGCCGAATTAACTGCGGTGCAATTCTTTGCCTCTACGTTCCGTTGCCATGGTCGGGCGGCGCTGGGAAGCCGAAGAGACCAGATCAGTTGTAGCCTCGTGTACTCATTTGGAGCACTCTATGAAGAACCTCGTTGCGCGTTTCATGAAGGATGAATCCGGCGCCACCGCCATTGAATACGGCCTGATCGCTGCCGGCATCGCGCTGGCGATCATCACCGTCGTCAACAACCTCGGCACCACGCTGAACACGAAGTTCAGCTCGATCTCGACCAGCCTCAAGTAAGGCTGGACGACCAGCGGAATAGCGAGGAGCCCCGTCATCGACGGGGCTCTTTTGCTTTGCCCGGGAATTCGGCGCGGGGCGTTCGACGATCGGGCTTAAGCCTCCTTCAAGCCACTCGGGTGTATGGCTTGGACGTATCCGCCTCACATGATCGCGTAAGGAAGCCGCATGGCCGAAGCCTCCTCCGTTCCGCCTGCAATCGGCCGTCACGGTGCGGTCCCAGCGATCCTCGTCAACATCTCCTTCGTGCTGGCGATCGTCACGCTGGCGTATTTTCCGACGGCCTATCTCGCCCATCTCTGGATCTTTGACGCCGACGGGCGCGGCATCCCCACTGATTTCGTCAACGTCTGGGCGGCCGGAAGACTGGCGCTCGAGGGGCATCCCGCGCAGGCCTGGGATTGGGACATTCAGAAGCAGGTCGAGCTTGCGCTGCTCAAGCAGGATTTTGTCGGCCATTTCGCCTGGCATTATCCGCCGCCCTTCCTGTTCGTCGCGTCCTTCCTCGCGCAATTTCCCTATACGGTGGCGTTCATCGGCTGGGCCGCGTTCAGCATGGTACCCTATCTCGCCGTGATGCGCGCCATCATCGGGCGCAACGCGGGCTTGGTAATTGCGGTTGGATTTCCGGCCGCCTTCCTCAACATCCTGGTCGGGCAGAACGGTTTCCTCACGGCCTCGCTGATCGGCGGCATGCTCTATCTGTTGCCGACGCGGCCGGTGCTGGCTGGAATCTGCCTCGGCCTTCTCAGCTACAAGCCGCAATACGGATTGTTGTTTCCGATTGTCCTGCTCGCCGCCGCCGAATGGACCGTGCTGTTCAGCGCCGCGATCGTCACCGTTGCGATCGCTGCACTATCCTGGTTCGCCTTCGGCACCGAAAGCTGGCAGGCGTTCTTCCACTGGATTCCGATGTTCTCCCAGGCCTTCCTGACCGAAGGCAGGGCGCCCTGGTTCAAGATGCAGAGCATCTTCGCGCTGGTGCGCTATCTCGGCGGCACCGAGCAGCTCGCATGGATCTTCCAGTGGGTGTTGACCACAGCTGTTGCCGTGGCGCTGGTCGTGGTGTGGCGGAGCCGGCTGCCCTATGCCCTCAAGGCGGCGATGCTCGCGACCGCGGCGCTGCTGACGACGCCCTATCTTTTCATGTACGATCTGGTCGTGCTGGGCATCGCGGTAGCCTTCCTCATCCGCGCCGGGCTCGATGAAGGTTTTGCACGTCACGAGGTGATGGCGCTGGCGCTCGTCTTCGCGCTGCTTGCGAGCTTCCTGTTTTTCGGGCAACCGGTCGGCTTCCCGGCGATCCTGATCGTCTTCGGGCTGATCCTCGGCCGCTGCGCCGCCTGGCGGAGCGCCGAGGCCGCGTCAACGCAGGTCGCTCTCACACGAACGAGCTGAGAAGCTCGGTCGGGCACAGGCACCGGTCAGACGTCAGATGGGAAATGTCGCCACTCAAGCTAAAGCTGGCGATGCCACTGACGAGGCCTGCTTTGTTTTGCCATTGGACAACCGCCATAGGAGACGAGCGGCGAACAAGGGGAGGATCAGTAAGGCAATCGGTATTTGCGCGAAGCCGAATGGAAACATCAGAATGGGCAACATCCACAACGCAAGCGAAAGAACTTGATCGGCGAACGTTTCGTTTCCGCGCTGACGCAGGAGCGCGACAATCCATCCGAATACGACCATGTCGTAGTTCAAGATCCAGGGTGAAAACAAGAAGGTGGCGGTAACGAAGAGCGCTACTGAGAGGACCGGATCGCGCTTGCGCCAGAACGTCCAAACCACCGCGCCGACGGCGCATACCGACGCCGCTCCTTGTACCACCCAGGCCAGATCAGCCGGAAGACCCGCAAGGCGCGCGTTGATCAAGGCTGAGGCGACGATCGGCCAGCCCATGATACCTGCCACGTCGAGCAGTTCGTGCTGTTGCGGCAAAACCTTATGCCAATATGCTGTCCAGATTTCTGGACCAAACCATGCTGCAGTCGCGGCGCCAAGCAACACTGTTGTCACGACGGCAGAAGCAATGACTCGCCAGTGCCCTCCCAGCACCAGCAAGATCGGAAGCAGGAGTCCGAGTTGCGGCTTGATCGTCAGGATACCAAACAAAATTCCAGCGAGTATCGGCCGCCGCTCGAGGTTTGCCAGACCGCCGATCAAGAGCGCAGCGGTCAAAAAACCGTTCTGGCCGAGGAATACATTGACCGTGACGGCAGGTGCGACGGCCAGAAACAGCCAGTATTTTCGTTCGACACCACATGATGCTGCCGCCCAAACATAGAGGGCGAGCCCGGCGACGCACCACACAATGTACGACGGCAGAAAGCCGAGCAAGCCAAAGGGCCAAATGGAGAACAGAAGATGCGGCGGATACGACCAATACAGAGGTGCCAGATCGGGAATGCCGGTCACCTTCGCTATCGCAGCCATGTAGGCGCCGGAATCAAACCAGTCCGCAGGACCGCCGGAAAAAGCCGATCGGCCGCCCATCCAAGTGTTCAGAAAATCTCGACCAACCGGAAAGCCGCCTGGGTCAAGTACGAACGACGGGAACGACTGGGCTGCTGCCAGCTGGAAGTCAAATATGACAACTGCCAGCAGAATGGCCGCAGCGACCACGGTGAGGGACGCGTAGATCCTTACTGATGCTGGATTGTCTGTGCCGAGCTTGCCATGACTCATTGTACGCTCAAAGGGTAAGGCCTCTGTTCGAGAGGCGCGATGGTTCTCAAGTTTGAGTTCCGCGCGGACGGCGACTAATGCGCAGTCCGCGCGATCAGCGGGCAACTTTCGATCACCGTGCCGGGGCGGGCGCCCTCAATGGTGACGCAGGGCCGGGAGCGATCGATGGTGAGCTCGTAGCGATCCAGCAGCGCGCTGCGGTCCGGATCGCCGCGCATGTGCAATTCGCGGACGCCGCCGGGCAGCGGCGTCTTCAGCCCGGCGCGAATGCGCTGGTCGAAGATGCCGCCGGGGACGATCGGCACGGCGATATCGGCGAGCAGGTAGAAGCGCGATTGGGAGGGCAGCTGCGGCGCGATATAGGCCAGCGGCTTGCCGAGGATGAAATAGGTCGCGGGCTGATCGAGCTCGTGGGCGATCTTCGGCCGGTAGACGTCGGACCAGGGGCGGTGCCACCAGTCCGCCGGCTGCGACCACGCTGCGATCGCGACTGCGAGCGTCAACGTCAACACGGCGAGCGGACGAGGGGACGCCGTCAGCGATGACGGTCCGGTGCTCGCGGCGAGGCGCGTGAGCAGGAGAACGATCAGCGGACCGCACAGGAGCTCCAGAACCACCGCATAGCGCTGGATCGAGAACAAGCCGAGCCATGCGAGGTAAGAGGCCGCAAACAGCACCACCAGCTGCACGTCACCCCGGGTGAGGATCGCGCTCTTGCGCCTCGCGCGGACCCACAGGCCGAGCACGAGCAGGACCATCACCACCGCGAAGCGCGCGTCGCGGAACGGATGCTCCGCGCCTCGGTGGTCGCCGATCAGCCAGTAGAAGGGGTAGGCCAATGCGTCGAGCACGCCATGAGGCATGAACTGCGCATCCATCAGGTTGACGCCGGCCACCTCGCTCGACTGGAACAGTGCATTGAACAGCGGGAAGATCGGATTGCCGGTGTCGCGCCACGTGATCAGGCACCATACCCCGCCGGTGAGCGCTGCGCCGGCCATTCCGCCGATGCCAAGAAGCGTGATCGCCCGCAGCGGACGCGCGGAGACGATCAGCGCCGCGGCAGCGCCGATCGCGTAGACGACATTGGTCAGCTTCAGCCCGACGGCGGCACCGATCAGCAATCCCGCGAGCAGGACGCAGATCGCCGGTCGGCGATCCGCCACCAGGATCAGAAGGCAGCCGCCGATCACGGGCAAGGCCAGCAGCACGTCGGAAAAGCTCGTGCCGACTTCCGAGAGCGTCATCGGACCCGAGGCAGCGATGACGACCACTGCTGCGACCGACGCGATGGTTGCGGCCTGGCGCAGCACCAGACGTGCGAACAGGCAGATCAGCGCGAGGTTGAGGCCGTGAACGGCGCCGATGATCATCAGACCGTAGGGCGCCGGCAGCACATGGCGGAGATAGTAGACGGGGAAATAGACGAGCGGATTGAAGTAGGTCTGAAAGCCCGGCGGGACCACATCGACGCCATAGCGGCCGTTGAGAACGGCCCAGACATTGTATTCGTGGTAGTTCTGCCAATCCCAGTTGACGTCCTCGCCCATGGCCAGGGTGTAGAGCGCGCCCGCCAGCATCGAGCAGACGACAACGGCGATGGCTGTAAGCGCATTGCCGCGCTGCTTCGCCCTCCACGACCGCCGCAGCCTGTCGGCCGCGGGAAGGGACATGACCTCTCGCGGATCGGAAGAAATCGCCGCGCGTTCCAGCATGAAGGCGCCATATGCGCCGGGAACATCACGAGCAGAGCCGGGTCGCTGAACCGCAGAAAGCCCGCTCGTGAAACGCATTGCCGAATTCCAATTTACAACCGTATGACTATGGATAGCCAGTTAGGTTGCATGAATCTTTGCGAGAATTTTCTGATTTGACACCTAGAGATTGTGGATGTCGGAAACGGGAACGAGGGCGGAGTGCGTTGCAGAACGAAGCCCACGCGCCCGCCGACGCAGCTTGACGCCTCCGTCCGCCCACCATGACGCCCCACGCATTTGCATCTTGTCATTCACCCTGAATAGTTGTTCAGTCCTTGCGGGGCGATTTGCATCTATTGCGTGAGAAGCGTTCGGCCGCAGGGCGTGCGGCCGGCGTGTGGGACAGGAAGCGCGCCATGGTTTATCGGCGGACGCATCAAGTGGTGAAGCGCCTTGCGGCGCGGCGCAGCGCCATACTGGCGGCGGCGCGGGAGGCGGCGGCGGAAGGCGGGATGGCGGCGGTGCAGATCGCGCCGGTCGCGGTCCGGGCCAATGTCGCGGCCGGCACCGTCTACCGCTATTTCCCCTCCAAGGCCGAGCTGATCTCCGAGCTCATTGCCGAGGTCTCCCGCGACGAGCTCGCGGCGATCCGAAGGGCGGCCGATGCCGCGCCGGGGCCGTCCTCGGCGCTGGCGGCCGCCGTGACCACGGTGGCGGTGCATACGCTGTCGCAGCGCAGGCTGGCCTGGGGCATCCTGGCCGAGCCGGTCGATGTCGATGTCAGCGCCTCGCGCCTTGCCAGCCGGCGCGAGATCGCCGGCGAGATCGCCTCGCGGATCGACGCCGCCGTGCGTGCCGGCCATCTGCCGGCGCAGGACACCGCGCTCGCCGCCACCGCCTTGCTCGGCGCGCTGCATGAGGCCCTGGTCGGGCCGCTCGCGCCCGACAATCTCGATGATCCCGTCAAGATGCGCGATGCGGTGCAGACCGTGACGCTGCTGGCGCTGCGCGCCGTCGGCGTCATGGACGCTCGTGCCCGCGGCCTCGTGGTGCAGCAGACGCTGCTGCCGACGACCAAGGCGCTGGTCGGCGCCTGAGCCGACCGCCACCGGGATCGCCCGGGCCCGCTGTTATCCTGCTACATCAGCATTTTCCCGGCCGGACTGATCAACCCCGGTGGGACGCTTCAGAAGAATGAGCCCGGCGGTCACAATGAGGACGGCTCCGGCGATCGTGGAGCCTTGCGGGATATCCTTGAAGACAAGATAGCCGATGGCTGTGGAACCGAGCAGTTCGAGATAGACCAGCGGCGACAGGGTGGACGCTTCGGCGAAGCGAAATGCCGCGATGGACAGGACATGACTGACAGCAGAGAGCGCACCCAAAGCCAGAAAGAACATGACAGCGTCCCAAGCCGGTGTGGTCCAGGTCAAGATGGCTTGTGGCGTCAGGAGCACCATGCCGACGACACACTGGAAGGCGAGCGTCTTGACGGGATCGCTGACCAGAGAAGCCTGCCGCGTTGCGATCAGATAGAGCGCGAACGTTAGCCCGGCGCCGAGCGCCAGCAGGATGCCGAGCTCGATGTCGCCGTCCGGGCGCAGAATGACGATGGCGCCGGTGAAGCCCAGCGCCAGGCTCGCGATCTTTCGTTGCGTCAAACGCTCCTTCAGGACCATGGCGGCGAGCGCGACCGCGATGACCGGCCCCACGAAATAGGCGCTGACGGCTGTAGCCAGCGGAACGGTCGCGATGGACAGGAAGTAGAGCGTCATCCCGGTGACGAGGAACACCGTCCGCAGCATATGGGAGGCGCGCCGTTCGGCGGGAAAGATCTCTCCTTTGTACCTGATCGCGGCCACCGGAAGGACGACGGCGCTTGCCACGGCGTAGCGCGCCCAGGCGATGAAGAGCGGCGAATAGTCGGCGCTCAGATATTTGGCGATCCCATCGACCAGCGGGATCGAAAGCATCGCGGCCGCCATGAGCACGATGCCCAGCGTCGGGCGGGCGCGGGCTTCGGATTCTACGGTGGTGGCCATATAACCGGTTCCTAGCGATAGCGGCCTGGTGCAGCAGACGCTGCTGCCTGCGAACACGGCGCTGGTCGGGACCTGAAGAAATCGCGCCGCGAGCCAAAAGGCGACCTGATCGCGCTCAGGCCATTGCCCGAGCGTGCCTTTTCGCAAAACCCCGGCAAGACCGGCCAGAGTGGCCGGCTACTGTGCATGGGGTTGTTTTTCGACTTTTTGTTTGGCCGCCCCCGGCGGGCCTCACATGTTGGCGTCGCCCTCGGGGCCGACCGAGGCGATGCGCACCATGTTGGTGGTGCCGGGGATGCCGAGCGGCACGCCGGCGACGATGATGACGCGCTGGCCGGCGCGGACGAAACCGTCGCGGAAGGCGATCTGGCCGGCGCGGCTCACCATGTCGTCCTGGTCGCGCGCGTCCTCCGCCACCACGCAATGCACGCCCCAGGCGACCGCGAGCCGGCGGCCGGCGGTGATGTTCGGCGTGATCGCCACGATCGGCGGCTTCGGCCGCTCGCGCGCCACGCGCACGGCGGTCGAACCCGATGAGGTCCAGCAGATCAAGGCCGGCAGGTCGAGCGTCTCGGCGATCTGCCGCGCGGCGTCGGCGATGGCATCGCCCGCGGTGGATTCCGGCGCCGGACGTTGGGCCATGATCACCGAACGGTAGGTCGGATCGCGCTCGACCTCTTCGCCGATGCGGTTCATGGTCGAGACCGCCTCGACCGGGAATTTGCCGGCCGCCGATTCCGCCGACAGCATGATGGCGTCGGCGCCCTCATAGACCGCGGTGGCGACGTCGGAGACTTCGGCGCGGGTCGGCACCGGCGACTGGATCATCGATTCCAGCATCTGGGTCGCGATCACCACCGGCTTGCCGGCGCGGCGCGCCATCCGCGTCATCTGCTTCTGCAGGCTCGGCACCCGCTCCAGCGGCAGCTCGACGCCGAGGTCGCCGCGCGCCACCATCAGCGCATCGGAAGCCTCGATGATGTCGGCGAGGCGGTCGATCGCCTGCGGCTTCTCGATCTTGGCCATCACGGCGGCCCGGCCGCGGATCATCTTCTTGGCCTCGATGACGTCGTCGGCGCGCTGCACGAAGGACAGCGCGATCCAGTCGACGCCGGTGACGAGGGCGGCCTCGAGGTCGGCGCGGTCCTTGGGCGTCATCGCCGAGACCGGCAGGTCGGTGTCGGGCAGGCTGACGCCCTTGCGGTCGCTCATCTTGCCGCCGACCACGACACGCGTCACCGCATGCTCCTTCGAGGTCTCCTCCGCGATCAGCCGCACCTTGCCGTCGTCGAGCAGCAGCGCATGGCCGGGCCTGAGCGCCGCCAGGATCTCCGGATGCGGGAGCTGGACGCGCGTGGCATCGCCGGGTGTCTTGTCGGAATCTAGCGTGAAGGTCTGTCCGTTCTGGAGCTGGATCGCCCCTTCGGCAAAGGAGCCCAGTCTCAGCTTCGGGCCCTGCAGGTCGACCAGGATGCCGATCGGCCGGCCGTAGCTGCTCTCGACGTTGCGGATCGTCGCCACCAGCTCCCGCATCTTGTCATGCGGGGTGTGGCTCATGTTGATGCGGAACAGGTCGGCGCCGGCCTCGAACAGGCGGCGGATCATCGCGAGGTCTGAAGAGGCTGGTCCCAGGGTCGCGAGAATCTTGATACGGCGAAGGCGCCTCATGGCTTATTTCCAGACGGGGGTGGCAGGCCGGGCGAGCCCGGGGGCGTAGCACCGGGCGGGCTATTGGGCAAACCCGGAACGCCGCCCGGGCCCACCGGGCCGGGCAGGCCAGGCACGCGCTGCTGCGCCGGCTGTTCGTTGGCGTCGGTCAGCTGCACCGTCCAGGCGCGCTGCTCGCCGGTGTCGACCTCGAAATAGCCGGTGCGGTCATAGCCGCGGGCCAGGCAATCCTCGGTGCCGCGGATGGTGAACTCCTTGTCGCGGGAGCACATGAAGGCTTGGCCCGACCATTCGCCGCCGCGGTCGTAGTCGATGGCGTAGATGTAGTAGTACCGGGCGACCAGCGTGCCGCGCAGCAGCGTCTCGCAGGAACGGGACGAGATGTTCCACCAGCCCTCGGTGGTCCAGCCCTCGGCGTCCTTGTAGCCGAGCGCGATCCCGACCCGGCTCGACGTGTTGTTGCAGAGGCGGAAATCGGCGGAGGCCGGGCCGGCGTAGAGGCACGCCAGGGCGACCACCAGCACCGGGACCAACCGGGCGAGCAGGTAAAGCGGGGAGTGGGGAGATTCGGCAGTCATTGTCGCGGAAGCTATACCAGATCATTGACGATTTGGCGTTGGGCCGGGGGCAGCCGGGCAGTGGCCCCTTTGCGCCGCGATATGGCAAAATCTGTGACAAGACCCACCTGATCCCGTAACCCTGCCCCGGAACGGACCTTGAGGAAAGACAGCCATGGCAATCGACGACAAAACCAGAACGGAGCTCGAGGCGGCCGCTTTTCGGCGCCTGGTCGAGCATCTGCGGAGCCGCACCGACGTCCAGAACATCGACCTGATGAATCTGGCCGGCTTCTGCCGCAATTGCCTGTCCAACTGGCTCAAGGACGCCGCGGACGCCCAGGGCGTCGCCTTGAGCAAGGACGAGAGCCGGGAAGCCGTCTACGGCATGCCCTATGAGACCTGGAAGGCGAAGCACCAGGGCACGGCCACGCCCGAGCAGCTCGAGGCGATGAAGAAGGTCCATCCCCACGGGCATTGAACGGCCCATCGCCGAGCCCTGAGTCGCACCACACAACAGCTTTCTGTGTGTCGGCGCAGGAAGGTGTGGGCGCGCTGTGGACGAGCGTGATGCTTGCTTGAACGCTGGGAGCGCCGACCCTAAGGGTCTACCCAGCACGCGCGGTGAGGGATGCCGGCGTCACCTCGTTTTGCCAGTTCCATTGGGAGTACCAAGATGGCCACCTCCGCCGCCGTCCGCGACGACGAGCCCGCGACGAAATTCGCCAAGGACCAGCTCAAATCCATCATCGAGCGCATCGAGCGGCTGGAGGAAGAGAAGAAGGCGATCTCCGACGACATCCGCGACGTCTATGCCGAAAGCAAGGGCAACGGCTACGACGTCAAGGCGCTGCGCACCATCGTGCGCCTGCGCAAGCAGGACCCCAACGAGCGCGCCGAGGCAGAGACCATCCTCGAGACCTACATGCAGGCGCTGGGGATGCTCTGAGGCGCCCCGCCCGGTCGGCGTTGCAGCGCACCAAGCTTGGGCAAAATCTCGGCATCTGCTAGGTTGCTCGGTGAAGGGACCGAGCGATGGATGTGCCGGGACCAGAGCGCAGGCTTGCCGCGGTTCTCGCTGCCGACATGGTCGGCTTCAGCCGGCTGATGGAGGTCGACGAGGCCGGCACTCTTGCGCGCCTCAAGACCCATCGTGTCGAGCTCATCGATCCTGCCATTGCCAAGAATCGCGGCCGTATCATCAAGACGACCGGCGACGGCATGCTCGTGGAATTCCACAGCGTCGTCGATGCCGTGCTATGTGCGGCCGAGGTTCAGCGCCGCATGGCGCGGCGCAATGCCGACGTCCCGCCGCCGCGGTGGATCCAATTCCGCATCGGCATCAATCTCGGCGACGTCATCGTCGATCAGAACGACATATTCGGCGATGGCGTCAACGTCGCGGCGCGGCTGGAGACGCTGGCCGAGCCCGGAGGAATCTGCGTCTCCGGCGCGGTGCGCGATCAGGTCGGCGACCGGCTCGACGGCGTTCAGTTCGACGATCTCGGTGAACAGAGCGTCAAGAACATCGCCCGTCCGATCCGCATCTTCCGCATTCGGCTGGCGGAGGGGCCCGCAAGCCTGCCTGACGGGTCCAATCGTGCTCTGACGCCGCCGGGTATTTCGAAAAAGCCGTCCATCGCCGTGCTGCCGTTCGCCAATATGAGCGGCGATCCGGAGCAGGAGTTCTTCGCTGACGGTCTCACCGAGGACATCATCACCGAGCTTTCGCGCTTCCACGACCTGCTCGTCATCTCCCGCAACTCGACGTTCGTCTACAAGGGCAAGGCCGTAAAGGTTCAGGACATCGGCCGTGAGTTCGGAGTCGACTATGTCATCGAGGGCAGCGTTCGCAAGGCCGGGGAGCGCGTCCGCGTCACCGTGCAGCTGATCGATGCAGAGACCGATCGCCATATCTGGGCCGAACGCTACGACCGCGAGCTCCGGGATATCTTCGCCATCCAGGACGAGATGACCCGCGCGATCGTGGCGACGTTGCCGGGTCGGGTAGAAGCCGCAACGCACGACCGCACCAAGCGCAAGCCGACCGACAACATGCCCGCTTACGAATGCGTGCTGGCTGCAAAGCTCCTGCATCATCGATCAACCCGCGACGACAACGCTCAGGCGCAGACGCTGCTCAACCGTGCGCTGGCGATGGATCCGAACTATGCCCACGCTCATGCCTGGAAGGCATGCGTGCTCGGTCAGTGCTGGATCTATGGCTGGTGCGCCGACCGCGAGGCGACCTTCGAGCAGGTTGCTTCGGAGCTGGAAATTGCGTTGGCGCTCGACGACAACGACGCGGACGTGCACCGAATTCTCGCCGCGCTCAATCTGACGCGACACGACTACGAAAAGGCCACCTATCACCAGGAGCGTGCACTCGCCCTCAATCCGAACTACGACCTCGTCGTCGTGCAACAGGGAGAGCTTCTGACCTGGCTGGGCCTGCCGGAGGAAGGCATCGACTGGATCAGGAAAGCGATGCGTCTCAACCCCTATCATCCCGAGCGCTTCTGGAGCCATCTGGGCCGCGCCTATTATTGCGCGGAGAAATACGCCGAGGCCGCCGAGGCGTTTTCAAGGATCACGCGCCCCGACTATACCCATCATGCGTTCCTGGCGGCGACATTCGCGCAGATGAAGAACGCGATCGCGGCCGGCGCTCACGCCGCCGAGGTCTTGAAGCGCGAACCGGGATTCTCGGTGGCAGCTCATCTTGCGACGCTGCACTATAAGCGCGAGCCCGACCGGCAGCGTCACGAGGCCGGCCTCATCGCGGCCGGCTTGCCGGCTTGATCAACCCCGGGCAAGGACGAACAGAGAGAGCTTTGCTGGTACAGAGGACTCAGCGCAGCGCGGCGGTGCGCACGACGAACGACGTCGTCTCGAGCTTTGCGGTCGCGCTGCCCGAGAAATTGTCGCAGGACAGGCCCTGCATTGGGTCGTCGGAGAAGCCCATCGCGATCACGGAGCGCGGCTTGACGAAATAGCCGCGCAGCGCCGCGGTATCGAGCTCGCCCATCAGCGTCACCGACATCGCGTGGCTGGCGCTCGGCGACAGCATCACGATCTTGAGCCAGATGCTCTCGCCCTTGGCCGCAGACAGGCGGGTCGCGGTTGCGACCCTGCCGTCGACGCTCTTGCCGACCACGCTGTTGATCTCCGGCGCCTGAGCCACGCTGCGGGGGCGGGTGGTGCGCGGGATCGGCGCCGAGGCGGCGACGACATTGGCGCGGTCGACCGGGGAGGCCGCCGGCGCGTAAGCCAGGGCTTGCAGGGCCGCGTTGGACACGCTCGCGGTCGGTTGCGGATCGGTGGCCGCGGCCAGCGCCTGGCGCGCCTTCAGCGCGGCGACCTGCGCCGGTGTCGCCTGCTGCGGCGTGGCCGGAACGTCATCCCAGAAGCCGCGCGCATTGATGATGTCGGCCGGGGTTTCCGGCTTGCTGGCAGCGGGCTTGTCAGCCACGGGCGCGGGCTTCGGCTTGGGCGGCGCGACGATCTGCGCATCGGCCGACGCGAGCTGGATCGCGGCGGCGATCTGCGGCTTGGCGCGCGGCGTCGGCACCGGCTCGGCGGGCTTGGCGGCGGCTGCGACGACGGTCGGTGCCGCCGGCTTCGCGGCCGGGGCGGGCGCGCCCTCGTCATCCTCGTCGCTGGCGGCCGGAGCTGCCGGCTTGCTCCTGAACAAGGCTGCGAAGAAATTCGGCTTGCTGCCGGCATCATCGCCGTTGCCGCGCCGCTCGATCTCGGCCTTGGCGAGCTCATAGTTCTTCAGCGGCACCCCATCGGTCGGCAGATGCACCGTCTTGCCGTCCGGGAAGACGCGGGCGAGCTGGTCATGCGTCATCCGCGGCCAGTGCCGGACGCTGCCGGTGTCGAGGTGCACGAAAGGCGAGCCGGATGTCGGATAGAAGCCGACCCCGCCGCGCTGCAGGCGCAGGCCGGCGAAGCGGATCTGCTCCAGCGGTACGCCGGGGATGAAGAAGTCTATCGCATGGCCCAGCATGTGCTGGCTGGCGCGCGCCACGCCGGAGGAGCGGCGGCGGAGCATGGCGTTGGTGGCGGGGGAGCGATAGGAGGAGATGATCTGAATCGGCTGCTTGCCGTCGACGTCCCGATAGACTTCCCAGAGGATGTCGAACAGGCGACGGTCCATGACCGTCTGTTCCTGGCTACGCCAGTCGCGCAGGAAGTGGTTGAGCTGCTTCAGCGCCGCCTCGTCGTAGCGCCCGTCGCGCTTGAAGGTGACGGTGAGGTCTTCGCCGGAATGGGTGTGGTGGAACGAGAGCGTCTTGGTCTCGTTCAGAGCGGCGGCGTCATGAACCGAACCGGCGGCCGCAAGCAGCAATGCAGCCGCAAGGCCGATCCGGGATCCGGCCTTCACGCCCGCATGGGACAACGACAGCACAACGAATTGGCGTGCGAGACCAGTCAGCACGTATGAGCCCACCCAGTCGACGAGCGTTCAAATGGACTCTCCCGCCAACCCCGTTAGCAGCGCGAAAGAGGATGAACGCTTTCTTAAAGCGAGAAGGTTAATTTGAGGTTGACCTTCTCGCCCCCAAACCAAGTCAGATTACGATCCTAAGCGGTTGACTGTGGCAAAAAAACGCCCGCCGCCCCATCGCAGGTCGCAGCATGGTTAACGTCAACGACCCCATCCTGGGGACGGGGTCGCTGATTTCCTTGCAGAATTTCAGGAAAACGAGTGCGGGACGGGCGTCAGCGGGTAAACACCCGCTGCTGTTGCGGACGGCGGCCGACCGGTGCCGGCGGCACGGCCTGGGTGGGCGCCCCGAACAGCCGCTCGAAGAAGTTCGGCCCGGACGAGCCGAAGCCGCTGCCGTTGTTGGCCACGGCCACTCCGGAGGGCAGCGTCGTTGCCGGACGCGAATAGCTCGGCTGGGAATGCGCCACGACGGCCTCGAGGTCCTTGCCGCGGTTGTTCTTCAGGACGTTGATCATGGCCGCGTCGCGGCCATAGACGTCCTTGCGGAACTGCAGCTTGCCGGCCTCATCCACGAACGCGGTCTGATAGGTGATGTTGACCGGGATTGGGGTCGGGAATTTCAGGTCGATCTCGCTTTTGCCGTACATGCTGCGGATGCGCTCCGGCGTGTACTTCTCGTTCGGCATGACGATGTTGAGCAGAACGGAGGCGTACTGATCCGGATTCTGCACGCGCATGCAGCCATGGCTGAAGGCGCGCTCTTCCTTGGCGAACAAATGCTTGTCCGGCGTGTCGTGTTGATAGACGAGGAACTTGTTCGGGAAGTTGAAGCGGATGCGGCCGAGCGCGTTGGCTTCGCCCGGCGGCTGCGAAATGTGCACCGAGCCGTCGCGGTTTTGCTCAAGCCTCAGGCCCATGCGTTGAAGCACGGTCGGGTCCTGCTGCAATGCCGGCAGGTACTCGTTGTAAACGATGGATGGCGGCACATTCCAGGTCGGGTTCACCGTGATGTACTTCATCGTCTCGGTGAGGAGCGGGGTGGCTTGCTTGCCCGGCTTGCCGGTGACGACGCGTGTGGTCCAGACCTGCTGGCCGCGTTGCATCACTTTCAAAGTGAAATCGGGAATGTTGAGGATGACATAGGCGTCACCCAGCGCCGGCGCGCCGAGATCGCGCGGCAGCCAGCGCCAGCGCTCCATGTTCACCAGCACCACGTCGATCTGCTTGTCGCGCTTGGGGGTGTTGAGCGCCTTGACCGTCTTGTCGTCTAGGATGCCGGTCGGCTTCAGCTCGGCGCCGGTCTGGAACTTGCGCACGGCTTCGGCGACCGCAGCCCCGTAGCGGGTGTCGCTGGCACTCTCGGCGAGGCCGAGCTTGGCGCGCAGTTGCGGCACGCGCGGATCTTCCACGACGATCTCCGCCTGCTTCTTGCCGGCAGGGGTGTATTTCAGCGCAGGGCCGTCGGCGATCTCGATCACCGGACCGCTGCCCTGGCCGCGCAGCTCGGCGAGCTTGGCCTTCAGCTCCTTGTAGAGCTTGTGCGGCGGGTTGTAACTCTCGAGCGCCGCGGAGGCGTCCGCCGCCGTCGTGATCTTGGCGAGCACTTCGCCGGGATCGACCGGATGCTCGGGATAGAGAATGTCGCCGCCGGCCTGCGACCAATGCATGCGGCCGCTCTGGGCGTGGCGGGCATAGTCGAACATGCTGGCGGTGAGCTTGAGCTCGGCATCAGCCAGCGCATCGGGGGTCGTGGCGGCGAAATCCGGCACCGGATAGTCGGCGGGATTGAGACCGTCGGACGCCGCGTCCTTGAGCCGTGCGATCACGCCCTTGGCCGCAGCAGTCAGGTTGCCGCCTTGCGTCCAGACCGGCGCGAAGTCGCGCGCGCCATAGAACTTCTCAATCGCTGCACGCTCGTTCTTGCGGTCGAAATGGCGCGAGGTCTTAGCGCCGATGATGTCCTTGAGCTTGTCCGCGACCGGTTGGTCGGCGGTGGGCACGTTGCTTGCGGCCTTCACCGGTTCGGCGGCCGGTGCTGCGGGAGCCGCCGGCGTGGCCGTTGCGGTGTCGGCCTTGGCCGGCTCGGTTTTCGCAGTCTCGCTCTTCGGCGCTTCCGGCGCGGGTGTGGTGGCAACGTCGGAGGGCTTGGTCTCCACCTTGTCCGCCGTGGGCGCGACGTTCACCTTGGCGGAATCCCTTGCGACGTCCTTCGTGGAATCCTGCACCGTGGCGGTGGTGTCGAGCTTGATGTCGGCTGCAGTCGGGGGCGGGACGTTTGCCGGTTCGGGGCGCGGGATCGCGGCTTCGATCGCGAGTTCCGCGGCGCTGCTGCGCGGCAGATCCTGCGCCAGGGCCGAGCTGGCCGACACCGTGAGGAAGGTCGCCGCGACCGTCATCAAGACACGGTCAAAGCCCACACGGTGGTTCAAACAGTCACGCATTGTGTCGCACCCCTCGGGTGAACTGTTCCTTCATGGAACAGCTCGTTATCGCTTATTGATGTTTCGGCTAAACCGCGCCGGCCTCTCGAAAGTTGCACGCCTGCACGCAACGATTCTGACGCAGACGATATACAGGCCCCGATTTTGCGGCCAGCGCTGCCCGGGGCAACTCACGACAAACTGACTTCAAGGGAGCCTCTTGGCAACGGATTGTACGCTTCTGCCACGCGCTTTTCCCTCTGTCTGTCACTTCCAAGTCACGGTTCAAATCGCAGACGAATTCCGTCGTCACGCGAACGGCTTAGAGCGATCTCGCACCGCCGCGCGAAGCTTCGTTCGCACTGGGCTCAATGCGTCTCCTCGCCGCTTTTGCCGCCATGCCCGGGAACCCCGGCCTCGTCGAGTTTGCGGTAGAGCGTCGAGCGGCCGATTTTGAGTCGGCGAGCCACTTCGGACATCTGGCCGCGATAATGCGAGATCGCGAAACGGATGATCTCGTTCTCCATGTCCTCCAGCGGGCGGACATCCCCGGTCGCAGTGAGCATAGACAGCGTTCCCACCGCGGGGAGCGGGGCGATTGGTATTTCATTACCCGACACCAGGGAGGGCGTCGCCGCCGGCTCGAGCAGCAACGGAGCGGTCGGAATATCCGTGACGGGATGCGCCTGCGAGGCGAGCAGAGGGAAGTCGCCGAGACCAAGCTGGTCCCCGTCGCTCATCACCACGGCGCGATAGACCGCGTTCTCGAGCTGGCGGATGTTGCCGGGCCAGTCGAGCTGGGCAAGATGGGCCACCGCCTCGCCGCTGATCCCGGTGATCGGGCGGCTCTCCTCGGCGGCAAAGCGCGCGATGAAATGCCTGAGCAGGTGCGGGATATCCTCACGCCGCGCGCGCAGCGAGGGGATCGTCAGCGGCAGCACGTGCAGCCGGTAGAACAGGTCTTCCCGGAATTGTCCCTGCTTCACCCGCTCCAGCAGCTTGCGATTGGTGGCCGAGATGATGCGGACGTCGACCTTGAGCGGCTTGCGGCCGCCGACCGATTCCACGGCGCCTTCCTGGAGCGCACGCAGCAGCTTTACCTGCGCCGTCAGCGGCAGCTCGCTGACCTCGTCCAGAAACAGCGTGCCGCCATGAGCCTCGACGAACTTGCCCGTGTGCCGCTCGGTGGCCCCGGTGAAGGCGCCCTTCTCATGGCCGAACAGGATGGACTCGACGAGGTTGTCGGGAATTGCGCCGCAATTGACCGCAACGAACGGCTTGGCCTTGCGCTCGCCGCTGCCATGGATGGCGCGCGCGAACATCTCCTTGCCGACGCCGGACTCGCCCTCGATCAGCACGGGGATCGCGGAGTTTGCCGCCTTCTGGGCGGCGCGCATCACGCCCGTCATCGCTTCGGAGCGGGTGATGATGTCGGAGAAGGTGAGCCGTCCTTCGCGGCTGTGACGGATGCGCTGCAATTCCCCCTTGAGCGCGGACGTGTTGAGCGCGTTGCGAAGCGAGACCTGGAGCCGCTCGACGCCGACCGGCTTGACGACGAAATCGGCCGCGCCCGCGCGCATCGCGGAGATCACGTTGTCGATACCGCCATGAGCGGTCTGCACGATGACGGGGACGCTCAGGCCGGCTTCGCGGATCTTCGCCAATACGCCCATGCCGTCGAGGCCGGGCATGACGAGGTCGAGGATGACGGCGTCGATGGCCGGTCCGTCGGGGGCAGTGAGGGCGGCAATTGCGGCGTCACCGGAGTCCACGACGACCGTCTCATAGCCGCATTTCTGCACCATGTTCTCGACCAGCCGGCGGGCTACAGCGTCGTCGTCGGCGATCAAAATACTGGCAGCCATGGTGTTCCCCGCACGCTACTACTATCTGTCTCGAATCGGGGCACTCTGGCCGAAGCCGATTAACGCACGCTTAAACCTTGATGCCCCCGCCTGCCGCCGCGATTGTTGAACACAGGTTTCCCACACAATGAATTCGCGCTCCAAGTCCGCCTTGAACAAATCTGCCTTGAACAAGTCCGCTCTCAAGAAGTCCGCTCCCGGCAAGCCCGCTCTCCGCAAGCCAAGCGCCAAAAAATCCGCCCCCAAGGCAAGGCCCTCCAAAGCTGCACCCTCCAAAGCTGCGAGCAAGACCGGCAACCTTCCGGAGTGGAACCTGGCCGACCTCTATTCCGGGATCGAGGCGCCGGAGGTGGCGCGCGACCTCGAGAGAATGGATGCCGACTGCGTCGCCTTCGAGACGGACTACAGGGGCAAGCTGGCGACAGGGACAGCAAACGAAGATGGCGGAAAGTGGCTCGCCGAGGCGGTGCGACGCTATGAGGCGATCGACGATCTCGCCGGCCGTCTCGGCTCCTATGCCGGGCTCGTCCATGCCGGCGACAGTGTGGACCCTGCGATTTCAAAGTTTTACGGCGACGTGTCCGAGCGGCTGACGGCGGCGTCCACGCATCTGTTGTTCTTCGCGCTCGAGCTCAATCGGATCGATGACGATATTTTGAATCGCGCGATGCTGGCCGCCGAGCTCGCGCACTACCGTCCCTGGATCGAGGATCTGCGCAAGGAGAAGCCGTACCAGCTCGACGACAAGCTCGAGCAGCTTTTCCTGGAGAAGGCGCAGACCGGCTATTCAGCCTTCAACCGGCTGTTCGATCAGACCATCTCCAGCCTCCGCTTCAAGGTCGGCGCCAAGGAGCTCGCGATCGAGCCGACGCTGAATCTGCTGCAGGATCGCGACGGCGCCAAGCGCAAGAGCGCGGCGGAGGCACTGGCGAAGACCTTCAAGGCCAATGAGCGCACCTTTGCGCTGATCACCAACACGCTCGCCAAGGACAAGGACATTTCCGACCGTTGGCGCGGCTTCAAGGATGTCGCCGATTCCCGGCACCTGAACAACCGTGTCGAACGCGAGGTGGTCGATGCGCTGGTCGCCTCGGTGCGCGCAGCCTATCCGAAACTGTCGCATCGCTATTATGCGCTGAAGGCGAAATGGTTCGGCAAGAAGCGTCTGGCCTATTGGGACCGCAACGCGCCGCTGCCCTTTGCGGCGACCGATGTCATCGCCTGGCCGGAGGCGCGCAGCATGGTGCTGACGGCCTATCGCGGCTTCTCGCCCAAAATGGCCGATATCGCCGAGCGCTTCTTCACCGACCGCTGGATCGACGCGCCGGTGCGGCTGGGCAAGGCGCCCGGTGCGTTCTCGCATCCGACCACGCCGTCGGCGCACCCTTACGTGCTCATGAACTACCAGGGCAAGCCGCGCGACGTGATGACGCTCGCGCATGAGCTCGGTCATGGCGTGCATCAGGTGCTCGCGGCAAAGAACGGCGCGCTGATGGCGCCGACGCCGTTGACGCTGGCGGAGACCGCGAGCGTGTTCGGCGAGATGCTCACCTTCAAGCGGCTGCTGGCCCAGACGAAGAGTGCGAAGCAGCGCCAGGCGCTGCTCGCCGGCAAGGTCGAGGACATGATCAACACCGTGGTGCGGCAGATCGCGTTCTATTCCTTCGAGCGTGCGGTCCACACCGAGCGCAAGAACGGCGAGCTCACCGCGACGCGGCTCGGCGAGATCTGGCTGTCGGTGCAGGGCGAGAGCCTTGGACCGGCGATCGAGATCAAGGCGGGCTACGAGAACTACTGGATGTACATCCCGCACTTCATCCATTCGCCGTTCTATGTCTACGCCTACGCGTTCGGCGACTGTCTCGTGAACTCGCTCTATGCCGTCTACGAGAACGCGGCCGAGGGTTTCGCCGAGCGCTATCTCGACATGCTCGCCGCCGGCGGCACCAAGCACTATTCCGAGCTGCTGCGGCCATTCGGGTTAGATGCGAAGGACCCAAAGTTCTGGGACGGCGGGCTCAGCGTCATCGCCGGAATGATCGACGAGCTGGAGGCGATGGGCTGACGCATTCGCCATCCGTAAAACATCCGTTGAACCGACTCGTTGGTTGTGTTATACAAGTGTATAACGCGCCGGAGGTCAGCCATGAAAATTGAGATCAAGAAGATCGGCAATTCGGATGGTTTGCTGTTGCCACGCGAGCTGATGCAGCGCCTCGATCTCAAGCGCGGCCAGCAATTGCATGTGGTGGAATTGCCTGGTGGTGGTTTTCAGCTGCTGCCCTACGACCCCGATTTCGAGCGGACGATGGAGATCGCCGACGAGATCATGGATAAGTATCGCGACACGCTCGCTACGCTCGCAAAATAGCTGGCGATGCGCATGAGCGATCCTCAGGAGCCGCTCTGGGTCACTTACGAGCAGGCTGTCGCAATTCATGGTCGACAGCTCCGGCGCTTCGGCGGTGCGCCGGGATTGCGCGACGAAGGCATGCTGCGCTCGGCGCTGGAGCGCCCGATCAACAAATGGCGCTCGGAACAGGCGCCGTTGGACGAACTCGCTGCAGCCTATGCATTCGGCCTCGCGAAAAATCATGCATTCGTCGATGGAAACAAGCGCATCGCCTTCATGGCCATGATGGCTTTTCTTCGCAAGAACGGCGTAGCTTTCAGCCCCGATCCCGCGGAAGCGACAACGATCATCCTCTCCCTCGCCGCCGGCGAAGTCAGTGAGGAGAGTCTGACGCGATGGATCCGGGACAATTGGAATTCCAAATGACCCGATTTGCGGGAAAACCCCGCCTCGGTGCCGTTGCCCTGTCTAAATCTTTCAGGTATCCCAGCCCGAGAATTCGACGTTCGACTGGGGACATTCCATGGCTGACCATAGCGAAGTGGCGTACACCACCGCCGACGGCAACGACTACGTTGCCCACGAGCAGACCTATGAGGGCTTCATCAAGCTGGTGAAGTACGGCACGGTCTCGGTCGCGCTCATCGTGATCCTGATGGCGGTCTTTCTGACCTGATCCATCGTCGGCTGCATCCGCCAACGCCGGCGGCTGCTCATTAAATTTGCATACAAGCCGGTTTCAAAACCGGTATCCAAACGTTGCGGGAGTAACGCTAAGTTCGCGTGCGCGTTTTTGTCCGCGTCGCCGGAGGGCCTATGAAGATCGCCGTTGCCAAAGAAATAGATCCGTCGGAGCCGCGGGTCGCCGCTTCGCCTGATACGGTGAAGAAGTTCAAGGCGTTGGGCGCCGAGATCGCCGTCGAGCCGGGTGCCGGCATCAAATCGGGCCTGCCGGATTCCGAATTCACCGCGGTCGGCGCCACCGTCAGCGCTGACGCGCTCAAGGACGCCGACATCATCATCAAGGTGAAGCGCCCTGAGGCATCCGAGCTGGCGCAGTACAAGCGCGGCGCCCTCGTCATCGCCATCATGGACCCCTACGGCAACGATGCCGCGCTGAAGACGATGGCCGATGCCGGCATCGCCGCCTTCGCGATGGAATTGATGCCGCGCATCACCCGAGCGCAGGTGATGGACGTGCTGTCCTCGCAGGCCAACCTCGCCGGCTACCGCGCCGTGATCGAGGGCGCCGAAGCCTTCGGCCGCGCCTTTCCGATGATGATGACCGCAGCCGGCACCGTGCCTGCCGCAAAGGTGTTCGTGATGGGCGTCGGCGTCGCCGGCCTCCAGGCGATCGCGACCGCGCGCCGTCTCGGCGCCGTCGTGACCGCGACCGACGTGCGGCCCGCCACCAAGGAGCAGGTGGAATCCCTCGGCGCGAAATTCCTCGCCGTCGAGGACGAGGAGTTCAAGAACGCGCAGACCGCCGGCGGCTACGCCAAGGAAATGTCGAAAGAATACCAGGCCAAGCAGGCCGCGCTCACCGCCGAGCACATCAAGAAGCAGGACATCGTCATCACCACCGCGCTGATTCCGGGCCGCCCGGCGCCGAAGCTCGTCAGTGCCGACATGGTCAGGTCGATGAAGCCCGGCTCGGTGCTGGTCGATCTCGCCGTCGAACGCGGCGGCAATGTCGAGGGCGCCAAGGCCGGCGAAGTCGTCGACCTCGATGGCATCAAGATCGTCGGCTACACCAACGTTGCGGGTCGCGTTGCGGCCTCGGCCTCCAGCCTCTACGCGCGCAACCTGTTCTCCTTCATCGAGACCATGGTCGACAAGAAAGAGAAGAAGCTCGCCGTCAACTGGGACGACGAACTCGTCAAGGCTACCGCGCTGACGAAGGACGGCGCCGTGATCCACCCGAACTTCCAGCCGAAAGCTTAAGGAGAGATTGCCATGGAGCACGCTGCACAGGTCGTCGACCCCTTCATCTTCCGGCTGTCGATCTTCGTCCTCGCCGTCTTCGTCGGCTATTTCGTGGTGTGGTCGGTGACGCCGGCGCTGCACACGCCGCTGATGAGCGTGACCAACGCGATCTCCTCGGTGATCGTAGTCGGCGCGCTGCTCGCGGTCGGCGTCGGCATGGTTTCGAGCGGCTCGGGCTGGGCGCGCGGCTTCGGCTTCGTCGCGCTCGTCTTCGCCTGCGTGAACATTTTCGGCGGCTTCCTTGTCACCCAGCGCATGCTGGCGATGTACAAGAAGAAGTCGAAGTAAGCGGCCACCTCGGGCTGAAGGGATCAATGGGGACCTGAGATGAGCGCCAATCTCTCTGCATTCTTGTATCTCGTGGCGGGGGTGCTGTTCATCCTGTCGCTGCGCGGGCTGTCGAGCCCGGCAACCTCGCGCCAGGGCAATCTGTTCGGCATGATCGGCATGGCGATCGCGGTCGCCACCACGCTGGCGAGCCATCCGCCGGCGGATGGTGTGGCCTGGGTCCTCGTGATCCTCGCGGTCGCGATCGGCGGCGGCATCGGCGCGGTGATCGCCCGCCGCGTGCCGATGACCTCGATGCCGGAACTGGTCGCTGCCTTCCACTCGCTGGTCGGCATGGCCGCGGTGCTGGTCGCCGCCGGCGCGTTCTACGCGCCGGAGGCCTTCGACATCGGCACCCCCGGCAACATCCATGCCTCGAGCCTGGTCGAGATGTCGCTCGGCGTCGCCATCGGCGCGCTGACCTTCACCGGCTCGGTGATCGCCTTCCTGAAGCTGTCCGCGCGCATGAGCGGCGCGCCGATCATCCTGCCGTTCCGCCACATCATCAACATCGCGCTGGCCGTGGCGCTGGTGTTCTTCATCGTCCGTCTCGTCCTCACCGGCGGCGCGTTCGACTTCTGGATGATCACCATCATCGCGCTGGCGCTCGGCGTGCTCATGATCATCCCGATCGGCGGCGCCGACATGCCGGTCGTGATCTCGATGCTGAACTCCTATTCCGGCTGGGCCGCGGCGGGCATCGGCTTCACGCTGGGCAATTCCGCGCTGATCATCACCGGCGCGCTGGTCGGTTCCTCGGGCGCGATCCTGTCCTACATCATGTGCCACGCGATGAACCGGTCCTTCATCTCGGTCATCCTCGGCGGCTTCGGCGGTGAGACCGCGGCGGCCGGCGGCGCCACGGGCGAGCAGAAGCCCGCCAAGCTCGGCTCGGCGGACGATGCGGCCTTCATCATGAAGAACGCCTCCAAGGTCATCATCGTGCCCGGCTACGGCATGGCGGTGGCGCAGGCCCAGCACGCGCTGCGCGAGATGGCGGACATGCTCAAGAAGGAAGGCGTCGAGGTGAAATACGCCATTCACCCGGTCGCCGGCCGCATGCCCGGCCACATGAACGTGCTGCTGGCCGAAGCCAACGTGCCCTATGACGAGGTGTTCGAGCTCGAGGACATCAACTCCGAATTCGCGCAGGCCGACATTGCCTTCGTGATCGGCGCCAACGACGTCACCAACCCGGCGGCCGAAGAGGACAAGACTTCGCCGATCTACGGCATGCCGGTGCTCCAGGTCTGGAAGGCCGGCACGGTGATGTTCATCAAGCGCTCGCTGGCGTCGGGCTATGCCGGTATCGACAATCCGCTGTTCTACCGCGACAACACCATGATGCTGCTCGGCGACGCCAAGAAGGTCACCGAGAACATCGTCAAGGCGATGTGACGGGGGAGGGACCGTGGCCATCAATTAGGAATGGCACCAGTCCGATCGCATGCCGCCCAAGGCGTGCGCGAGCAGCGTGTCGCCTGGCACGCTGCCCACAAGGCGGCGTGCAGCTGCCGCGACGTTCCGGCGAGCCTGCGACCGACGTCATGAAATTGCTGCGGAGCCGTCGCAAGCCCTAGTCTCAAGCGAGGGAGCGGCCGCGCAATGATGAGCATTGTCAAGTGGATCGCCATCGTGCTCCTGACCGTCTATTGCGCCGGTCTCCTCGTGCTGTACGTCCGCCAGCGCGAGATGCTGTTTCCGATCCCGCCCGCCGGCCGCACCGCACCCGATGCTGCGGGCCTTCCCGAGGCGCAAGAGCATGTCCTGACCACGTCTGATGGCGAGCAGGTCATCGTCTGGCACGTGCCGGCCAAGCCCGGTCGTTCCGTGATCCTCTACTTCCACGGCAATGGCGATTTTCTCGCCGGCCGCGTCGGCCGTTTCAAGGCGATGACTGCCGACGGCACCGGCCTCGTTGCGCTGTCCTATCGCGGCTATGGCGGCTCGAGCGGGATGCCGAGCGAGCAGGGCCTGCTGCGCGACGCTGCAGCCGCCTACGCGTTCACCACCGCGCGCTATGCGGCGGAACGAATCGTCGCCTGGGGCTTTTCGCTCGGGACGGGCGTCGCGGTCGCGCTCGCCTCGGAGCATCGCGTTGGAAAACTCATCCTGGAGGCGCCCTATACGTCGACAGCCGACATTGCGGCGTCATCGTTCCGGTTCGTTCCGGTCCGCCTTCTGATGCGCGACCCTTTCCATTCGGACCAGCGCATGTCGCGCGTCACGGTGCCGCTGCTCATCATGCATGGCACCAATGACCTTGTCATTTCGATCGTCTTCGGAGAGCGTCTGTTCGCGCTCGCCCGCGAGCCCAAGCGGTTCGTTCGCATCGAGGGCGGCGGGCACGACGATCTCGATCAATATGGCGCGATCGAAACGGCGAGAGGCTTCATTGGCGGCTGACGGCTTGGCTCAACGTTACATCCCCGCGCTCGCCGTCTCCTGCTTGACGCTTCTGCCGCAGAATGCGCTTGCCGCGACCGGCCTCGATGGTGCGGCGATGCGCTGGCCCTATGCGCTGCCCTTTGCCGGCTTGTTGCTGTCGATTGCAATGGGGCCGCTGCTGTTGCCGAAGATCTGGCATCACCATTACGGCAAGATCACCGCTGCCTGGTCGCTGCTGGCGCTCGCCGCGCTCGTCGTCTTTGCCGGCGGCGCGGCGACCTTGGCGGCGCTGGTCCATGCCATGCTCGCCGAATATCTCGGCTTCATCGTGCTGCTGTTCGCTCTCTATGTCGTGGCCGGCGGCATCCTCATCACCGGCGACATCAAGGGCACGCCGGCGGCGAATGTCGGCATCCTCGCGCTCGGCACGCTGGGGGCGAGCATCGTCGGGACCACGGGTGCCGCGATGATCCTGATCCGCCCCTTGATCCGCGCTAACCGGCAGCGGCGCCACAACACCCATGTCGTCATCTTCTTCATCATCCTGGTGGCCAATGTCGGCGGCGCGCTGAGCCCGCTCGGCGATCCCCCGCTGTTCGTCGGCTTCCTGCATGGCGTTGACTTCTTCTGGACCACGCGGACCATCTGGTTGCAGACCGCACTCGTCGCCGTCCTGCTGCTCGCGATCTTCGCCGTCGTCGACGTCTGGCGCTTTCGCAGTGAGCCGCCGCCCGCCGACACAGGCCGGGGAGAGCCGTTGCGCATCCGCGGCCTCGTCAATCTGGTGCTGATCGCAGCCATCGTCGCCAGCCTTCTCGCTTCGGCGATGTGGAGGCCCGACATTGCCTTCGACATTTTCGGTACCAAGCTGGAGCTGGAGGACGTCGCGCGCAACCTGGCGCTGCTGGCCATCGCGGCGCTGTCGGTGTGGCTGACGCCCGACGAGCACAGGCAGGCCAACGGCTTCACCTGGGAGCCGATCCGCGAGGTCGCAAAACTGTTCGCGGGCATCTTCGTCGCCATCATCCCGGTCATTGCCATGCTCAATGCCGGCCATCACGGCGCGTTCGCCTGGCTGCTGTCGGCGGTGACGGCGCCGGATGGCGCGCCGCGCGAGGTCGTTTATTTCTGGTTCACCGGCCTGATGTCCGCGTTCCTCGACAATGCGCCGACCTATCTGCTGTTCTTCGAGCTCGCCGGCGGCAATCCGCAGGTGCTGATGCATCAGCTCTCGGGCACGCTCGCCTCGATCTCCATGGGAGCGGTCTACATGGGAGCACTCACCTATATCGGCAACGCGCCGAACTTCATGGTGAGCAGCATCGCCCGCGAGAACGGCGTCGCGATGCCGAGCTTCTTCGGTTATCTCCTGCGCGCCGGCGCCGTGCTGATCCCGCTGTTCCTGTTGCTGACGTTCCTGCCGGTCGCACCGATCCTGCACTGGCATTGAATCCGCCGGCCGATTTGCTATTGCTCGCTTTCGTAGTTGGAGCCGATGATGAGCGCGCATGATCCGATGCCCCGGTCGGCCTGGGTCTTTCCGGCGCTGGCCCTGCTGTTGTTCGCAGCCGTCAGCGCCACGGATTACGTCTTCACGCTGTCGTTTGGCGGTCTTCTCTTCACCGTCGTCCTTCTGGTCATCCTGTTCGGCACGGTGTTCGCGGCGGTTCATCATGCCGAGGTGATCGCGGAGCGGGTCGGCGAACCCTACGGCACGCTGGTGCTGACGCTCTCGGTGACCATCATCGAGGTCGCGCTGATCACCACGATCATGCTGGGCGACAAGCCTGCCCCGGCACTGGCGCGCGACACCGTGTTCGCCGTGGTCATGATCGTCTGCAACGGCCTCGTCGGGCTCTGCATCTTCATCGGCGGCCTGCGCTATCGCGAGCAGGGTTTTCAGCTCTCCGGCGCCAACGTCTATCTCAGCGTCCTGTTCGCGCTCGCGACCATCACGCTGATCCTGCCGAACTACACCACCACCACGCCGGGGCCTGTCTATTCGGCGGTCCAGCTCGGCTTCGTCGACGTGGTCACGCTGGCGCTCTATGCGGTGTTTCTCTACACCCAGACGGTCCTGCACAAGGATTACTTCGTCCACGAGCGGGCGTACGCCGGCAGCGGCGAGGTGCATCTGTCGGGCAGGATGCTGGTGCTCAGCGTCGTGCTGCTGCTGATCGCGCTGCTGGCGGTCGTGCTGCTCTCCAAGAAATTCTCGCTGGTGGTCGACGCCGTCGCGGCCAAGATTGGCGCGCCGCCGGCCTTTGCCGGGCTTCTGGTCGCGCTTCTGATCCTGATGCCGGAAGGCGTCGCGGCCGTCTCGGCGGCCCGCCAGAACGACCTCCAGAAGAGCATCAACCTCGCTCTGGGATCGTCGCTGGCGACCATCGGCCTGACCATTCCTGCCGTCGGCGTCGCCACTTACGCGCTCGACAAGGAGCTCGAGCTCGGCCTCGGCGCCCAGGGCAGCGTGCTCCTGCTGCTGACCTTCTTCCTGAGCATGCTGACCTTCGGCACGGGCAGGACCAATGTCCTGTTCGGCCTGGTGCATATGGTGGTATTTGCCGTCTACGTGTTCATGGTTTTCGTACCCTAGAAGGAGCTCCCGGTGCTTGCCGCCCAGTCCGAGGTTCAGGTCGACAACGAAGAGGTCCGGGTGACGGAATGGCGGCTTGCCCCCGGCAGCGCCACCGGCCATCACACCCATGGCATGGACTATGTGATCGTTCCGCTCGCCGCCGGCGAGATGACCATCGTCGCGCCCAATGGCGAAAGGTCCAAGGCGCAGCTTGCCGCCGGGAAATCCTATTTCCGCAAGGCCGGCGTCCAGCATGACGTACTTAACGAAACCTCAACTGAGATCGTGTTCCTTGAAATTGAGCTGAAACGCTAGGGTCGCGCCACCGTTTGCCATCGATCCGTCGCAGTTGATCCCTCACAATGCCCTAAAGTTCCCGCATCAGGTCGCGCGGGGAGTGTGGTCGGAATGCTGAAATACCTCGCAAAAATTTCGATGGATATTTTCCCCTCGGTGCTCGCGACGATCATCGGGGCCTACATCGTCAATCATTACATCAACGCCAAGCCGGCCGCCGACACCCCAGCCGCCGTGACCGCGCCTGCCCAGACCGGCAGCGACGGCAAACCCACCGATACCGCCAACCTTCCCGCCTCCGGCGTCAAGGCCAAGGGCATCCCCGAGAAGAGCGTGACGGACAAGGCGGCGGTCGAGAAGCCGGTCGATCATCCGCCGGCCGCCGAGACCAAGGCCGCAGACGTGGCTCCCGCTGAGACCGGTCCGCGCGGCCGTCCCTCTGCCCGCGACAAGGCCGCGGCGAAATCCGCACCGGCTGCTTCTGCTCCCGTGGTTGAGGCCAATTCGGCCCCGACGGCGGCTTCCGCGGCTCCCGACGCCAACGATCTGGCGCGTGCTGCGATCGAGCGCCTGCGCAAGTCGCCCGAGGGCAAGGCTGCCGAGGCCAGGTCGTCGGAAACCAAGCCTGCCGAGGCTCGCGCGTCGGAGACCAAGCCGGCTGAGCCTGCGGTGCGGGACGCCGCCCGCACGCCGGAGGCTCCGCGTGTCGTGAATGTGGAGCCGTCTTTAGTCCGTCCGCTGCCGCCGCCGATCAATGTCTCGACGCCCTCACCCGAGGCCTATGGCAATGGGGGCTCCAATCCGCCCTACACGGCCTCGATCGGCAACGATGATCCGAATCGGGTGACGCCGCCGGCCGACATTCCCGTGCCGGTCATCGCACCGCCGCTCGACCTGCGTGCCGATGCGGGCGCCGCCCTGCCGCGGCCGAAGAAGACCAATGTCGCCGACGAGATGCTGTCGGGCATGAAGTCGATGTTCAACGCCGTTCTGCCCAAGAGCGCCACGCCCGACTAGAACTCCGCTCAGCCTCCGCCAAACCGTCAGCCGCCGACGCGGGCGAGACCGCTGCGAGCGGGTTCGTCGCGTGGACGAAGCGCAACCGCCTTGGTGTAGGACGCCGCCGCCTTGGCTTTGTCGCCCAAGCGCTCATAGACCTGACCGCGCGCGGTCCAGACCTGGGCATTGTTCGGATCGGCCTCGGAGGCTTCGTCGAGATCGGCTGCGGCCTCCTTGACCTTGCCGAGCGCGAGATAGCTGTTGGCGCGGCCCAGCAGCGGCTCGGCCTTTTGCGGGTTGAGTCCGCTGGCGGCGCTGAAATCGGCGATCGCGAAGTCGTGCTGGTTGTTGCCCTGGTAGATCAGGGCGCGGCCATAGAGCGCCTGCGCATTGTAGGGATCGAGGCCGATCGCGCGATTGAACTCGTCGAGCGCTGCCGCGGCCTCGCCTGACTTCGCCAGAGACTGAGCCTTCGCGGTATGGGCCTGGGCTTCGGTGACGTTGCCGGCGCTCACCGCGCTCTCGGCCGGCGCGGCGGCCTTGGGGGCCTCCTGCGGCTTGTCCTTCTCCGGCATCAGTGATCCCAGATCGAACGAGCAGCCGCCCAGCACGATCCCCGTCAGGGCCGCCGCGAGCGGCGGCTGCCAGATCCGGCGCCGTCGCGGAAGGCCGCGCTGGGAGAAAGGGGAGGCCATCTACGGTTGGCTCGCGCTAGAGCTTGATCCGACAAGTCCTCAAAACAATAACGCGGGCCCGGGGCCCGCGTCATCGAAAACTAGAGTCTTGCTGAATCGGCTCAGCGCGGTCCGCGCGGACCTGCGCCGGGGCCGCCACGACCGCCGCGATCACCGCCCGGGCCGGCGCCGAACACCGGCTTCGGCTTCATCGGCAGCAGGCCTTCGCGCTGCAGCTTCTTGCGGGCCAGCTTGCGCGCGCGGCGCACGGCTTCGGCCTTTTCGCGGGCCTTCTTCTCGGAGGGCTTCTCGTAATGACCGCGGAGCTTCATCTCGCGGAAAATTCCCTCGCGCTGCATCTTCTTCTTCAGCGCCTTGAGGGCTTGATCAACATTGTTATCGCGAACGAGAACCTGCACGCGGCATCCTCTTCAGGTGGATCGGATTTGAATTCTGGTAAGTCAAAGGGGATGGCGAAACGCGCAAGCCCTTAACCTTGAGCGCGCGGATGTATCAGACAAAACCGCAGATGTCCACCGGCCAAGCGGATTTTCGGGCCAAGTTCGGCCATTAAATGCGGCGAAAATACCTCCATGCGGCCCCGATTTGGGCGATTTGGCGCCGAGGACGGGGCCGCACCGGAGCTTTGTTCCGGAATCTTTGCAATGAGGGACTACAATGGACATCAAAAAATATGCTGCCGAAGCCATCGGCACCTTCTGGCTGACATTCGCGGGCTGCGGAAGCGCGGTGATCGCCGCCGGCTTCCCGCAGGTCGGGATCGGGCTGGTCGGCGTGTCCCTGGCTTTCGGATTGAGCGTCGTCACCATGGCCTACGCGATCGGCCACATCTCCGGGTGCCATCTGAATCCGGCCGTCACGGTCGGTCTCGCCGCCGGCGGCCGCTTTCCGGCCGGCCAGATCCTGCCTTATGTGATCGCCCAGGTGGCGGGCGCGATTGTCGCCGCATCGCTGCTCTATGTCATTGCGAGTGGGGCGCCCGGCTTCGACGTCAGCAAGGGCTTCGCCTCCAACGGCTATGGCGCGCATTCGCCCGGTCAGTACAGCATGATGGCCGGCTTCCTCACCGAGGTGGTGATGACCATGATGTTCCTGTTCATCATCATGGGGGCGACCCATGGGCGCGCGCCGGCGGGATTCGCACCGCTGGCGATCGGGCTCGCGCTGGTGATGATCCACCTCGTCAGCATTCCCGTCACCAACACCTCGGTGAACCCGGCGCGCAGCACCGGCCCGGCGTTGTTCGTCGGCGGCTGGGCGCTGTCGCAGCTGTGGCTGTTCTGGGTCGCGCCGCTGATCGGCGGCGCGCTCGGCGGGGTGATCTATCGCTGGCTCAGCGAGGAGCCCAGCGGCGTCGTTGCGGGCGTGAAGACGGCGTAGTCACAATCGCCCGGCGGGATTGCAGCTCTTGCTGCGATCCCGTCACTTGTCTTTGGTTCACTTGTCTTTGGGCGGCCTGACTTCGGTCACGTGGCCCATCTTGCGCCCGGGGCGCGGCGCGCCCTTGCCGTAGATGTGCACGGTCGCGCCCGGCACGCTCAGCCACTTTTCGTAATCGTTGATCTCGTCGCCGATCAAATTGGTCATGGTGACGACCTCGCCGTGGCGCACCGGTCTGCCGAGCGGCCAGCCGGCGATGGCGCGGATGTGCTGCTCGAACTGCGAGACGGAGGCGCCGTCGAGCGTCCAGTGCCCGGAATTGTGCACGCGCGGCGCGATCTCGTTGACCAGCACCTTCGGTCCGGTGCCGCCTGCCAGCACGAACATTTCGACCGCGAGCACGCCGACATAGTCGAGCGCGCTTGCGATTTTGCTCGCGATGCTGCGCGCCTCCTCGGCGAGCGCGTCAGGAATCGGCGCGGGCGCACGCGATATCTTCAGGATGTGGTCGCGGTGCTCGTTCTCGGTGACGTCGAAGCACTCGACCTCGCCCGTGGCCGCGCGCGCGGCGATCACGGAGATCTCGCGCTCGTAGGGCACGAAGGCCTCCAGGATCGCCGATTTGGTGGCGAGGCTGGTCCACACCTTCGCGATGTCGTCGCCCTCGCGGATGATGGCCTGGCCCTTGCCGTCATAGCCGAAGCGGCGGGTTTTCAGCACCGCTGGAAGGCCGATCCTGGCGATCGCCTCGCGCAGCGAGGAGACGGAGGTGACGTCGGCATAGGCGGCAGTGCCGATCCCGAGCTTCGTCACGAAATCCTTCTCGGCGAGCCGGTCTTGGGTCGTCTCGAGGATCTTGCGGTTGGGCAGCACCGGGCGGCGCGCGTCCAATACCAGCGCGGCTGCCGCCGGCACGTTCTCGAATTCGTAGGTGATGACGTCGACATCATGCGCGAACAATTCGAGCGCCTCGACGTCGGCATATTCGGCGCAGGTCGCGTTCAGCACGACGTCGAAGGCCGGCGAATCCGGATCGGGCGAGAACACCTGGCAGCGCAGGCCGAGTCGCGCCGCGGCCATGGCCAGCATCCGGCCCAATTGTCCGCCGCCGAGGATTCCGATGGTGTCACCGGGCTTCAGCTTCACGTGCCTGGTGTCCGTCACGCCTTGTCCTCCGGCCGCTCGGCGACCGCCTCGGTCTGGGCCTTGCGCCAGGCGGCGAGGCGATCCGACAGGGCCGGGTCGGACAATGCCAACACGGCCGCTGCCAGCAGCGCGGCATTGATCGCGCCGGCCTTGCCGATGGCGAGGGTGCCGACCGGAATGCCCGCGGGCATCTGGACGATCGAATAGAGCGAATCGACGCCCTTGAGCGTCTTGGATTCGACGGGAACGCCGAAGACGGGAAGTTCCGTCAGCGCCGCCGCCATGCCGGGCAGATGGGCCGCGCCACCGGCGCCGGCGATGATAATCTTGTAACCTGCGGCCTTGGCACCCTTGGCGAATGCGAACAGCCGGTCGGGCGTGCGGTGGGCCGAGACGATGCGGCTGTCTGAGGCAATGCCGAGCGCGTCAAGCGTGTCGGCGGCGTGCCGCATCGTGTCCCAGTCCGACTGGCTTCCCATGATGATGGCGATCGGCGCGGTCATGACGTCAATTGTGCCCAGAAAAACAGAGAGATAGGCCAGATTAATGATTCCGGCCGGCGGCTCGCAAGGCGGTGGCAAGGAGAAGGGAATCCACTATCCTGTCTTGGTGAATCCCCGCAAGCCTTCATTGAGCAGGATGCCCATGAAGAAACCGAAAAGGGCGAGCCCTGCGAAGGCCAGAAAGGGCCGGAACATGAGCGCCGCCCGATCCAAAGCCGTTTCGAGCCGCGCGGCCAAACCGGCCTTGCGCAGAGCGCCGGCTGCCGATGACGGCAAGGCGATCATCCGCGGCCTCAGGAGCAAGCTCAAGGCGGCCCTGCTGCGGATCTCGGAGCTCGAGGCGGCCGCCGATACCGATTTCCTGCTCGGGATTCCCAACCGGCGCGGTTTCGAGCGCGAGCTCGCGCGCGCCATCGCCTATATGAAGCGCTACCGCGCCAGCGGGGCGCTGATCGTGCTCGACGTCGATCGGCTGAAGCCGATCAACGATTCCTTCGGTCATGCCGCCGGCGATGAGGTGCTCAAGGCGATTGTCGCCACGCTGACGCGACAGGTCCGCGCCTCCGACGTGGTCGGCCGGCTCGGGGGCGACGAGTTCGCGCTGCTGCTCTGGAATCTCAGCGAGACCGATGCGAAGGTCAAGGCTGCGGCCTTGGAGCAGGCGATCGACGAATTGTCATTCGTTTTTCGCGGCCAGCACGTGGCCGCGGGCGCCTCGGCCGGCGTCGCGCTGCTCGGTCCGCAATCCGCTGCAGGCCGCGCCCTGGAGGAGGCGGATGCCGCCATGTATGTGCGCAAGGCGAGCCGCCGGCACGAGCCGCGGATCAGGCTGGTCGGCGGCGAGCGCTAGTCTAGAGGGTGGCAAGATCTTCCGGCACGTTGCCGAACTTGCGCAGCAGCGTCGCGTCGCCGAATTCGCCGGTCATGGGATCGCCGCTGCGGCTGAACGCGATCGCGCCGATATGGCCGGCGCCGCGCGCCAGCATCTCTGCGCGTCGCAGCGCCGCCGTCGAGGACTGACACTCCTCTGCAGCGCCTGCGACGGGTGATCCGTCGTCATCGATCAAGAAGGGCATTGCAACGTAATAGGTCACATCCGACATGGCGTTGCTCCAAGGTTGAAGATTATGCGGCGCTGCTCTTGCTCCGCATCTTGCTGCGCGAGATCTCCGGAATGCAGCCGGCTGAAATCGCCGCCTGCAATTCCTCCAGCTCGGCTTCCAGATATTCGTTGGCCATGATCAGCGCCTTGATGGTGCTGCGCAGATTGCCGTCGCACATCGCGATCGCCTGATCGCAGGCCTGTTCGTAATGGCTGTTGTCGAAAAGGGCGGTTGCCGACATCTGCGTTGTCCTCGTGTGTTGTCCTTGAGCGTTCTCTGAGGTGGGGCGCCCGCGAATGTTCCTATTTTGTTCTTATTGAGTCAAGCGGATTCGGAAGCGGCGGGGCGCCGCGCAAGACCGGCTCACGGTCAGGCGATGATGTCGGGGGTGATCTGGTCTTCGATGAACGCGATGCGGTCGCGCAACAACAGCTTGCGCTTCTTCAGGCGCTGTAACCGCAACAGGTCGGGGGCGGGCGATTGATGCAATGCATCGATCGCCGCATCGAGATCTCGGTGTTCCTGCTGCAACCGGGTGAGCTCGGCTTCGAGCTCACGCTCATCTTCATTGGTCATGTCTGCGGTGGCCGAAAACCGATAGGCGTGAGATCCGGGCTGTGGATGCCCTGTGGAAATTATCGTCCTTGCGCCGCGTGATCGCAAGCGATCTGCGATCCCTCGTCCCCGATCTCCAGCAACATATTTCTGCAGGGAGCTGCGGCGGTGCGTGGGCGTATTGATATCATGGATTTTTCCGGCGTGGTTCCCTTAGTCACGCTTCGTTACATATGAACTTTCAAAAATGACGCTGCAACGACGGATACCCATCGACAGGACGAATCGGTGATGTAGACTTGGTTGTCCGGATCGAATCCTAAAGGTTCAACCCTACCGAGGAGGTTTCGAATGACAATTCAGGCACATCTCGTTGAATTGGAACGGAAGCACAAACTTCTCGAAAACGAATTGCACGAAGCTCTCGTGCACCTTTCAACAGACGACCTGCAAATTGTTGAGTTGAAGCGCCGGAAGTTGATGGTCAAGGACCAGATCGAGCGTCTGAAGCAATCTGGCGACACGCTCCACTAGTAACCCCCGTGACAGTGTAGAGTTGATCACGTCCTTCACGCAGGGATGAGAGCATCCGTGCTCATCCCTGCTGCAAGGTGTGTACCGTGCAACACGGTTGTGCGGCGCTCATTCTTGCTTGGACCCGTGGCTCTCGACGCGCACACTTATCCGCTTCTCGAAACACTGTCGATATCTGCGAGCTCGGCGACGTGATCGGCGATCGCGAGCGAGGACGTCAGTCCCGGCGATTCGATGCCGAACAGATTGATCAGGCCTGCAACGCCGTGATCGCGCGGGCCCTGCATCAAGAAATCCTGCGTGGCCACGGCCGGCGGCACGATCTTCGGGCGGATGCCCGAATAGCTCGGCATCAGCGCGCCGTCAGGCAGCGTCGGCCAGTATTTGCGGATCGCGGGATAGAAGCGCTCGGCGCGTGACGGATCGACCTCGTAGTCGATCGTCTCGATCCATTCGACGTCAGGCCCGAAGCGCGCCTGTCCTGCCATGTCCAGCGTCAAGTGCACCCCGAGGCCGCCGGGCTCCGGCACCGGATAGATCAGACGCGAGAACGGCGCCTTGGCGTTGCAGCTGAAGTAGTTTCCCTTGGCGAGATAGGCCGGCGGAATCCGGTCCAGCGGCATGCCGTCGATGTTGCGCGCCACATGCGTTGCCGACAGCCCCGCGGCGTTGACGAGGAGGTTGCATTGCAGCGTCATCGGTGCCTCGCCGCCGGCATCGATCTCGATGAGGCCGGCCGCCGCCTTGGCACGGATCAGCGGGGTGTGAAACGCGAAAGCTGCGCCGGCGTCCTCGGCTTCGCCGCGCAGTGAGAGCATGTAGGAATGGCTGTCGATGATGCCCGTCGACGGTGACAGCAGCGCGGCGTCGCAGGCGAGCGCCGGCTCCAGCGCGCGTGCGGCCTCGCCCGAGAGCAGCTGCATGTCGAGCACGCCGTTGGCCTCGGCATGCGCCTTGATCGATTGCAGCTTCTCGGTCTCCTTCGGGCTGGTCGCGACGATCAGCTTGCCGCAATTTTTGTGCGGGATGCCGCGCTCGGCGCAGTAGCGGTACAGCGCGTGCTTGCCTGCCACGCACATGCGCGCCATCCAGCTCCCGGCCCGGTAGTAGATGCCGGCATGGATCACCTCGCTGTTGCGCGAGGAGGTGACGGTGCCGATCGCCTCGGCTTCCTCCAGCACGATCACCTCGCGCCCGGCCTGGGCGAGCTTCCGGGCCACCGCGAGCCCGACCACGCCGGCTCCGATGACGACGCAATCGACCCTATCCATGGTTGTGCAGGATACCAGTTGGAAGCACCGGTGGCGCACGGTCCGGATGCGGCGGCGCAGGCGGGGCTTCCGTTAAGAAGTCGTTTATCATGTCAGGGCAATTGCCGCATTTTATGTCACATTATTCTGTTGTGCCCACAGGCGTTTACCCGATCCAAACCCGCGAAGCCAGACAATCCGACGTTGAAATCGCGGGTGGCTGATGGCTGAGAAGAACTGGCACGTGGGCAGCACGCTTTGGATTGCTGTGCACGCCCTCCTATGCCTGGCCGTTACGGGCGCGCCTGCGCGCGCCTTTGCGGCATCGGACAGCCTTGCCGTTCCGGGCGATCTCACCAGGCTTGATCCCGGCGTGATCTGGGAAGCCCTCATCGCGGGCATCGTGGTCTGCTCGTTCCTCGCCGCGATCGGGCTGTGGATCCATTCCTCGCTGCGCCGGTCCAGCCGTTTGCAGCTGCGTCGCAACGCCTTCATCTCCTCCGCCATGAACAACCTCAACCAGGGCGTGGTGATGACGGATGCGCAGCGCCGCGTCATCTTCTGCAATGACCGCTATCTCGAGATCTATGGCCTGACGCGATCCGACCTCCGGCCCAACATGACCGGTTGCGACATCCTGAGGCTGCGCCGCGAGCGCGGAGTGCTCGGCGTCACCGATGACGAATTTTACCGGAAGGCATCGAGCGCCAATGGCCTGACCACGGAACTGCCGGACGGACGGGCTATCCTGGTGAAGTATTTCGTGTTGCCGAACGGCGGCTCGGTGGCGACCCATCTCGACGTCACCGAGCAGCGCAACCTGTCGCGGCAGCTCGCCTCCACCAAGCAGTTCCTGGAATCGGTGCTCGATCATGTGCCGGCCTGCGTGGCGGCCAAGAACATCGAGGACGGCTGCTACATCTTCGCCAACAGCGCCTATGAGAAGTTCTGGGGATTGTCGCGGGACTTCGCCGTCGGCAGGAATGCACGGGAGCTGTTTGCGTCGGCCTCGGCGGCCAGCATCGAGGCCGCTGACCAGGCCGCGCTCAATTCGCCGGATGGCCAGCACCGCAATGAGTTCGAGGTGGATCGTGCCGGCGCGCGGCGCATGGTCGCCTCGATCCGGATCGTGGTCCGCAACGAGAGCAACAAGCCCGAATTTCTGCTCATCCTGTTCGAGGACATCACCGACCGCCGCTCGCTGTCGCAGGAGCTGGAGAGCACCAAGAAGTTCCTCGAGCTCGTGGTCGACAACATCCCGGTTGCGCTGATCGTGGAGCAGGTCAAGGACGGCCGCTATCTGCTCGCCAACCGCAGCGCGGAGACGATCCTCAACCGCAGGCGCGAGGAAGCCACCGGCCTGACCGCGTCCGACATCTTCAACGCCAAGGAAGCCAGGCTGATCGTCGCGCGCGACGAGGCCGCGATCAAGAAGCGCGGGATGATCACCGAGGAGCATCCGATCTCTACCAAGAACGGCCTGCGGCTGTTCCTCACCCGCCGCGCCACCGTGGTCAATGATGCCGGCGAGCCGCAATATCTGATCAAGACCCACGAGGATGTCACCGACCGCCGGCAGACCGAGTCGCGCATGGCGCACATGGCCTATCACGACGGCCTCACCGATCTGCCGAATCGCGCGGCCTTCCTGCAGGCGCTGACTCAGATGATCGAGGCTTGCGAGGGCACGGACGAGGAGTTCGCCGTGCTCTGCGTCGACCTCGACGGCCTCAAGGAGGTCAACGACGTCTTCGGCCATGCGCTGGGCGACAAGCTCCTGATCGAGGTCGCCCATCGGCTGCAGGATTCCGCACGCGGCGGCGTGGTGGCGCGCCTGTCCGGGGACGAGTTCGGCCTGATCATCGACGGCAAGCAGCCCGAGGCGGGCCTCGCGCTGGCGCAGCAGATCGGCGAAGCTGTCGCGAGGGACTTCCAGATCGACGGCCGCCCGGTCCGCGCCGGCATCACCACGGGCATGTCGGTCTTTCCCCACAATGGCACCGATGGCGCCTCGCTGCTCGCCAATGCCGGCGCGGCGCTGTTCCGCGCCAAGCAGAAGTCGCGCGGCACGATCAGCCTCTACCAGCCCGAGATGGACCAGCAGATCCGCGACCGCCGCGTGCTGCACCAGGACCTCTCCATGGCGGTCAAGAACGGCGAGCTCTCGCTCGCCTTCCAGCCGCAGGGGGCCGCGGGCCACAGCGTCGCCGAGAGCGAGATCATCGGCTTCGAGGCGCTGGCGCGCTGGCAGCATCCGGTGCGCGGCCAGGTTTCGCCGGCCGAATTCATTCCCATCGCCGAGGAGAGCGGCCTCATCGTCGAGATGGGCGAGTGGATCCTGCGCGAGGCCTGCCGCGAGGCGGCGTCCTGGCCGAAGCCGCTGCAGGTCGCGGTCAATCTGTCGCCGGCGCAGTTCATGCACGGCGACGTGGTCGGCCTCGTCCATTCGATCCTGATCGAGACGGGCCTCGCACCCGGCCGGCTCGAGCTCGAGATCACCGAAGGTGTTCTGATCGAGGATTTCGATCGCGGCCTTGCGCTGCTGCGCCGCCTGAAGGCGCTCGGCGTGCGCATCTCCATGGACGATTTCGGCAGCGGCTATTCTTCGCTGAGCTATCTCCAGGCGTTCCCGTTCGACAAGATCAAGATCGACCGCGCCTTCATCATCAATCTCGGCCGCAACCCGCAATCGGCGGCGATCGTGCGCGCCGTCATCGACCTCGGCCACGGCCTCGAAATGTCGATCATCGCCGAGGGCGTCGAGACGCTCGACCAGCTCGCCTTCCTCGCCAAGGAAGGCTGTGACGGGGTGCAGGGCTATCTGCTCGGCAAGCCGTTGCCGATCGGCAAATATGCCGGGCTCGTCGGCCGCGCCGAAGCCATGGAGCTTGCGCTGAAGACCGGTTAGAGCGTTTTCGAGCGAAGTGGACAGCGGCTCGCGTCAAGAAAACGCGTCAGAATATGAATCTAGAGCCACCGTTCCGATTTCATCGGAACGGAAATCGCTCTAGTGGATGGGAGTGCTTCGCTCCCATTCGACGGCTTCATGGCGGATTACGACCTCGCGATCATCGGCGGCGGCCTGAACGGCGTCAGCCTCGCCCGCGATGCGGCGGGCCGCGGCCTGCGGGTGATCCTGTTCGAGCAGGGCGATCTCGGCGGCGCGGCGTCGTCGGCCACACCGCGGCTGATCCACGGCGATCTCTCGGTGCTGGAGCGCCGCGGCTTTTGGCGGGTGCGCCGGGCACTGGCCGAGCGCCGGACCTGGCTCGCCATCGCGCCGCATCTGGTGCGGCCGATGCGTTTCGTGATTCCTGCACATGTGGACGAGCGTCCGCCGTGGCTGCTGCGGGCCGGCCTGTTTCTTTATGACGTCCTCGCCGGCCGGAGCGGCCTGCCCGGATCGACGACCCTCGACATCACCCATCACCCGGTCGGCAACGCGCTGAAGCGCCCGTTCGGCACGGCGTTCGAATATTCGGACTGTATCGTCGACGATTCCCGCCTTGTCGTGCTCACGGCGCTGGACGCCGCCGAGCGTGGTGCGACGATCCGGACCGGGGCGCGCTGCGTGCGTGCCGACCGAACCGACATCTGGCGGCTCGCCGTGGTCGATCGCGGCCACCGCCGCTCCGTTACAGCAAGGGCGCTGGCCAATACCAGTGGCGGCTGGACCTCGATCGTCGCGGAGACCGTCCTGCGCCAGCCGCAGCCCGCCGCCACGGCCATGCAGATGAGCCAGATCATCGTGCCCAGGCTGTTCGATTCAGACAATGTCTACGTGTTCCAGAACAGCGACGGCCGACTGATCTTCGCAAGCCCGTTTGAGCGCGCGTTCACGCTGATCGGCACAGTCACGCACGATTTCACCGGCGACCCCGCCATCGTGGCGGTGCGAGGGGCCGATGTCGGTTATCTCTGCGAAGCGGCGAGCCGCTACTTCCGCGAGCGCGTCGCCCCGACCGACGTGGTCCGGACGGTCTGCGGCGTCAATCTGAGGCCGGCGTCCGCGCGGCAACGCGAGGGCACAACCCTGTTCCACGCGCGCCGGCGCAAGGCACCGCTGATCACGATGTTCGGCGGCGACCTCACCACCGCGCGCCGGCGCGCCGAGCGGGCGGTGACGAGGCTGACGCCGTTCTATCCGATGTCGCCGCCCTGGACCGCCGGCGCAGCGCTGCCAGGTGGAGATTTCGCCTGGGATCGTTTCGACACCGAGGTCGACCTCGCACGCGAGCGCTGGCGCTTTCTGTCCGAGCCGGAAGCCCAGCGCCTGGTCGCGGCCTACGGCTCGCGATTGGCGGCCGTGCTCGGTGAAGCAAGGACGCGCAAAGAGCTTGGCCCAGCCTTCGGTCCCGAACTGACCGGCGCGGAGGTGCGATATCTCATGACCCACGAATGGGCGCGTTTTCCGGATGACGTTCTGTGGCGCCGTTCCAAGCTGGGCCTGACAATGCCTGCGGCGGACCACGACGCGCTGGCGGCGTTCATGGCAGATCTGAGCCGGTCACTGGTGTAGCCCGGATGGAGCGAAGCGAAATCCGGGAGAGTCTCTGCGCCGGCGAACAGCCGCGGATTCCGCTTCGCTCCATCCGGGCTACGGCGGCGCGATGTAAGTTTTCCCCGAACCGGTTGAGCTAAACACGATCGGCCGCTAGCGTGCGGCGGAATCGGGGTTGGCAGGGACCATGGCGGAAGAATTGCCCGGGATGAACGTTGCGGCTGAAGCGGCTGGCGGGGACGCATGCCCGGCGCCCGGCCAGCCGCTGCTGCGCATCGAGGGCGTCGCCAAGACCTTTGGCACGTTCCGCGCCGTCGACGGCGTGTCGCTCGATATCAAGGCCGGCGAGTTCTTCGCGCTGCTCGGCCCGAGCGGCTGCGGCAAGACCACGCTCTTGCGCATGCTCGCGGGCTTCGAGGCGCCGGACGAGGGGCGTATCCTGCTCGGCGGCAAGGATATCGCGCAGGCGCTGCCGCACGAGCGCCCGATCAACATGATGTTCCAGAACTATGCGCTGTTCCCGCATCTGTCGGTACGCGACAACATTGCCTTCGGCCTGAAGCGCGCCGGCATGCCGCGTGCCGACATCGCCACGCGCGTCGCGGAGATGGTGGCGCTGGTCAAGCTCGAGGGATTGGAGAAGCGCAAGCCGGACCAGTTGTCCGGCGGTCAGCGCCAGCGCGTGGCGCTCGCCCGCGCATTGGCGCGCCGCCCGCAACTCCTGCTGCTCGACGAGCCGCTCGCAGCCCTCGACAAGAAGCTTCGCGAAAACACGCAAGCCGAGCTGATGGAACTGCAGCGGCGGCTCGGCATGACCTTCATCATCGTCACCCACGACCAGGAGGAGGCGATGACGATGGCGAGCCGGATCGGCGTGATGAAATCAGGCAAGCTCGCCCAGGTCGCGAACCCCCGCGAGCTCTATGAGGCGCCGCGCTCGCGCTGGATCGCCGAGTTCGTCGGCGACATCAACCTGTTCGACGGCGAGTCAAAATTGCGCGACGGTCATCGTCTGGTCATCGGCACGCGCGATGCGGGGGCGCTGGTGGTGGCCGAGCCGCGTGAGGCGGTCGGCACCGGAAAACTGGCGGTCGCGATCCGCCCCGAGAAGGTCAAGCTGTCGCGCCGCGGCCCGGCCAACGAGGCCGGTCGTGAGACGGCGATCAACACCCTCGAGGGCGTGATCGCGGACATCTGCTATCTCGGCGGCACCACCACCTATAAGGTGAAGCTCGACACCGGCGGGATGCTGCAGGCGTCGGTCGCTAACAGCGCGCGGCTGGACGTCGACGCCTACAGCCTGAACCAGCATGTCGTCGCCTGGTTCACGCCCGACGATTGCGTGGTGCTGCAATCATGAGCTCGCGCCGCATCTTCGCAAAGCCGGCGCGCTTCGCGGCCATCGCGCCCTATGTCTGGATGGTGCTGTTCTTCCTGGTGCCGTTCGGCTTCGTGCTCAAGATCAGCCTGTCGCAGACCGCGATCGCGCAGCCGCCTTACGAGCCGGTGTTTGACCTCACGGCGGGATGGGACGCGCTGAAGGCAGCGTTCGCTGCGCTCTCGGTCGACAATTTCAAGCTGCTCGCCTCCGACGACATTTACGTCTTCGCCTATGTCCGCAGCCTCACCGTCGCCCTCACGGCCACCGCGCTGCTGCTCCTGATCGGCTATCCCATCGCCTACGGGATGGCGCGGCTGCCGCAGCGCTGGCAGGCGGTGGCGATGGTGCTGGTGATCGTGCCGTTTTGGACCTCGTTCCTGATCCGCATCTACGCCTGGATCAACATCCTCCAGCACGACGGCCTGCTGAACCAGGTCCTGCTGGCGCTGCATCTGGTCAGCCAGCCCGTAGTGTGGCTCTCCACCGACACCGCGATGTATATCGGCATCGTCTATTCCTATCTGCCGTTCATGATCCTGCCGCTCTACGCGACGCTCGCCAAGATGGAGCCGGTGCTGGAGGAAGCGGCTGCCGATCTCGGCGCGCCGCCCTGGCGGGTGTTCTGGCTCGTCACCTTCCCGCTGTCGCTGCCCGGTGTCGGCGCCGGCGTGCTCTTGTGCTTCATCCCGATCGTCGGCGAGTTCGTCATTCCCGACCTTCTGGCCGGCTCCAATTCGCTGATGATCGGCCAGTCCCTGTGGCTCGAATTCTTCACCAACAAGGACTGGCCGGTTGCCTCGGCTGCCGCGATCGTGCTGCTGGTCGTGCTGCTGGTGCCGCTCTTGCTGTACGAGCGGCTGCAGAAGCGGCAGCTGGAACAGGGAAGATAGCGCGATGCGCAAGGTCTCCCGCCTGTCCCGCTTCAACATCGCCTCGCTCGCGCTGGGGCTGGCGTTCCTCTATTTGCCGATCCTGATCCTCGTTCTCTATTCCTTCAACGCTTCGCGCCTGGTGACGGTGTGGGGCGGCTGGTCGCTGCGCTGGTATCATGAGTTGTTCAACGATCGCGCCATGATCGAGGCGGCCTGGATGAGCCTGCGGGTCGCGGTCGCCTCCGCGACGATCGCGACGCTGCTCGGCACGCTCGCAGCGGTGGCGCTGTCGCGCGGTGAACGCTTTCGTGGTCGCACCCTGTTCTCAGGCATGCTCTACGCACCGCTGGTGATGCCGGAGGTGATCACCGGATTGTCGCTGCTCTTGCTGTTCGTTGCGCTGAACGCCGAGCGCGGTTTCTGGACGGTGACGATCGCCCACACCACGCTCACCATGTGCTTCGTCACGGTGGTCGTGCAGTCGCGCCTCGGCTCGCTCGATCGCTCGCTGGAGGAGGCGGCGATGGATCTCGGCTGCAATCCCGTCGGTGCGTTCGTTGCCGTGACGCTGCCGCTGATCGCGCCGGCGATCGTCGCCGGCTGGATGCTGGCGTTCACGCTGTCGCTCGATGACCTCGTGATCGCGAGCTTCACCACCGGCCCAGGCTCGGCGACGCTGCCGATCCGCATCTATTCGGAGGTGCGGCTCGGCGTGAAGCCCGAGATCAACGCGATCTGTACGCTTGTGATCGCCCTGATCGCGGTCGTCATTGTCATCGCCTCGCTCGCCTCCAAGCTGTCGAGCTCGCAGGGCGAGAGCGCGGCGCCGCTGTGAGGCTCTGCTGTCATTGCGTGGAGTTCTTGCGACGAAGCAATCCAGTCTCTCTCTGCAGTAGTCTGGATTGCTTCGCGGAGCTTGTGATCGGGCCGCGCTCCGCGCGGACCCGGTGGCTCGCAATGACGAAAGAAGAGCTTACGACTTCACCGCACCCGCCGTGAGCCCGCCCACCATGTAGCGGCGGAAGGCATAGTAGACTGCGGCCGGCGGCAGCGCGTAGATGAAGCCCGTCGTCATCAGCAGCTCCCACGGCGAGTCGTCGGCGGCGAGGAAGTTGCCGAGCGCGACGGGGAGGGTGATGTCGCGGTCGTTCGACAGCAGCAGGAACGCGTAGAGATACTCGTTCCAGGCCAGCAGCACCGCATAGGTGCCGATCGCGACCAGCGAGGGCATCATCAGCGGCAAATAGACCAGGCGGAAGATCTGCAGCGTGGTGGCGCCGTCCATCACCGCGGCTTCGTCCAGCTCCACCGGCAGCTTGTCCGAGGCCTGCTTCAGCACCCAGATCGCGTAGGGGCTCGCGATCGTCACCATGGCCAGGATCAGCGACCAGTGATTGTTGAGCAGGCCGTAATTGCCCATCGTGCGATACATCGGGACCGCGAGGAACGCCGCCGGAATGAAATAGGTGAAGAGCGCGAGGTTCAGCACGGCGCGGCCGCCCGGCACCTTCAATCGCGAAATCGCGAACGCCGCGGCGGTCGCGATGAACAGCGTGAGCACGCCCACGGAGACTGCGATCAGCGTCGAATTCCAGAACTGGGCGTAGAAGTCGCGCAGGAAGTAGTGCTGCTGCTTGAACACGATTTCGAAGTTGTGCAGCGTCGGATGGTCCGGCCACAGCTTGCCCGAGAACGCGTCCTCCTTCGGGGAGATCGCGAACAGGAACATGTGGTAGATCGGGATCATCGTCCACAGGAAGACGGGAATGCCGATCAGCAGCAGCCGCGCTTCCGTCGCGACGTCACGGAGGGAGGGAAGCTTCATCGCGACAACCGTTTCATCATGAAGTAAACCAGTGGCAGGACGAACGGCATCGCGCAGACGATGGATGCCATCGCGAGCGAGAGCTGGTCGAGCCGAAGATAGCGGATGCCGAGCGTCGCCAGCACGTGCGTGAGGTCGGCAGGTCCGCCGCCGGTGAGCAGGTAGACGCTGTTGAAATCGCCCAGCGTCCAGATCATCGAGAGCAGCGTGCAGGTGACGTAGAGCGTCTGCATCGACGGCCAGGTGATGTAGCGGAATTTCTGCCACCAGCTGGCACCGTCGACCTCGGCGGCCTCGAACAGATCGTGCGAGATCGCAAGGCGCCCGGTGATCAGGATCAGCGTCCAGAACGGCAGCGACTTCCAGATGTGCACGGCGATCGCCATGCAGAGCGCGACGGTCGGGTCGTTCAGCCAGTTCGGACCGTCATCGCCGGTCAATGAGAAGATGAAATGGTTGACCATGCCCCATTCGGGATTGAGCATGAAGCGCACCGACAGGATGGTCGGGATCGACGGCACCGCCCAGGGCAGGATGAAGATCACCGACAGCCATCTGATCCAGGTGCGCTGCTGCGCGAAGAAGCCGGACAGGAACAGCGCAATCATCATCTTGATGTTGATGCCGACGACCAGGAAGATCAGCGTGTTGACTGCAGCGCGCGCGAAGATCGGGTCGTGATACAGCGCCACATAGTTCGCCGGATCGCGTGCCAGCCAGAGCCCGTAGCAGACGGGATAGACGACAAAGGCAAGGAAGACGAGCAGATAAGGTGTTAGCAGGAGGATGCCCCAGACCTGCGCCGGGGTCAGCCGCGACGACAGGGGCGGGCCGGGTATTGCCTGATCGCCAGAGAGCGTGATCGCCATTCTTTCGGACTCTTCAAAGAGAAGCCGGCCGCGAGACGCGGCCGGTGTTGTTGTTGTTGCACTCTCCCCCGCAACGCGGAGAGATGGGCGGACGACTCAGCCCGCGACCTGCTTGATGCGGGCGATGAGTTCGTCGACGGCCTTGTCGACCGGAACCTTCTCACTGACGACGCGGTTCATCGCCTTCGCCCACACGTTCTCATTGTTCAAGATCGTGAACTTCCAGTTCCTGGTAAAGTCGAACTGAGAGGTGCCGCCCTTGAACTGGGTGTAGACGGCCTTGCGGTGCTTGTCGGCCTGCCAGAACGGGCTTTCCTGGCTTTCTTTCGTCACCGGGAACCAGCGGCCGAGCGCGCCCTCGATGTAGGGACGGATGTTCTCTTCCTGCAGCAGGAAGTTGAGAAACTGCTTGCCCTCGGCCTTGTTCTTGGCCGCGGTGAAGATCAGACCCGTCTTGACGTCGGAGCGATACTTGATGGTCGAGCCATCGGGAGCCTTGGGGAAGGACGCCGTGACGATGTCCTGCTCATAAGCCTTCTTGCCGGCCTCGCGCTGTTCCGGCGTGAGGTTCTGGTTCTGTGACTCCTCGTACCATTTTGCTGCGATCGAGATCGTGAAGTTGTGGGTCATCACGATCGTCTTGTTGTGGAAGGCGACATTGTTGTCCGGGTCCTTCCAGGTGGTCGCGGAGGGCGGGGCGCAGCCCTTGGTGTAGGTGTCGGTGTAGTCCTTCAGCGCCTTGATCAGGCCGTCGCGGACCTTGGGGTCGTCGACCAGCAGCTTGCCGTCGTCGTCGACCAGCTTGACGTGGTAGGCGTCCATGAAGGTGTAGAACGATTGGAACGAGTCGGTGGATTCCACGCCCATCGGCTGGCCGACGGCATAGATGCGCTGGCCTGTGGCCTTACGGATCGCCGGCTGCACCTTGTCGCACCAGAAGCTCCAGTAGCCGGTCCAGTCGTTCGGGATGTCACTCTGCTTGAAGCCGGCTTTCTCCAGCATGTCGTTCCAGATCTGGACGTGCATGCTCTGCTGCTTCAGCGGGAAGCCGTAATAGGCCTTCTTCTTGGCGACGTCGTTGTAGAGGATCGAGGCGTCCAGCGTGTTCTGCACGAACCGGCCCTTGATCGGCTCCATGACGTCGGTGAGGTCCTCGAGCTTGCCCTCATAGGCCCACTTGCCCTGTACCTGCACGTCGTAGCTGTCGGAATAGGCGACGTCGGGCACGGTGCCCGCATCGAGCGCTGCGACGGTCTTCGGAATCATGTCCTGGATCGCGTATTGCGACAATTCGACCTTGATGCCGGTCTTGGCTTCAAACTTCTTGATCGTCTCGGCGAGCGCTTCGTCCTCGGACTTGTAAAAGCCTTTGACCCACCAGACCGTGATCGTCTTCTGTTGCGCAAATGCGGGCGCAGTGGCGGCAAACAGCCCAACCGCAGCGACCGCCAATGAAACCGCGCCAATAACCTTGGATTTCACGTTTTTCTCCCTCAAACGGCCGGTGTTTTAACCGGTCGTATAAAACACTAGCGCATGGTGGTAGCGCAATCAACGCATCTTGTCGGACCAAGGTCGTAGCGCGTCGGAGACGCATCATGCGCGCATCGATCCAATCGCCGCATCAATTCACCGGGATCAATTCGCGCGCGCTCCACGGCGCACAATCGTCAGTTCGACTTCGCGCCCTCTTTCGCATTTTCGGCGGTCGGCGATCGCTCCGGGCGCTTTCCCCCCGTGATGCGCTGCTTGAGGAGATCGAGGAAGGGAGACGCCGCCGGCGACTGCCGGATCAGGCTTTCGGGATCGGGAAAGATCAGGGGATCGTCCCAGGGGCCCTGCACCATGAAGGGCAATTGAAAGCCGGACGCCGTGTTGAGGCTCGCCACGCCCTTCATGTCGTATTCGCGGGTCGGCACCGAGGCGGTGCCGGTCAGCGTGATCTTGGCCGCCGGGCCTTCGATGCGGATGTCTTCGGCGGTTGCGATGCCGTCGGAGAATTTCACGGCGATCGTGAGCTTGTCGTATGGCGTCGAGCCGCTGCGGAAATTGCCGCCGCCCGACAGCGGCCGCCGCTCCAGCCGCTTCAGCAGCTGCTCGGCATTGAAGCCCGCGATCGCGCCGTTATGCCCGGTCACGGTGGCGCTGCCGTCGAGCGACTGCACGAGGCCGAACGGGCTCGAGCCCGAGGCGAACAGCGAGACGTTGATGTTGCCGCGGCCGGATAGCTTGTTGAGGCCGAACAGCTCGGTGGCGCAGGCCTGCAGATCCACGTCGGTGAACTGGAATTGCGCCTTGATGTCGGCGACCGTATCGGACCGCGCGATGCCGAACGAGCCTTTCGCGATACCGCCATAGACCTGCGCCTCGCCGACCGAGAGCGCCAGCGTGCCGTTGCGCAAATTGGCGCCGATCGCGGTGCGGCCGAGCCGCGTGGGTCCGACCGTCAGCTTGGCCGCCGACAGGCGCATGTCGAGGTCGGTGGTCGACAATCCCTGGAGGTCGAACAGCTGCCTGTTCCAGTCGCGCGCCCCACTCGCGAGCAGGCGGAACGTCGAGATATAAGGTGTGAAGTCGAGCGCGTCGGCGGCGAGCGTGGCCTGCAGCGTCTGCCGGCCGTTATTGGCGTAGGTCATGACGCCTTCGGCGGCATTGCCGTCGAGCTCGACGTTGACATTGGTGAGCGCGATCGAGGCGCCGACGACGTTGGCGCGCGCCTTCAGCACGAAGCGGCCGAAGCCGCCGCTGCCGGGCTGCGGCTGTCCGGTCCAGCGCAGCGCGTTGCGCAAGGACGGGCTGTCCACTGTGAGCGTGCCCTCCATCATCGCGCTGGTGCGATTGGCGACGCTGCCGTCGAAGGCGAGCTTGAGCGGCGCGCTGGCGATGCGCGCCTTCAGGCCGGAGCGGTCGCCGGAGAGGGCGGCGACGAAATCGGAAAAGCTGATCGAGCCGTCGACGCGCTCGCCGCGCCAGTCGAACTGCCCGGTCGCGGCAAAAGAGCGCGAGATCGAAGGCCAGGCCAGCGACAGGTCGATGTCCTCGAGCTTCTCGTTGGCACGCGTGGCAACGTCCTCGTAATCGAGCAGGCCGTCCTGGATGCGGATTTCGGAGAACGAGACCTGGTTCTCGGCCCCGGGCTTCATGGTGCGTGCGATGGTCTGGATGAAGGGCGTCCAGTTGCTCTCGCCGTCCGGCTTCAGGCTGACGTGGATGCGCGGCCGCAGCAGCGTCAGGTCGGCGATCTCGAAACGCTGCAGCAGGAGCGGCAGCAGCCGCAAATTCGCGGTAAGCACGTCGACCTGGAGCGCGGGAGCGCTCGTGCCGCCGCCCTTGAGGCCGACGTCGCGGAAGGAGATGTAGCTCGCCGGAAGCACCGAGATCTCGATGCTGCCTGCGACATTGAGCTCGAGCCCGGTGACGTCGCGGATCTGCGCTTCGACCGCCTTGCGCAGCGCGTCGCGGTTGATGAGCCAGGAGGTCGCGATCAGGGCGATCAGCGCGACGCCGAGCAGCGCCGCGATCGGCGTCCCGAGGCGCTTCATTCCTTGGGCCATGGTCAATGGCATGTCCTGATCGGGTTGGTCGTTGGAGCCAGAAGGGCGGGCCGCGAAACGTGTGTGCCGAACGCCCAGATCCTATGGTGTTAAGTACCGCAACTTGATGGGTTTTCTTGACGCTTTCAAGGCCGCTGCGCGGTTATGCCCACGGCATGGGCAGCTTCTATCACCCGGGGGCGGAGCGGAGAACCCCGTATCATTGACGGCTTCGGACGATTTCGCCTAATAATCGCCGCCAATGAGGCGCGACGCCCGCCAGCCCAAGGTTCAGTCGAGGTTTTTTGTATGAACAAGGTCTATCCCGACGCCAAGTCGGCGCTGTCAGGCATTCTAAAAGACAATATGATGATCATGTCGGGTGGCTTCGGCCTCTGCGGCATTGCCGAGGAGCTGTCGGACGCGATCCGGGATTCCGGCGTCAAGGGCCTGACCGTGGTCTCCAACAATGCCGGCGTCGACGGCATCGGCCTCAGCCGCCTGCTCGAAACCCGCCAGATCAAGAAGATGATCTCGTCCTATGTCGGCGAGAACAAGCTGTTCGCCCAGCAATACCTCGCCGGCGAGCTGGAACTCGAGTTCAATCCGCAGGGCACGTTGGCCGAGCGCATCCGCGCCGGCGGCGCCGGCATCCCGGCCTTCTACACCAAGACCGGCGTCGGCACGCTGATCGCCGAAGGCAAGGAAGTGAAGGAATTCGACGGCGAGAAGTACCTGATGGAGCGCGGCCTGTTCGCCGACCTCGCCATCGTGCACGCCTGGAAGGGCGACACCGCCGGAAACCTGATCTACCGCAAGACCGCGCGCAACTTTAACCCGATGATGGCGACCGCCGCGAAGATCACGGTGGCCGAGGTCGAGCATCTGGTTCCCGCCGGTGAACTCAATCCCGACCACATCCACACGCCCGGCATCTTCGTGAAGCGCATCGTCGAGGTCGGCACGGCCAAGAAGCGCATCGAATTCCGCAACACCCGCCCGCGTACCGCCGCTTAAGCGCAACAGGAGACTCACATGGCCTGGACCCGTGAACAGATGGCCGCGCGCGCCGCGAAGGAATTGCGCGACGGCTATTACGTCAATCTCGGCATCGGCATCCCGACGCTGGTCTCGAACTACATCCCCGATGGCATGGACGTCTCCTTGCAGAGCGAGAACGGCATGCTCGGCATGGGGCCGTTCCCCTATGAGGGCGAGGAAGACGCCGATCTCATCAACGCCGGCAAGCAGACCGTGAGCGAGCTGCCGTCGACCTCGTATTTCTCGAGCGCGGATTCCTTCGGCATGATCCGCGGCGGCCACATGGATCTCTCGATCCTCGGCGCCATGCAGGTGGCCCAGAACGGCGATCTCGCCAACTGGATGATCCCCGGCAAGATGGTCAAGGGCATGGGCGGCGCGATGGATCTCGTCGCAGGCGTCAAGCGCGTCGTCGTGGTGATGGAGCATTCGGCCAAGGACGGCCCGAAGCTCCTGAAGAGGTGCAATCTGCCGCTGACCGGCGAGCGCGTCGTCGACATGGTCGTCACTGATCTTGCCGTCTTCACCATCGACAAGCACGGCGATGGCGGCATGGCGCTGATCGAGCTCGCCGACGGCGTCACGCTCGACGAGATCAAGTCCAAGACCGAAGCCGAATTCCGCGTCGCGCTGAAGAACACGTAGGGTCGTCGTAAAGGGGCGCGCATGACGATACGGTCCGCGCGTCCCGAAGATGCCCAATTCATCGCACAAACCATCCTGAATTCGATGCGCGGCCACCGGCCGCGCGGCTGGTTCGACGTGGCGCTCGGCTGGCCGGAAGCGGAGTGCCTCGCTTTCGTCGCGCGCGTCGCCGTCGCACGGGCGGTGTCGATGTGGCATTTTTCGCAGTTCCTGGTCGCCGAGATTGATGGCAAGCCCGCTGCTGCACTTTGCGCCGTGCCGGCAGCCGGCACCGGACCGGCGGCATGGCGCGCGGTCGAAGAGGTCGGTCTCTCAATTGGGCTGACGGCGTCAGAGCTCGACGCCATCCGCCAGCGCGGTGCCTATTCGCGAGCTTGCTGGGTCCAGGGCGGCGAGGGCGACTGGATGATCGAGCATGTCGCGACCGGCCCTGCCTATCGTGGTCGTGGCTTGATGCAGGCGTTGATCGCGCATGCGCTGGACAAAGGGCGGGCAGCTGGGTTTGCCCGGGCGACGATATCGTTCCTGATCGGCAACGAGCCGGCCGAGCGCGCCTACGCGAAGGCGGGTTTTGTCTTCGCGGAAGAGAAGCGCGACCCGAATTTCGAGGCAATCATCGGCGCGCCCGGTTTTCGCATGTTCGCGCGGAAGATTTGAGCAGGTTGCAGGCACCGGCGACAACCAAGCGTTTGCTATCAATTGGTCGAAGCGCCATGAATGTGCGGACGATGTGCCCCTTCAAGCGGGGCCGCTCGGCACCTCGGAGAACCGGGTCAGCCAGGCAACTGGGCCGATGCTCGCGGCGATGATCAGGAGGGCCGCGAGCGCGCCGTCCTCGAAATTGCCGCGGCTTGCGTACTGGTAGATCGACGTGGACAGCGTTTCGACGTTGAGGGGCCGCAGGAGCAGCGTTGCCGGCAGCTCCTTCAGGCAGTCGACGAACATGATGATGACGGCGCCAAGCATCGCGGGCCGGAGCAACGGCAGATAGATCTGCCTCAACATGACCCCCTGGCCGGCGCCGACCGCGCGTGCGCTCTCGTCATAGTCGCTCGGAATGCTGTCGAACCCGGCCTTGATCATGCCGACCGGCACAGCCAGAAAACGAATCGTGTAGGCGATCACGACGGCCATCCCGGAGCCGACCAGGACCAGCCCCGGAAGCGAACGTCCGGTCCAGGTCGCGACCGCGCTCAGCGCATTGTCGACCGCCAGGACCGGGGTGAGCAGGCCGAGAGCGATGACGAGACCCGGCAGCGCGTATCCGGCCTGCGCGATGCTCAGCGCGACATATCGCAGAGGATCCGGCCGCAAGCGATGCGCGATCGTCGTGGCGAGCGCAAGCATCAAGGCCATGAGCGTTGCGAGCCCTGCAAAGGCAAACGAATGGAAGGTGTGGCGCCACAGCAGCGGGTCGAAATTTGCAAGCAGGCCGCGGCCGAGAGCCTGATGCGCCAGATAGAGCAGCGGGACCACGAAACCGATCAGCACCGGCAGCACGCAGACGGCGAACGCGATCGACGCTCTTGCGCCCGACAGCGGGGTTCGCCGCCTCACATGCGGGCTTTCGGCCGAGAATTCGATGCTGGCGTTGCGACGGCCGTAACGCTCCATCGCGATCAGGCCGGCGACGATCGCAAGCATCAGGCATGCGAGCTGCGCTGCACCGGCAAGGCTGCCGCGGTTGAGCCAAGTGGTGAAGATCGAGACCGTCAGCGTGCGGATGCCGAGATATTCGCTGGCTCCGATGTCGTTGAGCGTTTCCAGCGCGACCAGCGCCACGCCGACCGCCAGCGCCGGCCGCGCCATCGGCAGTGAAACGCGCCACAAGATGGTCCATCGGCCGGCGCCCAGCGTCGTGGCCGCTTCCGCGAATTCGGCTGACTGAACCTGGAACGTCGCACGCGCCGAGAGATAGACGTAAGGGTAGAGCACGAGCCCGATCACGAAGATGGCGCCCGGCAACGAGCGGAGGTTGGGCAGAAGGCCGAGGGCATCGCCCAGCGGCAGCCAGGTCGCCAGGGTGCGATGCACCAGGCCTAGCGGTTCGAACAGATCGGCATAGACGTACGCCGCAAGATAGGTCGGAATCGCCAGCGGCAGCGGCATCAGCCACAGCAGCATGCCCCGGCCGGCAAAATCGTGGCGCGACATCACCCATGCAGTGCCGGCGCCGATCAAAAGTGTGACCGCGCCGACCCCGACGAGCAGAAGGGCAGTGTCGAGAAGGGCGGCCGGCAGCACGTAGTTGATCAGGTCGTGCCACACATCGGATGCCGGCTGCAAAGCCAGCGAAACGATCGAGATCACGGGCGCCGCGACCAGGACCGCGGTTGCGATCGCGATGGCGGTTGCGGCGCGACCGGCCCGCACACGGCCCCTCGATCGAGGCCGTGTGCTCGTAGCTTCCAGCAGTTCGATAGACGTGGGCCGCCAGAGATCAGTTGTCAAAGCCGACCTTGTCCACCAGCGAGGCCGCAGCCTTGCGGTTGGCGGCGATCTTTGCGATCGGCAACGGATCCGGGACGAGCTTGCCGTAGCCGGCGATGGTCGCATTGACGGCGACACCGCTCCGAACCGGATATTCGTAGTTCTGGTCGGCATACATCTGCTGCGCCTGCTCGCTGACGAGCCACTCGATCAGCTTGGTACCGTTGGCCTTGTTGGGCGCGTTCTTGGCGAGCAGCACGCCGGAGAGGTTGACGTGGGTGCCGCCGCCCTCGAAGGTCGGCAGGATGACGCGGGTCGCCTCCGCCCACGGCTTCTTCTCGGGATCGTTGTTCATCATCAGCGCCCAGTAATAGGTGTTGCCGATGCCGATATCGCATTTGCCGGCGGCGACGTCACGCGCGGCTTCGCGATCGCCGCCCGACGGCTTCTGCGCGAGATTGGCCTTCAGGCCGCGCAGCCATTCCTCGGCCTTGGCTTCGCCGTACTTGGCCGCGTAGGCCGCGAACAGCGCGTTGTTATAGATGTGCTGGCCCGAGCGAATGCAGATCTTGCCCTTCCACTTGGGATCGGCGAGCTCCTCATAGGTGATCTTGTCCTGCTTGACGCGATCCTTCGAGGCATAGATCACGCGCGCGCGCATGGAGATGCCGGCCCAGTGTCCGTCCGGATCGCGATATTGCGCCGGCACGACCTTGTCGACCGCCTCCGACTTGATCGGCTGGGTGACGCCGGCCTGCACGGCCTCGTCGATGCGGCCGATGTCCACCGTCAGCAGCACGTCGGCCGGACTGTTGGCCCCTTCCGCCTTCATGCGCTGCTCCAGACCGGAGCTTGCGGAGACGACGTTGACCTTGATGCCCGTGTCCTTGGTGAACGCATCGAACAGCGGCTGGATCAGCTTGGTCTCGCGGTAGGTATAGACGTTGACCTCGCCATTGGCGGCGGCCTCCGACACGAAAGACGTGGTCAGGCTCAACACCGCCGCAGACGCGGCGAGGACGCGAAGATAGATCATAAGGGCTGCTCCCAGGCGCGAGATTGAACGCCGATTGAGTAGCGCAGGCGGGGGGCCAACGTTAGCGACGCGATGTCGCGAGAGCATAAGCTTAGAGCAATTCCAAAGTATCTTTTAGACTCATTCTAATACTGAAGCGACGGTCATGGGAAATAATTGGCGCCCTATGATCCTGCCGGCCTCATCTTGCTCAGGCGCTGCGAGACGCTGGCCAGCCACGACCTCTCCTCGCGCACCAGGCGGAAGCCGAGATTGGCGGGCGGCACGCCCTGGGCGCAGCCGCCGGCACGGGCGTCGCGGATGAAGTCGGTGACATAGGCGCGGTGCGCACCCTCGGCGACGCGCACGCCGCAATTCACGGTCGCGCGGCCGCGATTGCCGGAATCATCGACACGCGAGCGCACGAAGCACGTCGCGGTCCACTCCCAGATATTGCCGGCGAGGTCTTCGACGCCATGCTCGTTCGGGCCGAACTTGCCGAAGCGATGAGCCGTGGTGTCGGAGAGGTCGCGTTCGGATTCGCGCTCATAGCGGCTGATCCAGCGCTTCGAAGGGTCGCTTGCATCGACCGGTACCCCGTCATCCCGGAATCTGGAGCCGGCGGCAAAGGCCCATTCCTCGTCGCTCGGCAGGCGGTATTGATGGCCGGTCTCGCGCGATAGCCAGCCTGCGTAGGCCTCGGCATCGTGCCAGCTCACCTGCACTGCTGGGCGATCGGGGGCGATTGCGACGTCGCGATCGAGTGCGCGGCAGGCGCCATCCTGCACGCAATGCTGATAGTCGGATGAAGCGACCTGATTCCGCATGATGCGCAGCGGCCGGTTGATCCGGATGGTGCGCATCGGCGCTTCCGCCTGCTGTCCGCCGCGGGTGAAATCGCCGGCCTCGCGATAGGCGAAGCTGCCCGGGGCGACCTCGACCAAGGCCGGCTCGCCGACGGCATGGCGCATCGTCAGCTCCGAGACCAGAGGCGCAACGGCCAGCGGCCCCGCAAGCCCGGCCGCGCAGGCAAGTGCCAGCTTGAGCTTGAATGCGATCAGCACAATCATTCCTCCGCAGAAGGAAAAAAGGGGCCGGCGATGACCGGCCCCTTCGTCGCGTCTAGTTAGTGCTGGCGGGAGGTATTTCGGCAGGCGCCTTCACTTGCATCATCAGATCGTCGTTCCACTTGCCTTCGACCTTGAAGTGCGCGGTGGCGCCGAGACTGGCCGCCTCGATCAGGTTATGCGTGACATAGGCGTAGATGCCGGGCTGCTGGAACTTGTACAGCGCAGCTCCCGCCGAGCCGCCGCGGATGAACCAGGTCTCGAGCCCGACCTCGGGCGCGTTGCCGAACTTGCCGGTCTCCCAGACATAGTCGCCGTGGCCACCGATCAGATGCGGACGGCTGTCGCGATTGGCCTGCGAGTGCACGATCAGCACGTTCTCGCCGACCTTCGCGGTGAGCGCGTTCTTGCCGGTGAGCGCGCCAACCTTGCCGTTGAACACGACATGGGTCGGGGTCAGCTTCTTCATCACCTCTTCGGTCTCGGTGAAGGCTTCGCCCGGCGATTCGTAGGACTTGAAGTTGCCCTTCTCGTCGCGCGGCACGTACATGTCCTGCTCGCCGATATAGTAGACCTTGTCGTATTTCAGCGCGCGGCCCTTGCCGTCGTTCAGCCCCTCACGCGGCAGCACCATCACGGCACCGTTCATGCCCGAGACGACGTGCCAGGGGGTCATCGGGCCGCCCGGTGCGCAGTGATACACGAACACGCCGGTCTTGGTCGCCTTCCAGCGCAGCACGACCTGCTCGCCGGGATTGATGAGCGTGAGCTCGCCGCCGCCGAGCGCGCCGGTCGCGGAATGGAAGTCGATGTTGTGCGGCATGGTGTTCGTCGCGGGATTGACTAGCGTCAGCTCGACATAGTCACCCTCGTGCACGACCATGAGCGGGCCCGGCATCGAGCCGTTGAACGTCATCGCCTGGAAGGTGGTGCCCTTGTCGTCGATAACGAATTTCTTCTCCTCGATCGTCATCCTGAACTCGACGATCTTGGGGCCCTGTGTCGTGGCCTGCTCGTGCGCGTGCACGAAGGGCGGAGCGACCAGCTCTACCTTCTGACGCGGCAGCTTGAGATCGCCGGCGGCGAAAGCCGGGATCGCCAACATCAGGGCGGTCGCGGCGGCGCTGATCAATGCGGCTCTGCGGGTGAACATCGGAAGCATCCTTCATCTGAAATGGTTTTGATGACGGAGTGCAGTGTGCGCCGATTGCGGCAAGCGTGTTTGTGCTGCGACAAGCTTCCGCCGGATTCGCGTTCGGCAACATGACCTAGATTTCTCGAAGGAGCGGGATCGGCGATGGCAACTCACCGCGTCCGCAGGCGCGATGCCGATCGAGGCCGAGCGTCAACTCAGCGGCAACTCGTTTGCATGTTCAAGCTGGATGACGATCTCGGTTGCCCCGCTCATGCGCGTGGACGAGATCGCAAGACAGGCCTTGGCGAAGGCGCGTCCGTTCAGAGCAGGTTCACGGCGAGCCAGACCAATCCCCAGATCGCCAATGACAGCGCGACGAAGACGGCGATCGCGGCCGCCAGGGCGCGCACCGCGCCGGCGGGGGCCGGCGCGGCCGGGGCCGGCCGGAAGTCGTCGAAACGCGGGATATGGCCGCGGACGTCGAGCAGGGAGAGAATGAGTTCGAGTGCGAAAAGCCTCATGGCGAACGCTCCGGATGGCCGCGATTTTTTCTCACCATGGCCGGGAACCGGTATCCGCGCTTTGCGCGAGCGCAAAGCCGCGTCCGCCGATCCGGGTTATTTGAATTCATTCCGTGATTTGCCGCGATGTCTCGCGCGCGGCGGGCATTTACGAATGGGTAACTTATGAGAGCTGATCTTGCGGCGATCTACGGCGAGGAACGCCTGCCACGCTATACCAGCTATCCGACCGCACCGCATTTCACGCCGGCGATCGGTCCGGACGCCTATGCCCGCTGGCTGGCGGAGCTGCCCGTGGCCGCCAGCGCCTCGCTCTATCTGCACGTGCCGTTCTGCCGCGAGATGTGCTGGTACTGCGGCTGCCATACCCAGATCGTCCGCCGCGACGAACTGATCGCCGGCTACCAGCGGACGCTACGCAGAGAGATCGCGCTGACGGCCGAAACCATCGGCCACCGCATCAAGGTCGAGCACATTCATTTCGGCGGCGGTACGCCGACGATCATGGCGCCGGACGCCTTTGCCGAGCTGATGGCGACGATGCGCCAGGAATTCTTCGTGCTGCCCTCGGCGGAAATCGCGGTCGAGATCGATCCCCGTACATTGAGCGCGGACATGGTCGAGGCGATGCGGCTCTCCGGCGTCAACCGCGCGAGCCTCGGCGTGCAGAGCTTCGACCCGGTGGTGCAGCGGGCGATCAACCGTGTGCAGAGCTTCGCGCAGACGGCCTCCGTGGTCGAGATGCTCCGCGGCGCTGCGATCGAGGGTGTCAACTTCGACCTGATCTACGGACTGCCGCACCAGACAGTGGCTTCGTGCCTGGAGACGGTGCGACGCAGCCTCGCGCTTTCACCCAGCCGCTTCTCGGTGTTCGGCTATGCTCACGTGCCAGCCTTCAAGAAGCACCAGCGCATGATCAATGAAGGCGTGTTGCCCGACGGCCTTGCGCGCCACGACCAGGCCTGCGCCATCGCCAATGCCTTGAAAGAGGCCGGCTACGTGCAGATCGGGCTCGATCATTTCGCGCGGCCCGACGATGCCATGGCCGTGGCGTTCGAGCAGGGCACGCTGCGGCGCAACTTCCAGGGCTACACCTCCGACCGGAGCGAAGTCCTGCTCGGCTTCGGCGCCAGCGCGATTGGGCACCTGCCGCAGGGCTATGTCCAGAACGAGGTGCAGATCGGCGCCTATTCGCAGAGCATCGCTGCCGGCCGCCTCGCCACCGCGAAGGGTTACGGCCTCACCGATGACGACCGGCTGCGCGCCGACATTATCGAACGCATCATGTGCGAGTTCGGTGCCGATCTCGGTGACATCTGCGCGCGCCATGGCGCGGAGGCCGGCGCCATGCTGAAATCTGCCTCGCGTCTGAAGCCGCTGATTTCCGACGGCGTCGTGAGGGTGGAGGGCGATCGACTCGCTGTCGCCAAGGACTCGCGCTTCCTGGTCCGCAGCGTCGCCGCTGCGTTCGATGCGCATCTGGATCCAGGCAAGCAGTTGCACAGTCGGGCGGTGTAGCCCCCCGTCATTCCGGGGCGCGCCTCTTGGCGCGAACCCGGAATCCATTTCACTGCACTGGTTGCTGCTCGATGGATTCCGGGTTCGCGCTACGCGCGCCCCGCAATGACGAGCCAGCTTGCGCTCCAACAAAGAAACTCGGTCCCGCGTCGCTATCGTCGATCGGAATGGAGTTGTCCATGTCCTTCCGATCCGACGATCTGGTCGATGACATCATGCATTCGGCGCCGCACACGATCCGCGTGTTTCTCGCCTTCAGGATGGCTTGCGTCGGCTGTCCGATCGCGACCTTCCACACGGTCGATGACGCCTGCCGCGAGCATGGCATTGACCGCGACAAGTTCCTCGCCGCGCTGATCGAGTGCGTGCCGGCGTGAAACGATCAGGAATCGCGCAGGTGTGCGTGGGTTCCCGGATGATGAGCGCGCTTTCGCCGTAAGCGGAAGCGCGCCTCATCCCTGACTTGAGCAGAGAGGTGTCTCTCACGCCGTGCCGCTGTCGACGCTCCGCTCCGCCAGAACCACAATCTTGTGCGGCTCGCGCAGAATGATGCGCTGGCGGCCGCTCTCGACCAAGCCCTGGCTCTCCCAGCCGCTCAGGATGCGGCTGACGGTGTGCAGCGTGGTGCCCGTCATCTGCGCGATGTCCTGGCGGCTGATCGGGAAGTCGATCTCGATGCCGTGGTCGAGCTTCTTGCCGGATTGCTTGGCGAGGCGAAGCAGCGCGTGCGCGACGCGTTGCTCGACCTGCTGGGTCGACATTTCCAGGATGCGGGTGTGACTTTCCTGCAGCCGCGTGCCGACGGTCTGGAGCGTGTTGGCGGCAAGCGCCGGAAACCGCTCGACCAGCCGCGGCCAGGCCGAAGTCGGCCAGATCAGCACGACGCTGTCGTCGACCGCCATGGCCGTCGCCGGATACCGCGCGGCTCCGATCGCCATCGCGAGCCCGAACGTCTCGCCGGGCGTGACATAGCGCACCACGATCTGCTCGCCGGCAGGTGTGGTCTTGGCCGCGCGGACATGGCCGTGCAGCAGCAGGAAGAAGGACTGCGCGTCCGCCCCCTGCTCGAAGATCGCACTGTTCTTGGGATAGCGCGCCGAGCGGGCCTCACGCAGGATCTCGTCGAGAGCTTCCGGCGTCATCCCCGCAAACAGCGGCAAATGCGCAACCAGCGATGTGTCGACCTTGGCCATTCTGCCTCCCCTGGCATCAGGGAGTGTGATGGCACCTGCAATCGTCAGGTAGTTTGCGTTAGCGCAAAACGAGGCCGCCCGGTGGCAGTATTTTTCCAAGCAACAGTCTGATTTGATTGGAGTTGACCCATGGCTGGCGCCCGATCCCGCAACTTTACGGGCTGGCCGCTGTTTGCGAACAGCTTTCGCCCCTTTTTCCTGCTCGCCGCAATCCAGGCGGCGTTGTCGATCCTGGTCTGGCTGCCGATGTTCTACGGCGAATTGTCGGTGAGTTCCGCATTCGCGCCGCGCGATTGGCACATCCACGAGATGCTCTATGGCTTCCTGCCGGCCGTCATCACCGGCTTCCTCTTCACCGCCATCCCGAACTGGACGGGGCGCCTGCCGATCCAGGGCGCGCCGCTCGCAGGCTTGGTGACGGTCTGGCTTGCCGGACGCGTCGCGGTGACGCTGTCGGCGAATACCGGTTGGACGTTTGCACTGGTCGTCGATGCCGCGTTCCTGGCATTGGTCGTTGCCGCCGCAACGCGCGAGATCATCGCGGGCGGCAACTGGCGCAACCTGCCGGTGGTGGGGCTGGTGCTGGTTCTGCTCGCCGGCAACGTCGCCTTCCATGTCGAGACGCATTACGCAGGCGCGGCCGACGTCAGCATCCGCGTCGGCATCGGCGTGGTCGTCCTGCTGATCGGCTTGATCGGCGGCCGCATCATTCCGAGCTTCACCCGCAACTGGCTGGTCAAGTTCAATCCCGGCCGCCTGCCGGTGCCGTTCGGACGATTCGATGGCGCGGTGATCGGCTTGAGCGCGCTGGCGCTGATCGCATGGATCGCGGCACCGCTGAACATGATCACCGGCGTCGCGATGGCGGCAGTCGGCGTGCTGCATCTGGTTCGGCTTGCACGCTGGGCCGGCGACCGCACTACGCGGGAGCGGCTGCTGCTGATCCTGCATGTCGGTTATGTCTTCGTGCCGCTCGGCTTCATCCTGAACGCTGTGGCCGCCTTCGGCGAGCTGCCGCCGAGCGCCGGCATCCATGCCTGGATGGCGGGTGCTGCGGGAACGATGACGCTCGCGGTGATGACCCGCGCCAGCCTCGGCCATACCGGACAGGCGCTGACGGCTTCGCCGGCGGTCCAGGCAATCTATGCTGCAATCGTCATCGCGGCTCTGGCCCGAATCGGTGCCGTCGTGTTGCCCGCGTATGGCGACGTGCTGCTGTACGTCGCTGCCTGCGGCTGGATCCTCGCCTTCCTCGGATTTGCCGTCGCGTTCGGTCCGCTGCTCGCCGGCAGCGGGCGGCGGGCGCTCGCCACGATGGGCGTGCCCGCCCCCGCGCGCTGAAGTCAGGCTGCACCTGCCGAGGGCGGTGCGGAGCGAGGCCGCACGCCCTTGCGCCAATCGGTGATGGTGCAGCCGAAGCGGCCGCGAAACCAGCGCGCCATGGCGCTCTGCGCGGAGAAGCCGAGCTGCACCGCGATGTCGGCCAGCGGCCGGGTGTGATCCTCGATCAGCTCGACCACGAGATCGGCGCGCTGCGCGTCCAGGATGGCCGAGAAGCTGGTGCCCGATGCGGCGAGGCGGCGGTGGATGGTGCGGCGGGTGCAGGCCAGATGCTCGGCGACGCGCTCGACCGTGCAATCGCCGCTGGCGAGCAGGGTCCGCACCACCTCGTCGACCTTCGCCTCCCAGCTTGCCGGCCTGCTCTCGATCGCCTCGATCCGCTTGCGCAAGTAACTCGCGATCAAGGGATGCGCGCTTGGGATCCGGCGCTGCATGTCGTGCGCCGACAACAGGATCGCATCGTCGTCCGCATTGAAGATCACCCGGCAGCCGAAGAAGTCGCGGTAACGCTTGCGGTCGAGCGGCGGCGGGTAGTGCAGATGCACTTCCAGCGGCCGCCAATCGCCTCCGAACAGCGACTGGATGATGCGCTGAACGCTGCCGAGCGCCATGTCGATCGACTGCCGCGGCGCGCGCGGCTGCCGGCCGCGCAAATGCAGCGTGATGGTCACGGTCCGCTCGTCACGCGTGACGTCGAGCCGCATGCCGTCGTGATGGATATGGATGAAGCGCGAAAACGCCTCGATCGCTTCGCCGACGGTCGCCTGTTCGCGCACGATCAGGCCGACCGCGCCGAAATTGGTGAGGCCGCCGCGCTCGGCGAGACGCAGGCCGAAATCCTCTGCACCGGACGCCTTTGCCGATAGTTCGAGCAGGCGGCGCAGGCCGGTGACGGCGATGGGGATGTCGGGCTGGTCGAGGCAGGCCAGCGGGAGCCTGACCTTGCGCATCATCTGGCTGGGGTCCAGCCCGACCGACCGCGCGACCTCGGGATAACAGCTCAAGCCTGCGCTGCGAATGAGGTCGGTCATGCAAACCGTTCCTGCCAGCCATACCCGCAGATGTCCCGAAATGTAAAGTTTCTGTCTCAATGCGTCAAATCGGGGAACCCGATGGCGCATACATAAGGAAAACCGATGCACTGGCGTGAATGCCGTGCGCATTGACGGCGGGCGCGACGGGGCCCGGCCGTCTCGGGCCATTTGACCAAGACATTGCTGGATCGGGACTATGCCGGGGAACATGCTTTCCAAGGGCGAGGTATTCGTCATCGACACTGACGCCGCCTCCCGCGAACAACTTTCCGCCGCGCTCGAACAGAGCGCCTATGACGTGATCTGCTTCGCCGATGGTGCCTCTCTGCTCTCGGAAGCCAAGACGCGGATGCCGGCCTGTGTGCTGCTGGAGATGCCGCCGGATCGCTCCGCTCTCGAGGTGCTCAGGCAGCTGCGCGAGGAGAATTGCATGGCGCCGGTGCTGGTGACGTCGGCGAATGGCAGCATCGCCATGGCGGTTGACGCCATCAAGAGCGGCGCGACCGACTTCATCGAAAAGCCGTTCCGCACCCACGACATCGTCAACCGGATCGATGCCGCCATCGATCAATTCGCGCAACCCGGGGCGATCCGGCAACGCTGGCTGCCGGGCTGTGAGCCTCTGACCGCGCGCGAAGCCGACGTGCTCGAGCATCTTGCCGCCGGCCTCACCAACAAGGGGATCGCCCGGCGGATGCATCTGAGCGCGCGGACGGTCGAAGGTTACCGCGCCAGCGTCCTGAAGAAGGCCGGCGCCAAGAACGTGACCGATCTGCTCCGGCGCATTTTCGGCCAGGGCTCGCCGACCCAGGCCTGAAGCCGCCCGGACCACCGAGCGTTCCACAGACATGGTGCCGCCGCGGCGGCGCCCCACGGAAGTCTCAATCGAACCGGTTCCTTCCCTGCCGCGTCCAACCACGATGGCGAGGCATTTCATCGCGCGCGTCCGGCTGGCGGCGCGGCGATACCGGCAGGAGGGACTTTATGCGCATCACCGCAGGATATTTGGCAACCACGGGCCTGGTCCTGGTGACCACGGCGCTCGCATCGCCGTTATGGGCGGCCAATGTGGACGCCAATTCGACGATCGACACGGTCACCGTCTATCCCGACGGTGCCACCGTCACCCGCGTCATTTCGCTAGCTCTCGCCTCCGGCGATTCGACATTGGTGGCCAAGGATTTTCCGCTCTCGCTCGATCCATCTTCCCTCCGCGTCGAAGGCGAGGCGGGCGCCAAGCTCACCATCGGCACGATCGATGCACGCCCACCGAAGGCCGCGCCGCCGGTCAACCTGCCCGAGCTCGACAAGCGCATCGAAGCGCTGAGGGATCAACGGGCCGACCTGCAGGGTGCGATCGACTCGGCCAATGCCCGGCGCAAGTTCGCGCAGCATTTTGCCGAGGCGTCGCCGGCCGGCCTCGGCGAGAAGGGCGAGGCGCGCCCGATTGCTGAATGGCGCGCGGCCTTTGCCGCGGTCGCCGAGGAGATCGCGACCGCCGACAGCGCAATTCGCGATGCCACGCGAAAACAGCGCGAGCTCGACCGCCAGATCGCGCAACTGGAAGCCGAGCGCTCGGCCAAGCCGCCGAGCAAGCTGGAAGTGCGGATCGACGTCGCCTCGGCCGCCGCGACCAAGGCGACGCTGCGCGTGACCTATGCCGTGCGCAACGCGCGCTGGGTGCCGCTCTACGATGCGCGGCTCGATACCGGCGCCAAGGATCGCAAGCCGCAGCTCGAACTGGTTCGTCGCGCCGAGGTGACTCAGGCCACCGGCGAGGACTGGTCGAACGTGACGCTCGGCGTCTCCACCGTGCGCATCAGCCGCGGCGGCAGTGCTCCGGAGCTGCATTCGCTGATCGCGCAATATCCACAAGTGCCGAAGCCCATGGCCCTTGGCACGGCCTCGGATCTAGCGCGGCCTGCGCCAACTGTTCGCCAGCGCTCGTACGAGCCCATGTCCAAGGCTGCCGAAGCGACCGAGTTGCGCGAGCGCGCCGACGAGCAACAGGCCGTCGCCGAGATCGGCGATTTCCAGGCCACCTTCAGGATTCCCGGCCGCGTCAGCCTCGGCGCCGCCGACGGTGCCAAGAGCCTACGTATCGCTTCGGTGAATGTGCCCGCCGATCTCGCGGTGCGCGCCGCGCCGGTGCTGGATCCGACCGCATTCCTGGAAGCCAGCTTCAAACAGACCGACGACACGACCCTGCTGCCGGGCAAGGTCGCGATCTATCGCGACGGCACCTTCGTCGGCCGCGGCAAGATCACGGCGTCCACCAAGGACGACATCGTGCGGCTCGGGTTCGGCGCCGACGACAAGGTCAAGATCGAACGCGCCGTGCTCAAGCGCAACGAAGGCTCGGCAGGCCTCCTGGTCACGACGTCGAAGACCGACGAGCGTTCGTTCAAGACCACGATCCGCAACGGGCATGATTTTCCGATTCGCGTCGCGATCGAGGATCAGCTGCCGGTCAGCGAGAACGAGGACATCGTCGTCGAGATGCTGCCCTCGAGCACCCAGCCGACCGCCAACAACATCCGCGACAAGCGCGGCGTGCTGGAATGGTCGTTCGACGCCAAGCCCGGCGAGGCCCGCGACATCAACTTCGCCTGGCGCATCCGCTGGCCGAAGGACAAGAGCATGGTGATCGTCCCGGCGGGCTGATTTCCTGCACAGGTGGCGCAGCTTCACCTCGCCCCGCTTGCGGGGAGAGGTCGGATTGCATCGAAGATGCAATCCGAGTGAGGGGGTACAGGTCTCTCGACCATCTCGCGTGTGGAGAGAGGCCCCTCACCCCACCCCTCTCCCCGTAAGAACGGGGCGAGGCAGCGCACCTTCACCGTGGCGGCAGTTCAGCTTGCCCCGCAACCCGCATCGACTGCGGCAGCACAAACGGCACGCCGTCAACCTGATGCACGTCCGCGTCGATCTCGAAAATATCCCGGATCCTCTCCCGCGTGACGACCTCGGCGCGCGGACCGTCCGCGGCGAGCCTGCCGCCGGCCAGCACGACCAGGCGGTCGGCAAAGCGGATCGCGAGGTTGAGATCGTGCAGGATCGCGATCACGGCGGTGCCGGCAGCCGCGCGGCGGCGGGCCGCCTCGACGAGGTCGATCTGGTGGCGCAGATCGAGGCTCGAGGTCGGCTCGTCCAGCAGCAAGAGCCCGGGGCCGTGCTTGGCCTCGCCGCAGGCGAGCTGCACCAGCACGCGGGCGAAATGAGCGCGCTGCTGCTCGCCGCCCGACAGCGTCGGCAATTGCCGCTCGCGGAAATGCGACAGTCCGACCTCGTCCAGCGCGGCGTCGACGAGCGGGCCGGCCTCGCGCCAGCTGCGCTCGCCCGCGCCCATCAGCACGATCTCCTCGACGGTGAAGGGGAAGGTGACGTTGATGTGCTGGGACAGCATCGCGCGGCGCGCGGCGAGCTCGCGCGGCGCGAAGCTGCCGATGTCGCGCTGCTTGAGCCGCACCTCGCCGGCGCTCGGGCGGAGATCGCCGGAGAGCAGCCGCAGTAGCGTCGACTTGCCGGCGCCGTTCGGGCCGATGATGGCGATCATCTCGCCGGCCGCAACCGTTAGGCCGACGCCGTCAAGCAATGTCGCGCGGCCGGCGCGCTTGCCTAGGTGTCGTGCATCGAGCACTGCGGTCATAGCGCGGCGAGCCCGCGCTGCCGCAGCAGGATGAAGAGAAAGACGGGTGCGCCGACGGCCGCCGTCAGGATGCCGATCGGCATCTCCGCGGGCGCCACGATGGTCCGCGCCAGCGTGTCGGCCCCGACCATCAGGATCGCGCCTGATAGCACCGAGGCCGGCAGCAGCAGGCGATGCGCCGGGCCGATCACGAGACGGAGCAGATGCGGCACGACGATGCCGACGAAGCCGATCACGCCGCTGATCGACACCGCGACGCCGGTCATGGCCGAGACCATCACGATCGAGATCCGCTTCAGGCGCTCGACGTCGACGCCGCCGTGAAAGGCGTCGGCCTCGCCGAGCACCAGCAGGTCGAGGCCGCGCGCGATGAAGGCGCAGCCTGCGAGTCCGGCAATGAGCACCGGCGCGAGCACGGCGGCCTTGGTCCAGGTCGCGCCGCTCATCGAGCCCAGCATCCAGAACGTGATGTCGCGCAGCTGACGGTCATCGGCGATGAATACCAGCAGGCCAATGCCCGCATTGGCAATCGCGGTGATGGCGACGCCGGCGAGCAGGAAGATCGCGATCGAGGTGCGTCCCGAGCGGCTGGAGATGCCGTAGAGGATTGTGGTGGTCGCCAGCGAACCTGCGAAGGCCGCGAGGGGCAACAGCTCGGTCTGGAGAAAGCGCAGCGCCTCGCCGAAGCGGGAATCGGTGAAGACGATCGCGCTCGCGGCTGCGAGCGCGCCGCCACTGGAGACGCCGACCAGGGCGGGATCGGCGAGCGGGTTGCGAAACAGCCCCTGCATGATCGCGCCGGCCGCGGCAAGCAGGCCGCCGATCATCGCCGCCGCCGCGATCCGGGGAATGCGGATCGACCACAGCACGAGCTGGTCGCGGGCCGTCATGGCCGCGCTTTCGCCGGCCAAGCCCAGCGCGGCTGGCAGCCGGGAGAGCGGGATGCCGGCGGCGCCGACCGTCAGGGCGGCGATCGCGGTGACCAGGAGCACCACGAGCAGAAGGGGAATCGCGAACGATGCTGCTCGCCGTCCCGCGCTGTGTCGCGGGCTCTGTGTTTCGATCCCGGCGGCCACGCTCATTGCCGGCAATTCGCCGTCGACAGCGCCGACGCGAACGCGCCGCCCTCGGCCAAGGCCGGATAGAGCTTGACTGAGAGATCGCGCGCCGCTGCCGCGGTGCGCGGCCCGAAGCCGAGCAGATAAAGCCCATCCATGGTGATGAAGCTCTTGTTGGCCGCGACCGGCGTCAGCGCAAAGCCGGGGTGCGTGTAGACTGCATCGGCCTGCAGCGAATCCTTGCCGCGCTCGATCGACAGCACGACATCGGGCTTTGCGGCCACGATCGCCTCGTCGCTGATGACCTTGTAACCATCGTAATCCTCGACCGCGTTGCCCGCGCCCGCGAGCTGGATGATCTCATCCGCCGCGGTCTTGTGGCCCGCCACCATCGCCCGCCCGTTCTGGAGCGACATCACGAACATCACCCGCACCGGCTTCGTCACCTTGGCGCGCAGGGCACGGAGCTGTGCAAGATCGGCGCCGACCGCGGCGCTGAGACATTCGGCACGCGCATCGACGCCCATGGCGTGGCCGACCAGCTTGATCTTCTCGATCAGGCCTTCCTCGGAAAAGGTCTCGGGCACCAGCACCAGCGGCACCTTCGCCGTCTCCAGGATGTCCATGGTCTCGCGTGGGCCCGAGCCCTGGATCGCCAGGATCAGCGTCGGGTTGAGACCGAGCACGCCTTCGGCCGAGATCTGGCGCACGTAGCCGACATTCGGCTTGTCTTGCAGTGCCGCCGCCGGATAGAGGCTCGTCGTGTCGACGCCGACCAGCCGGCTTTCCAATCCCAGCGCATAGAGGATCTCGGTGATGGCGCCGCCGATCGACACCGTGCGGGCAAAATCGGTAACAGTGACGTCGCGATTGCGTGCGTCATGCACAATGATGCCCGCGGCGTGAGCGATAGACGCGAACGCGAGTCCGCCGGAGAGCAGGAGACGGGCGAGGGTGCGGCAACATGTCATTGCAGTTACTTCGTCAGGATCAGCTTGTTCTGCGAGGTCAGGCGGAGACGATAGCTGTCCTCGCCATGCGCAATGATGATCTCGCGCTCGGCGGCAAACAGCTCGCGGCTATCGATGCGGCTGCCGCGCATGGTGAGAGTTCGCGTTGCTGCAGAAGGGCTTTGTGCCCGTCCTGCCGCGCTGCCGCTGCTGTCTCCTGATGTGGCTGACATTGTCGGTGTGATGCGCTTTCGAAAGCTGGAGTACCGCTCGTTTGTACAGGTGGCGCCAAGCGCATTCCAACCATCGCAGTTTACAATCGATATAAACTGTAACCCGATGTCATTGACCGTCAGAGTGTTGCCACGTAACGATTTCTCACAGCGGGGAACTCGCCCGCCTCTTGAGACAATCAGCCAGCCAGTCGCTCGCGTTGCGAGCGCGCGCCAGCCAGACGACATCAAAAACTAAAGTGAAGTGCAGGCTGGGGCTGATATGGCTGACGGGGCTAGGTATTCGCGCGCCCTGATTTTGGGCGCGTCGGTGGTTTCAATTGCGGCAATGACGGCGGAGGGCAGTCTCGCGCAGACCGCATCGCCGCAGAGTGAAAACGCGTCGTCGGACAGGCCGAAGCAGGCCAAGCGTAAGCCGGCGCCGCAAGTTGCGCAGCAGGCCGCGCCGGAGGTGATGAACGCCCGCGCCCAGGCCGGCGGCGCAGCGCCGGTGCAAACGCTCGATGCGATTACGGTCGCGGCAACGAAGACCGAGGAGCGTGCCGTGGATGCGCTGGCACCGGTCAGCGTCGTGACCTCGGCGCAGATCGAGGGACGTCAGGCCAGCACGGTTGGTGACCTCATCTATAATGTGCCGGGCGTATGGGTTCAGAATCGCGGCGACGAGCCGTCGACCTCGATCAACATTCGCGGCTTGCAGGATTTCGGCCGCGTTGCTGTCGTCGTCGATGGCGCGCGGCAGAACTATCAGCGCACAGGCCACTTCGCCAACGGCTCCTTCTTCCTCAATCCGGAGCTGATCAGCGGCATCGACATCGTGCGCGGCCCGACCGCGAACATCTACGGCTCCGGCGCGATCGGCGGCGTGGCCTCGTTCCGCACCAAGGACATCGAGGACGTTGTCCGCGCGGGAGAGCGCTGGGGTGTCGACGTAAAAACCATCCTCGGCAGCAATTACGGACGTGCACTCGGATCCGCGTTTGGCGGTGTTCACGTCAATCCGAATGTCGACGTGTTCGCAGGCGGCACCTATTCGACGCAGGAGAGCTACAAGGACGGCACCGGCTTCGAGGTCGCCAATACCGGCAATCGGCTCAGCAGCGGCATCGCCAAGCTGACGGTGCGGCCGGCGGACGGCCACGAGGTAAAGCTCGGCGCCATCTTTCAGGAAGACATCTACAGTCTGGGCCAGCCGCCGCGACGCGCCGGCGATCCCAATTCGACCAATGCGAACGGCACGAACAATCTGAACGGCACGTCCATCTACGCCTCCAACGTGAAGAATTACACCACGACGCTCGGCTGGAAATACTCGCAGCCGGATGATCAGTGGTTCGACTGGGATGCGAAGATCTACTGGAATCGCACCGAGAACGACCAGACTAAGACCAGGCACACCACCACGACGCCGTCAGTTTATTGCGGTGGCGTGCCGGGCAATGCCGTTTCGGGGTGCATCGGGAGCAACCGCGGATATCTGCTCGATACGATCGGTATCGACGTGCACAACACAACACGCTTCGAAACGGGAAGCTGGCGCCACGCGGTGACTTACGGTCTGGATGCGTTCCAGGACAAAGTATCTACCCAGGATAGGACGGGTACCGGCGAAGTGACTACGCCGGGCGGCCAGCGCACGGTGTCTGGCGGCTTCGTGCAGTGGAGGGCGAACTACACCTCGATGCTCGAGGTGATCGGTGCGCTCCGTTACGACAATTATCAGCTTTCCTCGGCATCCTCGTCGTCGGGCGGCGATCGCCTCTCGCCGAAGATCACCGTTGCTCTCGTTCCGACCGCGGTCGTGACCCCCTATGCCAGCTACGCGGAAGGCTATCGGGCGCCCTCGATCACGGAGACGCTGGTGAGCGGGCCACATGCCGGCGCGACGGTCAACGACTCGTTCTTCCGCTGTCCGTCTGGCACGCCGGGACCGGGCGCGGACTCGACCTTCTGCTTCGTGCCCAATCCAAACCTGCGCCCCGAGGTCGGCAAGAACAAGGAGATCGGTTTCAATATCAAGAAGAACGATCTGTTCACGGCGGGCGACACGCTGCGCGGCAAGATCAACGTGTTCCGCAACGACATCAGCGACTTCATCGATCAGGTCGCTTACGGAAACCCGCTCGTGGTCCCGACCGGGCCGCCGCCGGCACCTTCGATCACGGTGCTCCCGTTCCTGCAGTATCAGAACGTGGCGTCCGCACTCATACAAGGCGTCGAGGCCGAGGCGATGTATGACGCGAACCTGTGGTTCTTCGGCCTCTCCGGGACCTATCAGAGCGGAAAGAATCTGCAGACCGGCTTCGGCCTCTACAGCATTCCGCCGCAGAAGATCACGACGACGGCCGGCGTGCGTCTGCTCGACCGCACCCTCATCCTTTCGATGATGTGGACGTCGGCAATCGCCAACTACGACATCCCCAGGACCTACACGCCCGCGACGTCGTACGATCTCGTCAATCTTTACGCGCAGTATCACCCGACGCCCGATCTCACGCTCAACTTCTCCGTCGAGAACCTCTTCAACCGCTACTATCGTCCGTACGCCATTCCGGTCGGTAGCACGGGCGACACGCAAAACGACGTGAAGTGGGCGAGCGCCGGCGCTGGGCTCGTGATCAAGGGAGGTCTCAAATACCACTTTGGCGGCACCTGAGGAAGACACCGCAGGTTATGCCTTGCTGATCTCGAAGGCCACGCTGATGCGTCAGCGTGGCTTTCGACCCGTTCTGAAATATCCGGTCGGCAATTGCCGATCTACAAGTCACAGGAGAAAAGTCGAATGTTCATCGCCATGAATCGCTTCCAGGTGAAGCCCGGCTCGGAAGCCGCGTTCGAAACCGTCTGGCGGACCCGTGAGTCCTATCTCGGCAGCATGGCGGGGTTCGTCGAATTCCATCTGCTCAAGGGGCCGGTCGCCGAGGACCACACGCTGTATTCCTCGCATACCGTGTGGGTCGACAAAGCGGCTTTCGAGGCCTGGACGCGCTCGGAGGAATTCCGCCGCGCTCATGCGCGCGCCGACAACAAGACCGGCGAGAGCCTCTATCTCGGTCACCCCAAGTTCGAAGGTTTCGAGGTCATCATGACCGAGCGCAAGGCGAGCGCGGCCGCTTGAGGCGCCGGGGTTGAGGAGCCAGATATGCTGAGCACCGATCTCGCCGACCTCAAGGCGCATATGGCGGACAATCCGGGTGCCGTGATCGAGGACGTCGCGCGCGAGCGCAGCGCCACGCCGCGCGCGGTGATCGAGGCGTTGCCGCCGTCAATGGTGCGCATCGGGAGCGGCGAACATTTTGCCGCCGCCATGCAGGACATCGCGGAATGGGGCGAGGTCACGCTGATCGTCCACACCGATGATGCGATCTTCGAGTTCACCGGGACCATTCCCGCGGGCGAGATCGGCCGCGGCTATTTCAACCTGATGCAGCCAAAGGGCCTGCACGGCCATCTCCGCCACGAGCGCTGCGCGGGAATTGCCTTCGTCGAGCGGCCCTTCATGGGCAAGTCCTCGGCCTTCGTCGCCTTCGTGAACGCCGACGGCGGCATCATGTTCAAGGTCTTCGTCGGCCGCGACGAGACGAGGGCGCTGCGGGCGGATCAGCTGGCGCGGTTCCGGCGGCTCGCGGACCGGATCGCGGCGAAGCTTTCGGCGTGAGTTCCATTTGTCGGGAGATCAGGATGCAGAGCAATTCCACGCTAGGGCACGTGATCCTCACAATCGCACTGGCGCTCGTGCCGGCGCCGGCCTTTGCGATCGACGCGGCGCTGTTGCCGCGCAATCTGTCGCCCTGGGGCATGTTCCTCGGTGCCGACATCGTCGTGAAGGTCGTGATGGTCGGGCTTGCCGTTGCCTCGCTGGCGACATGGACGGTCTGGCTCGCCAAGACCATCGAGCTGCGTCGCAAGGGCTCGCTCGCCTTGCAGCGGACGCGCACCCTCGAAGGCAACATGACGCTGGCCGAGGCATCCGCGCGGACCGGCGACGCCCGCGACGCAGTCGCGCAGCTGATTCAGTCCTGCGCCAGGGAGGCCGAGCTCTCCGGCGGCATTCTCGACGACGGCCTGCAGGAGCGCGTCGCGTTGCGGCTGGAGCGGGTCGAGGCGGCGATGTCCAGGCAGATCGCGCGCGGCACCGGCGTGCTCGCGACCATCGGCGCCATCGCGCCGTTCGTCGGTCTGTTCGGCACCGTCTGGGGCATCATGAATTCCTTCATCGGCATCTCCGAGAGCCACACCACCAGTCTGGCGGTGGTCGCGCCCGGCATTGCCGAAGCGTTGCTCGCGACCGCGCTCGGTCTCGTCGCCGCGATTCCGGCGGTGGTGATCTACAATCACCTCGTCCGCGGCATTGCCAATTACCGCGCTTTGCTCGGCGACGCCTCGGCGCAGCTCATGCTGCTGGTGAGCCGCCAGCGCGACCACAGCCATTTCCGTCTGGCGCGGGCAGCGGAGTAGCCATGGCCGTCAAGCTCGGAACATCGAAGCTCGGCTCGCGCGGCGAGACGAGGGATTTCGACGTCACCCACGAGATCAACGTCACGCCGTTCATCGACGTGATGCTGGTGCTCCTGATCATCTTCATGGTGGCCGCACCGCTCGCCACCGTCGACATCGGCGTCGATCTCCCGGCGACCGCCGCCGAGCCGGCACCGCGGCCCGACAAGCCGGTCTTCGTCACCGTCAAGCCGGATCTTTCGATCGCCGTGGGTGAGGATATCGTCGCTCGCGACGGGCTCAGCACCTCGCTCGATGCGGCCACCAGGGGCCGCAAGGACGAGCGCATCTATCTGCGCGCGGACAAGGCCGTCTCCTATGGCGACCTGATGGAGGTGATGAATACCTTGCGCAATGCCGGCTATCTCAAGGTCGCACTGGTCGGCCTCGACGGACGCAGCTGATGACCGCGAACGCCTTTGCCCTGCACCAGCCGGTCGACGAGCGGGAGGGTGCGCGCTGGGGGGCCTCGGCGGCGATGATCGTGGCGTTGCATCTCGGCGCCGCGTTGCTTGCAACGAGCTGGCTGAAGCAGGTGCCGGACGAGGGCGTCAACATGCCGGCCATCCTGATCGACATGACGCCGGAGACTTCGGCACCGCAGTCGACGCCGCTGGACATCGCGCCGGGACCGATGATGCAGCAGGCGGATGCGTCACCGCCCGAGCCGGTGCAGCAGCAGGCTGTCGAGGAAATGATCCCGCCGACACCGCCGCAGGAGCGGCCGGAGGTGTTGGCTCCACCGGAACAGAAGCTCGAGCCGAGCCCGCCGCAGCCCGAGCCCGCGAAAGTTGTGCCCGTGGAGAAGCCCGCCCCGGCGAAGCCCAAGGCGGTCCGCCTCGACGCCCGGAAGCCGTCGGATGCCCTTCCGGCGCCGCGCACCAGCGCACCGCCGCGCGCGGAGCGGCAGGCTCCGCTGGCCTCTGCCGTCAATGCCGGCTCGCTCGCGTCTGCGATGGCGACCTATTATCAGCGCGTCCGCGCGCATCTCATGCGCTTCCACCAGTATCCGACGAGCGCGAATGGCCAGAGGGGCGTGGTCAAGGTGAGCTTCACGCTCGGCCGTAACGGTCAGGTATTGTCCAGCCGCCTCGGCGGCTCCTCGGGCGTCGCAGCGCTCGATGCCCAGGCGATGGCCATGGTGCGCCAGGCCCAACCATTCCCGCCGGTGCCGGCCGAGATCAGTTATGCAACCATACCCATCAACGTCCCGGTGATTTTCGGGAAGTAGCCATGGGCAATGACTCTCCCTCCCGCGGAAAAGCGGGAGGGAGAGAGAGCGAGCCTCGCCTCACTTCGCCTTCAGGAAATCCGCGACCTCGAGCAGCACGAACTCGTTGTCGTCGGCCTTGTTGGGATCGCGGCTGGAGGAGAACGGCAGGTTGTTGTCGTTGCCGACGATGATGTGGGTGTCGTCGACGCGATCGACGTTCTCGATGGTGAAGAACGGGAAGGTGTAGACGCCGTCGTTGAGCGGCTTCCGCGCCTTCTTGTCGGGATCCCTGATCTTCATCAGGTCGATATAGCCGATCTTGCGCACGGGCTTGCCGACATTGGCGTCGGTCAGCTCGATCTTGTAGACGCGCTTGAACTTGGCGAGGTCGGGGAAGCAGTTCTCGCCGCGCTGGCCTTGCGGGCAGGCCTTGTCGGCGGTGCCCTCGCCATTGTCGCGCTCGATGACGAGGCCGGAGGCCTGGTCGATCATGTTGAAGTCGCCGATGGCGTTGCCGTTCTGCTCGAACACATAGTGCCAGTAGCGGCCGGTGAATTTCTCGGCGGCGACGTCGAATTCGAGGATGCGCGAGGCTTCCTTGCCGTCGACCTTCTCCCAGTCCTTCTTGTCGGCATCCCACAGCGGTCCCTCGAGCAGGCCGTAGAGGAACTTGCCGTCTTTGGACGCGGCGAAGCCCTCATAGCCCTTGGAGCGGCGGAGATTGACATTGGTGTAGGTCGCGCCCGGCGCGGCCGGCGTCCCCGCCGCCCAATTGTCGGGCGAGCGCACCGGCTTGCCGTCGGCGACCGTATCGAACACGCCGAGGATTTTGCCTGACTTGTCCGCCTTCAGGACATAGGGGCCGAACTCGTCGCCGATCCAGAAGGTGTCGCCGACGATCTGGAAACCTTCGGTGTCGAAATCGGAGCCGGTGAGATAGCGCTTCTGGGTGTCCTCATGCACGATGCGGAAGGGGACGCGTCTGTCGGGGTCGTGCAGGAAGATGGTCTCCAGCCGCTCCATCTTGCCGCTGGCCCAGTCCATCTTGTAGCGGTTGAGGTACAGCATCGAATCCGGCGAGTTGGCGCGCGCGCCCATGCCGTTGTCGGTGAGGACCCAGAACGTGCCGTCGGGCATGGTCTTGATGCCGGAATGGCCTTGCAGCGGCTGGCCCTTGAACGGCAGCGACACGCCGGTCGGACGCTCGAAGGACTTGCCCATCACGGTGCCGAGCGCGTCGACCCGCTTGCCGGTGGTATATTTGCCCGCCGCCTTGAGATCGGCGGGGGCATCAGCCGGCGCCTGGATGAAGGTTTCGGCCGGCATCACCGCGTGGCCGGCGAGCTTGGCGGGGAATTCGCCCTCGCTCTGCGCGAGCGCTGTGCTCGCGGTGAGAATGATCGTGGCGACGGTGCAAAGAAAAGTCGCGCGCATGTGCGTCTCCTGTTGGCGGACGCAACGCTTATGCGGATCGCATGTTGCAGTATTGTGAAGCCTGGCCAAAGGCCGCAGCTTCGTCTACTCCTTCACCGCACCCGTCAGCGAAGAGACGTAGTAATCCACGAATAGCGAGTAAAAGATCGCGACCGGGAGCGAGCCGAGCAGCGATCCCGCCATCAGCGCACCCCATTGATAGACGTCGCCGGTGACGAGCTCGGTCAGGATCGCGACCGGCACGGTCTTGTTGGCGCCGCTCTGGATGAAGGCCAGCGCGTAGATGAACTCGTTCCAGGACAGCGTGAAGGAGAAGATGCCGGCCGAGATCAGGCCGGGCACTGCGAGCGGCAGCGTGATCCGGCGCAGGATCTGCAGCCGCGTGGCGCCGTCGACCAGCGCGCATTCCTCGAGCTCGTAAGGAATCGACTTGAAATAGCCGATCAGGAGCCAGGTGCAGAACGGCACCAGGAAGGTCGGATAGACCAGAATTAGGGCCAGCGGCGAGTCGAACAGGCCGAATTGCACGACGACTGTCGCGAGCGGAATGAACAGGATCGAGGGCGGCACCAGATAGGCGAGATAGATGCCGAGGCCGACATAGGGACTGCCGCGGAAGCGCAGGCGCTCGATCGCGTAGGCCGCCAGCGTGCTCGCGATCAGCGACAGCGTGGTCGAGCCGATCGCGACCAGCATCGTCGTCTTCAGCCATTGCGGATAGGCGGTGTTGAACAACAGATGCTTGATGTGCGCCAGGGTCGGCGAGGAGATCCAGAACGGGTTGTTGTCCCGGTAGTTCATCAGCTCCGCGTTCGGCTTGAACGAGGTGATCGCCATCCAATAGAACGGAAACAGCAGGATCAGAACGAAGCAGCCGAGCGGCAGGTAGATCATCATCAGCCGCCGCAGCCCGGAATCCCAGGCCATGGTGTCGGGCGGCGCTTTTGCGTCCGCGACGGTCGATTGCGCGACGGTTTCAGTCATTGGCCTCTCCCTGCTGCCATTTGCGGCGTGCTAGGCCGAAATAGGAGAACAGCGTCGCGAACACCAGGAACGGGATCATCGACACCGCGATCGCCGCGCCTTCGCCGAGCTCGCCGCCGGCGATGCCGCGCTGGAACGCCAGCGTCGCCAGCAAATGCGTCGAGTTCACCGGACCGCCGCGGGTAATGGCGTAGACCAGCTGGAAGTCAGTGAAGGTGAAGATGATCGAGAACGTCATGACGATGGCGAGGATCGGCAGCATCATCGGGAAGGTGATGTAGCGGAAGCGCTGCCAGGCGCTGGCGCCGTCCAGCATCGCGGCCTCGTAGAGCGAGGGCGAGATGGTCTGCAAGCCCGCCAGCAGCGAGATCGCGACGAAGGGAATGCCGCGCCAGATGTTGGCGGCGATCAGCGAGAACCGCGCCGGCCAGGGCGAGCCGAGGAAGTCGATATTGCTGTCCCGCCAATGCAGCACGTCGACCAGCAGGTAGGAGATGATCGAGAACTGCGGATCGTAGATCCACCAGAATGCCAGCGCCGACAGCACGGTCGGCACGATCCAGGGCAGCAGCACGATGGCGCGCAGCAGGCTCTTGAACGGGAAATGGTTGTTGAGCAGCAGGGCGAGCCAGAAGCCGAGCGCGAATTTTCCGAAGGTCGCCACGGCCGTGTAGAACACGCTGTAGAACACCGCGTTCCACCACAAGGGATCCGTGAGCAGGTACTGGAAATTCTCGATCCCGACATAGATGCCGCGACGGCCGATCGTGGTGTCGGTGAAGGCGAGCCAGACGCCGAGGCCGAGCGGGTAGGTCAGGAATACCGTGAGCAGCCCGAGCGCGGGCGCGAGGCACATCACGATCAGGAACGGCTTGTAGTCGAACAGGCGCACGATCCAGTTCGGCTGTCGTTGCGCCAGTGCGTGGGAGGAGAGGGTGGTCACGGACATAGATTGGTTTGTCCCGGTCTGAAGTGTCACGACACCGTCATTGCGAGCGAAGCGAAGCAATCCAGTCTGTCTCCGCAGTGATCGTCTGGATTGCTTCGTCGCAAGTGCTCCTCGCAATGACGGCGGCTCTGTCGTCGTCGCTCTTACCGCTGTCGCCGGAAGTAGCGCTTGCAGCGCTGCTCGGCTTCCGCAGCCGCGGCCTCCGGCGTGGCGGCACCTGTGGCGACGGACGCGCACATCTGAATCAGCACGTAATCGGCGCTGACTGCGCCGGTGGCCGTCGAGATCGGCCCCTTGTAGCCGTCATAGTAAGTGCTGTTCATCGTGTTCTTGAACAAGCTCACCTTCGGATCCTGCGACCACACGGCAGCCTCGGCATAGGCGGCCAGCGGCTGGGACCAGTAGCCGGAATTGGCATTGAGCCACGGCTCGTATTGGTCCTTCTCCAGCATGTATTGCAGGAAGGCCTTGGCGGCATTGGGGTACGGGCTGTGCTTGAACGCCATGGCGTTCAATGTCAGGCCCGCCATCGGCGAGACCTTGGCGAGGCCCTTGGGCAGCAGCTGATGCTCGCTGTCCTCGGCGATGGACTTGGTGGCCGGGTCGTTCTTCAGCGAGAAGTACAGTGAGACGCCGTTGGCCGTCAGCGCGATCTCCTGCGAGGAATAGGCGCGGTTGTTGCTGACGTCATTCCAGGACGGCGTGCCGGCGATGAAGGTCGGATACAGCTCCTTGACCCAGTTGAGTGCGGCGATCGTCTCCTTGCTGTTGATGGTGACGTTGCCCTCCTCGTCGAGCAGCGAGGCGTTGTGCGACCACAGCGCCCAGTTGGCGAAGCCGTTGCCGTCGCCCTTGGCGTTGCCGAGTGCGAAGCCGGCCGGCTTGCCGGCCTTTTGCAGCTTGCGGCAGAGGTCGAGCACGCCGGCATGATCTTCCGGAACCTTGTCGAAGCCGACCGATTGCAGGACCGACTTGCGGTAGATCAGGGGACCTGCGGTGGCGCCGAACGGCAGTCCGATCCAGGACTCGCTCTTGTTCTTCTTGCCGTAGCGTTGCGCCAGCGGCAGCCAGCCGCCGTACTTCTTGCCGAGATAGTCGGCGACGTCGGTGAGCTCGATCAGCTTGTCGATGTAGATGTGAGGCGCGTCGGAGAAGCCGATGATGATGTCGGGGCCGGCGCCGGAATTCGAGGTCACCGCGGTCTGCTGGTTGATGTCCTCCCAGCCGACGAAGTCGACCTTGACCTCGACCCCGGTGTCCTTGGTGAACTTTGCCGCATTGGCGCGGAACACGTCCTCGTCCGCCTGGACGAAGCGCACCGGGCGCAGCATGCGCAAGGACGCGCCCTTTTCGATCTCGCGCTTGGGTGCCGGGACGTCGGCAGCCTTGATAGCGGACGTTTGCGCTGCAGCACCGGTGGCCGCGAGCGTTGCAGCGGACAGGCCCAGCGCCAAGGCATCACGACGTGTGATGTCGTTCCTCATCAGTACCTCCCTATGATGTCTCCCTTCCCGGCGTTGATCGCCGGTGAAGGGGCCGTTTGGTCCTTGGCGCCTTCGCGCCGCCCGCCTAGCTGTTCGGCCCGCGGTCCATGCTGACGGGCTGCCAGCGGCGGAGCGCGGTGTTCTGCAGCACCGACGGATTGACGCAGCTTACCGGCCACATGCCCTGGAGCACCAGTGACAATTCGTAGCCCACCCGGCGCTTGCGCGCTTCGTCGAACCGTGCCGAGGCCGAGGCGACATGGGCGGTCAGGGTCACGTTCTCCATGCCGAGGAGGGGATTGTTGTGCGAGGGCGGCTCCTTTTCCAGCACGTCGAGGGCGGCGTGCGCGATCCAGCCCTCCTGCAGCGCCTTGATCAGGCTCTCCTCGTCCACGGTGGCACCGCGGCCGGTGTTGATGAAGATCGAGCCTTTCTTCATCTGTCGGAAGTGCTTCTCGGTCAGCATGTGGTGCACCTCGGGCCGCGCCGGGGCATGCATCGAGACGAAGTCGGATTGCGACAGCACCTCGTTCAGCGTCGCCGGGATCACGCCGTGTTCGTACATCAGCGTTTCCTGGATGAAGGGATCGTAGGCCATCATGCGCAGGCCGAAAGGCGCGGCGCGTTTCGCGACCGCACGCGCAACCCGGCCGAACGAGATGAAGCCAAGCGTCTGGCCCATCAGCCTCGGGATTTTCAGCAGCGCCGGCCGGCCCTCGGCCCAGCGGCCGTCGCGCACCATGCGGTCCTGCTCGACCAGGCGGCGGAAGCCGGCGAGCAGCAGCATCATGGCGTGGTCGGCGACCTCCTCGATGAAGGTGTCGGGAATGTTGGTGACCGGAATGCCGCGGGCCGTGGCGGCCTTGACGTCGACACTGTCGACGCCGACCGAGCCGAGCGTGATCACCTTGCAGCTCTCGAGCGCGTCGATGATGGTCTTGGTGATCGGGATGCCCTTGGCGTAGATCGCGTCGGCATTCTTCGCGGCGGCGATGAACCCCGCCTCGTCGGCGGGCCCCTCGACGATCTCGGCATCGATCGGATCGAGCGCCTCGCGCTCATAGGAATAATCGCTGCCCGCGACGGTGAAGCTCGCACCCTTCGGCGTCACCACCCTGTATTTCGGCATTATCTGCTCCCGATTTGGTTTCTTGTTGCGCCCCGCCTCGACGGGCGGGCCTTTGCGTCTTTTACGCGAAATCCGGGCGAGTGCGTACAATTCACGGTTGTTGCGGGCGAGGTATATTTCCGCTTTTCCGTGCAAGCCCCGGGGCTTCTACGGAGGTGCGTAAGTAACTTGCTAAGGGCTCCGCCACTAAGACTTGATTCGAATTTGATCGATCTCGTCGTGCGCCTGTACCCCATCATTGCCGGAGCTAACCTGTGAAGTTGAGCAATCTGAAGATCGCCCCGAAGCTTGGCATTCTCGTCGGCGTCACGCTGTTCGGCCTCTGCATCTCCGGAGTTCTCGCCGGCTATCTGATGAAGCGCGAGATGGTAAATGCGCGCATCGACCAGGCCAAGGCGATCGTCGAGCTGGCGCGCAACTATGCCGCCGCGTTGAAGAAGCGCGTCGATGCCGGCGAGATGACGAAGGACGCCGCGATGGCCGAGCTTCGCCGCTACGGCAACGCGATGACCTATGACAAGGGTGCCGGCTACCTGTTCGGCACGTCCTATGACGGTCTCACCCAGCTTGCGCCCGATCCGAAGGTGATCGGCACCAACCGAATGGACGTCGTGACCAACGGCCGCAAGCTGTCGCTGGAATTGATGAACGGCGTCAAGGCCAACGGCGAGATCCTGCTTCACTATGAATATATGAAGCCCGGCCAGGAAACGCCGATCCGCAAGATCGGTTACGCCGTCGCGGTCCCCGGCTTCGATATGTATCTCGGCACCGGCGCCTATCTGGATGACATCGACGCCAAGATGGGTCCGGTCTACTGGCTGCTCGGCCTGGCGGTGCTCGGCATCGTCATCGTTGCCGGCAGCGTCGCCTGGATGATCGGCCGCAGCATCAGTGCTCCGCTCGGGCTGCTCGGCACCCGGATGCGGGAGCTGGCCGACGGCAAGCTCGAAGGCGACATCCCCGGCTTCGGTCGTGGCGACGAGATCGGCGCGATGGCATCGACCGTGCAGATCTTCAAGGACAACGCGATCCGCATCCGCGACCTCGAGAAGACCGACGCGGACGCCAAGGAACGCGCCGCGGCGGATCGCCGCAGCGCCATGGAGGAGATCGCCAACGATTTCGAGCGCAGCGTCAACGGCATCGTCCGCTCGGTCTCCTCGGCCGCAGCCGGCATGCAGACCACGGCGCAATCGATGACCGCGACCGCCAGCGATGCCTCCTCGCGCGCGGCGACCGTCGGTGCCGCCTCGCAGAAGGCGTCCGGCAATGTTGGCACCGTTGCGGCCGCCGCCGAAGAGCTGTCGAGCTCGGTTGCGGAAATCTCCCGCCAGGTGACACGCTCGACTGAAGTTGCGAGCCGTGCCGTCAGCGATGCCGAGCGCACCAACGCCACGGTGCAGGAACTCTCCACCGGTGCCGAGAAGATCGGCGAGGTGGTCAAGCTCATTCACTCGATCGCGGCACAGACCAACCTGCTCGCGCTCAACGCCACCATCGAGGCGGCGCGTGCCGGCGAGTCCGGCCGCGGCTTCGCCGTCGTCGCCTCCGAGGTCAAGGCGCTCGCCAACCAGACCGCGAAGGCGACCGAGGAGATCTCCGCCCAGGTCGCGGCGATGCAGACCTCGACCAGCGACGCGGTGTCGGCCATCTCCGGCATCACCCAGACGATCGCCGAGATGAGCGAGATCACCGCCGGCATTTCCGCATCGATCGAGCAGCAGGGCGAGGCGACGCGCGAGATCGCCCGCAACATCCAGTCGGTCGCGGCCGGCTCGAGTGAAATCAACGCCCATATCGGCAGCGTCACCTCGGCCGCCGAAGCGACCGGCAGCGCGGCCAGCGATGTGCTCACCAACGCCCGCGAGCTGGACACCCAGTCCGGCGCGCTGCGCGATGCCGTCGACGGCTTCCTCGCCAAGGTCCGCGCGGCGTAAATTCTTGCGCTGAATTCGTAGGGTGGGCAAAGACGCGAAGCGTCGTGCCCACCTTTTCTTTTTGAGTACGGTGCGACTCTTCGTGGGCACGCTGCGCTTTGCCCACCCTACGAGACCGTACTACTGCTTCTCGATCTTCGCGTTGGCGATCAGCTTCTCCCACAGCACCAGCTGCTCGTTCACGAAGGTGCCGAGCTGCTCCGGCGTGCCGGAAAAAGCGTCCATGCCGAGCGTGGCGAGCTTGGCCTTGATCTCCGGGTTCTCGATGATCTTGCGGATCTCGGTGTTGAGCCGGGTCACGATCTCCTTCGGCATGCCGGCCGGGCCGAAATAGCCCTGCCAGGACGTGATGTCGAAGTCCGGCACGCCGGCCTCCTGCATCGAGGGCAGGTGTGGCACCAGCGGCGTGCGGTTCTTGGTGGTGACGGCGAGCGCGCGCAGCGCGTTGCCGTTGACATGGGGCAGGCCGGTCAGGATGTCGACGAACATCATCGACACGCGGCCGCCCATGACGTCGTTGAGCGCCGGCGGCGAGCTCTTGTAGGGCACGTGCAGCAGGTCGAGCCCGGCATTGTGCGCGAAGGTCGCGCCCGACACGATCGCCGCCGACGAGCCCGAGGCGTAGCTCAGCTTGCCCGGATTGGCCTTGCCATAGGCCACCAGCTCTCCGACCGTCTTGGCCGGCACCTCGGGATTGATGACCAGCATGAAGGGCAGATCGCCGGTGCGGGCAATCGGGGTGAAATCCTTGACCGGATCGTAAGTGAGGCTCTTGAGCAGATAGGGATTGGCCGAATGCGTCGTGTTGGTCGTCACCAGCAGCGTGTAGCCGTCGGGAGCAGCCTTCGCGACATAGGTCGCGGCAAGCATGCCGTTGGCCCCCGCCTTGTTCTCGATCACGATGGCAACGCCGAGCGCCTGCGACAGATGCTGCGAAATCAGCCGCGTCGTGGTGTCGGTGCCGCTGCCGGCCGCGAAGGGCAGCACCAGCGTGATGTTGCGGCTGGGATAGGTGTCGGCGTGAGCGGTGGATGCTGCCGTGAGGCATAGCGCGGCCGCGGCGACGGTCCGCAGGTTTCGAATCAGCCCTGAAATCATGTCGGTCGTTCCCTCTTTTTGGTTGCGGGGAACCTAGCTTGTCCAAAGGGGAATCGGAAGATGGCTATAGGTCGTGACCGCGTCCGTCGCGCGGAATTATGTCATCGCCGAGCCCCGGCGCGATGCAAGCACGACCCCGGCGAGCACCAGGGCGTAACCGATCAGGTGGAACGGCTGGAGCTTCTCGCCCAGCAGCACGATCGCCAGCGCCGAGCCGAACACCGGCACCAAATGGAAGAACGGCGCCGCCCGGTTCGGCCCGATCAGCGCCACGCCGCGGTTGAAGAAGAGATAGGCGAGGGTGGAGGGGAAGATCAGGATGTAGCCCAGTGTCGCCAGCGTGGTCGCGTCGAATTGCAGCACGCGGCCGCTCGCCGCCTCCCAGATTGCCGTCGGCAGCAGCATCGTCGCGCCGCAGCAGGTGGTGAAGGACAGGAAGGAGAGCTGGTGGATCTTCGGCCGGCGCGGGATGAAGGCCGAGTAGAGCCCGAACGCCACCAGCGAGGAGGCGAACATGATGTCGCCCCTGTTGAAGCTGATGCTTGCCAGCGCCGCGAGGTCGCCGCGCAGGATGATGATCAGCACGCCGAGCAGCGAGATCGCGATGCCGCCGAGTTGCGCGCCGGTCAGCCGCACGCCGAACAGCACCAGCGACCACAGCGCCACGAACAGCGGACCCGCCGACTGGATCAGCAGCGCATTCAGCGCCTCGGTGTATTGCAGCGCCCAGTACGAGATCGCGTTGTTGAAGGCAAAGCCGACCAGCGACAGGAACAGCATCAGGGGCATGCTCTTGCGCAACGCAGGCCAGTCGCGCTTCAGATGCGGCCAGGCGAACGGCAACAGGATCAGGAACACGCCGAACCAGCGGATCGTGGTGATCGTCAGCGGCGGCACATGCGCCCCGACATGGCGCGCGAGCACGATGTTGCCGGCCCAGAACAGCGAGCTCAGGCTGAGCAGCAGATAAGGCTGGTTGTTGAGCCAGCTGGCCGGATTGGCGGCCGGTGGCGCGGGCGAAGCGGTCGTCATGGGCGTTGGATACAACTTGCGCCCGATTGCCGCGATGGCACAAGTCACAGCGCCGCAATGCTACAATGCAGCCGAGCCTTGAGGAGGTGCCATTGGCGGTCAATATGTTGAACATCGAGGGCCTGGAGCGGCTCGATCCGAATGCGCCGGTGGTGATGCTGAACCTGATGCGCTTCCACGCGCGCTCGCTCGATGGCGACGGGTCGGGCTGGGACGCATACTTGCGCTACAGCGCGATCACGGTGCCGATGATCAAGGCGCGCGGCGGCACGCTGCTCTGGACCGGTGAAGCCAAGACAGTCGCACTCGGTCCGCACGCAGGCAACGATTGGGACTTCGTCGCGCTGGTCCATTACCCGTCCGTCTCGGCCTTTCTCGACATGATGACCTCGCAAGCCTACGAGCGCGAAGCCGATCCGCATCGCGTCAACGGCTGCGCCGAGCACGTGATCATTGCGACGAGCGAGGCCTACAGCAAGTTCAAGACGAAGTAGCAGCGCGTGCACTTTTCCCCTCTCCCCTTGTGGGAGAGGGTGGCTCGCCGCGTAGCGGCGAGACGGGTGAGGGGTCTCTCTCCGCGAATCCACTCCCAATTGAATGCGCGGAGACAACCCCTCATCCGGCGCTTCGCGCCACCTTCTCCCACAAGAGGAGAAGGGAGGTGCAGCGAGCGCTTCGATGAAGCCGCCTAACTTGCCTGCTTTCGCGACGCCGCGAACACGCCCGCCAGCACCAATGCGAAACCGATGAAGTGGAACGCCTGCGGGTGCTCGCCCAGAAACGCCATCGCCATGATCGAGCCGAACACCGGCACGACGTGGAAGAACGGTGCGGCGCGGTTGGCGCCGATCAGGCGCACGCCGCGATTGAAGCAGAGATAGGCGAGCGTCGAGGGAAAGACGGCGACGTAGAACAGCGTCAGGAGGTTCGGCCCGTCGAGCTTCATCACCGGGCGAGCGGACAGTTCCCAGATCTCCAGCGGAATGAGACAGGCGGCGCCGCAGCCGAAGGTGAAGGCGAGGAACGAGAGGCCGTGCATCGGCGGCCGCCTCAGTGACAGCACCGAATAGAGCGCGAAGATCAGGAGCGCGAGCAGGAAGATCAGGTCGCCCTTGTTGAAGTCGATGCTCGACAGCGTGGTGAAATCGCCGTGCAGCAGGATGGTCAGCACGCCGCACATCGACAGCAGCACGCCGAAGGCCTGCGCGGCGGTGAGACGAATGCCGAGGATGACCAGCGACCACAGCGCCACAAGCAGCGGCGCGGCCGACTGCAGCAGCAGCGTGTTGAGCGCCTGGGTGTGCTCCAGGGCCCAATATTGCAGCGTGTTGAAGGCGCCGATGCCGGTGACCGAGAGCGTGACCATCAGGCCGAGCTTGCCGCGGATCGCCGGCCAGTCCTGCACGAGGTGCTTGAAGGCGAACGGCAGCACCAGCAGGAAGGCAAAGAACCAGCGCAGGAACGACAGAGTCACCGGCGGAATGTGGCCGGCCGCGAGCCTACCGACAATCGCGTTGCCGGCCCAGCACAGCGCGGTGATGCTGAGCAGCAGGTAAGGCTGGTTGGCGATCCAGCTGTGGCCGGATGTTTCCGCGGGCGTGGTCTGGCCGGTGGCGGACATTGTGATGGTTGAGCCCCGCGTCGAGTACGCCGAGCCCTCCGGCCCGGCGAGGTCCGGGCCGGCTAATCACCCGGCAGGTCCAAAGACACGGAAATCGAGGTTGCATCAACGGGGACGGGCGCATCGCGACCATGCTGGCGGCGAAGGCGGCCTCTCCCGCTTTGGTCGAAGCTGTTGCGCCGGCCCGCCAGGGTTCGGGATTTTCCGCGGATATCAAGGGCTTGGACCGGACGTTGGACCCCGAAAAAGCCCCGTTCTTGCTTGCCTAGAAGGGCTGCTTCCTTTATCCGGTTGGCTGCCTTGCGTGCGGGCGGCTCCGGCTGCCGATTGGGCTGGGCGCAGGCGTGATCCCGGAAGAGTGGGCACCGGTTTTCCGCGAGGATCATGCCTTCTAGAGACAGATTGAACAGGATTACCCGCGAATGGCCAATGTTGTCGTCGTCGGCGCCCAGTGGGGCGACGAAGGGAAGGGCAAGATCGTCGACTGGTTGTCGGAGCAGGCGGATATCGTCGTCCGCTTCCAGGGCGGCCACAATGCCGGCCACACGCTGGTGATCAACGGCAAGACCTACAAGCTCGCGCTGCTGCCCTCCGGCGTGCTGCGCGAGGGCAAGCTGTCGGTGATCGGCAACGGCGTCGTGTTCGATCCCGCCGCTTTCCTCGACGAGGTCGCCAGGCTCAGGTCGCAGGGCGTCGATGTCGGCCCCGACAACCTGCGTGTCGCGGAAAACGTCACGTTGATCCTGCCGCTGCACCGCGAGCTCGACGCGCACCGCGAATCCGCCAGCGCCGCCACCGCGATCGGCACCACCCGCCGCGGCATCGGGCCGGCCTATGAAGACAAGGTCGGCCGCCGTGCCATCCGCCTGATGGATCTGGCCGATCATCAGACGCTGCCACACAAGATCGACCGCCTGCTGGCGCACCACAACGCGCTGCGCCGCGGCCTCAACCTGCCGGAATTCGACGGCGCGGTGATCCTGAAGGAGCTGATGGCGATGGCGCCGCAGCTGCTGCCCTATGCCGAGACGGTCTGGCGGCTGCTCGATATCGAGCGGCGCGCCGGCAAGCGCATGTTGTTCGAGGGCGCGCAAGGCGCGCTGCTCGACGTCGACCACGGCACCTATCCCTACGTCACCTCGTCCAACACGGTGGCGGCGCAGGCCGCGACCGGCGCCGGCCTCGGGCCGGGCGCGGTCGGCTACGTGCTCGGCCTGTGCAAGGCCTACACGACCCGCGTCGGCCAGGGCCCGTTCCCGACCGAGCAGGACAACGAGATCGGCCGCAAGATCGGCGAGCGCGGCCGCGAGTTCGGCACCAATACCGGCCGTCCGCGCCGCTGCGGCTGGTTCGACGCCGTGCTGGTCCGCCAGGCGGTCCGGACCTGCGGCATCAATGGCCTGGCGCTGACCAAGCTCGACATCCTCGACGGCTTCGATTCGATCGAGGTCTGCACCGGCTACAGGCTCGACGGCAAGGAGATCGACCATTTCCCGGCCGGCGAGGGCGCGCAAAGCCGGGTCGAGCCGATCTACGAGACCATCGAGGGCTGGAAGGAGCCGACCGCCAATGCGCGGTCCTGGGCCGACCTGCCGGCGCAGGCCATCAAATATGTCCGGCGGATCGAGGAATTGGTGGGATGTCCGGTCGCGCTGCTTTCCACCAGCCCGGAACGCGAAGATACTATCCTGGTGCAAAATCCGTTTGAGGCTTAACGATATCTTACCGGGACGCGCGTATAGTTGAGTAGAAATGGCTGATTACTATCCGCTGATCGCCCGCGCTATTGCCGCCCTGGACCCCAACGCTCCCGGCGAAAGCCGTCGCGCGCTCTATGAGCGGGCGCGCACGGCCCTGATCGCGCAGCTGCGCAGCGTGCAGCCGCCGCTCTCCGAATCCGAGATCACCCGGGAACGGCTGTCGCTGGAGGAGGCCGTCCGCAAGGTCGAATCGGAGGCCGCCCAGCGGGCCCGCGAGGCCTCGCGTCCCGGTGGCGCCGCCCGCTCCGGCTCGAGTGGCGATGCCTTCCGCCGCGCCAGCACCCGTGCCACCGAGGCCAACCCGGCAGCAGTGCCGCCGCGCACGCGTCCGGCCCCGACGCCGCCGCGCGCCGACCGCCCGTCCTTCAACGTTGATGATCAAGGCGAGGCCCCGCGGCCGCCGCGCGCGCCCCGTTTCGACGCCCCGCGCCCACCTGGCCCCGCCGCCCCGCCGCCGGAGCCGCCGGCCGGCCGCGATCGCCAGGGTGGGCGGCGTCCGCCCGACGTCGGCCCCCCGCCGCCGCTGCCGTCCTCACCCGGCGTGCGCGGCTTCCGCGACATCACGGCCGACGCCAACGATCTCGGCGGTGCCGCCGCGCAGGCCAGCCGCGCCGCGCGCCGCACCTACGCCAACGTGCCCTCGCCCTCGCCGGAATTCGACCGGCTGGAGCCGAGCCTGGAAAACCGCGCCGGCGAGACCGAAGCGCCCTATTCCTACGACGAGTCGATCGAGGAGGCCGAGCGCTACACGCCGCAGCCGTCGTCGCCGCGTCCGCGCATCGCCCCCGATCGCGACGTCAAGAAGCGCGCCCGCACCGGCTCCGCTTTTCCGTTCAAGAGCGCGATTGCCGTCGGCATCGTGCTCATCCTGGTCGGCGCCGGCATCCTCTGGGGCAAGCAACTGGTCCAGATCGTCAACGGCTTTCTCAAGCCGTCCGCGACGCAAGTTGCGGATACGCCGACCCCGGCGCAGCCGCAGAGCAAGCCCAAGATTCCCGATCGCGTCGGTCAGCCCTCGGCGGACCAGCCGGTCGCGCCGGTGGCGCAGAAGGTCGTGCTCTACGACGAGGATCCGTCCGATCCGAAGGGCAAGCAATATGTCGGCTCGGTGGTGTGGCGGCTCGAGCCGATCAAGGCCTCGGGCAACCAGAAGGCCGACGTCGCCGTGCGCGCCGACATCGAGATTCCCGACCGCAAATTCAAGATGACGATGTCGTTCCGCCGCAACACCGATTCCTCGTTGCCGGCGAGCCACACGGCGGAGCTGACCTTCATCCTGCCGCAGGATTTCCCCGGCGGCAGCGTCTCCAACGTGCCGGGCATCTTGATGAAGTCGAACGAGCAGGCCCGCGGCACGCCGCTCGCCGGCCTCGCGGTCAAGGTCACCGACGGCTTCTTCCTGGTCGGCCTCTCCAATGTCGACGCCGACCGCGCCCGCAACGTCCAGCTCCTGAAGGAGCGCTCCTGGTTCGACGTGCCGCTGGTCTACGCCAACCAGCGCCGTGCCATCATCGCCATCGAGAAGGGCGCCCCCGGCGAGCGCGCCTTCAACGACGCCTTCGCGCAGTGGGGCGATTAAGGCTCTTCTGTCATTCCGGGGCGCGCGTAGCGCGAACCCGGAATCCATTTCACCGCGTCACATGCCGCCCGATGGATTTCCGGGCTCGTGCTTCGCACGCCCCGGAATGACGTCCGAGAGGACTACTGCGCCGCGGCTTCCCGCTTGCGCGATGCCGCGGCGGCGGCGTGCTGGCGGTCCATCACGGCGCGGCAGCCGGGGCTGACCTGCGCCTTGTTCCGCACCATGCAGGCGGTGATCCGCGGGATGTCGGGAATCTCGCTGGAGCACAGCCGCATGGCGTCACCCGAGCACATCTGCTGGGCTTCTTGCGTGAAGGCGAGACTGGGTGAGGTCTGCAGAGCGAAGGTGGTGGCGACTGCGAAGAGCGAAGCGATGGTCTGAAGGCGTGTCATGTGGAATGGATCCCCGAGTTCCCTTAAGGCTTGAGCCGCTTGGTTTTGGGGCGCCGCACGCGGCTTGATCTGCCGCATGTCGCAGCCTTCACGTCGGGAGCTTCGATCCCGCGTGTGGTCGCTCGACTTCTTGATGCTCGAATCGAAAGTGCTGCGCCGCCCGAGCGAAGTATGCGCCATTGTCACGCGCCCGCAATGGCCGGCACAAAGGAATTCGCAATTGTTGCACGCCAGTCACGTCGCGCGATCAGATCAGCCGATCGGAGACGCTTGTTCCTCATCGCTCGCGCCGAGAGCGGCGGCGTGCTCCTCGACAGCGGTAACGCCCTTGGGCGTCAGTTCGAACAGATCGCCGTCTTTCATCACGTAGCCGTCGGCGATCAATTGCCCCATCTTGCCCTGCGGGTCGTCGGCAAAGGCAACGGATTGGCTGATGTCCCGCAGGATCGAGAGCTCTTCGTCGTGCAACATGGCGTCACTCTCCGTTCGCGGGTATGGGTCCGTCCTCACATGCCGTGGCTCTGAAACACCTTGCTGCAGGACTTCGACAGCTTGGCCCGGTTGGCTTGCAGGCAGCTCTGCACCGCGCCGTCATTGCCGAGGTCCTTGCGGCAGAAGCGCTGGGCATCGCGCGTGCAAGCCTGCCGCTCCTGCGGCGTGCCCATATGGCCTTGGGCCAGCGCGGGTGCCGTCGGCAGGCTGCTCAGGGCCGCCAGCGCGATCGTCGCCAGGAGAAATTTGCGGGCCATCGGCGGCTCCAGTCTGCCAGGGGTCAATTCAGGTCCAGCATGAACTCATCGCCTTGCCACTTGTTCCCCTCAAGGAGCCCGGCGCCCGCTGTTCAAGGTTCCCGCTGCGCTGCTATAACGCCTGCAGAGTGTGAGGTGCTTGATGAAACGCTATCTGGTATTTGCGCTGGTCGTCCCATTCATCGGCGGGTTCCTGCTGCTGCTGACGACGACCTACCAGTCCGGCTATTGGGCCCAGACCAACCTCGGCGAGGTTGGCAAGCTGTTCGCGGTGTTCTTCAAGACGCTCCAATACAGCTACCTGTTCGGGTTCTTGCCTGCGCTGATGATCGGCGCAGTCGATGACATCCTGATCCACATCCGCCGGATTGGGCCGGTCTTGCGGATGCTCCTGGTCGGCCTGTTCGCCTTCGCTCTGGCCTCGCTCACCCACAGCTCGCGCGGGCCGGATTCGGGCGCGGTGCAGTTCATCCTGTACGGGCTCGTCGGTTTCGTGCCGGCGGTGATTTCATCCTGGCTGGTGCATCGCTACGTCGAGGAGCCGCAAGCCGCGCCGGTGCCGACCTGACGCGCGGCGTTCGGGCGCGGCCGCAACCTCCGCCGCGCTGGCGCGTTCACTGAAGGCCATGGCCATGCAAGACGACGACATCCTCGCTCCGCGCAAATCCCGTTCCGGGAGCGGCTCGCATGCGCGCTTTTCGCGCGACGAGGCGCGCGGCCCGATCATCGACCAGGACGGCCACGAGATCAGGCCGGAAAGCCTGGAGCAGGGATTTCGCGAGTTTCGTTTCGAGTTCGGTCAAGGCAGCCCGTTCGGCAATCTGACGCGCGAGCAGCGGATCGCGCGGCTCGAGGCGATCGCCAAGCTGCTCGACGTCGCCTTCATCCTGCCCGGCACCAACATCCGCTACGGCATCGACGGGCTGATCGGATTGATTCCCGTCGTCGGCGACGTCATCACCACCGCGATCTCGCTGTGGCTGGTGCGCGAAGCCCGCGCGCTGGGCGCGCCCTGGCACATCACGGCGCGCATGCTCGGCAATGTCGCGGTTGACGGCGTGGTCGGCCTCGTCCCGTTCGCGGGCGACGCCTTCGACGTCATGTTCCGCGCCAACACGCGCAACGTCCGCCTGCTCCAGCGCTGGCTGGAAAAGCAGCCGCGGATGTAGCCTGGCTGAGAGCGCTCGCCGCGAGTCCGACTGGTCGACAATGCGCTTGATCTCCCTGCGTCGTCATTGCGAGCGCAGCGAAGCAATCCAGAATCTTTCCGCGGAGGGACGCTGGATTGCTTCGCTGCGCTCGCAATGACGGATGAGAGATAGCGGGTGAGAAAGCCCCCAAAACACAAAAGGCGCGACGACCTTTCGGCCATCGCGCCTTCTGCGCACATCGAACTTTGTTAGCTTACGCCGCGTCGGCGTCGGCCTCCGCGGCCGAGGCCGGCTTGGGCCGGCGGGGCAGCGGGAAGGCATCGCTCTCGTACAGCGAGCGGATGCCGTTCTGGTCGAAGCGCGCTTCCTCGACCTGGAGATAGGCGCCATTCAGCGAGTCCGTCGGCAACTGCTCCATCGCGAACTGCACGGCCTCGGCCGCAGTGCCGAACCGCCGATAGGTGAAGCCCGCGCGCTTCTTCTTGCGGATGGCGGCGGGGAAGAGCTCGGCGGAGGTGTTGAAGTTGAACGGACGCAGTGGACGCATGGTCAAAGACCTCGTGATCTTCTCTGGGGCTTTAAGCGCGTGGGGTTGGGGAGGGCAGGGGCCGCAATCGAGCGGGCCCGCCGCATGTCATTGTCGCCCTCTAATATAGGCCGATTTGACAAAAATGCGACCCCCGCGATGCGAGATGATGAATCAGCGCATGGCAGCCCCGCGGAGACGAAACCTATCGATATCTCAAAGGCTTATGTGACTTAAACTTTGCCAAGAAGCAGCAGCACGACCAGGATCACCAGCACGACCCCGCCGATCCCGATGCCGGAATGGCCAAGGCCATAGCCGTAGCCGCCGAACCGGCCGGACAGGCCGCCGACGAGATAGATGATCACCAGGATGATCAGGATGGTCCCAAGCGCCATGGCATCCTCCCTGGCGGCCACCGAAATGCGATGATCGGCCGCACCGCCAGAGCAGAAAAGCACATCGCGCCGCCGGGTTCCACGGGGGAACCCGACGGCGGGCTTGGGTTATTTGGGCTCGAGCTTCAGGGCCGCGGAATTGATGCAGTAGCGCAGGCCGGTCGGCCCGGGGCCGTCGGGGAAGACGTGGCCGAGATGGCCGCTGCATTTGGAGCAGAGCACCTCGGTGCGGATCATGCCGTGGCTGGTGTCCCGCTCCTCGTCGATGTGGCTCTCGACCGCGGGCTGGGTGAAGCTCGGCCAGCCGCAGCCGGAATCGAACTTGGCATCCGACTCGAACAGCACATTGCCGCAGCCGGCACAGACATAGGTGCCGGTACGGTGGTCGTGCTCATATTCGCCCGAGAAGGGACGCTCGGTCGCCTTCTCGCGCAGCACGGCGTATTGCATCGGCGTCAGCTCGCGCCGCCACTGCTCTTCACTCTTGATGACCTTGTCGTCGGTCGCTTTCGTTTTGGTGTCGGGCATGGGTCTCCCGTTGCTTTGGGATCTCGCGATCAGTTGGTGGCCTTGCCGGCATTCACCAGCGTCGGCTTCTCGATGTAGTTATCCGCGAACAGCTTTTTCAGGTTCTCGACCTTCGGGATGTCGTTGAAGGCGATGTAGGGCTGGTTCGGGTGCAACGTCATATAGTCCTGGTGATAGGCCTCCGCCGGGTAGAACGCCTCCAGCGCGCCGACCCTGGTCACGATCGGCTTGTTGAACACCTTGGCGCCGTTGAGCTGGGCAATATAGGCCTCCGCGACCTTCTTCTGCTCGTCCGACGTGGTGAAGATGGCCGAGCGATATTGCGGGCCGACGTCGGGACCCTGGCGGTTGAGCTGAGTCGGGTCGTGCACCACCGAGAAGTAGATCTGCAGGATCTTGCCGTAGGAGATCTTCTTCGGGTCGTACTTGATCTCGACCACCTCGGCATGGCCGGAGCGGCCGCTCGACACGGTCTTGTAATCGGCGGTCGCCTTGGTGCCGCCGGCATAGCCGGAGACCGCGTTGACCACGCCTGCGGTGTGCTGGAAGACGCCTTGCACGCCCCAGAAGCAGCCGCCGGCGAGCACGGCGGTCTGGACGCCGCTCGCGGGCGCCGCGTCCAATGTAGGGGCTGGGATCACGACCGCCTCCTCCGCGGCCCGGGACGGCATCAAGAAAGCCAGCGTCAGGGCGGTGGTTGCGGCGAGCAGGGTGGCGAGGGCGGTTCGGCGCATGGCAATCCTCTTTCGGCAATCCCTCTTTCGCGAGGGCTGACAGTCTAGGGCGGACGTGACCGGGCGAACAGCCTGCCCGGCCGCGTTTTCGCATCATCCGAGATACGGGCCGTACCGCAGAATGTTACGCCGGGGCGGACACGAGACCGTGAGGACGCGGCTGACGCTGCGACGGGCCGGCTTGGCGGCATGCGGAACTCCGCGCTAGATGAACCGGCGCGATCGGTGATCGACCAAATGGTGGCTGGAGCTAGCCTGACAACATGCTGCGCGTCGTAGTCCTGATCCTGGCCGTCCTCGCCGCCGGCACTTGCATTGCCACGGCCGAGCCCCGACCCGGCGACGATCTCGCTTTGTGCCGCGACCGCCAGGCCGAGCTGCAGGCCCGCGCCGCCGCCTGCGAGAACCTGCTGAGCACCGACCGTCTCACCGCCAAGGACAAGGCGATCGCCCTGTCCGCACGCGGCAATGTCCTGCTCAACAAGCGCGACCATGTCCACGCGATCGAGACGCTGTCCATCGCCATCGACCTCGATCCCGACAACGTCGTCGCGCTCAACCTGCGCGGCCTCGCCTATGAGCGCAGCGGGCAGGAGGATCTCGCGATGGCCGACTACAACCTCGCGCTCCGGAAGCGCCCGGCCTATGGCGTTCCCTACAACAACCGCGGCGTCATCCACGCGCGCCGCGGTGCGTTGCAGAGCGCGATCGACGATTTCAGCCTGTCGATCAAGTACACGCCGAAATTCCTGCTCGCCTGGACCAATCGCGCCCGCGCGCGCACGCTGATGAAGGATTTCGACGGCGCCATCGCCGATTTCGCCGAGGCCGAGAAGATTGATGCGGCTGCGCCGCAGATCGCCGGCAACCGCTGCGTCACCTACGGCATGATGGGCAAGTTCGACCGCGCCCTGGCCGATTGCAATGGCCTGATCGAAAAGCAGCCCAGGAACGCGTTTGCGATCAACAACCGCGCCGACGTCAACATGATGAAGGGCGATCTCGACGCCGCGCTGAAGGATTACAACACGGTCATCCAGATCAATCCGAACAATGTCCGTGCCCATTCCGGCCGCGGCCAGATCTACGAGCGCAGGAAGGATCTCGCGCAGGCCCGCGCCGATTATCGCGCCGCCGCCTATTCGCTGACGAGGTTCGACGAGCCGGAGGTTGCGCGCGCCCGCGCCATCGCGCAGGAGCGGCTCGCCGCCCTGACGCCGAAGGAGGCGGCGAGCGCGACGACCGGCCGTCGCGTCGCGCTGGTGGTCGGCAACGGCGCCTACAAGAACGTCCATGCGTTGCCGAATCCGCCGCGCGATTCGAAGCTGATCGCGGGCGTGCTGCGCGACCTCGGCTTCCAGGCCGTGATGGACACCAGGGACCTCACCCGCGATGCGTTCTTCCAGACCCTGAAGGCCTTCGCCGAGGAAGCGGAAACGGCCGATTGGGCCATGGTGTATTATGCCGGCCACGGTTTCGAGATCGGCGGGGTGAACTATCTCGTTCCGGTCGACGCCAGGCTCACCGCCGACAAGGACGCCGAGACCGAGGCCGTCGCGCTCGAGCAGGTGATCGCCGCAGTCGGCGCGGCGCGAAAAGTGCGTCTCGTGGTCCTCGATGCCTGCCGCGACAATCCGTTCGCGCCCGCCATGCAACGCACGCTGTCGCTGAAGCTGGTCGAGAAGGGCTTTTCCAACATCGAGCCCGGTGCGGGCTTCATGGTCGTCTACGCCGCCAAGCACGGCCAGACCGCGATGGACGGCGATGGTAGCCCCAACAGCCCGTTCGCCACCGCGCTCGCCCGCGAGATCAAGCAGCCGAAGGTCGAGATCCGAAAATTGTTCGACATCATCCGCGACGACGTCTGGGCCGCGACCAGGCACGAGCAGCAGCCGTTCACGTACGGGTCGCCGCCAGGGCGGGAGGATTTCTATTTCGTGGCGGGGAAGTGAGGAGAAGACTCGCGCCTCATCTGCGGTGCCGTAGGGTAGGCAAAGGCGCAACGCGCCGTGCCCACGATCCTTTTCCATAAGCAATAGTGCGTGGGCACGCTGCGCTTTGCCCACCCTACGAGAGCGGCGCCTTAAACGACGATACTCAACCGTTTCGCCGCGCGCGTGATGCCCGTATAGAGCCACCGCGCCCGCGAATCCTGGAACGCAAAGCTCTCGTCGAACAGCACGACGTCGTCCCATTGCGAGCCCTGCGATTTGTGCACGGTCAGCACATAGCCGTAGTCGAACTCATCATAGGGCTTGCGCTGCTCCCAGGCGATCTGCTCGACGCCGCCCTCGAAGCAATCGGCGCGCACCGAGACCTTGGTCACCTTGTGGCCGAAATCCTCGTCCGGCGACAGCCGCATCGAGAGGATGCGCGATTTCGAGCGCGAGGTGTTGCGCGACTTCACGCGCCACAGGCCGCCGTTGAACAGGCCCTTCTTGCGGTTGTTGCGCAGGCACACCAGCTTGTCGCCGGCGACGGGAAACTGGTCCTCGATGTTCTGGCGCTGGCGCACCCGCATGTTGTAGGCGCGGCGCGTGTTGTTGCGGCCGACCAGGATCTGGTCGGCGCCCATGACGCGATCGGGGTCGAGCTCCTTGCGCGCGACCACCTCGCTCTCGCCGTAGCGACCGATGTCGAGCTCGCGTCCCTCGCGCACGTCCATCGACATCCGCACGATTGGATCGTCCTGGGCCTGGCGATGCACCTCAGTCAGCATCGCGTCCGGCTCTGAATTGGTGAAGAAGCCGCCGCCCTGGATCGGCGGCAGCTGCGCGGGATCGCCGAGCACGAGCAGCGGACAGTCGAACGACATCAGGTCGCGGCCCAGTTCGGCGTCGACCATCGAGCATTCGTCGATCACGATCAGCTTGGCTTTTGAAGCCGGCGCATCGTCCCACAGCTCAAAACTCGGCTGCTCCTCGCCGGATTCGCGGGCGCGGTAGATCAGCGAATGGATGGTGGAGGCGCCGTCGCAGCCCTTGTTGCGCATGACCAGCGCCGCCTTGCCCGTGAAGGCGGCGAACTTCACCTCGCCGTCGACGCCCTCGGCGATGTGCCGCGCCAACGTGGTCTTGCCGGTGCCGGCAAAGCCGAACAGGCGGAACACCGGCGGCGTGCCGCCCCGTCCCGGCTTGGCCTTGAGCCAGTCGCCGACGGCCTTGAGCGCAGCATCCTGATGCGGGGTGAAAGTGGCCATGTCTGTCTTGAGGGAGCGGCGAATGAGGCGATTCGCCTTCCCCCAAACTAACCATTCGCCCCAAGTGTTCAAGCGCAGGGAGGTCGTTCTCTGCGGCCATCCTTCGAGACGCCCGCCGCTCGCGGGCCCTCAGGATGAGGGGGAGTACGCGGCAGCAGTTTCAGAAGGCATAAATGCCGCTGAGCCTCATCCTGAGGAGGCTGCGAAGCAGCCGTCTCGAAGGACGAGGCGCTCGGACGTGTACTCATTAAGCTCGGATGTCGGGTCTTTTGATCCGATGCGGACCTTCGAGCGCTTCCACTTGATGAACGGGCAACTGAGCATTGACGACCGAGCTGGTGTATCGCAAAACAGGTTGTTCCTATAGCGGACGCAACCTTGTTTGTCTCAATTCTCAATTACGCTTTGATTGCCATATTCGTCGCGGCCTTCGTTGGCGCCGCGTGGGCAAACTTCCAAATGATTGAGCGATCGCGCGCCTCTGGTGGCCGTTTCTGGTTATTGAACCCCTTGGCCATGTTCGCCGGAATAACGGTGCGGCATTCTGCCATTTTCCTCACCTGTTGGATTGTTGGGGCGGGGGCGGTCTGCAGCCTGATCGTGCTAAATCACGGATTCGATGAGCTCAAGAACGCGATGTCTACCATCCGTGCTGGTCCTACCAAGCATTAGGCTCCGAAGCTGACCTTCGCGACAATGGCCGCCGAGGACCGCTTATGACCCATTGCGGACGTGCCTGCGGCGGCTACGGCAACAGAAAAAATGGTATGGTGGTTCGCGGCTCAACGTATAGAAATTTACCCATTTCGTGGGCATATAGTTTGACTGCTAGAGCTAAGTTGGTGGGCATTGCAACTCGTCGCGGTGACGAGGGGTGAGGATTATGCCGATAAACAAAATGCCGGATTATCCCTCGTACATTGGCTATTGGTTTCTTTGGCTGGTTGCGGGTTTCGTCGTTTGGCTCTTTAGCATAGCACTGTTCTGGTCCGGACACTGGATCATTGGTGTTATCGCCATTCTCGCGACAATCGCTCTCTATTTCCGTCACGGAATGGCAATCGCAAAGCAGCGGGAACGAAGGCTGCGGTTTTCATACGGCGCCCGCTATCGGCGATATTCTCTCCAAGAGCTTTTCGGCACACTGTTTCGACGTCGCAACGAGAGCTGATCCGGCGCAACTCAGACTTCCGCTTCTGGCCCTTAGCTGACATCGTTCGATAGCGGACTAATCCACTGAATTTCACGGACAACAATTGTCAGTCCCGTGGAGCAATAGGCGGCGGCTCTTGCGACATAGCGACCGGGACGCAGCGTCAAGACTTGATGCTCGCCGCGCACACTGGTCCCTCGATCCGACGCATCGATCAATCGCATTGCGCCGGACGCACCCGTCTCAAATTCAAGCCGTCCGGCACTGGAACTTTCCAGACGGTCCCGCAACTGTGGGGAGAACAAGGCTGGCTCTATGAGCCGTTCGTCGTCGACCCCAAGCCATTGAACGAGAAGGCCTCTCTCGGCTTGACCTTCAGAATACCACGCCATGTCACCGGCTTCGCCAGAAAGCACAACCGCACTTCCCTTTTGGCAAGGGATTGATCCGAGCCAGGTGGTTACCCTGCACGCGCGAGCATAGTCGCTCTGGTCGGTAGGATCGAGATGATCGCGCCATCCCTCGATGCCCTGCCAGTATGGAAGTTGTTCATCCGCGATCAGCAGGTGGGGACCGCCGGTTGTCGATATCCATTTATGTGCTCGCGTCATAGACTGGATGATAGCAGGTCCTTCTCCTGTTGGCCCGACTCGGACCTCCGACTATGTCCGCTTTCGCGGCGCTCGATCTTATGAGTACACGCCCAGCTCAGGCCGCCAGGAGCCGCTTTACTGCCACCCAGGCACGCCGCGCATGTCGGGCAGCTGGTGGGCGATGCCCTTGTGGCAGTCGATGCAGGTCTTTTCCTTGGTGAACAGGAAGCGCTGGTGCGCCACCGAGGCCCGCGGCGACTGCTTGGTGATGTCCATGGAATCGGCGCTGTGGCAGTTGCGGCATTCCAGGGAATCATTGGCCTTGAAACGCGCCCATTCATGCGCGGCGAGCTCGAGGCGGTGATCCCTAAATTTCTCGCGCGTGTCGATCGTGCCGAAGATCTTGCCCCAGACCTCCTTGGAGGCCTGCATCTTGCGCGCGATCTTGTCGGTCCAGTTGTGCGGGACGTGGCAGTCCGGGCAGGTCGCGCGCACGCCGGAGCGGTTGGAGAAATGGACGGTCGACTTCAGCTCGGCGTAGACGTTGTCCTTCATCTCGTGGCAGCCGGTGCAAAACTTCTCGGTATTGGTGATTTCCAGCGCGGTGTTGAAGCCGCCCCAGAAGATCACGCCGGCGACGAAACCGGCCAGCACCAGGGTGCCGAGCGCGAACACCGAGCTCGGCCGGGTCAGCACCTGCCACAGCTCGAGCACGAAAGCCCAGCTGCGCGCGATGAATCCGCGCTTGGCGTTCAGCTCCGCGTTGGGATCATCGGCCGTCGTCGTCATCTGCGGCCACCCGGGCTTGCGCGCGACAGCAGCGTGTCGATGTCGGTGAAATCGTTGCTGACCGGCGGATTGGCGGTGTTCTGCGGCACGTGGCATTCGGTGCAGAAGAAGCGGCGCGGCGAGACCGAGGCCAGGAACTGGCCGTCGCGATCCATGAAGTGCGTGATCGACACCATCGGCGCCTGCGACTCCGCCGTGCGCGCCCGTGCATGGCAGGACAGGCATTTGTTGCCGTTGAGGTCGACCTGGTAGCCGTCGATATTATGCGGGATGACGGGCGGCTGCTCCGGATAGTTGCGCACCTCCTTCTCGGAGGTGTTGCGGTTCGGCAGCATCGGCGGCGCCGGGCCCTCGTCGTTGAGCGGGGTCGGGCCGCGCAGGCCGGAGGTCACCGTCTGCGCCGTCAGCGAGCTCGTGCCCGCTGCGATCGCGAAGGCGAGCAGGATGATTGCGGATCGTTTCATCATGACATGTTCACCCGCTCGATGCGCACGGCGCATTTCTTGAAGTCGGTCTGCAGCGAGATCGGATCGGTGGCGTCGAGCGTCACCTTGTTGATCAGCTTGGATTCGTCGAACCACGGCACGAAGACGAGGCCGCGCGGCGGCCGGTCGCGGCCGCGCGTCTCGACGCGGGCGCGGATGAAGCCGCGGCGGGAGACCACCTTCACCTCGTCGCCGCGCCGGAGCTTGGCCTCTTGCGCGTCGTCCGGATGCATGAAGCAGACGGCTTCGGGAAAGGCCTTGAACAGCTCGGGGACGCGGCGCGTCATGGTGCCGGAATGCCAGTGCTCCAGCACGCGGCCGGTGGAGAGCCAGTAGGGATATTCGTTATCGGGCGATTCCGCCGGCGGCTCGTAGGGCAGCGCGAAGATGCGGGCCTTGCCGTCGGCATGGCCGTAGAACTGCACGTTGGTGCCCTGCTTGACGTAGGGGTCGCTGCCTTCGCGGAAGCGCCACTTGGTCTCCTGGCCGTTGACGACGGGCCAGCGCAGGCCGCGCTCCCGGTGATAGGTGTCGAACGGCGCGAGGTCGTGGCCATGGCCGCGGCCGAACTGGGCATATTCCTCGAACAGGCCCTTGTGGACGTAGAAGCCGAACGCCTTGGATTCGTCGTTGGCATAGCCCGGCTCGATATCGGTGACCGGGAATTTGTCGACCTGGCCATTCTTGTAGAGCACTTCGAAGAGGGTCTTGCCGCGATATTCCGGCTTCTTGGCGATCAGCTCGGCGGGCCAGACCTCCTCGATTCTAAAGCGCTTGGAGAACTCCATGAGTTGCCAGAGATCCGACTTCGACTCGCCCGGCGCGGGGACGAGCTGGTGCCAGAACTGGGTGCGCCGCTCGGCATTGCCGTAGGCGCCTTCCTTCTCCACCCACATCGCGGTGGGCAGGATCAGATCGGCCGCAAGCGCGGTCACCGACGGATAGGCATCCGAGACCACGATGAAATTGTCGGGGTTGCGGAAGCCCGGATAGGTCTCTTCGTTGACATTGGGACCGGCCTGCAGGTTGTTGTTGACCTGCACCCAATAGGCGTTGATCAGGCCGTCCTTCAGCATCCGGCTTTGCAGCACGGCGTGCGCGCCGGGCTTGTCGGGAATGGTGCCCTCGGGCAGCTGCCAGATCTGCTCGGTGTGGTCGCGATGCTTCTTGTTGGTCACCACCATGTCCGCGGGCAGACGGTGCGAGAAGGTGCCGACCTCGCGCGCGGTGCCGCAGGCCGAGGGCTGGCCGGTCAGCGAGAACGGGCTGTTGCCGGGCGCGGAGATCTTTCCGGTCAAAAGGTGGATGTTGTAGACGAGGTTGTTGCACCAGACGCCGCGGGTGTGCTGGTTGAAGCCCATGGTCCAGAACGAGACCACTTTTGTCTTCGGGTCGGCATACAACTCGGCCAGCGCCTCGAGCCGGTTCAGCGGCACGCCGGACATTTGGGCGGCTTTCTCCAGCGTGTACTCCGACACGAACTTGGCGAATTCGTCATAGCTCATGTCGGTGGCGTCGTTGGGCTTCGCCGCGCCCGTCGCCTTCTTCTGCAGCGGATGCTCGGGCCGCAGGCCGTAGCCGATGTCGGTCTGGCCGCGCTTGAACACGGTATGCGCGGCAACGAAGTCCTTGTTGACGCGACCGGTCTTGATGATGTGGTTGGCGATGGCGTTGAGGATGTACAGGTCGGTGTGCGGCTTGAACACCATGCCGATGTCGGCGAGGTCGAACGAGCGGTGCTCGAAGGTGGAGAGCACGGCGACGCGGACATGCGGTGCGGACAGCCGGCGGTCGGCGATGCGCGTCCACAGGATCGGATGCATCTCCGCCATGTTGGAGCCCCACAGCACGAAGGCATCGGTGGCCTCGATGTCGTCATAGCAGCCGGCCGGCTCGTCGATGCCGAAGGTGCGCATCATGCCGGCGACCGCCGAGGCCATGCAGTGCCGCGCATTGGGATCGATGTTGTTGGTGCGGAAGCCGGCCTTGAACAGCTTGACGGCGGCATAGCCTTCCCAGATCGTCCACTGGCCGGAGCCGAACATGGCGACGCCGTTGGGGCCGCGCTTCTTGATCGCTTCCTTCCACTTCAGCTCCATGATGTCGAAGGCTTCGGTCCAGGTGACGGGCGTGAACTCGCCGTTCTTGTCGTACTTGCCGCCCGTCTTGCGCAGCATCGGCTGCGTCAGCCGGTCATGGCCGTACATGATCTTGGAGAGGAAGTAGCCCTTGACGCAGTTGAGGCCGCGATTGACCTCGGCCTTGATGTCGCCATGGGTGGCGACGACGCGGTTGTCCTTGGTCGCGACCATCACCGAGCAGCCTGTGCCGCAGAAGCGGCAGGCGGCCTTGTCCCATTTCAATTCGCTCTCCTTCCGCTCGGCGGCGAGGTTGACGGCGAGCGCCGGTGCCGGCAGGCCGGCGGCGGCCGCGGCGATCGCGGCGGCCTCGAGCTTGAGCATCTGGCGGCGGTCGAGCTTCGGCGATGTCATGATGGCTCTTCCTGACTCAGGCGGTTTCAATGGCGTGGAAGACGAGCGCTGCGGAATAGACGTTCGGCAGCGACTGGATGGTGTTGAGCATGGTGCCAAGGCTGCCGGCATCCGCCGCTTCAGCCACGACGACGAGCTTTCCGCGCGCGTCGCGGGCATGAATCTCGCAGCCGGGCAGCGCTGCGATCTCCGCTTCCAGTTCGGCAAGGCGCTCGGGCCGCGCCTGCACGATGATGCTGGCGATCTCGGCGCCCGGCGGCGCGATGACGCGGTCGGCGCTGAGCATCCGGCCGGTGATCAAGGCGCGGCGGTTGAGTGTGGCGTGAGCCATGATGCCTGTCTTTCGCTGGTTGCCGATCAATGCGGGGAGGGCGGCGGGCCGGGAGGGCCGGCGAACATCTGGTAGATCCAGACGCCAAGGCCGTAACTGCCGACCGTCCCGACCGCGAGCACGGGCATCACGATCGCGGTCAGGAATAGGAAGGCGAAAATCTCCATGCGCTTACGGCGCACGCGCGACGTCGTGTCGTCAGGGGCCGACATATTCGGTCTCTTGAAGCTGTGGGGAATCGTGACGGCATCCGGGCCGTCGCCTTGCTGCACTTTAGATACGTTCCACCCGACAACGCGTTGATTTGGATCAATGTCGGTTGGCTGCTTCTCGCTGCGCCGGAGGATGGATCGTCTCCCACGTGGCGGAATTGCGCATCCGTAGACAGCGTCGCCTCGCGCATTAAGATGCCGTTAACAACAACAAGCGGGAGAGCGACGCCATGAAGTTCGGCATCTTCTACGAGCTGCAGCTGCCGCGGCCCTGGGTGGCCGGCGATGAGCTCGCCCTTTATCAGAATGCGCTCTCGCAGATGGAGCTCGCCGACAGGCTCGGCTACGACCATGCCTGGGTGGTCGAGCATCACTTCCTCGAGGAATATTCGCACTCGCCCTCGCCGGAATCGTTCCTGGCTGCCGCAAGCCAGCGCACCAAGAACATCCGGCTCGGCCACGGCATCCTCCAGCTCACCACCAACCATCCGGCGCGAATCGCCGAGCGTGTCGCGGTGCTGGACCTCCTCTCGAACGGCCGCTGCGAGTTCGGCATGGGCGAGAGCGCTTCCATCACCGAGCTGGAGCCGTTCGGCCGCGACATGGAGACCAAGAAGGAGGTGTTCGAGGAGGCGGTCGCGGCCATCTTCCCGATGTTCAAGGACGCAGGCTCAGAGCATCACGGCAAATATTTCGACATCCCCTTGCGCAACGTCGTGCCCAAGCCGGTGCAGAAGCCGCACCCGCCGCTGTGGATGGCCTGCTCGCAGCTGCCGACCATCGAACGTGCCGGCCGCCACGGCTTCGGTGCGCTCGGCTTCCAGTTCGTCAGCGCCGATGCCGCGCATGCCTGGGTGCACGCCTATTACAACGCCATCACCAAGCGGCTGCACAAGCTCGCCGACTACGAGATCAATCCGAACATGGCGCTGGTCTCGTTCTTCATGTGCGCGAAGACGGATGAAGAGGCGCGCGCCCGCGCCGACGGCGCCACCTTCTTCCAGTTTGCGCTGCGCTTCTACGGCGCTTCGCAGAGCCGCCAGCGCCCCTCGCCCTACACCGTCAACATGTGGGACGAGTACAACAAGTGGAAGCGCGACAATCCGCAAGCCCAGGAGGCGGCGCTGCGCGGCGGCCTGATCGGCTCGCCCGAGACGATCCGGAAGAAGCTGAAGCGCTTCCAGTCCTCGCACATCGACCAGGTCATCTTGCTCAACCAGGCCGGCAAGAACAGTCACGAGCATATCTGCGAGTCGCTGGAGCTGTTCGGCCGCGAGGTGATGCCGGAGTTCCAGAACGATCCGGCGCAGGCGGCCTGGAAGCAGGGCGTGATGAGCGGCGAGATCGAGCTGGAAGAGATCGATACCGAGGCCTTCACCGATCGCTACGGCAAGCTGGCGATCAACGTGCCCCCGCGAAGGCGGCGGCGGGGTAGCGTGTAAGCAACGACAGGTCCTGCTTCCTGGCGCTGAAGCCGGTGCGGTGAGCCGCGCAGGAGTGCGGCGTTTTGACCCGGAGCAGACCTTTCGAACTCTCTGCATCCAGCAATGGCTGGGCGCTCGACGTCCCTTGCGCTGCTTCACGCATATCGTCGTCCCAGCAAGCGCCCAAGCGGCGCGAGGAACGATTCAACACAGCGTGAGTTCGACCTCAAATCCAAGAAACAAAGCAAGAGGGTAACGCGATGACACGATCCGTGGAGGAGTTGAGACGGGAGTCCGAGCGTAGCCGCGCGGAGCTGGCGGCGACGGTCGGACGGTTGAAGGAGCAGATATCGGACACCGCCGAGGACATTCGCCACAAAGTCTCGCCGCAGCACATCAAATCCGAAGTCACCGAATACGTCAGCCACAAGACCCAGAGCTGGGTCGAAGGGCTCAAGCAACAGATCATGGACAACCCGATGGGCGCAGTGGCCGCGGGCGCCGCAGTGGGCGTTCCGTTGCTTCGGTTGGTGCGAGGTACGCCGTTGCCACTTCTCATGATCGGCGCAGGACTCGCCCTGACCTCGAAGACGGTGCGCGATCGTGCTGCAGACGTCACCGGCCCGGTCTTGGACAAAGCCGGGCACATGCTTGAGGGGGTGGCCGAGGGCGCACGGGCGATGCAGGGTGATGCCAAGGAGACGCTGTCCTCCGCGCAAAGCCGAACCGCTGGCATGGCTGATGACGCGCAGGAGAAGGCCGCCGGCATTGCCGCTGATCTGCGGGAGAGCGCGGCGCGTGCTGCCACTTTTGCGAGTGAAAAGCTCAAGAGTGGCATGAATGCAACCAGGGATGCCGCCGCGAGCGCGCCTGACCAGGCCCGGCAGGCCATTGGCGACAATGCTGCGCTCATCGGCGGCCTGGGCATCGCGATCGGCGCCATCATTGCGGCTGCTCTTCCCGAGACCAAGGTCGAAGCTAAGGTTATGGGCCGGACGAGCGACGGGGTGAAGCAGGCTGCTGCCGCCGCGGCGCAATCCGGGTTCGAGGCCGCAAGAGACGCCACCACGTCGGCGGCCGATGCTGCGGCGCAAAGGGTCGCCGATGCTGATCTCGGCACCCATGCCAGCCGCATGACGCAGAACATGGCGGACACTCTGAAGGAGGCTGCGGACGACGTCGTCAAAGCTGCCTTTAGCCCCTCTCAAACCAAAACCTGAAGGAAACCATCATGAGCGATTTGGACCCGCAGAACGTGAAGCAGTTCACAAAGAACCAGGACAAGGGCACCGCGAAGGACATGAAAGAGCAGATCGGCGATGCCGGAGCGGAGATGAAGCAGCGCGCCGGCGATGCGTTCCGGGCATCGGCCGACGTCGCGCGAGACAAGTTCGGCGAGGCCGCGGATGCAGCAAAGGGCGTCGCGGACGGAACCATGGACCAGATTCAGAGCCAGGCGCGCGAACAGCAGCGATCGGGCGCCGATTTCGTCGAGCGCCTCGCGGCCAACATCCGCGAGGCCGGACGGGCTTTCGAGAGCGACGTACCGTTCGCCGCACGCGGCATCGGTTCGGCGGCGGACTATGTCGAGGATGCCGCCCAGAAGATTCGGGACGGAAGCTTCCGAGATCTTGTCGCAGGCGCGACCGATTTCGCCAAACGTCAGCCGGCCGCCTTTCTTGGCATATCGGTGCTGGCTGGCTTCGCGGCCGTTCGCTTCCTGAAGGCATCGGGCGGACAGTCGTCATCCCAAGGGCAGCGCAACACCCCCGGCAGCACGTCGGGGAGCGGGCAAACGTCGGGCGGGAGACCGTTTTCGGCGGGAGAGCAAAACTGGAATCGGGAGTCCGGGACCCGTAACCCCCATACGCAACAATCCTCATCCTTCCAGGGCAGCACGTTACCATGAGCATCGAGCGCGATATCAAAACCAGCAAAAGCGAGTTCAGGGAAATCTCGACGCTGCTCGGCGATGCCATGTCGCAGTTCGCCAAGCTGTTCCAGAACGAGATCGACCTGGCAAAGGCAGAAGTTGGCGAGAAGCTCCAGAAGATCGGCGGCGCCGTCGGCTTGATCGTAGGCGGCGCCGTTCTGGTGATCCCGGCCATCGTCATGGCCTTGTTTGCCCTCTCGGCCGCATTGATCTCCGCAGGATGGTCGCAGCCACTGTCATATCTGACATCGGCAGTCATCGCTGCGGCCATCGCCGCCGCGCTGGTGGCCATGGGCATGAACCGGCTTGATATGCGTCAGCTGGCTCCCCGCGAAACGATCGGCCAGCTGGAAAAAGACAAGGACACCGTGAAGGGAATGGTGCGATGAGCAGCACGAAAACCGGTTTTATCGACAATCTGGTAACGGCCGCCAGGGACAATCCGCTTGCCGCGGCCCTCATCGGAGGCGGCGCGCTTTGGCTATTGGCCGGCGACCAGAAGTTAAAGACTGTAGCGCGTTCTGCTGCCGAGGCCGTCGAACCCGTTGCCGACTTAGGGACGCGCGGCTTCAGCTCGGCAGCATCCGCGATCAAGCGGACCGTGGCGCCGCCGACCGCCCCCGAAATGGACAACGACGGCTCGCAAGGGGTCGGGGAGACCCTGCGTGGCGCGACCGCCGCCGCTTCCGATACTATGTCGCAGGCCGCCGAGGGCGTCCGGGATCGTTTCGACGAGGGCGTCGCCTTCGCGCAGGAGCAATTCAGCAAGCTGGGCAATGCGCTTCCGAACAAGGACACCATGGCGAGTGCGAAGTCGTCACTGGCGGACATGCTGGAGCGGCAACCGCTCGTGCTAGGGGTCGTGGGCATCGCAATTGGTGCGGCCGTGGCGGGCGCGTTCCGCGCCTCCGAGATCGAGAACCAGTATATCGGAGACGTCAGCGACGACGTGAAGGCTGACCTGAACCGGCGCGCCGGTGCGGTCTCGCAGGCCCTGCGTGAAGCCTCGGACACGGTTGTCTCGGAAATCAGCGATACCGGCGCCGAGATTGTGGACCGAGTCAAGCAGGCCGGGATGGACGCCGCGGCAGCTGCCCGCGCCGAGGTGAAGGCTCCGTAGTGAGGCGACGGAGAGCGGGGTGCGCTGGCCACGCGCCTCGCTCTGGTTGGGTGATCAGGCAGGTGGGTTGTCCTGAAGGCGAACCTAATCCCAGTATGGAATGGCCGGACGGGCGATCATCAGCCAGAAGATCATCAGCACGGCCGCGAAAGCCGGAAAGCCGAAGGCGAACCACCACCAGAAGAGACGGTGATAGCGGGCGGGCAGCTTGCCGTTGCTCGCGACCGCTGCGACGGCGAGATCGCGCATCTGCATCTGCATCCACACCACCGGCAGCCAGAAGGCGCCGATCACGAGATACAGTGCAATCGACGCCGCCACCCAGCCGTCGCCGAGGGAATACCCGCTCGACCAGGCGAGCCATGTCCCGGTGATCGGCTGCAGGATCACGGCACTCGCCGTGAACAGGAAGTCGGCCAGCACCACCGTCCGCGCGACTCCCGCGATCTCGCGCGGGTCGCCGCGCAGATGTGCCACCAGCATGAAGAAGGCGATGCCGGCCCCGGTGCCGAGCAGCACGGCAGCGCCGATGATGTGCGCCATCTTCACGAGGAAATAGATCATCAGCGATCCTCGCGGATGGCCATGGCGACCAGATTGAGCATGATCACCGGCCAGATCTTCAGCATCGGTCCCAGCGGATCGGCCCACAGTCGCGGCACCAGGACGGTGCCGATCACGGCATAGGTGAGCGAGATGATCAGTGCGGCCCAGAGTCCGTAGCGGCTCAGAGGCCGCCAGAGAATGGCGATGCCGATGACGATGTCGGCGAGCGCGCCCGCGGTGACGACGAGCGCCGCGACGTTCCCTTGCAGCCCGCCTTCAAGCAGCAACGACATGCCGATATTCCAGCCCGCGCTCAGCGAGATGATGCCGGTGGCGATCCAGAACGCGCCGAAGACGCCAAAGATCAGCGGCTTGAGCGCATACAGCTGTGCAAACCAGCGTTCCTGCACCGACGCAGGCTCGCGTGCGAGCGCGACTTCGAGATCGCGCGGTGGAGTGCCGGTCAATCGACGCCAGGGCTCGGGATCGCCGGTCGCACCGCGGCGCATTTCCGCCTGTGCCGTCGTGTTGATGGGCGTTGGCCATCCCAGCATCTGCGCAACGTCGCCCGCACGATAGGCAATTGAAGCCGCCCAGCGCGGCAGCTGCAGGCGATAGGCCGGGCGCCAGCGCAGCCAGGCGCGAAACAGCGCGACCGCATCGCTGAAGGCGATCCGCCGCGGGCCGGCCAGATCGACCGCGACCCGTGAAGGCGCGCCGGGCTGCAGGAAGAACAGCACGGTCTCAACGACGTCGTCGAGATGCACCGGTTGAATCGCCGCCGTGTCCGGCATGACCGGCAGAACCGGCAGCGCCGCCAGCCCGCGCAGCAGCGCGCTGCCACCATAGGCGGGCCGGCCGACCACGACAGAAGGCCGCAGCACCACCCAATCGAGCTCCCGCGCCATCAAGGCGGCTTCGCCCTCGCGCTTGGTGCGGGAAAAATCGCTGAGCGCATCGACATTGCTGCCGATTGCCGAGAACAGGATGACCCTGCGGACCCCGGCGGTCTCGCAGGCCGCATAGAGTGCCGCGCTGCCGGCGACATGAACGCCTTGCATGTCCTGTCCCTGCAGCGCACCCGCTGCATTGATCACGGCATCGACGCCGGCGAGAAGGCCCTTCCATTTCGACACATCGGTGGTCCGGGCGACGTCGAGCGCGACGTGGCGAGGATCGTGCGCCGCCGCGGGATGACGCGACACCAAGATGCAGTCATGTCCTTCGGCGGACAGCCTGGCGTGGATCGCCGATCCGATGAGTCCTGTAGCCCCGACGAGAAGGATGCGCATCGACTGATCCTTCGATGAGCGGCCTGGGCAACGCCCTGATCAAGCCTTGAAGATACGGACCAATAAAGCGGGGCTGCAATCGTTCCTCGCGGGGGAACTGATGGGTTTGGCTGCAGGCAGAGAACCGGACACCCCGCCCCGCGCAGCTCCCTTGAAGTCAATGGCGGATGATCGAAAGGGTACGGAGCGACGCAGCGGCGTGATCCGCGAATGCCCTCACAGCCGGTGCGGTGCGCCGGGAACCGGGAATCACGACTTGAACCGGTACGGCCGGCTCATAGGCCGGAAGAAGACGCACGAGCTTGCCTGACGAAATCTCGGCTTCGACCTGATAGGATAAAAGTCGAGCGATGCCTTGGCCCGATGTCACGGCGGCAATGACCGTGTCGAGATCTGTCGTCATGAGGCGCGGCATCACGCGAACCGTGTGCAAGCGACCTCGATTTTGAAAACGCAGTTCGGTCGGCCCCGCAAATCCGGAAAAGAACACGACATCGTGCTTCGGTATGTCTCGCGGATGTCGAGGCTCAGGTTGCCTGCGCAAGTAGGAAGGGCTGGCCACCAGGACGCGACGGACCGACCCCACTGATCTGACGACGAGGCGCGAGTCGCGCGGCTGACCTATCCTGACCGCAACATCGATGCCTTCACTGATCAGGTCGAGCGACCTTTCGCCCATGACGAGCTCGATACGGATCGCCGGATGAGCGTCAAGGAAGCTCGATACGATCGGGGCGACATGACGGCGTCCGAAGATGGTGGGAGCGGCTATTCGCAGGATACCGTGCAGCGGAGCCCCCTCCGTCTCGACAAGCCTGCTCATGACGGTCGAGTAGCCGTTGACCAGCTCGCGGGCGCGCTCAGCAAAGTGGCGTCCGGCATCCGTCGGTGCAAGGCGGCGGGTTGTTCGCTCCACCAATCGTCTTCCGACCCTTTCCTCGAGGGCCGCAAGCGCGCGAGTGACCGCGGGAGGCGAACGCTTCAATCGCTTTGCTGCGCCTACCAGACTTCCAACCTCAACTATCGCGACGAATGTCGCAAGTTCATCGAGCCTGTCCATCGGATCATTCCCCGAAATGGAATTGTGACTTTCAGCATTAATTCTAGTGCAATTCAGGAGGTCGTAATAGCCTTCGAATGCGGTCGGCAGCGGAGGCGATCATGATCGCGGCAGCGCGAGAGGCCATAAAGGCTGATAACGCAGACGCAGTGCTCGCGTTTTTCAACGAGCATCAGTGCCCCGCCTTTGTTTCGCAACTCGTTTCGAAAGGTGCCCTCATGCCCGCAGCATTGGAATTTCTGTTGTGGTGTGTCGCGCTCGCAACGTGGCTGATGCTTCTTTGCGCGCTGGTCAGTGAGCGCTTGAAGCGGCTCTCAAAGCTTTTCAGTCATCTGCGCGAGATTGCTTTCAGGCACAGGGTGAAGTGACTCGGTGGGGCCATCGGATCAGCCTCATCTGAGAAAATCGCGACGATGCCGTCTCGAAGGGGGAGGCGCAGCGTGAGACCCGCCAATGGTGTCTGCAACAGCCGAGCGGCCCTGGGCGGCGGTGCTCGTGAGCGCTTCCGGTAAGATTCCGTTGCTGCTATCCTCTCGCAAAAGAGCGTCTTGCGGAGGAATACGGTGCGACCCAACGGGACAACCTTTCATCCGTCGGCCGGCGATGTCACGCCCGCGGTGCTCGCCATCGGCCGCTCCGATTTTCCCGATGTGCTCATCGACACGCTGCGCCGGCAGGCCGATGTCGGCCATTGCATGGTGTTCGCGCTGAGCCGGGCAGGCGCGGCAAGCTGCCTGCTCGATGCCGGCAACATCCCGATCGGCGCCGATCTCGGCGCCGCCTATGCCGGCCAGTTCCACGAAACGGATCCCAACCGCGATGCGCTGTTCGAAGGCGAGGGCGGCGCGCCGATCATGCTGCCTCGCTTCGCGCCGCGCATGTACGGCGCGCGCTACCGCAAGATCTTCTTCCAGGATTCCGGCATCGTCGACAAATGTGCGACCGCGATCTGGACCGGTGACACCTGCTTCTACGTCAACTTCTATCGGATCGCCGCGCAGGGCCGCTTCAGCGCCGCCCAGCGCGAGCGGCTCGGGGCGATCGCACCGGCGATCGCAGCCAGCGTCGCCCGCCATTTCCAGGAGAAGCCGACGTCCGATCTTGCGTCCCTGTTCGCGACGCGCAAGCCGCTCTCCGCGCTCACCCTGCGCGAGCAGGAGGTCTGCCGCCATATCCTCGGAGGCTTCAGCTCGGAGGCGATTTCGCAGGCGCTCGGCATCAGCCTGCATTCGATCCTGACCTACCGCAAGCGCGCCTATGAGCGGCTCGGCATCTCCTCGCAGAGCGAATTATTCGGAATTGTGCTGCGCCTGCTGACGGGTCCGCGCGGCCTGAACTAGGGGCTCCAAGTCCGCGATGTCTGTGTCCATCCAACTTTAGTTGAAGCATTTGGCCTATCATCCGATGCGGTTGCGGCACGTAGGGCCGATCCGAGGATGAGAACATGCCAGACTGGCTTCTTGCACCTATCTGCCTGGTCGCCTTGCTGGGAGTCATTGGCTACGCCTTTTACCAGGGCATGAGGGTCCCGCCGGATCGAAACAATACGAACTTTGGACCCGGCCAGAATGATGGTTGGTCCGGCGGCTCTGACGGCCATTCCGGAAGTTAGCAACGTCGGCGCGGCCGAACGTCCGACGAACCCGAGCTAACCCGACGATCGCTTCTCGACAGCCGCCGCGATTTTCTCCAGGGCGGCGTTTGTGTGCCGCAAGTCGACCAGCTGCTGTTCGCACATCTCGATGATCGTTCGTCCAGACCGCCATCCGAACGACCGTGCGCCCCCTCGGCAACAAAGCCAGATCAGCGCTGCCAGAAAGACGCCGGCAGCGAGCCAGGATAGCGCCTGCTTCCGGTCGACGTCCGCGAAGGCCTGGCGGAGGTCGCCCTTGCGCAGGTACGCAATCGCGCGGCTGCCGTAGGCGGCATAGTCGTGGGCATATTCGGGATCAACTGCGATCACCCGGTTGTAGTCGGCAATGGCACGGTCAAAATCGCCTTTGGCAAAATAGGCGTTGCCCCGGGCCATGAGAGCGAAGCTATTGTTCGCATTCAGCTGGATGGTGGCGGTATAGTCGGCAATGGCGCGGTCGTTGTCCCCTTTCCTTTGATAGGCGTAGCCGCGCTCGCCGTATCCGACCCGCTTTCCATGGTCTGACAGGCCGGCTTCGAATGCCTGGTCGACGTCGGCTATTGCCCGGTCGTGGTCGTGCCGTTGGTTGTAGATGTGCGACCGGTTGAGCAGTGAGCCGCCAGCTTTCGGGTTTACCCGGATCGCCGCGGTGAAATCTTCCAGGGCGCGGTCATCGCGATCGGCGAAGCTTGTCCATGGCCAGGAACAGCCACGCGCATGATACAAACTCGACAGGTCTTCGCCGTTGTAGTCTCCGCTCTGGATCGCGCGTGTGCAGGCAGCGATGATCTCGGCAGAGGCTTCCTTCGTCCGTTCCAAACAGACTTGTCGATCGTCGGCAGCCGCTGGCCGGCTGACGACGGCGGCTGCGAGTGCCAGAACAACTAGCAGGATGTCGGCGGCAATGCCCGAGCGCATGACTTCGTCCCCGCGATGCCCGGTGTTCGCGCTAACCAGGAGACGGCTTTTCCAGAGCGGTCGCGATCCTCTCCAGCAATGCATTGGTTCGCCTGTTTTCCGCGACCTGCTGCTCGTATAGATCGACCCAGCTCGCCCCGGATGATGAGCGCCGGATCGTGCGCGAGTACCATAGCCAGGCGCCCACCAGCACCAGGAACGGCAACCAAGACACGATCAGATTAAAGACCCAGGATGAACCACCGCTTCCGCCTGGTGTGTTGGCGAACGCAAAGAAAACGACGAGAGCTCCGACGAGACTGACCCACAAGGCAATCAACAGAAGTCGAGATCGAAGCTTGGTCATTTCAGTCACGGCAGTTCCCTTTGGTCGGCTGACAAGGCCGATACTATCATGAGTTGATTTCTCCTCCATGCTCTCGCGCATGCGGTCGTTGCAACGTGGTTAGCCGTTTCTTTGCTGTACGCCTTGGCCATCATGACGCCCACCGTCACGAGGGCACACCGTGAAATTCGTTGCAATTGTCCGGATTGAGCCGGAAGCCGTCGTTGCCTTTCGCTCAGGACGTTCGCGCGGGGTCCCTCAGCGGAAATTAACGTTGCGTCGCCAACATGCTCGACATGCATTCCAAACGGCGTCGTCAAGTGCCCTATCTGGTTCACACCAACAGAGAGCTCGGCCTGATGCTCCGGGGCACCAAGCCCCTCGCATATTTCATGGATATCGTCGGCCAGGAGCCGGACATCTGTATTCGGTATTGGCGCATGTTCGACCGGCATGTCGCTGAAGGCCGCCTGACGAAGCGCGAGCTGATCGAGCCATGTCCTGGGGCGCCGCAGCTCGAATATCGGATGCTGTTCTACACATTGCCCGGTCACGAGTGGCGGATTGACGCCATGCTAGCGCTGCTGAACGAGCCCGGAGCCTGGTCCGATGATCGAGAACGGCGCTTCGGCGAATTGCTCGGTTACGAGACCTGGCAGATCGACCATTGGCTGACGCATGGTCGCTCGCCGACCGACGCTTAGCTTGCTGTCCCGCACACTGGCAACCCTGCAGCGCTCGAGGAGCCCCTTGCTATGCGGAAAGTCGGGAACGATAGGGCGCGGTGAGCAGCAGCATGAACAGCGCTCTCTCGGCCTGGTACTTTGCTGCGGGTCGACTGGCTTCCCGGCCCTGCATCACCACCGCGCCTTGAATGGTGCAGACGCTCCAGCTCCATGTCCTGCGCCTGCGCTGCGCCAGGGTCACTTCGAAGATCGGAAATTCCGGTCCCGCCATCGCCGCCGCTTCTCGCCAGACATCCAATTTGGGCGGAGTTGAACCCGGAGCGCCGGCCTGTGTCTTCACCCATTTGGGTGAAGCGAAGCTTGTCCCTGCCGACGCACGCCACCGGACAAGTCCGGCGTCAATCTCTCAGCGGTAATTTGGGGATCGCGCCGAAGAGGGCGGCTGCGCTCTTCTGGTTGCGCGTTCCCGTCTTGGCGAGGACGGCCTTGACCTGGGTGCGGATGGTTTCGCGGCTGAGCCCGTGATGCGCGGCGATGTCGCCGATCGTCTGTCCTTGCGCGATTCCGCGCGCAACGCGCGCCTCGCTCGGGGTGAGGTCGAACAGGCCGCGAATGAGGGCGAGGCTCGGGGCCTGTGAGGCGGTGACCGGCGTCGCGATGAGGAGGCCAACCGCTCCATCGAAGAGATCGCGGGCCTCGCCCGGCATCGACACGAGATGAAGCACCACCCGATCGAGATCGCTGCTGCGACGCGCGGCGAAGGAGCACACGGCCTTTTGCGGCGCATCGAGTTGGGCGAGGCCGGCGCGCAGCAGGGTGTCGGCGGCGCGGTCCTTGATCGCGATCCGGTCCTTCGGCAACCATTGCAGAACGTCGGTCATGCCTTCGATCAAGGCGTTGGCGGCCAGAACCCGCCCGGAGCGCGTGATCGCGAGAGCCGGCAAGCCGACCAGCGACAACGCCTCGGTTGCCGCCCGCATCCGGGTGAGGCGCCAGCGTGTCGACAGCAAAGCCGCCCGCGCGAGATGGGGGCGAAAGCGGTCGAGAAAATCGAGGTCCTGCCGCGAAAAGGCGGGGCGGCCGGCCAGTCTTTCCATGTGGAAGACGATGATCTCACCGGACGGGCTGCGGACCGCCGTCGCACAAGCGTGTTCGAAGCCCCACTTCTTGTTCCATTCCACCCGATATGGATCGCGCTCCCATTCCTCCGGCGAAAATGCCTCGTGCTCGCCGACGAAGCCGGGGTGATCAAGCGCCAGGAGTCGCGGGGTCGTCTCCGTCCGGCTGGAGAGGTCGCCACGCAGGAACGCCGAGAAAGCCTCGCGGATCGATGGCGACGTCACGACACCATTCCAGACACCGGACCATTGATCGGAGTCCGAGGTGATCATGACCATGCCATGCGCGCCCGCGGCATGAGCGATGTTCTCCAGGACGTCCGGCCAGAGCTCCGGAACGGTCGCTGCCTCGTGGATGCGGTCCACGATCTGCTCGAAATCGATGCCCGTCATTGCTGCGCTGGACCCATCAGATTCGACCGATCTTTCAGACGCGCGGCGTGCTTCTGCAGCAGCCTTCGTGCTTCGCCCGCCCAAGGCCCTTGATACCAATCCGCTTCGGCGGAACCAATTGCTACTATTTCCCAAGCCGGCCCGGATGGACGGCTAGCAGAAATCATGTCCATATATCAACTATTTGACAGGTCAGAGGTTGTCCCGGTGGCTTTCAAGGTCGGTCTGATCCCGTAAGCCGGGGGCAGCGCTGAATGGACCACGGTTCTCGGCGCATCAACCTATCGGCGTTCGCGGGTAGAGGAGGCGAGCATGATCCTCATATGGCTTGGAGTGCTCCTTGTTTTCGGCGGCCTATTCCAAATGGCGTTTCAGCCCATTTGGCGAGGTCGATTCAGTGGTGGGAAGTGGCTTCGCTCCGGACGTGACACCCTGGAGCCTGAAAGGCCCGGTAGCGGCTTCGGCGTCAAATCGAACTGGCCTGGACTTGTGATGGTCGCGCTGGGCGGCGCTTTCTTGCTGGCCGGAGCTGCTATCTGAGTTGAAAGCAGACAAAGGCAGCTTTTGGCCCGCCTGTCCCAATCCATGGGGACAGACGGCGGTAACTGAAAGGCGCTAGCCTTGGTATCGAGGAGACCACAAGGGAGCGAAGCTTGAGCACCGCGCCGCGCATCGAGATCGACCCGGCCGCCTTCTGGGCCGATCCCTATCCGATGCTCGCCAAGATGCGGAAGGAGGCGCCGATCGCCTTCGTGCCGCAGCTCGGCTCGACGCTGCTGACGAGCCGCGACGACATCTCGATCTCGGAGAAGCAGATCGACGTGTTCTCCTCGCACCAGCCCGCCGGCCTGATGAACCGGCTGATGGGCCACAACATGATGCGCAAGGACGGCGAGGCGCATCTCGTCGAGCGCCGTGCGATGTTTCCGACGGTCTCGCCGAAGACGGTGAAGGCGCACTGGACCGCCCAGTTCCAGGCCCATGCGGATCGCATCATCGCCTCGCTCGAACCGGGCCGGATCGATCTCATGCGCGACTTCGCGCTGCCGTTCTCCGGCGAATGCCTGAAGTCGATCACCGGCCTCACCAATATCGGCTTTCAGGACATGGACGCGTGGTCGCAGGGCATGATCGAGGGCATCGCCAATTATGCCGGCGACCCTGAGGTCGAGGCGCGCTGCCATGCGGCAACCGCGGGCATCGACGCCGCGATCGACGACATTCTGCCGGTGATGCGCAAGCATCCCGACCAGAGCATTTTGGGCGTGCTGCTCGCCTCGGGCATGGCGATGGAGAGCGTGCGCGCCAACGTCAAGCTCGCCATCTCCGGCGGCCAGAACGAGCCGCGCAAGGCGATCGCCGGCACGGTCTGGGCGCTGCTGACCCATCCCGACCAGCTCGATCTGGTCCTGCGCGGCGAGGTGTCGTGGCTGCAGGCCTTCGAGGAATATGCCCGCTGGATCTCGCCGATCGGCATGTCGCCGCGCCGCATCGCAAAACCCTGGACCATTCGCGATGTGTCGTTCGAGCTCGACGAACGCGTATTCCTGATGTTCGGCTCCGCCAACCGCGACGAAAAGCATTTCGAGCGCGCCGATCAGTTCGACGTGCGGCGCGACACCTCCAAGAGCGTCGCCTTCGGCGCCGGCCCGCATTTCTGCGCCGGCGCCTTCGCCTCGCGCGCCATGATCGCCGACGTCGCGCTGCCGACATTGTTCGCGCGCGCCTCGCGCATCGAGCTTGCCGAGGACGAAGAGGTGCGGATCGGCGGCTGGGCCTTCCGCGGGCTGCAGAACCTGCCGGTGAGGTGGGGGCGATAGGCCGGTAGGGCCCCCGCTCCGGACGCTGCCATGGTGCCATTCTGCTCCTGTTTTGCCCGACATGTCAAATTCGATTCGGAAAATACGTAAGTTATTGTTTTCGCACGCCGCGGCTACTGTGCATGGGGTTGTTTTTGCGACTTTTATGTTCGGTGGTCTGGGCTTGGACAAATCCGTGCAGCTCTCACATTCGCGTGCAGAAAAATTCCATCCTCATTCGCTTCGCCGCTTGAAAGATTAGTCACGCGCGCGGCATGCAGCGCAGTGCTCGCATCGCTATTTTCGCGGACGTCTCGACACTTCCGATGACGCGCACCATCATTCGGCAAACGTGAATGATGACGGCCGCACGCGGCCGGGAGTGTGGAATGCAGCGTCGAGACTTTCTGAAACTTTCGGTTGGAACTGCGGCCGCCGTCGCGTTCGCATCGCCTGCGATCGCGCAAGGGGCGGTGAAGGAAATTCGTATCGGCTACCAGAAGACCGGCGTGCTGGTCATCACGCGCCAGCAGGCTGCCCTGGAAAGACATTTCGCAGCCTCAGGCATCGAGGTGAAGTGGATCGAGTTCTCCTCGGGCCCGCCGATGATGGAGGCGATGAACGTCGGCAGCGTCGATTTCGGCGCGGTCGGAGATTCCCCGCCTGTGTTCGCCCAGGCCGCGGGCGCGGCGATCGTCTACGCCGCCGGTCAGCCCATCACCAACGGCCAGGGCATCCTGGTGCCCAAGGATTCGCCGATCCGCGACATCACCCATCTCAAGGGCAAGCGCATCGGCTTCACCAAGGGCTCCAGCGCCCACAACGTCGTAGTGCAGACGCTGGAGAAGGCCGGCTTCACCTATGCCGACATCACACCGGTCTACCTGACGCCGCCGGATGCCGGCCCCGCCTTCGCCAATGGCAGCATCGAGGCCTGGGCGATCTGGGATCCCTATTTCGCCATCGGCGAGACCAAGCAGAACGGCCGCATCCTGATCAATGCGCGCGAGGTCACCAAGACCAATTCCTTCTACATCGCCAACCGCGAGTTCGCGAAGAACCATGCGGCGATCCTGCAGCAGATCGTCGACGTGACGACCGCGGCAGGCCAATGGGCCGAGCAGCACCGCGACGAGGTCGCCAGATCGCTCGCCGCGATTACCGGCGTTCCCTTGGATATCCAGACCGTCGCCGCCAATCGCGCGAATTTCGTGGTCGGTCCCGTCACCGACGAGATCGTCGCGACCCAGCAGGGCGTCGCCGACCGCTTCTACAAGCTCGGCCTGATCCCGAAGCCGATTCATATTCGCGACATCGTCTGGCGCGACCCGGCAGCCTGACCGTGCCGACAACTCTTCCCGTTCAAAAAGGTCTGAACATGAAGCGCATCGTTCAACGCGTGATCGCAGCCATCGTGCTGTCGATCGGCATCGTCGCGGCCGCGGTCGGCACCTCCTACGGTCAGGATAAGGTGGTCCGCATCGGCTACCAGAAGTACGGCAAGCTGGTGCTGCTCAAGAGCAAGGGCACGCTGGAGCCGAAGCTCGCCGCTGACGGCTACAAGGTGGTGTGGACCGAATTTCCGTCCGGTCCGCCGCTGCTCGAAGCGCTTAACGTCGGCGCGATCGATTTCGGCAACACCGGCGAAGCTCCGCCGATCTTCGCGCAGGCCGCCGGCGCGCCGATCCAGTATGTGGCCTACGAGCCGCCGGCGCCGAAGGGCGAGGCGATCCTGGTCCCGAAGGAAAGTCCGCTGAAATCCGTTGCCGACCTCAAGGGCAAGAAGGTCGCGCTCAACAAGGGCTCCAACGTCCACTATCTCCTCGTCAAGGCGCTTGAGAAAGCCGGCGTCAAATACTCGGAGATCGAGACCGTGTTCCTGGCACCAGCCGACGCGCGGGCCGCCTTCGAACGCGGCGCAGTCGATGCCTGGGTGATCTGGGATCCGTTCCAGGCCGCGGCGGAAGCGGCCACCGGCGCACGCACGCTGGCCGATGGCAGCGGCATCGTGGCCAACTACCAGTTCTACTTCGCCTCCAAGAAATTCCTCGAAGCCAACCCGAAGATCGTCGATGCCGTGCTCGCCGAACTCAGCGCGGTCGATGATTGGGCCAAGGGCGACATCCGCGCCGTAGCCGAGCAGCTGGCTCCCTCGATCGGTCTCCCGGTCCCCGTGGTCGAGGTGGCCCTGAAGCGCCAGTCCTACGGCATCAAGCCGATCACCGATGCCGTCATCGCCGACCAGCAGCAGGTGGCCGACGCGTTCTTCGCGCTCGGCCTGATCCCCAAATCCATCAAGATTTCCGACGTGGCGCGGAAGCCGGGAACGTGAGCACACTCATGAGCAAGCAATCAAACGCCAACATCCTCTGGTTCCTGCCGACCCACGGCGACGGCCGCTATCTCGGCACCGGCATCGGCGGCCGCGAGGTCAATTTCAACTATCTGCGCCAGGTCGCGCAGGCCGCCGATCAGCTCGGCTATTTCGGCGTGCTGTTGCCGACCGGGCGATCCTGCGAGGATTCCTGGATCGTTGCGTCCTCGGTCGCGCCGTTCACCGGAGCGGCTGCGCTATCTCGTCGCCGTTCGTCCCGGCCTGCAATCGCCGAGCGTAGCCGCGCGCATGACCGCGACGCTTGATCGCGTCTCGAACGGCCGGCTCCTCGTCAACGTCGTCACCGGCGGCGATCCCGTCGAGAACAAGGGCGACGGCATCTTCCTCGGCCACGACGAGCGCTACGAGGTCACCCGCGAGTTCCTCAACGTCTACAGCGACCTGCTCGCCGGCAAGACGGTGAACGTCGAGGGCAAGCACATCCGCATCGAGGGCGGCAAGCTGCTGTTTCCGCCCGTGCAGTCGCCGCGCCCGCCGCTCTATTTCGGCGGCTCCTCCGATGCCGGCATCGACGTCGCGGCGGACACCGTCGACAAATATCTCACCTGGGGCGAGCCGCCGGCGCTGGTCGCCGAGAAGATCGCGAAGGTGAGGGAGGTTGCCGCCGCTCGTGGCCGCAAACTCTCCTTCGGCATCCGTCTACACGTCATTGTCCGCGAGACCAACGAAGAAGCCTGGCACGCCGCAAACGAGCTGATCAGGCATGTCAGCGACGACACCATCGCGCTGGCCCAGAAGAACTTTGCCCGTATGGACTCGGTCGGTCAGCAGCGCATGGCGCAGCTCCACGGCGGCAAGCGCGACAAGCTCGAGATCGCGCCGAACCTGTGGGCCGGCGTCGGCCTCGTCCGCGGCGGCGCCGGCACGGCGCTGGTCGGCGACGCCCAGACGGTGGCGGCGCGCATCAGGGAGTATCAGGATCTCGGCATCGATACCTTCATCATGTCGGGCTATCCGCATCTGGAGGAAGCCTATCGCTTCGCCGAGCTGGTGTTCCCGCTGCTCGCGCTGGAGCAGCCGAGCAACGTGACGAAGCTGCATTTCAACGGCGGTCCGTTCGGCGAGACCGTCGGCAGCGATTTCCGTCCGCAGCACCGGGTGTCGCAGTCATGAGCCTGATCGACAGCATTTCGCTTCCGCGCAGCATCCGCCTGCCGCGGGCCGACGGCCTGATCCAGTGGATCGTGCCGCTCGCCATCATCGCGGTCTGGCAGGTCGCGAGCGTCACCGGCTTCGTGCCGACGCGGGTACTGCCGGCCCCGAGCGACGTCGTGCTCGCGGGCTGGAAGCTGCTGGTCTCCGGTGAGCTCGTCCGCAACATCTGGGTGTCGTTCTGGCGCGCCTCGATCGGCTTTTTGATCGGCGGCAGCATCGGCTTCGCCTTCGGCCTCGCCAACGGCCTGTCGCAGCTTTCGGCCAGGCTCACCGATACCACCCTGCAGATGGTGCGCAACGTGCCGCATCTGGCGCTGATCCCGCTGGTCATCCTCTGGTTCGGCATCGACGAAAGCGCAAAGCTCTTCCTGGTGGCGCTCGGGGTGTTCTTCCCGATCTATCTCAACACGCTGCACGGCATCCGCACCGTCGATCCGCAGCTGATCGAGATGGGCCGCATCTACGGCATGACGGACGGTGAGTTGTTCCGCCGCGTCATCTTCCCGGGCGCGCTGCCTTCGATCTTCGTCGGCATCCGCTTTGCGCTCGGCATCATGTGGCTGACGCTGATCGTCGCCGAGACCATCGCGGCCTCTTCCGGCCTCGGCTACATGGCGATGCAAGCGCGCGAGTTCATGCTGATCGACGTCGTCGTGCTCTCGATCCTGATCTACGCCCTGCTCGGCAAGCTCGCCGACAGCGCCTCCCGCGTGCTGGAGCGTCTGACGCTCTCCTGGCACCCCGCCTTCCAGAAACGTTGAGCAAAATACTGGGAATCACATGCAGACAGCGCTTCGTACCTCTCTTCCCGAGACCGAGCTCGCCGGCCGCGCCGCTTTCGCCCCACACGCCCGCGTGGTGCGCGAGGAGCGGCAAAAAGAACACCGAGTTCAGGCCAGCGGCCTGCCGCTCAGCATCCGCGGCTTGCGCAAATCCTTCGGTAACAACGAGGTGCTGCGCGGCATCGACCTGCACATTCCCGCCGGCCAGTTCGTCGCGATCGTCGGCAAGAGCGGCTGCGGCAAGAGCACCTTGCTGCGCCTGATCGCCGGCCTCGACAAGATCGATGCCGGCAGCATCAGCTTCGGGCAGGATATTCAGCCCGAGGACATCCGCGTGATGTTCCAGGAGCCGCGGCTGCTGCCCTGGGCCCGCGTGCTCGCCAATGTCGAGGTCGGCCTCGGCCGCGATCGTGCCTCAAGCGATGCGCATGCCCGCGCCGAGAAGGCGCTGATCGAGGTCGGCCTCGCCGACAAGCGCGACCAATGGCCTTCGGTGCTCTCGGGCGGCCAGAAGCAGCGCGTCGCGCTCGGCCGCGCGCTGGTCTCGCGCGCGCGCGTGCTCGCCTTCGACGAGCCGCTCGGCGCGCTGGACGCGCTGACCCGCATCTCGATGCAGCGGCTCCTCGAGCGGGTCTGGCGCGATCAGGGCTTTACCGCGATCCTGGTGACCCACGATGTCTCGGAAGCCGTGGCGCTGGCCGACCGCGTGCTCGTCATCGAGGAGGGCCGCATCGCCCATGACGTCACGGTTAACGCCGCCCGGCCGCGCCAGCGCGGCTCGGCCGAGCTTGCCGGGCTCGAAGGCTCGATCCTGAGCCACCTGTTGTCGGCGGACGATCGTACCTAAATAAAGGGAACCCCCGCTTGCGGGGAGTAGCGCCATGAATGTAGTGCCCCGCGAGCTCATGACCGAAATTCCCGTCTCGTCCGCCGATTTCCGCGGCGCCATGCGCCACCTCACCGGCGGCGTCAGCGTCATCACGGCCGGGCGGGGCAAGGACATCTCCGGCATGACGGTGACCTCGGTCACCTCGCTGTCGGTCGAGCCGCCGACGCTGCTGGTCAGCATCAACCGCGACGCCTCGTCTTTTCCGCTGATCCGCCGCCACGGCGCCTTCGGCGTGAATATCCTCAATGCTGACCAACTCGACATTGCCGAACGCTTTGCGGGCAAGGGCGGGCTGAAGGGTGCGGATCGCTTTGCAGGCAGCCAGTGGGTGACGGCAGTCTCTGGTGTCCCGCTGCTGGTCGGCGCGCTCTCGGCCTTCGATTGCGAAGTCGAGGAGATCGTCGAGCGCCACTCGCACGGCATCGTCATCGGCCGTGTCCGGGACATCAGGAGCTCGACCCGCACCGCCGCGCTGGCCTATTGGCATGGCCAGTACGTGGCGGTCGACCAGGACGAAGACGCGGCCCGGCTGGCCGATGTCAGCCTTCCCGCGCGCGGCCGGCGCGGCATTTGATCGCCATCGGCGAGCCTCGCGCAATGCTGGCCTTTTTCGCCTCGTCGCTCTAGAAGCGCTCCTCGGCTGTCCCGCCGGACGCATGGAGGGGAACGATGAAGCGCGTGGCTACCTTTGTCTTCTACGCCGTCGGTGCGCTCGCGATCGCCTATCTCGCGCTCTACGCCTACGCGATGTTCTCTGGCTCTCCGATCGTGCCGGGCGATCCCATCCACATCTTCCGCAAGCCGGATGCGCCGAGCTATTCGTGACGGTCTCGTAGGGTGGGTTAGCCGTAGGCGTAACCCACCACTGTTTGTCTCCACGGAAAATGACGAGGTGGGTTACGCCGAGCAGATGCGCTTTGCGCATCTGCAGGGCTAACCCACCCTACGCACCTGTGTTTACCCCCGCAAAATCGCCAGCGCCAGCGCCTGCGCGCGCGGCACGATGCTGTCGATCTCCAGATATTCCTCCGGCGTGTGCGCGAGCCCGCCGACCGGGCCGAGCCCGCAAATGGTCGGCGTGCCCACGGCGGCCGTGAAGCCGGAATCGGCGCAGCCGCCGGAGAACTCGCCCTGCAGCGTGGTGAGGCCCACCTGCCTTGCGGCCGCCTGATAGCCTTCGAACAGCGCCTTCGAGTCCGCGCTCTGCACCACCGGCACGAACTCGCCCTTGATCGACAGCGTCGCGCTGGTGCCCGGCACGTAGGAGGTCGCGACGATCTTTTCGATCGCACTCATGATCCGCGCGCGATCGGCCGGATCGACATAGCGCAGGTCGATCTGCCCTTCCGCGTAAGGCGCCGTCGTGTTGACGGACTGCCCGCCCGAGACGAGGCCGACATTGAGCGTGATGCCCTTGTCGAGGTCGGTGAGCGCGTGGATCTGGACGATCTTGTGCGCGAGCTCGCCGATGGCGCTGACGCCGGCGGCGAAGTTGGCGCCGGAATGCGCGGCCTTGCCGGTGATGGCCATGTGCATGAAGATGCCGCCCTTGCGCCCGGTGACGACGTTGCCCGTGGGCCGGCCCGGCTCGGAATTGAACACCGCGCGGGCTGCGCGTCCCTCGCGCTCGATCACCGGGCGCGAGGAGGGCGAGCCGATCTCCTCGTCGGAGGTGATCAGCACCTTGATCGGATGCGGTGAGCCGCCGAACTTGTGGAAGGCGGTGGCCACGAACACGTTCATGACGAGGCCGGACTTCATGTCGGCGACACCGGGTCCATAGGCGCGGCCATCGCGGATCGTGAACGGCCGCCGCCCGACCTCGCCCTTGCCGAAAACGGTATCGCGGTGTCCCATCAACAGCACCGGCTTCTCGTTGCTGCCGGGCTTTGCCACCTCGGCATGGATCGCGTCGCCGAAGGTGGCGTTGGCCTCGCGCCGGAACGGAATGCCGTGCTCGGCAAAATGCCGCTCGAACCGCGCACCGACCGCATCGACGCCTTCCTTGTCGTAGGAGCCGGAATCGATGTTCACGACGTCGCGGAGCAGGTCGATCATCGCCTGCTTCTGCGACGCCAGCCAATCCGTGATTTGAGCTTCAGACATGTGGTCCCTCGCGTGGTTTTCGGGCGGGGTTATAGGGCGTGCCGCGCGGATGGCATAGTCACGTGGCGCGGTTCGGTCATGCGAAGGATGCTCTTGAGGTTCGTCATTGCGAGCGCAGCGAAGCAATCCGGTCTGTCGCCGCCGAGGGATTCTGGATTGCTTCGCTGCGCTCGCAATGACGGGGTGGCGGCCTGCGCCAAACGAAAAATGCCCGGACTTGGCCCGGGCATTCGCGTCCGCTCGATGGTCGCGGGCGTCTACGCCCCCATCATCGGCATCCGCGGATATTCCCCGGGCGTGCCTGCGGGCGGGATCGGGATGCCGCCGTCGGCATATTCGTTGAGCTTGTTGCGCAGCGTGCGGATCGAGATGCCGAGGATGTTGGCGGCATGGGTGCGGTTGCCGAGGCAGTGCTTCAGCGTCTCCAGGATCAGGTCGCGCTCGACATCGGCCACGGTGCGCCCCACCAGCGCGCGCGTCACCTGCTCGGCGGCCATAGTGGCATGCGCCACGGCCGGGGCGGTCTTGGCGAGGTCGAGGCGGTCGCCGTCCGGCGTGATGATGGCGTCGGGCCCGATCTCGTCGCCCTGGGCCATCAGCACCGCGCGGTGCATGGTGTTTTCGAGCTCGCGGACGTTGCCCTGCCAGCGGTTGGCGGAGAGCACGCGCCGCGCCTCGGCCGAGAGCGGACGCAGCGGCACGCCGTTGGCGTCGGCATATTTCTTCACGAAGTGCTGGGCGAGCTCGAGGATGTCGGCGGGACGCTCGCGCAGCGGCGGGATCTTCAAATTCACGACGTTGAGGCGGAACAGCAAGTCCTCGCGGAACGTGCCCTCTCGCACGGCCTCGGCGAGATTGCGGTTCGAGGTCGCGATGATGCGGATGTCGACCGGAACCGGCTTGGTGCCGCCGACGCGGTCGATCACACGCTCCTGGATGGCGCGCAGCAGTTTCGATTGCAGGCGAACGTCCATCTCCGAGATTTCGTCGAGCAGCAGCGTGCCGCCGGTCGCCTCCTCGAACTTGCCGATGCGGCGGGCGACCGCGCCGGTGAAGGCGCCCTTCTCGTGGCCGAACAGCTCGGATTCCAGCAGGTGCTCCGGGATGGCGGCGCAGTTGATCGAGATGAACGGACGCTTGGCCCGGGCCGAGCGGGAGTGAACGTAGCGCGCCAGCACTTCCTTGCCGGTGCCGGATTCGCCGGTGATCATTACCGAGGCGTCCGAGCCGGCGATCTGCTGGGCGAGCTTGATCACCTTTGCCATCGCGTCGTCGCGATAGACCAGCTCGCGGGAATCGTTGGCGACGGCAGCCAGCACCGCGGCGATCAGCTCCGGATCCGGCGGCAGCGGGATGTATTCCTTGGCCCCGGCATGGATCGCGGCGACCGCGGCGCGGGCGTCGTTGGTGATGCCGCAGGCGACGATCGGGGCGTGGATGTGCTCGGCTTCCAGCCGCAGCACGAGGTCGCGGATGTCGAGCGCGACGTCGACCAGCAGGAGGTCGGCGCCCTTGCCCCCGCGCAGCACGCGCATCGCCTGCTCGTGATCCTCGGCATGGGTCACGGTGGCGCCGTTCTCCATCGCGATCTTGGTGGCGGTGGTGAGCTGGCCCTTCAATGTGCCAACGATGAGAAGCCGCATGTCAGTCTCCTGTCCGTCTGCTCGCGCCGTCGCGCGTCATGTCCTTGCGTGTCAGCCGCGTTCGGCCTTGATGATTTCCGTCATGGTCACGCCGAGCTTGTCCTCGACCAGGACGACCTCGCCGCGGGCGACCAGCTTGTTGTTGACGTAGATGTCGATGGCCTCGCCGACGCGCCGGTCGAGCTCGAGCACGGTGCCCGGTCCGAGCTTCAGGAGCTCGCCGACGTCCATCTTGGAGCGGCCGAGCACGGCCGAGACCTGCACCGGCACGTCGAACACCGCCTCGAGGTCGGCGGCGGCACGCGCCGCATATTCGTCCTCGTTGTAGCCGACGTCGGTGCCGGCAGGCGGCATCGGGCCGTTGAGATCGGGCAGCGGGACCTGTCCGTCGGTGTCGCTCATGGTTTAGCTCCCCCTGCGGGACGCGATATAGCGTCCGACCATTTCGTCGATCTTGGCCGCGATGGCGCCGCGCTCCAGCACGACGCCGCCATCGGCCCATTCGATCCGGCAGTCGCCGGTGGCAATTTCCGGCTCGGCCAGGATCACCAGCCGGCCCTCGAAGCCGCTCTGCTTGGCGAGCCGCTCGATCTTCTCGCGCGCGCTGTCGTAGAGCGAATCGTTGATGCGGACGACGAGATGCGGCGTCGCGACCAGATGCGAGAAGCAGTCCTTGACCAGCGCGATGACCTCGCCGAGCGGCTCGGCGGCGACGAGGTCGGCACACAACTTGCGAGCCACCGCGATTGCGACCTCGACCGCCTCGGTCTCCATCCTGGTCTCGATGTTGCCGATGCCGGCGGCGACGCCGCGGATGGCGATGTTGATCTCTTCCATCGCGAGCGCGACGCGGCGGTCGCTCTCGGCCTTGGCCTCGCGCTGGCCGGCGGCAAAGCCGTCCTGATAGGCGCGCGCCTCGGCTTCCGCGACCTTCTGCGCGATCTCTGCCGCGGTCGCGGCCTTCTCGCGCGTCGCGCGCTCGGGCGCCGCGAAGTCGGTATCGAACAGGAATTTTGCCGGAGCGGCCATCAGTACACCAGCTCGTCGTCGGCGCGGTTCTTGGTCAGCATGATCTCACCCTTGGCGGCGAGGTCCTTGGCGAGATTGACCAGCAGCGCCTGGGCTTCGTCGACGTCGCGCAGGCGCACGGGGCCCATCGCCGCCATGTCGTCCTGGAGCATCTTGGCCGCGCGCGAGGACATGTTGCCGAAGAAGAAGTTGCGGACGTCCTCGTTGGCGCTCTTGAGCGCGACGCCGAGCTTGTCCTTGTCGACGTTGCGCATCAAGGTCTGGGCGGAGCCGGAATCGAGCTTCACCAGGTCGTCGAAGGTGAACATCAGCGCCTTGATGCGCTCGGCGGATTCGCGGTTGTCCTCTTCCAGAGAGGTGATGAAGCGGGTTTCGGTCTGGCGATCGAAATTGTTGAAGATTTCCGCCATGACCTCGTGGGCGTCGCGGCGGCGGGTCTGCGACAGGTTGGACATGAATTCGGTGCGCAGCGTCTTCTCGACACTCTCGATCACCTCCTTCTGCACCGCCTCCATCTTCAGCATGCGGTTGACGACGTCGAGCGCGAGCTCCTCGGGCAGGATGCCGAGCACGCGCGCGGCGTGCTCCGGCTTCAGCTTCGACAGCACCACGGCGATGGTCTGCGGGTATTCGTTCTTGAGGTAGTTGGCGAGCACCTCTTCCTGCACGTTGGAGAGCTTCTCCCACATGTTGCGCCCGGCGGGACCGCGGATCTCGTCCATGATGCCGTTGACGCGTTCCGGCGGCAGGTATTGCTGGAGCAGCCGCTCGGTGGCGTCGAAATTGCCCATCAGTGCGCCCGAGGCCGACATGCGCGAGACGAATTCGAGCAGCATGTCCTCGACGGTGTCGACCTCGACGGTGCCGAGCGTCGACATCTCCAGTGAGAGCTGGCGGACCTCGTCGTCGTCGAGCAGGCTCCAGATCTTGCCGCCATATTGCTCGCCGAGCGCCAGCATCAGGATCGCGGCGCGCCTCGGCCCGGTCAGACCTTCGGTCTTGGGTCCGCCCTCACGGCTGCCGGCGCGCTGACCGAGCGTGGAGATCACGCTGGTGATGTCGTTGGAGTTGGCGTTTTGCAAGGAGGCGGCCATGTCAGATCACTTCTTGATGCACTTGGCTTTGGTTATTTCGTCGGCTCAGTCAGCCACTGGCGGATGATTGCGACGGTTTCGTTGGGATTGCGTTCGGCGAGTTCGCCGACGCGGTGAACGGACTGGGCGTGGACCTGGCCCTGAATGGTGGCGACGTCGATGGCGCTGGTGCCGCCGCTCGGCAGCAGCGGCTGGCCGGCCGGCGCGGCCTCTTCCGAGGCGGCTGGGCCCGTCAGCACGCCGGAGATGGCGGCGGCGACCTCGTCGGAGGCGAGAATGCGCTTGACCAGCGGGCGGATCACCAGGAACAGCACGACGAGGCCGAGCAGCATCATCACGCCGAGCTCGACGAAGTACATGACGTCGTCCTTGGTGAACTGCAGCGTGCCGAGGAGGCCGCCAGGTTCGCCGATCGGGGCAGTGGAGGGCGCGTCGGCGAAGCGCAGATTGACGACCTCGACCTGGTCGCCGCGCTTCTGGTCGAAGCCGATCGCCGAGCGCACCAGCGCGGCGATGCGGTCGAGCTGCTCCTTGGTGCGGTCCTGGTAGGCCAGCTCGCCCTTGTCGTTCTTGCTGTAGATGCCGTCGACCAGCACCGCGACCGAGATGCGGTTGACCCGGCCGGCCTCGGTCACCTCGGTCTTGGTGGTGCGGGAGATCTCGTAATTGTTGGTCTCTTCGGTCTTCTTGCTCTGGTCCTTGGCCGCGACGCCGTTGTTCTGCTGGTTGCCGGGCAGCTCGTTGTTGACAGTGACCTGGCCGTTGTTGTCGGCGGTCATGCTCTGCTCTTCGCGGGTCTGGCTCGAGCGCAGCACGCGGCCCTCGGGATCGAACTTGTCCGAGGTCTGGGTGACCTTGTTGAAGTCGAAATCGGCGGAGAGCTGCACGCGGGCGCGGCCCGAGCCGACCACGGAGGAGACGATGTCCTCGACCTGCTTGCGCATCCGCTTCTCGAAGGCGATGCGGCGCTCCTCGCCGACCGCCTGTTCCGGATCGGTCTGGGCTCCGTCGGCGAGCAGCTGACCGGCCTCGTCGACGATCGAGACCCGCTGCGGCTTCAGGCCGTTGACGGCGGAGGCGACGAGGTGGCGGATGGCGCGGATCTGCTGGGCTTCCAGCGCACCGCGGACGCGGACCACGATCGAGGCCGACGGCTCCGGCGCCTCGCGGGCGAACAGCGGGCGCTCGGGCAGCACCAGATGGACGCGGGCGGCCTGGATGCGGTCGATGGCCCGGATGGTGCGGGCGAGCTCGCCCTCGAGCGCGCGCAGATGATTGATGTTCTGGACGAAGGAGGTGGTGCCGAGCGCGTCCGACTTGTCGAACACCTCGTAGCCGACGCCGCCGCCCTTGGGCAGGCCGCCCTCGGCGAGCTTCATCCGCAGCCGCGTGACCTTGTCCTTGGGCACCATGATGATGGAGCCCTCATTGCGGATCTCGAACTGGATGCCCTGGCGTTCCAGGTCCTTGATGATGCTGGAGGAGTCTTCGACTGACAGGTCCGTGAACAGCGTCGTCATCTGCGGCGTGGTGACACGCATGATGACGAAGGCAAAGAAGCCGATGAGCGCGGCGGTGACCGCGATCATCGCCCCGAACCGGGCGGCACCGATACTTTTTAAGAAGTCCGCAAGACCTTGCAAGTAACCGCCCCGACCAATCCGACCCGCAACCGAGCGGTCGACTGGGCAATTATTGCCTAGGTGATGGTTTCGATATGGTTAACGAAGGTTAAGAGGTCGGACAAAGTGCATCATGAAAAAAATCGGCCTCGCGAAGCGAGGCCGATTTTCGTCAAAGACCGCAGAATTCCGGATCGCCTACTGGCGATATTGCTGGATGCGGGTGGTGCGAAGACCCGCCAGACCGTGCTGGTCGATGGAAAACTGCCAGGAGAGGAATTCGTCGACCGTCAGGGTATAACGGCTGCAGGCCTCCTCCAGGGAGAGAAGTCCGCCACGGACAGCGGCGACGACTTCGGCCTTGCGGCGGATGACCCAGCGTTTGGTGCCGGGTGCAGGCAGATCCGCGATCGTCAACGGACTGCCGTCCGGCCCGATGACGTATTTTACCCTCGGGCGATGGGGTTCTGTCATGGCGTACTCACAAACTCTCAACCACTGAACTCACGCCGTAACCGTAACCCCCGCGGCTTAAAAATCCGCTAAGCCTAAGGGTTCAATACAATTCTCGTTGAATGTTGCGGGAACGCGGCCGACTCGGCGGGCGAAAGACGCAGTCTCGGCCGGCTGAGCGGGGCAGAAGGTAAATACTTTACTAACGAACGAGGGTCGGAGCGCGGTGCCGCGGAGGCCCAACCGTCGTCCCGGGGCGCGCGTAGCGCGAGCCCGGGACCCATAACCCCAGGGAGCAGTTTGACGACGACTCGGGGTTACGACCTAATGCGAAAACGACTTCCTGGGGTTATGGATCCCCGCCTTCGCGGGGATGACATCTCGTATGTGGTTCGCTTGCCCGCCCTCAATTGCTCGTCGCAATGATGCTCTTCACCTGGCTCAGCGTGTAGCTGGCGCCGTCGATGGTGAGCAGCGGCGGCGACTGGGTCAGATCGACCGACGACACCAGGCCCTGCACCTGCGCGGCGATGCCGACATTGTTGTTCGCGACGTCCTTGCCCGTGGCCGAGATCGTGTACTTGCCGTCGGGCCATTGCGTGCCGTCATTGCCCATCCCGTTCCAGGTGAAGGGAATGTCGTTGCCGGCGGCCGCGGTATATTTACCGTTGAACACGGTCTGGCCGCTCGAATTGGCGATGGAGATCTCGACGGTGGAGTCGGTCGGCACGTTGAGATGCCAGACAGCCGTCGAGTTGGTCATCGTCGCGGTCGAGCCGTCGACCAGCGCGGTCTTGCCGACGAAGCCCAGCGCCTGGGTCGCCTGCGTGGTCTGCTGCAGGGTGACGAGCTGGGCCAGCGATTCGTTGGTCTTGAGCTGCTGCTCGACGCCGGCGAACTGCACCAGCTGCTGGGTGAACTGGTTGGTGTCGAGCGGATCGAGCGGGTTCTGGTTCTGCAGCTGCGTCGTCAGCAGGGTCAGGAAGGTCTGGAAATTGCCGGCGAGCGTCGACCCCGTGGTCGAGCTCATCGACGAATTCGACGAGGATTTCGGCAGGTCGGTCGTCCCGGAGACGACCGGGGGCGAAGTGGCGGCATTCGTGGTGGTCATTGCCAGATACTCCTCACACTCTGATGTCGACGCCGCTGCTCGATCCGAGCATGCGGCCATAGCCGCGCCCGATGGGCGCCGTGGAAACGCTGTCGTCCTCGCTGATGATCAGGCGGCGGGCATTGCCGCCATTGTCGTTGTTCTGGCCTGAGTGCTGGCCCGATGAATTCTGGTCGCGCAGGCTGAAGGACAGGCCGTTGCTGCCGGTCTTGAAGCCGGCATCGTCGAGCGCGCGCTGCAATTGCGGCGCGTCCTGACGCAGCATCTGCAGCGTCTCCGGCTTCTCGACGGTGAGATGCGAGGTGACGTTGCCGGCGCGGTCGACGTTGATGCGCACGTCGATGCGGCCGAGCTCGGCCGGATCGAGGCTGATGTCGAACCGCGACTTGCCGGAGCGAATGGCGGCTGCGATCTCGATCGGGATGCCGCTGATCGGCACCGCCGTAGTGTGGGTCGCCGCGGTCGCGGTGAGCGTCGCGGTCGATGCTGTCGCGGCCGAGGTCGTATTGGTCAGCGGCGCCTGCACGGCGGAGGCGGCCTGTGCGCTGGTATCCGTCGGAGCGATCGTGGCTTGCGGGCCGGCATGCGCCGGCGCGGCCGACGTGCCCTGGGCCGGATCGGCGGCGCGGTCGGCGGGGCCCGCCTTGGCGTCGGTCGCGACGCTATCGGGCTGCGGCTTGACGCCTTGCGCATGCGCGGCGCTGGCGGGTGCCTGCGCCGTGGCGAGGTTCGTCTTGCCGGTGTCCTGGCCGATATTTGAGATGTCGGTCTGGGCCTGCACCGTGGCGGCATCCTTGAACGCAGTCTTGGGCGTGCCCTGGCTGACCGCGGCGATCAGTCCGCCACCAGCTTTTGCTTCGGTCGAGGCGGTCTCGGTCGTGCCGGCGGCGGCCTCGCCGAGCGTCGTCGTGGTCTCGGCATCGACCTCGGCGCCTGCGGCCTTGGCGCTCGCCGTGGCGGTATCGGTCTTGGTGCCGGCGATCTGGGCCGCGATGGAGGCGCTGGCGGCAAGACCTGCCGCGGCGATCGCGAGCGGCGCGGCTGCGGCATCGCCAGCCTGGTTCGCAGCTGCATTCTGGTCGACCGGAACGACCGGCGCGGCAACGATGATGCCGGGGTCGGGCAGGGCGGTCTGGGTCGTAGCGGACGGCGCGGCGGCAGCCGCCTCGACGGCGGCCGTGAGGACCTCGGTGCCATCAGTCGCGTCGCTCTCGGTCTCGTCGGATTTGTCGGCCGATTTGGCGTCCGCCGTCTCGGACTTGTCCTTGACCTTGCCGGCGTCCCTGGCCGGATCGCTGGACGCCTCGCCCCTGTCATTCTCCGCCGGCGCAGATGGGTCGGTGTCGTCGCTCGCCTTGCTCTGCGAAGCCTGGTCCGTGGACGAGGTGTCGCGCGACGGCCGCTCGGCCGCCGGGGAGGACGAGGTCTGCTCGCTCCGGCGCGGTGCGGTGTCCTGCGCCGGCGCGTTGTTGCCGATGGCCTGCGTGTTGCTGTCGACCAGCGAGCCGAAAGCCTCGCTCGCGGGCGTGTCCTTCGGGGCTTGCGACCGGGCAGGCTTCTGCTGCGCGCTCTGGATTTGCACGCTTGCCACGACATCTGACATCCGACCGACCACAGGCAACCCCTTGCAAGCAACTTCGCATCAAGAGGGAGCAAGGAGCGGGCCAGCCACCTAAGGCGTCGATTTCATCAATGTAATCAATACCTTGATGATGTGGGTCCATCGCCGGCCAGCCGGCTGCGCCCCCGTCATTTCTGCCGCCCCGGCAAGAATTGCCCTAAGCGGGGGGCTCGCGTGATTGCTTCACCGGAATGCCCCCTATATTAAAGAGGCTACTCTCAGCCGCTTTCGACTTGGGCAGTCGTGCTCTTCGGGAACCAAGGTTCCGGGGGATCGCCGCCGTCCCCCCGAGAAAGCAAATCGCGGATCGCGCGTCGCCGCCGTCACAACGCTCCAGGGCCCATGCTCAACAGTCTGGATCTCGAAGGCCGTCCCGAGGACACCAGGGTCGTCGTTGCCATGTCGGGCGGCGTCGATTCCTCGACGACGGCTGCGCTCTTGAAGGCTGAGGGCTACGACGTCGTCGGCATCACGCTGCAGCTCTACGACCATGGCGCGGCCACCCACCGCAAGGGCGCCTGTTGCGCCGGCCAGGACATCCACGACGCCCGCGACGTCGCCGCCAAGCTCGGCATTCCCCATTACGTGCTCGACTACGAGGACCGCTTCCGCGAGTCCGTCATCGACAATTTCGCCGATTCTTATGCCCTTGGCGAAACGCCGGTGCCCTGCATCGAGTGCAACCGCAGCGTCAAATTCCGCGACCTGTTGAAGACCGCCCGCGAGCTCGGCGCCCAGGCGCTCGCCACCGGCCATTACGTCGCCTCGCGCCGCCGGGGCGACGGCTCACGCGCGCTGGTCTGTGCGGCTGACGCCGATCGCGACCAGAGCTATTTCCTGTTCGCGACCACGCAGGAACAGCTCGACTTCCTGCGCTTTCCGCTCGGCGACATGACCAAGCCCGAGACGCGCGAGCTCGCGCGCCGCTTTGGCCTTGCGGTCGCCGACAAGCACGACAGCCAGGACATCTGCTTCGTGCCGACGGGCCGCTACACCGACATCATCACGCGCCTGCGCCCCAATGCGATGGACCCCGGCGACATCGTCGATCTCGAGGGCCGCGTGCTCGGCCGGCACAACGGCATCGCCAACTTCACCGTCGGCCAGCGCCGCGGCCTCGGCATCGCCTCAGGCTCGCCGCTGTTCGTGGTGCGGCTGGACGCGGCGACCCGCCGCGTCGTGGTCGGCCCGCGCGAGGCGCTGAAGATGCACCGCATCGCACTTCGCGACGTCAACTGGATCGGCGACGGCGACATCGACCGCGCCATCGGAGGCGGCCTTGAGATGTTCGTGCGCGTGCGCTCCACCCGAAGCCCCCAGCCGGCCTGGCTGCGCGGCAGCAATGGCCGTTACGAGGTCGAGCTCGTCGCCGGCGAAGAGGGCGTCTCGCCGGGACAGGCCTGCGTGTTCTACGACGCACCTAGCGGCCAGGCCCGCGTGCTCGGCGGCGGCTTCATCCAGAGCGCCGCGGCCAAGGTCGGCACGGGCACATCGCGCCCGCTCGCGGAAGCCGTGCGCGGCTGATCATGAAATTGGATCGCACTCTCGCGACACCGGAAGTGCGCCCCCTCTCCCGCCTGCGGGAGAGGCACAGGCCGCCCTTGGCGGCCGTTCTGAAGTTGGACGCCGATGCGAAGCATCGGCTACGGGAGAGGGCTCTCTCCACACGCGATATATCGCGACATGAAAAAGCCCTCACCCGCCACGCTCTTGCGAGCGTGTCGACCTCTCCCGCAAGCGGGAGAGGCGCTAGACCGCGCGCGGAGCCGGCATCGATTTCACCAACACGCATCACACTCTAGAAACGCGCAAGGGCAGGGGGCATGGCAGCAGACATCTCGCGGGCCGGGGTCGAGAAGGCCTATGGCCGCTGGGCGCCGGTCTATGATCTCGTATTCGGCAAGGTGTTCGACGCCGGCCGGCAGTCGACCATCGCGGAGGCCGACCGCATCGGCGGCCGCGTCCTCGACGTCGGCGTCGGCACCGGTCTTTCGCTCTCCGAATACGCGCGCACCACCAAGGTCTGCGGCGTCGACATCTCCGAGCCGATGCTGCGCAAGGCGCAGGCGCGCGTGCGCTCGCTCCGCCTCTCCAACGTCGAAGTGCTCTCGGTGATGGATGCGAAGAACCTCGCCTTCCCCGACAATTTCTTCGACGCGGTGGTGGCGCAATATGTCATCACCGCCGTGCCCGATCCCGAAGGCACGCTCGACGAGTTCATGCGCGTGCTTAAGTCAGGCGGCGAGCTGATCCTGGTCAACCACATCGGTGCGGAGAGCGGCCCTCGCAAGCTGTTCGAGCTCGCTTTCGCGCCCATCGCCCGCCGCCTCGGCTGGCGCCCGGAATTCCCGTGGGCGCGCCTCGAGGGCTGGGCCGCAAGGCACGGCGGCGTCGCGCTCACCGAGCGCCGCCCCATGCCGCCGATGGGCCATTTCTCGCTGATCCGCTACCGCAAATCGTGATTGCCACCTGCGGGAACAGGGGGCCTCGCGCGCGCGTTTCCTTCCCATGCGCACGACAAACCTCATTCTTGCGGGCCTCCTGATCGCCGCCTCTGGCAGCGCGATCGCGCAGGCCCCGCCCGCCCCGGCGACGCCGCCGCAAGCGACCGCGCCGCCATCCCCACAACGCGCCGCCGGCTGTGCCCCATCCGACCGGCTGGCCACGACGCCGGACGGCACCACCACCGGCCAGTCCCGGGAACCGCTCGGCGACAAGCTCGCCAAGACGGACGGCGTGCTCTGCCCGCCCGCGGGCGTCGATCCCGACATGCACGCCCCCGCCCCCAGCACCGACAGCAACACCCCGGTGATCCCGCCCCCCGGCAGCCCCGGCGGCGACCCCAATGTGAGGCCGAAATAAGGGACGCTTCCCTTCGCCTCTCCCCGCCGGGGAGAGGCCGGAATCCGCGCGATGCGCGGATTCCGGGTGAGGGGACACCATCCACGAGTCCGGCCCCGTAAAAAATCGCAAATTCTGGTGAGAAATCGTGCCGAAGCGGGCTTGTCGCGCCGAAGCTTTAGCGAAGGCGGATTGACTTACCCCCGCCCCCTTCCTTATATGCCGCGCGTTCGCGAGATCGGCCTTGTTCGCCGCCGCGATCCCTGTGGCGGGGTAGCTCAGCTGGTTAGAGCACGGGAATCATAATCCTGGGGTCGGGGGTTCGAGTCCCTCCCCCGCTACCAAAACCAGCGTAACACCTTGGTTTTCCAGACTTGGCCTGAGGACGTTTCGACGCGAGGGCATGTCTCTTTGATTCATCCGGAAACAGCGTTAATCGATTCTGGTCGCGTCCGGCGACGCATCGGCGCTTCTCGATAGCCTGAAGCGACGCCATCAACCGAACGCGAGGGGAGATGGACCTTATCGTATCACGCCTGCCGATCCACTCACAGTTGATCGCGACACCACGGTCATCGTCGCGGACGTTGTCGATCTACCGAGCTACAGCGAGAACGATTGCAAGTCGCCCCTTTGACCAAGCAACCCGCTAGGCTATCAGGGGTATGTAACACCAGAGCGAGCCTAGCATGGCCCTAGACATCGTAGTTACCACGAGCCGTTGGAAGAACGACCCCACTTCTCGGTCGTTAGTTGGCTTTCTTGATGAGCATCAGGCAGACCTCGGGTTGTCGGATGGGGTGGTGTATTACGACTTTCCTGCTTACGCTGATTACGAGGCATCGGTCTTCAGGCCAGATATTCTGCTGTTGTCGCCGTCGCATGGGTTCGTCGCCATCCGTGCATTCGAGCCTGGCATCTTTCAGCGGTCGCGCGAAAATATCCGCGAGATGGATGTTGCCCTGGACGATTTCGTCAGCAATCTCCACTCTAGGCTCATCCGCAGTCGCGAGTTGCGCAAAGGTCGGACTGGTTCGATCGTTGATATCCATCCAGTCATATTTCTAAGTCCCGGTACTTCGCCCGGCGAGTTCAATGACGACGTCGAGTCGACGATTTGCGGCAGTCTGGAGGCGCTTGCTAGCTTTCTCAGGGACAATCGCGGCGAAACTCTGGGACCCTCGGCCATGGCCGAGGTCCGTTCCGTGGTCGAGGGTGCCAAGGCGCTAAGCAGGCCCACCCGACGTTCGGTCGAAGACCCCGGCCGCCAGCCGCTTGCTGCCGCGCTGGCCAGACTCGAAAGCGAAATTACTAACTTCGACGAGAAGCAGCGTCACATCGCCCTGGTCGATGTCGGTGGCCCTGCACGGATCAGGGGGCTCGCGGGATCAGGTAAGACCGTGATCCTGGCGATGAAAGCCGCCCACATCCATCTTGTCGATCCGGAAGCCGTGATCCTAATCACGTTCTACACCAGGAGTTTGCGTGCGACCATTAAGACGCTGGTCACAAGATTTTACCGGCTCTATTCGGACAGCGATCCTGATTGGAAGCACGTGCACATTCGGCACGGCTGGGGAGGAAGTACGATCCCGGGCGTCTACTCGGACGCGTGCGCGCGAAGCGGGAGAACGCCGCTCCGACTGCCAGAGGCGCAGCGGCGCGCCGGACGCGGCGAGACTGCGTTCGGTGCGGCGTGTGCTGACCTCATCAACAGCGGCGTCGTCAAACCATTCTACGACCACGTCCTAATCGATGAAGGTCAGGACTTTCCCGACAGCTTCTATCGACTTGCCTTTCAACTGGCCAAGGGAGATCGCGACAAGAAGTCCGTCGTTTGGGCCTACGACGAGCTTCAAGACATCATGAACGTGAAGATCCGCCAGCCGATAGAGTTGTTCGGCCGCGGTCCTGACGGCGTACCGCTGGTCGACCTCGACCGCACAGCGGCTCAACTACCGCCTGGCGCCACGAACGACGCGGTACTCAGCAAAGCTTACCGGAATCAACGGGACGTTTTGGTCGCTGCGCACGCGCTGGGCTTCGGCGTTTACGGCAATATCGTTCAGATGCTCGAGAGCGCGGAGCATTGGGAGGACGTCGGCTATCAGGTTGTGACGGGGCCCCTAAAGACGGGGCATCCCGTGGTGATTGTGCGGCCGGACCGGAATAGTCCGTTAAGTGTTGCGGAGCTGCAAGGCTTCCCTACCATCGACGCGTCAGTGGCAACGGATTTCGAAAGAGAGATCGAATGGGCCGTAAGCCAAATCCGCTCGTTCATCTCCGGCGGCCTTCAGCCAGAAGAGTTGCTCGTCATTGCGCTCGACGACCGGAACGCGCGCAATTACTTACGAAGAATTGCAGAGAAGCTGTCCGACGCGAGTATCTCTTCTAACAACGTCATCGCTGATCCATACAACGAGCCCCCGTTCACGATCGCTGGGAAAGTCACGCTTTCCACGGTTTATCGCGCCAAAGGCAATGAAGCAGCGGCAGTCGTTGCGGTCGGGATCGATGCTGTTGACACAAAACTCAGGGACGGTCGCAACAAGATATTCACCGCCTTCACAAGATCGAAGGCTTGGCTGCGCGTCAGCGGCATCGCGCCGGGAGCAGCGCCCATCATCGCCGAGCTACGCACGGCGGTCGCGAACTCTCCTCGCATCACCTTCACCATGCCAAACTTGAAGGAGATCGAAACGATCCAGCGCGGCTTCAGCAAGAAGCAGGCAGCCGCCAAAGCCGCACGAGAACAGTATCTCAAGCAACTTCGTGCAGCCGGCTTCTCGGAGGAAGAGATCGAGGAGGAAATCCAGCAGGGCTTTGGAAATGAATAAGGCCGACTTAGTGCCACACATCCGCAGGTGCTGGATGTACGCAAAGGCCCTAAGGATCGACGAACTCTTCTCGGGACCAACGGCCCTGGAGGCATCGGATGTCTTTAAGACGCTCGCGGTCAATCCGGTAGCTTCTTACGAAGAGCTCTACCTTACGGGATTGCGCGATAGCCAATACAACATTCTTCTGAAGGATTTTTCCTTCTTCCAATTCGGAATCGGCAGCTTGGATGGCGTTCGTTACGCGTATTATCCCAATCCGTTCCTCGGGGCCTCGCGCGACGCTTTGTCGGAATTGAAGGAAATGCACGAGTTCGTCGCCGAGGGCATTATAGACATGGACGAATTTCTACATCGGATCTCTGATATCAGGCGTCCACAACATCCCCCGCTAGTTCGTTACGAATATTCGAAACTTCAGTACGTCCAGGCCACACACCCATGTTCGCATATGCACTTAGGCTTCCATGGGGAGAACCGGTGGCCAGTTCGGAGACATCTCACCGCCCATGCCTTTGCTCTTTTGATCTTTCGCCTGTTCTACCTCGATTTCTGGGGGCAGGCGGATACGATTAAGAGTGGTGACAAAGAACTCACGCTAGACCAGGTGCTGGAGGCGGCAAGAACAGAGTGCAGGATGCTCTACGACGACGAGTTTTCCGAGGCCGAAGGCAAGCGCTTTTATTTTATCTGAGGTCATAACGTCGAAACATGGGTGTCGGCCCACAGCTGTAAGGTCTGGGAAGGCCTCCTGTTTCGCACCCCGTCAACCCCTCCCCGCAAAAATATTCACCTTTACCGAAATTCGGAAATATCGTACACCTCGCTCATCCCGGCTCATCCTGAGGGGCGATCGCGTCGTCGTCTTGATCGCGAGCCGGGCTTGCGGTGGACGCGGCAGCGTCGGGCGCGAAGGGTAGCGGGCAGGGAGGGTAGTCCCCGGTGAGCTCGCGGCCGCGCGCGGACGAACGGCGCTGCTAGGTCTCGTCTCGTCTGTAAGTTTCCGGCTTCGTCGACGGAGCTGGAAATACTGCGGGCGAAATGGCGGGCCGTGCGTACGGCAAAACCGTGTGGTCCTGGCCGTCGTTGCTACGGTCAAGCTCTTGCGGAGGCGGCATTCGCGTCAACCGGCGCGGGTGCCGGTGAATTCCGCGGGGGCGAGGGAGGCCAGAAGGAACTCGGCTCCCGGGAGAGCGCGGCATAAGCCGTCCGACCATCGCGCAGGGAAGGCCGAGTGATCGGCACCACCTGTATGCTGCTGTGCGGTTCTTCCTGCGTGTGCATTTGGCGCAGCGGACCGCGGGTGCGTTGTCAGCACCCGGCCTTCCCTGTGCCCTCTTGGCTCAAGAGGGTGGAGCGACCAGGCAAAGCTCGGGCGAATTCAGCCGCGAGAACGCGGAACTGCGTCCGGCATTTGGAATCGAGGCTGGTTGGCGAATGGCAAGTGTGGGCGGGGGTGACCGCGGCGCGCCGCCGCATCTGCGTGATGTTGATGCCCCGCTCCGAGCTTTGGCAACCGACGGTTCTGTGATCACCATCACAGGCGCGGCCGCCTTCCCCAGTCTATACTGCCGGCTCGGAGGCTGGGTGGCGACCATGCGGATTCGGATTGCACTGGTTTTCAGTTTCGTTTTTTTCGCTTCTCTGGCAGCTGCTGATCTTGCGGCCGCAGACGACCGGACAATCTGCACGCAGCGCGGCCATGAAGACCGCATCGCCGCGTGCTCGCGGCTGATCGCAAAGAGCGGCGGGCGCGACGCCGTGGCGTTCGACAATCGCGGTGCCGAATATGGCGACAAGGGCGACTACGATCGCGCAATCTCCGATTTCAGCGAGGCCATCCGCATCGATCCGAAATACGCGCTTGCCTGGCAGCATCGCGGCGCCGCCCTGCTTCGCCGGAACGAGGTGGATCGGGCCATTGCCGACCTGACCCAGTCGATCCGGCTCGATGCAAACAATCTGAACGCCTTGAACGACCGCGGCATGGCCTATGCCGCAGCAGGTGATTCCGGGCGCGCGCTTTCGGATTACAACGCAGCGATCCGCATCAATCCGAGGTTCAAGTTCGCCTACTTCAATCGAGGGCGGCTCTATGCCGGCAAGGGCGACCACACCCGGGCGATCGCTGAATACTCCGAGGTCATTCGCATTGACCCGACCTACGGCTATGCGTTCAACAATCGCGGACTGTCCTATCGGGACACCGGCCAGTCCGAGCGTGCCGTGGCCGATTTCAGCGAGGCGATCCGGCTTTTGCCGAGGACGACGCTGGCCTACAACAACCGCGGCGACATCTATCTCCTTCAGGGCAGGTACGATCAAGCCCTCGCCGATTTCAATGAGTCGCTGCGCAATGATCCGCAACATCAGAGCGCGCTGGTAAACCGCGGAATGGTGTTCGAGAAGCTGGGCGAGGTCGCAAAGGCCCGCGCCGACTTCAACGCAGCTCTGGCTGCCCTGCAGAAGTACGACAGCGCGAAATGGGCGATGGACAAGGCGCGCGAACGCCTCGCCGCGCTGGACGATACGTCCATCAAGACCGTTCCCGCCACCACCACGTCGGTCATCGCGCTGCCGGGACCGTCAAATAGAAATGACAGGCGCATCGCGCTCGTGGTCGGAAACTCCGCTTATGAGAATGTCGCAGCGCTCGCCAATCCGGCGCGCGATGCGGCGCTCGTCGCCGAAACGCTCAGGCTCACCGGATTCGAATCCGTCACGCTGCTGACCGATCTGCGCAAGGATGCGTTGACCGCGGCGCTGCGCGACTTTGCAAGGCAGGCGGAAATCGCCGACTGGGCGATGGTGTATTACGCCGGTCACGGCATGGAGGTCGGCGGCGTCAACTACCTGATCCCGATCGACGCGAAGATCGCCTCCGACCGCGACGTCAGCTTCGAAGCCGTGGCGCTGGACCAGGTGTTGAACGCGGCGGAACGCGCCAAGCGGCTGCGCCTCATCGTCCTCGATGCCTGCCGCGACAATCCCTTCGCCAACCAGATGAAGCGTACCATGACGCTGGCGTCGCGTTCGGTGTCGCGCGGCCTTGCGGCGATCGAGCCCGAGGCGGGCACGCTGGTGGTGTATGCCGCCAAGGACGGAGAGATGGCGCTCGACGGAGAGGGCAGGAACAGCCCGTTCGCCACGGCGTTCGTCAACAATATGCGCAAGCCCGGTCTCGAGGTGCGCCGGCTGTTCGACGTCGTGCGTGACGACGTCATGGAGGCGACCAATCGTGCACAAAAACCGTTCAGCTACGGATCGGTCTCGGGCCGGCAGGATTTTTACTTCGTTGCCGGGAAATGAAACGGAAGGCTTTGGCTGTCGCGCGGGCCAAAATTCACGGTATTGAGCCGAATTTCGGAATATCGTACACCCCGCCCATCCCGGCTCATCCTTGCGCGGACGAACGGCGCTGCTAGGTCGCCTGCAATGAGTGGCGCCTGTCGGAGGCATGTTGCCCCCTGGTCCATCGGCGCAAGGGCCCTGTCCGCGGGTCACGCATCCGTGCCCGACAATCGGACTTGCGACATGGTGACATTTTCGGCCGCTCACGCCGGCCACGCCTGTCCACCGCCGTCGATCCGCAACACCTGGCCCGAGACGAAGGCACCCATGGGTCCTGCAAAAAACTCGACCACGCGCGCGACCTCGTCGACGGTGGCGATGCGGTCGAGCGTCCCGGTCTCGACCATCCGGTTGGGGTCGACCGCTCGGGTGCCAAGAAATCGGCCGGTGCGGGTGTCACCTGGCGCGATGCAGTTGACGGCGATGTCGTAGGCACGGAGCTGGTCGGCAAGACAACGCGTGTAATGCGTCACGCCGGCCTTCGCCACCGCATAGATCGAGCCGTTGGTGCGGCCCTTGAAGGCGGCGACCGAGCCGAGCGTGACGATGCGGCCGCGCCGCCGCTCCATCATGCCCTTCGCGACCGCCTGGCAGGTCAGGATGGTCGAGAGCAGGTTCCGCTCCAGCACGGCCCGTATGTCGGCTTCCTTGATGTTCACGGCATCGTTCGGATCGGGCTTGCCACCCGCAGCCGCGATATCGCCGCCCGCATTGTGCACGAGGATGTCGATCGGCCCGAGAGCGGCCTCGGTTTCGGCAATCACCCGCGAGATATCGTTGGTCCTGGTGAGATCGCCAAGCACGCGTACGGTGCTCACGCCGAATTCTCGGCTGATCTCCGCGGCAACGGCAGTGAGCGTGGTGCCCTCGCCATATTCGGCCGGTCCGTTCTCGCGCATGCCGTGTATCGCGACGCTGGCACCGAGCGCGGCGAGCTTTTCCGCAAAGGCGCGGCCGAGCCCTCGCCCTGCGCCGGTCACCAGGGCCACCTGCCCAGCCAAAATCCTCGTCCTGTCAGGCGATGCCATGATCCTCTTCCTGCTATGAAATGTCACTCAGCTGCGACATTGAAGCCGATCGCCAGCGCTTGCACCAGGCACATCGGCGCCACCCGCGTGCGGAGCACCGGCTTGGGCATGTCCTGGATCTTGAAGACGGCGCTGGCGCCCTCGATGGCACGCGTTCGCACAGAGACACTGCCGGACGGCGAATTTCATCCGGTTTGGGCATTTAGCTTACCTCTATTTGGCCGCTCCTCGAGTTGGGCGCCGGACCGGCTGGAACTCGTGGGCGTGATGGTCGTTTGCTTGGCCGGGGCAGCAGTAACGATCGGGGAGAGCACGTGAACCGACGCCAGCTTGTTCAAGGGTCGGCAGTGCTGCCGGCGTTGCTGCTTGCTTCCCGATGCAGTCTGGCCGCCCCTTCGGATGACATTTTCGGGCCGTCCACCGTGAGGGACCTGGCGCGGAGGCTGGCGGGCAAGCCGTACGAGGCGCCGGACGAGAAGCTCCCGGGCGGATTGAAGGACCTGGACTACGATCAGTATCGTTCGATCCGCTTTTTGCCCGAGCGGGCGCTCTGGCGCGGCAAGAATCTTCCGTTCGAAGCGCAGTTTTTTCACCGCGGCTTCTTCTACAAGAACAGAGTGAACATCTTCGAGGTCGCGGACGGAAAGGCATCCGAGCTCAAGTACCGCAAGGCGGACTTCTCCTTCGGCGAGAAGGTCCCGCCGTTCGAGGACAGCGATCTCGGGTTCGCGGGCTTCCGCATCCATGCGCCGATGAACCGTCCCGACTATTACGACGAGGTCTGCGTCTTCCTAGGTGCGAGCTATTTCCGCGCCGTGGCCAAGGGGCAGACCTACGGGCTTTCCGCGAGGGGGCTGTCGATCGATACGGGCGAAGCCAAGGGCGAGGAATTTCCGCTCTTCAAGACGTTCTGGCTCGAACGGCCGGCGCCGGGTGCGACCTCGTTGGTGATTCATGCTCTGCTCGACAGCAGGAGCTGCACCGCGAGCTACCGGTTCACCGTGCGCCCCGGGGAGACGACGGTCTTCGACGTCGAGATGTCGGTCTACCCGCGCGTCGAGATGCAGCGGGCCGGGCTCGCGCCCATGACCAGCATGTTCTTTTATGGTCCGAACGACCGCAACGACATCGACGATTTCCGCCCCTCCGTCCACGATTCCGATGGCCTTGCGATCTTCAACGGGAAGGGCGAAAGCCTCTGGCGGCCGCTCAGCAATCCCCGCGATCTCCAGATCAGCACCTTCCAGGATCTCAATCCGCGTGGCTTCGGGCTGATGCAGCGGGAAAGAAACTTCTTCGCCTACCAGGACATCGAATCCAGTTTCGAAAAACGTCCAAGTCTCTGGATGGAGCCGATCGGCGATTGGGGCGAGGGCGGCGTCGTGCTGTTCGAGATCCCGACCAAGGAGGAGATCCACGACAACATTGCCGCATTCTGGCGCCCGAAAAGCCCGCTCCAGGCCAAGGGCGAACACAACTACACCTATCGGCTGCATTGGGGGCCGGATAGCCCGAAGCCGCATTCCCTGGCCAGATTCACGCGAAGCGGGATAGGGGCGAGGGGCGGAGATGCGCGCCTGTTCGTGCTCGATCTGCATGGCGACAACCTCAAGGGCGTCGATCCTGCCGCTGTCAAAGGCGTGGTGTCGGCGGGGAAGTCTGAGGTGAAGAACATCGTCACGCAGCCTAATCCCTACACCGGTGGGTGGCGGCTCAGCTTCCAGTGCCAGGTGAAAAGCGAGCCGATCGAGCTGCGGGCATTTCTGGCAGAAGGCGACAAGCCCTTGTCGGAAATCTGGGTCTACCGATGGGCACCCTGAGCACTGCACCGCGGCCGATTGCCGGCGATATCGCGACCCAGCGCCTGCTGCCGACGGAGGCCCCCCTTCCGATGGCTCCTGGCGACCTCGGAAAAAGCCTGGTACCCGACCGTATTCCTGCGCCGGCTGCCCCCGCAATGGCCTGGCGGCGCGGCCTCATCCTGCTCTCGACGGCGGCGCTCACGGGGGCCGGCGGATATGAGATGTATCGCGTGCTGCAGGTCGGCGGCGTCACCGTCCTTGAAGCCATGGTGCTGGCGCTCTTCCTGGTCTTGCTCGCCTGGGTCGCCTTCTCGTTCGCCTCCGCGCTGGCCGGCTTCTTCGTGCTGCTGGCCCATCGCCCAGGCGCCCTCGCGCCAGAGGCGGAGTTGCCTGCGATCGCAAGCCGCACCGCCATGCTGCTTCCCACCTACAATGAAGATCCGCACCGATTGACGGCGCGGCTTCGCGCGATCATCGAATCCTTGGAGACGACCTCCCAAGGAAGGCTGTTCGACTGGTACGTTCTGAGCGACAGCACCGATCCCGACATCTGGGTCGCCGAGGAAAAAGCGCTCCTCGTGCTGCGACAAGCCGTCGGAACGCCAAGGCTGTACTATCGTCATCGAGCCGACAACACGGCTCGGAAAGCCGGCAACATCTCCGAGTGGATCACGCGGTTCGGCGGCGCCTACGACTTCATGATCGTGCTCGACGCCGACAGTCTCATGAGCGGGCAGACCATCGTCCGACTGGTCCATGCCATGGAGAGCAATCCGAGCGCCGGCCTCGTCCAGACGCTCCCCATGGTCGTCAACGCGCGAAGCCTGTTCAGCCGAGTCCAGCAATTCGCGGGCCGCCTGTACGGACCGATGATCGCCGCTGGCGTCGCCTGGTGGCACGGCTCGGAAGGCAATTACTGGGGCCACAACGCGATCATCCGGGTGAAGGCGTTCGCGGAATCGGCTGCGCTGCCGCAGTTGCGCGGGCGCAAGCCGTTCGGCGGGCACATCCTCAGCCATGATTTCGTCGAGGCAGCGCTAATGCGGCGCGCCGGGTGGGGCATCTACATGCTGCCGGCGCTCGGCGGAAGCTACGAAGAGGTGCCGCCGTCGCTGCTCGATTTCGCGGCGCGCGACCGGCGCTGGTGTCAGGGCAATCTTCAGCATCTCGCCGTCGTGCCTGCGCGGGGTCTCCACTGGGTCTCGCGCGTGCATTTCATGGTGGGGATAGGGGCATATCTGACGGCGCCCCTCTGGCTGCTGTTCCTCTTGCTGGGAATGTTGATCTCGCTGCAGGCCCGCTTCGTGCGGCCGGAGTATTTTCCGAAGGGTTTCTCGTTGTTTCCGACGTGGCCGGCCCAGGATCCCGTGCTCGCCATCTGGGTGTTCGTCGCCACGATGGGTCTGCTGCTGTTGCCGAAGCTGCTCAGCCTCGTGCTCGTTTGGATGCGCGGCTCGGTGAGACGCCAGTTCGGCGGCGCGTTGCGTGCTTCGGCCGGAGTTCTCGCAGAGATCGTCGTGTCCGCGCTGATGGCGCCGGTGATGATGATCTTTCAGTCGATCGCCGTCGTCGAGATTCTGGCCGGCCGCGATGCCGGCTGGCAGACCCAGAGGCGCGACGACGGCACGGTGGAGCGCCGCGAACTCTATCGGAAGTACGGCATTCCAACCCTGTGCGGCGTTGCGATGGCCGCAAGCGCGTACGCGGTTTCGGTGCCCCTTCTGCTTTGGATGTCGCCGGTCATCGTTGGGCTGCTGTTCGCCGTTCCCATAGGCGCGCTGACCGCCATGCCCGCCTCCGGAAGATTGTTTGTTACTCCCGAAGAACGAGAGCCGCCTTCCGTGCTGCGGCGAGCGAACGAACTCAGCGCGTCGGCAGACGTAGGGGGCAGCCCCGCCTTGGTGGAGCTGCGCCAAGACCCCGCGCTCCTGGCCTTCCACCTCGCGCAGTTGCTGCCTCCTCGCGCCACCAGGCCCGATACGGTCGACGCCAACCTGGCGGTCGGCCGTGCCAAGGTCGATGCAAGCGAAACTTTCGAGGAGGCCGCAGAGCATCTATCCTCGCGGGAAATCTTCTCGATCTTGAACGACGGTCCGGCGCTTTCCAGCGTGTTGCAGAAGCGATGAAGCTGCGGCCTGGATCTGTCCTGCGGCCGTTCGAAGCTTTTCTCGTTGCATAGTCCGGTATTGCTCTCTCCCTTGATGGCCGGCATCCTCGAACCAAGTGCGCGGAAAAGCGCCCAAAAACGTCCAAGGAAGGAAGCACGCGATGAAGATGATCAAAGGGCCTGCGATATTCCTCGCTCAGTTCGCTGGCGATGCGGCGCCGTTCAATTCGCTCGATGCCATATGCGGATGGGCCGCCTCGCTTGGCTACAAGGGAATTCAGATTCCGAGTTGGGATGGGCGGCTCTTCGACCTGAACAAAGCCTCGGAGTCTCAGACCTATGCCGACGAGGTGAAGGGTGTTGCGGCTCGGCACGGGCTTTCCATCACCGAGCTTTCGACCCATCTGCAAGGCCAGCTCGTCGCCGTTCACCCGGCCTATGATGCGGCGTTCGACGGCTTCGCCGCGCCGGACGTGCGTGGCAATTCCAAGGCCCGCACGGAATGGGCCGTCGATCAGGTCAAGCGCGCCATCCTGGCGTCCCGGCGGCTCGGGCTAAGTGCCCAGGCAACGTTTTCCGGCGCGCTTGCCTGGCCCTATGTCTATCCCTGGCCGCAGCGTCCCGCCGGCCTGATCGAGACCGCCTTCGACGAACTCGCCGGGCGCTGGCGGCCCATCCTCGACTATGCCGACGAGCACGGTGTCGATCTCGCCTATGAGATCCATCCTGGCGAGGACCTCCACGACGGTGTCTCCTACGAAATGTTCCTCGAGCGGGTGAACAACCACTCGCGCGCGAACCTGCTCTACGATCCCTCGCACTTCGTTCTGCAACAGCTCGACTATCTCGACTACATCGACATCTACCACCAGCGCATCAAGGCGTTTCACGTCAAGGACGCCGAATTCAATCCGACCGGTCGCCAGGGCGTCTATGGCGGGTTCCAGAGCTGGGTCGACCGCGCCGGCCGCTTCCGCTCGCTCGGCGATGGTCAGGTCGATTTCGGCGCCATCTTCTCCAAGCTCACGCAATACGACTACGATAGCTGGGCGGTGCTCGAGTGGGAGTGTGCCCTGAAACATCCCGAGCAAGGCGCGGCCGAGGGCGCCGAGTTCATCCGAAACCATATCATCCGGGTGACGGAGAAAGCCTTCGACGATTTCGCAGGCAGCGGCGCTGACGCGGCTGCCAACCGCAAGATGCTCGGCATCTCCTAAAAAAGAGGGTGCAACATGGCGATCGAAGCAAGCAACGAAACCGGCGGCCATCGTCGTATCCGGCTCGGGATGGTCGGCGGTGGCCAGGGCGCCTTCATTGGTGCCGTCCACCGCATTGCCGCGCGCATCGACGACCAGTTCGAGCTGGTCGCCGGCGCGCTCGCGTCGGATCCGGTTCGCGCCAAGACGTCCGCAAAGGAGCTCGGTATCGCCGACGGCCGGGCCTATGGCTCGTTCGAGGAGATGGCGCGGGCTGAAGCGGCGAGGGCGGATGGCATCGAGGCGGTCTCGATCGTGACGCCCAACCACATGCACCGCCCGGTCGCGAAAGCTTTCCTCGAAGCCGGCATCCACGTCATCTGCGACAAGCCGCTGACGACGACCGTGGCCGAGGCCGAGGAACTGGTGGCGCTGGTCAGGAAGACCGGCAGGATCTTCGTCGTCACGCACAATTACACCGGCTATCCCATGATCCGGCAGGCGCGCGCCATGGTCGCGAACGGCGATCTCGGCGAGATCCGTCTCGTCAAGGCCGAGTATCTGCAGGATTGGCTGACTGAGCCATTGGAAACCACCGGCCAGAAGCAGGCGGCATGGCGCACCGATCCGTCCCGGTCCGGCGCCGGCGGGTGCATCGGCGACATCGGCACCCATGCTTACAATCTTGCCTGCTTCGTCAGCGGGCTCGAGCTCGACGAATTGCTCGCCCAATTGTCGACCTTCGTCGAGGGGCGGCGGCTCGACGATGATGTCCAGATCCTCCTGAAGTGGAAGGGCGGCGCCAAGGGCATGCTGTGGGCGAGTCAGGTTGCCGTCGGCAACGAGAACGGGCTCACGCTGCGCGTCTACGGCAGCAAAGGCGGCCTCGAATGGGCGCAGGAGAATCCGAACCATCTCTGGTTCACACCCTACGGCAAGCCCAGGCAGCTCCTGACCCGCGGCGGAGCCGGCGCAATGGGCGAGGCCGCCCGCGTTAGCCGCATCCCATCAGGCCACCCTGAGGGCTACCTTGAAGGCTTCGCAACGATCTATGCCGAGGCGGCGCGCGCCATCCGCGCGGCAGCGGCCGGTGAAAAGCCGCATCCCGATGTCGTCTTCCCGACGGTCGAGGATGGCCTCGCCGGCGTGAAGTTGATCGAGGCTGCGGTGAAGTCGTCCGCGGGTAATGGCGTCTGGGTTCGGATGACGTAAGGCGGTCGCGAAGCCGCGGAACCCGTTGTCGACGGATCTGCTCTATATGGATGCAATCATGACCCATGACTTCGCTTTGTCGAGTACCGCCGAGTGGGACAACTCGCACGGCATTCGGTGCGTCACGTGATGCGACAGCTTGCGGCGTCCGGCGTCCGCACGAAAGATGCACCAAATGCGAGCAATTGTGGCGCCTGCAATTTGCATGCTGACTATGGGCTACCTCACACATCTGAAATTTCCGCTCTCACAAATTGCTGACGCGGAGCCAAGGCGAGTTCCATTGCTTTGTCTAACCTAGATTGTATGGTGCCCGTAAGAGCATCCGGTCTGATCGACGATGTGCGGCCAATCGGCGCTGTCCGTGTCCTAGTGATCATGATCATAAGAAGAATGTTCGCCCCTGGATAGAATGAGGGACAGAAGACAATGACCGAAGGAAAAGGACAATGTCGCTGCTCCAGATCAATCTCTTCGGCGGTGTCGAGGTCGTGTGTGCGACCGGCGAGTCGGTGTTGATCCCCAGTCGCAAGGCTGCAACTCTCCTGGGCTACGTGGCGCTCAGTTCTCCTCGCGCCATTTCGCGCGGCAAGCTCGCGACGCTGTTGTGGGACGGTCATTTCGGCGATCGCGCGCGCGCCAGTCTTCGACAAGCCCTGCTCACGTTGCGGCGTGAGCTGCCGCGATATTCGGATGTGATCCTGGCCGATCGCGATGATATACGCATCTGTCCGAACAGCATCAGCACCGATGTCGGGGAATTCGAGCGGCTTTTGACGGGAGGGGATCCCGAACGTCTGGCCCGCGCGGCGGTGCTTTATCGCGGCGACCTTCTCGAGGGCATCGGCTCGACTTCATGCCAATTCGAGGCCTGGCTGTCTGCCGAGCGCCAGCGACTGCGGACCCAGGCGATGCGGGCGCTTGCGGGCCTGCTCGACTCCGGCGGGCGCGAACACATGGATATCGCGATCGCACTCGCGCTACGGATCCTCGCAATCGACCCGTTGCAGGAAGAGATTCATCGCATCTTGATGCGCTGTTACGCGCAGCAAGGCCGCCGGACCGATGCGCTCCGTCAGTACGATCTCTGCCGCTCCGTACTGTGGCGCGAGGTTCGCGCAGCGCCGGAGCGAGAGACGGAACGGCTGCAGCTCGAAATCCGGCACACGTTCCGAGCCGCTGTAAGATCTACTTCACTCAAATTGCCTCGCGATAAGAATTCTGACGCAACTTTCACGCTCGACGTGACGCCTGCATCACGATCCCTGTCGTAGCCTTCAGCCGCTCGCACAATCGTGCGCAGTGATCCCGCCTCCCTGTGGGGAGCGCGTGTCGCTCACGGCTCAAGCACTTCATCAGGAGATTTTGAACATGACTGGATTTCAGCAACAGACTGAGGACTACGGCCAATTGGACCCGCAGGGGATCTTCGGCTCGATCCTCGGTGGCGCGGCCGGACGCGTTATCGGCAACCTGCTCGGCGGCAAGAAGGGGAAGCAGATCGGCGGCGCGATCGGCAACATCGGTGGTGGCTTCCTGCCGTTCTCGGCCGGTCCGGACATGCAAGGTACCGTGCAGGTCTCCGACATGGAGTTGCAGGGCTTCTGGAGCGTGCTGAAGAAGATCGGCCAGGGCGTGCAGACCGGCGTGAATGTCGGCAAGCAGCTCGGCGTGTTCAGCGCCCAGCCTGGCCTGGAGCCCGCGGCGGCGCAGGTTTCCGACATGGAGCTGCAGAGCTTCTGGAGCGTGCTGAAGAAGATCGGTCAGGGCGTGCAGACCGGCGTGAATGTCGGCAAGCAGCTTGGCGTGTTCAGCGCCCAGCCCGGCTTGGAGCCCGCCGCGGCGCAGGTTTCCGACATCGAGCTGCAGAGCTTCTGGAGCGTGCTGAAGAAGATCGGCCAGGGTGCCCAGACCGGCCTCGATATCGGTCGCCAGCTCGGCGTGTTCAGTGCCGGCCCCGGCGGTCAGCCTGCCGCGGCGCAAGTCTCCGACATGGAGCTGCAGAGCTTCTGGAGCGTGCTGAAGAAGATCGGCCAGGGCGTGCAGACCGGCTTGGACGTCGGCAAGCAGCTCGGCGTGTTCAGCGCCCAGCCCGGCCTGCAGCCCGCGGCGGCGGAGGTCTCCGACATGGAGCTGCAGGGCTTCTGGAGCGTGCTGAAGAAGATCGGGCAGGGCGTGCAGACCGGCTTGGATGTGGGCAAGCAGCTCGGCGTGTTCAGCGCCCAGCCCGGCCTGCAACCCGCGGCGGCGCAAGTCTCCGACATGGAGCTGCAGAGCTTCTGGAGCGTGCTGAAGAAGATCGGCCAGGGCGTGCAGACCGGCTTGGATGTGGGCAAGCAGCTCGGCGTGTTCAGCGCCCAGCCCGGCCTGCAGCCCGCGGCGGCGCAGGTCTCCGACATCGAGCTGCAGGGCTTCTGGAGCGTGCTGAAGAAGATCGGCCAGGGCGCCCAGACCGGCCTCGATATCGGCCGTCAGCTCGGAGTCTTCAACGCCGGCCAGCCCGCTGGCACGATGCACTAGACCCAACGCGTGGGGGCGGGCGCAAGCCCGCCCTCTGCGCTTAGACGTGAATGGAAACCAGATGGCCGATTCAACCGCGTCGCAGCAATTCATCGTGCAGGGAGGCCCGGTCCAATCCGGTGAGCTCAACGAACACTTGCAGCGTGAACCCGGCGTGAAGCGAGTCGCGCAAGTCGCACCCGATGTCGTCATCTTGTCGATGACGACCACACAGGCCGATCGCCTGAAATCGACGTTTGCCACGCTGGTGGTCGAACCGGATTCAGCGCTGAAGCCATTCGATGCCGACTGACGTCGGTGGGCAAACATTGGACACGCAAAACATCAAGGAGGCCGCAGATGGCCACGAAAGGCAAATCAGGAACTTCCACGCAGGGCGAGCACGACGCGACCGAAGCCGCGATGAACGGCAACGGGTCCGTTCCGGACCAGGGCACCGCTCCATCATCGTCACGGGGGCAGGAGCCCGCAACGATCGCAGCGCGCCCGGCGCAATTCATGATCGCGCCGCAGCAGCAGCCCGGGCTTGCGACCTTCAGCGTCGATTTCCTGACTCAGCAGCTCAGCAACAGTCCCGACATCGAAGTGGTGAAAACGGTCTCTCCGCCGCGCCTGTTCGGATTTCAGAGCGCAGAGCTCGGACAAGTGCCGCTCAGCCCGCTGGTCCTCGCCAAGATGACTCCTGACAAGGCCAAGTTGCTGCAGACCCAGGCGGGACAGCGTTGCGCGGTGGAGCGCGACGAGCGGCTGAGCTACATGCTCGATCCGACCACGCCGCAGCTGCCCAATCCGGGGGTGCTGACACCGCTGGCCGACGGCTTCACGACCACGATCGAAGTGCTGGGCCAGGATGGTCCGCTGCCTGAAGCCGAGGTTTATGTGTTCGGCAGCATGTGGCCGGCCCAAGGCATCACGGACGCCACCGGCCGCGCCACAGTGACCCTGCAAGGCGAAAGACCCGAGACCATCCGCTCGATCCTGGTCAAACCGAAGATCGACTACTGGACCTTCTGGCTCGATCGTCCGCAGCTCGTTCCTAACAGCGTCAACCGGATCGTTGCCAGGGCGCTCGGCGCGGTGTTGCGGAATTTCCCCGGCCAGCAATTGATGGGATGGGGTGAGCGCGCGATGGGCCTTGATCGTCTGCCGCCGTCCTTCGATGGCGCCGGCATGAAGATCGCAGTCATCGATTCCGGCCTGGCGCCGACCCATCGCAATCTGCACGGGATCACGGCAGGCACCAGTATCGTCGGGACCGACAAGGCGGCCTGGACCGTCGATACGATCGGCCACGGATCGCATTGCGCTGGAATCATCGCTGGCGGACCCGTCGGCGCCGGTGGCGGCATCCGCGGCTTCGCTCCCGCGGCGGAAATCCACGTCTGCCGCATCTTCCCCGGCGGCCGGTTCAGCGATCTCGTCTCCGCGCTCGATTACTGCATGGAGCATGGCATCGATGTTGCCAATATGAGCCTGGGCGGCGGCGAGCCTTCGCGCATTATCGAGGAACGCATCATCCGGGCCAAGCAAATGGGTATGGCCTGCATCATCGCCGCGGGCAATTCCTCGGGGCCGGTGCAGTTTCCCGCGTCGACGCCGCATTGCCTGGCGGTTGCCGCGATCGGCAAGTGGGGCGAATTCCCCAACGACAGCTATCATTCGCAGCAGGCCCTCGACGGCTTCCAGAGCCGCGACGGATATTTTCCGGCAAAGTTCTCCTGCTTCGGTCCGGAGGTCGACGTCTGCGCGCCTGGTGTGGCGATCGTCTCGTCGCTTCCCGCCGATGGCTTCGGAGCATGGGACGGCACCTCGATGGCGACTCCCCATGTCACGGGCCTGGCCGCGCTGGTGCTGGCGCATCATCCGGACTTCACCAAAGGCAACTTTCAGAATCGCGACGCACGCCGTGTCGAGCGGCTGTTCCAAATTCTGAAGGAAACCGCGACGCCGCTGCAGTTTGGCGACCCAAATCGGACCGGCGCGGGATTGCCGAACGTGATGCGGGCACTCGGCCTGGAAACCGGCGTCGCCCCGGTGATCGCCGCCGCTACCGCAACCGACCCTGCGCTGGCAACGTTGCGGCGTCTGCTTGGATTGCAGTCGGTCGAAGCGCCGAGCATGGTTCCCGTGGGGTCGCCGCCGCCGTCCGCCGATCCCGTGCACGGCAGTGCGATCCACGTGGCGCGCGGTCCGGCACAAACGGCGGCCGCAATGAATCTGCAGTCCGTCGATCCGATCAAGAACGGATCGAGCTCCGTCGCTCACGGTCCCGCACAGACCGCAGGCGCGGCAGTCGCGCCCATGATGGTGGATCCGAATCCGGCGCAGATCCGGGAAATCATGCACAGGGTGGGATTGCTCTAACGCGCGTCCTTGGCATCTCAGAAAGGGGCACAGCAGCAGCTGTGCCCCGAGTGCCGACTGCCTTGAGGCAATTGCTGCGGCCGCTCGCCTTGGGAACATGGTGGATTGTTTGCCGCGTCCTGGATTTTCCTTCGCGGCGTCGTGCCGCACAGGCGCAGCTTGGAACTCTCGCGCCCGATCGAAACTTGACTCCGCGGGTCAGCATCGCCGCCGATCGCTGGCCTGCACGGCCCCGCCTCCAAGCCCCCCATACCCCCCTGGGTGGGGCCGTGCTTCCAAGCAGGAGGTGCAATTGTCCGAGCCGACCGAGCAAGAGATCAGAGAACGCGCGCACCAATTGTGGGAGCAGGCGGGCAAGCCCGAAGGGCGCGAGGAGGAATTTTGGCACGCGGCGGAGCAGGAGCTGCGCAACGAGGACAGGTCGAGCACGCTGCGGACGCCGGATACGCTGTGACCGACAAGACCTGCCCATTCTGCCAGGGTCTTGGATGGGTCTGCGAAAACCATCCGCTCCGGGTCTGGAGCGAGAAGCTCGGCGGCTGCCGCTGTGGCGAGGGCATGCCCTGCTCCTGCAACACGACTGAGGACCCTGAAATCAGGGTGGTGATCGTCGAAGCCGACACGACGTGGCACTAGCGGCGCCCAACCGATGCCTGCTCGGCTGGTCACTTCCGAAACGCTGCACCTCAGGGAACGGACCATCCCGGAAAGGAATTTAGTGTCCGCACGGCTCCGACAACAATTCTTTCCGCGGCAGTTTCGGTGGTGGACGAGCAGAAGAAGCTAGAGCACCAGATCGAACTCGCAACGCGAGCGGCCTCGCTCGTCAGGGATGAAACCACCGGACAACGCTTCAGGAGCTTCGCGGAGGAACTGAAACGAAAGCTGCTTCGCATAATGCGCCGTGGCAAGGTGCGCACACGCGCCTATGAGCTCTGGGAGCAGGCGGGACGGCCGAGCAATCGCGAGTTGGAGTTCTGGCTGGAAGCCGAACGTCAGATCGAAGATGAACGCGAGGAGCGAAAGAGCTCGGGCGCTTCATAGCGCCGGGCGGTATCTCCGTCCTCTGCGCGCGGACCGCAGGTCGCGCGAGCAAGGAAAAAGCCGCCGGGTTGTTCACCCTGGCGGCGTCACAAAGTCCGTAGCTGTTGATGGTCTTCCCAGCCTCGTGCGTACCGCCGTTACCTTGTTTGCGGCCATGCCTGATCCTTGTAGGCGAGGTTGCGCGATTCCGCTGTGATCTGGAGCACACAGTGGACGGGATTCGGCATCGCGATCTGAATCCCGCGCTGCGCTGCAACCATCAGCGCGCTCACGAGCCCCCTCAGGTCCGGTACCACGCCGCCAGGTTCCACGTGATGGTGTCCCAGCCGGAGATGTCGATCATCAAATTGTTGGCGCCGGCGTTGACGACGTGGCGCGACAGCAGCGGCAGGAACACGTTTGCCTCGCAGAAGATCTCGTCGACCTTCATCAGCAGCGCGGCGCGCTTGACCGGATCGAGCTCGTTCTGCGCGGCCTTGTAGGCTTTGTCGGCTTCGGGGTCGGAATAGCGCGAATTGTTGCGGCCGAGCCATTTGTTGTCTTTGGTGGCGATCTCCCAGGACACGCACTGGTTCAAGAGGCGCTCCGGATCGGGCTGCGGCTGCGTGGTGTTGTACATCTCCATGTCGGCATAGAATTTCGAGTAGGTGTCGGGATTGCCGACGTCGGATGAGAAGAACACGGAGGCGGTGACCGCCTTGATCTCGATGTCGATGCCGGCCTTCTGGCACGCCTGCTTGATGATGGCCTGCGTCTTCTGCCGCGGCGCGTTGGTCGAGGTCTGGAATACGTATTTGAGCTTCTTGCCGTCCTTCTCCCGGATGCCGTCCGCGCCCTTGGTCCAGCCGGCCTCGTCGAGGATCTTGTTGGCCTTGTCGATGTCGAACTCGTATTTCAGCTTGGGCGACTTGAACTGCTTGGGCGCGTTGACGAAGCTCGCGGTGGCGATGGCGCCGCGGCCGTAGATGAACTTCTGGATCGAATCGCGGTCGATCAGGAAGTTGATCGCGCGGCGAACGGCGGGATCGGACAGCGTCGGATGCTTGGTCTTGACGCTCGAGCGCTCGCCGTCGACCTCGGTCCAGGGGTCTGTCGTGTTGAGGATGATGAACTCGACATTGCCTGAAGGCGTGATCTCGAGCTTGCCCTTGCCGCCGGCCTCCATGCGCTTGAGGACCTCCTCCTCCACCTGCATGTTCCAGGCGAAGTCGTACTCGCCGGTCTGCAGCACGGCGCGCGCCGCGGACACCGCGTCGCCGCCACCCTTGATCTCGACCATGTCGAAATGCGGCTGGTTCTTGATGTGATAGTCGGGATTGCGCTCGGCGCGGATCATATCGCCGGGCTTGAACTCGACGAATTTGTACGGGCCGGTGCCGACCGGCCTCAGATTGCCCGGCGCTTCGCGCGACTTGGCCCCGACATACTCGCCGAAATGATGCTTCGGCAGGATCATCCCGACCGAGCCGACGAACGGATCGGCCCAGAACGGCGTCGGCGCCCGGAAGATCACCTTGACGGTGTGGTCGTCGATCTTCTCGACCTTGATGTCCTTGTAGGAGCCCGTGGTGTAGGCCGCGGTGGCGAGATCTGCGGCGTATTGCCAGGTGAAGACGACATCGTCGGCGGTGAAGGGCTTGCCGTCATGCCACGTCACGCTCCGCTTCAGCTTCCAGATCACGCTCATGCCGTCGGCCGCAAGGCCGCCGTTCGCCTTGGTCGGCGCCTCGGCGGCGAGGCAGGGGATGAGGTTGCCCTCCTTGTCCCAGCCGGCGAGCGGCTCGAAGAAGATGCGCGAGGCGATCTGGTCCTTGGTGCCGAGCGCGAAATGCGGATTGAGCAGGGTGGGCGCCTGCCAGAGCAGCATCTTGAGCGTGCCGCCGCCGCCGGCCTTGGCCGGCTTGTACGGCAACGTGGCGTCAGCCATCGCCACATCGTGCCAGACCAGGATTTGGCTGGCGATCGGCGCCGCGATTCCGACCGCGGCCATTGTCCTGATGAATGAGCGCCGCGACAGCGTGCCTTGCTTCACTTCTGCGACCAGATTGCGGATTTCGTTCTCGTTCATTGGATGATCCCCACTTCGTCGCCACCGGCTCAGTGCGCGCTAACTCAGCACGTCGGGCGTGGTGGAGTCAAAGAGAAGGACGCTGGCCCGGCTGCGGATGGAACGAAAGTGCAATCCGGGATTCTTGCCACGAGCGGCAGCAGCCCTGCTTGCGCGGCGCTTCATCCGGGTTACGCGCGCGCACTTTGTCGCACTCTGCATTCGTTTTCCGTTTGCGGCCGAATGGAGAAAGGCTGGCCCCGAGCCGCGGACAATATGGATTTCCATTTCATTGATTTCGCACCGCAGAAAAGGGAATACGGGTCCGTTGCCGCAAGACCCAAGGAGACCAAGATGCCGTTTCGCCTTCCCCTGATTCTCTCTGCCGTGCTGGCCGCATGGTCCGCCGCAGCCGCGGCCGAGACCATCAAGATCGGCGTGACGCCGGGGCCGCATGCGCAGATCCTCGAAGCGGTGAAGCCGATCGCCGCCAAGCAGGGCCTCGACATCCAGCTCCTGGAGTTCTCCGATTACGTGGTGCCGAACGCCGCGCTCGATGCCGGCGAGATCCAGGCCAATTCGTTTCAGAACCAGCCTTACCTGGACAACCAGAAGGCCGACCGCGGCTACAAGATCGAATCCGTCGGCCTGACCGTGAACTTCCCGATCGGCGTCTATTCGAAGAAGCACAAGGCCTTCGGCGATATCCCCGCGGGCGGCAAGGTCTCGATCCCGAACGATCCGACCAATGGCGGCCGCGTGCTGCTGCTGCTGCGCGACAAGGGCGTGATCAAGCTGAAGGACGGCACCGGCTTCAAGCCGACCGTGCTCGACATCACCGACAATCCCAAGAAGCTGAAGTTCATCGAGGTCGACGCGGCGCAGGCCCCGCGCGCGCTCGACGACGTCGATGCCGCCGCGATCAACACCAACTATGCAACCCAGGCGGGCCTCGATCCGGTCAAGGATCCGATCCTGCGCGAGGACCCGAAGGGGCCCTATGTCAACCTGATCGCGGTGCGCAGCGCCGACAAGGACAAGCCTTGGGTCAAGATCCTCGTGGGCAGTTACCACACGCCTGAGGTCAAGGAGTTCGTCCTGACCAAGTTCAAGGGCGCGGTGCTGCCGAGCTGGTAGGCAATCTGCCCGCCCAGAGTCCACATCAAGGCGATCCGGCGGGCAGCCTTGCGATCAGCCTTGCGCAGGAATCTTGCGTATGTGCCCTGCGTAATGCCCGCTTGTCGGGAACTGCGGCAACCGACATCATCGGGGCCCATCCTCGCCCGACAGGGATCGTATGAAACGCTTTGCCAACCTGAAACGCCTGGGCTTCTTCACGCGGCTGCTCGACGAGGCGCCGGCGGCGGACCGCTATCGCTTCGCCGCCGAGCAGATCGTGCGCGCCGAGAAGGCCGGGCTCGATTCCGCGTGGATCGCGCAGCATCATTTCCATGAGCGCGAGGGCGGCCTGCCGTCGCCCTTCACGTTCCTGGGTTATGTCGCCGCGCAGACCTCGCGCATCCGCCTCGGCACCGGCATCGTCACGCTGCCGCTGGAGAACGCGGTGCGGGTGGCGGAGGATGCCGCGGTGCTCGATCTCCTCTGCAACGGCCGCTTCGAGCTCGGCGTCGGCACCGGCGGCAACCCGTCCGCCTTCGCCGCTTTCGGCCTCGACAGCGCCCAGCGCAACGAGATCTTTGCCCGCAATTTGGACATCGTCCGCAAGGCCTTGACCGGCAAGCCGCTCGAGGGCGGCGATACGCTTTATCCGCAGCGGCCGCAACTGGATAAGCGCATCTGGCAGGCGACGTTCTCCGTTGCCGGCGGCGCCCGCGCCGGCAAGGCCGGCGACGGCCTCCTGCTCTCGCGCACGCAGCCGCGGGCCAAGGACGCGCCGAACGCGACGCTCGCCGAGATCCAGAACCCGATCATCGACGCCTATCTCGCCGCGCTGCCGCCGGGCCGCGAGCCGCGCATCATGGCCTCGCGCAGCATCTTCGTTGCCGACGACCATCGCGAGGCGCTGCGCCTCGCCGATATCGGACTGCGCCGCGCGCTGCCGCAATTCATGAAGGGCGGACATCCCCCTCCAGGCGAGACGCTGGAGGAGATGATTACCGCGTTCGACACCCATGTCGGCGATGCCGACCACGTCATTGCCTCGCTCCGCACCGACGCCACGCTGGAACGGGTGACCGATCTCGTCTTCCAGGTGCATTCGGTCGATGCGCCGCATGCTGACGTCCTGCGCTCCATCGAGCTCGTCGCCGACAAGGTCGCCCCAGTGCTGGGCTGGACCCGGACGGCCGCCAAAGACATTGCCCTCGCAGGTTAGCCGGAATGAACGAAAAACGCGTTGCACGAGGCTGAATGATGGGAACGCAAGACATCATCGACACGCTCGCCGGGATCGAGCCCGGCTCCACACTCGACGCCATCCGCGCGCGCCGCCTGCAGGCGCGCGAGAATGCGCAGAAGAGCTATCTCGCTTTGTTCGAGCCGGTGGACGCCGGCGATTTTTCGCTTGCCGAGCGCGCGGTGGTCGCGGCCTTCGCGACCGGGCTCCATGGCGAGTCCCCCGTCGCCGCCTTCTATCGCGACAAGCTTGCCGCGACTGCGGATGGCGCGCCTCTGCTCGATGCGATCAACGCCGAGATCGAGCGCGGCAAGACCTCCGGCCCATACGGCGCCTATCCGGCCGGTCCGTTGTCGATCGAGAACAAGGCCGGCTTGATCTATCGCGTCAGCGCGGAGCGCAAGCCTGTCCTCGGCGCCAGGCTGGTCGCAGCATTGGAGCACGCGCATCTGCTTCTCTTCCACCCGCGCGATGCCGCGTCCGCCGACATGAAGGCGCTACTGGCTGCCGGCTGGTCATCCACCGGCATCGTCACGTTGTCCCAGCTCGTTGCGTTCCTGTCGTTCCAGGTGCGCGTCGTCAGCGGCCTGCGCACGCTCGCCGCAGCGAACGCGTAGGAGGTCCAATCATGAGCACCGTCAATCCGCCCGTCGCCTTCACCCAGGACGAGCTCGGCTGGGTCTCGTGGATCGACCCGCTGCCCGAGGCCGAGCTGACCGAGCGGCACTACGCCGGCCTCGTCGACCGCGCCCGCGCCAAGTCGGAATATTTTCGTCTCTTGGTGCGCGATCCCGAAGTGCTGGAAGCCCGCACCAAGACCGACAAGGACATCTTCTACAACGTCGCCGACGGCCTGCCGCGCGCCGAGCGCGAGCTCGCCGCTGCGGCGACCTCGCGCTACAACGGCTGCATCTATTGCGCCTCCGTGCATGCGCGCTTCGCCAGCACCTATTCCAAGCGCCGCGACGACGTGCAGCGTCTGCTTGACGAGGGCGTTGGGGCCGATCTCGGTGAGCGCTGGAATGCGGTGGTCAAGGCCTCGGTGGCGTTGGCCGCAACGCCGATCGCATTCGGGCCTGACAATATCGCCGAGCTGCGCCGCGCCGGTCTCGACGACGCCGAGATCGTCGACGTCATCAACGGCGCCGCGTTCTTCAACTGGGCGAACCGGCTGATGCTGTCGCTCGGCGAGCCCTCGAAATAGGCAATCTCACCGGCACGAGAATTGCTGCTGTATCAACATTGAATGGATGGAGCCGTGAATGAGCAACATCGATCGCCGTACCCTGGTCAAAGGTTCGCTCGCCGCCATGATGGCGGGCACAGCCTTCTCGCGCGCCGCACTGGCGCAATCCGCCGAGCCGATCCTGCTCGGGGTCAGCGGCCCCCTCACGGGACCGAACGCGCAATATGGCGCGCAGTGGAAGCAGGGCTTTGATCTCGCGCTCGACGAGATTCACGCCGCCGGCGGCATCAACGGCCGCAAGCTCGCCTACCAGTTCGAGGACAGCCAGAGCGATCCGCGCCAGTCGGTCGCGATCGCCCAGAAATTCGTCTCCGATCCCCGCATCGTCATGGAGCTCGGCGATTTCTCCAGTCCCGCCTCGATGGCGGCCTCCCCGATCTATCAGCGCGGCGGCCTGGTGCAGTTCGGCTTCACCAATTCGCACCCCGACTTCACCAAGGGCGGTGACTTCATGTGGAGCACGTCCGTGAGCCAGGCCGACGAGCAGCCGCTGCTGGCGTCCTACGCCGTCAGGCGGCTCGGCCTGAAGAAGCTTGCGGTGCTGCACCTCAACACCGATTGGGGCCGCACCAGCCGCGACCATTTCGTCAAGGCGGCCAAGGAATACGGCGCCGAGGTCGCGATCACCGAGGGCTACATCGCCGAGGAACGCGACTTCCGCTCCACTCTGGTGCGCGTGCGCGACGCCAGCCCGGACGGCCTGATCCTGATCTCCTATTATTCCGACGGCGCGCTGATCGCGCGCCAGGCCCGCCAGGTCGGCCTGAAGCAGACGATCTGCGCGGCCAGCTCGGTGTATTCGCCGAAATTCATCGAGCTCGGGGGCGAGGCGGTCGAGGACGTCCATCTCGGCACGCGCTATTTCCCGCAAGATCCGCGGCCCGAGGTGAGGAAGTTCATCGACGGCTTCAAGGCCAAGTACAACGGGCAGGAGCCCGACGCCTTCAATGCCTATTCCTATGACGCGATGAACATGGCCGCTGCCGTGGTGAAGATCGGCGGCACCGACCGCCGCGCCATCCGCGATGCCTTCGCCAAGGTGAAGGACGTCTCCAGCGTCATCTTCGGTCAGGCGACGTTCGACGTCGAGAGCCGCCGCGTCAAGGGCGCCATGAACGCCGAGCTCGTCGTGCGCAAGGGTCAGTTCGCGCTGTGGGACGGCAAGCCGACCTGATGCGATGGCCGAAGCGATCGCTCCGGCCGCTTTCTCCCTGATTAGGAATACTGCGTGTCCTCCTGGCTCGACCACACCATCAACGGGCTGATCGTCGGCAATGTCTACGCGCTCGTTGCAGTCGGGCTCGCGCTGATCTTCGGCGTCAGCCGGCTGATCAACTTCGCGCAAGGGTCGATCTATCTGGTCGGCGCCTATATCGGCTGGATCGCGGTGGTGCAGCTGCACACGCCGCTGCCTCTCACCATCATCGTGGTCGCCGTGGCGGCGGCGATCGTCGGTCTGATCATCGAGCGGTTCGGTCTGCGGCCGCTGCAAAACTCGGTGCGCATCGCGCCGCTGCTCGCGACCATCGGCATCAGCTTCGTGCTCGACCAACTGGTGATGCTGATCTTCTCGCCCAATCCGCGCGCGTTGCCGAGCCAGTTGCCCGATGTCCGCTTCCAGGTCGGTGGCGGGACGATCGGGCCGCTTGATCTGCTCATTGCCGGCGTCGGCCTCACCAGTGCGCTGCTGCTGTTCGTGTTCCTGCGTTACACCAAGCTCGGCTGGGCCGTGCGTGCCACGGCGCAGGACCGCGACGCCGCCATGCAGATGGGCGTCGACGTCAACCGGGTCAATCAGGCCGTGTTCGGTATCGCGGCGGCGCTCGGCGGCGTCTCCGGCATGCTGGTCGGCATGTACTACAACCAGATCGACACGGCGATGAGCCTTCAGGCGACGCTCAAGGGCGTCGTCGCGGAAGTCGTCGGCGGCGCCGGCAACGTGCCGGGCGCGGTGATCGGCAGCCTGCTGCTGGGCCTCGTCGAGAGCTACGGCGTCGCCGTGCTCGGCACCAGCTACCGCAATTTGTTCGCGTTCCTGCTGCTCGTCGTCGTGCTCGTGCTGCGGCCGAACGGCCTGTTCGTCAGCGCACGGCAGGCGCCGCCCGAGCCGCTCACCGGCACGTTCATCGCGCCGAGCCGCCCGGTGAATATTCCGCGCTGGGCGCTGTTGGTCGCTGTTGCCGGCTTTGCGATCATGCCGCTGTTCCCGGTGTCCTTCTACGTGCTCCAGACCCTGATCAATGCCTGGTTGCTCGGCATGCTCGGGCTCAGCCTGACGCTGGTTGCGGGCACGATGGGGCAGGTCTCTCTCGGTCATGCCGCGCTGCTTGCGATCGGCGCCTACACCTCCGCATTGCTGTCGCTGGTGCTGGCCGTTCCGGCCGGACTTGCCGTCATCGGCGGTGGCCTGATGAGCGCCGCGCTCGGCACGCTCCTGATCTCGCCTTCCTTCCGCCTGCGCGGGCATTATGTGTCGATCGCGACGCTTGCGATCGGCGAGATCGTGGCGCTGGTGATCCTGAATTGGGAAAGCGTGACACGCGGTCCGATCGGCATCTCCGGCATCCCGCCGCTGGCTCTATTCGGCTATGACCTGATCAGCCCGACCTCGGTCTATTGGTTCAGCCTTGCGGTGATGGTCGTGCTGGCGCTGCTGCAGGGACGGCTGCTTACCTCGCATCTTGGCCGCAGCTTTCGCGCCATCCGCGACGACGACATCGCCGCGCGCGCCTATGGCCTCAGCCTGAACCGCTACAAGTCGATCGCCTTCATCTTCGGCGGCTTCGCCGCCGGCGTCAGCGGCGGCATCGCCGCGCATCTTTATTCCTACATCAACCACGAGACCTTCAACACGCAGCAATCCATCCTGGCGCTGACCGTCGTCATCCTCGGCGGCCTCGGCAACGTCGTCGGCGCGATCGTCGGGTCGGTGGCGCTGGTCGGCCTGCCCGAGGTGTTCCGGATCGCGGCCGAGTACCGCATCCTGATCTACGGCATCGTTCTCTTGCTGCTGGTGCGGTTCAGGCCGCAGGGCCTGTTGGGAACGGTCTGATGGAGAAGCAGCTTCACGCCATGCTGTCCCTGCGCGGCCTGACGCGCCGTTTCGGCGGCCTCACCGCGGTCGACGCCATCGACCTCGACCTTGCCAGGGGCGAGCTGATCAGCATCATCGGCCCGAATGGTGCCGGCAAGACGACGCTGTTCAATCTCGTCACCGGGCTTGACCGGCCCGATGCCGGCACCGTCAGCTTCGAAGGGCAGGACATCACCGGCCTGCCGCCGGAGCGGCTCGCGGCCGAAGGCATCGCGCGCACCTTCCAGCTCGGCCGCGTGTTCGGCAATCTCAGCGTCATGGACAATGTCCTGATCGGCGCGCACACGCGGCTGCGCGCCGTGAAGCCGGCCGTGCCGGTGATCGGTCCGCTGCTGGAATTGGGTCTGGCCTTGCTGCGTCCCTCGCGCGTCAGGGCCGAGGAGGAGCGGCTGCGTGAGGAGGTCAAGGCCATCCTCGCGCGTTTCGGCGAACGGCTGCTGCCGCGCATCGACAAGCCCGCCTATAGCCTCTCCTACGCCAACCGCCGCCGCGTCGAGATCGCGCGTGCGCTCGCGCTGAAGCCGCGGCTGCTGCTGCTCGACGAGCCCACCGCCGGCATGAATCCGACCGAGACCGCGGAGATGCAGGGACTCGTCGCCGAATTGAAAGCCGAAGGGCTGACGATCCTGCTGATCGAGCACAAGCTGGAGATGGTGATGCGCCTGTCCGACCGCGTCATCGTCATGGACGAGGGCAAGAAGATCGCGGAAGGGCCGGGCGAGCAGGTGCGAACCGATCCCAAGGTGATCGAGGCCTATCTCGGCCACGGACTGTCAGGGACGACGGAGCAGGAGAGCGCGGCATGACGAGCGCACCCGAAGCACTGCTGGCATTGTCTGATGTCAACACCTTCTACGGCCAGGCCCAGGTGCATTTCGACCTGTCGATCACGGTTGCGCGCGGCCACATCGTCTGCCTGCTCGGCGGCAACGCGAGCGGCAAGTCGACCACGATGAAGATCATCTTAGGGTTGGTGAAGCCGCGCTCGGGCGAGGTGACGTTCGACGGCGCTTCGCTGATCGGGCTCTCCACGCCGCAGATCGTCCGCCGCGGCATCGGCTCCGTGCCGGAGGCGCGGCGGCTGTTCGCCGACATGAGCGTGCGCGAGAACATCCTGATGGGCGCCTTCGTGCGCAATGACCGCGACGCCATCGCGCAGGATCTCGACAGGATGCTGACGCTGTTCCCGAAGCTCGGCCAACGGCTGTCGCAGCGCGCCGGCTCGCTGTCCGGCGGCGAGCAGCAGATGGTGGCGATGGCGCGCGCGCTGATGAGCCGCCCCCGCATGATCGTGATGGACGAGCCGACCATGGGCCTGTCGCCGCTCTATGTCGATCGCGTGCTGGAACTGATCCGCAGCATCAACCAGGAGGGCGTCTCGGTCTTCATGGTCGAGCAGAACGCCAGCCTCGCGCTCGAGATCGCGCACGAGGCCTATGTGCTGCAGACCGGCAAGATCGTGCTGTCAGGGCCGGCCCGCGCGCTGAAGGACGACCCGCGTATCCGCGACGCCTATCTCGGCGGCTCCGAGGCGGCGTAAGCGTCTCAACGCAGGCAGGGCTATCGCATATGGCTTGTGGCGGCGGCCTGCGTGCACGCCTCGTCCTTCGAGACGGCGCTGACGCGCCTCCTCAGGATGAGGCTCATTAACGTTCTGTGCCCGTTGACACTGCTGCCGCGCACTCCGTCCTCATCCTGAGGAGCCCGCCTCAAGCGGGCGTCTCGAAGGATGGCCGGAGGAAAGAATTCTCAAATATGATAGCCGTGCGCAAGCGGGAGCGCATCTCATTCGTAGTACCGATCAAGCCGACGCCACGCTTGCGACCTGCTCCGCGGGCTGATCATCCCCGTTGGGATCGCCCGGCGCGGTTGCCCAGGCCAGCTCCACCAGCGTCACGATCCTCCGTCCGCCGCCGTCGAGCTGCACCACGATGAGGCCCTGCTCCTCCATATAGCCGAGCAGCCGCTGCGCCCTTCGCAGCGAATGCGAGCCGTAGGCGCGGGCGATCGCGGCATCGCCGGGGCAGGGCCAGCCCTCCTTCGCCGCGCGCGCGATCATCATGAAGACGCCCTGCATGTCGTCGGGCAAAATGGATGCGCGCAACGAGACGTCCTGCCAGGCATCGTCATCAGCGATGTCTGCACCGAGGCCAGCGCGCGCATGCGTGAGCATGCGCCGGAATTCGTTGAGATCGGGCACCGCCGCCCCTAACCCCTCGATGCGGCAGCGGACCACGAACTCCTGATAGAGCACGCCGATGGCGCGGAAGCCGGCATCGGGCTCGGCCATCACGGCACGCAGCGTGCGATCCACGCGCTCGCGCCGCTCGGCGAGCTCTTCGGCACTGACGGGAGCCTCGACCACTTCGGCCCGAATCTCCGGCACCGGGGCGGCCTTCGCCGCGCGAAGCTGCTCGAGCAGATCCGGCGCCGGCCGTCGCTGCGGCCGGCTGGCATCGGGCGGCGGTGCGGCGAGGATGACCGCGCGGGCATCTTCAAGCGTGGCTTCCGGCAGCGGCATCAGCCGCGGTGTCGAATTGCGCGGGCTGGTCTCGGTCGGGCCGATGTTGAGGCGCAGCGGCCGGCGCGACAACGCAGGTCCCAGCGCCATGAACTGACCGCGCTCGAGATCGCGGAAGGCTTCCGCCTGCCGCCGCTCCATGCCGAGCAGGTCGGCGGCGCGGGCCATGTCGATGTCGAGGAAGGTCCGCCCCATCAGGAAGTTCGAGGCTTCGGCCGCGACGTTCTTGGCGAGCTTGGCCAGGCGCTGGGTTGCGATGATGCCGGCAAGCCCGCGCTTGCGGCCGCGGCACATCAGATTGGTCATGGCGCCGAGCGAGAGCTTGCGTGCTTCGTCCGAGACTTCGCCCGCCACCGCCGGCGCAAACAGCTGCGCCTCGTCCACGACCACCAGCATCGGGTACCAATGATCGCGGTCGACGTCGAACATCCCGCCGAGGAAGGCAGCCGCGCGCCGCATCTGGTTCTCGGCATCCAGCCCTTCGAGATTGAGCACGGTGGAGACGCGATGCAGCCGCGCGCGCTCGCCCGCGACCTGGAGGCCGCGCTCGGTGTGATCCTCGGCCTCGATCACCAGATGGCCGAAGCGCTCGGCCAGCGTGACGAAGTCGCCCTCGGGATCGATGATGGCCTGCTGCACCCAGGGTGCGCTCTGTTCCAGCAGCCGCCGCAGCAGATGCGACTTGCCGGAGCCCGAATTGCCCTGCACCAGGAGACGGGTCGCCAGCAGTTCCTCGAGGTCCATGGCGGCCGCGGCGCCTGCCGTGGTCTGCCCCATCTCGATCGCAACCGTCATGTCCCCGACTCAAAGTCCCGTCATTCGCGGACAGCGGCTTATCAATCCAGCCGCGGCGCGTCGAGCGCTCCAGCGCGAATCAGGTGGTGTTGCCCACGCCAAAACCGGAAAGCATCCGCCGTGAGCGGCAGGAACCCGGTGCCGAAAGGCCTCGGCTCGGGGAAGATGGTGCAGACCGCCATCGCTCGGCCAAATGACGCAGATCAAGATCGACGGGTTCGAGAGCTGCTATCTGGCAGTATGACCTTTCTGACCTTCTTCACGGCGACCTATTTCCTGCTGGCGGTGCCGGGGCCGACCAACACCCTGCTGGCGACATCGGGGGCCGGAGCGGGCATCTCGCGCTCCCTTCATCTGCTTGCGGCGGAACTGTGCGGCTATCTGCTGGCGATCGCGGTGCTGCGGCTGGCGCTCGGTCCAATCATCAGCGACATCCCGATTGCGGCGCTGCTGCTCCGCGTCGCCGTGACCATCTACATCCTGTGCCTCGCCGTCATGCTCTGGCGCGTCAATACGCGTGAGCTGCGCGACGGCGCTGCGGTGACTTTCGGCCAGGTGTTGCTGACGACGCTGCTCAACCCGAAAGCACTGGTCTTCGCGTTCCTGCTGCTGCCGCTTGGGGCCGGGCCGCTCGAACTGCTGCCGTGGCTCGGCGTGATCGCGCTGCAGATTCTCACCGCCGGCGCCGCGTGGATCATTCTCGGCGCAACGCTCGGCCGCGGCGCCCGTCGCCTCGGGCGCCCTGACCTCGTCACGCGCACCGGCGCGGTTACGCTGGTCGCCGTGACCGGCCTGATCTGGCTGCAATCCTTCCTGGTTGCCTGAGCGGACCTCGGTGGGAGCGGCGCTACTGCGCGCCGGAGCCGCCCTGCACGATCTTCTCGTTCAGCTTCTGGTCCACGGTGTCGACGGTGCGGTCGATCTCGGCGTTGGGCACGCCGAGCTGATGCGAGATCAGCTTCACCAGCAGGTCGACGCGTTCGATGAAGGGCGCACCGCTCGCGACCGCGCGCGCCGCCGATGACGGCTTGAGCAGGCTCTCCGCGGCCTTGGCGTACTTCGCGAACGGCACCTGGTCCTGCGGATCGGCGCCGAGGCGGCGGGCGATCGCATCGACATGGTCGTAGATTGTCTGCGAACGATTGAGATCGCCGTGCACGGCGTCGCGGATCGACTGCGGCTCGTTCGGCGTGATGCAGCGGTAATTGCCGGTCAGCAGCATCGACCATTTCGCCAGCGGCACGAACAGGGAATCGAACACTTTCAGCTTCACCGGCACGTCGTGGCCGTCGAGCGTCACCGCGTCGATGTCGGCCTCCAGCTCGCGCAGCAGCTTGTTGTGCTTCTCGTCGGCGAAGACCGACGCCTTGAAGTTGGTGGGCAGGCCGACATGCAGCACGTTGGCGGCCTCTTCCGGCGGCCGGAAGGCCTGCGGGTCGGGCGAGCACAGCGTCACCAGCCCGGGCTCAAACCGCTCCCACACCTGCGCATTGGTGTAGGCCTCCTCGAGATCCATGTCGGCGAGTGCCGGAATCCGCTTCAGGTAGGGCAGGGGCGGCATGTTCATGATCGACAGGCACGGCAGCTTCGCCGCGGCAATCTTGACCATGAGGACGCGCACCGTGTGGTTGGTGTATTGCGGCTCCTGCATCGCGAGGCCGACCAGATCGTAGCGGGAGAGGTCGACATTGGCCGGCGTCACCGCGTCGAGCTTGCCAGGGAGGTTGCGGGAGAAGATCGCCCGGTGCACCGCCTCGTCGCGTAGCTTGATGCGCACCTCGGTACCGTCGCGGTTGATCAGCTCCGCTGTCTTGGCACGGCAGACCAGGGTCACGTTGTGGCCGGCCATGAGCAGCTTCGTGCCCAGCAGGGAGCCGTAAGAAGCCCCAAGAATCAATATGTTGCGCGCCATGCTCCGTCCCCTTGGCAATTTGCATGATTTTTCAGCCCCGGCCGTTCCGCGGGACAGTTGGGGGCATGTAAAGCGAAGCGCAGGGGAATGGCAACTGGGATAATGCATACAAGGGTGCGTCTGGTCCCTGCGGGTTCGAGGGCCAGCCTGGCGGCCTGTTTCGGCCTCGTGTCAATCCCGTGAAGCAAAGATATTCTTCTTTACCGAAATTCGGATTTGTCGTATGTGTCGGTCATCCCGGCTCAATCTCGAGGGGCGATCATGAGGTCGTCTATTGTCGCGAGCCGGGCTTGCGGTGGACGCGGCAGCGTCGGGCGCGAAAGGTAGCGGGCAGGGAGGGTAGTCCCCGGTGAGCTCGCGGCCGCGCGCGGACGAACGGCGCTGCTAGGTCTCGTCTCGTCTGTAAGTTTCCGGCGCTGTCGACGGTGCCAGGGAAAACTGCGGCGAAATGGCGGGCCGTGCGTACGGCAAAACCGTGTGGTCCTGGCCGTCGTTGCTACGGTCAAGCTCTCGCGAATGCGGCATTGGCGTCAACCGGCGCGGTGCCGGTGACTTTTGCGAGGGTGAGGGAGGCCAGAAGGAACTCGGCTCCCGGGAGAGCACGGCATAAGCCGTCCGACCATCGCGCAGGGAAGGCCGAGTGATTGGCACCACCTGTATGCTGCTGTGCGGTTTTCTGCGTGTGCGTTTTGCGCAGCGGACCGCGGGTGCGATGTCAGCACCCGGTCTTCCCTGCGCCCTCTTGGCTCAAGAGGGTGGAGTGACCAGGCAAAGCTCGGGCGAAATCAGTCGCGAGAATGAATATGCACGTCTGCGACCACACACTCGCTGTCATCGCCCGGCTTGACCGGGCGATCCAGTACTCCGAGACGACAGTTGTTCAATGCAGAGGCCGCGGCGTACTGGATTCCCCGCCTTCGCGGGGAATGACAGCCGTCACTCGGAGAGCGAGCTATCGCCTCATACTCCGTCATTGCTTCGCTTCGCTCGCAATGACGTTGATGGAGCGCCGCTTCTTGGCGGCCTCAGCCCTGGCTCGCCATGCGCTCGCGGTCGAGATGCTGCTCGATCTTGGGGCGGTCACGCGTGCGCTCGAAGCTGGTGCAGAGCAGCTCGGTCTCCTCGAGCGAGATCGGAGCACGATAGAGCCGGCACATGAATTCGGCGTTTCCACGCCCCTTACCGGTGCCCGGCCCGCGCTCTGCGAGAAACATGCAGTCCCGGCAGATGCTCGCTTCGAGCCGCTGATGGGCAGCATCGAGGTGATTGAGGATCTCGCGGAGAGAGTCGCGCAGCCTGATGCACTCCTCGGTCCCGAGCGACGTCACCGCGTTGACCACGTGATTGATCGGGTCGTGCTGGCTCAGGCATTTCTCGCCCTGCGGCGTGACGTGCAGGACGACGGAACGCTTGTCCTCATGCGACGGCTTTCGCACCAGGAACGACTTGCTCTCCAGAGTCTTCACGATCTGCGACGCCGTCGCGCGTGTGGCGCCGATGAAGCCGGCCAGTGCGGACGGCGTGCGCGAAAACCTGTTGGCGCGCCCGAGAAAGCGCAGCGCCATCCATTCCCGATCGCGCAATCCATGCTGATTGCCTTCGAAATACCAAGCCCGCGCCGCCTGAACCAGCAGCTCGACGGCTTCCCGCGCCAATGGCATGAATCTACCTCGTCCCCGGAACTTCGTCTGCGGCGTCCCGAAGCCGCTTTGCGCCCTGAGTGTCAGACGAGCATGCCCTGTCGAACTCTCGCACAATGGCGCGGATCGCACCGCGCCCGACCTCGGCCGATGAGCGTCGCATCGTCCGCAGCGAGAAGCCGTATCGCTGATGGCATGCCAACGGCGTGGTCGTCGCGCGGGAGCTCGGGTTGCCGTCGCCGGCAAACGGTGGATCGGAGTAGCTCAACCGAAGCCCCCAAAGTTCAAGTCACAAGCAGACGTTTCTTATACTCAACCAAAACGATGGATGAGCTTCTCAACAAAATCAAGTAGAGACCCTCTCACAGGCTGGATGTCGTCGCAGGCGAATGTAACGTTCAAGGGCAATCTCGTTGTTCGGGACACATGATGGTGAACGCAATACATGGCGCGGCGAGTAATATGCACTCGATATTGTGAGAGTTTGATTGCACGCGCGTTGTTGTCTTGCGTTGATGCAAACTGATCGAAGCTTGTGCATCACGATGACGTTTGGCGGCACGTCATCCACAACTTGTGCGTTCTGCCGCGGAATCGTCGAGGGAACTCATTGGAATTGCACGCGGCGGTTGTTCCCGTCGTGTTTGCAGAATAGACTCTTCGATTGCTTGCACAGCGCTTGCCAGCTCGTGCACACCCGAGCGGCGAATTCGCTCACGACGAAAATGGGTGAGCCGGTGTGCACGCGCATGCGCTGGAAGCGTAGCGACATGCGCAATCTCTTGTCGAAAACCACGGGCAGGGCGGACGGCAGGCGCCTCACCCTCTCCACCCGTCAGTCGCCCTTGAGCATGTCCCGAAGCTCGCGGAACGGATCGGCGCTCGGCGGGGCCGATGCGCCCTGTCGCATCGCGTTGTAGATTCGCGGAACCATCTCGACCGCCTGGTCGAGGCCCGAATCACGTCCCGGCTGATAGCCGCCCATCAGGCGAAGGTCGCGCGTGTCCTCGTATTTCGCGATCATGGCGCGCAGCTTGCTCACCAATTCGCGCTCCTCGGGGTCCCAGACGTTGTGGGCGAGGCGGGAGACCGAGGCCAGAACATCGACGGCCGGATAGCGCGCCTGGTCGGCGATGTGCCTTGAGAGCACGATGTGCCCATCGAGCGTGCCGCGGATGGTGTCGGCGATCGGCTCGTTGTGATCGTCGCCGTCGACCAGCACGGAGAAGATCCCGGTGATGGTGCCGGATCCCTCCTCGCCCGGACCGGCGCGCTCGAGCAGGCGCGGCAGATCGGTGAAGACCGTCGGCGCGTAGCCGCGCGCCACCGCGGGCTCGCCGGCGGCGAGCGCGACCTCGCGGGCGGCGTGGGCAAAACGGGTGATCGAATCCACCATCAGCAGGACCGATTCGCCGCGGTCGCGGAAATATTCGGCGACCGCCATCGCCGTCTTCGGCGCCAGTCGCCGCATCATCGGGCTTTCGTCGCCCGTCGAGACGATTGTGACAGCGCGATGACGGTCGTTGCCCAGCACGTCCTCGATGAACTCGCGCACCTCGCGGCCGCGCTCGCCGACCAGGGCCAGCACGACCGTATCGAAGCCCTGGCTGCGGGCGAGCATCGCGAGCAGCGTCGATTTGCCGACGCCCGATCCGGCAAAGATGCCGACGCGCTGGCCGGCGCAGACCGGCGCGAACAGGTCGATGACGCGTACGCCGGTGCGCAGCGGCTTGTGCACGCGCGCACGCTTCATGGCCGACGGCGCCTCCGCCTCCGCCGAGACCGCCTGCGCCCCTTGCGTGAGCGGCCCCTGTCCGTCCAGCGGCGCGCCGAGAGCGTTGATGACGCGGCCCTTCCAGCTCGGATCGGGCGCGAAGGACAGCGGCGGCATCCGGTAGGCCGCCGAGCCGAGCCCGCCGCCAAATTGCCGGTCGAACGGCTTGGCGATGATGCCGTCGCTGTCGATCCGCACCACCTCGCCGATCTGGCGCTTACCGCCGCAATCGACGCCGATGAGCTCGCCGAGCCTGACGAAGCGCGACAGGCCGGAGACGCGGAAATGCGTCGGCGCGATCTCGGAGATCGCGCCACTGACGCTTGCCAGGGGAGTGCTCTGCTGAAGCTCCAGCAGCGCCCACTCGAGTTGCCGAAGAGCGTTCAAGGAAACCGTCCAACCTCATCCTGCGCGCTTGGCGCGCAATCTACTTGCCGGGTTCGCCGAGGGTCCGGATCGCGTTCTGCAGCGAGCTCTCGGTGCCCTCGATCATCGAGTTGGTGCCATCGAAAGCGCGCGATGCCGAGATCAGCCGCGTCAGTTCGAGCATCGGATTGGCGCCGGAGCCTTCGACATAGCCCTGCTTGAAGCCGTCCCGGGAGAAGTCCGCGATGGCGGTCGCAGGCCGGTCGGGCGTCACGCCTGAATTGCCGTAGCGTTCGAGATTGGCGTCGGCCGGAATGCTGAACAGGCCGATGGTGCCGATCTCGTTGTTGTCCTGGATGATCGCGCCGCTGCGCGCGATCGAGATCGGTCCGCCGTTCGGGTCGAGCGTGATCTGCGCGCCCCCGGAATCGACGATCGGAAAGCCGCTCACGGTCTGAAGATCGCCGTTGGGGGCGATCTGGAGCCGGCCGTCGCGCGTGTAGACCGTGCCGTTCGGACCGGCGAAGGCGATCCAGCCCTGGCCGACCACGGCGACGTCCAGCGGGTTGCCGCTCTCGGTAATGTTGCCCATCTCGCGCGAGATGATGTTGTCGCCGGGCGAGGAGAACGCCACCGGCGTCGGACCGGCCTTGGACAGCACGGTCTCGAACTTCACCACGTCGGTGCGGAACGCGGCCGTGTTGACGTTGGCGACGTTGTTGGCGATCGTCTGGAGGCGCTTTTCGAGGGCGACCTGCGCCGACAATCCCACATAGAGAGCCGATTGCATGACTTACCTGTTGAACTTGATGTTCTGAAGCGTCGTGAGCACGTTGGTATCCATGCTGACCGACGTCGCGGCGCCGGCGATCAGGACCAGCGCGGGATTGGTCGAGCTGTCGTTCCGGGCCTGGGTCGCATCCCACATCGCCGCAAAGCGCTGCACGAACTTGGTCACCTTGGCGGGATCCTGGAAGTCGGTGAGCTTGATCTTGTCCGCGATCATCTTGGCCTGGGCGTCGATGTTCGCCGCGCTGATCGTCGACGGCAGGCCGAGCGCGGTCTGCACCACCTGCGTCAGCGCCTTGTCGGCCAGGATCTGGTAGGCGGTCGTGATCGTGGAAGCCTTGCGGGTGAAATACAGCGCCAAACGCAGGCCTTCGTTCTGATCGCCGGCCTTTTCCTCCATCGTCTGCGTGACGTACTGGGTCGCGGTGCCGGTCGTGGCCGCGGCGGTCTGGGTCGCCTTGTCGCCGAGTGCGGCGAAATTGAAGGCGGTCGCGAATTGCCGGTAGCGGGTGTCGGTCAGCTTGTTGGCGAAGGCGTCCTTGCTCGTGACCCCCTCGGTCAGCACCTTGCGCATGAACGCCTTGGCGTAGGTCATGTCGCTGAGGCCATAGGCCTTCATCGCATAGGAATAGAGACGATAGTCCTTCAGGAAATCGTCGATGGTCTTCACTTTGCCGATATGGCCGAGGAAATAGTCGGTGTCGCGGCTGACGTCCGGCTGCTTCGCGACCTGCGTCAGCGACTTGCCCATGTCCTTGGTCAGCCTGGTGTAGTCCGCGATGGTGGATAGCATGACACGCGCCCCTCTGGCCGCAGGTCGCGACCCCGCTTCAAGCTGCCGCCAATTGCTTGCGCGGGGCTGGCGACCTCGAAGCCAGCTTCGCGCAAGCGTCGCCGACTAGGTATTCCAGGTGGGATCGGCGATGGAGCGGCGCGTTGGGCAGTTTCGTGGGGATTTTCATCACGGTAGCGGCGCTGCTCGGCGGCTTTGCCGCCATGGGCGGGCACCTGGCCGTGCTCATGCAGCCGTGGGAGTTCGTGATCATCATGGGAACCGCGGTCGGCACCTTTATCGTGGCCAATCCATGGAAGACGGTGGTGGACACGGGCGTCGCCTGCATGCAGGCCATCACCGGCGCGGTGCCCGGCCAGCGCTACTACCTTGACCTGCTCGGCGCGCTCCACGCTCTGATGCGCGAGCTGCGTGGCAAGGGGCGCAACGAAGTCGAGGCGCATATCGACGATCCCGCCTCCTCCGAAATCTTCAAGGCGTTCCCCAGCGTGCTCGGAGATCCCTCGCTGCTCCAGTTCATCTGCGACTATGTCCGCCTGATCATCATGGGCAATGCGCGCACGCACGAGATCGAGGCGCTGATGGACGAGGAGATCCATACCATCGTGAAAGGCAAGCTGGCGCCCTATCATGCGCTGGTGACGGTGTCCGAGGCGCTGCCGGCGCTCGGCATCGTCGCCGCCGTGCTTGGCGTCATCAAGGCGATGGGCGCGCTCGACCAGTCGCCGAAGCTATTGGGCGGCTTTATCGGTGCAGCCCTGGTAGGCACCTTCGCAGGCATCTTCCTGTCCTATGGCGTGCTTTCGCCCTTCGCGATCAAGATCAAGATGACGCGCGAGAAGAAGTGTCGGCCCTACATCATCGTCAAGCAGACGCTGCTGGCATTCATGAACGGTGCCATGCCGCAGATCGCCGTCGAGCACGGCCGCAAGATGATCTCCAGCAGCGAGCGTCCCTCGATCGACGTCGTCGAAAACGAGACGATCGCAGGTCCCAAGCCCGTCGCTGCCGACGCTGAACCCAAGGCGGCGCGCGCATGATGATGGAAGACGCAGAAGTCGACCAGCGCAAGCAGCTGCCGAACTACCTGCTGGACGCTGCCGGCATATCGATCGAGCGTATGCCGATGCTCAATGTGATCTTCGATCGCATGGCGGCATCGTGCACCGACAGCCTGCAGCCGATGGCCGGAACGCCCTGCTATTTCTCGGTCAACGGCATCACCAACGATCCGCTCGGCGACATCATCAAGGACTACGAGGGCAACGCGGTCGCGGCCGTGCTCTATGCCGAGCAGTGGGATTCGCGCGTCATTATCATGCTCGACCGCGACTTCGTATTCACGATGGTCGAGGCGATGTTCGGCTCTGACGGAGCGGAACCGCCGCTTGACGTCGAACGGACGTTCTCGAACATTGAGATACGGCTGGTCCAGGCGCTGTTCGAGCGGTTCGCCAAGGCGCTGCAAGGCGCCTTCGCCGGAACGTCCAACGTCACCTTCCGCGTCGAGCGTGTCGAGACCGCGATGGCGTCGCTGGCGATCGGACGCGCCAGCAACATGTCGATCTGCGCGAACATGATGGTGCAGGCACTCTACCGCGGCGGTCAGATGTTCCTGATCATTCCGCACTCCGCGCTCAACCCGCTGCGTCAGAAGCTCGCTCACGTGGTCGTCAGCGACGGTCGCGCCGCCGACCCACGCTGGCGCGAACAGATGGAAAGCGAGGTGCAGCGGACCGAGGTGACCCTCAGCGCCGTCCTCGACGAGAAGATGGTGACGCTCGGCGACGTCGTGAAGTTCGAGGTCGGGCAGGTGCTCGAGCTCGAGGCCACGCCGCGCACGCTGGCCCGTCTCGAAAGCAACAATCAGGTGTTGTTCTGGTGTCAGATCGGCCAGCTCGACGGCTATTACGCCATGCAGGTGGCAGATCCCGTCGATCAGAAGCGGGAGTTCGTCGATGATATCCTATCTCGTTGATATCGTGCTGCTGGTTGCGCTCGCCTTCACCAGCCTGCGGGTGACCAGGATGCATCGCGAGCTGGCGCGGCTGCGCAGCTATCAGGGCGAATTCTCAACCATCATGCACGAGACCGCGGGTGCCTTCGACACGGTCATCACCGCGGCGCACGATTCCACGGCGAATCTCGGACGCCTCGCCAACGTGCTGAGCACGAAGATCGACCAGGCTCACGAGGCGATCGCAGCGCTCGATGCGCGCAGCGGGCTCGCACCCGCGGCGACGGCCGCGACCGCCGAGCTGAACAAGCACTGAATGCCGGCACCGGCAGAGCAATACGGCCGGAACGCCACGGCGCTCCGGCAGCGGAAGTACCAAGAGGCGATACCATATGGCGCAATCATTCGACTACGAGTCTGCACCTGCATCGGCTGAGACCGAGACGTCACCGCTGGAACGCCTGGCCGAGATCGCCCAGCGCACGGCCGAGGAGACCGGCAAGTTCGCCAATGTCGACGCCATCTTGCGCATTCCCGTCACCATGCAGGTGGTGCTGGGATCGGCGACCATTCCGGTGGCGAACCTGATGAAGCTCGGACGCGGCGCGGTGGTTCCGCTCGATCACCGGGTCGGGGAGCCCGTCGACGTCGTCGTCAACGGCCGCATCGTCGCCCGCGGCGAGGTGGTCGTCGTCGAAGAGGACAATTCCCGCTTCGGCGTCTCACTCACGGAGATCGTCGGACCGCTGGGGCAGGGTGATACCTGACCATGGCGGCACCGGTCGGCATCGCTCCCGTCAAGCAGCGAGGCGTTACCACGCTGGGCGGCACGGAAAAGGTCGCCGCGCTCCTGCTGGCCATGGGCCGGCAGGCGGCGGCGAGCGTGCTTCAGCAGTTCGAGCCGCAGGAGATCCGCATCGTCACCAAGGCGGCGGCGGAGCTGCGGCCGATCACCGCGCAGGAGCTCGAGGGGATCGTCGAGGAGTTCGCCCAGCAGTTCTCGATGGGCGCGAACATTCTCGGCACCCTCGGTGGCCTGGAAGCGGTGCTCGGCGACGTGCTTCCGGCCGATCAGGTTTCGGCGATCATGACGGACCTACTCGGCAATTCGAGCCGCTCTGTGTGGGACCGCGTCTCGTCGGTGTCGGAAAATTCGCTGGCCACCTACCTGTCCAAGGAGCATCCGCAGACCGCGGCGCTCATCCTGTCCAAAGTCAAGCCGTCCTGCGCCGCCAAGGTCATGAGCCAGCTGCCGTCGAGTCTGCGCAACGAGTTGATGCGGCGCGTGCTCAGCCTCAAGCCGATCGTTGATGACGCGATGAAGGTCCTCGAGAAGACGCTGCACGAAGATCTGACGCTGAATTTCGCCCGCAACCTCGGCGCCGACACCTACGCCCGCGTCGCCGACATCATCAACAAGATGGAGCGCGGCCACATCGAGGACATCCTGAAGAGCCTGTCGGAGAAGCGTCCGAAGTCGGCCGAGGTGCTAAAGGAGCTGTTGTTCACCTTCGACGACGTCATCAACCTGGCGCCGAAGGCGCGCACCATGATCTTCGACCAGGTTCCGACCGACCGCATCGTGGTCGCACTGAAGGGCACCGACAAGCATTTCCGCGAGGTGATCCTGTCCGCGGTCGCCTCGCGCGTCCGCCGCGTCGTCGAGGCCGAGCTCGCGATCGGCGAGCCGTCGAACCAGCGCGACGTGCTCGAGGCGCGCCGTGTGATCACCGACCTTGCACTCGACCTCGCGGAGAAGGGCGAAATCGAGCTCAACCCCGAGCAGGAGGATGGGCTGGTCTTCCGCTGACCGCTGAACGGGCATGGCAGAAACATCCGATCAGGAGAGCAAGACAGAAGAGCCGACCGAGAAGAAAGTCCGCGATGCGCTCGAACAGGGCAAGATTCCGGTCTCTCGGGAGGCCTCCATTTTCGCCTCGATGGCCGCGCTGATGGTGATCCAGGCATTCCTGATCGGCCAGGGCGTGCAGCAATTGACGCCGACGCTGAAGAGCCTGCTCGACGATCCCGAGGGCTTCCCGCTCTCGACCGGTGCGGACGCGCAGAACCTGCTCACCGTGGTCGGCCTGCAGGCGCTGCGGTTCCTGGTGCCCTTGGTGGTCATCCTGGTGGTGTTCGGGCTCGCGGCCTCGCTGCTGCAGAACGCGCCGCGCCTGGTGCTCGAGCGGATCAAGCCTGACATGTCGCGAATCTCTCCAGTCAGCGGCTGGAAGCGGTTGTTCGGGACGCAGGGCCTGATCGAGTTCGCCAAGTCGTTGTTCAAGCTCGCCGCGGTGACCGCCGTGGTCGCCTTCGTGCTGCGCGCGTCCGAAGCGAGGGCGTTCGAGGCCATGTACACCGACCCGGTCGCGCTGCCGGAGATGATCCTCAACATCGCGATGCGCATCGTCTCGGCGATCTGCATCGCCACCATCGTGCTGGTGGCGATCGATCTCGCCTGGGCGCGCTTCCACTGGCGGCGCGAGCTGCGCATGACCAAGCAGGAGATCAAGGACGAGCACAAGCAGGCGGAAGGCGATCCCCTGATCAAGGCGCGCCTGCGCTCGCTGGCGCGCGACCGTTCGCGCCAGCGCATGATCGCCTCGGCCTCGCGCGCGACGCTGGTGATTGCCAATCCGACGCACTTCGCGATCGCGCTGCGCTACAAGCGCGAGGAAAACGCCGCGCCGCTGGTCGTGGCCAAGGGCATGGACGTGATCGCGCTGAAGATCCGCGAGATTGCCGAGCAGAACCGAATCCCCGTCATCGAAAACAAGGCGCTGGCGCGCGCGCTCTACGAGGCAGTCCAGGTCGATCAGGTGATTCCGGCGGAATTCTTCCGGCCCGTTGCCGAGATCATCTACTTCCTCCAATCCAAGCAGGCGCCACGGCCCGAGAACGTCCGATAGATTTCCGAGGATGGTACTTCGCGCAACAGCTTGACGAAAGCTTAACGCCCTAGGCTCGTCCCGAATGGATCAGAATGGGGCCGTCGTGGGACCGCTTTATCTCTTCGAACTCGCATCGTCGCAGGCGCGCTATCTCGAGCTGCGTCAGTCGACCATCGCCACCAACGTCGCCAACGCCAACACGCCGGGATTCCGGGCGCGCGACGTCGAGCCGTTCAGCAAGGTGCTCGACGGCATGCCGGTGAGGTTCGCGACGACGTCGCCTTCGCACATGCAATTGGCCGCAGCCGAGACCGACACGCGGGCGACGGCGAAGAAGGACAGCTGGGAAGTGGTTCACTCCGGCAACTCCGTCAGCCTCGAGCAGGAAATGATCAAGGGCAGTGACGTCAATCGCGACTATTCGATGAACGCGGCGATCGTGCGGTCGTTTCACCGCATGGTGCTGTCGAGTGCAAAGGCCTGAGGTGATTTGACATGCTGGACTCATTGAGCGCCTCGCTGACGGTCGCAAGCTCCGGGCTCGAAGCGCAGTCGACGCGCATGCGCATCGTCTCGGAGAATCTCGCGAACGCCACCTCGACGGGGCGCGCCGCCGGCGCCGATCCGTATCAGCGCAAGACCATCACCTTCGATGCGGCGATGGATCGCGCCTCGGGCGCGCAGCTCGCGAAGGTCAAGGAGATCGGGGTCGACACCACGCCTTACCGGGTGGAATACGATCCGGGGCATCCCGCCGCCGACAAGGCGGGCTACGTCAAGCTGCCGAACGTGAACATGATGATCGAGATGGCCGACATGCGGGAGGTCAACCGCTCCTATGAGGCCAATCTCCAGGTCGTGAAGCAGGTGAGGTCCATGCTCGGCATGACCATCGATCTCTTGAGGAGTTGACCATGCTTGAGGCGATTTCATCCACCGCGATTTCCGCAGGGCAAGCCGCGAGCCGTGCGACCGAGACGCAGGCCGTCTCGCCGGCGGCGACCACCGCGATCCAGACCAGTGACGACGTTGGCTTCGAATCGGTGATGAAGCAGGTGACGTCGGATGCGATCGGGACGCTGAAGGCGGGCGAGGCGGCATCGATCTCGGCAATGCAGGGCAAGGAATCGACGCGCCGCGTCGTGGAGGCGCTGATGTCGGCCGAGCAGGCCCTGCAGACGGCGGTCGCGGTTCGCGACAAGGTCGTCCAGGCCTACCAGGAAGTCGTTCGGATGTCGATTTGATCTGAAGGAGTGGGACCAGTGAAATCGCTCGCCATTGCGGCCACGGGCATGAACGCCCAGCAGACCAACATCGAAGTCATCGCGAACAACATCGCCAACATCAACTCGACCTCCTACAAGCGGGCGCGCGCGGAGTTCACCGATCTGTTCTACCAGATGGACCGCATGCAGGGCGTCGCGAACACCAACGGCTCCTCGCCGATTCCGGAAGGTGCCAATCTCGGCCTCGGCGTCAAGTCGGCGGCGATCCGCAAGCTGCACATCCAGGGCGCGCTGACGCAGACCGGCAATCCCTATGATCTCGCGATCAACGGACGTGGCTGGTTTCAGGTGCTCGGCCCCAACAACGAGGTGCAATACACCCGTGCGGGCTCGTTCAACGTCAACGCCAACGCTCAGCTGGTCACGATCGACGGTTACCTGCTGGATCCCGCGATCACCATCCCGCAGGGGACGGTCGAGGTCACGGTCAACCAGACCGGCCAGGTGTTTGCCAAGCTCGACACGGAAGTGAATCCGCGGCAGATCGGCCAGCTCAACCTCGCCAACTTCGCTAACGAAGCGGGTCTCGAGCCGCTGGGCAGCAATCTCTACAAGGAGACCACGGCGTCCGGCACGCCGGTCGTCGGTCTGCCGGGCGATGCCGGCTATGGCAAGATCAACCAGAAATGGCTCGAAGCCTCGAACGTCGACCCGGTCAAGGAAATCACCGAGTTGATCTCGGCCCAGCGTGCCTACGAAATGAATGCCAAGGTCATCCAGGCCTCGGATGAAATGGCCCAGACGGTCTCGAAGGGCATGCGCTAGTTCCGGTGTCTCGATGTTGAACAGGGTGGGCCTGATCGTGCGCGGGTTGGCCGCCGTGCTGCTGGTTCTCGCCGCGGCGCGGGCCGCCGCGGCCGAGGAGAAGCGGCTTCCCGTACCGGCCGTCTCGATCCGCGCCGGCGAGATAATCCGCGAGGAGATGATCACCGAGCGCGCCTTCGCGCCGAGCCTGCTCGGCGTCGCAATGTTCATCGAGGGACGCCAGATCCTGGTCGGTCGCATGGCGCGGCGCGCGCTGTTGCCGGGCCAGCCCATTCCAACCAATGCGGTGGAGGACCCCTGGACCGTCGCGCGCGGCGCCATGGTCAAGGTCGTGGTCGAGGACAGCGGCCTGTCCATCGTCACTTACGGCTCGGCCATGCAGTCGGGTGCGGCCGGCGCGCTGATCCCCGTGCGCAACACGGACACCGGCGTGATCATCAGGGGCGTCGTCCAGCCGGACGGCAGCGTCAAGGTCATGGACGGGTCATGACCAGGCTCCTGCTTGCGCTCATGCTGCTGGTGTCGGCCGCCGGCGCCCAGGCCGCCGTCCGCATCAAGGACATCGCGGACATCAAGGGTTTGCGCGAGAACCAGATCGTCGGCTACGGCCTCGTCATCGGCCTCAACGGTACCGGCGACACGCTGCGCAACGCTCCGTTCACCGAACAGTCCCTGCAGTCGATGCTCGAGAACATGGGCATCAACGTCAGGAACGAGACCACGAGCACCAACAATCCCCCGCGTCCGACCACGCTGCGCACGCGCAACGTCGCAGCGGTGATGGTGACGGCGGACCTGCCGCCTTCGATCGGGCCCGGCGAGCGCATGGACGTCACCGTGTCCTCGCTCGGCGATGCGACGTCGCTGCTCGGCGGCACATTGGTGATGACGTCGCTGCGCGCGGCGGACGGCGCCGTCTATGCGGTGGCACAGGGCGCGATCACGGTTGCCGGCTACAGCGTCGGAGGCCAGGCGCAGAACGTCAGCCAGGGCACGCCGACGGCCGGGCGCATCCCGAACGGTGCGCTGGTCGAACGCGAGGTGCAGGGAAGTCTCCACGAGATGGAGTTCCTGGTGCTACAGCTGAAGAACCCGGACTTCGTCACCGCAACGCGCATCCTCGACGCTGTCAACCGCTACGCCGGCGGTCGCTACCGCGCGCAGATCGCCTTCGAGCGCGACTACCGCACCATCGTGCTGTCGAAGCCGCGTCATGTCGGCCCTGTTCGCTTCCTCGCCGAGATTGGCGAATTGGTGGTCGAGCCGGATACGCCGGCGCGGGTCGTGATCAACGAGCGCACCGGCACGGTCGTGATCGGGCGCGACGTGCGGATATCCACCGTCGCCGTGACCCACGGCAATCTGACGGTTCGCGTCACGGAGATGCCGGTTGTGTCGCAGCCGGCGCCGTTCTCGCGGGGACAGACGGTGGTCGTCCCGCAGACCGTGGTCGAAGCCAACGAGGCCGGATCGCAGGTGGCGATCCTGAGCGGGGTCGATCTCCAGCGCCTGGTGCGCGGGCTGAACCAGATTGGCCTGAAGCCATCGGGGATTATCGCGATCCTGCAGGCGATCAAGACGGCAGGCGCGCTCCAGGCCGACGTCATCGTGCAATGATGCGCAAGCGTCGTGCAAGCTTGGTCGCTCAATGCTCAGGTCTGAAGCGAGAATCGCACGCGGCCCGATGCTGAAGCTGGATCACAAAGGCAAACTCCTCCTGCTGGCCGCGGCAGCAATGCTCGCGAGCGCCTCGCCCGCGCTCGCCTTGGACGAGGCCAAGCCGTCGAAACCGCTCAACCTGCTCTCCTTCGCCCGCGCCCGCGCTGGCGGACCGCAGAAGCCGCAGCCGTCGGCCACCGCGACACCTGTCGACAATGCGTCGGTCCGGGCCACGGCATGGGCGGCCGAAGATTCGGGCCCCGCGGTCACCGGTGCGGTGCCGGAGACACCGGCGCCTGCCCGTCCGGCTAAGCCTGGCAGCGTCACGGCGCCGCCGACGCCTGCACCGCCGCAGGCTGCGCCGCCCCCGGACAACGAAATCGCGCTGTTCTGCAGCAACGTCGCCGATCCCGCCGTCGATGCCAGGCTGGCCTGGCAGCTCAAGGAGCTCGAGAAGGCCGAGAGCCTGCTGCGCGAGCGCATCGCCGAGGTCGAGGCCAAGCGCGCCGAATACGAGAAGTGGATGGCGCTGCGCGACGACTTCCTGAAGAAGGCCGAAGCGAGCGTCGTCGAGATCTATTCGCGCATGAAGCCCGAAGCTGCGGCGACGCAGATCGCCGGCATGGCCGACGAGACCGCCGCCGCAGTGCTCGCCAAGCTCAGCCCGCGCAGCTCGAGCGCGATCTTCAACGAGATGGACACGGCACGCGCGGCGCACCTCGCAGACCTGCTCGGCGGCATGCGTCGCGTGGACGACGGAAAGAGCAAATAGATGACCAAGCCGATCCTCATCCTCTCGCTGCTCGCGGCGTCCGTACTTCTGGCCGGTTGCTTCCATGATCCGGCCGAAGTCCTGACCGGTCCGCAGATGTCGCCCGTCGGCAGCGGCCTGCGGATGCAGGCCGATCCGATCCCGGTGACGCCGCGCATGCGCACGCCCGTCAGCTATCGCTCGACCTGGGACGACGGCACCGATCTCTACCGCGATCCGCGCGCCCGCCGCACCGGCGACGTCGTGACGGTGATCATCTCGATGCAGGACAAGGCCAAGCTCGACAACAAGACTGGCCGTTCGCGCGATTCGCAGGTCAAGTTCGGGCTCGACTGGCTGATGGACATCGCTGGATGGAACGACACGGGTTCGGCCAACGCCAATCTCAGCACCAATACCCAGATCAAGGGCAACGGCCAGATCGACCGCACCGAGGACATCAGGCTCTCGATCGCGGCCGTCGTCACCGACGTGCTGCCGAACGGCAATATGATGATCAGCGGCTCGCAGGAATTTCGCGTCAACACGGAGATGCGCGTGCTCAAGGTCGGCGGCATCGTGCGTCCGCGCGATATCTCGCGAGCCAACACCATCTCCTACGACAAGATCGCCGAGGCGCGCGTGTCCTATGGCGGGCGCGGAAATCTGTCGGACGTGCAGCAGCCTGGATGGGGACACCGGATCTATGACGCCGTGGCACCATTCTGAGGCCCGAGCCGGCTGGATCGCGCCGCGATGGCAGGAGACGCCATGCGCCTGATCGCTGCCATCGTCGTGCTGACCCTGATCGCGATCGGCGCGGGCGCGATTGCCGGTCTGCATCTGATCGCGACCGCCGAGCGGGTTGCCGACGCGAAGAAGAACGCCACGTCCCCGCCGATCGCGTCGAGCTACACCGGCAGTGCGCGGCTCCGGAAATTGTCCCCGATCGTGACCAATCTCGCCGCGCCGGCCAACAATTGGGCGCGCATCGAAGCCTCTATGGTGACCGACAGCATGAGCGACGAGGATGCCGGCATTCTGGCCGCCCACATCAGCGAGGACATCGTGACCTATCTGCGGTCGGCGACAGTGGCGCAGTTCGAAGGATCGCGCGGGCTCCAGCATCTGCGCGACGACCTGACCGAGCGCGCCAGTATCCGCTCGTCAGGCAAGGTCCGCGAATTGATCATCGAAACGCTGGTGATCCAGTGAGGGTGAAAGTCCTGCTGCTCGCGCTGGTTCTGGTCGTGCTGCCCGAAGCGGCGCTGGCCCAGATTCCCGACCTGAATTCGCTGCTGCCGCCCGGAAACGGCTCGACAAGCGGCCGGATCATCCAACTGATGGCGCTGATCACGGTGCTGTCGGTGGCGCCGGGGTTGCTGATCATGGTGACGAGCTTCACGCGATTTGCGGTGGCGTTGTCGTTCCTGCGCGCAGGTCTCGGCCTCCAGACCACGCCTGCCAACCTGGTGCTGATCAGTCTCGCGCTGTTCATGACCTTCTATGTCATGGCGCCGACCTTCGACCGGGCCTGGGAAACCGGCGTCCAGCCGCTGATGAAGAACGAGATCTCGGAAGAGGAAGCCTATCTGAAGATCACCGATCCGTTCCGCGAGTTCATGCTGGCCCATGTCCGCGACAAGGATCTCCAGACCTTCGAAGCGCTCGCCGCCGAAAGCTTCCGCAGGAAGTTCGACGACAAGCGGGTCGATCTGCGCGTCATCATTCCGGCCTTCATGATCTCCGAGCTCCGGCGCTCGTTCGAGATCGGATTCCTCATCATCCTGCCGTTCCTGGTGATCGACATGATCGTGGCGACGCTGACCATGTCGATGGGCATGATGATGATGCCGCCGACGATCCTCGCGCTGCCGTTCAAGATGCTGTTCTTCGTGCTGATCGACGGCTGGAATCTGCTGGCCTCCGGGCTGGTCCGCTCGTTCTCGTGAGCACTGGCCGGCCGGTTATGGTTAAGCGAAAGGTGCTGGATTTGGTTAGCGGCGCGTTATTTTAACCATATGATTCTACTGCGGAATTCAAGCTCGTCTTAATCCGGAAGCAAGATTCGGCGTGCTAGCAATGCGGCACGGCGGGTTGGACCCACACAGATCGGTCCAAAGGCATGATGCCGCCCTTCCGTACCGGTGAAAGCCCGGTATGTCCCCTCGTGAAAATGTAAACGCGTACATAAAGGGACATTCGCAATGTCAAGCCTGCTTACGAACTCGACTGCCATGACCGCACTCCAGACCCTGCGGTCTGTGGGTTCGCAACTCTCCACCACGCAGAACCGGATCTCGACCGGCCAGCGCGTCGCCACCGCGTCGGACAACGCCGCCTATTGGTCGATCGCAACGTCGATGCGCTCCGACAACGCCGCGCTCTCTGCCGTCTCCGACTCGCTCGGCCTGTCGGCCGCGACCGTCGACACCGAATATACCGCTCTGACCTCGGTGATCGGCGACAAGGACTCGGGTCTGACCAAGCTCCAGGCGCTGCTGGTCCAGTCCAAGACCGCAGGTATCGATCGCACCAAGATCCAGGCGGACATCACCCAGATCCAGCAGGACATGAAGCTGAAGGCCAACTCGGCGACCTTCAACGGCATCAACTGGCTGAGCACCACGACGGGTACCACCCCGACGAGCTTCAGCCTCGTGTCATCCTACTCGCGCGTCGGCGGCACGCCCACCATCGGCTCGATCACGGTGACGACGGCCAACTACACGCTCTACTCGACCACGCAGACCGGCATTCTGGATACTGTGGCTGGCAGTGCGTCGGTCGACACGATCAACATCGCCGCGCTGACCGACTCGGCGGCCGACCAGACCACGCTCGATGGCTACATCGCGCAGGTCACGACTGCGATCAACTCGGTGGCCTCGGCCGCCGCCAATCTCGGTGCCGTCAAGAACCGTATCTCAACCAACACGAACTTCGTGAAGTCGCTGATGGACTCGGTTGACCGCGGTGTCGGTCAGCTCGTCGACGCCGACATGAACGCGGAATCCACCCGCCTGGCCGCCCTTCAGGTCCAGCAGCAGCTCGGCGTGCAGGCGCTCTCGATCGCCAACAACAGCAGCCAGAGCATCCTGTCGCTGTTCCGCTAAGACGGAGGTCATCGGAGGAGGGCCGCGCTTCTCGCGAAGCGCGGCCCTTTCGCTTGGGTATGGCCACGCGTGCCCAAGTCCGGCCGCCTGTTGCGGCCGGAACACAAGGCCACAAGCCCCGCACAAGCTTCGCTCGCTAACCTCGCCGCTACGACAGATTGGGCCTTGAACCCGCGTTTGCGGCACGCCCAAAGGCATGACGCCGCCCTGTCGTACCGGTGCAAGCCCGGTATGTCCCCAACTCAAGTCAATCTTCAAAGGGACATCAAAAATGGGTTCTAGTCTTCTCACCAACTCCTCCGCCATGACCGCGCTGCAGACCCTGCGGTCTGTCAGCACGCAACTCGCCACCACGCAGAACCGGATTTCCACCGGTCAGCGCGTGTCCACCGCTTCGGACAACGCCGCCTATTGGTCGATCGCAACGTCGATGCGCTCCGACAACGCCGCGCTGTCCGCTGTCTCCGACTCGCTCGGCCTGTCGGCTGCGACCGTGGACACCGAATACACCGCTCTGACCTCGGTGATCGGCGACAAGGAATCCGGCCTGACCAAGCTCCAGGCGCTGCTGGTCGAAGCCAAGACCGCGGGTATCGACCGCACCAAGATCCAGGCGGACATCACCCAGATCCAGCAGGACATGAAGCTGAAGGCCAATTCGGCGACCTTCAACGGCATCAACTGGCTGAGCACGACGACGGGTACCACCCCGACGAGCTTCAACCTCGTCTCGTCCTACTCCCGCGTCGGCGGTACGCCCACCATCGGCTCGATCACGGTGACGACCGCCAACTACACGCTCTACTCGACGACGCAGACCGGCATCCTGGACACCGTGGCCGGCAGCGCCTCGGTCGACACGATCAACATCTCCGCGCTGACCGATTCGGCGGCCGACCAGACCACGCTCGATGCCTACATCGCGCAGGTCACCGCCGCCATCAACTCGGTGGCCTCGGCAGCTGCCGATCTCGGCGCGGTCAAGAACCGCATCTCGACTAACACGGAATTCGTCAAGACCCTGATGGACTCCGTGGATCGCGGCGTCGGCCAGCTCGTCGACGCGGACATGAACGCGGAATCGACCCGCCTTCAGGCCCTGCAGACCCAGCAGCAGCTCGGCGTTCAGGCGCTGTCGATCGCCAACCAGAACAGCCAGAGCATCCTGTCGCTGTTCCGCGGCTAAGCGGCGCTCTCGAAAACGACCGTGCTCCCCCAGGGAGCACGGTCTCCGCCGTGATGGTGGGCGCCGACACGCGATATGCCGGCAATCGAACCTTCGTCATACGTCTTGCGACACGCCGCAGCCGGTCGGGCTGCAATGCGCCCGAGCGCTCGCTCGCGGCTGCCAAACCGATTGCGTCGCCTCGTCTTGCATAATTGCAACGCCTCGCCAGCGAACCCACACCTTCGCGCCTCGCGCAACCTTCAGACAAGGTTGGCAGCTGAGTGTCGTCACCATTCGCATTGGTACGAGGTCATATGCTCAGTCGTGCGCAGGTACAGCAACTGCTCAACAATCTGCTGGAGCTTGGGCCGCGACGCCTGATGGCCTTGGGACTGATCGGTTTTGCGGTTCTCGTCACCGTCGTCGGCGGCGCCTATTATCTCAGCCGCCCCGAGTTCGAAACGCTCTACACCGGCCTCACCCGCGAAGACGTGACGCGCATCGGCGCGGCGCTGCGCGAGCAGAACATCACCTTCGACGTCAATTCCGCCGGCGATGCGATCTCGGTGCGTCCGAGCCAGACCATGCAGGCGCGGATGCTGCTGGCCGAGAAGGGGCTGCCGACCAGCGCCAATTCGGGCTACGAGCTGTTCGACAAGATCGGTTCGCTCGGGCTGACCTCGTTCATGCAGGAGGTCACCAAGCTGCGCGCGCTCGAAGGCGAGATCGCCCGCACCGTCCAGCTGATGAAGGGCGTGAAGGCGGCGCGCGTGCATATCGTGCTGCCGGTGCGCGGCTCGTTCCGCGCCACGCAGCAGCCGCCTTCGGCATCGGTCGTGCTGCGCACCGACGGCGCGATCGAGGCGCGCACGGCGCAGTCAATCCGGCATCTCGTCGCCGCCGCCATTCCCGGCATGAGCCGCGACAAGGTGACGGTGCTCGATGCCGACGGCTCGATGCTGCTCGCCGAAGAGGACGAGGCCAGCGCCGCGCCGACCAAGATGGCGAGCCTGCAGAAGACGGTCAGCGGCATGGTGCAGGAGAGCATTCGCAAGGCGCTGACGCCGTATCTGGGCCTCGACAACTTCGAGGTGAGCGTCGCTCCGCAGCTGTCCACCGACAAGCGGCAGATCAACGAGACGGTCTACGATCCCGAGAACCGCGCCGAGCGCTCGGTGCGGGCCGTACGCGAGAAGGAATCCTCGCAGAACGCCGACCGCTCGTCGCCGACCACGGTGCAGCAGAATCTCCCCGACCAGCAGGTGAATGCGGGCGGCGGCAAGAACTCCAGCGAGGACAAGACCCGCCGCGAGGACGTCACCAATTTCGAGGTCTCCTCCAAGACCACAACGACGGTCAGCGACGGCTATTCCGTCAAGAAGCTGTTCATCGCCGTCCTGGTGAATCGCGCTCGGCTGGTCGCCGATCTCGGCGACAAGAGCAACCAGGCCATCATCGACAGCAAGCTCGCCGAGATCAGCCAGCTCGCGGCGACCGCGGGCGGATTGGACAAGGCGCGCGGCGATCAGATCCAGGTGACGGCCGTCGATTTCATCGAGGGCTCGCGTGAGCTGGCGCCGGTGCCGCCGATCAGCTTCGTCGAGATGATCAACAAGCAGCTCGGCAGCGTCATCAACGCGATCACGATCCTGGCCGTGGCTTCGATGCTGGTCTGGTTCGGGCTGCGGCCGGCGGTCAACGGCATCCTGACCCATCGCGCGGAGCAGGAGCAGGCCGAGGCGGCCGAGGCCGCCCAGCTCGAGGCCTCGGCGGCCCTTGCGCTGCCCGACGGCGAGGAGGCCGAGCTCAACCTCGTCGAAGACCTCGAAGGCAAGATGCAGCGAACGCCGCAGAAGCGGCTCGAGCAGATCGTCCGGCTCGATCAGACGCAGGCGGCGGCGATCCTTAAAGACTGGATGCGACGCGAGGAGGCGGCATGAACGCGGCAATCGGAAAACTCCTGACGCAGTTCGATGCGAACGGCCGGGTCAAGTCGTCGCCGCCGCCCCCGCCTCCAAAAATCCAGGACGTGCTGACCAGGCCAAAGGAGGCGAGGCGCGATCCGCAGCCTCAATCGCAGCCGCAGGCCCACACGCAGCTTCAGGCTCAGTCCCCTGCGCCCGCGACGGAAGCGCCGCCGGTCAATCTCCTGGACGATGCCTATCGGCGCGGCCATGCCGCGGGCGTCGCGGAAGGCGACGCCAAATTGGCCGAGGAGCGCGTCCGCAGTGCGATCCGGCTCGGCGAAGAGCGGGCCAAATGGTCCGACCAGCAGGCGGTCGCGATCGTCAGCGGCTTCGAGGCGGCCTGCCGCGAGATCGAGACCAACATCGCAAGCTCCGTGGCGCGGATCCTGCTGCCGTTCCTCGCCGATGCGGTGCGCGACAAGGCGATCGGATCGCTGGTCGAGCAGATCGCGGCGCTGACCGGCAGCTCGTCGGCGCCCGCCTTCAAGGTCACCGGCCCGAGCGAGCTGCTGGACCTCGTGAAGACGCAGCTCGAGGCGTCCAGGCGAACGGGCATCGCATACGTGGCCGCCGAGACGCTCGAGGTGCGCGTCGTGGCCGACCAGACCGTGATCGAGACGCAGATCTCCGCCTGGAGTGAACGCCTCAAGGAAGCGCGCCGGTAGTCCGCCATGGAGGAGGTCAAGCATGAGATCGTGATCGTCCGCCGCCGCAGCGCCTTCGCCGAGGAGGCGCATCACGGCGGCGTCTGGAAGATCGCCTATGCGGACTTCATGACCGCGATGATGGCGTTCTTCCTGGTCATGTGGCTGCTCAACGCGCTCAACCAGGACCAGAAGCAGGTCGTCGCGAGCTATTTCAATCCGATCAAGCTCGCTGAGAACTCACCTGCCCCAAAGGGCCTCAAGGATCTCTCCAACAAGGAGCCGTCGTCGTTCGAAGGCCAGGACGGCAAGCGTCAGCCGGCCGGTACGAACGAGGAAAGGCGCGGCGATTCTCCGACGGCTGAGAAGCCGGCCTCTTTCGAGGAGAAGGTCCTGTTCCGTGACCCCTATGCGACGCTCGCCGAGATCGCCAACAGCGCGAACCAGTCGACGGGCCAGCGGCGCGCCGGCGCTCTGACCTCCGCTGAAGAGGACGGCCTCAAGGGGGGCGATGCCTATCGCGATCCATTCGATCCGGGCTATTGGAAGCTGGCGCCACAGGCGTCCAAGGACGCCGATCGCTTCATCGAGAGCGAGCCGAAGCCGAATGCCTCCGCGCGAGACGGCGCAGCCGGAGCAAATCCGGGCGAGGTGCAGGCGCGCCGGAGCAGGACGGATGATGCCGGCGGCAACGTGGCTCCGGGCCCGGAGAGCTCGTCCGCAAGCCTATCGCCGCTGATGCCGCCGGGCGCCGCACCGACGCAGTCGCCGCGCGAGGGCAGCGCCCAAGCTGGCGTCCAGGTGAGCACCGCCCCGCAGGCTCGTCCCAACGATGCGGCGAAGGAGCCGGAGGCGCGCGACGCGGCGCAAACACAGCAGCCCACCCTCAAGCAGCTTCAGTCCGCGGTCGCGGAGGCGCTGTCGGACATCAAAGCAGGGGCGGGGCCGGCGGCCGAGGTGCGTCAGGTCGAGGAAGGGCTCCTGGTCAGCCTCACCGACGATGCGAGCTTCGGCATGTTCGCGGTCGGCTCGGCGGAGCCGCGGCCCGAGCTGATCCGCGTGATCGACAAGATCGGGCCGCTGCTGATGAAGCGCCAGGGCATGATCATCGTCCGCGGGCATACCGACAATCGGCCGTACCGGTCGGAAACTTACGACAATTGGCGGCTGTCGACTGCTCGTGCGCAGATGGCCTATTACATGCTGGTCCGCTCCGGCGTCGATGCGCGGCGGATCGAGCACATCGAAGGCTACGCCGATCGGCGGCCGAAGTTCCCCAACGACCCGGCGGCCGCCCAGAACCGCCGGATCGAAATCCTGATCCGGGAGAAGCGCCCTTGATCAGGCTGCTGCGCCGCGCCGTCTTGCTGCTGCTGCCGTTCATCGCGGCAAATGCGCTTGCCCAGCCTGCGCCTCAGGGCAGCGAACCCTATGAGCTCGTCCGCGCGCTGCAAGCGGTGCAGGACGGCATCGCCAATGGCGACACCGCCGCACATGGCAGTCATATCGCGCTGATCCGGCAAATCGGCGAGAAGTTTCTCGCGGCCGATCCCGCAGTGTGGAGCAATCCGCGGAACGGCCAGGCGGTCGTTATCTACCTGCTCAGCGGCGGTGCGCCGCAAATCGTCCGCAAACTGCCGCGCGACAAGTTGACCGTCGACGAGCGGCTGTTCAACGGTGCGCTCGCCTATGTCGAGGGTCGCCAAGAGGAAGCACGGGAGCTGCTCAAGGAGATCAAGCCGCGGACGATTCCTTCGGGACTGGGCGGACAGGTCGCGCTGGTTCAGGGCGCGCTGTTCGCGCGCGCCGAGGCCTCGCTCGCGATCGAGCGCCTGGACGATGCGCGCCTGCTGTTGCCCGGCACGCTGGTCGAGGAGGCGGCCCTGCGGCGCGAGATCCTGCTGGTGGGGCAGGCGGAGGATTTCGAGAAGTTCGAGTTCCTGACGCTGGCCTATATCCGCCATTACCGCAACTCGATCTATGCTGGCGATTTCTGGCAGCGCTTCTCCGCGGGGCTGACGCAATCGAGCCTGGCACTCGACGAGCGCCGCTTTGCGCGGATCTCAGCCTTGCTCGAGCAGATCGATCGCGCCAGCCGCCTCAAGCTCTATCTCATGATGGCGCGCGCCGCGATGGTGCGCGGACGGCTGACCGTGACCCGGCTGGCCGGCGAGCGGGCATTGACCCTCAGCGCGGATACATCGGCGGAACGCGAGCGCGCCCATTTCCTCCGCGGCGCCTCGCGCGTGCTCACCGACGAATATGACGGCGGTCTCGCCGAACTGAAGGCGCTCGACCGGTCGAAGCTGCCCGAACGCGACGTCCCCCTTCTCAATGCCACGGTGCAGCTCGCGCTCGACGTCCGCAAGCCGTTCGCGGGCGGATCCGCCGCGGCGGCGGATAAGCCCCCGGCAACGCCGGCGCGACTCGATCTGGCGTCATCGACCGCGACGCTCGCACGCGCGCAGAAGCAGCTCGGGGAGCTCGAACTCCTGACCAAGGATCGCCGGCCATGACCAAGCTCAGCGGAACCTCCGGACAGCTCTTCAACGGTCTCGCCGAGAGTCTCAACATGCGCGGGTCGCGCGCGGCAAAGGGTGCCGCGACCAAACCACAGGCGAACTCGTCCTTCAACGATCTGCTCCACACCGTCTCGAATCTCGCCAAGCAGGCGCTGAGCGAAGACGGCAGCGAGGCGGCCGCGAAGACCGGAACGCTGCGCACGCGTTCGATCCATCCGGCCGAGCAGGAGCAGCCGAAGGAGGCGGCGCCGCGCGAACGCGTCGCGACCATTGCTGATCCAAAGTCCATGGACGAGACCTCCGACACCAAGTCCGACAAGCTGGCGGAGCAACCACGTCCGGTCGATCATCTCACCGGGACAGATCGCCAGGATCAATCCGGCATCGCTGTGATGGTCGGGCAGGAGATCGCTGCTGTGTCTGCCGTGAAACCGCAGATGCAAGTGCCCTCCGCAGACAAGGACGCGCCCGCGCGTGACGAGCGGTCGCCCTCGGCGAAGCACGAGGCACCGGGCGCGGTGAAGGCGGCGACCGGCGATGCCGGTCCATCCAGTCCTGCCCCGGCCGGCGCGCGCTCGCAGGCGGCGGCTTCGCAAGCGATGGCGGCGTCGCAATCTGCGCTGACGCAAGGTGCGGAAGCCTCGAGCGCAAGGCCGGCATCACCCGGCTTCGAGGCGGTTACGGCCGATGTCGAGCGCGCTGCCAAGGCTTCGGCGCGCGCCGCGCTACCCGAGACAACCAAGGTCACCGTGGTCCAGCAGGAAACCCATCTGCCACCGGCGCAGTTCAACGCCCCGCAGCAGGTTGCCAATGCAGTCGTCGCCGAGCTGAAGGAGTCCTCGGCACCGGCTGCGTCCGCGGCACCCGATCTCGCCGCATCCCAGACCAACGCACCGGATCAGCCGCTCAGGATCCTGACGGTCAATCTCGAACCGCCCGCCCTCGGCAACGTCACGGTGCGCCTGCGTCTCGTCGGCACCGAAGTGTCCGTCCAGCTCGCGGCCGAGCGCAAGGACACGAGCCAGATGCTCGACCAGCAGCGCGACCAGATCCGCGAGCTCATGCAGTCGGCCGGCTACGTCGCCGACGTCGCGCCGGTCCAGCACGGCTCGCTGGACGGATTCCAGAGCGGCTCCGGCCAGTCCCAGCCCCAGCTCTCGGGCCAGCAACAATCCTCGCCGCAGTCGCAAGGCGCGTTCGGCGGTGCCGGCACGTCGTCGGGGCAATCCGACGGCGGCGCGAAACAGGCTCGCCAGGAGCGCCAGTTCAACCAGGAGACGCGTCATGAGCAGGACGTGGCGCCGCATCACCGTCGCGGCCCTGTTTATCTGTAACGCGAGCGCTTCGGAAGCCGCCGCCGAGACTGCGCGCCCCTGCGAGCGCGAGATGACGCGCGCGGCCCGGCAGCATGGGATTCCGCTCGGCATTCTCTATGCGGTGGGCCTCACCGAGACCGGCCGGCGCGGCGCGCTCCATCCTTACGCGCTCGGGGCCGACGGCCAGACCGTGTTCGCCAAGGACATCAACGATGCAATCGCGAATTTCGAGGCGATGCGCAGCAAAGGCATCAAGCTGATCGATCTCGGCTGCATGCAGATCAACCATTATTATCACGGCGACAAGTTCGCTTCGGTCCGGGCGATGTTCGATCCCGCGGGGAACGTCGAATACGCCGCGCGGTTCCTGAAGGAGTTGAAGCAGCGCGAGGGCAGCTGGACCATGGCTGTCGCGCGCTACAACGCGGGTCCCAACAATCAGCCGGCGCAGAAGCGCTATGTCTGTCACATCGTTGCGCATCTCGTCTCGAGCGGTTTCGGCGCGTGGACGGACAAGGCGCGCTCGTTCTGCCAGCCCAAGACGAGCTGAAGCAGAGCTGACCGGACCACGACAAGTTGTGCATCGCGCCCAATCATCAGCCCCGCGCAAGCAAGAACCCCCATTGTAGCTGCAACCTACCAAAGGAGCCCAATTCATGAGCCTGTATGGTGTTATGCGCACCGGCGTTTCCGGGATGAACGCGCAGTCCAACAAGCTGTCGACGGTCTCGGACAACATCGCCAACGTCAACACGACGGGCTACAAGCGGGCTTCCACGGAATTCTCCTCGCTGATCCTGAAGAGCGGCTCCGGCAATTACGATTCCGGCGCGGTCGAAACCAAGGTCCGCTATGCCATCAGCGACGGCGGCAATACGCAGTATACCACGTCGACCACGGACCTCCGCGTCCAGGGCAATGGCTTCTTCGTGGTGTCGAACGCCAACAACACGCAGCAATATCTGACGCGGGCCGGCTCGTTCGTGCCCGACAGCCAGGGCAATCTGGTCAACGCGGCCGGCTTTTATCTTCTCGGCCAGCCCGGCAACGTGACCAACTTCTCGCAGAACAGCCTGTCCGGGATGCAGATCGTCAACATCGCCCAGGTCTCGCAGATGCCGGTGCCGTCAACGGCGGGAACGCTCACGACCGGCAACCTGGATCCGAAAGCGGCTGTCATTGCTGGCCCGCCCGGCCCGGCGTCATATTCATCGAAGAGCTCGATCGTGGCCTACAACAATATCGGCCAGGCCGTTACGCTCGACGTCTATATGTCCCACACGGCGACGGCTGTCGGCTCGGATACCTGGCAGATCGGGGTCTACGACTCCGCGACGGGCACCTCGCTCGGCGCCGCCACCACTTTCACCTTCGACACCACGGCGGCCGGCAGGGGCGCGCTCGCCGCGGCGAGCCCGACCGGTCTCGCCTTCACCGTTCCCGGAGGTGCGGCGATGACCTTTGACCTGTCGAACTTGACCCAGGTCGGCACCGACTTCAGCTTCAAGGCCACTGTCAATGGCAGCGTTCCCTCGGCGATCGACAAGGTCGATATCGACGATGCCGGCCATGTGACGGCGATCCTCAAGAACGGGCAGCAGCTGACGCTCTACACCATCATGCTCGCCGACGTCGCGAGCCCCGACAATCTGACGCCCGAGCCCGGCAACGTCTATTCGACCAACATGAATTCCGGCAACGCGCAGGTCGGAAATGCCGGCACGGGTGGGCTCGGCACGATCCAGTCCAGTGCCCTGGAGGACTCCAACGTCGACCTTGCGGACGAACTCACCGGCATGATCGAGGCCCAGCGCGGCTTCACGGCGAACTCGAAATCGTTCCAGACCGGCTCGGATCTGCTGGATGTCGTCGTCAACTTGAAGCGCTGAATTCCTCGGCGCTCGTTTCGGGCAAGAGCACGCCATGTCGCTTACCGCCGCTCTCAACTCGGCTCGCTCCTCGCTCATGGCGTCGAGCGTTCAGTCGTCGGTCATCTCGCGCAACATCGCCGGTGCCAGCGCCACCGGCTATTCGCGCAAGCTCACCGTGCTGGACAATCTGCCCGGCGCCGGCGTCTATGTCGCGGCGATCCAGCGCGCCGCCAGCTCGGGCCTCTACAACAACGTCCTGATCGCGACCTCGTCGTCCGCCAAGCAGACCGCGATCTATGACGGCCTGCAGAAGATCGCCACCGCGACGGTGGACGATCCGGAGCTCGACCAGTCGCCGACGGCGCAGCTCAACGCGCTGAAGCAGGCGTTGCAGAAATATGCCAACGCCCCTGACAACGCCACCCTGGCGCAGGCGGCCGTCGCGTCCGCCAAGGACATGGCGACCGCGCTCAACCAGGCGACCCGGACCGTGCAGTCGGTCCGCGAAAGCGCCGATGCCGACATGAAGACGTCGGTTCAGAATATCAACCAGTTGCTCTCCCGGTTCGAGACCGTGAACACCGCGATCGTGAAAGGCACGATCTCCGGCGACGACATCACCGACTATCTCGATCAGCGCGACAGCATCGTCTCGCAGCTGTCGCAGGAGGTCGGCGTCAACATGTCGATCCGCCCCAACGGCGACGCGGCGCTCTACGCCGATAGCGGCGTGGTGCTGTTCGACAAGACGGCGCGGACGGTGAGCTTTGCGCCGACGAATGCCTACACCGCCGGCACCACGGGCAACGCCGTCTACATCGACGGGGTCCCGGTGACCGGCGCCAATTCGGTGATGCCGCTGAAGTCGGGCAAGCTCGCAGGCCTCGCCCAGCTGCGCGACCAGGACACCGTCACCTATCAGGGCCAGCTCGACGAAATCGCGCGCGGCCTGATCAATACGTTCAGGGAAAGCGATCAGACCGCCGCGGCGCTGCCCGACGTTCCCGGTCTCTTCACCTATCCGGGCGCGCCGGCGATGCCGGCGAGCGCGACCGTCTCGGTGGGCCTCGCCGGCACGATCTCGGTCGCGGCCTCGGTCGATCCGAGCCTGGGCGGCAACCCGAATTTGCTACGCGACGGCGCGATCAGCGGCAACCCCGCCTACCAATACAACACCGCCGGCAACGGCGGCTATTCGGCCCGACTGCAGCAGCTCATCGGCGGCATGGATGCCGCGCAGCCGTTCGATGCAACGACGCAAGGCAAGCCGAGCGGCAGCCTGATCGACTTCGCATCATCATCGGCGAGCTGGATCGAAAACCAGCGCAAGACCGCCGACGCCAACTCCGAGTACCAGAGCACATTGCTCAACCGCAGCATCACGGCGTTGTCAAACGTCAACGGCGTCAACATGGACGACGAAATGGCCTTGATGCTCCAGGTCGAGCGAACCTATTCGGCCTCGTCGAAGATCATCTCGACCGTCGATGAAATGCTGCAGAGCCTGCTGGCCGCCGTGGGGAACTGAGCCATGATGAGCGCGAATTACGTTTCCACCCTGATGCTGTCCTCGTCGTTGAGGTATTCGATCACGAACAACCAGGCGGCGCTGAGCAAGGCCTCGACCGAAGCGACCACCGGCCGCTTCTACGACGTTGGTCTGGAACTCGGTGCGACGACGGGAAGCGACCTCACGCTGCGGGCGGACTGGAGCTTTGCCGACCAGCTCGTCGACACCAACGGTCTCGTCTCGGGACGCCTGGACGTGACGCAGAACAGGATCACCCAGCTCAACAAGACCGCGACCGACTTCCTCAAGGATCTGATCGCGGCCCGCAGCACCGACGGCGGCGGGCGGGTCATCCTGCCGCCTGCATCCTCCAATCTCCAGGACCTGATCGGCGCGTTGAATGTCTCCTATAACGGCTCGTCGCTGTTCTCGGGCATCAACACGCAGAACGCGCCCATCACGCCGTACGCCGCGGGCTCGGCCAGCAAGAACCAGGTCGATGCCGATTTTCTCGCGGCCTTCGGCTTCCCGCAATCCTCGCCCGCCGTGGCCACCATTACGCCGGCCCAGATGCAGACCTTCCTGGACACCACCTTCGATGCCGAGTTCGCGAGCCCGGCCTGGAACACCAACTGGTCGTCGGCGACTGACCAGACCATGCAAAGCCGAATCTCCACCACCGAGATCGCGGACACGTCAGTGAGCGCCAACGAGATCGGCTTCCGCAGGCTCGCCGAGGCCTACACCATGATGGCCGATCTCGGGAATGTGAACCTGAGCCAGGAGACGTTCCAGGTCGTCGTGGACAAGGCCATCGGCCTCGTCGGCAACGCCATCAACGATCTCGCTGCGCTCGGCGGCAGCGTCGGCACGGTCCAGCAGCGGGTCACCACCGCAACCGCCAAGCTCAAGACGCAGCAGGACATTCTGAACAATCAGATCGTCGGAATGGAAGCGGTCGATCCGACCGAAGCCTCGGTCCGGGTCAATACGCTGCAGGCGCAGATCCAGACTGCACTGGCGCTCACCTCGCAGCTCCAGAAGATCAGCCTCATCAATTATCTCTGAGCCAAGGCTGCGCTGTCAGGCTCGTAACCTTTGTCCAGTTGTTCGGTTTTCTGCGAAGAGTGGTCCTGATGACGTTTGAAGCCTATGAAGCGGTCGTTGACGATAGTGGCTATGAGGCGCGCAGCCGTGAGCGGCAGGCACTCAGCCTTGGCATCGACCGGCTCGAGCGGATCCAGAAGGGACGTTTCAGCCCCGAGGATCAGGTCGAGAGCCTGCTCTATGTGCGGCGGCTGTGGACGATCTTCATCGAGGATCTCGCGCACCCGGACAACGGCCTGCCGGACAAGCTGCGTGCCGACATCATCTCGATCGGCCTGTGGGTGGTCAAGGAAGCCGATCGTCTCCGCGAGCAGCGGTCCAGCGACGTGGTGCAGCTCATCGAAATCAACCGCCTGATCCGAGACGCGCTTTAATGAAGATCTCCTTGCGCGCGGGCGAACGGGTCTACATCAACGGCGCGGTGCTCCGCGTCGACCGCAAGGTCTCCGTCGAGCTCGTCAACGACGTGATGTTCCTGCTCGAAGGGCAGGTCATGCAGGCGTCCGACGCCACCACGGCCCTGCGGCAGCTCTATTTCATCGTCCAGCTCATGCTGATGAACCCGACCGACGTTCGCGACGCTGCGGCGCTCTACGCCCAGCATCACGCGGCCCTGTGTGCCGTTTGCGAGAACCGCGAGATGCTCGATGGGCTCGGCGCGATCCACGAACTGGTTGGGGCGACCCGCTATTTCGAGGCGCTCAAGCGGATTCGCGCGTTGTTTCCGGTGGAGCAGGCCATCCTGGCCGGCGCCGCCGCCGTTTCCCCAGTCGAAGCTGCCTGACAGCGGAGAGACAAGATGAACGTCACCAGCGCGACCGACAGCACCAGCAGATCCAGTTCGACCGACACCAACTCGACGACGTCGAGCAACAGCGTGGACTACAACACGTTTCTCCAGCTCCTCATCGCCCAGATGAAGAACCAGGATCCGACCAATCCCATGGACACCGCGCAGTATATGAGCCAGTTCGCCCAGCTCTCGACGGTCGAGCAGGCGATGCAGACGAATGCGAAGCTGGACGCGCTGCTGTCCTCGCAGTCCTTGTCGCAGGCCAACGGGCTGATCGGGAAGACGGTCAGCTTCACCGACTCGACCGGCGCGACCTTTAGCGGCAAGGTCGTCTCGGTCTCCATCAACAGCGACGGCTCCATCGCGACGCTTCAGGACGGCACCAAGGTCGCGGTCGGACCGGGCCTCACGATCAGCCAGTCATGAACGAGCGGGACGCCCTCGATATCGTCCAGGCGGCGATCTGGACCATCATCGTCGCCTCCGGGCCCGCGGTCGGCGCTGCCATGCTGGTCGGCACCGTCATCGCGCTGATCCAGGCGCTGACCCAGATCCAGGAGGTGACGCTGACCTTCGTTCCGAAGATCATTGTCATTCTCCTGGTCGTTGCCGTCTCCGGCTCCTTCATCGGCGCGCATCTGTCGACCTTCACTGAGATGGTCTATTCCAGGATCGAGCGCGGCTTCTGATCCGGACGGCCCCGGCACCATCCCCGCGTAAGCTTTGCGCGGCAGATTGCGACCGGACCCCTCTGCCGGTGACCCATGGCCGATACGTTAGCTGCTAGCCCCCCCAATCCGCGTCGCCTCGGAACGGATGCCTTCTTTGCCGCCGGCATCGTGACCATGCTCACGATCCTGTTCCTGCCGATTCCTCCGATCCTGATCGACCTCGGCCTCGCGTTCTCGATCGCGTTGTCGGCCCTGATCCTGATGGTGGCGCTGTGGATTCAGCGCCCGCTCGACTTTTCGGCCTTCCCGACCGTGCTGCTGATCGCGACGATCCTGCGCCTCGCGCTGAACATCGCGACGACGCGCCTGATCCTGTCACGGGGCGGGGAGGGTGAACATGCGGCCGGTCACGTCGTTGCCGGCTTCTCGAAATTTGTCATGGGCGGCGACTTCGTCATCGGCCTCATCATCTTCGCGATCCTGGTGACGGTGAATTTCGTCGTGATCACCAAGGGCGCGACGCGTATCGCCGAAGTCGGCGCCCGTTTCACCCTGGACGCCATCCCGGGCAAGCAGATGGCGATCGATGCGGACCTGTCCGCCGGCTTGATCGACGACAAGGAAGCGCAGCGACGGCGCCGCGAGCTCGAAGAGGAGAGCGCGTTCTTCGGCGCCATGGACGGCGCCTCGAAATTCGTCCGTGGCGACGCCATTGCCGGTCTCATCATCACCGCGATCAACATCTTCGGCGGCATCGTCATCGGCGTCACCCATCACGGATTGACTCTGTCCCGCGCGGCCGACGTCTACACCAAGCTCTCCGTCGGCGATGGTCTGGTGTCGCAGATGCCGGCGCTGATCGTGTCGCTGTCGGCGGGCCTCCTGGTCTCCAAGGGCGGCACCACGGGCTCGGCGGAGCAGGCGGTGCTGCGGCAGCTCGGCGGCTATCCGCGCGCGGTGTCGGCCGCCGCGCTGATGATGTTCGTGCTCGCTTTGATGCCGGGACTGCCGATGGCGCCGTTTGTGCTGCTTGGGGGTGTCATGGCCTTCGTCGGCTATTCGTTGCCGAAGCGGCAAGCTGCGCTGAAGCAGAAGGAGGAGGCCCGCAAGGCCGACGAGCGCGCGCAGGCTGAGGCCAAGGAGTCCGTCAAGGAGCAGCTCAAGACCGCCGAGATCGAGCTGGCGCTCGGCGGCCACCTTTCAATCCATCTGTTGGGCTCGCGCACCGAGCTTGCCCACCGCGTGGCCAAGATCCGCAAGAAATTCGCCAAGCAGTACGGCTTCGTCATTCCCGAGATCAAGCTCACGGACAATCTGTCGATCGATCCTAAGAGCTACCAGATAAGGATTCACGACACGCGCGTTGCCCATGGCGAGCTCAGGCTCGGCGAGGTGCTGGTGCTGGTCGACAAGGACGGCAAGCCCGACGTGCCGGGCGACGAGGTGATCGAGCCTGCGTTCGGCATGAAGGCGCTGTGGGTGACGGAAGCCTTCACCGACGAAGTCAAGCGGCAGGGCTGCAAGCCGGTCGACAATCTGTCGGTGCTGCTCACGCATTTGAGCGAAGTGATCAGGGCGAACCTTGCCCAGCTGCTGTCCTACAAGGACATGCGTGCCCTGCTCGACCGGCTCGATCCCGAATACAAGCGCCTGGTCGAGGATCTCTGCCCGTCGCAGATCTCCTATTCGGGCCTGCTGGCGATCCTGAAGATCCTGCTTGCCGAGCGAGTCTCCATTCGCAATCTTCACCTGATCCTCGAGGCGATCGCCGAGATCGCGCCCCATGTGCGGCGCTCCGAGCAGGTGGCGGAGCACGTTCGGACCCGGCTCGCCCAGCAGATCTGCGGCGATCTCTCCGACAATGGCGTGCTCAACGTGGTTCGTCTCGGTAACCGCTGGGACCTCGCTTTCCACCAGAGCCTGAAGCGCGATGCCAAGGGGGACGTCGTCGAGTTCGACGCAGACCCGCGCCTGATCGAGCAGTTCGCGACCGAAGCCAGCGCCGCGATCCGGAAATTCACCGACAGCGGCACCAGCGTGGTGCTGGCAGTGACGCCGGAAGCGCGCCCCTATGTCCGGATGATCCTGGAGCGGGTGTTCCCGACTTTGCCGATCCTGTCGCATGTCGAAGTCGCGCGCAGCGCCGAGATCAGGGCGCTCGGAGCCATATCGTGATCTCAGGGCTCGCCGACAGCGTGCTGGTGACGTTCATCGTGTTTTGCCGCATCGGCGCCTGCCTGATGCTGGTGCCCGGCTATTCCAGCGTCAACGTTCCGCCCCAGGTGCGCCTGTTCGTCGCACTGGTCACGACGTTTGCACTGACGCCGATCCTGATTGCCGTCCTGAAGCCGCTCACGGACAACGCGGCTCCCCTGACGCTCGCGCTCCTGATCTGCTCCGAGCTCGTGGTCGGCAGCGTCATCGGGCTCGGCGGGCGCGTGTTCTTCCTCGCCCTCCAGACCATGGCGACCATGATGGCGAGCGCGATCGGGCTGAGCAACATCCCGGGCACACCGATCGCCGACACCGATCCGGCGCCGGCCCTGGTGCCGCTGATCATGGCGGCCGTCACCACGCTGTTCTTCATGACCGACCAGCACTGGCAGGTGCTGCGGGGGCTGATGAACTCCTACGACGTCTGGAAGCCCGGCAGCAGGCTGGGCGGCAGCGTCGCGCTCGAGCTGCTCGTCGGCCGCCTTTCGGAAGCGTTCGTGCTGACGCTGCGGATCTCGAGCCCTTTCATCGTCTATTCGGTCATCGTCAACCTGGCGGTCGGCCTGATCAACAAGCTGACGCCGGCCATTCCGGTCTATTTCATCTCGGTGCCCTTCGTGCTGTTCGGCGGCTTCCTGCTGCTCTACCTCACCAGCGACGAGCTGCTGACGCAGTTCATGCTGGGCGTGTCGTCGTGGCTGGCGGAGTGACCGGGTCATGACATCGCGCGCGGACAAGCTCGGCCGGATGGTCTCGCTGGTGAAGCTGCAGCTCCGGCTGTCCGAATGGCAGCTCGCGCAATTGCGGCAGCAGGAGCGCAGCCTGCAGGACGAGCAGGAATGGCTGGTCGGAGCCTTGAACGATGGAAAGCCGCCGGCGGGATCGTCGAACGAATCGATCGCGCGGCGTCTCAACAGGGCGAGCGTCGGCGCCCGTGCGGTGCAGGCGCAGGCCGCGCAGCAGCTCGACCAGGTTCGCCGGGAGACCCGCCGCGTGAAACAGCTGGAGGAGGTCGCCAAGGCCGCACTCGCAGACAAGCTCCGCGATGCCGAGAAGCGCTCGCTCGAGGACATGACGGGAACGAGCCTTACCGTGCACGCCTGGACGCCACAGCCAGCCAACCGGAACAAGACATGATCGTGACAGCGACGCCCGACCTCGTCCTCGACGTCCTCGAAGCCGCGGACCCCGCGACGCAGCGCGCCGCGACCGCGAAGCTCGACGCGCTGAAATCGTCGGACGCCGATTTCGCCGCCACGATGGAGGCGGAAGTCGGCAAGGCCAAAGCGGCGACCGCCGATCAAGCCGCGGCGAAAGTCGCGGAAGCGCAGTCGGGTGCCGTGAATGGCGCGCCGGTGCAGGTGATCAAGGCGCCGGCATCCGGCGAGGTTTACCGGAAGTTCGAAGCCTTCATCCTCCAGACCTTCGTCGAGACGATGTTGCCGAAGGAGTCGGAGGAGGTCTTCGGCAAGGGCACGGCTGGCGGCGTCTGGAAGTCGATGCTTGCAGAGCAGCTCGGCAGCCAGCTGGCAAAGGGCAACGGTGTCGGCATCGCCCGGCAGCTCGCCGCCGCGCATCAGGCTGGACCGGACGCTGCGAAGGCCAAATCATGATCCGCGAATGGGTGACAGAAGTTGAGAGGTGAATTTCCAATGCAGGCACAAGAAGGCGCGGTGGCCGTGGCGATGGACCAGGCGGTCGCGGACACCGAGATGGTGACGACGGAAGCCGCAGCGAGCGATGCGCTGCTGCCCGTGCTGCTGCCGATCGGGGGTGACGAGGCAAGGGTCGACGCCGCGGACACGGTGAGATCGGACGAAATGCGTGGCCTGCTGGCCGCAATCCGCCGGCTTGCGACTATCGTCGAGGAGGAGACGACCGCACTCGCGACCGGCCAGAAGATCGATTTCGACGATTTCAGCGCGCGGAAGAGCCGGAGCATGCTCGAGTTCGTCCGCCTGATGCGGGCGCGGATGCACCTCGGCGGCGAAGTCGAGATCACCGAGGAGATTCAGCGGCTGCGCGAGAAGCTCGAGCGGAATCGCTCCATTCTGGAAATGCACTACGACGCGGTCCGCGAAGTCGCGGGCATCATCGTCAAGGCGGTCAAGGACGCCGAGTCCGACGGCACCTATACCGGTCGCACGGCGCAGGACGGAAAATGATCAGGCTGGTGCTGGCCGGGCTTTGGGTATGCATCCTCACGGCAGGCACGAGCTATGCCGTTGCCTATTGGAAGGAGAAGGGCAGCCTGCTGCCGGCGAAGGACGAATATCTCGAAGGGCTGCAATATCAGAAGACGCGGGCGCTGAGCGTGCCGATGGTCGAGAACGGCAATGTCCAGGGCTACATCGTCGCGCGCTTCGTCTACACCATGGAGGCGCGGACCATGCACCAGCTGAACGTCCCGCCGGAGCCGTTCGTCGTCGACGAGGCCTTCCGCAGGATCTACGCCGACGATCGTCTCGACTTCAGGAAGCTTGCCCGTTACGACCTCGCCATCCTGACGACGGCCATCAAGCAGCGCGTCAACGAACGGATGCAGGGTGACATCGTCCAGGACGTCCTGGTCGAGGACTTCAACTACGTCTCCAAGGAGGAATTTCAGCAGAAGCCGTAGCTCTTTTCTGCGGCCATCCTTCGAGAGGCCGCTACGCGGCTCCTCAGGATGAGGACGGAATGCGCGGCGCCAGTCTCAGCGCGCACCGCGGCCGATTAGCCTCATCCTGAGGAGGCGCGTCAGCGCCGTCTCGAAGGACGAGGCGTGCGCTCAGTTCGCTGCCAAAAGTGTAACGGCCTCCGCGAAGCTGCTTCGCAGAGGCCGTTGCCGGTTCGTGGCGCTGTCCTGCCCTGTCAGTTGCCGGCCGGGTATGCCGCGGGGGCGGCCTGCGCCCGGTTCAAGAGGATGCCGACGTCCTCGAGCTCCTGCACCGGCTCGTCGAGAGTTTCGCCCGCCGGGATGTTGAGGCGGTAGCCGACGTAACGCCTTGCCACGATCGCGTCGAAGCCGAGGCGGTCGCGGAGCTTCTTGCGCAGCTTGCTGACGTGGCTCTCGATCACGCTCTCGTCGAAAGTGGACTCGAAGATGCCGTAGACCGCATTGAAGATCTGCGTCTTGGTGATCCACTTGCCGTGATTGGCCACCATATATTCGAGAATGCGCAGTTCGCGGCGGGGCAGGGTGAGGGCGTGGCCCGCGATTTCGGGATCACGGCCGTTGAAGAAGACCTGGATCCTGCTCTCGCAGGGCCTCGGCAGCTCGCCCACCCGGCGGCGCGCGATCGCGGCCGTTCGTGCCAGGATCTCGCGCAGGTGGATCGGCACGTGCACGACGTCGTCCACGCCCGATTCGAACAGCTCCAGCGTGTTCTTGAGCATCTTCTGGCCGCTCATGGCAATGATGGGAGCCGAGGAGCGCTTGCGCATCGCCCGCGGCAGGCTTCCGCGGGCATCGCAATCGCCGAGGAGAAAAGCGTCCACCGCCGCCAGATCGGACTCGCTCGCAGATTGCAGCCAGTCCCAGAATTCTCCGGAGGAGAACCCGATCGACGATACGCCTTCGCGAACGAGCCCTCCGACATAGCTGTTCGCGACGCTCTCACGATCATCAACGATAATATACATCAGTCTTTCGCCCCTGTTTCGCACTTGTTGCGGCCGGTTGGTTGTTGTGATGCTCCGGCTCGGCAACGATGCTGTTTGACGACATTCCATCCCGCGAACCGTTGTTGTGGTTTCGATATTCGCGGGCAGCCCTACGCGTTCAGTGCCTGCGTCTCGCAGGCCTGTTACTTCAACTCGATACTGAAACGCTTACTGCGTGAGGCTCGGCGGGTGTCTTACTGATCACCTCGCGGAGCAGATTGAGAAACGACCTAGAACAGTTGCGCCAAGTTGCTCATCGCGTCCGAACACTGCTGAACCGTGTCGATCTCCTCGCCAACTGGCGAGAATCACTTGAGTAGAACCGTAGCGATTGCCGTTTTCCGATCAAGCGTGCGGAAGAAAGCGATTGCTAAATGCGCTTGATGCTGTTGATTCGTTTCGGGTTGTTTCTTGATGTATCCAAACGCATCAGTTGATTTTGTTACCAAACTAGTTCTGCACCGTGCTGGTTGTATAGTTCCGCATCCCCGTACAATTACAGCTATTTCGGGCGGTGCTCCCGAGTGCGCACATTGATGGGTTTTCAACCCCGGATTGACTCTGGAACTCGCTTTCCGAGATGCGGCAGTTCGACTCACGTCTGCGCCGCGACTCCAGCTTGATGAAATCTTGGCGAGTGTGTGTCTTTCGAGTCGCACTATCGCCACGTGTATGGCGCGATCGACTCATGCGACGTCGCATCGCGCGCGATGAAGGGGTTTCGACGCACACGTTTCAGGCAAGCTTCGGCAAGTAACGTCGTCGCTCGACAGACCGAAACCGAACGGAGCATTTTCATATGTTGTCCGATGGACAAGCTCGCCCCAACGCGACCGCGGATGCTTCCGCGGCGGCGAAGCCGGCGCTGGAGGCGAGCGATACAATGGACAACGCGGCGCGGACGACCAAGCCTGCCGCGAGCGCAAAGCGCGTATCGGCCGCGGCGAACGACGAGGCTCTCGCAAAGGAGGCACTCGACGGCTTGAAGCGGATTCGTGCCAAGGCCCGCCTCGACAAGATGGCGATCCCGAAGCCGGCGCCGGTCGTGATCAAGCCGGCCGTGATCGTGGCGAAGCCGCCGCCACCCCGTCCGACCTGGGTCGCGCCGCTCGCAACTCTGGCGGTCGCTGCCATGCTGGTGGTCTGCGCCTGCACCGGCGTGATCGCCTATCTCACCACCCAGCCCGCGCCAAACAACGTTGCGGCCAATGCAGAGATCAGGATTCTGCGCGAGACCGTCGCGCAACTGCGCAAGCAAGTGTCGGGCGTGTCTGAAAACCTCGATGGCTTGCGGACCGCGGTCGATCAATCCAGCAAGGTCACGAACGATCGCTTCGGCCGGTTTGCCGAGAATCTCGACCGGATCGAGCGGGTGAGCTCGTCGTCTACGGTGAAGCTCGACAAGCTCGCTCAGGTGCAAGCCCAAGCCCAAGCTCCCGCGCCGGCGACGGTGCAGACGCAGCCGGTGTCAGCGCAAGGGCCGATGATGGCCGCGGTCGCCGCGCCCGAATTCACGGGATCGGTGCCTGCACCCGAGCGTGCATTGGCGCCGCGCAAGGCGATCAAGGGCTGGTCGGTCCGCCAGGCCTATGAGGGAATTGCGATCCTGCAGGGCCCGAACGGTGTCATCGAAGCCGTGCTGGGACAACAGGTGCCCGGTCTTGGCCGCATCGAAGAGATCAGGAACGAGAACGGGCGCCTGGTGGTGGAATCAAGCGGCGGCGTCATCTATTCGTCGCGCAAGGCAACGCCCTGAACGAGCCGCCTTTTATTGGCGGTGATGCTCGAAGCTGGTGCACAGCAGATCGACCTCCGCTTCGGCGATCGGTGCGCGAAACAGGCGGCAGCTGAACTCGGCCGTCGTCTTGCTGTCGGTATTGGCGCGATCCTCCCGCAGGAAGATGCACCGCTTGCAGACGTCGGTGTGGTGCCGCTGCTCGGCGGCATCGGAGTGGTCCAGCACGTGCCGGAACGTGTCGCGGAAGCGGATCTTGACCTCGTCGTCCAGAACGCCAATCGCTTCGATGAGGACGTTGACGGGATCGCGCACCAGGAACTTCTTGCCCTGCTGGGTCACGCTCAACGTCACCGAACGCTTGTCCGTGGCCGAGCGCTTCCGCTCGAGATAACCGAGCCGCTCGAGCTCGCCGATGATGAACGAGGCGGTGCCGCGCGTGGTGCCGACGTAGCTCGCCAGCGCCGAGGGGGTTCGGGAAAATCGGTTGGCGCGGGAGAGGAAGCGCAGCGCCATCCATTCGCGGTCGCGCAAACCGTGCTTGGTGCCTTCGAACCACAGGATGCGTGCGGCCTGCTCCAACAGTTCAATCGATTCACGAGCCAAATTCATTTCAGTTCCAGGTCGCATAAACGTTTATTCAATTGGGCCTCGGGTAGCGCAATCGGGGCGGACGAGAATGAGACCCGCTCGCGCTCCGCCGTCCGTTGCGGGCGAGCATCGCGCGTCGCGGGAAGAAGCCTCTGCGTTTCCGAAGATGGAACTTCCGGCCGTGGAACTAGGGTGTCACAAAGAAAGACCGGGTAAATCGCGCGGCCAAGATCCTCCGAAAATTTCAATCAAATGACGGCGGTTCGCACGTGATTTGGTGATGATGAGCGATGCGCAAGCAGCATGATGTGTCACCATCGTCGCTGCGATTGCTATTTGTTGCGGCAGAGCCTGTCGGGTCTGCGCTCAGGCGCATTCTGCGCAAGGCCAAGCGGCCTGGCCGGCAGGCAAAGAACCATTCCTTTCGGTTAATGGATGTTGCGGTGCAGTGCAGCCAGACGGTTAAGTCCGGCACACGGCCCACTCTCCGGCGGGCGGCGGACACCGGCGCTCGCTAACGAAGGGATGAAGTGGTGAGCCGCGTGCTCGCAGGCTGGTGACTTGCGTTTATCTGGCAATTACTGGCGAATGCGGCGCCCGAGGGGCATCAGCATGGGAATCAGGAATGGGAAGATCGATGAGCTTTGAAACCACCATGACATCCGACGTCGTTGGACTGACGAAAGTCGCCCCGCTCTCGCGCCGCGGATTCATGAGCGCCACCGCGGCCGTCGCCGCTGGCTACACGCTCGCGGCCGGTCCGGTCCGGGCCGACATCGTCACGACGGACACAAGCGGCCTCCAGGCCGGCGATGCCAAGATCAAGGTCGGCGCCGAGGACATGCCCGCCTATTTCGCCCGCCCGGCCGGCAACACCAAGGCGCCGGTGATCATCGTGGCGATGGAGATCTTCGGACTGCACGAATACATCCGGGACGTGACGCGACGCCTCGCCAAGCTCGGCGCGTTCGCAGTGGCGCCCGACTATTATTTCCGCAAGGGCATCGACCTGACCAAGGTCACGGATATCAGGGAGCTGCTGCCGGTGGTGAATGCGAAGCCGGACGCGGAGCTGTTGTCTGATCTGGACGCGACGGTGGCCTGGGCAGGATCGCAAGGCGGCGACACGACGAGGCTCGGCATCATCGGCTTCTGCCGGGGTGGCCGCACGGTCTGGGAATATGCCGCCCACAGCGGTGCGCTCAAGGCGGGCGTTGCCTTCTACGGGACCTTGGTCGATCCAGCCAACCCGTTGTGGCCGAAGAGCCCGCTGCAGCTCGCGCCCGAGATGAAGGCGCCGGTGCTCGGCCTCTATGGTGGCGCCGATACCGGCATTCCCGTCGCGCAGGTCGAGCAGATGAAGGCCGCGCTCGAGCAGAGCAAGAAGACGGCCGACTTCAAGATCTACCCCGAAGCGCCGCACGGCTTCCATGCCGACTATCGCGGCAGCTACCGCAAGGACGCCGCGGAAGATGCCTGGAAGCAGGCAGAGGCCTGGTTTAGGAAACACGGCGTGTTGAGCTGACGGTCAATCAAGAGGGCGGCCCAAGTGGCCGCCCTTTCTCTTTCATGTGACGGTCTCACTTCGTCATCGCGCCGTAGACGATGTCCTGGACCTGCTCGCGATAATACTTCCTGAGCTCACCCGGTGCCGCCGTTCCCACCACGACGACGAGACGCTCCTTGGGATCGCAGAAGAACTGCGTCCCGTAGGCTCCGTTCCAGGTGAACTCGCCCGGATTGCCGGGGACCGACGACAATCCTTCGCTGGTCCGGACCGCCACCGAAAGGCCGAAGCCGAAGCCGCCGCGATGCGGCTCGACATTGGCGACGTTGTTCTTGATCTCGGGGCCGAGATGGTTCGCCGTCATGTGACGGACGGTCTTCGGACCGAGAATGCGCTGCCCATCGAGCTCGCCGCCGTTGAGCAACATCTGTCCGAAGCGGATGTAGTCGCCGACCGTCGCGAAGGAGCAGGCGCCGCCGCAGTCGAACTTGGTTGGAGTGTCCAGGAGCTTGATGGCCTGCGGCTTGCCCGTCAGCGGATCGTTCGGGAAGGGGCGGGCGAGGCGCGGGCGCTGCGCCTCGGTCGGATGGAAAGTCGCATCCTTCATGCCGAGCGGCTGCCAGACATTGGCAGCGAGATAGTCGCCAAGCTTCTGCTCGCTCACCTTCTCGACGACAGCGCCGAGCACATCGATCGAAAAGCCGTATTCGAACGCGGTCGAGGGCTGCTGCGCCAGCGGCAGCTTGGTGATGCGATCGATGAAAGCCTGGGTGTCGCCTTCGATCGCCGGCGCAATGCCATCGGGATATTGCCGCGCCACCGGGCTCGATGAGTCGGGGCGGCCGCCATATATCAGCCCCGACGTATGCCGGTAGAGATCGTGGATGAAGATCGGCGAGGCCTGCGGTTCGAGCTTGAGTGATCCATCCGCCTGAGGCACGCCGACCTTCATGTCGGCGAAGCCCGGGTAGTATTCGGACAGCTTGGCCTGGAGCGGCAGCCGTCCCTGCTCCATCAGCGTCAGGCCGGCGACCGCTGCCATCGGCTTGGTCATCGAGGCCAGCGCGAAGATCGCATCGAGCGGCATCGGCGTACCCTTGGCCGGATCGAGCAGGCCATAGGCCTTGTAGTGGACGAGCTTGCCGTCGCGCGCGATGGCGACCACTGCGCCGGGAACGCGCTTGGCCGCGATCTCGCGCGCGAAGAAATTATCGAGGCGTGCAAGGCCTTGCTTCGAAAATCCGACATCGTCGGGATTGGCTTCGGGCAGCGGCGCAGCGCGCGCGGCGCCGAGCGTGACGACAGCAATCGTTGCCGCGATCATGGCGATCGTCTTATTCATTGCATTCTCCCAAGACGCGAACTCGTTGTGCGGTGGCTCGCTCGATGCCTAGATCATGACCGCACAGGGACGAAGTCAAGCGTGGGGGCGGCATGTCTGGGACGCATCGGAGCGCAGGAACCCTAACGTCCTTCGCCTGCGCGCCAGAGAGCGTCGAGGCCGTGCCGATAGGTGGGGCAGGCCAGCGTGACGCCGAGCTCGCGCTTCAGTTTCTCGTTGGAGACGCGGGCGCTGCTGGCATAGAAGCTGCGCGCCATCGCCGACATCTCGGCGGTGACGAACGCTTCTTCCGGCGGCGGCGCCACGCCCATCAGCTGCGCGGCATAGCCGATCACGTCCTGCGGCGGCGCCGGCTCATCGTCGCAGACGTTCCAAACGCCGCCGCCCTGGTGACGAAGAGCGGCGATGATCGCGCTCGCGATGTCATCGACGTGGATGCGGTTGAACACCTGTCCCGGCTTGATGATGCGCCTCGCCGTTCCCGCGCGCAGTGTCGCCAGCGCGTTGCGGCCGGGACCGTAGATGCCCGCAAGCCGCAGGATCGCGGCATCGCCGTCCGTCGCATCCGTCCAGGCCTGCTCCGCCGCGATCCGCATGCGCGTGCGGTCGAGGATGGCCTGCGGCGGCGTGCTCTCGTCGACCCAGCTGCCTGCGTGATCGCCGTACACCCCGATGGTGGAGAGATAGATGGCCTTGCGTTTCCGCCCTGTCAGCACGTCCGCGAAGGCTGCGAGCGCGGGATCGCCGCCGCTGCCGGGCGGAATCGACACCAGGAGGACGTCGGCGTCGCGAACCCGTTCAACCGTCTCGGGCGACGGAAGGCTGCCGGAAAACGGATGCACCTCGATCCCGGCGAGGTCATTCCGCTGCGCGGGATCGCGCACGGTGCCGGCGACATGCGAGAAGCTGCGGCCGTGCTTGCGGACGAAATGCCGGGCGCTGTAGCCGAGGCCGAGGATGAAGAGCCGCATGCGTCTCCCGTGCAGGTCGAAAGTTCCCGTTCGCGCCGTCGCGCACCGTTCGCTCATAAGAGATTTTTGGGTCCGGCAAAAGATATTGCGATTTTACTCGTCTGTCGCTTCGGGCGATGTTCGCTTGGGACAGGAGGCATCGATCATGCAGGCCGAAGCGTTGGTTCAGTCGCCAGCGGACGCCGCCGATCTGATCCGGCGCGCGGCCGCGCTGATCTTCGACGTCGACGGCACCCTGGCCGAAACCGAGGAGCTGCATCGGCAGGCCTTCAATCTGGCCTTCGCCCGCCTCGGTCTCGACTGGCAGTGGGACCGCGCCGTCTACAAGGACCTGTTGCGGGTGACGGGCGGCAAGGAGCGCATGCGCGCCTACCACGAGAGGCTAGTGACCGCTCCGCCCTTGTCGGACGGGGACATCGCAGAACTTCACCGCATCAAGACCGCGCATTATGCCGAATTGGTCGAGGCCGGCCGCTGTCCCTTGCGGCCAGGCGTGACGGACTTGCTCAGGGCCACGAAGGCGCGCGGCCAGCGGCTTGCGATTGCGACCACCACATCGCACGGCAATATCGATGCGCTGCTGTCGCAGGCGCTGGGCAAACGCTGGGCCGCGGATTTCGATGCGATCGTCGCCGGCGACGACGTCAGGCACAAGAAGCCGGCGCCCGACGTCTATCTCGAGATTCTGGCGCGGCTGAAGCTCGAGGCATCCGATTGCGTTGCGATTGAGGATTCCGCCAACGGTCTGATCGCGGCCTCGCGCGCCGGCGTCCCGGTTCTGATCACCCGCAGCACGTTCTTCGGGGACGACGACTTCACCGGCGCGCATGTCGTGCTCGACGATCTGTCGGAACTTTCGGCCCGCCAAACAAAAGCTGAAAAACAACCCCATGCACAGTAGATCACGGCGCCGTGATCGCCGTGCTCAGTGGACGCGGTGACTTGCTCTATCGTCCTCGGCCTGCTCGACAATCTGTGCGATCGGACTGGACTGATGATGCACCAGGCGCCAGTCGTCGCCGACGCGGCGAAAATGGTTCGCCGCAGCCAGCGCGGTGCCGTCGACGATCTCGATGCAGAGCACGCGGGCGCTGTCGCCGTCGACGATGGCCTGCGGCTCGGCGCAGACGATCTGCGGCCGCTGCGGGTTTTGCAGGATGTCGCGCCAGCTTCCGATCACGGTGGCGCGGCCGATGATGGCCGGCCAGCCGGGATGGATGCAGGAGATGCCGTCGTCATCCGCCCACATCCGTTCCATGCCGGCGAAGTCGCCGGTCGAGAATGCCGCGTAAAAGGCCGCGTTGGCGGCGATGACCTTGGTGTCGTTTCCCATCGCTCTCGGGTGGGGCAAGGACAGGCAAAAATCAAGCGCGACTTTCCGTCGACTTTGGCCGCAGTGCAGCATTCAGGATGCTGCCCGCGTCGTGGTCACGCTGAAACGTGCGTTGCCACGGCCCGCGGCGCGCCGTCGGCATAGAGGCGGCCGAGCGCCGCGGTGACAGCCTCGCGCAGGCGCGGCTCGGCGCCGAGCGGCCCGAACACCTTCGCCACCCCGAGCAGTGCCGGCGCGAGGCGCTCGGCAACGGGTCCTGCCTCGCGCGCCAGCGCGGCGAACTCGGCGGCGAATGGATCGCGCACGTCGATCGGCCGTCCCTGCTCGTCGACGCCGCTGACGTAGCGGATCCAGCCGGCCACCGCCAGCGCATGCGTTGCGATGGGCAGGCCTCTGGCAAGGCGATCCTGCATCGCGCCGAGCAGCCGCTGCGGCAGCTTTTGCGAGCCGTCCATGGCAATCTGCCAAGTGCGATGGTGCAGCGCCGGATTGGCGAAGCGCTTGAGCAGCGAGGCGCGATAGGCGGCGAGATCCGTGCCTGATGGCATGGTCAGCGTCACCGCGGCCTCTTCCATCACCTGCGCGGCGAGGCGCGCAAAATGCGGATCCTGCATCGTGTCGGCGATGGTCTCGTAGCCGGAGAGATAGCCGAGATAGGCCAGCGCGGAATGGCTGGCGTTGAGCAGCCGCAGCTTCATCAGCTCGAACGGCTTGACGTCGCCGACGAGCTCGACACCCGCTGCGGCAAGGTCCGGCCGGCCCGCGGTGAAGCGGTCCTCGACCACCCATTGCGTGAACGGCTCGGTCATGACAGGCCAGGCGTCGCGCATGCCCAGCGCCGATGCGACCGCATCGCGGTCGGCATCCGTCGTCTCCGGCACGATGCGGTCGACCATGGTCGAGGGGAAAGCAACCGTGTCGGCGATCCACTTGCCAAGTTCCCTGGACCGCAGCGCGGCGAACTGCGTGACGATCCGCTGCACGGTGTGGCCGTTGGCGGCGAGGTTGTCGCAGCACAGCACGGTGAAGGGCGAAAGACCCTGCGCCCGCCGGCGTGCCAGCGCGGCGACGATGAAGCCCGGCGCCGAGCGCGGCGCGTCGAAATTGTTGAGGTCGTGCACGACATCAGGATGCCGCTCGTCGAGATCGCCGGTCTGCGGCGTGTGGCAATAGCCCTTCTCGGTCACCGTGAGCGAGACGATGCGGATGGCGGGATCGGCCATCCGCTCCACCAGGGCTGCCGGCTTCTCGCGCGCGACGACGCTGTCGAGCAGGGCGCCGATCACGCGGTGCTCGGTACCTTCGGCGGCGCGCACAGCGACGGTGTAGAGATGGTCCTGCGGGGCGAGGGCGTCGCGCGTCTCCGGGCTGCGCAGGCTCGCGCCGATGATGCCCCAGGACATGCTGCCCCTAGCAAGGCTATCGTCGATGACGACGGCCTGATGGGCACGATGAAACGCCCCGAGCCCGAGATGCACGATGCCGGGCGTGACGCGCGATCGGTCATAGGCCGGACGGCGGATGGCAGGTGCCAGCCGGTCGAGATTGGCGCGACCAAGGCGCATCGAGCTCTGGCGCATGGACGTCTCCCCTTGCTTTGCCGCTGCTTGACATGGCGTCCGTATCAGGTCAATGCTCCGGTCAATTGGTAAGACCAATTTTCCAAAATTGGCGGGTCGCGGGCGCCGGAGGCGCCGCGCGAGACCTTTTCGGGAGGACCAGCGTGCCGCTGGAAGCTGTGGAGGCGAGACGGCTCTATCGCCAGGTCGCCGATCAATTGCGAAGCCTGATCGACAGCGGCGAGTACGCGGTCGGCAGCCGCTTGCCGACCGAGCGCGACCTCGCGGAACAGCTCAAGGTGTCGAGGCCCACGGTGCGCGAAGCCTTGATTGCGCTCGAGGTCGAAGGGCGCCTGCGCATCCGCGTCGGATCCGGCATCTATGTGATCGAGCCCGCCGCCGTGGCCGCGCCGACAGCTACTGCCGTCATCGAAGGCCCGTTCGAACTCTTGCGCGCCCGCGAATTCCTGGAGAGCGCCATCGCCGAACAGGCCGCGCGCGTGGCGACCAAAGATGACATCGACCGCATCGACGCCGCGCTCGTCGCGATGGAGAATGTCGACCATCCTGGCGAAGCCTCGATGGTTCATGACCGCGCCTTCCATATCGCCGTGGCAGGATGTCTCGGCAATGCCGTGCTGGTGCGGGTTGTCGGCGAGTTGTTCGACCAGCGCCTCAATCCCTATTTCGCGCAGCTAGCGCATTATTTCGAGAATCCCACCACGTGGCGAACCGCGCTCGATGAGCACCGGGCCGTGCGCGACGCCATCGCTGCGCGCCGGCCGCTGACGGCCCATGACGCCATGCGCGATCACCTCGCGCATTCGCAGGAGCGCTTTGCACAGAATTTTGGTGCCGAGACATCAGCAGGGGCGCCGGCTGCACGGAGGCGAGCGGCGCCGTCCGGGGTTCAGCCGGCGAAATCAAAACGACCATCGAAGAAACAGGCCAAGAGCGGCAGCTCGCGGCGGCGATGAGATTAGGCGGCCCGCATCCATGCCGGGGCGGGCGAACAAGCAGACTTGAACGATGGAGGAAAAGTCGATGTTAAAGAAGATGACGATTGCAGCAGCGATTTCCGCCGCCACGCTGTTGGCGGCGACCAGCGCCAGCATGGCGCAGACCAAGCTCAAATGGGCTCATGTCTACGAGCCCTCGGAGCCGTTCCACACGGCGTCGGTCTGGGCCGCGCAGGAGATCAATAAGCGCACCAACGGGCGCTACCAGATCGAGGTCTATCCGGCCTCGCAGCTCGGCAAGGAGACCGACATCAACCAGGGCCTGTCGCTCGGTTCGGTCGACATCATCATCTCCGGATCGAGCTTCGCGGCCAAGAGCTTCGCGCCGATCGGCGTGACCTATTATCCCTACACCTTCCGCGATGCCGATCATCTGCTCGCCTACACCAAGAGCGACATCTTCAAGGAGCTCGCCAAGGGCTATGAGGACAAGAGCGGCCACCACATCGTCGCGGTGACCTATTACGGCGTGCGCCAGACCTCGTCCAACAAGCCGATCAAGACCTGCGCGGACATGAAGGGCCTGAAGATCCGCGTGCCCGACGTTCCGGCCTATCTGGCGATGCCGCGCGCCTGCGGCGCCAACACCGCGCCGATCGCGTTCGCCGAGGTCTATCTCGCGCTCCAGAACGGCACCGTGGAGGCGCAGGAAAATCCGCTGACCACGATCGAGGCCAAGAAGTTCTACGAGGTGCAGAAGCACATCGTGCTGACCGGCCACATCGTCGACCATCTCAACACGGTGATCGCCGGCGCGCTGTGGAAGAAGCTCAGCGACGAGGACAAGAAGATCTTCACCGACGTGGCGCAGGAGGCGGCTGCCAAGGCCACCGGAGAGATCAAGCAGAACGAGGCCAAGCTGGTCGCCTTCTTCAAGGACAAGGGCCTGACCGTGACCGAGGTCGACAAGAACGAGTTCCGCGACACCGTGTTGAAGAACGTCGCGTTCGAGACTTTCGGGTACCGCAAGGCGGATTGGGAGAAGATCCAGGCGGTGAAGTGACCGCCGCTTGCCCCGCCATAAGACCCTCATGGTGAGGAGCGCGAAGGGCAGCTCGAACCATGAGGGCCCCGGTGTGCCCCGGGGGCATCCTTCGAGACGCTTGCTTCGCAAGCTCCTCAGGATGAGGAGCGGAGCAAGCGTGAGACAGTAGAACAAAGACGTCATTCCGGGTTCTCGCTTCGCGAGCCCCGGAACGACGATTTGGAGAGAGGTAACATGTCCACCGCCGAAATCCACCGGCAGATCACCGCCGACGAGATCGCGCACACCTTCGAGGAGGAGGCGACGCCGAAGGTCGATCTCGGCGTCTACGCCTTCGAGGACTGGGTGGCGCTGGCGATTTTCTGGGTGATGGCGCTCGCCGTCTTCCTGCAGTTCTTCACCCGTTACGTGCTCAACGACAGCTACGCCTGGACCGAGGAGATCGCGACCTATTGCCTGATCGGGGTGGTCTTCATCGGCTCGTCGATGTGCGTACGGCTGTCGCGGCATATCCAGGTCGACCTCGTCTATCGCTACCTGCCGCATGCCGTAGGGCGCGTGCTGTCGACCGCGATCGACCTGATCCGGATCGCCTTCTTCGGCTACGCCATCAAGCTGGTCTGGGTCTACATCAGGATCATCGGCGACGAGCAGATGACCACCATCAATCTTCCCAAGGACTATGTCTATTACGCCGTGCTGCTCGGGTTCGTGCTGATGTTCGCACGCTCCGTGCAGGTGGCGATCCAGAACTGGCGGCAGGGTTACTCGGTCCTCGAACGTCCCGGTGCCTACGACGGATCGGAAGGATAAAACCATGCTGCTGTTGCTCGGAGGCTTTCTCGTTCTCATGCTGCTCGGCGTTCCCGTGGCAATCGCCATGGCCGTATCGTCGCTGCTCTACATCCTGGTCAGCGGCGTGACGCCCGACGTCACGCTGGCGCAGCGCATGATCGCCGGCGTCGAGAGCTTTCCGCTGCTCGCCGTGCCGTTCTTCATCCTGGCCGGCAATCTCATGAACATCGCCGGCGTCACCGGGCGCATCTACAAATTCGCGGTTGCGCTGGTGGGGTGGATGCGCGGCGGCCTCGGCCACGTCAACATCATCGGCTCGGTGATCTTCTCCGGTATGTCGGGCACCGCGATTGCGGATGCCGCCGGCCTCGGCACCATCGAGATCAAGGCGATGAAGGACCACGGTTACTCCACCGAGTTCTCGGTCGGCGTCACCGCGGCCTCGGCAACGCTCGGGCCGATCATTCCGCCGTCGCTGCCGTTCGTGATCTACGGCATGATGGCGAACGTCTCGATCGGCGCGCTGTTCCTGGGCGGCGTCATTCCCGGCGTCGTCCTGACGCTGTTCATGATGGTGACCGTCACCTATTTCGCGCACAAGAACAAATGGGGCAGCGACACGCCGTTCTCCTGGCCGCAGCTCGGCTCGGCCGGGCTCGAGATATTGATCGTGCTGTCATTCCCGATGGCGATCTGGCTGATGGTGCTGGCCGGCCTTTCGGTCAACACGGCCGTCGTCATCGGCCTCGGCACGCTGCTCCTGATCGACTGGTATTTCGACTTCTCGGCGGTGATGGCGCTGATGGCGCCGGTGATCCTGATCGGCGGCATGACGCTGGGCTGGTTCACGCCGACGGAAGCCGCCGTCGCCGCGGTGATCTGGTCGCTGTTCCTCGGCCTCGTCCGCTACCGCACCATGACGTTCCAGACCGTCGCCAAGGCGACCTTCGACACCATCGAGACCACGGCCTCGGTGCTGTTCATCGTCACGGCGGCCTCGATCTTCGCCTGGCTGCTGACGGTGTCGCAGGCGGCGCAGATGCTGTCGGACTGGATGCTCAGCATCACCCAGAACAAATGGGTGTTCCTGGCGCTCGCCAACGTGCTGATCCTGTTCGTGGGCTGCTTCATCGACACCACGGCGGCGATCACCATTCTGGTGCCGATCCTGCTGCCGATCGTGCTCAAGCTCGGCATCGACCCCATTCATTTCGGCCTGATCATGACGCTGAACCTGATGATCGGCCTGCTGCATCCGCCGCTCGGCATGGTGCTGTTCGTGCTCGCCCGCGTGGCAAAGCTCTCCGTCGAGCGCACGACGGTGGCGATCCTGCCCTGGCTGGTGCCGCTGATGCTGGCGCTGATCGCGATCACCTTCATTCCCGAACTGACCCTCTGGCTGCCAAAATACATGGGGCTCTCCAAATGACCTCGACTGCTCTCGCCGCGACCCTGTTCGGCCCCGAAGACCTGCGCATGATCGAGCATCCGCTCGACAAGCTCGCTGACGGCATGGTGCGCATCCGCTTCGGCGCCGGCGGCATCTGCGGCTCGGACATGCACTATTTCCGTCATGCCCGCACCGGAGACTTCGTGGTGAAGTCGCCGCTGGTGCTGGGACACGAGATCTCGGGCGAGGTCGTGGAGATCTCCGGTGCCGCTGCGAACCTGAAGGTCGGCGACCGCGTCGCCGTCAACCCGTCGCGCTGGTGCGGCCATTGCGTCGCCTGCCGCGAGGGCCGGCCGAACCTGTGCGAGAACATCTATTTCATGGGCTCGGCTTCGAAGACGCCGCACATGCAGGGCGGCTTCGCCAACTACTTCGATGCGATCCCTGCGCAGTGCGTGAAGATTCCCGATCACGTGTCCTACCAGGCGGCCGCGCTGGCCGAACCGCTCGCGGTGTGCCTGCACGCGGTGGCGCGCGCCGGCAAGATCGAGGGCAAGCGCGGCATCATCTTCGGCGCCGGCCCGATCGGGCTTCTGACCATGCTCGCAGCGCACCGCGCCGGCATGGCCGACATCACCGTGGCCGACATCGCCCCGGCGCCGCTGGCCTTTGCGACCAAGCTCGGCGCCTCCCACGTCGAGAACGTCTCGGCCGGCGAGGAAGGGTTGAAGGCGCAGGCTGCGTCGCGACCCTATGACGTCGCGTTCGAGGTCTCGGGCACGGCCGCGGGCCTTGCCAGCGCGATCGGCATCGTCAGGCGCGGCGGCGTCGTGGTGCAGATCGGCAACCTGCCGGGCGGCCAGATCCCGACGCCGTCGAATGCGGTGATGGCCAAGGAGATCGACCTGCGCGGCTCGTTCCGCTTCGGCTTCGAGTTCATGAATGCGGTGGAACTGATCGGCAACGGCAGCGTCGATGTGCTGTCGCTGGTCACCGCCGAGCGGCCGCTCTCGACCGCGCCCGACGCGCTGCGGCTGGCGCTCGACCGTTCGCAGAGCGTCAAGGTCGTGCTGACCGCGAACTGACTTTTGTTTTGACGCGTTTTCTTCACGCGAACCGGTACCCACTTCGCTCGAAAACGCTTTGGGAGGCAGCACATGATGCTGGAGGGATGGCGCTGGTACGGGCCGGATGATCCGGTCTCGCTCGATGATGTCAGGCAGGCCGGGGCGAGCCAGATCGTCTCGGCGCTGCATCAGGTGCCGATCGGAGAGGCCTGGACGCGCAAGGCGGTCGAGGAGCGCAAGAACTTCATCGAGAACGGCCAGCCCGGCCGCTCGCAGCTGACCTGGTCGGTGGTGGAATCGATTCCGATCCCTGACGACGTCAAGCGCCTCGGCGGAAAAGCGACCAAGTCGATCGAGGCGTGGATCGCGAGCCTGGAGGCGGTCGCCGCCTCTGGCATCAAGATCATCTGCTATAACTTCATGCCCGTGGTGGACTGGTGCCGCACCGATCTGGAATGGGAGCTGCCGAACGGCGCCCGTGCCATGCGCTTCGACCAGGACCGCTTTGCGGCATTCGAGCTGCACATCCTGAAGCGCCCGGCGGCCGCGCAGGAGTATACCCCCGAGCAGCAGGCGCGCGCTAAAAAGCTGTTCGAGCAGATGAGCCAGGCGGATATCGACTATCTCGTCATGGTCATTGCCAGCGCGCTGCCGGGCTCGACCACCGAGCCGATGACGATCCCGCAATTCCGCGATCGGCTGGACACCTATCGCGACATGACGCCAAAGATATTGCGGCAGCATCTCGCGGAATTCCTCGCGCGCGTAACGCCGGTGGCCGAGCAGCTCGATGTCTCCTTGACGCTGCATCCGGACGATCCGCCGCGGCCGCTGTTCGGCCTGCCGCGCATTGCTTCCAGCGCCGACGATTATCAGGCGCTGTTCGATGCCGTGCCGTCCAAGGCCAACGGCATCTGCTTCTGCACCGGCTCGCTCGGCGTGCGCGCGGAGAACAATCTCCCTGATATGGCCGAGCGCTTCGGCCCGCGCATCGCGTTCGCCCATCTGCGCGCGACCAAGCGCGAGGCGGACGTCCTGTCGTTCTACGAGTCCGACCATCTCGACGGTGACGTCGACATGATCGCGGTGCTCAAGGCGCTGTTGAAGGAGAACGCGCGGCGCGCACCGGACAAGAGAATCGTGTTCCGTCCCGATCACGGCCACCGCATGCTCGACGATCTCGCCGCCACCAAGCGCACCAATCCCGGCTACACCGCCATCGGCCGCCTGCGCGGCCTCGCAGAGTTGCGCGGTGCGATCAGGGCGATCGAGCATCGGTAGCGGGCAAACCTCTCTCCACACTGTCATTGCGAGGAGCTCTTGCGACGAAGCAATCCAGAATCCCTCCGTGGAAAGACTCTGGATTGCTTCGCTGCGCTCGCAATGACGTGGAGGGAGGGGGGCGACGCCTCCACAGCGTCATGGCCGGGCTTGTCCCGGCCATCCACGCCTTACCACGTGGCACGGCGAACGTGGATGCCCGGGACAAGCCCGGGCATGACGGCTTCTTGTGAAGCTCGCTCCAGGCTCAATAGCACGCCGCCATGGCGCCGAGCTTCGGATAGAGCCGGTCGATCGCGGCGATCTCGCTTTTCATCTGCGCGATGATCCAGTCGCGGATCTCGGCGGCGATCGGGCGCATCGCGCGGTTGCGCGGCGGCAGGAATTCGCAGATGCGGCGCGTGGTGGTGAGCCGGTCGGAGGCCGGCACCAGCGCGCCGGTGAGCAGCCAGTGCGAGGCGACCGTCAGCCAGCCGAGCGCAATGCCCTGGCCGAGCAGCGCGGCCTGCACCACGACGGCATAGTCGGTGAAGCTCAGCGCCTTGGCCGCGCCGCGGCGGCCGGTGAGGAGCGAAGCGTAATCCGCGGCCCAGTCGCCCGGCGTCTCGGCGAGGCGAATGATGGTGTTGCCCTCGGTGGGATCGGTCTCGCCGAGATAGGTAGGGCTGCACATCGGCAGCATCACTTCCTTCATCACCAGCGTGCCGCCGGAGGGCGGCTCGTCGCGATCGCGGAAGCGCATGCCGAGATCGACATTCTCCACCGGCCCGCGCAGCGCGCCGGAAATCAACTGGAAGCGCAGATCGACTTGCGGAAACTGCTTCTGCAGCTTGTCGATGCGCGGCATCAGCCAGTGCGTGGTGAAGGCGGAGGAGACCGACAGCGTCACCGTCTCGGTGCCCTTGCGCCGCCGCTCGATCTCGACGAGCCCGCTCTCGATGCTGCGAAAGCCTTCGAGCACTCGGCGATAGAGCAGCTCGCCTTCTTCGGTGAGCACCGCGCGGCCCGCCTTGCGATCGAACAGGCGAACGCCGAGATGCTCCTCGAACTGGCCGAGCATCCGGCTCACCGCCGGCTGCGTGACGTTCAGCTCGGCGGCCGCAGCCGTGAAGCTGCCATTGCGCGCCGCCGCGTCGAAGACGAACAGGGCGTTGCTGGACGGCAGCATGCGACGGAGCTCTGGCATAACGTCATGTTATGGGCGCGGTGAGAATTTGGCAATTGCCGGATTTTGCCAAGTCTGGTGTCATCAGCATGACAGCTTAAAGACAGGCCCTTCGAGAGAGGATTTGGTGCAGCGCACGCTTTGCCGTGAGTGCTCCAAATCCCTGTCTATAAAGCAGGCTTATGGCGCGCAGTGAGGCACGCCGGCTGAGGGACATCGCGAGGTCGATCGTTGGACAAGCGCGCGGAGAGCGTCGAGATCAGGTCCGCCAGCAAGGCCTATGGCGCCGTTCGCGCCCTCGACGACGTTTCGCTCAATGTCAGCGCCGGTGAATTCGTCTCACTGCTTGGCCCGTCCGGCTCCGGCAAGACCACGCTGCTCGGCATTTTGGGCGGCTTCATCCTGCCGACCTCAGGCACGATTCTATTCGGAGGCCGTGACGTCACCTACATGCCGCCGCACAAGCGCGACATCGGCGTGGTGTTCCAGAATTACGCGCTGTTTCCGCACATGAGCGTCGGCGAGAACGTCGCCTTTCCCTTGCGCGCGCGACGCCTGCCGAAATCCATCTGGCCGGACAAGGTGCGCGCAGCGCTCAGCATGGTCGGGCTTGCCGGCTATGAAGAGCGCGGCATCGCGCAGCTCTCCGGCGGTCAGCGCCAGCGCGTGGCGTTGGCGCGCGCCATGATCTTCGAGCCGCGCCTGATCCTGATGGACGAGCCGCTTTCCGCGCTCGACAAGCAGCTGCGCGAATCCATGCAGATCGAGCTGCGCGCGTTGCACAAGCGCATCGGCGCGACCATCATCTACGTCACCCATGACCAGCGCGAGGCGCTGACCATGAGCGACCGCGTCGCCGTCATGAAGGACGGCCGGCTGGTTCAGATCGACGAGCCGGCGCGGCTGCACGATCACCCCGCCGATTCCTTCGTCGCCAGCTTCATCGGCGAAGCCACGATGCTGCCGGTTCGCCGCGTCGATGCCGCCAGCGTCGCGCTCGGCAACGTCTTGCTGCGCAGCGCGCGCGCCATTCCCGATGGCGATGCCCTGATGCTGGCCGTGCACAGCGAGAAGCTGCTGATCGATGATGGCGCGCAGGATGCCGCTTGCAACCGGCTGACCGGGACCGTCACCGACATCGTCTATCAGGGCGAGAGCCTGCGCATTTTCCTCGCGCTCGCCGATGGCATCGCGCTCAGCCTGCGCCAACCGAGCTATCACCAGGCCTATCACCGCATCCCGCCGCTCGGCGGCAGCCTCACCGTTACGCTCCACCCCGAGGACACCATTGTCGTGCCCAGGGTGGACTGAATCCAGCCTTGTTCAACCGAGAGAAGAAGCGATATGTCGACCCAAGCCGCGTTCAGCAATTTCAAGGTCCTCACCTTCGACGTCGTCGGCACCCTGATCGATTTCGAGACCGGCGTACTTGAAGCGGTGCGCAAGATCGGAGGCAAGAAGGCGGCCGAGCTCAGCGACGAGCAGATCTTCGAATCCTACAAGCGAGGCCGCGACAAGCATTATGAGCGCTCCAGCGAGGTGATGTTCTACGTCTACCGCTATCTCGCCAAGGAGCTCGGGCTGCCGGCGGACGATGCCTCCTGTGACGTCTTCCAGCTTGCCGTGCTGCGCTGGGGGCCGTTCTCGGACTCGGTCGAGGCGCTGAAGCGCCTGCGCACAAAATTCCGCCTGGTCGCGATGACCAATGCCGACCGCGTGGCACTCTCATGCTACGCGCATGCGCTCGGTAATCCCTTCGATGACACCGTCTGCGCCGACGACACCGGCGTTGCAAAACCGAACCCGGAATTCTTCGCCTACAACAAGGGCCGCCAGTCCGCCTTCGGGTACAAGCAGTCCGACATTCTGCACGTCGCGCAGAGCCAATATCACGACATCGGGATCGCGCGGAAGCTCGGCTACAAGGTGTGCTGGATCGAGCGCCGCCAGGGCATCGCCGGATTCGGCGGCACGCCGGCGGTGGAGACGCTGACCAAGCCGGACTTCCATTATCCGACGTTGAAGGCGCTTGCCGACGCGGCCATCGGGCCGGCGACGTAACGGAGAGCTGTGGCATGACACGGGACTGGCGCGCGCTGCCATCGGTCAATTCACTGTGGGAAGCCACGGCGGAGCCGGCGCGCGCGTTTCCCGTGTTGTCGGGCGAGAGCCAAGCCGATGTGGTGATCATCGGCGCCGGCTACACTGGCCTCTCCGCCGCGCACCACATCGCCAGGAGCGGGCTCAGCCCCGTCGTGCTCGAGGCCAACCGTCCCGGCTGGGGCGCGAGCGGGCGCAATGGCGGCGTGATCACCGCAAAATTCCGCCTCTCGTTCCGCGAGATCGATGCCGCACACGGCCGCGACATGGCGCGGCGCATGTACGAGATCGCGCATGAATCGACCGACATGGTCGAGGAGCTCGTCTCCGAATTCGGCATCACCAGCGCGAACCTTGTGCGCACCGGCCAGGTCAAGGCCGCGCACAATGAGACGACGCTCAAGGCCGCGATCGACGAAGCCAACTGGATGACGCGCGAGATGGGCTCCGCCGCGGTCCGCATTCTCGACAAGGGACAGGTGCGTGAGGAGACCGGCTCCGACATCTTTGTCGGCGGTGTGCTCAATCCCGGTTCGGGCGGGATCCATCCGCTGAACTATCTGCGCGGCCTCGCAAACGGCGTTGCAAGCCGCGGCGTTCCGATTTTCCAGGAGTCGCCGGTCGTCAAGCTCCGGCGCGAGAAGGACGGCATCGTTGCCGAGACACCGCAAGGCGCGGTGCGCGCCAGGCAGGCGATCATTGCCACCAACAGCTATTCGGATCTGACCGGTGCCACCGCGCATCTGCAGCGCACGCTGATCCCGTTCCGCAGCGCCATGGTCGCAACCGAGCGGCTTCCCGGCAATCTCGCGGGAAAACTGATGCCGACGGGGCGCACTTACACCGAGACCAAGCGCATGATGCGCTGGTTCCGCATGGTCGACAACCGCGTCATCTTCGGCGGCCGCGGCGCCTTCGGCAAGCAGAATTCGCAGGCCGCATTCGATGCCTTGCGCAAGGCGATGGTCGGCATCTTCCCCGATCTCGCCGATGTCCCGCTCGCATACAAATGGTCGGGCCTGGTCGCGATGACGCTGGACTCGGTCCCGCATATCGGCCGGCTCGATGACCGCACGCTCTTCTCGGTCGGCTACAACGGCGCAGGCGTTGCGATGTCGAGCCTGATGGGCAGCTATCTCGCCGCCTTCGTGCGCGGCGAGACGCCCGACGTCGGCCTGCTCGACGCGCGGCGCATGAAGGCGATTCCGTTCTATCCGCTGCGGGAGCCCGCCGTGCGCATGGTCGCCGGCTGGTACCAGTTTCTCGATGCGATCGGTCGGTGAGATCATTTGGAGGAGGTGAGGATGACGATGAAGCAGAAATTTGGATTGGGCTGCGCGCTGCTGGGCGCAATCGGACTGACCAGCGCGGCTGATGCCGCCGAGCAGATCACCTTTGTCTCGCAGGGCGGCGCCTATCAGCAGGCGCAGACGGTGGCGATCCTCGATCCCTCCGCCAAGAAGCTCGGCATCACCATCAACCAGGACTCCATTCCCGATGCCTGGCCCGCGATCAAGACGCAGGTCGGCAGCGGCAAGCCGATCTGGGACGTCGTCGACACCCCGACCGGTAACTGCCTGCGCGGCGGCGAACAGGGGCTGATGGAGAAGCTCGACTTCTCGAAGATTCCAAACGGCGCGGCGATGCCGGAGGCCTATCGCAGCCCCTATTCAGTGTCCTACGAGTTCTATTCGAGCGTACTTGCCTACAGCCAGAAGAAATTCCCGAAGGACGCGCCGAACAGCTGGGCCGATTTCTGGGACGTGAAGAAATTCCCCGGCCGCCGCGCGCTGCGCAACCATCCGTTTGCAACGTTAGAGGCGGCGCTGATGGCCGACGGCGTCGCACCGGACAAGCTTTATCCGCTCGACGTCGACCGCGCCTTCAAGAAGCTGGAAGAGATCAAGCCGCACATCACGGTGTGGTGGACCTCGGGCGCGCAGTCGGCGCAGTTGCTCAATGACGGCGAGGTCGACATGGAGATGGCCTGGAACGGTCGCGTCAGCGCGGTCGCCAAGGAAGGCGCGAAGGTCACCTTCACCTACAACCAGGGCATCCTGCAGAGTACCTCGCTCTGCATCCTCAAGGGCGCGCCGAATCTCGCCACCGCGATAAAATTCCTCAACGAGGCCGTCGATCCCGTGCACCAGGCCAATCTGCCACTGCACATCGACTATGGTCCGGGCAACCCGAAGGCGTTCGAGACCAGCGTGATCAAGCCCGAGCGCGCCGCGCAATTGCCGAGCGAGCCGGCCAATGCCGCCAAGCAGGCGCTGATGTCCTACGCCTGGTGGTCCTCGCCGGCGGGCGAAGCCGCCGAGAAGCGCTGGGCGTCCTTCATGCAGAAGTGAGCGAGGCAACGTTGACGACTTCAGTGCCAGATCCCTCCCAAAAACATCAGCGCCGTGAGCACGGCCTGATGCTGGCACTGGTCTCGCCGGCGCTGCTGGTGATCCTGGCTCTGATCGTGCTGCCGGTGGGCTGGCTGGCCTGGCAGTCGATCTACCATGACGGCTTCACGCTGGAGAATTATCGCCGCGTCTTCACCGAAGACGTCTACTGGCGCAGCTTTGCGCTGACCTTCGAGATCAGCCTCGCGGTCACGGCAATCGCGCTGCTGCTCGGCTATCCCGTGGCCTACCTTGCCAATTCGGTGCCGAAAGGGTGGAGCATCCTCATCCTCTCGCTGGTCGTGCTGCCGTTCTGGACCAGCGTGCTGGTCCGCGCCTATGCCTGGCTGGCGCTGCTGCAGCGCACTGGCGTGATCAACCAGTTCATGCGCTATCTCGATGTGATCTCCGAGCCGCTCGCGCTGGTCCACAACACCTTTGGCACGGTGGTTGCGACCGTGCACATCCTGCTGCCCTTCATGGTGTTGCCGCTCTACGCCACCATGCAGAAGATTCCGAACGATCTCATGCAGGCCGGCGCCAGCCTGGGCGCGAGCCCGTCGCTCACCTTCATGCGCGTGTTCCTGCCGCTGTCGCTGCCGGGTGTGCTCGCCGGCTGCACCATGGTGTTCGTGCTCTGCCTCGGCTTCTACATCACGCCGGAGCTGCTCGGCGGCGGCCGCACCGTGATGGTGTCGATGCTGGTGAGCCGCAATGTCGAGCTCTACAACCAGTTCGGCGCGGCCAGCGCGGTCGCCGTCGTGCTGCTCATCAGTGTGCTCGTGATCTTCTTCATTGTAAGCCGCTTCATCTCGCTCGACCGCGTGTTGGGGCAGAAATGATGCGCGCCTCGCCCGCACGGATTGCCCTCTACGTGATCAGCGCGCTGGTGCTGGTCTATCTGATCATTCCCGTTCTGATCATCGCGCCGATCTCGTTCTCCAGCGCGCGCTTTCTGACCTTTCCGCCACCGTCCTTTTCGCTGCGCTGGTACCAGCAATATTTCTCAAATCCCGCCTGGATGCAGGCGACGCGGGTGACGCTGACGGTCGCCCTCCTCACCGTCGTGATCGCGACCCCGTTCGGGGTGGCCGCCGCCTATGCCATCAGCCAGTCGAAGCTGCGCATCATGAGGCTGATCCACTTGGCGCTTCTGTTGCCGCTGGTGGTGCCGATCATCATCACCGCCGTCGGCATCTTCTTCGTCTATGCCAAAGTCGGTCTGGTCGCGACCATGCCCGGCCTCGTGCTGGCGAACGTGATGCTGGGCCTGCCCTATGTCGTCATCTCGGTGCTCGCGGGCCTGCAGAGTTTCGATCCGGCGCAGGAGATGGTGGCGCGCAGCCTCGGCATGAACCGCCTACGCAGCTTCTTCGCGGTGACGCTGCCGCAGATCAAGTCCAGCGTGGTTGCGGGCGGAATCTTCGCCTTCATCTCGGCGATGGACGAGACCATCGTCGCGCTGTTCATTTCCGGCGGCCAGTATCAGCCGTTGACCAAGCGCATGTTCACCGCGCTGCGCGACGAGATCGATCCGACCATCGCCGCGATCTCGACCTTGATGACGGCGGCCTCATTCATGCTGGTGCTGCTGGCGAGCGCGCGACAGAAGCGGAGCGGGTGAGGATAGCGGGGCTGAAATTGACGAGATCAATTCACCCGATCGCGAAATCGGCGGCCGTCTCGGCGTGAATGGCCGTGGTGTCGAATGTCTCGACCGAAATGTCGTCGGGGCCGACCAGCATGGTGATCTCGGTGCAGCCGAGGATGATGCACTCGGCGCCGCCGGCGACGAGCGCCGCCATCACCTCCTGGTAGCGCTGGCGCGAGGGCACGGCGACGTGCCCGAGGCACAGCTCGTCGTAGATGATGCGGTTCACCTCGGCGCGCTCGTCCGCGGGAGGGACCATGACGTCGAGGTCGTGCGCGCGCAATCGGTCGATGTAGAAGTCTTCCTCCATCGTGAACTTGGTGCCGAGCAACCCGACCCGCCGATATCCCTTGCCCCGAATCCGCTCGGCCGTCGCATCGCCGATGTGGATGAACGGAACGCTCACGCTGGATATGATCTCGGGCGCCAGTTTGTGCATCGTGTTCGTGCACAGCACGATCGCCCGCGCGCCGGCACTTTCGAGCAGCCGCGCGACCTCCGCCAGGCTCGCCGCCGCCTCCTGCCAGCGGCCGGCATATTGCATCTGCTTGATCTCCTCGAAATCGTAGGAATACATCAGAAGCGGGGCCGAATGCAGCTTGCCAATGCGGTCGCGGACCCGCTCGTTGATGAGCTTGTAGTAAAGCGCGGTGCTCTCCCAGCTCATGCCTCCGATCAGGCCAATGGTTTGCATTCCGGTGCTCCCGAACAGTGATTCAGAGGGATCGTAGACGAAGATGCCGAAGCTCGCCATCATGGCCGCGGCAGGGCCTGTAGTGCAAACGGCAGGGACGGGCATGACGCCTGCGCAGGCTGCGAGAAGCCTTTCGACCTTGCGCACGCTCTCGGCCTGTCTTAGGCCAGTTCCCGAACACGTGCGCATCGCCGAAGTCTTGAGGGAGCCGACATGACCATTCGCAACACCCGTACCGGGGGCCAGATCCTGATCGATCAGCTCGTCGCCCAGGGCGTCGAGCGCGTCACCTGCGTGCCGGGCGAGAGCTATCTGGCGGCGCTCGATGCGTTGCATGACAGCCCGATCGACGTCGTGATCTGCCGCGCCGAAGGCGGTGCGGCGATGATGGCGGAGGCCTATGGCAAGCTCACGGGGCGGCCGGGCGTCTGCTTCGTCACCCGCGGCCCCGGTGCCACCAATGCCAGCCACGGCGTCCACATCGCGATGCAGGATTCGACCCCGATGATCCTGTTCGTCGGCCAGGTCGACACCGGCATGCGCGAGCGCGAGGCGTTCCAGGAGCTCGACTACAAGGCGGTGTTCGGCTCGATGGCGAAATGGGCGGTCGAGATCGATCGCCCCGACCGCATTCCGGAGCTGGTCGCGCGCGCCTTCCGAATCGCCATGCAGGGCCGCCCCGGTCCGGTCGTGATCGCGCTGCCGGAGAACATGCTGACCGAGACGGCGGCGGTAGCGGACGCCATGCGCATCGAGCCCGCCGTGAGCTGGCCGGCGCCGGCCGATATCGAAAAGCTCGGCGCCATGCTGGCCGGCGCCAGGGCACCACTCGTCATTCTCGGCGGCTCGCGCTGGACCGACGAGGCGGCCAAGAGCATCGCGCGGTTCGCCGAGCGGTTCGACCTGCCGGTCGCGACCTCGTTCCGCCGGGCCGCGCTGATCGACGCCGACCATTCGCATTATGCCGGCGACCTCGGCATCGGGCCGAGCCCCGGCCTGAAGGCGCGCATCGACAATGCCGACGTCGTCCTGCTGATCGGCGGCCGCATGTCGGAGATGCCATCGTCGTCCTATACGCTGCTCGACATTCCCAATCCGAAGCAGAAGCTGATCCATGTGCATCCGGGCTCCGAAGAGCTCGGCCGCATCTATCAGCCTGAACTGGCGATCCAGGCGACGCCGGCCGCCTTCGCCGCCGCCGTCGAGACGTTGAAGCCGTCAGGTGCGGTGGCATGGAAGGGCGAGGCCGCGAAGGCGCATGCCGATTATCTGGCCTGGACCGAGAAGGCGCGCGAGCTGCCGGGCAGGTTCCAGTACGGCGAGGTGATGACCTGGCTGCGCGACCGCCTGCCGAACGACGCGATCGTCTGCAACGGCGCCGGCAATTACGCCGGCTGGATCCATCGCCATCACCGCTTCCACAGCTTCGCCGCCCAGCTCGCGCCGACCTCGGGCTCGATGGGCTATGGCGTGCCGGCGGGCGTGCTGGCCAAGCGGCAATACCCGGATCGCGTCGTGGTCGCGTTTGCGGGCGACGGCTGCTTCCTGATGAACGGCCAGGAGTTCGCCACCGCCGTGCAGTACGACGCGCCACTGATCGTCATCATCATCGACAATGCGCAATACGGCACCATCCGCATGCACCAGGAGCGCGACTATCCCGGCCGCGTCGTCGGCACACAGCTCAAGAACCCGGATTTCGCGATGTATGCCAAGGCGTTCGGCGGTCATGGCGAGCGTGTCGAGCGGACCGAGGAGTTCGCACCCGCCTTCGAGCGCGCGCTCGCTTCGGGCAAGCCGTCGATCCTCCATTGCATCATCGATCCCAGGGCGATCTCGGTCGGCAAGGATTTTACGCCCGCAGTGAAGGCTTAGGGCGATGCCGGACGGCCGCCACGTCGCCATCATCGGAGCCGGCGCGGTCGGCGTGATCAGCGCCATCGAGGCGCTGCGCGAGGGCCATCGCGTGACGCTGATCGATCCGGGCGAGCCCGGCGGCGAACAGGCGGCGAGCTACGGCAATGCCGGCTGGCTGTCGTCGCATTCGGTGATCCCGCCGGCGGAGCCGGGCGTCTGGAAGAAGGTGCCTGGCTATCTCCTGGACCCGCTCGGCCCGCTTGCGATCCGCTGGTCTTACCTGCCGAAGGCGCTGCCCTGGCTGATCAAATATCTGCTCTCGGGCTGGACCGCGGCGCGGGTCGAGACCACGGCGTTCGCGCTGCGCGATCTCCTGAAGGACGCGCCGCTGCTGCACAAAAAGCTCGCGGAAGAAGCCGGCGTCCCCGAGCTGATCGAGCGCAAGGGCGTGATGCACGTGTTCACTTCGCGCGGCAATTTCGACGATGATCTCGGCTGGCGCCTGCGCAGGAAGGTCGGCGTCGAATGGATGGAGCTCAATGCCGACGAGGTGCGCCAGCGTGAGCCGGATCTGGATCCGCGCTACACCTTTGGCGTCGTGGTGGAGGAAGCCGGGCGCTGCCGCGATCCCGGCGCTTATGTTGCAGCCCTTGCCGATCATGCGATCGCGAGCGGCGCGAACCACGTACGCGCCAAGGCGACCGGGCTGAAGCTCAAGGGCGGCAAGCTCGTCGCTGTCGTCACCGAGACCGGCGAGATCGCCTGTGATGCCGCGGTGGTCGCGGCCGGTGCCCGCTCGAAGCAGCTCACGGCGTCGGTCGGCGATCCCCTCCCGCTCGAGACCGAGCGCGGCTATCATGTCGTGATCGAGAATCCGGAAGTCGGCCCGCGCAGCTCGATCATGGCCTCCGACGCCAAGCTGGTGGTGAACTGGACCAACAAGGGCCTGCGCGCCGCCGGGACCGTGGAGATCGCGGGCCTCGAGGCCGCGCCGAACTGGAAGCGCGCCGAGATTCTGCGCAACCACCTCGTCAGCATGTTCCCGAAACTGCCGAAGGACATTCCGGCCTCGCGCGTCAAGACCTGGTTCGGCCATCGTCCGAGCATGCCGGACGGACGTCCCTGCATCGGCTATGCGCGCGCCTCGCGCGACATCGTCTATGCTTTCGGCCACGGCCATGTCGGCCTGGTCGGCTCGGCCCGCACCGGCCGTCTGGTCGCCCAGCTCGTGAGCGGCAAGGCGCCGGAGATTCCACTCGCGCCGTTCGCGCCCGATCGTTTCCTCTGAGAGCGCACCATGACCGATCCCGGCAACTCCTCCCGTATCGCCCGTGGCGGCAAGGCCATCTACGGCGCGCCGCTCGGCATCCTGATGCTGGAAGCGCGCTTTCCCCGCATTCCCGGCGACATGGGCAACGGCACGACATGGCCATTCCCGGTGCTCTATCGCGTGGTGAGCGGCGCCTCGCCGGAAAAGGTGGTGCTGAAGGGCGCGGCCGGCCTGTTGCCCGACTTCATCGATGCGGCCAAGGATCTGGTGCGGCTAGGGGCGGAGGCCATCACCACCAATTGCGGCTTCCTCTCGCTGTTCCAGAAGGAGATCGCGGCGGCCGTCGGCGTTCCCGTCGCGACCTCCTCGCTGATGCAGGTGCCGTGGGTGCAGGCGACCTTGCCGCCGGGCAAGCGCGTCGGCCTGGTCACGGTGTCGGGCTCGACCTTGACGCCGGCCCATCTCGAGGGTGCCGGCGTTCCGCTCGACACGCCGCTGGTCGGCACCGAGAATGGCAAGGAGTTCTTCCGTGTCCTGATCAAGGCCGAGAAGGACGACATGGACATCGCACAAGCCGAGCGCGACGTGGTCGAGGCCGGCAAGGAGCTCGTTGCCAAGCATCCGGATGTCGGCGCCATCGTCCTCGAATGCACCAACATGCCGCCTTATGCCGCCGCGCTTCAGGCTGAGGTCGGATTGCCCGTCTACGACATCTATTCCATGATCACCTGGTTTCATGCCGGGCTGCGCCCGCGCGTCTTTGCGTGAATGCGTCCGTGAGATCGTCACTAAGCATGATCCGGAAAAGTGCGCAGCGGTTTTCCGATAAGATCATGCTCAAACAATAACCCAAAGCGCGATGACGATTCGTCCTCATCTCATCGCGCTTTAGTCCAGGAGTGAACCCATGAAACTATCCGGCAAGGTCGCGGCCATCACCGGCGCGGCGCGCGGCATCGGCAAGGCCTGCGCAAAGAGGTTTTTGGACGACGGCGTCAAGGTCGTCATCTCCGATGTCGATGCCGAGGGTTTGGCGGCGACTGCCGCCGAGCTCGGGCGGCCGGATGCGCTACGCACTGTCGTCGGCAATGTCGCCAAGCGCGCGGACGTGGATCAGCTGGTCGCGACCGCGGTGAAGGAGTTCGGCCGGCTCGACATCATGGTCAACAATGCCGGCGTCGCCCGCAATCGCGACATTCTCGACATCACCGAGGAGGAGTTCGACGAGATCCTCGGCATCAATCTGAAGGGCGCGTTCTTCGGCGTGCAGGCGGCGGCAAGGCAAATGATCGCGCAAGGCGGCGGCGGGGTCGTCATCAACATGTCATCAGTGAACGCGCTGCTCGCGATCCCGGCGCTCGCGACCTACGCGATGTCCAAGGGCGGCATGAAGCAGCTGACCTCGGTCGCCGCCGTCGCACTCGCTCCGCACAACATCCGCGTCGTCGCGGTCGGGCCGGGCACGATCCTGACGGACATGGTGGCCTCAGCGATCTACACGTCCGAGGACGCGCGCAAGACCGTGCTGTCGCGCACGCCGGCGGGCCGCGGCGGCGAGCCGAGCGAAGTGGCCGCCGTCGTGGCGTTCCTTGCCAGCGACGATGCGTCCTATATCACGGGGCAGACAATCTACCCGGATGGTGGCCGGCTGGTCCTGAACTACACGGTGCCGGTGAAGGAGAAGTAGGGCCGTTGTCGCCCCACTCTCGCTGTCATCGCCCGGCTTGACCGGGCGATCCAGTATTCCGAGGCGGTCGTGATTGAATCGATGGGCCGCGGCGTACTGGATTCCCCGCCTTCGCGGGGAATGACAGTCGTCGTGAGGCGGGCAGTCTGCCCTCACTCCGCCGCAACCGTCAGCCTGTGACCGAGCCGCTTGGAGATGGCCCCCGCGCAGTCGCGCAGCGCGTGCGCGATCGGGCTGTCCCAGCGGGCATCAAAAGTGCCTTCCGGGCCCATCGCGGTGATGACCAGCGCGACGTGGCCGGAATGATCGAACACCGGGGCGGAGAACGCGTTGACGCCGGGCAGGGGATCGCCGAGCGCGCGGGCGAGGCCGTGCTTGCGCACCTCGGTCAGCATCTCGGCGACCTTCGCCCCCTTCACGGCGCGCTTCGGGTTGTAGCCGACGCCATGGCGGTCGAGGCCGCTGTCGAGTGCCGCGCTGATCGTCTGCTCCGGCAGGAACGCCGCGAAGGCGCGGCCGGTCGCGGTCTCCAGCAGCGCCATCACCGAGCCGACGCGCATCACGATGTGCACCGGCTGGGCCGGCTCTTCGAGCTGCACCACGGTCGGGCCGTGCGTGCCCCAGACCGCGAGCGAGACGGCGTGGCCGATCTGGCTCGCAAGGCCCGCGATCTTGGGCCGCGCGATGCGCACGCCCGAGAGGCGGCGCAGGCTGATCAGGCCGAGCTCCAGCGCCAGCGCGCCGATCTCGTAGCGGCCGGTGGTCTCGTCCTGCTCGATCAGGCCGATGCGGGAGAAGCTGGCGAGATAAGGATGCGCCTTGGCCGGCGTCATGCCGGCCTCGCGGGCGAGATCGCGCAGCATCATCGGCTCGCTGCTCCGCGCGAGCGCGCGAAGCAATTCGCCGCCGACCTCGATCGACTGGATGCCGCGGCTCTCTCTCTTCATGCGCCTCCGATGCGCTTGAGTCGTTGTTTGAGCATGATCTCTTCGGAAAACCGCTGCACACTTTTCCGGATCATGCTCTACGCCGCGTCGCGCTTGGCGGCGCTGTCGGCAAGATGTCTGCCGGCAATGTAGCCGAAGGTCAGCGCCGGCCCAAGCGTGATGCCGGCGCCCGGATAATTGCCGCCCATGATGCTCGCCATGTCGTTGCCGGCGGCATAGAGGCCGGGAATCACGCGGCCCTCGGCATCGAGCGCCCGTGCGTTCGCGTCGGTGACGATGCCGGCATAGGTGCCGAGATCGCCGATCACCATCTTGATGGCGTAGAACGGGCCGTTCTCGATCGGTGCGACGCAGGGGTTGGGGCCGTGCAACGCATCGCCCTGGTAGCGGTTATAGGCCTTCGAGCCCTTGCCGAAGGCGGCGTCCTGCCCCAGCGGCGCCGTCACATTGAACTGCCTGACCGTTTCGGCGAACGCCTTGGCGTCGATCCCGGCTTTCGCCGCCAGCGCTTCCAGCGTATCGCCGCGCATGAGATAGCCGGTCTTCAAATGATGACCCAGCGGCATCGGAAACGGCGGCACGCAGCCGAGGCCGTATTTCCGCAAGGTCCTGTGGTCGCAGACCAGGAAGGCGGCGATCTCCTCGCCGGGTTTTGCCGCCTTGACCATGGCCTGGACGAAGTCGTGATAGGAATTGCCCTCATTGGCAAAGCGCCTGCCGTCGCGCATCACAGCGATCACGCCGGGCTTGGCACGGTCGATGAAGTGCGGCATCACGCCCTTGGAGCCGTCCTTGCGCGTGGTCAACGACACCGGCACCCAGGCCGCCGCGTTCGGCAGGCGATCCTCGATGCGGCCGCCGGCGCCTTCTGCAAGGCGCAAGCCGTCGCCGGTATTGCCCGTAGGCCCGGGCGAATAATGCTCAATGCCGGTCGGCGCATGCGGGAACATCTTCCTGCGCCGCTCGACGTCATGCGGAAAACCGCCGCAGGCGAGCACGACGCCTTGTCGGGCGCGAACGCGCACCTCGCGTCCCTCGCGCGAGACGATGGCGCCGGTCACGGTGCCGTTCTCGACCGTCAGCTCGCGCACCGGCGAGGACAGCCACATCGGAATCTTCAGGTCGAGCGCTGACTTTGCGAGGCGGCCTGCGAGCGCATTGCCGTTGGTGAGCGTCATGCCGCGGCCATAGCGCAGCACGTCCATGAAATGCCGCGTCAGGCGCTTCGCGACATAGACCGCCGAGGTCAGCGACTTCGTCACCCGCATGAAGTGGATGATCTCCTTGCCGCTTCCGAGCATCATGCCGAACACGGTGAGCTCGGGCAGCGGCATGCCGAGCGATTTGATGAGATTGCCGAGCTCGCGGCCGTCGAACGGGCGCGTCACCATGGAGCGGCCGCCCTGGGCACCGCCGGGCGCTTCCGCGTGATAATCGGGAAACACCAGCGGCATGTCGAAGCGCAGCGCCGTCTTGGTGGTGAAGAAATCGACCGCCTCGGGGCCGGCGCTCAGAAAGGCATCGACGCGTGCTGCGTCGTAATTGTTGCCCGCCTCATGCCGCAAATACGTGCGGGCCTGCTCCGGCGTTTCCTCGATGCCATATGCCTTTGCCAGCGACGTGCCGGGAATCCAGAGCCAGCCGCCGGAGCGGGCCGTGGTGCCGCCGAAGCGCGGCTCCTTCTCGACGATCAGCACGTCGAGCCCGCGATGACGCGCGGTGATCGCGGCCGACATGCCGGAGCAACCCGATCCGGCCACGAGCACGTCGCACTCGTACGTCTCCATGGTGCCATGCTCGTTGCCAGCCATATCGGGCCTCACTTCTTCAGGAGCGGACATTTGGACTCGGAGACCGGACGGAAGGCGTCATCGCCCTTCACGGTCTTGACGATGTCCAGATAATCCCACGGCTCCTTGGACTGCGCGGGGGTCTTCACCTTGGCGAGATACATGTCGCGGATGACGCGGCCGTCCTCGCGCAACTTGCCGCCATGGACGAAGATATCCTCGATTGGCAGCTCGCGCATCTTCGCCATCACCTGGGCGGAATCGTCGGTGCCGGCGGCCTTGATCGCCTTGAGATAGTGCAGCACCGCGCCGTAGACGCCGGTCTGGATCATAGTCGGCATCACCTTGGTGCGCTCGTAGAACTTTTTCGACCAGGCGCGGGTGGCCTCGTCCATGGCCCAGTAGGACGCCGTGGTCATATAGGTGCCCTGCGCGGCCTTCAGGCCGATGGCGTGCACGTCGGTGTCGAACATCAAGAGGCCGACCAGCTTCTGACCGCCCTGGACCAGGCCGAACTCGCCGGACTGCTTGATGGCGTTGTCGGTGTCCTGGCCGGCATTGGCGAAGGCGACCACGTCGGATTTCGAGCTCTGCGCCTGCAGCGCGAAGGAGGAGAAATCGGCGGTGTTGGTCGGATGCTTGACGCCGCCGAGCACCTTGCCGCCCATCTCGTTGATGAAGCGGGTGGCGTCCTTCTCGAGTTGATGGCCGAAGGCATAATCGGCCGTGATGAAGTACCAGGATTTGCCGCCTTCCCGGATCACGGCGGAGGCCGTCACCTTCGACAGCGCATAGGTGTCGTAGGTGAAATGCACGGTGTTCGGGCTGCACAGCTCGTCGGTCAGCGAGCTCGCGCCGGGACCGGAGAGCAGTGCGACCTTGCCGCGCTCGCGCACCATGTTGTGCACGGCGATGGCGATGCCGGAATTGGGGATGTCGACGACGGCGTCGACCTTGCCGTTGTCGAACCAGCCGCGGACGATCTGAACGCCGACATCGGTCTTCATCTGGTGGTCGGCGCTGATGATCTCGATCGGCTTGCCGAGCACGGTCGGCCCGAATTCCTCCACGGCCATCTTGGCAGCCTCGACCGAGCCCGGCCCAGAGTTGTCGCGGCCCCAGCTCGACAAATCCGTCAGCACGCCGATCCGCACCGCGTCGTCGGACACTTGCGCGCTGGCACCTGTGGTCATGGCAGCCGAAGTCATGGCCGCGAGCACGGCGCAGGCCAGAAGCCCTCTCATTATCGTTTCCTCTCTTTTTGGCCGCTTGGTGCGGCAGGGTCGTTGTGGAGGCAAATTAGATAATGGCGAATTAGTTTGTCAATGGCGAATAACGGCTGTCGGGCCGGTTCCACGATGGCCGGATGATGCCCCTTAAGGAGCGCTCCTGCCTCAACACCCGTCATTGCGAGCGAAGCGAAGCAATCCAGAGTCTTTCCGCGGAGGCGGTCTGGATTGCTTCGTCGCAAGGGCTCCTCGCAATGACGGGTGGTGCGCGACCTGCGCACAAATCCCGCGCCGTAATCCTGTGGGAGGCAACACCTCCACAGATTGCAGCCGTCACAAGGCTTGGCCATGATGCCGTCCGGAATCCTTTGGGGCAGGGCATGACGACAGCAACGGGGGTCTCCGCTTCCGCGGAGCGATCGACGACGGCGCATGTGGTGTGGGCGAGCGCGCTCGGCACCGCGATCGAGTGGTACGATTTCCTGATCTACGGCACGGCGGCGGCGCTCGTCTTCAACAAGCTGTTCTTCCCGAGCTTCGATCCCTTCGTCGGCACGCTGGCGGCGTTCTCGACCTATGCGGTCGGCTTCGTTGCGCGGCCGATCGGCGGCGCCATTATCGGGCATTACGGCGACCGGCTCGGCCGTAAGACCATGCTGGTTGCGACCATGATCGCGATGGGGCTCGGCACCTTTCTGATCGGGTGCCTGCCGACCTACGATCAGATCGGCGTCTGGGCGCCGATCCTCCTCGTGATCCTCCGTTTCGTTCAGGGCATCGGGCTCGGGGGCGAGTGGAGCGGCGCGGTCGTGATGGTGATCGAGCATGCCGGCAATCGCCGCGGCTTCTACGGCAGCCTGGTGCAGGTCGGCTTCCCCGTCGGCGTCGCCGCCTCCACCGGCATCTTCGCCCTGATGACGAAGCTGCCCGAGGCGGACTTCCTCAGCTGGGGCTGGCGCGTGCCGTTCCTGATCAGCATTCTGCTGGTCGGCGTCGGCTTCATCGTGCGGCTCAAGCTCGCGGAGACGCCTCACTTTAAGGAGATCGTCGAGCGCAAGGAGGTGCTGGCGCAGCCGGCCCTCGAAGTGCTGCGCCGCGACTGGCGCAGCTTTCTGCTCGCGATCGGCATCACGGTGTCGGAGGTCGGGCTCGCTTATCTCCTCACCGTGTTCACGGTGGTTTACGCGACGACCAGGCTCGGCCTGCCCCGGCAGGTGATCCTGGATGCGGTGGTCTATGCCGCGATCGTCGAGTTCGCGACGCTGCCGCTGGCCGGCTGGCTGTCCGACATCTTCGGACGCAAGGCGCTGTATCTGGCCGGCGGCGTCTTCTCGGTGGCCCTGGCGTTCCCGCTGTTCTGGTTCCTCGACACCAGGGAGCCGGCGCTGATCACGCTTGCGCTCGTCGTCACGATGACGCTCACCCATGCGCTGCTGTTCGGGCCGAAGGCCGCGTTCATGCCGGAGCTGTTCCGCACCCAGGTGCGCTACAGCGGCGCCTCGCTCGGCGCCAACGTCGCGGCGGCGCTCAGCGGCGGCTTCTCGCCGCTGATCGCGGCGGCGCTGCTGGCCTGGGCCGGATCGTACTGGGCGGTGTCGGTCTACATCGTCGCGCTGTCGGTCATCACGATCGTCGCGACGCTGCTGGCGCCGGAGACGGCGCGGGACTCGCTAAGATCCTGAGCGTCGGGACAAGCAAGCCGGATTTGCAGCGTTCTGAAACACCAGGAAGGTGATCGTCGTCGGCGCAAGCCTGACCGTTCCCGGCGGTGCTGCGCGTGCCTCGAGCCGGGGCAGCTGGCCCTCAGGGGTCAGCGTGAGCCTCTTGCCGTTCAACTGCACAATCTTACCCTGCAACTGCGCTGCGTGCAGCGTGTACCGCTCGGCGGAATCCGGCAGCGATAACGTGCGCGATGTGCCGCGCGACGTGTTGATTGCGAGCAGCGACACCGCACCTGTCGTGGCTGGGTGGCAATGCGCGTAAAGATGGAGATCGCGCGCAGCAGGTTTGCTTGCGTCGAGCACGATCGTTCCCATCAGCCGGCGCCAGAGCAGCGCGGCCCAATAGCTCGGCCGCGGCCGGAACGTTGTTTCGTCGAGCAGGCCGTAATCGCTGGCAGCCAGCGTGTTGTGCATCACCACTTGGACGCCGGCCCTCGCCAGGCGTCCGAGCTGGTCGAGGTAGCGGAACGTGTCCAGAAAAGTCCGGTCCCATAAGCCGCCGCCGCAGGCGGCATCAGCCGTCTCGGTCAGCCAGATCGGCTTGCCCGGCTCGAATGCGTTGCGCAGCGCCTGGTAGGTCCGGAGTGTCGTATCCGTGCGCGCCAGCCATTGCTCCGAGAGGGCCTGCGCCGGATCGTCGTGCCCGCCGCAGCGCGGTGAGATCGTGTTGTAATGGTGATAGGAGAACCGATCGACGCCGGGACCGGATGCTGCAAGCAGGTCCCGCGTGGTGAGCCCCGCTCCAGACGGCGATGGTGCATCGCCGACCGAGCCGGGACCGAGGATCAGCGTCTCCGGTGCGGCGCGCCGCATCCACTCGCGAAAGACCTTGAAGTCGCGGCCATAGGCGGCCGCGTCATAGCCCGCCGGTGCACCGCCCGTCGCTGCGAGCGTCGGCTCGTTCATGAATTCGGCGGCGGCGATGCGCCCACCCAGAGCGCGCGTGGTGTCGACCAGATGCTGCGCCTGATCCGGCTTCCATATGCCGTGGTCATCGCGGCTGCCGGGACTGATCGCAAAGGAGGTGACGATCTCCGCATCGACGGCATGCGCGAACTCCACGACGCCGCGCCACTGCGCTCGGCTGAGCACCGTGTTGAATCCCGGCGGTGGCTCTCCCGGCGCCTCGGCGAAGAACGTCGCATTGGCCCAGGTGCCGCTCACGCGCAGATAGGCCGGCGACAACGCGGCGGCGAGCAGGCGCAGTCGCGAATTGGCAAGATCGATCGGCGGCCGCGCGCTGTAACGATCCCGTTCGTCGAAGGCACGTGCGGTTCGCGGATAAGGCTTCCAGAACCGTCCGCCGGTCACCTCCACCATCTCGATGTTGTAGGATTGAAAGCGCGCATCGATCGTTCCGAGCGTCTTTAGCCCGGCAGGCGAGATGGCAATGTCGTCGGCCTGCGCCGCAAAGGCGGTTGCGGCGGCCAGCAGGGCAATCGCGCCGGCCGTGCGACCGGCCGGACGCGGTCGGGTCCCTGGTCTGCGGTGTGCTGCCGCCTGGTTCGTCATGCGCGTTGCCCGGGGCCCGATGCGCGGAGGCAACCTGGCCTTACCCTCGACCGCCCATTTTACCCCTATTTTACCTTGCCGTTGCCGCCGAGAGCGTCCGGGCTCGGCGGACCATCCTTTGGGTCGAAAAAAAACCGTTGGCCCCTCTTGAAACCGGTTTGCGGTTTTCTAAGTCGTTTTTCGCCGCGAGAGCGGTGTGCCGGGTGCCAGATCGGGTCCGGCACGGGCGCCGGGCAGGTCGTTTCGGACCCGTCTGAATTCCCGCCTTGCGCTCCTTCGTATCCATCTTGCTCTCAGGAGGACTTGGTTATGAGGACCAGTTTTGACTTCGCGCCGCTGTGGCGCTCCACCATCGGCTTCGACCACCTGGCCGACCTCGTCGACAGCACGCTGCGCCAGGCGACCGAGGACAATTATCCCCCCTATAACATCGAGCGTTCCGGCGAAGACCATTACCGGATCAGCCTTGCGGTGGCAGGCTTCGGCGCCAGCGACATCACCGTGACCGCCGAACAGAACGCGCTCACCATCGAGGGCCGGAAGCCCGAGACCGCCGCGCGGGAATATTTGTACCAGGGCATTGCCGCGCGTCCGTTCCGGCGCGTGTTCAACCTCGCCGACTATGTCCAGGTGAAGCAGGCCTCGTTCCAGGACGGGCTCCTGATCATCGACCTCGTCCGCGAGGTTCCGGAAGCCATGAAGCCGCGCCGCATTCCGATCGCGGGCGGCGCTCCTGCGGCAACGCAGATCGAGCAGAAGAAAGCAGCCTGATCGCTCGATCGAACAGGTAGCGGAACGCGGCGCGCGCGTGCGCGGGCCGCGCTTTCCGATGCATGAAGGAGGGTACCATGGCTTTTCGTGATCTCATTCCCTGGTCGAAGAACCAGGAGCTTGCGCCGGCGCGCGACAATTTCGATCCGTTCCTGACGCTTCACCGCGAGATGAACCGTCTGTTCGACGATGTCTTCCGCGGCTTCGGGGCGACCAGCCTGTCGCCGCTGATGGAGGGCCGTTTCGGCTGGCCGAAGGTCGAGCTCAGCGAGACCGACAAGACGCTGACCGTCTCGGCCGAGCTTCCCGGCCTGACGGAGAAGGACGTTCAGGTCGAGATCGCCAATGGCGTGCTGACCGTCCGCGGCGAGAAGAAGGCGGAGCGCAACGGCGAAGGCAGGTTCTTCACCGAGTGCTATTACGGCGCCTTCGAACGGCAGATTCCGCTGGAGGGTGTCGAGGAGGACAAGGCAGAGGCGTCGTTTAGGAATGGCGTCCTGACCGTGTCGCTGCCGAAATCGGAGAAGGCACGCGAAGGCGTCAAGCGCATCGCGATCAATACGCACTAACGTCAGGTGAGACGGCGGCGATGTGGCGCCGCCGTCTCATCGTCAACAAGCCGTCCCCCTGGAAAGGAGCATGTGGGAGACCCATCGATGACCAACGTGAATACCAGTTCCGGCACTCTCAATCCGCTGTTTCATCCTGCCGCCCACTACGACTCGCCTGCCGACGTCCTGAATGCCGAGGAGCTCTCGTCGCCCGAGAAGCGCGTCATCCTGTCGTCCTGGGCATCGGACATGTACGCGGTCGAATCCTGTCCCGCCTTGCGCGAGATTCCCGGCATGAGCCACACGGTCCGGCTCGCCGACATTCTGGCCGCCTTGCGCAAGCTCGACGGCGACAACGACAATGACGACCCGCCGCGCGGCGGCGGCGTGCCGATGCGGCTGCGGCGGCCATGGGCCGCCGCCGAAGGGCAGGCGGCATGATGTTCACGCCCGCCGTACTCGCCCTCGTGCTGCTCGGCCAGGCCGCGGCAGCCTGGACCGTCCCGCTTCTGGCTCTGCAAGGCTGGATCGTCGCGTCAGGCGACGAAGGCTGAAGCACCAAGGTCCGACTATCCCCCCAAACACAACGCGGCAGGGTGACGATGATAAATGCTGTGCGTCTGCTGTTCCTGGCCTTGCTGATGCTGGCGCTCACAGCGTCGCAGCCTGCCGCCGGCCAGATTCCGGATCTGAAGACCGGCGGTCCGGTGCCGACCCTGGCGCCGCTGGTGCGCCAGGTGACGCCCGCGGTGGTCAACATCTCCGTGCATGGCCGCGTGCGCGAGGACAACCCGCTCTATCGCGATCCGCTGTTTCGCGAGTTCTTCGACGTTCCCCGGCAGATCGAGAAGGAGGTCAATGCGACCGGCTCCGGGGTGATCGTCGACGCCCAGCGCGGCTATGTGCTGACCAACAATCACGTGGTCGAGGGCACATCCGCCGTTCAGATCACGACCAAGGACGGCCGGCAGTTTTCCGCCAAGGTCATCGGCCGTGATCCGCCCACGGATGTCGCGGTGCTCCAGGTTCAGAACCCGGTCGGGCTCAAGGCGCTTGCCTTCGGCGACAGCGACGGGCTCGATGTCGGCGATTTCGTCCTCGCGATCGGTAATCCCTTCGGCCTCGGCCAGACCGTGACCTCGGGGCTCGTCAGCGCGCTGGGCCGCACCGGCCTCGGCAAGCAGGGCTATGAGGATTTCATTCAGACCGACGCGGCGATCAATCCCGGCAATTCCGGCGGCGCGCTGGTCAGCCTGCGCGGCGAGCTCGTCGGCATCAACTCGGCGATCATCTCGCCCGCGGGCGGCAATGTCGGCATCGGCTTTGCCATTCCGGTCAACATGGCGCGCAAGGTGATGGAGCAGATCATCGTGAGCGGCCGGGTCGAGCGCGGCCGCATCGGCATTTCGCTGAAGGACCTGCATCCGTCGGTCAACAAGGGATTGAATCAGGGCGCCGTCATCGCCGAGATCGCGGCGGATTCGCCCGCAGAGAAGGCCGGCCTGCGCAAGGGCGATGTCGTGACCGGCGCCGACGACCGTCCGATCCGCACTGCCGCCCAGCTCCGCAACACGATCGGCCTGGCGCGGATCGGCGAGGACGTGAAGCTCACGCTGCTACGCAACGGTGCGCCGTTCACCGCCACGGTGAGAGTGGCGCCCGCAGCCGGCACGAGCAGCGCACTCGCAGGCCCCAATCGCCTCGTCCGCTGAAACGAATGCGCAGGACGAACCGCGCTAGCGGTTCGTCCTGTGATGGCAGGGCTATGGCATTTGAATTTTGCGGAGGTCGTCACGCCCGGGCTTGTCCCGCCTGCGCGGCCGAAGCCGCTTCGGCGCGGCGAAGGCCCGGGCATCCACGTTCTTTTTGCTGCGTGGAAAGGCGTGGATGGCCGGGACAAGCCCGGCCATGACGCTGTGGAGACAGTCGGTGCACATAGCCACATCTCATGTGCGATAGCCCGGGAGGCGTGATCTCCCAGCTCAGGCCGCGCGGTGATCCCATTCGCCTTGCAGGTCCCGGATCAGCCGCCGCTCGCGTTCGATGCGCTGGCGATAGAGCTCGCGCTCATGCTCGCTCTTGGCGCTGGCAAGAAGCAGCTCGTAATGGCCGATGACCTTCTCGCTGCCGCGGATCAGCAGGTCGCGTTGGCTGTTCATTGCGCCATCCCCATTGCGCCCGCCGGCGCTTCGGCGGCGCGGAAGCCGACGGGAAAGGTGGTGGCGGTCAGGCCATCGAGCGCCGATCGCTCTTCCGCAAGTCGCCTCTCGATGAATTGGCGCTCGAGCTGCGACAGCCTGGTCTTCAGCAGGCGCCGGTAGCGGTGGATGTTGTTGCGGTGCGCACGAATGCGGGCCAAATTCTCATCGAGCATCGTCGTCTCTCCAGACGGTCGCGTTAGATCCTTTGGTTTGCGAGGATGAGAAGGTGTCTTCTCGGCGAAAAAATATTCAGCGGCTAAGCGGTGTCAAGATGTTGGCGCGCCTGTCCTCGTTGCTGGCTCCTGGAGATGGATGATCGGCCGGTCGAACCGTCCGGACGGCCGGGTTCCGGGCGCGATTGCCTTTTGTTGGCCGGCAAGCGAACCTCGTGTGGCCATATTTGAGCAGGAGTGATCTGTCGCGAGGGAGGCGCTCCGATGAACAAGGCTCTGATCACTGCTGTCGCAATGCTGGCCTGCGTGCCCGCGGGCGCGCTCGCGCAGGAGCGCGCGGGCGATGCGGCGCTCGGCGCGGTCTCGGGTGCGGTCGTGCTTGGGCCGGTGGGTGCGGTCGCCGGCGCCTTGATCGGCTACACGGCCGGACCTTCGATCGCCCGGTCCTGGGGCCTGAGAGGCTCGCAGTCGGCCAGGCACCGGCAGCCGCCGCCGCGTCGCGCCGCCGCGACCGGCAGCCCGTCGCGCACGCGCGAGGCGATGGCCGCCAACGGCCAGATGAGAGCTGCCGGCAATCCGGCCCCGCCGCCGGTCCAGGCTCCCCCGGTTCAAGCCGCGCCTGCCGCGCCGGCGCATTCCCCGGCCCCGCCCGTTCAGGGATTCGACTGAGGCCGGCAGCCGGCCCGGCTTGCGTCCCGCTCTAGGACTGGCCGAGAATCTTCATCGCCGCGCGAAGGTGCGGCTTGTCGATCATCTGACCGTCGAGCCGCAACGTGCCGGAATTGGGATTGCTCGCGAACGCCGCGATCACCTTCTCCGCCCAGGCGCGCTCGGCCTCCGTCGGCGCGAAGGCCGCGTTGACGATGTCGACATGCTTGGGGTGGATCAGCGCCTTGGCCGAAAAACCGTCGCGCCGCGCGGCACGCGTCTCCTGCTCGAGGCCGGCGAGATTGTCGATGTCGGTGTAAACAGTGTCGATCGGCGCGACCTCGGCGGCTGCCGCCGCCATCAGGCAGAGATCCCGCGCCAGGCGATAGGGGCTGTGGAACACGCCGCCGCTCGCCTTCTCGGTAGCGCCGAGCGAGGCGGAGAGATCTTCCGCGCCCCACATCAGGCCGGCGAGGCGAGGGGAGCAGCCCTTGTAGCTGCCGAGCCCGAAGATCGAGCCGGCGGTCTCCGTCGCGACGCAGACGATGCGGGTCGCGCCGATCGCGATGCCGGACGCCGCTTCCAAAGCCTCCAGCCAGGTCGCGACCTGTCGCACGTCGTCGCCGCCTTGCGATTTCGGCAGCACGATGCCGTCAGGCCTGCCCGGCATCACCGCGGCAAGATCGGCCAGCGTCATGCCGGTGTCGAGCGCGTTGACGCGGACATAGAGCTGATGCGGGCCGGGGCGGCTCTTCAGCATCGAGAGCGTGAGCTCACGCGCCTCCGCCTTCTTCTCGGTGACGACGGAATCCTCGAGATCGATGATCAGCGCGTCGGCCTTGCCTTCGCTCGCCTTCTCGAATTTGCGCCGGGAATCGCCCGGCACGAACAGCATCGAACGCATCAGACCGGCCTCTTGTGCATCATCGCCATGCGGCGGCATTTGCCGACAATCTCGTCGTTCTGGTTCAGGGCATGATGCTCGAACTCGACGATGCCGGCCTTGGGCCGTGATCTGGATTCCCGCACCGAGAGCACCTTTGTCGTGGCCCGCAACGTGTCGCCATGGAAGACCGGCTTCGGAAAGGTGACGTCGGTCATGCCGAGATTGGCGACGGTAGTCCCTAAGGTCGTATCATAGACCGTCATGCCGATCATGATGCCGAGGGTGTATAGGCTGTTGAAAATGCGCTGGCCGAACTCGGTCTTCTCGGCGAAATGCGCGTCGATGTGCAGCGGCTGCGGATTGAGCGTCAGCAGGCTGAACATGGTGTTGTCCATCTCCGTGACGGTCCGGGTCAGCGGATGCCTGAACTCCTGGCCCACGGAAAAGTCCTCGAAATATAGTCCGGCCATCGCGGTTTCCTCCCTGCGAAATAACGGCGCACGCGCAGCGTCGCGCCGCATGACCCCATGCATGGTAGACACACTTCGCGGGCAAATTCACGTATCTGCATGCAGGTTTTCGAGCTAAAGAACGCTTGGCGAAGGGAGATCAGGACCATGGATTTCGCGCTCACCGATCAGCAGGAAGCCATTCGCGACGCCATCGCCAAGATCTGCGAAGGCTTTCCCGACGCCTATTGGCTGAAGAAGGACCACGACGGCGGTTTCCCGCACGACTTCCACAAGGCGCTGGCGGACGCGGGCTGGCTCGGCATCTGCGTGCCGGAAGAGTATGGCGGCTCCGGGCTCGGCATCACGGAAGCTGCGATCATGATGCGCACCATTGCCGAGTCGGGTGCCGGCATGTCCGGTGCCTCGGCGGTGCACATCAACGTGTTCGGGCTCAACCCCGTCGTCGTGTTCGGCACCGAGGAGCAGCGCAGGCGCATGCTGCCGCCGATGGTCGAGGGCCGCGAGAAGGCGTGCTTCGCCGTCACCGAGCCCAACACCGGCCTCAACACCACCCAGCTCAAGACCCGCGCGGTCGCCAAGAACGACCGCTACATCGTCAATGGTCAAAAGGTGTGGATCTCGACGGCGCAGGTCGCGCACAAGATTTTGCTGCTGGCGCGCACCACGCCCCTGGAAGAGGTGCGCTCGCCCACCCACGGGCTCAGCCTGTTCTACACCGATTTCGACCGCAACAGGATCAAGGTCCACGAGATCGAAAAGATGGGCCGCAAGATCGTCGATTCCAACGAGCTGTTCTTCGAGGACTTCGAGATCCCGATGGAGGATCGCATCGGCGAGGAGGGCAAAGGCTTCGAGTACATCCTCGAAGGCATGAATCCGGAGCGCATTCTCATCGCGGCCGAGGCGGTCGGTTTGGGAAAACTCGCGCTGTCGCGCGCGACCGAATACGCCAAGACGCGAATCGTGTTCAACCGGCCGATCGGCAAGAACCAGGGCATCCAGCATCCGCTCGCGGTGAACTGGGTCGAGCTCGAGGCGGCCTGGCTGATGGTGATGTCGGCGGCCTGGCAATACGACAAGGGCATGCCCTGCGGCGCCGCGGCCAATGCCGCAAAATATCTGGCGGGCGAAGCGGGCTTCTCGGCCTGCGAACAGGCGGTGATGACCCATGGCGGCTTCGGCTACGCCAAGGAATTCCACGTCGAGCGCTATTTGCGCGAGGTGCTGATCCCGCGCATCGCGCCGGTCAGCCCGCAGCTTGCGCTCAGCTTCATCGCGGAAAAGGTGCTGGGGCTCGCGAAGTCGTACTGAACGGGTCTACTCGGCGGCGATCCGCTCCATTGCCATGGCGCGAAGCCTGGCGCGCTGGATCTTCACGCCATTGGCACTGTCGGTGACGGGGAAGGCGTCCACGACATAGATCCGCGCCGGCACCTTGTAGCCGGCGAGCCGCTCGCGCAGACGCGCGATCAGCGTCTCCTGGATGGGCGGCTCCGTTGTCGGGATCACGAAGGCGACGCAGCGCGCCTGGCCCTTGAGATCGATGGCGACGACCTGGGCGTCGGCGACGCCGGTGCAGGATTTGAGCTCGTCCTCGATCTCACCGGGCGCGACCAGGAAGCCGCCGAGCCGCATCGCATCGCCGGCGCGGGTCTCGTAGACGAACGACCCGTCGCCGCGCAGCCGGCCGATGTCGCCGGTCCGGAAGAAGCCGCCGGCGGTGATCGCCTCGCGCGTCGCCTCCGGATTGTTGAAGTAGCCGAGGAAGCGCGAGGGTGCGCTGATCTCGATCTCGCCGGAGACGCCGCTGGCCGCAAGTTCTCCGGTCTCGACATCGCGCACGCGGACTGTCGCCTCCGGCGACATCGGCCAGCCGCCGCCCTCGATCCGATCGGCAAAGGCATCACTGGGGCGGCCGATCGAGAACAGCGCCTGCACCTCGCTCGAACCGTAGAGGCCGAACAGCTTCATGCCGCGCGCTTCGGCTTCCACAGCCAGCTCGCGCCAGCCGGGCTGGAACGCGGCGAAGCCGCAGACTTCGAGATGCGGAAACGGGCGTGGCGCATCGGTGAGGGCGAGGATGCGCCGGAACATCTCGTCCGAGCCGAAGGAATGCGTGATGCGCTCCGTGCTGAGGATCTGCAGCGCCGGCGCTGCCTCGAAGGCATCGAGCACATGAATAGCTGCACCGGCGGCGAGGAAGCCGAGCAGGCTCGTCATGCCGAACGTGCCGCAGAACGGCAGCATCGCCAGCAGCGAATGACGGTGGGGGTCGAGCTGGAGCGCGTGGGCGACGGAGGCGGCGTGCGTCGCCAGCGTCCGCTGCGAATGCGCGACCAGCTTCGGCCCCTTGGTCGTCCCCGACGTGGTGTAGAGCAGCACGGGCAGGTCGACGTCATCCTGGATCGGCGGAGGGGGCGGGTAAGGCGTCTCGAACGCATCGAACCGCACGCAGGGCCAGCGTGCGGGGATCGCATCCGCGCCGACCACGGCCAGCCGTTGCAGCGCGGGCACCTCGGCCTCGGCGACATCGGCGAGGATGGCGGCAAAGTCGATCGCGCGGAATGCCGCCTCGACCACCATGAGCTTCGCGCCTGACAGCTTGAGCAGGTGCGCGACTTCCGCGCTGCGGTAGCGCGTGTTGACGGCGGCGACGATCGCACCGAGCCGTGCGGCGGCGAACAGCAGTGCCAGCCATTCGACTCGGTTGACCAGCCAGACCGCGACGACGTCCCCCTTGCCGATGCCTTGCGCGGCCAGCCAGGCGGCGGTCTGCTCGATCTTCGCCGAGAATTCCGCGCGAGACACGGCCTTGCCGTCGAAGACCAGGGCAGGGTCGGCGGCGGTCTTGATCCGGAGCAGCGATTGCAGCGAAAAATCGTTGGCACTCATGGCCATCGGACTAACCCGGTCGTGCAAACCTGTCTACTTGGTGCCGAACATCCGGTCGCCGGCGTCGCCCAGGCCTGGCACGATATAGCCGTGGTCGTTGAGCCGCTCGTCGATCGCGGCGGTCCAGATCGGCACGTCGGGATGCTCGCTCTGGAACTTGGCGATGCCTTCAGGGGCGGCCAGGAGGCAGACGAAGCGGATGTCGCGGGCGCCGCGCGCCTTGAGCAGGGAGGCGCCGGCGCAGGCCGAGTTGCCGGTCGCCAGCATCGGATCCATCAGGATCACGGTGCGGTCGGACAGGTCCTGCGGCGCCTTGAAGTAATATTCCACGGCCTGCAACGTCTCGGGGTCGCGGTAGAGCCCGATATGGGCGATGCGCGCCGAGGGCATTAGCGCCAGCATGCCGTCGAGGAAGCCGACGCCGGCGCGCAGGATCGGCGCCAGCGTGAGCTTCTTGCCGGCGATCTTGGGTGCCTGCATCGGCGCGATCGGCGTCTCGATGTCCACCAGCTCCAGCGGCAGGTCGCGCGTCACCTCGTAGGCCAGCAGCATCCCGATCTCGTTCAGGATCTCGCGAAAGCTCTTGGTCGAGCGGTCCTTCTCCCGCATCAGGGAGAGCTTGTGCTGGACCAGGGGGTGGGCGACGACGTTGACATTGCCTGTGCTCATGAAACCGCTCTACACGGTTCCGTGAAACTGCGCCAGATCGGCCAGGTAGTTTTAGGCAACGCCTTTTCCGCGGGATAGCCGGCCTCAACCGGGCAGCGCGACTGCGCTGCGCGCGCGGTTGCTTGCCTCATAGGCAGCATTGGTCAGCTCGCGGTCGATCGCCGCGCGCATGGCGTCCATGGCTCCCTGGCGCAGGCGCCGCTTTGCGGTGGCATGCGACGGCATGTGGATGGCGCGCAGGCCGGTGATGATCGTCTCGATCGTGGCGTCGACCATCTCAGGTGCAACCACGCGATCGAGAAAGCCGGCCGTCTGCGCCTCCTCGGGCTCGTACATCTCGCCAAGCGTGACGGTACGGCTGAGCCAGGCCGGATGCAGCCGGCTGCGCGCGAGCTCGATGGCAAAGCTGGGAGGCGCGATGCCGATCGCCACCTCGTTCAGCCCCATGCGGTGCGGTCCGCGCGCGCCCAGCCTGACGTCGCAGGCGAGCAGCAGGAACGTTCCCATCGGGTAAGCATGGCCCTCCATCACGCCGATGGTTGGATGCGGAAACGACATCAGCCGCAGCGCAAGCTCGGCGCCGGCCCGGACCATCTCCAGGCTCTTGGCAGCATCGCCCGAGGCGAACACTTTCAGATCGAAGCCCGCGGAAAAGATGCCTGGCCGGCCCGAGCGCAGCACCACGATCTCCGCCTCAGTCTCGGCGCGGTCGAAGGCGGCGCCGATCTCGCCCAGCATCGCGGCCGACATCACGTTGACCTTGCCGTCGTCGAGCCCGATCCGCGCCACGCCGTCGTTCAGTTCATAGGTCACTCTCTCAGGCATCTGCCTCTCTCCGTCATTGTCATGCCTTGACTGTCGGAGGCTGATGTAGACCAATCAATATAATTTCCGAGCGGAGGAGAGTGCCATGCCGGCCGTGCCGAAGCACCGTCAGCCCATCATCAATGCCGCGGTGACGCTATTCCGCCGCCAGGGATTTGCCCGCACCGGCCTCAACGACATCGTCGACGTCAGCGGCGCGCCGAAGGGGTCGCTCTATCACTACTTTCCGGACGGAAAATCCTCGATCGCGGTGGCGGCGGTGGAGGAGGCGGGCCGCCGCGTCGCGGCGACGGTCGCCGAGCTCGCGGCAGAGTGCGGCTCGACCGGCGAGCTCTTGCGCGCGCACGCCAGACTGCTGGCAGGCTGGATGCAGGGCTCCGGCTTCCGCAATGGCTGCCCGATCACGACCGTGCTGCTCGAGCTGGCGCCGCGCGAGCGCGCTGTCTCGGAAGCCGGCCGCAAGGCCTATGCGACGCGGCTATCGATCCTGCGTGACAAGCTGGTCGCCGACGGGTTTGCCAGGCCCCGGGCAGAGGCGCTGGCGGTGCTCTGCACGTCGGCGCTCCAGGGCGCGCTGATCCAGGCCCGCGTCGAGCGCAGCGGCCGGCCGATCGAGGTCACCGCGTCGGAGCTGGCGCGACTGATCGAGGCGGAGGTGAGGAGCTAGCCGCCGAGGCCGCGAAAGATCATCACGTCCGCAATGCCGGTCAGGCCTGGAGATGCCACATATGGATTGCGGTCCTCAGCGCGATCAGCGCGGTGAGCACGCTGCCCATCGACAGCATGGCCAACCCATGCAGGGCGATACGCTCGAGTCGAGCTTTGCGCAGCTTCGATATGGGCAACTGCTGTTCAGCCCTCAGACGGGGTCGCTCAAAGCCGAGAATCGGCGTCGGCATTTCTCGTGTCCTTTCAGATGCGTCTAGCGGGAATTGTGGCAGGCGACCGGCTCGTAAAGCGGATCCAGCATAGGGCGCACCGACGGAACGCTCGGCCGCGACACTTCGATGGCCAGCGTTCGGACTTCGACGAAGGCCGACAACAGAGAGAGCGCGAGGTCGGCATGGCGCGCATCGACCGCGGAATCCAGCCAGTCCGGCAGCTCGCGCTCGCGCGACAGCGCGCAATGCCACTCGCCGTCATCGTAGGCGATGCGGCGGACCTGCCACATCGGCAGCTCGAGCTCCAGCAGCGCCAGCGCCGCATCGGCCCAGGCTTCCGCATCGATCAGGCCCACGACGCGGGCTGCGCGTTCGCTCCGGCCCAGCGACGGCAAGCGTCGGCAGGCGCGACCGATGATGTCGAGCATCAGCGGCCGCGTCATTGAATGGGCCTTGCGCAGCTGCTCGGCGAGCGAGGGGAGATCGAGCGGGTGGAGAGCGGTCATATCAGGCCTCCTGGAATTGGCGTCGGTCAGTCGGCCGGCCTCGCCAAGATGGCCTGGAGGGCATTTGAAAACGAGAGAGGGTTCGGGTGAGAGATATAAGGATTCCATAAGCGGCCTCCTCAGGATGAGGCTCATCGGCGTCAGTGCCCGCTGAAACTATGGCCGCGCACTCCGCCCTCATCCTCAGGATCCCGCCCCAAGCGGGCGTCTCGAAGGATGGCTGCGGGGAAAGCTCTCAGGCGCGAGCCCTGCGCCGGGACGGGCCGGCCTTTATGAGATTCCTATAACGTCGCCATAGGTCTCATCTCGAAAACCTATGGGCGCGGTGGCACTTCAGCGCGGTGAAGTTCCCGCCCGTGCCGCGCTCGATCGCAGCAAGCGGCCCCGCCGGGATCCAGAGACGGGCTATGCCGGACATCGTCTCTCCTAAGGAGTATCGCCATGATGAACCTTTTGATGCTGGCGCTGGGCTTCCTCTTCTTTGCCCTCGCGATCGGCTACACCTATGCCTGCGAACGGCTGTGAGGGAGCGGGCCATGATCTTCGATTATGCGCTCGCCGGCGCCGTCTCGTTCGGCCTCCTGATCTATCTCACCTATGCACTGCTGCGGCCCGAGCGGTTCTGAGCCGTGTTGCTGCTCGCAAAATTGCTGCTGGCCGACGCTGCGCTCGTCGCGGGCCTGCTCGCGCTGCTCCTGCCGCTTTTGCGCCGGACCAAAAGCCTGAAGGGTTAATGCCATGACTGTGATCGGTTGGTTCCAGATCATTCTTTATTGCGCGATCGTGGTCGCGCTGACCAAGCCGCTCGGCTGGTACATGACGCGCGTGTTCAACGGCGAGCGCACCTTCCTGTCGCCCGTCCTGCGGCCGATCGAGGCCGGCATCTATTGGATCTCCGGCATCGACGAGAAGCGCGAGCAGCACTGGCTGACCTACACGGTCGCGATGCTGCTGTTTCATGTCGGTGGCTTCCTCATCATCTACGGCCTGATGCGGCTGCAGGCCGTGCTGCCGTTCAATCCAGCCGGCCAATCCGCGGTCGCCGAGGATCTGTCCTTCAACACCGCGATCTCCTTCATCACCAATACCAACTGGCAGAACTACGGCGGCGAGAGCACGCTGTCCTATCTGACCCAGATGGTCGGCCTGACGCACCAGAATTTCCTGTCGGCGGCCACCGGCATCGTGCTCGCCGTTGCCCTGATCCGCGGCTTTGCCCGCGCGTCCATGCGCACAATCGGCAACTTCTGGGTCGATGTGACCCGCTGCACGCTTTATATCCTGCTGCCGATCTGCGTCGTGTTCACTCTGTTCCTGGTCTGGCAGGGCATCCCGCAAACGCTTGGCGACTACGTCGAAGCGACCACGCTCGAGGGCGCCAAGCAGACCATCGCGGTCGGCCCGGTCGCCTCGCAGGTCGCGATCAAGATGCTCGGGACCAATGGCGGCGGCTTCTTCAATGCCAATGCCGCTCACCCCTTCGAGAACCCGACCGCGCTGTCGAACTTCGTGCAGATGCTGTCGATCTTCGTGCTCGGCGCGGCGCTCACCAACGTGTTCGGCCGCATGGTCGGCAACCAGCGCCAGGGCTGGGCGATCCTCGCCGTGATGGGCGTGCTGTTCGTCGCAGGCGTCGCCGTTTGCTATTGGGCTGAAGCCAGCGGCACCACGACCCTGCATGCACTCGGCCTGACCGGCGGCAACATGGAGGGCAAGGAAGTCCGCTTCGGCATCGTCGCGTCCTCGCTGTTCGCGGTGATCACCACCGCCGCGTCCTGCGGTGCCGTGAACGCCATGCACGACAGCTTCACCGCGCTCGGCGGCATGGTCCCGCTGATCAACATGGAGTTAGGGGAGATCATCGTCGGCGGCGTCGGCGCCGGCCTATACGGCATGCTGCTGTTCGTCGTTCTCGCGATCTTCGTCGCAGGCCTGATGGTCGGCCGTACGCCGGAATATGTCGGCAAGAAGATCGAGGCGCGCGAGGTCAAGATGGCGATGCTCGCGATCCTGATCCTGCCGCTGATGATCCTGGGCTGGTCGGCCGTCGCGGTCGTGCTGCCCACCGGCGTTGCCTCGATGGCGAATGCGGGCCCGCACGGCTTCTCGGAAGTGCTCTACGCCTATACGTCGCAGACCGCCAACAACGGCTCCGCCTTCGCCGGCCTGACCGGCAACACCCCGTTCTACAACCTGACGGGCGCATCCGCGATGTTCGTCGGCCGCTTCTTCATGATCGTGCCGGCGATGGCGATCGCAGGCTCGCTCGCGGCCAAGAAATCGATCCCGCCGTCGATGGGCACTTTCCCGACCACCGGAGGCCTGTTCGTCGGCCTCGTCGTCGGCGTCATCCTGATCATGGGCGGCCTGACCTTCTTCCCGGCGCTCGCACTCGGCCCCATCGTCGAGCATCTCGCAATGAACGCCGGCAACGTCTTCTGATCTCGCTTTTCGGAGTGACCTCCATGGAACCTGTCCACAAATCCAATAAGCGCATGCCGGTCTCGGCGATGCTGGATCCCAAGATCGTGATGCCGGCGATCGGCGCTGCCTTCACCAAGCTCGATCCGCGCGCCATGATCAAGAACCCTGTGATGTTCGTGGTCGAGATCGTGGCCGCGCTCACGACCGTGATCTTCCTGCGCGACCTCGTCACCGGCGGGGAGAATCTCGGCTTCACCTTCCAGATCATCCTCTGGCTGTGGTTCACCGTGCTGTTCGCCAATCTCGCCGAAGCCGTGGCCGAGGGCCGTGGCAAGGCGCAGGCCGAGACGCTGCGCAAGACCCGCACCGAGAGCCAGGCCAAGCTCCTGAGCGGCGCGGGCCGGGACTACAAGCTCGTGTCAGGCACGAGCCTGAAGGTCGGCGATCTCGTGCTGGCCGAGGCCGGCGACACCATTCCTTCCGACGGCGAGGTGGTCGAGGGCGTCGCCTCCGTCAACGAGGCCGCCATCACCGGCGAGTCCGCGCCCGTGATCCGCGAATCCGGCGGCGACCGTTCGGCGGTGACGGGCGGCACGCAGGTGCTGTCGGACTGGATCCGGGTGCGCATCACCGCCGCGCAGGGCTCGACCTTCATCGACCGCATGATCAAGCTGGTCGAGGGCGCCGAGCGGCAGAAGACGCCGAACGAGATCGCGCTCAACATCCTGCTCGCCGGCCTCACCATCATCTTCGTGTTCGCCACCGTGACGATCCCGAGCTACGCCGCCTATGCCGGCGGCTCGATCTCGGTGGTCGTGCTGGTGGCCCTGTTCGTGACGCTGATCCCGACCACGATCGGTGCGCTGTTGTCGGCGATCGGTATTGCCGGCATGGACCGCCTGGTGCGCTTCAATGTGCTGGCGATGTCGGGCCGCGCGGTCGAGGCCGCCGGCGACGTCGACACGCTGCTGCTCGACAAGACCGGCACCATCACGCTCGGCAATCGGCAGGCGACCGCCTTCCGTCCCGTGCGCGGCGTCGCCGAGCAGGAGCTGGCGGATGCCGCCCAGCTCGCCTCGCTCGCGGACGAGACGCCGGAAGGCCGCTCCATCGTCGTGCTGGCCAAGGAGAAGTACGGCATCCGCGGCCGCGACATGGCCGAATTGGGCGCGACCTTCGTGCCGTTCACGGCGCAGACCCGCATGAGCGGCGTCGACGCCGGCGGCTCGTCGGTGCGCAAGGGCGCGGTCGATGCCATCCTCAATTATATCGCCGGCGGGGCGCCGACCGCGATCTCCTCCGGTAATGCGGCACGGGCGATGCAGCCCGCGGCCCTATCCGAGGCGGGCCGCGAGATCAGCGCCATTGCCGACGAGGTCGCCAAATCGGGCGGCACGCCGCTGGCGGTCGCCAAGGACGGAAAGCTGCTCGGCATCGTCCAGCTCAAGGACATCGTCAAGGGCGGTATCCGCGAGCGTTTTGCCGAGCTGCGCCGCATGGGCATCCGCACCATCATGATCACCGGCGATAACCCGATGACGGCGGCCGCCATCGCCGCGGAAGCCGGCGTCGACGATTTCCTGGCGCAGGCAACGCCCGAGGACAAGCTGAAGCTGATCCGCGACGAGCAGGCCAAGGGCAAGCTGGTGGCGATGTGCGGCGACGGCACCAACGACGCGCCGGCGCTCGCCCAGGCCGACGTCGGCGTCGCCATGAACACCGGCACGCAAGCCGCCCGGGAGGCCGGCAACATGGTCGATCTCGACTCCAACCCGACCAAGCTGATCGAGGTGGTCGAGATCGGCAAGCAGCTCTTGATGACGCGCGGTGCGCTGACGACGTTCTCGATAGCCAACGACGTCGCCAAGTATTTTGCGATCATCCCGGCGATGTTCCTGGCGTTCTACCCTCAGCTCAACGTACTCAACGTCATGAACCTGTCGAGCCCGCAGAGCGCCATCCTGTCGGCGATCATCTTCAACGCGCTCGTCATCATCGCGCTGATCCCGCTCGCGCTGAAGGGCGTCGCCCATCGCGCCGTCGGTGCCGGCGCACTGCTCCGCCGCAACCTCCTGATCTACGGGCTCGGCGGCATCGTCATTCCCTTCATCGGCATCAAAGCGATCGATCTCGCGGTGACCGCCTTGCATTTGGCATAACCGGTCATTGCGAGGAGCTCTTGCGACGAAGCAATCCAGACTGCCTCCGTGGAAAAGACCCTGGATTGCTTCGCTTCGCTCGCAATGACGGAAGACATAGGAGACCCAGCATGCTCAGAGAAATCCGCCCCGCCATCGTCCTCTTGCTGGCGCTCACCGCCATCACGGGCCTTGCCTATCCGCTCGCAATGACCGGCATTGCCGGCGCGCTGTTTCCCGTGCAGGCGCAAGGCAGCCTGATCGAGAAAGACGGCAAGGTGATTGGCTCCGCCCTGATCGGGCAGGAGTTCAAGGACGACAAGTACTTCCACGGCCGCCCCTCGGCGACACTGGCGCCGGACCCGAATGATTCGACCAAGACGTTGCCCGCGCCCTACAACGCCGCCAATTCGGGCGGCTCCAATCTCGGTCCGACCAGCAAGGCGCTGGCCGACCGGCTGAAGGAAGATGTGGACAAGCTCAGGACCGAGAATCCGAACGCCTCGGTGCCGGTCGACCTGGTGACGACTTCGGCCAGCGGCCTCGACCCGAACATCTCGCCGGAAGCGGCGCAATTCCAGGTGCCGCGCGTCGCGAAGGCGCGCCATCTGCCCGAGGATCAGGTCAAGCAGCTCGTGACCGCCAGCATCGAAGGCCGCCTGCTCGGCCTGCTCGGCGAGCCCCGGGTTAACGTTCTGGCATTGAATCTTGCGCTCGATCGCATGGCCGCGAAGTAGCCGTCTAGGCTCGCAGTGGACGGGTGATTATACTGGCAAGATGGTCCGAGAGCGTCGCGATCCCGAACAACGTCCGTCCCCGGAGGCCCTGCTGGAAGCGGCGCGCCGGGAGGAGAGTGCGAGCGGCAGGCTGAAGATCTTCGTCGGCGCCGCTCCCGGCGTCGGCAAGACCTACGAGATGCTGCAAAGCGCCCAGGCCAAGCGCAAGGCCGGCATCGATGTCGTGGTCGGCTTCGTCGAGACTCATGGCCGCGCCGAGACCGAGGCGCTGGTGCGCGGCCTCGAAGTGGTCCCGCGCAAGCGGCTGGACTACCGCGGCCAGATCGTCGAGGAGATGGACCTCGACGCGGTGATCGCGCGGCGGCCGCAGATCGCGCTGGTCGACGAGCTCGCCCACACCAATGCGTCCGGAAGCCGCCATCCCAAGCGCTATCTCGACGTCGAGGAGCTGCTCTCGCACGGCATCGACGTCTACACCGCCGTCAACATCCAGCACATCGAGAGCCTGAACGACGTCGTTGCCCAGATCACCCATGTCCGGGTCCGCGAGACCGTGCCGGATTCGGTGTTCGACCGCGCCGACGCGATCGAGCTGATCGACCTCACGCCCGACGACCTGATCCAGCGCCTGAAGGAGGGCAAGGTCTATGTGCCCAAGCAGGCCGAGCGGGCGCTGGAGCATTATTTCTCGCCAGGCAATCTCACGGCGCTGCGCGAGCTCGCACTGCGGCGCACCGCCGAGCGGGTCGACGAGCAGCTGCTCAACCACATGCAGGCGAATGCGATTCCGGGGCCCTGGGCCGCGGGTGAGCGCATCCTGGTCTGCGTCAGCGAGGACCCGCGCGCGGCCGGCCTCGTGCGCTACACCAAGCGATTGGCCGACCGGCTGCATGCGCCGTTCACCGCGATTTCGATCGAGACGCGGCGATCGCTGCAATTGTCCGACGAGGAGCGCGATCGGCTGGCCGATACGCTGCGGCTCGCGGAATCGCTCGGCGGCGAAGCCTTGACCATTCCCGCCGTCGGCCGCCGCATCGCTGACGATCTCATCGGTTTCGCGCACGGCAACAACGTCACCCAGATCGTGATCGGCAAGTCGACGCGCTCGCGCTGGTTCGAGATGACGCGCGGCTCGGTCGTGCACGACTTGGTACGGCGTGCGGGCAATATCAGCGTTCACGTCATTCCCGGCAACGAGCTTTCCGGAGAGGCCGCGCCCAAGATGGCGGTGCAGACCGCCGCACGATCCGAGCCGTTCGATCCTTTGCCTTTTCTCAAGGCGCTTGGGATCGTGCTTGTGGGTCTCGGCGCTGCCAAGCTGATCCAGCCCTATTTCGGTATCGAGAACGTCGATCTCGTGCTGCTGACCTCGGTCGTCGCGGTTGCCGTGCGCTACGGCCTGTGGCCCTCGCTGCTGGCCACGGTGGCGGCTTCGCTCTGCTACAATTTCTTCTTCATCCCGCCGATCTACACCTTCACGATCACCGACCCGACCAATGTCGCCGCTTTCGTGCTGTTCATGGTGGTGGCGATGATCGTCTCCAATGTCGCGGCGCGCGTGCGCATCCAGGCCGACACCGCGATCGGCCGGATCAGGATGACCGAGCAGCTCTATGCCTTCAGCCGCAAGCTCGCCGGTACTGCCACGCTGGACGACGTCTTGTGGGCCAGTGCCTACCAGACCGCATTGATGCTCAAGGTCCGCGTGGTGCTGCTGTTGCCGGATGAAGGCCTGCTGACGGTGAAATCAGGCTATCCGCCCGAGGACGAGCTTGACCAGGCCGATCTTGCCGCCGCCAACTGGGCCTGGAGCAACGATCGTCCCGCCGGTCGCGGCTCGGATACCTTGCCGGGCGCCAAGCGGCTGTTTCTGCCGATGCGCACCGGGCGCGGCCCGATCGGCGTCATCGGCATCGACAACGATCGTACCGGCCCACTGCTGACGCCGGACCAGCGCCGGCTGCTCGATGCGCTGGTCGACCAGGGCGCGCTCGCGATCGAGCGTGTGCTGCTGGTCGAGGACATGGACCGCGTCAAGCGCACCGTCGAATCCGAGCGGCTGCGCTCGGCGCTGTTGACCTCGATCTCGCACGATCTGAAGACGCCGCTCGCCTCGGTGTTAGGGGCGGCCTCCACCATGCGCGATCTCGCCGGCGCGCTCTCGGACACCGAGAAGCGCGATTTGCTCGCCACCGTGATCGACGAATCCGAGCGGCTCAACCGCTTCATCGCCAATCTGCTCGACATGACCAAGCTCGAATCCGGCGCCATCGTGCCCAACACAGCGCTGCACGATCTCAGCGAGATCGTCGGCAGCGCGCTCCGGCGCGCCAGCAAGATCCTCAGCCGCCACAAGGTCGAGCTGGTGCTGGCCGCCGATCTGCCGATGCTCCAGCTCGACGCCGTGCTGTTCGAGCAGGTGCTGTTCAACCTGCTTGACAATGCCGCGAAATACGCGCCCCCCGAAACCACGATCTCGATCCGCGGCCGGCGCGACAGCGCTCATGTCGTGCTCGAGGTCGCCGACGAGGGCGCCGGCATTCCACCGGACGAGCTCGAGAGCGTGTTCGACAAGTTCTATCGCGTGCAGAAGGGCGATCACGTCCGTCCCGGCACCGGGCTCGGGCTTGCCATCTCGCGCGGCTTCGTCGAGGCGATGCGCGGCACGATCTCCGCCGCCAATCGCAGCGAGCGGAGCGGCGCGGTCCTCACCATTCGCCTGCCGGTTCCGGCAGAGAGCCACGCATTGGATACCGCCGCATGAGCGCTGCTCCGATCAAGGTCCTGGTCATCGACGACGAGCCGCCGATCCGCAAATTGCTGCGGATGGGACTGACGACCCAGGGCTACGAAATCCTGGAAGCGCCGAACGGCAAGACGGCGCTGGAGAAACTTGGCGAGGAGCCGGCGCTGATCATCCTCGATCTCGGCCTGCCCGACGTTCAGGGCCATGAGCTGCTCCGCACCATCCGCGCCCGCAACGACGGCGTGCCGATCGTGGTGCTGTCGAGCCGCGGCGACGAAGCCGGCAAGGTCCAGGCGCTCGATCTCGGCGCCGACGATTATCTCACCAAGCCGTTCGGCATGGAGGAGTTGCTGGCGCGCCTGCGCGCCGCGCTGCGCCACCAGCTTCAGGTCAAGGGCGAGCGTCCGGTGTTCCGCACCGGCGATCTCTCGGTCGATCTCGTTCGCCGCATCGTCAAGGTCGGGGATCGCGAGGTGAAGCTCTCGCCGAAGGAATACGATCTGTTGCGGGTGCTGGTGCAGCACGCCGGCAAGGTGCTCACCCACCGCTTCCTGCTGAAGGAGCTGTGGGACGAATTGACCGACGCGCAATATCTACGCGTCTATGTCCGCCAGCTTCGCCAGAAGATCGAAGCCGATCCGGAGCGGCCGCAATACGTGCTGACGGAGACGGGGATCGGGTATCGGCTGAAGGCGGGGGAATAGACCCCGGCTGTCATTCCGGGACGCGCCCGTTGGCGCGGGCCCGGAATCCATTTCTCTGCCCGTCGCGCTTGGCACGATGGATTCCGGGCTCGATGCTTCGCATCGCCCCGAACTAACCCGCCTTCCTGTGCCTTGCCGTCGACCGGTGCGCCTTCTTCGCGCTGCGGTGCCGTCCGGTCGCGCGCCGCGCGTGCGACTTCGCCGCCGACTTCTTCCCGCCGCGTCCCTTCAGGCTCTGCTTCAGTGCGTCCATCAGGCTGACGACGTTGCTCGGCCGTTCCTCGGGCTCGGGCAGCTCGATCTTCTTGCCGCTGGCCTTGCGCTTCACCAGGGCCTTCAACGCGTCCTCGTATTCGTCCTTGAACTTGCTGGGATCGAAATGCGCCGCCTTGGTCTGCAGGATGTGGCCGGCGAGCTCGACCATGTCCTTGGTGATCTTCGGGCTCTTGATGTCGTCGAAGAACTGGTCCTCCTCGCGCAGCTCGTAAGGGAAGCGCAGCGTGGTGCCGAGCAGGCCCTTGCCGCGCGGCTCGATCGCCATGACGTGCTCGCGATTGGTCAGAACGATCTTAGCGAGCGCCACGCGCTCCTGGTCCTTCATGGCGTCGCGGATCACCGCGAAGGCGTCGACCGCGGCCTTGCCGTCGGGGGCGATGTAGTAGGGGTGGTTGAGGAAGCGCTGGTCGATCTCCTCGCGCGGCACGAAGCTCTCGATGTCGATGGTGTGATTGCTCTCGATCTGGACTGCCTCGAGCTCCTCCGGTTCGATCTCGACGTATTTGCCCTTGCGCACTTCGTAGCCGCGGCCCTTCTGGTCGCTCTCCACGACGTCGCCGGTCTCGGAATCGATCATCTGCTGCTTGAGCCGGTTCCCGGTCTCGCGGTTGATCAGGTGAAACCGCGTCTTCTCGGCCGCGGTGGTCGCCGGATAGAGCACGACCGGGCAACTGACCAGCGACAGCTTCAACGTTCCCTTCCAGTAGGCGCGCGGGGCCATTCCATTCTCCAGCGTTTTCAAGGCGTTTTGGAACCCCAACCGTCCCATCGGGTTTTGGTTCCGGGCGGGACTTTCGCCGTGATAGGCTTCAAGTGCCGAAAGAGAAGCGGGACCGGTCGTGCTGCAAAAACTCTCCACTTACCGACAGAAGCGGGACTTCGAGAAGACGCCGGAGCCATCGGGCAAGACAGCCGTGGCGCCATCGCAGCAGCGGCGCTTCGTGATCCAGAAGCACGATGCGAGCCGGCTGCATTACGATCTCCGGCTCGAATTCGACGGCGTGTTCAAGTCCTGGGCGGTGACGAAGGGGCCTTCGCTCGATCCCCACGACAAGCGGCTTGCCGTCGAAGTCGAGGACCATCCGCTCGACTACGGCGATTTCGAAGGCACGATTCCGGAAGGCCAGTACGGCGGCGGCACCGTGATGTTGTGGGACCGCGGCACCTGGGAATCGGACGATCCGGAAGCCGGCTTCAAGAAAGGCGACCTGAAGTTCACGCTCCATGGCGACAAGCTGCAGGGAAGCTGGGTCTTGGTGCGGATGCGCAACCGCGGCGGCGAGAAGCGGACCAACTGGCTCTTGATCAAGCATCGTGACGAGTATGTCCGCGAAGGCGCGGACAACGATATTCTCGAGCAGGACAAGTCCGTCGCCTCGGGCCGGGCGATGGAACAGATCGCGGAGGGAAAGGGCCGCGCGCCGAAGCCGTTCATGCTGGCGAAGGGGACCAAGGGCAAGGCCGACGCGGTCTGGCAGTCCAACCGCGCGGAAGAGACGAAAGGGCGGACGGTGAAGCCGTCGCCGCGCACCGCGTTGAAGGGCGGCAAAGCGGCGAAGAAAACTGCCGCGACCGCGACGAGGGCTAAGACGGTGTCTGAGATGCCGGATTTCGTTGCGCCGCAGCTCTGCACGCTGGTCGAGCGGCCGCCCGGAGACGAGGGCTGGTGCCACGAAATCAAATTCGACGGCTATCGCGTCCAGCTCCGGGTCGAGGACGGCGAGGCGACGCTGAAGACGCGCAAGGGTCTCGACTGGACCAGCAAGTTCGCCTCCATCGCCGAGGAAGCCGCCGCGCTGCCGGACGTGATGATCGACGGCGAGATCGTCGCGCTCGACCATAACGGCGCGCCGAACTTCTCCTCGCTGCAAGCTGCGCTGTCCGATGGCAAGACCGACGACCTGATCTTCTTCGCCTTCGATCTGCTCTTCGCGGAAGGGCAGGACTACCGTCGGCTGCCGCTTGGGGAGCGCAAGGCGCAGCTCAAGAAGCTGCTGGAAGCGCGCAAGCGGAAATCGACTCAGATCCGCTATGTCGAGCATTTCGAGAGCGGCGGCGATGCCGTGCTGCAATCGGCCTGCAAGCTCGAGCTCGAAGGCGTCGTGTCGAAGAAGCTGAATGCGCCGTATCGTTCGGGGCGCACCGAGAGCTGGGTCAAATCGAAATGCCGCGCCGGCCACGAAGTGGTGATCGGCGGTTACAAGACCACCAACGGCAAATTCCGCTCCCTGATGGCAGGCGTGCAGCGCGGCGATCATCTCGCCTTCGTCGGCATGGTCGGTACCGGCTTTGGCGCTGATAAAGTCAAGCGCATCATGCCGGCGCTGAAGGCGATAGAGAGCAAGGAAAGCCCGTTCGGCGGCAAGAACGCGCCGAAGAAGACGCGGGACGTGCATTGGCTGAAGCCCGAGCTCGTCGCCGAAATCGAGTTCGCGGGCTTCACGGCCGACGGCAATATTCGCCAGGCGGCCTTCAAGGGCTTGCGGCAGGACAAGGCGGCGGAGGAGGTCGAGGCCGAGACGCCCGTCGACACCGAGCTCGCCGAGCCCCGGGCCAGGAAGGCGGCGCGCACCAAGGCGGGCGGGCGAACGAAGCAGACCGCTCAAAATGCCGAGGTCATGGGTGTCGTCATCTCCAAGCCGGACAAGGAGCTCTGGCCGGATGACGGCGATGGTGGCGCCGTCACCAAGCTGGACCTTGCCCGCTACCTCGAAGCCGTCGGCGAATGGATGATCGTGCATCTCAAGGGCCGGCCCTGTTCGCTGATCCGCGCGCCCGACGGAATCAAGGGCGAATGCTTCTTCCAGCGCCATGCGATGCAGGGAACGTCGAACCTTCTTGAGCTCGCGCGGGTCTCCGGTGACCGCAAGCCGTATCTTCAGATCGACCGGATCGAAGGGCTCGCCGCGGTGGCGCAGATCGGCGGCGTCGAGCTGCATCCCTGGAACTGCGCGCCCTATGCCTATGATACCCCGGGCCGCCTGGTGTTCGATCTCGATCCCGCGCCTGACGTGGACTTTCCCGACGTGGTCGAGGCGGCCAAGGAGATGCGGCAGCGGCTCGCCGATATCGGCATGGACAGCTTCTGCAAGACCACGGGCGGCAAGGGCCTGCACGTCGTGGTGCCGCTGCTCCACGGCGCGCGCGACAAGGTGAACTGGAAGGAGGCCAAGGCGTTTGCGCAAGGCGTCTGCCAGTGGATGGCTGACGACGATCCCGAACGCTATCTGCTTAACATGTCGAAGAAGCTGCGCAGGGGAAAGATCTTCCTAGATTATCTGCGCAACGACCGCATGTCGACGGCGGTGGCCCCGTTGTCGCCGCGCGCGCGCGCCGGCGCGACCGTGTCGATGCCGGTCACCTGGGCGCAGGTGAAGAGCGACCTCGATCCCAAGCGCTACACGCTGCGCAGCGTGCCGGGCCTGCTGGCGCGATCGAAGGCATGGGAGGGGTATGAGGATGCAGCCGTGTCAATCAAGGCCGCGATCAAGAAGCTGGCGGGGAAGGTGAAGTAGGTCTGTCGCTGTTGCGGCGAAGGCAGGTCTCGTAGGGTAGGCAAAGCGAAGCGTGCCCACCACCTTCTTTCGTTCGAACGAAGAGGTGGGCACGGCGCGTTCGCCTTTGCCCACCCTACGAAGTCTGCATCTAGATCCTTCCCATCAGGATCAGGATCAGCAGAATGACGATGACAAGCCCGAGGCCGCCGCCGCCGTAATAGCCGGTGCCGTAGAACGGGCCGCCGCCGATGCCGCTGAAGCCGCCGAGCAGGGCGATGATCAAGATGATCAGAATGATCGTGCCGATTGACATACGAATCTCCTCCAGCCCTTCGTAAGAAGGGTCATTGCAAACCTGTCCCGTTGTGCGGGAGCAACTTGCCGTAGGTTGTAAAGTTCCGGCCTTGAAACACGGCCGGGGGATCAACTTGCATGGAACCTTTGCTGGTCGACCCGGCATGATTATGTGACGTCAGTCAGAAGAGGCAGGACCATGTCAGCACCGCTCGTCGTCTCGATTCCGCATCGTCTCGGCCGTGAGGAGGCGGTGCGCCGGCTCAAGACGGGGCTCGGCCGCGCCGCGGCGAGCATTCCGGTGATGCAGGTCGAGGAGGAACGCTGGAGCGGCGACACTATGGCCTTCCGCATCCGCGCGCTCGGCCAGGTCGCGACGGGGCAGGTCGATGTCGGCGACGATCAGGTCCGGGTCGAGGTGGTGCTGCCCTGGCTGCTGCAGCGGTTCGCCGAGATGGCGCAGGCCACGATCAGGAAGCGCGGCCAATTGCTGCTGACCAAGGACGGGGAGAAGTAACTTCAGGCGCGCACGCGTTGCCGCGGCGCCCTGACGGCGTTCGCCGTTCGGGCCGCGATGACCAAGGCAGGACAGTCACGGAAGGCCTGCGCGAGCGGCAAGTCGTTGCCGGCAAGGCCGGGCACGGCATAGCCCGTGATGTCGATGGTGGCGTCGATAGCTTCGGGTGCGGGCCATTCCCGGCCGGCTTGGGTGAACGGCGTGAAATGACGGCCGACGACGACGATCGCGGCGGCGCGGCCATGACGACGCGCGAAGGCGATGACATGGTCGGCATGGGCGCCCCGTACCTCAAGCGGCTGGTAGTCGCCCTGCGCGAAGACGTCGGCCAGCTCGTTGCGCAGCTTGAGCAGATGCCGCGTCCAGGCCAGCTTGAGCTTGCCGTCCGGCCAGCTCTTGATCAGGCCGCTCCAGTCCGGCGCTTCCAGTGATGTCAGCGCCGCGTGGCGTGCGGCGAAGTCGACCGGGCGGCGGTTGTCGGGATCGACCAGCGACAGGTCCCAGAATTCGGTGCCTTGATAGAAGTCCGGCACGCCCGGCAGCGTCGCCTTGAGCGTGAGCTGGCTTAGCGAGTTCAGCGTGCCGAGCAGCGCGACGCGGCGCGCCAGCGTCTGCAAGGCCTGAAGGAATTCCGCGGACTGGTCGGGGTCGAGGATCTTCGCGATGAAATCGCGGATCCCGTTCTCATACGCTTCATGAGGGTTGAGCCAGCTCGTCTCCTCCTTGCCTTCGCGCGCGGCCTTGAGGGCATAGGCCTGGATGCGCTCGATGAAGCCAGCATCGGCCGGCGCTTGAACCGGCCAGACACCGAGCAGGGTCTGGTAGAGCATGTATTCGAACGTCGCCGACGGCGCGCGGAAATTGCCGTGCAGCGTGAGGTGCGGCGCGTTCAGCACCTTCCAGCGCGCCACTGCGCTGGTCCATTCACCGGGAATCTCGCTGAGCGATGCGATGCGCGTGCGCGCATCCTCACCACGCTTGGTGTCGTGGGTGGCGGTTGCGGTCATGCCTTGCGGCCATTCCCTGGCGCGCGCCTGCATGGCCTGGTGGAAGGCGGGAATGCTGAGGCCGGTGCTGGCGGGGTCGCCGCCGACCTCGTTCAGCGCCAGCAGCCGGTGGAATTGATAGAACGCGGTGTCCTCCAGCGACTTTGCCATCATCGGGCCGGTGAATTGCTGCACCTTAAGCGCGAAGCGGCGCACGCGCGGGGCGCTGTGCGGCGGACGGCCCGGTTTGAGCAGGTCCATGGTCAAGGCATCGCGCAGGAAGTCGAAAATGCCTTCGTCGGCGGCGAACCAGTCGCGGCGGGCGCGCGCAATGGTGTCGTCGATCAGCTTGCGGTCCGCTGCGGTCGGGCCACTATGCGTCAGGTAGGTGCGATAGACCGGGAAATGCAACACATAGAGTTCGAGCGCCTGCCGCAGGCTGTCGGCCGAGAAGTCGCGCGTCGAATAATGGCCGTTGGCGATGCGCGCAAGCAGGCGCGTCAGCACGGTGAATTCGCTGGTGAGCAGCGTCTCCAACACGCGCCGCTTGGCGTCCTTGACGTAAGGCACAAGCCGCGGCGACCGGTTGCTGATCTGCCGCCAGGTCTCGTCCAGCGCCTCCAGCCCCCTGGGATCGACCAGCACATGGGTGATGACATTCATCCACTCGTAGCCGGTGGTGCCCTGGACGCCGGCGAAATGCGGCAGGCGTTCGTGCTCGCACAGGATCTTCTCGATCACGGTGTAGAAGGGCTTTGCGTTGCCCTGCGCGTCGCGCACCAAGCGGCGCAATCGCTGGCAATATTGGGCCGGGTCACGCAGGCCGTCGATGTGATCGAGCCGGATTCCCTGCAATTTGCCGTCGGCGATGAGCTGCTTCACCAGCCGGTGCGTGGCGGCAAACGTGCTCGCGTCCTCGACGCGCAGGCCGGCGAGGCCGTTGACGTCGAAGAAGCGGCGATAGTTGATGTCGCTCGAAGCAAGCCGCCAGTGCCCGAGCTTGTAGTGTTGGCGCTCGAGGAGATGATGCAGCGTCAACGTCTGTGCCGGGCGGTCCTTACCGGCGCGATAGGCGGCAAGGCCGCGCTTGATGATGTCGGCGGCGCCTGCGATCTCCTTGAGCTCGGACTTGAAGCCGGGAGCTTCCTTGCGATTGGGGCGCCGCAGCCCTGTGGTGCGGGTCGCGAGCGACAGCAGGCGCTTGCCGGGCTCTGTTTCCGCCGCGTCCGCCTCCTTGACGACAATCCGCAGCATCTCGCCATAGCGCTCCGGCGCGATCGGTAAGCGGTGCTCGAAATACCAGGCGGAAAAAGTCCCTTCGTCCGGGTCGTAGCGCAGCTCGATATCGCCGCGCTCCAGCGCCTCGCCGTAGGACGCGCCGAGGATCGGCAGCAGCACGCCGCCGCGGGCGCGGTAGGCCAGCTGGTCCCAGTCGATGTCGAAGGACGCCGCGTGCGGCGAGGCCTGGCCCCATTCCAGCACGTCGAGCCACCACGGATTGTCGGCAAAATGCACGCCGACATGGTTGGGGACGAAATCGATGATGAGCCCGAGATCGTGCTGCTGAAGCGCCTGGCTCAGCCGCGTAAAGCCGACTTCGCCGCCGAGCTCGGGATTGAACTGGCCGTGATCGACCGTGTCGTAGCCATGGGTCGAGCCTTTGCGGGCCTTCATCACCGGCGAGGCGTAGAGATGCGTGATGCCCAGCGCCTTGAGATAAGGAACGACCGCGGCGGCCTCGTCGAAATCGAAATCCGCGGTGAGCTGGAGCCGGTAGGTCGCGAGCGGAATGGCGGGAGGCATTCTAACCTCCGAGGCGCCAAACCACCGACCAGGGCGTGAGCCGCTCGCCGGCGCCGCCGCCCCAGATCGGCGTGCCCGCGCTGACGCTGGAGGTGATCTCATGATCCGACAGGTTGGCGACAAGACGCAACGTGGTGCCGTCGCCCATGCGCCAATGTGCGGTGACGAGGCCGTTGTCGGCCGCCTCGGCATCACCGAAGCTTGCGCCCTTCAGCCGCGGCACGATCTGCTTGCGACGGACGCCGAGCAACTCCCGCACCAGCGCGAGCCGCGCTTCCTGTTGCGGCGTGCGGCCGGTCCAGTCGAGCACGGCCGATTGCAGCGTTGCCGGATCGAGCGGGTCGGGCACCTCGTCGCCGTATTTCTCGTAAGCCCAGGCATATTCGCGCTTGCGTCCCTTGCGCACGGCATCGGCGAGGCCGCCCTGGAAATCGCAGAAGAACGGGAAGGGGACCGTCGAGCCCCATTCCTCGCCCTGAAACAGCATCGGCACCATCGGCGCGAGCAGGGTGACCGCGAGCGCGGCCTCGATCTGCTGTGGCGATGCCAGGCTTTCCAGCCGCTCGCCCAGCGGGCGATTGCCGATCTGGTCGTGGTTCTGCAGGAAATTGACGAAGGTCGCCGGCGGCAGCTGTCCGCTCGGCTCGCCGCGCGGCTTCTTGCCCCAGAATTCCGAGATCTCGCCCTGATAGACGAAGCCGGAGGCGAGCGCGCGTGCCAGATCCATGCGCGGCGTCTGGTAATCGCCATAGTAGCCGGCATGCTCGCCGGTCAGCATCACGTGCCAGACGTGATGATAGTCATCGTTCCACTGCCCGCGATATTTGCCGTTCGGCGGATCCTGCGCGGCATCGAGCAGGCTGGCGCGGTTGTCGCCGTTCTCCAGCACGAGATGGATGTGACGTCCCGTGGCCTTGGCGAGCTCGCCGGTGGCAACGCTGAGGTCCTGCAGCATGGACTGCTCGCCCGGGACAGCCATGATGTGGTTGGCGGCGTCGAGCCTGAGGCCGTCGAAGCGGTAGTCACCGAGCCAGGACAGCGCGTTCTCCACGGCGAAGGCTCGCACCTGCGGCACGCGATAATCGATCGCGCTGCCCCACGGCGTGTGCGCATCGGTGAAGAAGGTCGGCGCGTAACGGCCGAGGTAGTTTCCTTCCGGTCCGAAATGATTGTAGACGACGTCGAGGAACACCATCAGCCCGCGCAGATGCGCCTCGTCGATCAGCGTCTTCAGGTCTTCGGGCCGGCCATAGGCGCTGTCCGGCGCATACCACAGCACGCCGTCATAGCCCCAGCCGCGGCGTCCTGCGAAATCGGCGAGCGGCATCAATTCCAGCGTATTGATGCCGGTCGCGGCGAGGTGATCGAGCTTGTCGATCATGGCGCGATAGCTGCCTTCGGACGTGAAGGTGCCGACATGGGTCTCGACCAGCACCGTCTCTTCCCAGGGACGGCCGCGCCAATCGCGCGCGCGCCAGACGAAGGCATCGTGATCGATCACCTCGCTCGGGCCGAACACGTCGTCGGGTTGGAAGGCCGAAGCGGGATCCGGCACGTCGATGTCGTCGTCGATCCTGAACTTGTACTTGCTGCTAGATGACAAGCCGGCGATCTCGGCGACGAACCAGCCATCCTGCCGGCGTTGCATCGCGTGCCTGCGGTCGAGCAGGAGATCGACGCGGCGCGCGGCCGGCGTCCACAGCCGGAACGACACGCCGTCCTTGGTCGGCCTCGCCCCGAAGGATGGCCTCATAGCGCGCCTGCGAAGGCGAGCACGGAGCGTGGCGGCGCCTTGCTGTCGCTCCCGGGCAGGAAGTCGATCGTATTCAGCTTGGCATCGGTCGTGTTCAGCAGCTGCTGCCAGCTCTTGTATTCGGTCATTTTGGGCAATTTGAATGCGATCTCTTCGGGAGCGGCGTTCAGTACGATAAAGATCGCAGCCCCACCCGGTTCCATCGGGCCCATCACATAGGAGAGAAACCGCCCATCCGGGAATGTCCAGTCACTCTCCGTCATCTCGTTGCCGGCGGGCGTCAGCCACAATGCGCCGTAGGAGACGCCGTCCTTGGGGCGGCCGTCGAGCCAGCGATGGCTGCGCAACTGTGAGAAACGGCGGCGGATATCGGCGAGATGGGCGACGAAGTCCACCATGTCGTCGCCGTCCTTGCCGAGATTGTCCCAGCCGACCCAGCCGACCTCGTTGTCCTGGCAATAGGCGTTGTTGTTGCCAGATTGCGAGTTGCCGACCTCGTCGCCGGCGAGGATCAGCGGAACGCCCTGGGCCAGCATCAGGCAGGCCAGCACGTTCTTGCGCAGCTGGCGGCGCAGGCTGATGATGCCAGGATCGTCGGTCGGGCCCTCGACGCCGCAATTGTTGCTGTGATTGTCGTTGGAGCCGTCGCGATTGTCCTCGCCGTTGGCCTCGTTGTGCTTCTCGTTGTAGCTGAAGAGGTCGGCGAGCGTGAAGCCGTCGTGGACGGTGATGTGGTTGATGCTGGCGCGCGGCCGCCGTCCGTCGTGGTTGAACAGGTCGGAGGATGCGGTCATGCGGCTCGAGATGTCGCCGATCAGGCTGCCTTCACCGCTCCAGTAGCGGCGCATGGCGCTGCGATAGCGGTCGTTCCATTCCGACCATTGCGAGGGAAAGGCTCCGACCTGGTAGCCACCGAGGCCGAGGTCCCACGGCTCGGCGACGAGCTTGACCGTCGCCAGCACCGGGTCCTGCCGTACCGCGGTCAGGAACGAGCTGCCGCGATCGAAACCGTTCGGCCCGCGCGCCAGCGTGGTGGCAAGGTCGAAGCGGAAGCCGTCGACATGGCAGACCTCGACCCAGTAGCGCAAGGAATCCATCACCATTTGCAGCACGCGCGGATGGGCGAGGTTCACCGACGAGCCGCAGCCGGTGAAGTCGTCGTAATAGCGCGGGTTCTCGCGGTTCAGCCAATAATAGGAGGCGTTGTCGATGCCGCGATAGCACAGCGTCGGACCGAGATGATTTCCCTCGGCGGTGTGGTTGTAGACGACGTCGAGCATCACTTCGATGCCGGCATCGTGCAGCCGCGCCACCGTAGTGCGGAAGGAATCGAGCGCGTTGTCCTGGGCGTAGCGTGGCTCGGGCGCAAAGAACGACAGCGTGTTGTAGCCCCAGTAATTGGCGAGCTTCTTTTCCACCAGGATGCGGTCGTCGACGAAGCTGTGCACCGGCAGCAGCTCGACCGTGGTGACGCCGAGCTTCTTCAGGTGCTCGATCATTGCCGGTGAAGACAAGCCGCCATAGGTGCCGCGCAGATTCGGCGGCACGTCCTCGCGCTTCTGGGTCAGGCCCTTGACGTGGGCCTCGTAGATGATCGTGTCTTCCCAGGGAATATTCGGCCGGATCTCGCGGCGGCCCCAGTTGAAGGTCTCGTCGACCACGACGGCCTTGGGCATGCCGCGCGCATTGTCGCGCCGGTCGAACGACAGGTCCTCGCGCGGGCTTCCGGTGCGGTAGGCGAAATGCGCATCGCTCCAGACCAGGCGCCCGGCAAGCCGCTTGGCGTAGGGGTCGAGCAGCAGCTTGTTGGCGTTGAAGCGATGGCCGTGCTCGGGCTCGTAGGGGCCGTGCACGCGAAAGCCGTAGAGCTGGCCCGGCGCGACGTCGTTGAGATAGCCATGCCAGACGTCCTCGGTCTTTTCGGGCAGCTCGATGCGCTCGAGCTCGCGGCGGCCTTGGGTGTCGAACAGGCAGAGCTCGACCTTCTGCGCGTTGGCGGAGAACAGCGCGAAATTGGTGCCGCGTCCGTCCCAGCTTGCGCCGAGCCGTGCGGGCGATCCGGCAGTCAGGCGCATCGATCAGCTTTCCGGAACAAGAAAGATCGCAGCCAGCGGCGGAATGGTGAGGCGCAGCTCGCCGCCCTCGGCATTGACTTCGCCGACATTACCGACATTGCTGCCGCCGTAATGGGCGGAATCGGAGTTGAGCACTTCCTTCCACTTGCCGCCGAATGGCACGCGAACGCGATAGTTCTGGTAGACGTTGGGCGAGAAGTTGACGATGACGAGACACCGCGCGTGCTCGTCGAAGCCCTTGCGCAGCCAGGCGAAGACGTTGCGGTTGGCATCATCGGTGATCAGCCATTCGAAGCCGGCCTGCTCGCAATCCATCTGGTGCAGCGCCGGAACCGCGCGATAGAGCCGATTGAGGTCGCGGATCAAGGCCTGGACGCCGGAATGGACCTTGTATTCGAGCAGATGCCAGTCGAGCGACTGGTCGTGATTCCATTCGCGGCTCTGCGCGATCTCGGCGCCCATGAACAAGAGCTTCTTGCCGGGATGGCCGAACATGAAGCTGTAATAGGCGCGCAAATTGGCAAAGCGCTGCCACTCGTCGCCGGGCATGCGGCCGAGGATCGAGCGCTTGCCGTGCACGACCTCATCATGCGACAGCGGCAGGATGAAGTTCTCCGAGAACGCATAGTGCAGGCCGAACAGGATCTCGCCGTGGTGATGCTTGCGGTGGATCGGATCCTTGCTGATGTAGTTCAGCGTGTCGTGCATCCAGCCCATGTTCCACTTGTAGCCGAAGCCGAGCCCGCCGAACTCGACCGGGCGCGAGACTTGGGGCCAGGCGGTGGACTCCTCGGCGGCGGTGGTTGCCTGCGGGAAGCGGGCGAACACTTCCGTGTTGAAGCGGCGCAGGAAGTTGATCGCCTCGATGTTCTCCCGCCCGCCATATTGGTTCGGGATCCAGGCGTCGGGCGGCCGGCTGTAGTCGAGATAGAGCATGGAGGCGACCGCATCGACGCGCAGACCGTCGATGGCGTAACGCTCCATCCAGAACAGCGCATTCGACACCAGGAAGTTCGTCACTTCGGTGCGGCCGTAATTGTAGATCAGCGTGCCCCAGTCGAGATGGCGGCCCTGGAGCGGGTTGGCGTGCTCATAGAGCGCGGTGCCGTCGAAATGGCCGAGCCCGTGGGGATCGTCGGGGAAGTGACCCGGCACCCAGTCGAGCAGCACGCCGATGCCTTCGCGGTGGCAGGCATCGATCAGGGCGGCAAAATCCTCGGGGCCGCCGAAACGGCTGGTCGGCGCATAGAGGCCGGTCGGCTGATAGCCCCAGGAACCATCGAACGGATGCTCGTTCACGGGCAGGAATTCGAGATGAGTGAAGCCCATGTCGCGGGCATAGGCCGGCAGCTGCTCGGCCAGCTCGCGATAGGTCAGCCATTCATTGTTGTCCTTGCGCCGCCACGAGCCGAGATGCACCTCGTAGATCGACATCGGCGCCGACAATGCGTTGATGCCTTCAGGCGCCGGGCGCGGTCGCGGCAGGCGCGCTTCGTCGAACACGATCGAGGCCGTCTTCGGCCGCAGCTCGCTGGCAAATGCCATCGGATCGGATTTCAGCGGCAGCAGATGACCATGGGGTCCGACGATTTCGAACTTGTAGTGATCGCCGGCCTTCGCATGCGGGATGAACAATTCCCAATAGCCGTTGCCGCGCACCCGCATCGGATGGCGCCGCCCGTCCCAGAAGTTGAAGTCGCCGACGACGGAGACGCGCCGCGCATTCGGCGCCAGCACCACGAAGCCGATGCCGTCGACGCCTTCGAGCCGCATCGGATGCGCGCCGAGCTTGTCGTAGAGGCGCTGATGGGTGCCTTCGCCGAGCAAATAGAGGTCGAAATCGGTCAGGATCGGCGGAAAACGGTAGGCATCCTCGAACTCGACCACGTCGTTGCCGAACTTCGCGCGCAGCTGGTAGTGCTTCGAGCCGTTGGGCAGGGCGCCGATGAACAGGCCGGAATCGTGGACGCGATCGAGCGGCGCGACCTCGCCGTGGTCGCCGACCGCCTCGACGTTGGTGGCTTCGGGCAGAAACGCGCGGACAACGCTCTTTCCGCCCTCGGGATGCAGCCCGAGATAGTGGAAGGGGTCGGAGTGGCGGCCTTCGATGATCGCGTAGGCTTCTGCAGGCAGTTTAGGCATGGGCTTCGCTCTCGGCACTTGACAGAATGCGAAGCAGTCCGGTCAGCGGCGCATGGAGTCCCTCAGGCCGGCGGGACAGCTCGTACTCTACGTCGTGGAACGCTCGATCCAGCAGGAAAAATCTCAACAGGCCTTCCGCGCAGGACCGATCGTCCGGCCACAGCCTCCGATCGGTCATGGCTTCGCGGTAGGCGGACAGGAAGGTCGCGGTGGCGCGCTCGCGCCATTCGTCGAGGGCGGCCGCGAGCCGGTCCTGCTCGTCGGAAGCACCCGTGAGCGCGCGGCTCAGCGCCACGTTCACAGAAAGGTCGATGGAATGGATCAGGCCGGCGACGTCGCGCGCGGCCGGCGCCTTGCGGCGCTTGTTGGCCAGCGGCACACGCGGATCGCCGTCGAAGTCGATGATGAAGATATCGTCCTTCACGATCAGAGTTTGCCCGAGCCGGAAGTCGCCATGATGACGGATGTTCAACCCGCCGATCTCGGATGGCAAGAGCGCATTGAGGCGGTCGAACAGGTTCGCGCGTGCAGCGATGAGCCGGTCGATCAGGGGCCGGTCCATCTCCCGCAGCCCGTCGCGGCTGTCGGCAAGCAGCTCGAGAATCCGCTCGGCACGCGCCTTGAGGTCGGAGAGCGCAGCCTTGATCTGGGCGGAGTCGATCGGCTCCGGGGCGAGATCGGCGGGCTCTGCCGCGGTGAGAGCGACATGCAGCTCGGCGAGCCGCCGGCCGATCTGCGCGATGAAATGCAGATAGGGCGCCTGCTCCTGGGTTTCGCGCGGCATCTCATCGGCGGGCGCCACGCGCTGCTCGTCGATATAGCGGTCGAGATATCCGGTCGTCACGGTCCAGCCGTCGCCCTGGTTCTCGACATAGGCATGCAGCACGCCGAGCGCGCTGCGCTGGTTGCCGTCGACCAGCTCGACGCTGCCGAGCAGTGCCGGCGTGTTGGCAAAGCGGGCGACCTCGGTGAGATAGTAGCCGATCTCGATCTCGGGGCTGATGCCGCTCTCCAGCCGCCGATAGATCTTGGCAACGTACTTGTTGTCGACCAGCGCGGTACTGTTCGACTGTTCGATGGCGCGGATGCGTTCGGGCTCCTTGATGGTGTAGTCGGCGAAACGGCTGGTCGCCTTGAACTCGAGCCGCAGATTGTTCTCGTCCACGACCAGGTTTTGCGACAGCCCTCGTAAGAACAGACCGATGAAGATCTGCTCGGTCGCGACGTCGAGGAGCGTGCCTTCGCGTGCGCCCTGGCGGACGGCGGCGAGCGCCTTCGGGTTGAAGCGCTCGCGGTCGAAACGCACCCATTCGATCTGCATGGGCATCACGTACCGCGTCGTCACCTCGTCCCGCGTCGTCTCGAAGAACGCGATCCAGGGTCTGTTGTCGCCGATGTCGCTGAACGGTACCGCGGAGGTCAGCGTGGTCCGGATGTGCTTGGGATTGTTCTCGGGATACCAACGCGTCCGTGACAGGAAGCCCGGCAGCACGTCGCGCTCGAACACGCCGCGCTCGCGGGCGAGCGAGACCCAGTTCGAGTTCACCGGCACGACCAGCGTCTCGAATTCCGGCACCGCGCGCGGCACAACCGGCTCGGACTTGTCGCGCTCCTGAAGCTGGAACCAGTAGAAGCCGTAGGGCCCCAGCGTGATCATGTAGGGCAATTCGCCGATCGCGGGAAAGCGTGTGCGGCCGAGCATCTCCTGCGGGATGCGGTCCTTCCACGGCGACAGGTCGAGCTCGGTGGCCTGCGCGGCGCGCGACAGATTGGCGACGCAGAGGATCACCTCGTCGCGGTATTGGCGGACATAGGCGAGCACGGCGCGGTTGGCCGGGCGGATGAAGGTCATGGTGCCGCGGCCGAAGGCGAGCGTCGACTTCCGCACCGAGATCAGCCGCTTGGTGGCGCTGAGCAGCGAGGACAGGCTGCGCGACTGCGCCTCGACGTTCACGGATTCATAGCCGTAGACGGGATCCATGATCAGCGGTGCGTAGAGGCGGGCGGGGTCGCAGCGCGAGAAGCCGCCGTTGCGGTCCGGGCTCCATTGCATCGGGGTGCGGACGCCGTTGCGGTCGCCGAGATAGATGTTGTCGCCCATCCCGATCTCGTCGCCGTAATAGATGATCGGCGTGCCCGGGAACGACAGCAGCAGCGAGTTCATCAGCTCGATCTTGCGCCGGTCGTTGTCCATCAGCGGCGCAAGACGCCGGCGGATGCCGACATTGATGCGCGCGCGGGGATCGTTGGCGTAGGTGGTCCAGAGATAGTCGCGCTCGACGTCGGTGACCATCTCCAGCGTGAGCTCGTCGTGATTGCGCAGGAACAGCGCCCATTGGCAGCTCGCCGGGATATCCGGCGTCTGGCGCAGGATGTCGGTGATCGGGAAGCGGTCTTCCTGGGCGATCGCCATGTAGATGCGCGGCATCAGCGGGAAGTGATAGGCCATGTGGCACTCGTCGCCACGGCCGAAATATTCCTGCACGTCCTCCGGCCATTGATTGGCCTCGGCCAGCAGCAGCTTGCCCTTGGAATACGCGTCCAGCTCCTGGCGCAGGCGCTTGATGATCGCATGCGTCTCGGGCAGGTTTTCGTTCGAGGTGCCCTCGCGCTCGCACAGATAGGGAATCGCATCTAACCGGAAGCCGTCGACGCCGGCATCGAGCCAGCGCTTCATCACCTGGATGATGGCGCTGACAACGCGCGGATTGTCGAAATTGAGATCGGGCTGGTGCGAGAAGAAGCGGTGCCAGTAGAACGCGCCGGCCTCCGGATCCCAGGTCCAGTTCGACTTCTCCGTGTCGGTGAAGATGATACGCGTGCCCTGGTACTTCTGGTCGGTGTCGCTCCAGACGTACCAGTTGCGCGCGCTCGAGCCCGGATGGCTGCGCCGCGCGCGCTTGAACCATTTGTGCTGGTCCGAGGTGTGGTTGACGACGAGCTCGGTGATGACGCGCAGGCCCCGCTTCTGCGCTTCCTGGATGAAGCGCTTGAAATCCTTCATCGTTCCGAAATCGGGATTGACCGCGCCGTAATCGGCGATGTCGTAGCCGTCGTCGCGGCCGGGCGACGGGTAGAACGGCAGCAGCCACAGCGCGGTGACGCCGAGCTCCTGCAGATAGGGCAGCCGCTCGGTCAGGCCGGCGAAGTCGCCGATGCCGTCATTGTTGCTGTCGGCGAAGGCCTTGACGTGGAGCTGGTAGATGATGGCGTCCTTGTACCAGAGCTCATCCACGATCTCGGCAGCCTCAGCCTTCTTGGTGTCGACGGAAGACAGAACATTCATGGCGTGACCCCTTACGCCAGGCAGCGGAACAGAAGTGCCGGATCGCGGTCGGGATCGATGCGCAACTTGATGCCGCCCCATTCGATGCGGGACTGTTCGCCGGTGAGGAGGTTTTCGAGTGCCGTCACATGGTGACGCCGCCCGCCGGCGTCAACTGTGAGATCGCCGAGCGGCAGCCAGCATTCCCGCACGTGGCGCGACAGCGCGATCACGACGACGACAATGTTGGCCGGATCGGCCGCCTCCTTGGCGAAGGCGATCGTCTGGCCGTCCTCGATGGCGAGAAAGCGCAAATTCGCGGTCTGCTGGAGGGCCGCGTTCTCGTTGCGGATGCGGTTGAGCGCGGCGATGTACGATTTGATGTTGCCGGGACGATCCCAGTCCCGCTGCCTGATCTGGTACTTCTCGGAATCCAGATATTCTTCGCGGCCGGGAATGGCCTCATGCTCCAGCAGCTCGAATCCGCTGTAGATGCCGTAATTGCCTGACAGCGTCGCCGCCAGTGCGATCCGCGACTTGAAGGCCCACGCCTCTCCGCTCTGCAGGTGAAAGGGCAACAGGTCAGGCGTGTTGACGAACACGTTCGGACGGTAGAAATCGCGTTCGGGATAGCGCGTCAGCTCGCCGAGATATTGCTCCAGCTCCCATTTTTCCGTGCGCCAGGGGAAATAGGTGAAGGACTGCGCGAAGCCGAGCTTGGCGAGGCCCTTCATCAGCTTTGGCCGTGCATAGGTCTTGGAGAACAGGATCACGTCGGTATGACGGCGGCTTATATCGCGGATCAGCCACTCCCAGAACGCGAGCGGCGCGGTGTCGTGATTGTCGATGGCGAAGATGGTTACACCCTTGTCGATCCAGAACAGCATGGCGTCGCGAAACGCATTCCACAGCCCGACGCGATCGACCGAATTGAAGTCGGGGATAACGATGTCGGAATAGGGGCCGTCCGCCGTCTTCACCGAGCGGTCGGGCCGCCATTTGAACCATTCCGGATGCTGCGTCAGCCAGGGATGATCCGGCGAGCACTGCACCGCGAAGTCCAGCGCAAGCTCGAGCCCGTATTCAAGACATGTGGCGACCAACGCGCGGAAGTCCTCGATCGTGCCGAGCTCCGGATGCAGCGCATCGTGGCCGCCCTCGGCCGAGCCGATCGCATAGGGCGAGCCGGGATCACCTTCACGGGCCACCGGCGCATTGTTGCGGCCCTTGCGGCTGGTCTTGCCGATCGGGTGGATCGGCGTGAAGTAGAGCACGTCAAAGCCCATCGCGGCGATGTCAGGCACGCGCGCGATGCAGTCGCGCAGGGTGCCATGCCGGCCCGGCAATGCGCTCTGGCTGCGCGGCATCATCTGATACCAGGTGCTGAAGCGCGCCTTGTCGCGGTCGGCGGTCAGCGGGAAGAATGGCGAACGCGTCAGGTCCGGCCGCGACTGGCTCTCGGCCATGGCTTCGCCGAGCTCGGTCGCGAGCAGCGAGGTGATGTCGCCGTTCCTCAAGTAATCTTCGCACTGTCTGATGATGATCGCTGCGGCGTCCTGCCGCGCGCCATGCGCCTTGGTCAAAAGGCCGGCGCCCTCGATCGCATCGAGGTTGACATCGGCCCCGGTGCGCCGCTTTCGCGCGGCGGCGTGCGACCATGTAGCGAACTCGTCGGTCCAGGCTTCGATCGCGTAGACATATTGGCCGGGCTCGGGGGGCGTGAACGCGCCGGACCAGCGGTCATTGCCGTGATGGGTCATCGGCTCGCTCCGCCATTCGCGCTCCTGCTCTCCTCGCCAGATCAGCGCGGCTGAGATCACTGCCTCGCCATCGCGGTAGATGTCGGCCCAGACCTCGACCGGCTCGCCCGCGATCCGCTTCACGGCGAAGCGGCCGCCGTCGATAGCGGGATAGACGTCCTCGATCAGGAAAGCGCTGCCGGCCGCGGCACTCTCGACAGTTTGAATTGTCTTGTTCACGGTGATGCCATTGACAAGAAAGCAGGAGCCCGTTTCCCTTGTCGGGAACCCACGCTTGGTACCATGATAGAAAGCCGCTTGTGTGTCATTGGTTCCCTTGGGAACGGCAAGCGCAGTTTGCGAGTTACCCCTGACTAACCTCTTCCGCGATCTCGTTATTCTCGATGCCCCTGGCCAAACAATGGCCTGCAAGCTGCGTGCCGAATGGATCTTTTAGCTCAAGCCCGGATCAAGGGCGTTCAATCCGAATTCATCGATGCCCTCGGCAAGCTGCGGGTCACCGCGCCCGAGGCCCTCGAATCCATCCTCGATGCCCTGCCGGAGAAGCGGGTCTATCGCTTCGTCAGCGGGCCGGTCGTGGTCCGTGCGCTCGGACGCCCGCGCACGGAATTAGCGTCGGTTGGCGCCCCGCCGCTGCGATGGAAAATCGCCGGCAACGGCAATGTGATCGCGGCAGGAGAGACGCGGGAGCCCGTGATCGCCTGGCCCGCGGGCCTGGCGCTCGGGTATCACCGCCTGACGCTGACCGATGCCGAAGGTGCGAGCGAAGACGTGCCGATGATCGTGGCGCCCGAGCGCTGTTTCGGCGGCGATTTCGACCGCGGCTGGCTGCTCGCCGTGCAGCTCTACAGCGTCCGCTCCGACCGCAATTGGGGCATCGGTGATTTCACCGATCTCGCGGGCCTGGTCCGGCTCGCCAAGCAGCTCGGTGCCGACGGCGTCGGGCTCAATCCGCTGCATGTCCTGTTCGACGATCACCCGGCCGATTGCAGCCCCTATTCGCCGAACAGCCGGCTTTTCCTCAACCCGCTCTATATCGACGTCGAGGCTATCCCTGAATTCTCGGCCGACCTCGTGCCCGACGCGGCCGCAACCGCCGCCCGTCTGCGCGAGGGCGACCGCGTCCCTTATACCGACATGGCGGCGCTGAAATGGCTGGGCCTGCGCGCCGCCTTTAACAGCTTCGTGACAAGCGCGAGCGAGGCGCGTCGCAAGGCGTTTGACGCCTTCCGTGCGGAGCGCGCGCCGCTGTTGTCCCGCTTTGCCTGTTTCGAGGTGCTGCGGCATCGTTTCACCGCACCCTGGTGGGAATGGCCGGCGGAATGGCAGCAGCCGGACGAGGCGAAATGCGCCGAGCTGCGTAATGGCGCGGAGAGGCGCGAGGTCGAGTTCGTCGAATTCGTGCAATGGACGGCCGATAGCCAGCTGCATGCCGCCAAGACGCTCGCCGGCCAGCTCGGCATGCGGGTCGGGCTCTATCTCGACGTCGCCGTCGGCGTGCAGTCCAACGGCTTCGATGCCTGGAACGAGCAGACGGCGATCTCGCGTCATCTCGCGGTCGGCGCGCCGCCCGACGTGCTCAACACGATCGGCCAGGATTGGGGCCTTGCCGGCTTCAATGCCGGTGGGCTGGAAGCGCAATCCTTCGTCCCGTTCGCCGACATGCTCGCGGCGTCGATGCGCCATGCCGGCGCCATCAGGCTCGATCACGTGCTCGGCCTGAAACGGCTTTATCTCGTGCCGCGCGGCTTCAAGCCCGACAACGGCGCCTATGTGCAGATGCCGTTCGAGGCGCTATTGGCCGCCGTAGCGCGCGAGAGCGCAGCCCACAAATGCATCGTGATCGGCGAGGACCTCGGCACCGTGCCGGAAGGTTTCCGCGAGATGATGCAGGATTTCGGCATCTGGTCCTATCTCGTCATGATGTTCGAGCGCGACGATGCCGGCCATTTCCGCAATGTCGACCATTACCGGCCCAATGCGCTGGTGACGCTGAACACCCATGATCTGTCGACCTATGCCGGCTGGCGCTCCTTCGGCGATCTCAAGATGAAGCGCTCGCTCGGGCTCGATCCCGGCGAGAACGACCAGGCGCGATGGGATGCGCTCGGCGGGCTCGACGAGATCCTGCGCCAGAACGGCATCACCGCCAACGATCTCTACTCTGTGCTGGCCTTCCTGTCGCGCACGCCGTCCCGGCTGCTTGCGGTGTCGATGGAGGATCTGCTCGGCGTTGTCGACCAGCCTAACATCCCCGGCACGATCGACGAGCATCCGAACTGGCGCCAGCGCCTACCGGTTGCGCTCGACAAGATCATCTCCAGGATCGATCTCGCAGCTTTGAAGGCTGCGACACGGGAACGTTCATTGCCCGGCGGGAATTGAGCCGCCGGGACTTGCCAGGCTCGCACGACATTGGCTCAGAGGATCGAGGACTATGCGCTGATCGGCGATTGCGAGACCGCGGCGCTGGTCGGGCGCAACGGCTCGATCGACTGGCTGTGCTGGCCGGCCTTCGATTCCGACGCCTGCTTCGCCGCCATCCTCGGTACCCACAAAAACGGCCGCTGGCTGGTCGCGCCGAGCGAGGCCGCAACCTCCATCTCGCGGCGCTATCTCGGCAACACCCTCATCCTCGAAACGCGGTTCGAGACGAAGAACGGCACCGTCGCGCTGATCGATTTCATGCCGCTACGCGGCAAGGCGTCCGACATCGTGCGGCTGGTCCGCGGCATCCGTGGCACCGTGAAGATGCGGATGGAGCTCGTCATCCGCTTCGGCTTCGGCGCGGATATTCCCTGGGTGCGGCGGATCGACCATTCCTTGATGGCCATCGCCGGCCAGGACATGACGGTGCTGCGCACTCCGGTCGAGACCCGCGGCGAGGATCTGACCACCGTCTCGGATTTCGAGGTGAAGGAAGGCGAGACCGTGCCATTCGTGCTGACTTACGGTCCCTCGCATCTCGCCCCGCCTGCGCCGATCGATGCGGAGCTGGCGCTTCAGGAGACCGAAAAATTCTGGGAGGACTGGTGCGGCCATTGCACCCGTGACGGCGACTATCAGGAGCTGGTCCTGCGCTCGCTGATCACGCTGAAGGCGCTGACCTTCGCGCCGACCGGCGGCATCGTCGCGGCACCCACCACCTCCTTGCCGGAGAAGCTCGGAGGCAGCAGGAACTGGGACTATCGCTTCTGCTGGCTGCGCGATGCCACCTTCACGCTGCTGGCGCTGATGAACTCGGGTTACACCGAGGAAGCCCTGGCCTGGCACAATTGGCTGCTGCGCGCGGCCGCCGGCTCCCCGGCGAACATGCAGATCATGTACGGCATCTGGGGCCAGCGGCGCCTCCTGGAATGGGAGGCGGGCTGGCTCGACGGTTATGAGGGTGCGCAGCCGGTGCGCGTCGGCAATGCCGCCCACGCGCAGCTCCAGCTCGATGTCTACGGCGAATTGATCGACGCCTTCCACCAGTCGCGCATGGCGAGGCTCAAGCTCGACGACGAGACGACCTGGGCGCTGGAATGCGCCGTGCTCAATCATCTGGCCGAAGTCTGGGACCGGCCCGACCACGGCATCTGGGAGCGGCGCGGCCAGCCCAAGCACTATGTGTTTTCCAAGGTGATGACCTGGGTCGCCTTCGACCGCGGCATCAAGAGCGCCGAGACCTTCGGCTTCAAGGCGCCGCTGCTGCACTGGCGTGCGCTACGCGAAGCCATTCATCGAGATGTCTGCAACAGGGGATTCGATGCGGAGGAGAATGCGTTCGTCGAGTCCTACGGCTCGAAGATGCTCGACGCCAGCGTGCTGCTGCTGCCCGCCGTCGGCTTCCTGCCGGCGGACGACCCGCGCATCCGCGGCACCATCGCCGCGGCCGAAAAATGCCTGATGCGCGACGGCTTCGTGCTGCGGCACGACCCGCGCGAGCTGCCCCCGGACCAGCCGCCGCTCGAAGGCGCCTTCCTGGCGTGCACGCTATGGCTCGCCGATGCCTATGTGCTGTCGGGCGATCTCGACAAGGCGCAAGTTCTGCTTGACCGCGTGGTCGGCATCGCCAACGACGTCGGGCTGCTGGCCGAAGAATACGATTCCGTGGCCCGCCGCCAGACCGGCAATTTCCCGCAGGCGCTGACCCACATCGCGCTGATCAACACGGCACACAATTTGTCGGCGGCACGGCAAGGCAGCGAGAAGCCGGCGGTGCAGCGGTCGAAGTAGTAGGAAGAGCCGTCAGGCGCTTTTGCCCCCACGAGCACGGTGCACTCCCTCTCCCGCTTGCGGGAGAGGGTTGGGAGAGGGTGTCTCCGCAATGGGATAGCCCCCTAGAGGAGAAAGCCCTCACCCGCGCCTTCGGCGCGACCTCTCCCGCAAGCGGGAGAGGTTGCACCGAGCCCGTGGCAATCGAGTCAATCTAAGCCATTCCGCTTTAGCCCACCCCATTCCGCGTCAAGATCATCTCCATCGCCTCGGCAAAGCCGTCCTGCTCGTTGGTCGCAGTGACGTGCGTCGCCTCGTCCTTGACGTTGTCGGCGGCGTTGCCCATGGCGATCGAGGTGCCGCTGACGCGGAACATGGCGAGGTCGTTCTGCATGTCGCCGATGGTGGCGACCGCGTCGGTCGAGATGCCGAGGCGCCTGGCCATCGCTTGCACGAACGTGCCCTTGTTGAAGCCCGGCGGGGTGATGTCGAGATAATAGGTCTGCGAGCGCACCGCGGTCGCTGCGCTGCCGAGGGCTTCCTGCATCACCTTCTCGCACGCCTCGAGCCGGGCGGCGTCGGCGCTGGCGCCGACGATCTTACAGGCGCTGGCAAGATAGGGCGAGAAGTCAGTCACGATCGTCGGATCGGAGCGGATCGTGTGCCGCTCGTGCGCGACGTAGCTGCCGCTGGGATTGTCGATCAGCCATTTGTCGGTGGTGAACAGCCAGACGTCGGCGCCGTAGTCGCGGAGGATCTGCAAGGTGCGCTCGGCCGCGCGCGCTGGAATCAGGTGCTGCTCGACCGGCCGCATCTCGGGATCGACGATCGAGGAGCCGTTGAACGGCCCAACCGGCAGCCACAGCGCCAGCGGCTCGATCAAGAAGCGCATGCCGATCGCCGGACGGCTGGAGGTGATGGTGAAACCGATGCCAGCCTGGTGCAGCCGCTGCACGGCGTTCTTCGCGCGCTCCGTCAGCGTCTTGTCCTTGGTCAGCAACGTGCCGTCGACGTCGGAGACCACGAGTGAGGTTTGGGTCATGGTAGAACCTTGGGTGTTGCGCCGCCCAATTTGAGCTGCCGCACGATGCCGTCTACGATCGCCTCGACGGTCTCGTCGATCGAGACGGTGATGACGTGCTCGCCCGGCTCCGGAGGCTCCAGCGTCTCGAACTGGCTGGCGAGCAGTCCGGGCGGCATGAAGTGCCCCTTGCGCTGCGCGAGCCGCTCGGCGATCAGCTCCTTGGTGCCCTTCAGGAACACGAAGCGGACGTCATCGCGTCCGCGCAGCAGCACGTCGCGATAGGCGTGCTTCAGCGCCGAGCAGGCGATGATGACGTGCTCGCCGCGGCCGCAGACCCGCGCGATTTCGTCGGCGATGGCATTCAGCCAGGGCCAGCGGTCTTCGTCGGTGAGGGGATGTCCGGCCCGCATCTTCTCGACATTGCTGGCGGGATGGAAGCTGTCGCCGTCCTCGAACCGCCAGCCGAGGCGCTCGCCGAGCGCCTTCGCGACCGTGCTCTTGCCCGAGCCCGACACGCCCATCACGATCAATGCACAGGGTGCTTCAGCGCGGCCCACGAATGTCCTCCGGAAGCGCGGCCTTGTCGACCAGCCAGACGGTCTCGCCGTTCGAGCGCGCGCGCAAGGCCGGCAGATTCTCGCCATTGCAGAGGCGCGTCAAGATCGGCCGCTTGTCGTGCCCGGCAATCTCGAACAGCATCTCGCGGCAGGAGGCCAAAGCGGGCAGGGTGAGCGAGACCCGCGGCACGAACGGCGCAACGTTCGCCTTGGGAACGCCGACGACCCAGCGTCGGGTCTCCTCGATCTCGGGGTAACCGGGAAACAGCGAGGCGGTGTGGCCGTCCGGTCCTGCGCCCATCAGGACGAGATCGAACAGCGGACGTGCGGGATCGAGCTGGTCTCCGCCATAGAAGGCCTGCAGCTCACGCGCATAGGCTTCCGCAGCGGCATCGGGATTGTCGGCTGTGGTCGGGATCGGGTGAATATGGCCGGCGGGCGCGTGGCGATCGAGAAAGGTCGCGCGGGCGACCGCCATGTTGTTGAGGGGATCGCTGTCGGGCACGAAACGCTCGTCGCCGATGAACCAGTGCACGCGCTCCCACGGAATCCTGCCGCGCCAGGCCTCGCTGCTGAGCAACTGATACAGCGTCCTCGGGCTGGAGCCGCCGGTGAGGCAGATTGCAATCCGGCCGGGATTGGCCGCGATCCGCGCCAGCACGCGTTCGGCCGCGGCGCGGGCGAGAGCTTCGGCATCGGCCTCGACGATCAGCTTCGGCTGCTCGGCCTGAGCCATCACGAGAACTTCCGCCAGCTTCGCCCGTCGCGCCGGAGCAACTCGTCGGCGCAGGCAGGGCCTTCGCTGCCGGCTTCATAGGTTTCGATGCCGTTGCTGCCCGCGCTCTTCCAGGCGTCCAGGAACGGCTGCACGGCCTGCCAGCCGGCCTCGATGCCGTCGGCGCGCTGGAACAGGATGTTGTCGCCGATCATGCAGTCGTAGATCAGCGTCTCATAGCCGGTCGAGGGATCGGCGCGGAAATAGTCGCCATAGCGGAACTTCATCTCGACGCCGTCGATGGTGATGCTCGGCCCCGGGATCTTGGCGTTGAACTGCAGCTCGATGGTCTCAGTCGGCGCGATGCCGATGGTGAGGAAGTTCTGCGACAGGCGGTCGACGTCCGTCCCTGAGAACATCGACAGCGGGGCCTGCTTGAACTTGATCGCGACTTCGGTGCGCTTGTGGCCGAGCGCCTTGCCGGTGCGCAAGTAGAACGGCACGCCTGCCCAGCGCCAATTGTCGATCATCAGCTTGAGCGCGACAAAGGTCTCGGTGGTGCTGTCGGGCTTGACGTCCGCGGTCTTGCGATAGTCCGTGATCTCGTCGTCGCCGCTGCGGCCCGCGAGATATTGCGCGCGCACCGAATTCTTCAGTGCGTCCTCCCGGCTGGGCAGCTGGATCGATGTCAGCACGTCCGCCTTCTCGGAGCGTACGGAATGTGCGTCGAAGCGGGCGGGAGGCTCCATCGCGACCAGCGACATCAGCTGGAACAGGTGGTTCGGCACCATGTCGCGCAGCGCGCCGGTGGCATCATAGAAGCCGCCGCGGTGGCCGACCCCGAGCTTCTCTTCCACGGTGATCTGGATGTGGTCGATGTGGTTGCGATTCCAGATGGGCTCGAACATGCCGTTGGCAAAGCGCAGCACCAGGATGTTCTGCACCGTTTCCTTGCCGAGATAATGATCAATCCGGTAGATCTGGTGCTCGTCCATGATCTTCAAGAGTTCGGCATTCAGCGCGCGGGCCGAGGCCAGATCGGTGCCGAACGGCTTTTCGATCACGAGCCGCCGCCAGGCGCCGTTCTCCCTCATCATGCCGGTGCGGCCGAGCTCCCGCGCGGTCGGCGCGAACGCGGCCGGCGGCGTTGCCAGATAGAACAGCCGGTTGCCGCCGGTGTCCTGCGCGCATTCCAGCGAATCCAGATGCTGGCGCAGGCGGTCGAAGGAGGGCGGATCCTTTGCGTCGGCCTCGACGAAGGTCACGCATTCCAAAAGCCTCGTCGCGATGTCGTCGTCCACCGGGCGCGTCGCGAATTGCCGCAAGCCCTTCAGCAGGCTGTCGCGAAGCTCCTCATCCGACTGGCCCCTGCGGGCGACGCCGACGACGCAGAATTTCTCCGGCAGAAGATGCTCGGCGGCCAGGTTGTAGAGCGAGGGCATCACCAGGCGATGGGTGAGATCGCCGGTGACGCCGAAGATGACGAAGGCGCAATTTTCCGGCTTGCGCTTTGGCTGCGGGTCTTTTGTCACGAATGGTCGGCCTTCGCTTGGTTACTCGTTACTTCGGCTTCGCCGCGCCCGGCTGCGTCGGCTCCTTGTGCCCGCCGAACCCTGCACGCATCGCCGAAAGAATTTTTTCGGCGAAGGTGTGTTCCTTGCGGGAACGGAAACGTGTGTAGAGCGCCGCGGTCAAAACCTCGGCCGGCACGGCCTCGTCGACCGCCGCATTCACGGTCCAGCGGCCTTCGCCGGAATCCTCCACGAAGCCGGAATATTCCGACAGTTGCGGACTGTCGGCGAGGGCGGTCGAGGTGAGGTCGAGCAGCCAGGACGGAATCACGCTGCCACGCCGCCACACTTCAGCGATGTCGGCGAGATCGAAATCGTAGCGATGATCCGCCGGCAAAGCCTCGATATTGGCATTCCTGAGGATGTCGAAACCTTCGGCATAGGCCTGCATCAGGCCGTATTCGATGCCGTTGTGGATCATCTTGACGAAATGGCCGGCGCCGACGGGCCCGGCGTGGATGTAGCCTTGCTCGACGCGGGGATCGCGGCCCTCGCGCCCCGGGGTGCGCGGAATGTCGCCGGCGCCCGGCGCGAGCGCCGCGAAGATCGGATCGAGCCGGTCGACCACCTGCTTCTCACCGCCGATCATCATGCAATAGCCGCGGTCGAGCCCCCAGACGCCGCCTGAGGTGCCGACATCGACGTAATGGATGCCGCGCGCCTTCAGCGCCTTGCCGCGGCGGACGTCGTCCTGCCAGAAGGTGTTGCCGCCGTCGATGATGACGTCGCCTTCCTGCATCACGCCGGCGATCGTCTCGATCGTGGTCTCGGTGATGGGTCCTGCCGGCAGCATCACCCAGGCCGTGCGCGGCCGCTCCAGCTTAGCAACGAACTCTTCCAGCGTTGCCGAGCCGACCGCGCCGTCGGCGGCAAGGCCGGCGACGGCCTTGGCGTCCTTGTCGTAGACCACCGTCGAATGCCCGTGGCGCATCAGGCGGCGAACGATGTTGCCGCCCATTCGGCCGAGGCCGATCATGCCGAGTTGCATCTGCATTATTCCTTTAGTTCAGCGCGTCGTTGAGCGCTGCATTGAGCGCGGCGAGGCCTTTCTTGAGACCGCCCTTCAGGTGCACCCGCAGCGCACGCCGGCCGCGTTCCGTCAGCACGTCGAAATCGCCGCGCGCCTGCGCCGCCTTGATCACGCCGAAGCTCGCCTTCTGGCCCGGCACAGGCAGGTCCTTGGCGTCATCGGCGGTGATCTGGAGGAAGACGCCGCTGTCGGGCCCGCCCTTGTAGGCCTGTCCCGTCGAATGCAGGAAGCGCGGGCCGAACTCGGCGCAGGTCGCGACATGCCGCTTCTCGCGCACCTCGAGGCGCATGGCCTGAAGCGCGTCGAGCGTGGCCTTGTCGCGCGCGATGTAGCCGAGCAGGGCGACGTAGTCTCCGTCGCTGGATCGCGACAGATGCGCCTTCAGCCAGGAGCCGAGATCGCCATTGGCGCCGGCGGCGCGTAGCGCCGTGGCATTGGCCTCGTCGGTGTAGAGATCGGCTTCCTTGGTGCTGACCACCGGCTCTTCCGCCGGCAGCTTGCCGGTCTTCTCGAACGCGGCGGTGAGCTCGCGGGTCTTGATCTTGGCTGCTTCGACGTCCGGCTGGTCGAACGGATTGATGCCGAGAATGCTGCCGGCCACGGCGGTTGCCATCTCGAAGCGGAAGAACTCCTGGCCGAGATGCTCGATCGACTTCATGACTATGCGCACCACGGGGTGGCCCGCCGCCTCGATCGCGGCAAGCTGGGAATCGTGTGCTGCGTCCGCTTCGCCTTCGACGCGGATGTCGATGAAGAAACGGTCGTTGCCGTAGACGGAGGGATCGCCCAGCGGCTCGCCCTCGATCGGGATCAGGCCCTTGCCCTCCTTGCCGGTCGATTCCGCGATCAGCTGCTCGGCCCAGGCGCCGAAATCGGCGATCTTCTTCGACGCCAGGATCGTCACCTTGTCGCGGCCTTCGAGCCCGGCGAGACCCATGGCAAGGCCGAGCTGCACGCCCGGGTTTTCGGACGGCGGCACATCGGGGCCACAGGAGCGGGCCATCGCCAGCGCATGCTTGACGAAGCTCTTGACGTCGATGCCCGCGGTTGCCGCCGGCACCAAGCCGAAGGGCGAGAGCACCGAATAGCGTCCGCCGATCGAGGGCTCGCCATGGAAGATGCGGGCGTAATGAAGGCTCTTCGCCGCCTTCTCCAGCGACGAGCCGGGATCGGTCACCGCGATGAAGCGATGCCCGGTCTTCACCTTCGGCCCCACCGCCTTGGCAACCTGCTCGTGGAAATAGTCCTTCATCGCGTTTGGCTCGGTGGTGCCGCCGGACTTGCTGGAGACGATGAAGACGGTGTTGGCGATGTCGATCTTCGCCTCCATCGCCCGCACCTGCGCCGGATCGGTGGAGTCGAGCACGTGCAGCTTGGGGAAGCCGGCCTTCTTGCCGAAGGTCTCCGCCAGCACCTCGGGGCCGAGGCTGGAGCCGCCCATGCCGAGCACGACGGCGTCGGAGAATTTCTGGCCCTTCACGCGGCCCGCATAGTCCTCGTAATCGGCAATGTCGGCCTTGGCTGGACTGTCGAGCCAGCCGAGCCATTTGTCCTCGTCCGCACCGGTCCAGACCGACTTGTCGCGCTGCCACAGCCTGCGGATCTTGGCCGACGCCCGCCATTCCTCCGTGGTCTTGGCCAGCGCCTTGCCGAGCGCCTCGCCCAGCGAGAGCTGCTGGCGGTCGAGTGCGGGCCCGAGCACGACGGCGCGCTTGTGGGCGACGGCGCCGTAGAGCTTGTCGGCGGCATCCGCAAACAGCTTGACGCCGTCCTTGACCAGCTCCTCGGCGATCGCATCGAGCGAGATGCCAGAGCGCTCCAGCTCGTCCAACACGCGCTTGGCGTCCTCGACGTTCTCCTCCAGGCTGTCGCGCGGCTTGCCGTGGTCGCGGAATGCATCCAGCGTTGCCGGCGGCACGGTGTTGATGGTGTCGGGGCCGATCAGCTCCTCGACATAGAGGACGTCGCTGTAATCCTTGTTCTTGGTGCCGGTGGAGGCCCACAGCATGCGCTGCGGCTTGGCGCCCTTGGCGGCGAGCTTCTCCCAGCGGGGGCCTGCGAACAGGCGCTTGTAGTCCTGATAGGCGAGCTTGGCGTTGGCGATCGCCACCTTGCCCTTGAGCGCGGCGAGACGTTCCTTCTCGGACGGATCGTTGGCGCGGGCGATCTTCTCGTCCAGCTGCTTGTCGACCACCGAATCGATCCGGCTGACGAAGAAGCTGGCGACGCTGGCCACATGCGACGGATCGCCGCCGCCGGCGACGTAGGTCTCCAGACCGGCGATGTAGGCCTCGGCCACCTCGAGATAGACGGCCTTGGAGAACAGCAGCGTGATATTGATGCTGATGCCCTCGCTGATCAGCTGCTCGATCGCCGGCAGGCCCTCCGGCGTCGCCGGCACCTTCACCATCAGGTTCTTGCGACCGACGTCCTTCCAGAGCCGCCGCGCCTCCGCGATCGTGCCCGATGTGTCCATGGCGAGATAGGGCGAGACCTCCAGGCTGACATAGCCGTCGCCGCCCTTGAGGCGGTCGTAGACCGGGCGCAGCACGTCGGCGGCGTTCTGGATGTCCTCGATCGCAACGGCCTCGAACAGGTCGGCCACGGTGCGGTCGCCGCGCTTCAGCGCCTTGCCAATCGGGGCGTCATATTCGTCCGAGCTGCCGATCGCCTTCTCGAAGATCGACGGGTTGGAGGTGACGCCCTTGACGCCGTCGGTGTCGATCAGCCGCTTCAGGTCGCCCTTGGCGATGAAGCCGCGGGCCAGGAAGTCGAGCCAGACCGCCTGTCCGTGCTTTTCCAGTTCTTTGACGGGATTCATGATGCTTATTATCTCCAAGCCTGCGGACGAGGGGTTTTCGCGAACGTCTGACGCGCTATCCTCTAGCCTACATGCACCCGGGAGGGAACCAATCAAGGGTGCGGGAGTCATACCCTCCAGTGTAACTCCGTCGCGATCATGGCGATCCAGACGGGCGCCTTGCTGTTGCGTAAAGGTCGTTCACCATCCGGCCGATCTTAGCGCCTCGCTGTTCAGCGGGCATGTCGTCGTCATCCACTCCTTCGCATCCGCGCTCTCCGTATCGACAATGAATTTCTGCCACGGGGTTCGATAGCGGAAATCTTGCTCGAAGATTGCCGCGGTCACGAAATGATCGTGCTGAGGCCGACATGCGAAGAGCTCCGCAGCATCCCAAGCTGGCCGTTACGCACAGAACGATCGCGTTGTCATCCGTCGGGGTGGGCCTGGCCTGGCAGCGACTGTGACACGGTGCTGCGCGTTGCCGCGACGTACAGGCCGCCAGCACACCGCATTGCAGCAGGAAGATGAACGGGGACCGCAAGGCTTCGCCGTACAAGCGTCATAAGATCGCCGCTCCCCGATCGCTATGCTGCATTGCCGGATGGGACCATCCCCGGGAACGCCCGGATGTGGCGACCGAGTGACATTTTCTGGAAATGAGCCAGAATAGACAGAGATTCGCACAAATTACAGGCAGGTGCCTGTTCGTAACTCATGGAGTGCCTACGTTGTGCGTTGCGTCGAGTCGGCACCCGGGTGTCCAATGACTGTCATGTGCTCACGCTGATTCGAAACGGCCTGAGGAACGGTCCGGTAACTGCTTTCGTTTCAGCTTGTAGCGGAACTCACGCGGAGAGGGATCATGTACAACGATTCTCTATTCAACGCTTTCGCTCGGTCGTTCGAGGCGAGAAGCCAGCACGACATGTCGATGGCGGAATATCTGGAATCGTGTCGAAGCGATCCCATGAAATACGCGAACGCGGCTGAACGACTGCTAGCGGCGATCGGTGAGCCTCAGACGATTGACACGGCCAAGGACCCACGCCTTGGCCGTATTTTTTTGAACCGCACCATCCGCACCTATCCAGCCTTCGCCGGCTTCTATGGCATGGAGGAAACCATCGAGCGCATCGTCGGTTTCTTCCGCCATGCGGCGCAAGGTCTCGAAGAGCGCAAGCAGATCCTCTATTTGCTCGGCCCGGTCGGCGGCGGCAAGTCCTCGCTCGCCGAGCGGCTCAAGTCGCTGATGGAAGTGCAGCCGATCTACGTGCTCAAGGCCGGCGACGAGCTCTCGCCTGTGTTCGAGAGCCCGCTCAGCCTGTTCGATCCCGATCAGCTCGGTCCGATGCTGGAGGAGAAGTACGGCATTCCGCGCCGTCGCCTCACCGGCCTGATGAGCCCGTGGTGCTACAAGCGGCTGGAAGCGTTCGGCGGCGACATTTCCCAGTTTCGGGTCGCCAAGATCCAGCCGTCGCGGCTGCGCCAGATCGCGATCGCCAAGACCGAGCCCGGTGACGAGAACAACCAGGACATCTCCTCGCTGGTCGGCAAGGTCGACATCCGCAAGCTCGAGACCTACGCCCAGAACGATCCCGACGCCTACAGCTATTCCGGTGGCCTCAACCGCGCCAACCAGGGCGTGCTCGAGTTCGTCGAGATGTTCAAGGCGCCGATCAAGATGCTGCACCCGTTGCTGACCGCAACCCAGGAAGGCAACTATATCGGCACCGAGAACATCGGCGCGATCCCGTTCACCGGCATCATCCTGGCGCACTCGAACGAAGCCGAGTGGGCGAGCTTCAAGGCCAACAAGAACAACGAAGCCTTCATCGACCGCATCTGCGTCATCAAGGTGCCCTACTGCCTCAGGGTCACCGAGGAGCAGAAGATCTACGAGAAGCTGATCCAGGGCTCCGAGCTCGCCTCGGCGCCTTGCGCGCCGTCGACGCTGGAGACGCTGGCGCGGTTCTCGGTGATGTCGCGCCTGCGCAAGCACGAGAACTCCACCCTGTTCGCCAAGATGCGGGTCTACGACGGCGAGAGCCTGAAGGAATCCGATCCGAAGGCGCGTAGCGTCCAGGAATATCGCGACGCCGCCGGCGTCGACGAGGGCATGGATGGTGCTTCGACCCGCTTCGCCTTCAAGATCCTGGCTGCGACGTTCAACCACGATCCGCAAGAGGTGGCCGCCGACGCCGTGCATCTGATGTACGCGCTGGAGCAGGCGATCCGCCGCGAGCAGCTGCCTGAGGAGACCGAGAAACGCTATCTCGAGTTCATCAAGGCCGAGCTCGCACCGCGCTACGCCGAGTTCATCGGCAACGAGATCCAGAAGGCCTATCTCGAATCCTACTCGGATTACGGCCAGAACCTGTTCGATCGCTACGTCGACTATGCCGACGCCTGGATCGAGGACCAGGACTTCAAGGATCCCGATACCGGCCAGCTGCTCGATCGCGAGCTTTTGAACCAGGAGCTGACGAAAATCGAGAAGCCGGCGGGCATCGCCAACCCCAAGGATTTCCGCAACGAGGTCGTCAAATTCTCGTTACGCTCCCGGGCCCAGAACGGCGGCAAAAATCCGACCTGGACCTCCTACGAGAAGATTCGCGATGTGATCGAAAAGCGGATATTCTCCCAGGTCGAGGACCTGCTTCCGGTCATCTCCTTCGGGTCGAAGAAGGACGGCGAGACGGAGAAGAAGCACGGCGAGTTCGTCGCACGCATGGTGGAGCGCGGCTATACCGAACGTCAGGTTCGCCGGCTCGTCGAATGGTACATGCGCGTGAAGCAGGCCGGTTGAGGCGGATGGGAGGCGAATGGTAAAGTGCCCATTCACATTATTGACAGGCGCCTGAATCCAGGCGGCAAGAGTCTTGAGAACCGCCAGCGGTTCTTGCGTCGGGCCAAGTCCCTGGTGCAGGGCGCCGTCAAGAAGACCTCGCAGGAACGAGACATCAAGGACGTCCTGGAGGGTGGTGAGGTCACGATTCCACTCGACGGCATGCACGAGCCGCGTTTCCGCCGTGAAGGCGGGACGCGCGACATGGTCCTGCCCGGCAACAAGAAGTTCATTGAAGGCGACTATCTCCAGCGCTCCGGCCAGGGCAGCGCCAAGGATTCCGGTCCCGGCGAAGGCGACAGCGAGGATGCCTTCCGCTTCGTGCTGAGCCGCGACGAGTTCGTCGATCTGTTCCTCGACGACCTCGAGCTTCCGGATCTCGCCAAGCGCAAGATCGCGCAGACCGAGAGCGAAGGCATCCAGCGCGCCGGCTACACCATGACCGGCTCGCCCGCCAACATTTCGGTGAGCCGGACGGTGAAGCTCGCGCTCGCCCGCCGCATCGCGCTCAAGCGTCCGCGCAAGGACGAGATCGAGGAGCTGGAAGCCGCGATCGAAGCCTGCACCGACGAGGACGATCGTGCGGCTCTCGTGGCCCGGCTCGAAACGCTGAAGGCGAAGTCCAAGCGCATCCCCTTCATCGATCCGCTCGACATCCGCTACCGGCGCTTCGAGACGGTGCCCAAGCCCGTCGCGCAGGCCGTGATGTTCTGCCTGATGGACGTCTCCGGCTCGATGTCCGAGCACATGAAGGACCTGGCGAAACGCTTCTACATGCTGCTCTACGTGTTCCTGAAGCGGCGCTACAAGCACGTCGAGATCGTCTTCATCCGCCACACCGACCGCGCCGAGGAGGTCGATGAGCAGACCTTCTTCTACGGTCCGGCCTCGGGCGGCACGCTGGTCTCCAGTGCGCTGCAGGCGATGCACGAGATCGTGCGCGAGCGCTTCAACCCGTCGGATTGGAACATCTACGCCGCGCAGGCTTCCGACGGCGACAATTCCTATTCCGACGGCGAGCTCACGGGGCTCCTCTTGACCGAGAAGATCCTGCCGGTCTGCCAGTTCTTCGCCTATCTCGAGGTCGGCGAGGCCGGCGGCAGCGCCTTCGATCTCTCCGACTCCTCGCTCTGGAGCCTCTACGAACGCCTGCGCAACAGCGGCGCCCCGCTCTCGATGCGCAAGGTCTCGGAGCGCAGCGAGATCTTCCCGGTGTTCCACGATCTATTCCAGCGCCGCGACACTGCCCAGGAGAAGGCCGCTCCATGAAGGAACGTTTGTTCGAAGGCGCCGATTGGGATTTCCACACCTTGCAGCGCATCACCGATGCCTGCGAGGAGGTGGCGCTGAAGGATCTCGGCCTCGACGTCTATCCGAACCAGATCGAGGTCATCACCGCCGAGCAGATGCTGGACGCCTATTCGTCGGTCGGCATGCCCCTGTTCTACAAGCACTGGTCGTTCGGCAAGCACTTCGCGTTCCATGAGGCGTCCTACCGCAAGGGCCTGATGGGGCTGGCCTACGAGATCGTCATCAACTCCTCGCCCTGCATCTCCTATCTGATGGAGGAGAACACGGCGACGATGCAGACGCTGGTGATCGCGCACGCCGCCTTCGGCCACAACCATTTCTTCAAGAACAATTATCTGTTCAAGCAGTGGACCGATGCCGACGGCATCCTGGACTATCTCGACTTCGCCAAGAACTACGTCATGCAGTGCGAGGATCGCTATGGCCGCATCGAGGTCGAGCGCACGCTCGACGCCGCGCACGCGCTGATGTCGCACGGCATCGACCGTTATCCCGGCAAGAAGAAGCTCGATCTGCGCGCCGAGGAGAAGCGGGCAGGGCGTCGCCGCCAGCACGAGGAGGAGGTCTTCAACGATCTCTGGCGCACCGTGCCGAAGGGCGCCGCCAAGAGCCGCTCCACGCTCAGCATCGAGCGCCGCCGCAAGCTGCTCGGCCTGCCGCAGGAGAATTTGCTGTATTTCCTGGAGAAGAGCGCGCCGCGTCTGGCGCCCTGGCAGCGCGAGCTGCTCCGCATCGTTCGCCACATCGCGCAATATTTCTATCCGCAGAGCCAGACCAAGGTCATGAACGAGGGGACGGCGACCTACGTCCATTATCGCATCATGACCAAGCTGCACGAGCAGGGTCGCATCAGCGACGGCAACTTCCTCGAATTTCTGGGGTCGCACACTAATGTGGTGTTCCAGCCCGAATTCGACGACCCGCGTTTCTCCGGCTTCAACCCCTACGCGCTCGGCTTCGCGGTGATGCAGGACATCGAGCGCATCGTCGCCAATCCGGAAGACGAGGACCGCGAGTGGTTCCCCGACATCGCCGGCAAGGGCGACGTCATGGGCGTGCTGCGCGACGTCTGGGCCAATTACCGCGACGAAAGCTTCATCGGGCAGTTCCTGAGCCCGAAGTTGATGCGGCACTTCCGCATGTTCCATCTGCACGACGATCCCGAGGAGCGCGCCGGCATCCGGGTCGACGCCATCCACGACGAGCGCGGTTTCCGCCGCGTCCGCCGCGAGCTGGCGCGGCAGCACGATGTCGGCTTCATCGATGCCAATATCGAGGTGGTTGACGTCGATCTCTCCGGCGACCGCCGCCTGATCCTGCATCACCACGTCATCAAGGGCTCGCAGCTCAACGAGACCGACGCCAAGCGCGTGCTCCAGCACTTGGCCGATCTCTGGACCTACGACGTCGCACTGATCGAGGTCGACGCCAACGACAAGGTCCTGCGCGAATACGTCGTCAGCCCGCGCCCGATTCCCGCCGCGGTGGCGTGACGGGGGCTGCCTAAATGGGGCACCACGCGAGATGCGCATTGATGTGCCCTCGCCCCTTGCGGGAGAGGGCAGCGACGCCGGCAGACATAAGCTCACTGGGGTGAGGGGTATCTCTCCGCACTCTCCCGTGCCGATGAAGACCCCTCATCCGGCGCTTCGCGCCACCTTCTCCCGCAAGGGGAGAAGGAAGGCGCTTGTGGCGGCCCATCGCGTCTACGAGGCTGATCGCTTCCCCGGCTTCTTCTTGCTCGCATTCAGCTCGACCGCCGCGCGGATCAGCGCCTTCAACGCCTTCTCGTTGATCGTTTCGCCCTCGCGAATATCGATCGCGCGGCGCACATTGCCGTCGAGGCTGGAATTGAAGAGACCTGCGGGATCCGCCAGCGCGGCGCCCTTGGCGAAGGTCAGCTTCACGACCTCCTTGTAGGTCTCGCCGGTGCAGATGATGCCGTCGTGCTCCCAGACGGGAACACCGCGCCATTTCCACTCTTCGACGACATCAGGGTCGGCCTCCTTGATCAGCGCGCGAACCCGCCCCAGCATCTCGCCGCGCCAGTCGCCGAGCTCCTTGATCCGGCCGTCGATCAGCTTGGATGGCGAGGCGGTACCTGCTTGCTTCGCGCTGCTCGTCTTCGCCGCCACGGGCTTCTTCATCATGGCCTCGTTCACGCGTTGCTGCGGCCGCGATAAGGTAGCGCGAACAGATAGAGCCCGGTCGCGAGCAGCGGAATCAGCGGCACCAGCGCCAGGAAGCCGATCCACACGGCCTGAACCTGCATCGTCATCGCCACGATGTTGGCGATGACGGCGAGCGTGAATGCCATCGACAGCCAGCGATGAATTTGCCGAATCCACATCTGCGTGCTCATTGGTTCCTCCCGTTGGATTGATCGAAAATGGACGCCCGCGGGGCTAGCTCGCCCGCGCTAGCAAATCGTCCAGCTTGGCCAAAAACTGCTTCCAGCCGGCATGCGCGCCGCCGAACGCCTGTTTCTGCGTCGGGCGGAAGCCCGCCTGCTCGACGCGCAGATGCGTGCCCGCGCTCGTCGGCGTCAGCGTGAAGGTGACGATGCTCTTGAGGTCGAAGGCGGCGTCCTCATGCGAGAAATTCCAGGTGTAGGCCAGCATCCTCTGCGGCTCGATGGTGAGCACCTCGCAATCCAGCACGCCGCCCCATTCGCCGCGCAGATTGAAGCGATGGCCGACGACCGGCTTGAAGTCGTTCTTCATCAGCCATTCCTCGATCAGATGCGGCTGCGTCAGCGCGCGCCAGAGCCGCTCGGCGGGATAGGCAAATTCGCGCTCGATCACGACGGAGCGCGTCTCGGCGGGGGCGTTCATTGGTCCATCCTCTTCAGGAGATCGTCGAGGGCATCTAACCTTTTCTGCCAGAACCCGGCCATCTGGCCGGTCCAGTCGATCAGCGGATTGAGCGCACCGGGCTGCGCGCTGTAATGGGTCTGCCGTCCTTCGTGCCGGTCGCGCACCAGGCCCGCCTGCTTCAGGGCGCCAAGATGTTTCGACACCGCCGGCTGCGACACGCCTGATCGCGCCGTCAGCGCCCCGACCGTCTGCTCCCCCTCACGGCACAGCCGCTCGAAGATCGCGCGCCGGGTGGGGTCGGCGAGCGTTCTGAACAGAAGGTCGGGGGTGGGGGACATGCGGAATCCATAACCAGGAAGTTATGGATAGACTCATAACTGTGGAGTTATGGGTAAGTCAAGTGCGACGGGAGGATACGGCGATGGCGGGCGCAGCCCTCTCCGCGTCATTGCGAGGAGCCCTTGCGACGAAGCAATCCAGTCTGCCTCCGCGGAAGAATTCTGGATTGCTTCCGCCTTCGCTAAGGCTTCGGCGGACAAGTCGCTGCGCTCGCAATGACGGAGAGTGTGGCGCGTCTTTCGCAAATCTTACGGCCGCAAATACAGATACCCCTGCGACTGCAGCTCGGCGAGCCGCACCACGCCGCCGTTCTCGGCGTTGACGAAGCCTGGCAGCAGCTCGCTCAGCGTCACGTTCTGCGCTTTCATCGTGTTGCCGCAGGCGGCGAGCTCGATGCCGCCCTGGGAGAAGTCACCGACGCGCTTGCTGACGTCGGGGTTGGCCTGCGCCGAGTGAAACGCCTTCAGCGCCGGGCCGTGGATCACCAGCGCGATCGTCACATGCTCTGGGCCGCCGACCCCGTCGATGTGGTTCTGGATGTTTCCGAGCACGAAATGGACCTTCTCGGCGTCGCTGAGATGGTAGGCGACTTTCAGCTTGCTACTCGCGCTCACTTCCGTCGCGGCTCTGGCGCCGGAGGCGCCGAGTGCTGCGCCCAAAGCCGAGACGGCGCTCCACAAGATGCTGCGGCGGTTCATGGCATTCTCCCTGGATTGCCTGACATTGCCGCAGGCATATCACTTGTGGCGCAGCGCCGCGAGTTCCTTGCGGTCGGTCACCAGCGAGGCGCACTCGCGATTGTCGGCCCGGTCGAGCCGGAAAATCTTGTCGTCGGCGCCGGCGGTCAGCGAATGCTCGGCGTCATCGTCCGGCTTGTTGTTCTGCCAGACCCTGACACGTTCGAGCCGCACGATCGCCGATCTGTCGTCCCTGGAAAGCGCAACGCCGATGCCGCCGCCATCGCAGTCGACGCCGCAGCCGAGGCGCACCCCGTCGCCGCTCCTGGTGAATACGGCATGGTTGCACGAGCCGCTGGAGTCGAAATCGCCGCTGCGGTGACGGTACCTGAAGCCGAGGCGGAACGAGTGGTGAAGCTCCTTGTCCTCCTTGTCGTACTCCGCGGAGACCAGCAGCTTCATCGCGGCGACCTTCTGCTTCGGATGCCGCGCCAGATGGTCGGCATCGTAGCGGCGGACGAAGCAGGCATAGGCCTTGTCGCCGGGAGGCTTCGCATACATCCGCGTATTGAAGGTCTCGGCCTCGGCCTTGCTGGCCTCGCGAATATCGTCGACTTCCTCGGCGCGGCCGACGCTGGTCAGCGCAGCAAAAGTGAGGGCAGCAAGGATGACGAGCTTCATGAGGGCCTCGCGCACACCACGATTTCGTCGCAGCAGGACAGAGCTGCTGTCTGTTAGACGCAGAATTGGTGACCCGCGTTCAACCGTCGCAAGCCGCTCGAGCGGTGGTCGCGGTGCGGATTCGCGCAACTCGCTTCGCGCTCCGCCTTAGTCACTGATGGGCTCGAGAAGGTTCAAGCGGTGAAGCGGGCGGCTCTTCGGAACTTGAAGCCTGCAATCGCTGCGACATTGTCTCGGTTCGTCAATGTGATAGCCTTCACAGACGATCGCCTTTGGCGGTCGTAGGCTGGGGCTGCCTTGTAAGTTTGTGGAGTCCCCTGCATGGGCGAAATTCGCAACTTCAGACCCGGAAATCCCGACGAGCCGCCGCCGCACAGCGGAATGCCTCGCCGTCTCGCCGCGATCATCGTCGGCGATATCGTCTCCTACAGCCGGTTGATGCAGGCCGACGAGGAAGGCACGCATGCCCGCGTCAAGCGGATCGAGCGCGACATCATCCAGCCCAGCATCATCGAGCACCATGGAAGTCTGGTGAAGACGACCGGCGACGGCTTCATCGCCATATTCGACAGTCCCGTGGAAGCCGTTCGATGCAGCATCGTCATCCAGCAGAATCTCGTCGGCCGCAACGCCTCCATTCCCAAGCATTCCCGGCTCGAATATCGGATCGGAGTCAATCTCGGTGACGTCATCGTGGAGCCGGACGACATCTATGGTGACGGCGTCAACATCGCCACGCGTATCGAGGGCATCGCGGAGCCGGGGCAGGTCTTCATATCCGGCGCGATCTACGAGCAGATCAAACACAAGATCGTATGCGGCTATGAGTCGCTCGGCGACCGCAAGGTCAAGAACATCACCGATCCGGTGCGCGTGTATCGTGTGCTGCCGGACGCTGATGCGGTCGGCAAGACAAGAAGCCGGCGTGAGAACGCGCTGATCTTTTTGCTGGCCATTACAGTGCTGATGATGGCCACCGGCGTGCTCTGGTATTTGCTGGCGCAGCCCGGCAGGATCGGCGAGCAGGCTGCCGCGCCGCCCACCGCTCCGGTCGTCTCACCGGTTCCTCAGCCATTGCCGAGCGAGGCGGCGAAGCAGACGCCGCAACCCTCTCCGTCATTGGCTTCGTCGCCTTCGGCCCCGACTCCGGCTCCGGCTCCCAGCCCATCGGCAACGCCGGTGCGCGAGCCCGAAATGATCGCCATTCGCGGCGGCAGCTTCGCCATGGGAAGCAACGACGATCCGACCGAGCGTCCCGTCCACCAGGTCACGATCAAGCCGTTCTCGATCGGAAAATACCCGGTGACGGTGCAGGAGTGGAACGAATGCGCTGCCGCCAAGGCGTGCGGATTCACGGCCACCGGCAAAGACGATGCCCCGGTCAGCAATGTGAGCTGGACCGATGCGCAGCAATATGTCGCCTGGCTCGCGCAAGCGACGAAGAAGCCCTACCGGCTTCCGAGCGAAGCCGAATGGGAATATGCGGCACGCGGCGGGACACAGACCAAATATTGGTGGGGCGACAAGCTGCAGCCGGGCATGGCCGGCTGCAAGGATTGCGGTGAACTTGCGGCCGAGCAGCCGGCCAAGGTCGGCAGTTTCAAGCCAAATCCGTTCGGGCTTTACGACATGGGCGGCGGCATCGATCAGTGGGTCGCGGACTGCTGGCACCGGACCTATCAGGGCGCGCCCAGCGACGGCTCGGCGCGGACCAGCGCTGACTGCAGCTCTCATGTCCTGCGCTCAGGCTCCTGGAAGAACGATTCGAGATATGTGCGGCCGTCAAACCGCGGTGGATACGACACCGGCGTCCGTTACCCCACGCATGGATTCCGGATCGCGCTCAGTCCGTAGGTACTGGAGTCAGTTTGATGAAGATCGTTTCCTGTATCGCGCTGGCGGCCGCCATCGCATTGCTCCCCGGCGCGGGCTATCCGCAAGGCAAAACTGCGCCAAAGGACGCCAAGCTTTATTTCATCTCGCCGTATGACGGCCAGAAGATCCGTGGTGGGTTTTGGGTCCGTTTCGGCCTGCGCAACATGGGCGTGACGCATGCCGGCGACGACTACCACAATGCCGGCCACCATCATCTGTTGATCGACGTGAAAGACCCCATCGATGCCAAGGAGCCGATTCCGCAGGACAAGTCCCATCTGCATTTCGGAGCGGGACAAACCGAAACGTTTCTCGAGCTTCCGCCGGGCACGCACACGCTGCAACTGGTGCTTGGCGACGCCAAGCACTATCCGTTCGAACCACCCGTCGTGTCGGAGAAGATCACGATACGCGTCAGGCCGGCGGCATCAGCGCGAAGATGATCACCGCAGGCTGGCGTTGATCTTGTCCAGCACCGCCGAGCCCGGGCAGAGCGTGTCCGCCTCGAGCGCGTTGAGCGGCGTCTCGACAGTGTTGAGATGCTCGTGCAGGTCTTCGGCCTCAGGGTCGACGTACAGAAGACCGGTGACGATCTGGCCCTTGGCGGCGTGCCTTGCGAGGAAGGTCTGGGCGCCCAGGCGGTCGTGCGGATCGTAATCCGCATCGATCTTGCGCAGCGCGATCTTGCTGCCGTCGTGCTGCTCGACCACCTGCACCGTGCCGGGCGCGTAGTCCACCGCAATCGGGTCGCGGCCGACCAGCACGTCGAGCCGGTTCACGGCGTCATTGTGCTCGCGGACATAGTCGAAGCTCTTGGTCGAGCCGGCATGGTTGTTGAAGGCGATGCAGGGGCTGATCACGTCGATGAAGGACGCGCCCTTGTGGCCGATCGCGGCGGCGATCAGCGGCACCAGCTGGCTCTTGTCGCCGGAGAACGAGCGCGCCACGAAGGTGGCCCCTAACTGCAGCGCGATGGCGACGAGGTCGATGGCGTTGTCGGTGTTGGTGACGCCCTTCTTGCTCTTCGAGCCGCGGTCGGCGGTGGCCGAGAACTGACCCTTGGTCAGGCCGTAAACGCCGTTGTTCTCGACGATATAGGTCATGTTGACGCCGCGGCGGATCGAGTGCGCGAACTGGCCGAAACCGATCGAGGCGGAATCGCCGTCGCCGGAGACGCCGAGATAGATCAGATCGCGGTTGGCGAGATTGGCGCCTGTCAGCACGGATGGCATGCGGCCGTGCACGGAATTGAAGCCGTGCGAATTGCCGAGGAAATAGTCCGGCGTCTTCGACGAACAGCCGATGCCGGAGATCTTCGCCACCCGGTGCGGCTCGATCGAGAGCTCGTAGCAGGCTTCGATAATCGAGGCGGTGATCGAATCGTGGCCGCAGCCGGCACACAGCGTCGAGATCTTGCCCTCGTAATCGCGATGCGTGTAGCCGAGCGCGTTCTTCTTCAGACCCGGATGATGGAATTTCGGTTTTGCGATGTAAGTCATGAAACGGCCTTGCGGAGCGGGGTCACCTTGAGGTGGTCCTGGTGGTCGCCAATGGCCTTGGCGATGAAGCGAGCAGTGATCGGCGTGCCGTCGTAATGCACGATCGGCACCAGCCGGACGGGATCGATGCCGTTCTCGTTGACGATGAGCTGGCGCAGCTGGCTGTCGCGGTTCTGCTCGACGACGTATACGAAATCGTGCTCGGCGAGGAAGCTGGCCACGCTGGAATGGAACGGGAAGGCGCGGATGCGCAGACGGTCGAGCTGATGCCCGCGCGCTTCCAGCAGGCCGATCGCCTCGTCCATCGCCGGCGAGGTCGAGCCGAAATATATCACGCCATATTTGGTCGGCCGTTCCGCATTGGCCTGCAGCGGACGCGGCACGAGGTCCTGCGCGGTCTCGAACTTGCGCATCAGGCGCTGCATGTTGTCGGCGTAGACCGTGCCTTCCTCGGAGTAGCGCGCATAGCGGTCCCGCGACGTGCCGCGGGTGAAGTAGGAGCCCTTGGTCGGATGCGTGCCGGGATAGGTTCGGTAGGGAATGCCGTCGCCGTCGACGTCGAGATAGCGGCCGAAGTCGCGGCCTTCCTCCAGCATCGCCGCCGTCATCACCTTGCCGCGGTCATATTGCCTGGCATCGTCCCACTTCAGCGGGCGGCAGAGCCGGTGGTTCATGCCGATGTCGAGATCGAGCATCAGGAAGATCGTCGTCTGCAGCCGCTCGGCGAGATCGAAGGCGGCGGCCGCGAACTCGAAGGCCTCGGCCGGGTCCTCGGGGAACAGCAGCACATGCTTGGTGTCGCCATGCGAGGCATAGGCGCAGGCGATGATGTCGCATTGCTGGGTGCGGGTCGGCATGCCCGTGGAGGGGCCGGCGCGCTGGATATTCATGATCACGGCCGGGATCTCTGCGAAGTACGAGAGGCCGATGAACTCCGTCATCAGCGAGATGCCGGGGCCGGAGGTCGCCGTGAAGGCGCGGGCGCCGTTCCAGGAGGCGCCGATCACGATGCCGATCGACGCGAGCTCGTCCTCGCCCTGCACGATCGCGTATTTCGCCTTGCCCGTTTCAGGATCGTGCCGGTACTTCTTGCAATGGGCGGTGAAAGCCTCGGCCACCGACGAGGACGGCGTGATCGGATACCAGGCACACACGGTGGCGCCACCATAGACCGCGCCGAGCGCGGCGGCGCTGTTGCCCTCGATGAAGATGCGGTCGCCGACCTTGTCGGACTTCTTCACGCGCAGCCCAATCGGACATTTCAGGTTCTGCAGCGCCCAGTCGCGGCCGAGATGCAGCGCATGGACGTTGGAGGAGAGCAGCTTCTCCTTGCCTTTGTACTGCTCGCCGATCAGCTGCTCGATCAGCTTGGGGTCCATGTCGAGCAACGCGCTGAGCGCGCCCAAATAGATGATGTTCTTGAACAGCTGTCGCTGACGCGGATCGGTATAGGTCGAGTTGGTGATCGCAGTCAGCGGCACGCCGATCACTGTGATGTCGTCGCGGAATTTGGTCGACGGCATCGGCTTGGTGGAATCGTAGAACAGGTAGCCGCCGGGCTCGATGCCGGCGACGTCCTTGTCCCAGGTCTGCGGATTCATCGCCACCATCATGTCGACGCCGCCGCGGGCGCCGAGATGGCCGTCTTCCGTCACCCGCACCTCGTACCAGGTCGGCAGGCCCTGGATGTTGGAGGGGAAGATGTTGCGTGGGCTGACAGGCACGCCGTGGCGCAGGATCGCGCGCGCGAACATCTCGTTGGCGCTGGCCGAGCCCGAGCCGTTGACGTTGGCGAAGCGGACGACGAAGTCGTTTACGCTGCTGATCGGCTTTTTGTCGGACATGTCGAACCTGCGTGGGTCATCTCGATGAAATATTTCTGCATGTCCCAGGCGCCGGTGGGACAGCGCTCGGCGCACAGCCCGCAATGCAGGCAGACATCCTCGTCCTTCACCATCACCCGCCCGGTCTTCAGGTCCGAGGAGACGTAGAGGTCCTGGTCCGGATGCGCGGAGGGCGCCTTCAGGCGCTGGCGCAGATCGCTTTCCTCGCCGTTGGCGGTGAAGGTGATGCAATCCATCGGGCAGATGTCGGCGCAGGCGTCGCACTCGATGCAGAGCGAGGTCGAGAACACGGTCTGCACGTCGCAGTTCAGGCAGCGATGGGCTTCGCCGAGCGCCAGCTTGACGTCATAGCCGAGCTCGACCTCGGCGCGGATGTCCTTCAGCGCAACGACCTTGTCGCGATGCGGTACCTTATAGCGCTTGTCGGGCGAGATGTCGTTGTCATAGCTCCATTCGTGGATGCCCATCTTCTGCGAGGAGATCTGCACCTCCGGCAGCGGCCGTTCGTCGACCGCTTCGCCCGAGAGCATCTTGTGGATCGACAGCGCGGCGTCATGGCCGTGCGCGACCGCCCAGATGATGTTCTTCGGGCCGAACGCGGCATCGCCGCCGAAGAACACTTTCGGATTGGTCGAGGCGAAGGTCTTCGGATCGACCTTCGGCATGTGCCATTTGTCGAACTCGATGCCGCAATCCTGCTCGATCCAGGGGAAGGCGTTCTCCTGACCGACCGCGACCAGCACGTCGTCGCAGGGAATGGTCTGATCGGGATCGCCCGAAGGCACCAGATTGCGGCGGCCTTTGGCGTCGTATTCGGCTTTGACGTGCTGGAAGGTGACGCCGATCAGCTTGCCGGCGACATGCTTGAAGGCCACCGGGACCATGTAGTTGAGGATCGGGATATCCTCGTGGATCGCGTCTTCCTTCTCCCAGGGCGAGGCCTTCATCTCGTCGAAGCCGGAACGCACGACCACCGTGACTTTCTCGCCGCCGAGCCGGCGCGCGGTGCGGCAGCAATCCATCGCGGTGTTGCCGCCGCCGAGCACGATGACGCGCTTGCCTATCTTGTCGACATGGCCGAACGACACGTTGGCCAGCCATTCGATGCCGATATGGATGTTGGCGGCGGCCTCTTTCCGGCCGGGAAGCTCGAGCTCGCGGCCGCGCGGCGCGCCGGAGCCGACGAAGATGGCGTCGTATTTCTCGGCAAGCAGCGCCTTCATGCTGTCGATGCGGTGGCCGCCTTTGAACTCGACGCCGAGACCCAGGATGTAGCCGGTCTCCTCGTCGATCACGGAATTGGGCAGGCGGAATTTCGGGATTTGCGTGCGCATCATGCCGCCGGCTTCCGGGTCGGCATCGAACACGGTGCAGTGATAGCCGAGCGGCGCGAGATCGCGCGCCACCGTCAGCGAAGCGGGACCGCCGCCGACCAGCGCGACGCGCTTGCCGTTCTTCGGCCCGGGCTTCGGCAGCCGCTGCCTGATGTCGTCCTTGAAATCCGCGGCGACGCGCTTGAGGCGGCAGATCGCGACAGGATTTTCCTCCACGCGTCCGCGCCGGCACGCCGGCTCGCAGGGACGATCGCAGGTGCGTCCCAGAATGCCGGGAAATACGTTCGATTTCCAATTGATCATGTAGGCATCGCTGTAGCGGCCTTGGGCGATCAATCGGATGTATTCGGGAACCGGGGTGTGCGCAGGACAGGCCCATTGGCAATCGACCACTTTGTGAAAGTAGTCGGGGGCCGCGATGTCGGTCGGTTTCATTCCTACCCTGTCCGCGCAGGCCCGAAGACCCCGCGGCCTTTTTTGTTTGAGCTTGGCGAGCGCTTAACGCGCTTCGATCTGGTTTCTGAATGACGTCATTGGGTTAGCTTATTAGAACCGTTCCGAAGTACAACGGCAAATTTGCGCGCGTCACCGCTTTCATGGGAGCTACGCGTGCACGGCATTAACGCGCGGCGCACGAGATGCGTGCGGTGCAATATGCTGCGATGCGGATGCCGTTCAGCCGCGCGCGACATCGCTCTTGGCGAGGTCCCACATCAGGCAGTAGGTGCCGACGGAGATGGGGAGCGGGAAGGGCGCCGCAGCCGGGCCGGTGAAGCGCTCGGCGATGACGGCGGAGACGGCATTGACGTGCGTGCCGTCGATCAGCACGAACCAGTCGCGCGCGCCCTCGTTGCGCACCGCCGGAATTCCCGCCGTTGCGCCCGACAATTCCGGCTCGCTTTCGAGCAGGTGCATCGAGATGATGCCGTCGCGGTCCTGCGGCGCCAGCTTTTCTTGCAGCGCATCACGCCACGCACCGGCGTTGTCGGGCGTCGGCCGCAGCCGCACCAGGCCGAGCGACGCGCCGCGGCCAGTACCCTTGCTGATTGTGATGCGCGCGACCACGCGCAGCATGTCCCTGAAGCGCGCCATGGATCGCCGCGACCATTCGGTCTGGTCGGCGAGGCGCGCCCGGTAGGCGGGGCTGTCGAGCACGCCGAGCGTTTCGGTCGAGTACAGCGAGAGATATTTGGGGTTGGCGGCATGCGCGACATAGCGCCGCGCTTCGAGAAATCCGTCGATTGCGACACGCTCTTCCAGATGCTCGCGATCGTACCAGCGGTTGAAATCGGCCTCGTCCGCAGCGTCGATGTTCATCGACGTCAGCAGCATGCCCTTTCCGGCGAGCGGCATTCTTCTTGTCCTCTCATCGCCCGATCTTCGACGCAAGGTCCGCGATCGACTTCATGACCGCGTCCCTCACGCCGCCATCATAGAGCGAATGCCCGGCTTCTTCCACGATGCGAAGCTCGGAACCGGGCCATACTTTCGCAAGGGCCTGCGCTGTCGCGGGAGCACACAACAGATCATAGCGACCCTGCACGATCATCCCGGGAATGCCGTCGAGCCGGCCCGCGTTCCGCAGCAGCTGGTCCTCGTTCATGAAGCTGTCGTTGATGAAATAATGCGCTTCCATGAACGGCGTCGCCGGCAATGTGCGCCAGACGTTCAGCCCGGCGAGGTCGAGCCGCGTCCGTGCCGGCTTGTGCTCGGACAAGACGCGCTCGGTGTCGTGCCAGGCCTTCGCCGCCGGGCCATGCACGGCAGGGTCGCTATCGAGGATGCGGCGCCAATAGGCATCCACCGGCCGGTCGCGCTCCTCTGGCGGCAGCACGCTGAGGAAATCCTCGTACAGCGCCGGATGGAATTGCGACAGGCGCGAGGTGAAGGCCGTCTCGACCTCGGCCCGCGTGCCGAGAAACGTCGCGCGCAGCGCTATGCCGGAGACGTGCTCGGGATGCGCCTCTGCATACGCCAGCGCCAGCGTCGCGCCCCAGGAACCGCCGACCACCATCCAGCGTTCGAAGCCGAACTTTTCGCGGATCGTCTCCATGTCCGCGATCAGATGCTGTGTGGTGTTGTGCTCGCGCGATCCCTTGGGCCGGCTGCGGCCGCAGCCGCGCTGGTCGAACAGCACGGCGCAGAAGCGGTCGGGATCGAACAGCCGGCGATGGTCGGGCTGGCAGCCGCTGCCGGGCCCGCCGTGCAGATAGACCGCGGGGATGCCGTCGCTGCGGCCGACGCTCTCGACATAGAGCTCATGGCCGTCGCCGACGTCGAGCATATCGGAGGTCAGCGGCGCAAAGGGATCAGTGCGTTTGGCCGCTGTGCCCGCGTCGGCGTCAGGCGTCATTCTCGGATTCCAGGGTGCCGCCGGCGAAGTTGCGATAGAGGAAGCGGCTGGTGTCGCCTGCGGCCTCGGCTTCCGCCTGCTTGAAGATGGTCTCGTGCAGCGGCGACAGCGCGCAGGCCGGGTCGGTGTTGGCGGCGTCCCCGGTCAGCGCGAAGGCCTGGCAGCGGCAGCCGCCGAAATCGATCTCGCGGAACTCGCAACTCTTGCACGGCTCCTTCATCCAGCCGGTGCCGCGATAGCGGTTGAAGGCCTCCGAGTTCTGCCAGATCCAGGCGATCGAATGGTTGGAGCGCACCGATTCGAAATCGAGCCCGGTGATGCTCTCGGCGGCGTGGCAGGGCAGCACCTTGCCGGCGGGCGAGATGTTGAAGAACTGCCGGCCCCAGCCGCCCATGCATTTCTTCGGCCGCAGCGCGTAATAATCCGGCACCACGTAGTCGATGGTCAGTCGGCCCTTCAGCCGCTCGCGTGCCTCCTCAACGAGGCGGGTACACTCATCGAGCTGCGCCACGGTTGGCATCAGCGCGGCGCGGTTCTTCAGCGCCCAGCCGTAATATTGCACATTGGCGACCTCGAGCCGGTCGGCGTCGAGATCGAGCGCCATCTGGATGATGTCGGGCAACTGGTGCAGGTTCTGCCGGTGCATCACCGCGTTCACGGTGAGCGGCAGGTCGAGCTCGCGCGTCCATTTCGCGACCTCGAGCTTCTTGCGGTGGCCGCCCTTGTAGCCGGCGACGCGATCGGCGAGGCCGTCTTCGATGCCCTGGAACGAGATCTGCACATGGCAGAGCCCGGCATCTGCGAGATCGCTGAGCCTCTCGCGCGTCAGCAGCACGGCCGAGGTGATGAGATTGGTGTAGAGCCCGGCGTCGCTGGCATGCTTGACCAGCTCGACGAGATCTTTCCGCGCCGTCGGCTCGCCACCGGAGAAATGCACCTGGAGCACGCCGATCTCGGCGAGCTCGCTCAGCACTTTTTTCCACTCGTCCGTCGTCAGCTCCTTGCCGGAGCGGTCGAGCTCGACCGGGTTGGAGCAATAGGGACATTGCAGCGGGCAGCGATGGGTGATCTCGAGCAGCACCGCGAGCGGAATGCCGAACGTCTCCGCCGTCGAGCGCTGCTTCTCCAGCACCGCGAGGCTGTCGCTGGGCGGGATGGTCACGTCGCTCATGACGTCTTCTCCCTGATCTCGGTGAGAAAGCCCTTGTCGGCGAGATCCTGCAGCATGGCGATGACGTCGGCCAGGATCGCCTCGCGCGGCGCTGCGTACTTTGCGGCGAGCTGATCGGCGACGTCGCCGACATTGCGCTCGCCGTTGCAGAGTTGCAAGACCTCGACCGCAATCTCGTCCGGCGCCAGCACGCGCTCCGGCGCCAGGATCACCCAGACCTTGCGGGTCTCGTCATATCTGAGCTTGGCATGCCGCGGCAGCACGGGGCGGCTCGCCTCGCTGACGCTGATGTTCCGCGGCCCGGCCATTGCTTTTAATCCTTAGCTCGCTTTGGGCACGAACGCGCCCGGCGGAATGTGGCCCTCGACATAGGCATGCTGGAGCGCATCCAGCTGCACCCACAGCACGTTGGTCTTGAAGATCAGCGCGTTGCAGACCTGCGCGCGCTGCTCCGGCGTCGTGGCGTGCCTCTTGACATAATCGAGCGCAAAATTGGCGTCGCGCGGCGCCTGGGTCAGGCGGCGCTTGAAGTAGCTCATGATATCGGGGTTGACGAAGTCGTAGTGCTCCAGCATGCCCGAGATGCGTTCTTCATGCAGGTTCGGCGCGAACAACTCGGTGAGCGAGGAGGCGATCGCCTCCAGCGGGCTTTTTTCGCGGCAGAAGTGCACATAGGCTTCCACCGCGAAGCGCGTCGCCGGCAAGATGCCTTCGGTGGATTCGACGTAAGCGGTGTCGAGCCCGAGCCCTTCGGTCAGCTTGATCCAGCGCTCGATGCCGCCCTCGCTGTCGACATCGCCGTCATGGTCTTCGATGCGATGGCGCCATTCCAGCCGCGTGGCGCGGTCGCGGAAGCGGGAGATCACCACCGCGTCCTTGATCGGAATGGTGCTCTGGTAATAGTAGCGGTTGAGCGCCCAGGCCTGCACCTGGCCCTTGTTCAGCTTGCCGCCATGCAGCAGCTTATGGAACGGATGCAGGCTGTGATAGCGCGTGGCGCCGATGTGGCGCAGCGCCGCCTCGAGCTCCTCGGCCGAGTTGAGCCTCAAGTCCTTGCCGATCGAGAGCGCGGTCATTCCAGTCAGTGATTCGGCGTTCACAGCACGATCTCCGTTCCATCCGCCGGTATCTGCCAGCCCGCCTCCTCAGTGAGCTTGCGCTCGGGCGAGCCGGGCAGCAGCGCCGGATTCGAGTTATTGATATGCAGAAACAGCTTCCTGTCGATATTGAGATCGGCCAGCCGGGCGATGGCGCCGTCCTCGCCGGACATGGCGACATGGCCCATGCTCTTGCCGGTCTTGTGGCCGAGGCCGGCCCTGATCATCTCGTCGTCGCGCCAGACGGTGCCGTCGAAGAACACTAGTGAAGCGCCGTCGATCTCGGCCTTGAGCGCGTCGGTCACCTCGGCGCAGGCCGCGATGAAGTAGAAGAACTTGCCCGTGGCCTTGTCGGTGATCTTCAGGCCCAGCGTGTCGCCGTCGCCGCTCTCGCCGCCCGGATGCACCTTGCCTTCGAGATACCAGGCCGACTTGCCCGGCACGGCAAAGGGCAGCACCTCGAGCCCCGAGCGCGTGCCGTCGGGCAGCCGCGGCTCGAACGGCTCGCGGATCGCGATCGGCTGGCGCCGCACGTTCTTCTCGTTCAGCACGTTGAAGATGCTGTTGGAGCTGAGGATCGCCAGCACCTTCTCGTGCGCATAGATCGTGAAGGGCGAGCCTTCGCGCATCGACAGCAGGCCGGCCACGGCATCGACTTCGCTGTTGGTCAAGATCACGCCCGCAATCGGCGTGTGGCGCAGCGCGCCCGCCTTTGGGTGCAGCTGCGGCGTGGCGTTCAATTGCTGGCGAAGATCGGGTGAGGCGTTGATCAGGAACCAGTGCTCGCCGTCGCCGCTGAAGGCGACAGAAGCCTGGGTTCGAAACAGCTCTTGTCCCTTCGCACGAGCCGCGCGGCAGCCTTCGCAGCCGCAATTCCACTGCGGAACTCCGCCGCCGGCCCCGGCGCCCAGGACGACGACGCGAAGCATGATCCGTCTCCTGGAGGCGAATTGGCGAGGTGGATCTCAGGCCGAGACAGTTTCGGACAAGGTTTCTCTCTGCCGGAAACGTATCGTGACCGAAAGAACCACCTGCGCAGAACGCGTTTCCACCAGCCGCTTACTTGCGGGTGGCGCTCACATACATATTGATTTCCATGCCGCAGGGCACTTCGACGATCTTAGGGGCTTTCCAGGCCATTTGGCTCTCCATTTTCGCGAATTCGGACGTATCCGCCCATTGGACAAATTAGTGCGGACGGCAAAGTTCGCCAGTGAAATTTTCCCGACCTAGGTAGTAGGCTGCGGGAATTGTTGCACTGCAAAGATGGCGTATTGCGGCCGCAAAGATGAGCGGATCAGATACGCAAAATTGCCGATAGGTCGTGATCCCTGTCGGGATAAACCAGTTGTGAGTAAGGACCGGCTTCTCATCGGCGACAGACGACCCCATTGGATCAGGCATGCCCAGATATTTCTTCAACACCCGCATCGGCGACGAACTGATCGTGGATCCTGACGGCGAGGACCTGCGCAACCCCGATCGCGCCTGGGAGGTCGCGCGCCAGATGATCCTTGAGGTTGTGAAGTCGGAAGGAACCCAGCCGGCGCTGCTGGAGGCCGTCATCGAGGTCACCGACGCCGACGGCGAGATCGTGCTGGAGTTTCCCTTCACCGAAGCGCTGCTCGACATGCCGGACCAGTCCGCGACGAGGCATTAGCCGGACGCGGTAGGTAACGGGCTCACCGTTCTCTCCACGTCATTGCGAGCGTAGCGAAGCAATCCAGGATCCCTCCCCCGGAGGCAGCCTGGATTGCTTCGTCGCAAGGGCTCCTCGCAATGACGGAGAATGAGGCAACGCCCGGCGCAAAACCCGCCTTTCACCCCCGCGAAATCCGCATGGCTTTGCCGCGTTCCCGGCGCTAAAAGACGCCTGTCATACGGAGCAAGCCATGCAAGATCTCTGGCGCCTGTCGGCCGCCGACCTCGCCACCCTCGTCAGGTCCAAAAAAGTCTCCGCCAGGGAGGCCGCCAAGGCCGGTCTCGCGCGGCTCGATGCCGTCAATCCCCAGCTCAACGCGGTGATCGACCACCGGCCGGATGACGTGCTCAAGCAGGCCGATGCCGTCGATGCCGCAATTAGCCGGGGCGAGGACCCCGGCGTCCTCGCGGGCGTGCCCGTCACCATCAAGGCCAATGTCGACCAGGAAGGCTTTGCCACCACCAACGGCCTCAAGCTGCAGCGCGACCTGATCGCGCGCGAGGACAATCCGGTGGTCGCCAATTTCCGGAAATCGGGCGCCATCCTGCTCGGCCGCACCAATTGCCCGGCCTTCTCCTACCGCTGGTTCACCACCAATCTCATCCACGGCGACACCAAGAACCCCCGCGACGCTTCGCTGACGCCGGGCGGCTCGTCCGGCGGCGCCGGCTCGGCGGTCGCGGCCGGCATCGGCCACATCGCGCACGGCACCGACATCGCCGGCTCGATCCGTTATCCCGCCTATGCCTGCGGCGTGCACGGTCTGCGCCCGACGCTCGGACGCATTCCCGCCTTCAACCCGGCGCTGCCGGAGCGCCCGATCGGTCCGCAGATCATGGCGGTCTCGGGCCCGCTGGCGCGCACGGTCAACGATTTGCGCATCTCGCTTGAAGCGATGTCGGCCCGCGACATCCGCGATCCCTGGTTCGCGCCGGTGCCGCTGCAAGGACCCGCACGCGACAAGCGCGCTGCGCTGTGCCTCAATCCGGGTGGCCTTGCCACCGCACCGGAGGTGAAGGCCGCGGTGAGCGATGCCGGCAAGCGGCTGGAGCGCGCGGGCTGGACCGTCGATGTGATCGAGGACACGCCGCCGATGCGCGAAGCGGTGGAATGGCAGATCAAGCTCTGGCTCGGTGACGGCTATGAGGCGCAGCTGGAGATGGCCGAGCGCGAGGGCGATCCCGGCGCACTGGCCTGCCTGCGCGGCAACCGCGCCAGGGTCACGCCGATGGATCAGGCCAATTACGCCAAGGCGCTGACCCGGCGAGCCACGCTGACCCGCGACTGGATGCTGTTCTTCGAAAAATACGCCGTGCTGCTGACGCCGGTCTCCGGCGAATTGCCGTTCCCCGACCATCTCGACCGCAAGGACGAGGATTCCTTCAAGCGGGTCTGGGAAGCGCAGCTGCCGCAGATCGCGATTCCCTTCATGGGATTGCCGGGCCTCGTGGTCTCCACAGGTCTCGTCGGCAGGGCGCCGGTCGGCGTGCACATCGTCTCTGGCCGCTATCGCGAGGATCTGTGCCTGCTCGCCGGCGAAGCGATCGAGGCCGGCGGCGTGCCGCCATCGCCGATCGATCCCGTGGGCTAGCGATGACCGCCATCTACGACTTCAAGGCCAACTCGCTGGCCGGCGAGGAGGTCGCCCTGCGGCGTTTCGAGGGGCAGGTGCTCTTGATCGTCAACACCGCGAGCAAATGCGGTTTCACGCCGCAATATCGCGGCCTCGAGGATCTCCATCGCGACCTCTCTCCCCGCGGCTTCTCGGTGCTCGGCTTTCCCTGCAACCAGTTCGGCGCGCAGGAGCCAGGGCAGGCGAGCGAGATCCAGGAATTCTGCTCGACCCATTACGACGTCACCTTCCCCCTGTTCGAGAAGATCGACGTCAACGGGCCGAAGGCGCATCCTCTGTACGAGTACCTGAAACGCCAGCAATCCGGGCTTCTCGGCGCCGCCATCAAATGGAATTTCACCAAATTCCTGGTGAACCGTGAGGGCCGCGTGGTCGCGCGCTACGCGCCGACCGCCCGGCCCGAAGGATTGCGCAATCAAATCGAAACACTGTTGTGAGCGAGACAATCATGAGCGACGAATTTCCGGACCGCCTGTCGGTCGACCCGAACAGCCCCTATTACAACGCGGAGATCCTGTCGCGCGACGTCGGCATCCGCTTCAAGGGCATCGAGAAGACCAATGTCGAGGAGTACTGCATCAGCGAAGGCTGGGTCCGCGTCACCGCAGGGAACGCCAAGGATCGCCACGGCAACCCGCTGACCATTAAGGTGCACGGTCCGGTCGAGCCGTATTTCCGGGATAAGAAATAGTTTGAGCCGAGCGCGCCTCGCTCTCTCCGCGTCATTGCGAGGGGCGCACACTCTCTCCCTCGTCATTGCGAGCGAAGCAATCCAGAATCTTTTCGCCGAGGCAGCTGGATTGCTTCGTCGCTTCGCTCCTCGCGATGACGAAATAAACACTGAAAGCCCCCAATGTCCATCCGCATCGTCGACGTCCGCGAGATCACCAAGCCGATCTCTTCGCCGATCCGCAACGCCTATATCGACTTCACCAAGATGACGACCAGCCTCGTCGCCGTCGTGACCGACGTGGTCCGCGACGGCAAGCGCGTCGTCGGCTACGGCTTCAACTCCAACGGCCGTTACGGGCAGGGCGGCCTGATCCGCGAGCGCTTCGCCGCGCGCATCACGGAAGCTGATCCGAAGTCGCTGCTCGACGCAGCCGGCGACAATCTCGACCCCGACAAGGTCTGGGCCGCGATGATGACCAACGAGAAGCCGGGCGGCCACGGCGAGCGCTCGGTCGCGGTCGGCACCATCGACATGGCGGTGTGGGACGCGGTGGCGAAGATCGCCGGCAAGCCGCTGTTCCGCTTGCTCGCCGAGCGTCACGGCGTCAAAGCCAATCCGCGCGTCTTCGTCTACGCCGCCGGCGGCTATTATTATCCCGGCAAGGATCTCTCGATGCTGCGGGCTGAGATGCGCGGCTATCTCGATCGCGGCTACAACGTCGTCAAGATGAAGATCGGCGGCGCTGATATCGCCGAGGACCGCAGGCGCATCGAGGCGGTGCTGAAGGAGATCGGCAAGGACGCCCAGCTCGCCGTCGACGCCAACGGCCGCTTCAACCTGGAGACCGCCATCGCCTACGCCAAGATGCTGCGCGACTATCCCTTGTTCTGGTACGAGGAAGCCGGCGATCCTCTCGACTACGCGCTGCAGGCCGCGCTCGCCGAATTTTATCCGGGCCCGATGGCGACGGGCGAGAACCTGTTCAGCCATCAGGACGCCCGCAACCTGATCCGCTACGGCGGCATGCGCCCCGATCGCGACTGGCTGCAATTCGATTGCGCCTTGTCCTATGGCCTGTGCGAATACCAGCGCACGCTGGAGGTGCTGAAGACCCACGGCTGGTCGCCGAGCCGCTGCATCCCGCACGGCGGCCACCAGATGTCGCTCAACATCGCCGCCGGCCTCGGCTTAGGCGGCAACGAAAGCTATCCCGACCTGTTCCAGCCCTATGGCGGCTTCCCCGACGGCGTCCGCGTCGAGAACGGCCACATCACCATGCCCGAGCTTGCAGGCATCGGCTTCGAAGGCAAGTCCGATCTCTACAAGGAGATGAAGGCGCTGGCGGAGTAGGAGTGTCGTTGGAGCGCGACGTCCGCGCCACACACTCCGTCATTGCGAGCGCAGCGAAGCAATCCAGAATCTTTCCGCGGAGGCAGTCTGGATTGCTTCGTCGCAAGAGCTCCTCGCAATGACGGTGGAGGGGCCACTGCCGCTCGCGGGCGTCTGGCCCGCAGCCCAATGTGCCGAATTGCGCGAGCTGTCGCCACACACTCCGTCATTGCGAGCGCAGCGAAGCAATCCAGGGTCTTTCCGCTTCGGCAGTCTGGATTGCTTCGTCGCAACGGCTCCTCGCAATGACGCTGGCGAAAGCCTCGTAGTCATCTCCTGGTTGTGCTATTGTAGAAGCTGTCCTCAGCCGAGTACGATTATGAAGCAACCTGCGTGTACATGTTCGCCAATCGCCGCAACGGGACGATCTACACGGGCGTCACCTCCCATCCGCCGCGCCGCGCGTTCGAGCATCGCGAAGGACTGGTAAAGGGTTTTTCATCGAAGCACGGCTGCAAGCTCCTCGTCTGGTACGAGCTGCACGCGACCATGTCCGACGCGATTGTGCGCGAGAAGCAGATCAAAGGTGGCAGCCGGGCGAAGAAGCTTGCGCTCATTGAGAGCCTCAATCCGAATTGGGACGATTTGTACGCGACGCTGATCTGACCGGCAGGAGATCTGCGGCTACTCGGCGAGCCGCTGCCAGGACCTCCGTCATTGCGAGCGTAGCGAAGCAATCCAGGATCTTTCCGCGGCAGCAGCCTGGATTGCTTCGTCGCAAGGGCTCCTCGCAATGACGGTGAGAGCCGAAGTCATCCGTGGTTGTCCGAGCCTGCGGCGGGCGGTCGTTGGGTTTCGCCAGCTGTCGCCCCACACTCCGTCATTGCGAGCGCAGCGAAGCAATCCAGAATCTTTCCACGGCGGCATTGCTTCGCTGTGCTCGCAATGACGATGTGGTAAGCGTCCGCCCCCTACGACAGCCTCATATCCAGCAGCCTTCGCCCTTCGCCCTTCAGCAGCTTCTTCACCGCACTCGACGCCACGACCTCGCCGTCATTGGCATAGGCCTCGTGGTTCTTCTCGATGTCGTCGAGGCGGTAGAGGTAGTTGACCATGACGCCGGCGGACTCGCGCATTCCCTTGGGCGAGAGGTCGCCCAGCCAGTTGATGCGCTCCAGCCGCGCGCCGTTGCCGAGATGGAAGCGGGCGACGGAATCGATCAGCTTGCCCTTCGGCGTGCGCGCCTTGAGGAAATAGTGCGCCGCGAGCGGCTCCAGCACGGCGCGGAGCAGTGCCGCCGTCTCCGGGCTCTCGAACCATCTGGGATCATCGAGGCGCCTCAGCACCTCGCGGTCCTCGTCCGACAGCGGCAGATCCTTGTCCTGCTTCACCCAGGCCATGAAGCCAGGCACCGGCGACAGCGTCACGAACGTGTCGAGCTTCGGCAGCTCGCGGCGCAGCTCTTCCACCACCTGCTTGATCAGGAAGCTGCCGAAGGAGATGCCGCCCAGGCCGCGCTGGGTGTTGGAGATCGAATAGAACACGGCGGTGCGCGCGCGCTCGATCGGCAGGTGCTGGCGGTCGACCGCGAGCAGGGGCTGGATCGCACCGGGGATCGTCTCGGTCAGCGCCACCTCGACGAAGATCAAGGGTTCGTCCACCATCGCAGGATGGAAGAAGGCGTAGCAGCGCCGGTCGACCGGATCGATGCGGCGGCGCAGATCGTCCCAGTCCGAGATCTCGTGCACGGCCTCATAACGGATGATCTTTTCGAGGATGTTGGCCGGAGTCGACCAGTCGATCCTGCGCAGCACGAGAAACCCCCTGTTGAACCACGAAGAGAGAAGATGCGAGACGTCGCGATCGAGCGCGGCGAGATCGGTGTGCCCGTTCATCATGCCGAGCAGATCGGCCCGCATGTTGACGAGATCGCCGGTACCGCCGGGTGCGCGGTTGAGCCGCCGGATCAGCTCCTGCCGGCGCGGCTCTGAGGCGAAGTGCAGCGAGCTTGCGTCCTCGTCGCTGGGCGCGGCGCGCCATGTCTCGATCGCCTTGGACAGGCGCTCCCGATCGGGACCGAAATCGCGCACCAAGCCCTCGAAGAAGGCGCGGCGTGCCGCCGCGTCCAGCTCCCGGTAGATGTCGAGCACCTCGCGCGCCATCGCGGTGCCCGAGGCTTCGCCCCGGCCCGACAGCAGCGCATCGCAGAGCTCGAGCAGTCCGTCGGCATCATGCTTGGTTTCGGCGGCGTCCCCCCGGCGAAGCAACGTGCGGCCGCGCTCGGAGATGGTGGCAAGCAGGTCGGAGAAGAAGGCGTTGGCCATCGGGGCTTTCGTATCAGGTCTGTGCGATGCGGCAAGCTTACACGGGATTTGGGTGCAAGCCGATCACAATCAAGCAGGCGAATGCGGCATCTTTCGCTCCGCCGTGCGTTTGGAGAATGAGGGCATGCCGGAACGGGTCGATGATATGCCGGGCAGTGCTCATTCCAACGCGCTGTCATGCCCCGGCTTGACCGGGGCATCCAGTACGCCGCAGCTTCTCGATTCTAGCCGAGCCGTCTCGGCGTACTGGGTCGCCCGGTCAAGCCGGGCGACGACACCGCGTGTGTTGCAAACTCCGTCGGCGTCCGACCCGTCACCTGGCGGAATGCGGCCGAGAATGCCGGCACGCTGGCATAGCCGAGCTGGGTGGCTAGCTGCTTCACCGACACGTTCGCATCCGTCGATATCCGCTCGATCGCCGCCGCAATCCTCGCGCGCTGGCACCAGCTCTTGAAGCTCAGCTGCGTCTCGCTCGAAAACAGCCGCGACAGCGTACGCCCGGAGGTTCCGACCGCGCGCGCCAGCGTGTCGATGTCGTGCAGGCCGGTGGGATCGTCGAGCACGATCATCGCCGCGCGGCGGCAGCGCGCTTCGCGCGGCAGCGGCACGAAAGTCGCGGAATCCTCGGCCTGGTGCAATTCCAGCATCACGAGGCGCACCAGGAGCTCGGTGCGCTCTTCGGTGTTGCGCCCGTCGAACAGCGCGAGGATCGCCTGATTGAGCAGCGGCGACACCCGCACCACGAATTCCCTGGTCAGGCCGTCATAGCGCTGCTCGCGCTTCAGCCAGGACAGGTCGAAATACAGCGTGCGCATCTCGATGTCGGCGAGCAGGTCGATGGCGTGCTCGAGCCCGGCCGGCACCCAGACCGCGCGGTCCGGCGGCACCAGCCAGCGTCCGGCGGGCGTCGTCACCTGCATCGTGCCCTTTGCCGCATAGATCAGCTGCGCCTCGCGGTGCATGTGCAGATCGATCCGCATCCCCTTGGGATAGTCGCGGGCGACCAGGTGCACGCCCGCGGGCGAGCGGTGGTTGCTCCGGACCTCCCGCAGGATTGGCGTTTGCAAGCTTGGTGTTTCCAAGATTGGCGTTTTCAAGACAGTCATTGGCGGCATCCCGTCATGGGGAGGACATATAACTCATTTCGGAGCAGGAGAGGATTCGGTAAATGAACAGCCCCAGTCGGGTCATCGGTTTCGTCAACGCAGGTCATTTCATCGACCATTATTCGATGCTGATCTTCGCCGCCGCTGTCATCATCATGGGCCCGGCGCTCGGCATGGCCTATTCGGAACTTTTGCCCTACGCGACGCCGGGCTTCGTCGCCTTCGGCGCCGGCTCGCTGCTCACCGGCTGGCTGGGCGATCGCTGGAGTCGCCGCCACATGATGCTGATCTTCTTCGTCGGCATCGGCCTTTCGATGATCGCGGTCGGCTTCGTGCAGACCCCCGTGCAGCTCGGCGCGGCGCTGCTCGCGATCGGCATCTTTGCCTCGATCTATCATCCCGTCGGCACCGCCATGATCGTGTCCTACGCCGACCGGCTCGGCCGCGAGATGGGCATCAACGGCGTCTGGGGCAATCTCGGCGTGGCGTCGTCGGCGCTGGTAACAGGCGTGATCGGCCAATATCTCGGCTGGCGCTACGCCTTCATCGTTCCCGGCGCGGTCACGGTCCTGATCGGCATCGCCTTCGCGCTGAGTGTCGTGCATGAGGACCGCAAGGGCTCGAAGCAAGCGGCGGCGCAGGCGCGGGTGGCCAGGCAGGACATGTGGCGTGTGATCCTGGCGCTGCTGATCGTGGTGATCGCGATCTCCACGACCTTCAACGCCGTCACCGTGGCGCTGCCAAAGCTGTTCGCCGAGCGCCTTGCGGACCTGACCAAGAGCCCGGCTCTGTTAGGTGTCATCGCCGCCGGCGTCTACGTGTTCGGCGCGATGACCCAGTACACGATCGGCCGGCTGCTCGACCGCTATTCGCTGAAGACGGTGGCGCTGCCACTTTCCTTCATGCTGGCGCCATTCCTGTATCTCGCCGCGAGCCTGTCCAACCTGCCGCTGATCGTCGTTTCGATCGGCATCGTCATGGGTGCGTTCGGGCAGGTGACGGTCAACGACGCCATGGTCGGCAAATACACCACCGAAGAGTGGCGTTCGCGCGCCTATGCCGTGCGCTATTTCGTCGGTTTCACCGCGGCCGGCGCCTCGGTCGGTCTGGTCGCCTGGCTCTACGAGCGGGGCGGCTTCGTCACCATGCTGCACGCCTTCGCCGCCCTCTGCCTGCTCGCGATCGCCGCCGCGCTGATCCTGCCGCGCGAGATCCGCACGCCGCAGGTGGTGTGAGGGAGACTGTCTCCACCGTCATTGCGAGGAGCCCTTGCGACGAAGCAATCCAAATTGCCGCCGCGGAAAAATTCTGGATTGCTTCCGCCTTCGCCAAGGCTTCGGCGGACAAGTCGCTGCGCTCGCAATGACGGAGGATGAGGAGGCACCCTCGCCATGCCACCCACGATGCCATTCTGCCAGTGTTTTGCCCGACGGAGCAAGCCGTTTCGGCTAAGCCGAATTTTTTTTGAGCGTTTTCAACGGCATCCCTACTGTGCATGGGGTTGTTTTCGCGGTTGGCGTTTTTGCCCCCTCCGTCCCGTCGTGCGCGGCAGGAACTCCCGCCACCTCCCGCGGGTTGTATCCCCGTGGCCCCGACAGCGGGGCCGGGTAAAGGGGAAATGACGCCTGCATGCTGTGGACCTTGCTCCGGCCGGTCGGCCTCGTCCCCGCGGCGCTCATCCTCACCACCATTGCGGCCGGCGCCGAAGCGGGCAAATCGGCCGGCCCGTCCGAATTCCTGCTGGTGGCGCAGATCGTCCTGCTGATCGCGGTTGGTCGCGGCCTCGGCGAGATCATGATGCGCATCGGCCAACCCTCGGTGATCGGCGAGCTGCTCGCCGGCATCATCCTGGGGCCGTCATTGCTCGGCTGGATTTGGCCCGAGGCGCAAGCCGCGATCTTTCCCAACACGCCCGAGCAGAAGGCGATGATCGCCGGCATCGCCCAGTTCGGCATCCTGCTGCTTTTGCTGCTGACCGGCATGGAAACCGACCTCAAGCTGGTCCGGAAGGTGGGCAGGGCCGCGATCGCGATCTCGATCGCTGGCATCGTCGTGCCGTTCGCCTGCGGCTTCGCACTCGGCGAGTTCCTGCCGGATGCGCTGCTGCCCAATCCGCAGGAACGCCTGGTGGCGTCGCTGTTCATGGGCACGGCGCTGTCGATCTCCTCGGTGAAGATCGTCGCGGTCGTCGTGCGCGAGATGAACTTCATGCGCCGCAACGTCGGGCAGATCATCGTCGCGACCGCCGTGATCGACGACACCATCGGCTGGATCATCATCGCCGTCATTTTCAGCCTCGCTTCGCAAGGCTCGCTCGACATCGCTTCCGTGACCAAGTCGGTGCTGGGAACGCTCGCCTTCCTCGCGGTCAGCTTCACCATCGGCCGCCGCCTGGTGTTCCAGCTGATCCGCTGGGCCAACGACAATCTCGTCAGCGCGGCCGCGGTCATCTCCGTGATCCTGCTGCTGATGAGCGTCATGGCGATGATCACGCATCTGATCGGCGTCCACACCGTATTAGGTGCCTTCGTCGCCGGCATCCTGGTCGGGGAATCGCCGATCCTGACGCGGCAGATCGACGAGCGCCTGCGCGGGCTGATCTCAAGCTTCTTCATGCCGGTGTTCTTCGGTCTCGCCGGGCTCAGCGCCGATCTCACGGTGCTGCGCGATCCCAACCTCCTGATGCTCACCGGCCTGCTCGTCGTGATCGCCAGCGTCGGCAAGTTCGGTGGCGCGTTCGTCGGCGGCACCGTGGGCGGGTTGAACGGGAGGGAGTCGCTGGCCCTCGCCAGCGGCATGAACGCGCGCGGCTCGACCGAGGTCATCATCGCGACCATTGGCCTGTCGATCGGCGTGCTCAGCCAGAACCTGTTCACGATGATCGTGACGATGGCGATCGTGACCACCATGGCGATGCCGCCGATGCTGCGCGCGGCGCTGGCCAGGCTGCCGATGAGCGCGGAGGAGAAGGAGCGGTTGGAGCGCGAGGAGTTCGAGAAGCGCGGCTTCGTCGCCAATCTCGAACGTCCCTTGCTCGCCGTGGACGAAAGCGTCAACGCCACCTTCGCCGCGCATGTCGCCGGACTGATCGCCGGCATGCGCGGCCTGCCGATCACGGTGCTGCATATCGGCAAGCGCGCCGAGGAGCAAGAGAGGGGGCGCGGCGAGGAAGTGAGCCACGAAGCCGTGGTGAAGAAGGCGGCCGAAACCGTCTCCGCCAACAGCGACAACGATGCCGGCAGCGTCGATGTCATCAGCCGCACCAGGCGCGCGGAGCTTGGCGAGACCATTGCCGACGAGGCGCGCAAGGGCTTCGATCTCCTGGTCGTCGGCATCGCCAAGGTCGCCGCCACCAAGGACCGTTTCGATCGCAAGGTCGAGGATATTGCCGCGAAGTTCGAAGGACCGCTTGCGATCGTGGCCGCCAAGGGCAAGCACCTGAAACAGCCGATGCCCGAGGCGCTCAACATCCTCGTTCCCGTGTCCGGCAGCGCCGTCTCCAAGCGCGGTGCCGAGGTCGCCGTGGCGCTGGCGCAGGCCGGCTCAGGTTCGCTCCGGGTGGTCTATGTAGCGACGACGCGCGACAAGGGTGCGCAGCGCGGTAGCTCGCGCGGGTTGAGCCAGGAGACAGGCATCCTCAAGGACACCAGCGATCTCGCCGCCCGCTACGACGTCGACATCACCACGACCCTGCGCGTGAACCGCGCGCCGGAGGCGGCGATTCTGCGCGAGATCGACACTACCGACGTCGACCTCGTCGTCATGGGCGTTGACCGGATCCAGGCCGACCATCTCTCCTTCGGCGGCGTCGCCGATGCAGTGCTGCGACAGTCGAAGGTCTCGGTGCTCCTGGTCTCGAGCGGCGAGGCGCGGCAGGCGCCGGCGGAGCAGGGTTAGGGCTTCACCTCCGCCACCGCCTGCGGCTTCTTCTTCGACGCCCGCCAGTTCTCGAAGCGCTGCACCACCACGAAGAAGGCCGGCACGAACAGCACCGCAAGGCAGGTCGAGGCCAGCATGCCCGAGAACACGGTGATGCCGATCGACTTGCGCGCGCTGGCGCCGGCGCCGGTGGCGAGCACCAGCGGGACGACGCCGAGGATGAAGGCGAACGAGGTCATTAGGATCGGCCGGAAGCGGGCGCGCGCCGCCTCGATCGCGGATTCGATGATCGGCTTGCCGTCGCGGCCGTGCAGCTCGAGCCCCACCTCGACGATCAGGATGGCGTTCTTGGCCGACAGCGCGATCAGGAGGATCAGGCCGATCTGGCAATAGAGGTTGTTGTCGATCTTGAGGGCGGAGAGGATCAGCATCGGCCCGAGCAGCGACAGCGGCACGGCGAGAATCACCGAGATCGGCGCGTACCAGCTCTCGTACTGGCCGGCGAGCACGAGATAGACCAGCAGCATGGCGAGGCCGAACACCCAGTAGATCTGGTTCGAGACCGCCTTCTCCTGATACGACATCGCGGTCCATTCATAGCCGGTGCCGGGCGGCAACGTCTTGTCCGCGATTTCCTCCATCAGCTTCAGCGATTGGCCCGACGAATAGCCCTGCGCCGGCAGGCCGATCACGGTCGAGGACGGATAGAGATTGTAGAGGCTGATCAGCGACGGGCCGGTGGCCGGCGTGATCTTTGCGACGGTGCCGATCGGGATCATGTCGCCATTCGAGTTGCGCACCTGCATGTTGGCGATGTCGCGCTCGGTGACGCGGAAGGCGGGATCGGCTTGCGTATAGACCTGGAACACGCGGCCGAACTTGTTGAACTGGTTGACATAGGAAGAGCCGAGATAGGTAGACAGCGCCGAGAACACCTGATCCGTGGTGACATGAAGCGTCTGAGTCTTGACGCGGTCGATCTCGACGTTGAATTGCGGCACCGAGGAGCGGAACGAGGACTGCACGCGCTGCAGCGCGCTCTGGCTTTGAGCGTTGGTGACCATCGCGCCGGTGATGGCCTGCAGCTTGGCGAAATCGCTGTTGCCGTCGCGCAGCTCGACCTGCATCGAGAAGCCGGCGGCGTTGCCGATGCCCTGGATCGGCGGCGGCGGCAACACGATGGTGCGCGCCTCCATGATATCAGCGAGCTTGTCGTTCAGGCCAAAGACCAGCGAGCGCAGATCCTCACCGGGCCCTTTACGCGCGTCCCAATCCTTCAGGATGATGTAGGCGACACCGGCATTGGCGAGGCTGGCGCTGTTGTCGAGCGCGGAGATGCCGGCGATGGTGATGACCTGCGCCACGCCGGGCGTGTCCTTGATCAGCCCGCTCGCTTTGTCGAGCACGGCCTGCGTCCGCTCCAGCGCGGCGCCGTCGGGCAGCTGCACCGCGGCGATCAGATAGCCCTGGTCCTCGATCGGCAGGAAGCCGGTCGGCACCCGCGACAGGCCATAGCCGCTGGCGGCGATGATCAGCAGTGCGAACGCGACCGAGATGGTGGCGTGCTTCACGAGGAACGTGATCAGCCTTGTGTAGCCGCGCTCGACGCGGTTGTAGACCGCATTGAAGCCCCGATAGAAGAAATTGCGCTGCTCCGGCGGCACGGCCGGCCGCAGCCACAGCGCGCATTGCGTCGGCTTCAAGGTCGCGGCGTTGATGGCGGAGAGCAGGGCGGTCGCGGCGATCACCAGCGCGAATTGCGAGTAGATGCGCCCGGTCAGTCCGGCGAGGAACGAAGCGGGCAGGAACACCGAGATCAGCACCAGCGTGATGCCGACGATCGGCGCGAACAGCTGGTCCATCGCGCGGATCGCGGCGTCGTGGCCGTTCATGCCCTGTTCGATGTTGTGGGCGGCGCCTTCGACCACGACGATGGCGTCGTCGACCACGATGCCGATCGCGAGCACGATCGCAAACAGCGTCGACATGTTGATGGTGAAGCCGAGCGCCGCCATCGCGGCGAAGGCGCCGATGATGGTGACAGGCACGGTCGTCGCCGGCACCAGCATCGCGCGCCAGTCCTGCAGGAAGATGAGGATCACGACCAGCACCAGCAGGCCGGCCTCGATCAGGGTCATATAGACCTCGTGCACCGAGGCCTCGACGAACTTGGTGGTGTCGAACGGCGTGTCGTACTTGATGCCTTCGGGGAAGCGCTTGGCGAGCTCCGCCATCTTCTTCTCGACGGCCTGCTCGACCTGCAGCGCGTTGGCGCCCGGCGACTGGAACACGCCGATGCCGACCGCGGGCTGCTTGTTGAGCGAGAAGATCTGGCTGTAGGTCTGCGCGCCGAGTTCGACCCAGCCGACGTCGCGCACCCGCGTGACGTCGCCGCTCGTGCCCGTCTTGACGATGATGTTCTCGAACTGGCCGGAATCGTCGAGCCGTCCGTTGACGTTCAGCGTGTACTGGAACGCTTGTCCCGGCGGCGTCGGCGGCGCGCCGACCTGACCGGCGGCGACCTGCTGGCTCTGCTGCTGGATTGCCTGGATCACGTCCTGCGGCACCAGGCCACGCACCTGCAGCTTGTTGGGATCGAGCCAGATCCGCATCGAGTATTGCCCGGCGCCGAATACGGTGACGTTGCCGACGCCGGGCAGGCGCGAGAGCTCGTCGCGGATGTTGATGGTGGCGTAGTTGCTCAAGTAGAGGCTGTCGTACCTCGCATCCGGCGAGGTGAGCGTCACGAACAGCAGGATCGAGGTCGACCGCTTCTGCACGGTGACGCCCTGGTTCTGCACGGCTTGCGGCAATTGCGACAATGCGCTGGAGACGCGGTTCTGCACCAGCACCTGCGCGAAGTTGAGGTCGGTGCCGATCTTGAAGGTCACGGTCAGCGTGTAGGTGCCGTCGGAGCCGCTGTAGGACTGCATGTAGAGCATGTCCTCGACGCCGTTGACCTGCTGCTCGATCGGCAGCGCCACGGTATCGATCACGGTCTTGGCGCTGGCGCCGGGATAGCGCGTGGTGACCTGCACGGTCGGCGGCACCACGTCGGGGTATTGCGCGATGGCGAGATTGAACAGCGCGACGCCGCCGATCAGGATCATCAACAGCGCGATGACGTTCGAGAGGACCGGCCGCTCGATGAAGAACTTTGAGATCATGGCTGGCAGCCCCTACTTGCTCGAGGCCTGCGTCTGCTCGATCTTCGTCACCTGCGGGTCGATCTTCTGGCCCGGGATGACGCGCAACAGCCCCGCGGTCACGACGCGATCCTCTGGCTTCAGGCCGCTCTCGATCACGCGCAGGCCGTTGTCGACCGGGCCGATCTGTACCTTGCGCTGCTCGACGACGTTGTCGCTGTTGACGACGAGGAGATAGCGGCCGCCCTGGTCGCTGCCGAGCGCGGTGTCGGGAACGAGCAAGGCGCTCTTCTCCTGGTCGAAGGGCACGCGGACCCGGACGAAATAGCCAGGCAGCAGCACCCGCTTGTCGTTGGGAACGAGGCCGCGCACGGCCAGCGTGCCGGTCGACTGGTTGAGGGTCGGCGAGACGTAGTCGAGCTTGCCCTCATGAGGGTAGCCGGTATCGGTCTGCAGCCCCACTTGAATCGGGAAGTGCTTCATGTCCGCGGGCGTCAGTCCGCGACGGGTCGCCTCGGCGCGGATGCGCAGCACGTCCTGCTCGTTGACGGTGAAGTTCACATAGATCGGGTCCATCGCCACGATGGTGGCGAGCTGGGTCGGCGAGGAGACGCCGACGAGCTCGCCGATCGAGACCATGTGCGCGCTGACGATGCCGTCGAACGGTGCCGTGACCTTGGTGTAGCCGTAATTGACTTCGGCGAGCTTGGTGTTGGCCTGGGCCTGCTGCAGATTGGCCTGGGCGTTGTCGCGCGCGGAGGTGGAATTATCGAGCGTGGCTTGCGAGACGGCCTGGCGCTGCACCAGCTCGGCCTGTCGCTTGTAGTCGGCCTCCGCCTGCCGGAGCGAAGCCTGCGCGCCGACTTCGGCCGCCTGCGCCTGCTCGAGCTTGAGCTTGTAGGTCTCAGGCTCGATCGTGAACAGCTGGGTGCCCTGCTTGACGAACGTGCCGTCCTGATAGTCGATCGTTTGCAGAAAGCCCTGCACGCGCGCGACGAGATCGACGCTCTTGATCGGCGCCGTGTTGCCGGTGGCCTCGATGTAGCGCGTCACCGGACGCTGCACCGGCGTCGCGACGTCGACCTTGGGCGGCGGCGGCGCCACGAACGTGTTCTTGTCCTCGCAGCCGGCGAGCGCAGCCAATGCCGCGGTTGCGGCGAGTGCCCGACCGATATGTTTCCTCGCTGCTCCATTGCGTCGTGCGGGAGATGCGGGATTGGCGCGCGTCATTCGGTGGTCCCCGATTGCTGTCTCTCGGTGCGGCAGGCTACCAACAAACGGGCAGTCGTGGAACACCATAGCCATGGCGGTCACGGGTCTTGCACCGAAAACGGCAGTGTGGCCTTTGACAGATTTGTCACGACAAGGCGCTTTTCACCGGCGAACGATTGGCCCGTCCGCACCTAGGGCTGGCGCGCATGCCACGCCGCCAGGACATCCTTCTCGTCTTCGGCAGTGAGACCGACGACTGGCCCGTTGTTGGCGCGGAGCCAATGAAGCGTATCGCGCGCGGCGTCTCCCGGCGGTCGCGAGGTCAATCCGGCCGCGCGTGCCGGCGAGGTATCGCGCGTCAGGAAGCCGGCGTAGTCCGGCAATGGCAGCCACATCGGTAAGGACCGCGGGCCCGCCCAACGCCTGACGTCATGCGCTTCCAGAAAGGCGCGATCGATCCAGGTGAAGGTGCAGGACGCGTTCAGCGCGGATGCGCATTCGCTCAGGAATCCGCCGCGCGTGCGGATCGGCCCAATCCCGTCATAGATGCCGACGAGACCGCTCTCTGCCGCATGCACGATCCATTGCGCGAGATCGCGCACGTCGATGAACTGGACCGCATCCTCCGGCGATCCCGGCGCCAGCACCTCGCCGCCGCGCGCAAGCCGCGCCGGCCAATAGGCGAACCGTCCGGTCGGGTCCTCGGGGCCTGCGATCAGTCCGGCGCGGCAGATGAAGGCATCATCGCCGACCGCCTGTTCGCAGGCGACCTTGGCTGCGCCGTAGATCGCCTCGGTGCTGTGCTCGATCTCTCCCGCAACAGGCTCGCGCAGCGGCGCGGAGTCGGCGCGTTGCCCCGGGATGCGGTTGTCGGCGTAGACGCTGATCGTCGAGACGAAGGTCCAATGCACGCCCGGCCGCTTCAGCGCGGCGACTGCGCGACGGACCTGGCCGGGATGACGCGAGACATCGACCACGGCGTCGAATGTCTCACCCGCGAGCGGCGCAAGTCCGTCGGCCACGTCGCGGTCGATCCGCAGGAAGCGGGCGCCGGCGGCAATCGGCCCCGCAAGGCCGCGGGCCGCGCAGGTCACGTCATGCCCGCCAGCGGAGGCATGGCTTGCGATCGCCCGGCCGAGAAACTGGCTGCCGCCGAGAACGAGAATGCGCATGAAATGGTCCGTGGGGTCGATGCCACCGCGAGACTACAACCTGCGCTGGCAGTTGCAACCCGCTTTCTCAGCGTGTCCTGATCTCGGCGTATTTCGCCATCGCTTTCTCAAACTTCCGGTTGAACAGCCACATCGCGGCGAAGATTTCGCGATAGCTTGCCGAAGTTTTCGCCCGGTCGGCCCGTCCGAAGGCAAAGATGCTGTTGTTGCGCAGGTATCCCATGATTCTGGGGCTTGACACCCGGTAATTCAGGAGATCGCCCGATTTGAGCGCGGACCGCGTCGGGGTTGGAACGATCTGGATCAGCTGGAAAAGCTTCATCTGGTCGATCGTATCAGGCAGCGTCTTGACGATACCCGGAATCTCGCGGAACAGATCGGAGTGCGCGTTCATCAACCCGTTGCGGACGTTGGTCCAGTGGTTGAAGCGCTGATCGGTGCCGCCGGCACGCGCCTCCTCCTTGTCGTCTCGCGCGCTCAAGCCCGGGTCGATCGCAGCTACGTCGCCCTTGATCTTCTCCCATTTCCGCCGGCCGTTGCGGTCTTCCGAGGGGCCGGTCTGGAAGCTGCCCATATAGGTGTTCGAGCGTGCGTTGCGGACGTTCTGCTTGCCGTTGGTCTCCGCAAAGAACAGCCCGAGGCTGATCCGCCCCGCAACTTCGGCATGTTCGGGCGCGAGGCCCTTGGCGCGCGCGATCGCAACGGCGAGATCGACGACGTCCTTGAACGGCGTCGGCGAGCTCTGCGCGCTGGCAGGCGGCGCCTCCATGAGGTCGAAGAGCCTGCCGTATTCGTCGACCAGCGGCTCGATCTCGGCGTCGAAATAGGCCGGAGGAATCTCGAACTTGTTGGGCCGGCCGATCCGCGACGGCATGACGTCGGTGAGGTCCTTGTAGCTGCTGATCACAGCGACGCGCGCGAGATAGAGCGCCTGTCCCGGCAGGTTCGGCAGCGGCTCCTTCGCCTCGATCTGGCGCCGCCGCTCAGTGAGGATGGATTTGAAGTCGCCGAGCGCGCGCTCGTAAGCCGCGAGCGCCTCCGATTGCTGTGGCGTCGGCGCCGCCTTCTGCGCAACGGTGGGCACCGCGCCGAAGATGGCAACAGCCGCAAGGGCCGCGGCGGCAAGTCGTCTCGATCCCATGGCCGATCCTATGGCTGGTTCCCGTCGATTCGATGGCCAGCGAGATCGTAGACGTCGGATGCGAGCCGCCGCAATTCTCCTTTCACGCCGCCCGGTAGTCCGGCGCCGTCGCCAGGAACTTGGCGTAAGCATCCGCATCCGGCGGCTGGAAGCGGCCCGCGAGTCCGCCGCGCTTCTGGTTTTTCGCGCCGATATCGGCCATCAGCTCGTCGAAATGGCGGTAGTGATAAGGGGCGACGCAGAGGCCGCCATAGACGCCCGCGGCCGGCCGCTTGACGCGCTTGAAGTGCAGCATCATCTCGATGTTGTCGCGCATCGCCTGTGCCGTCGGCTGGTTCGCGAGCTGGCCGTCGGCATAACGCACCAGCCAGTTCGCCGCGAGGTCGGCGCAGAGCACGGTGCAGAACGAGGAGTTGAAGCCGACGAAGCCGAGCTCGGGCAGATCCGGATTGGCGATCAGGCGATAGAGCCGGTACTGCCCGTCGGCATCGACCAGTTTCTGCCGGTAGGCCTCGGGCAGGAACGGCACGCCGAGCTTGTAGCCGATCGCGAGCACGGCGACGTCGGCGCCCACGCGCTCGCCACCACTCATCACGATGCTGTCGCCCTCATAATGGTCGAACGTGCCGAACACGGCCTTGATGCGGCCGTCGGCGACCATCGGGTAGAAGCCCGGCGTTGCGATGGGCACCGAGCAGTTGACGCCGTCCTCGATGCGCTCCTTCGGCACCATGTTGCAGCGGCCGAGCTTGAGCTGCGCCTTCAACAGGCTCTCCAGCCCGCGCCAATTGGCCCAGACCAGCGGCGCGGCGAGGCGGTGCGCGAGCCGTCCCATCGCGCCGATGCCCCAACCCGGAAACATCTCCTCCTGGGCGCGGATGTAGAGGATGCGCTTGAAGTTCACGAGACCGCCGATGAAATAGGGAATGCGCCAGACCGGCTCGCGCATCACGATGGTGACCTCGCGCGCGCCTGACTTCACCGCATTCACGGCGATGTCGGTTGCGGACTTCGAGCCGCCGAGCACGACGACGCGGCGTTCCTTCGCCAGGGTCGGATCGCCGTATTTCGACGAGTGCAGGATCTGGCCGCCCTGCGCCAGAAAGCCGTCCTCGCCGGGGCAATGCAGCTCGCGTGGCTCGTTGAATTGCCCGGTGCAGACCGCGACGAAATCGAAATCCTCGCTCGTGGTCGTGCCGTTCCTGTCCTTCAAGGCAAGCGTCCATCCCGGCCTGCCGTCGCCACGGCGCGCCATGCCGGCGACTTCGGTGTTGAGCCGCAGCATGCGCTCGAGGCCAAAACTCTTGGCATAGTCGGCGAGGTAGGCGTGGACCTGCGGCCCGGTCGGCCATTCCGGATAGGCATCCGGCATGGCGCGGTCGGTGTAGCGGTAGAGCTCCTTCGGGCTCTGGGTCTGCACCTCGGGGTAGGAGCGCGCCGGCTCCCAGACGCCGCCGAGATCTGAGCTGCGCTCGACGATCGTGACGCGGTGGCCTCGGGTGGAGAATGCTTTCGCGGCGGCAAGGCCGGAGACGCCGGCGCCGATCACGCAGACATGTTTTGGGCTGACCATGGGTTTGCTCGATGTGTTTGGCGCGCAAGCGGCCGCGTTCGGCCACAAGGCGCGGCCGGCCGGGGCTGCAAGCAGATGCAAGCGGAGAAAGCGGCGACGGCTAGTCGTTGGCCTCGGGCGGCAGGAAGTCGACCTCATGCAGCGCCGAGATGCGCACGACCTCGGCCGGGTCGGTCAGATTGTGCAGCTGGTTGAACAGCGCCTCCAGCTTCTGCATCGGTGAGACCCAGAACAGCGCGCGGCACGGCTTGTCGGACTTGTTGAAATAGCCGTGCGGGATGCCGCGTGGCATGCGCACGAGGTCGCCGGCATTGGCCTTGACCCATTGACCGTCGAGCTTGAGATCGAGCGTGCCTTCCTGCACCAGGATGAACTCGTCCTGGGTCGGATGGATATGCACCGGCACGAACTGGCCGGGATCGCTGTTGGTCTCGAACGCGAAAGTGGAGTCGGTGACGGCCTTGGGGAAATAGACCTGGCCAAGGATGTTCCAGCTCTTGCCGCCGTAGCCTTTCCCGTTCGCGGTGATGCCTTTTTCGAGTGCAGTCATGGCTTGCTCCTCATGGATTCCGGCGGGGACGGAGCATCGTCCGAGGACGGACCGCCTGTCTATCCGCTAAACGAATCCGGATGAACCTATTGCCATGCAGCACGACGAATTTGCGAGCTCCGGCCCTTTTCGCCCCCGCGGAACTATTATAGGCTTAAAGGAATTCCGGGCGCGAAGCATGGTCGACGATGTCCGCAGCCGAGCTGGAAATGAGCGCAACAGCCTCTGCAGCCGAACGGCTTGCGGCCTTCGCCCGCGTAACCACTGATGACGTCGACGAGGCGGCCGAGCAGATCGGGCGCATCTTCTGCCCGCATGATCTCAAGCCGACACAGGCGCGCGCGGCCGGCTTCTCGGCCCGGCACAATTGCGCGGCCTTCGAGGGTTTCTCCATCAACTACGTCGCCTATGGCGGAGCGGTCAGCATCGATCCGGGCTGCCTCGAGCGCTTCTTCCTGGTGCAGGTCCCGCTTGCTGGCAGCGCCCGCATTCGTGCCGGTCGTCGTGAGCTCGATGCGGCCCCGGACCGGATCGCGTCGCTGCTGTCGCCGACAATTCCGACCCGGATGATGTGGAGCGATTGTGCGCAGGCGATCCTGCTGCTCGATCGCCGCATGGTCGAGCAGCGCGCCGCGGCCTTGTCGGGCAGGGCGACCGGGGTGGTCGAGTTCGATCCGGTGATCGAGCTGGATGCGCCGTCCGGGCGGGCCCTGCAGACGAGGCTCGCCGAGCTGATGACACTCGCCGAGCGTCTCGGACCATCAGGCCGGCTGTCGCCGGCCGCAATGGCCGATTGGCGCGAAGCGCTGCTCGATCATCTGCTCAACCGGCGCGGCATGGCCTGTCGGATGCGATTCAGACGTTTTCGGGGCAGGCCGAGCGTTTGCCGCGCGCCTTGCGCGCCGCGCGCGATCACCTTGCCGACCATGCCGGCGAGCCGCTCGACCTCGCGCAGCTCGCCTGCGCCTCCGGCATCGGCATCCGCGCGCTGCAGCTCGGCTTCCGCCGTCACTTCGGCGTGTCGATCTCGCAGATGCTGCTCGACATTCGCCTCGCCGGCCTCAATGCGCGCCTCGCGCAAGCCGCACCCGATGTCTCCATCACCGAGATGGCCTTCGATCTCGGCTTCACCCATCTCGGCCGCATGGCCGGCGCCTACCGCGAGAAATTCGGCGAGACGCCGTCGGCCACGCTGCGGCGAAGGATGAGCTAGATCCGTCTCGCCAGACCTTGATGCCGGACTCAACCCGTCGGCGAGTCGGTCTGGCGCAGCGTCGTCACCCAGATCACGCGCGCCACCTGCTGGGTCGGGTTGTCGAACATGTGCGGCACGATGCTCGGAAAACGAAAGCTGTCGCCGGCTTCCAGCACATGGGCCTGGTTGTCGAGCCACAGCCGCAGGCTGCCCGAGAGGATGTAGCCCGCCTTCTCGCCGGTGTGCTGCAGGAAGTCGGTGCCGGAGGAGGCGCCGGGGTTGAGCGTGAGCTCGTAGAGCTCGAGCTGGCCTTTGCCTTCCGGCGTCAGCGCTTCCTTGACGACGCCGCTGGCGGTGAGCCGCAGCAGCCGCCTGGCGTTCTTGCGCACGGTGTAGCGCGGCGCTTCGGCAGGATCGCTGCTCTCGAAGAAATAGGAGATGGGAACGTCGAGCGCGATGCTGAGCAGGCGCAGCGTGCGGATCGACGGCATCGCGCGCGCACGTTCGAGCTGGCTGATCATGCCGGTCGACAGGCCGGTCTTGTTGGCGACGTCCTGGATCGAGAGGCCGGCGCGCTGACGCAGCAGCCGCACTGTTTCACCCAGGCGCTGGTCGACCGCATCTTCGGCCTCGGTCGTCGAAGCGTCCTTGCTGCCGTTTGTATCGCCGCGACCATCCATGTCGCTCTCCCATGCATCATCTCAGCGTCGGGTATCGAGCCCCGTGCCTTCAGTCAGAGTGAAAAGCTGGCGCATTCTAGCAATTCGATTGACAGCTGTATTTAGTCGTGGTGAACTTTTGCGAGAAAAATTTAGAAGCACTAAAGCCCACTCCTTGTCCCTTTGCCGGGGTCTCGGGGGCGCGGGAGACGGTGCCGCGTGCGGAACGGAGAGTGGGTCATGGTAGACAACACCGGCAAGTTCGGCGTTGCGGCAGGGCATCTCGGCATTCCGAATCGTCGTCAATTCTTCCAACTCGGCGCGGGCGCAGCCGCAGGCTGGACGCTTTCAGGGAACGCCTTCGCACAGACCGAACGTCCCTCCAATCCCCCGGACAAGCCGCGCGGCCAGGTGATCGCGGCGCTGTCGCAGGAGCCGACCGTCTTTCATCCCTTGATGCCGGGCATCGAGGTCGATCAGGGCATCTGGTGGCAGGTGTTCTCGCCGCTCTGGTACATCGAGCCCGATGGCAAGTTCGTCCCCGACCTCGCCCGCGAAGTCCCGACCACCGAGAATGGCGGCCTCTCCGCCGATGGCCTGACCTGGAAGATCAAGCTGCGCAATAACGTGAAGTGGCACGACGGCACGCCGTTCACGGCGGAGGATGTCAAATTCTCCATCGAGCTGATCAACAATCCCGCATTCCGTGCGCGCAGCCGGGTCGGCCATAGCCTCGTCAAGGACATCACCGTCGTGGCGTCCGACGAGATCCACTGGCGAATGGAAGCGCCCTATTCGCCCTATATGTCGATCCTGGCGTCGTTCACCTTCATCGTGCCCAAGCACATCCTGGAGAAGGTGTCCGATCCGAATGCCTCACCGTTCCACAATGCGCCTGTCGGGACCGGCCCGTTTCGCTGGGGCGAGCGCGTGCCCGGCGACCATATCCAGCTGAACGCCCACACCGGCTATCATGGCAAGGGGCCGTACCTCGAACGCGTGGTCTTCAAATACATCCCTGATCTCACCGTGCTCTACACCCAGTTCCGCACCGGTCAGGTCGACTACACCGGCCTGCAAGGCATCCTGCCGAACTTCGTGCAGGAGGCAAAGACGCTGAAGGGCCGCAAGATCTTCGTCTCTTCGACCTCCTCGGTAGAGCATATCGCGCCGAACCTGGATTTTGGCCCTTTCACTGATCGTGCCGTGCGCGAGGCGCTCTATCTCGGCATCAACAAGCAGGCGATCATCGACGCGCTCTATTACGGTCTGCCGACGCAGACCGAGAGCTTCGTGCCGCAGCAGGCCTGGTCGTTCCAGCAGGGTCTGCCGCAGCACAAATACGATCCTGCCAAGGCCAACGCGCTGCTCGACGCCGCGGGCTGGGTTCGCGGCTCCGGCGGCATTCGCGAGAAGGGCGGCGTCAAGCTCGAATTCACCAACTCGACGACGGCGGGCAGTGCCGTGCGCGAACAGTGCCAGCAGCTCCTGATCCAGGACTGGCGGGCCATTGGCGCGGCGATGCGCGTCAGCAACATGCCGGCGGCCGTGATCTGGGGCGACTTCTGGCAGCAATCGAAGTTCAATTCAGTGATCGTCGGCGTGAACTTCATGCTGGGCAGCGACCCCGACGTGACGCCGCGCTTCGGCTCCGGCGCCATTCCCGCCAAGGGCGGCCGCGGCTTCAACACTTATCAATATCAAAGCGCGCAGGCTGACCGGCTGTTGTCTGAAGGCGCCAAGCAATTCGACCTGGCGCAACGCAAGGCCACCTATGGCGAGCTGCAAAAGCTGATCCGCAACGACCTCGCCATCCTGCCGCTGTTCCAGGGCTTCATCGCCGAGGGCATCAAGGAGGGGCTGCAAGGCTTCCGTCCCAACATCAACATGTCGATCAACAGCTGGAACATGCGCGAATGGTATTGGGCCTGATGTCTCGGGCTGGTCGGATCGCCTGAGATGGCCCGCTACGTCGTCAATCGCCTGGCGCAGGCGATCATGCTGCTCGTGATCGTCTCGGGGATCGGCTTCGCCATCCTGCATCTGGCGCCCGGCGGGCCGCTGTCGCAGTTTGCCGTCTCAAGCCAGATGACGCAGGAGGATCTCGACCGCGTCACCAGGCAGCTCGGCCTCGATCGTCCGCTGCCGGTCCAATATCTCGACTGGTTCGGCCGCATGGTGCGGGGTGATTGGGGCAAGTCGTATCGCGACGGCGAGGCGGTGCTGTCGGTGATCTCCTCGCATCTCGGCGCCACGCTGGAGCTGATGGCGACGGCGACCATCATCGCGGTGCTGCTCGGCTGCTGGATCGGCATCCTTGGCGCGCTACGCCGCTACTCGCTGTTCGATACGCTCGCCACCGTCGGTGCCATGATCGCGCTGTCGATCCCGACCTTCTGGTTCGGCCTCGTCACCATCTACGTCTTCTCGGTCAAGCTCGGCTGGCTGCCGGCGGGCAACCGGCATACCATTGGCGACGGCTCCTTCCTCGACCTGCTGCATCATCTGATCGCGCCGGCCATGGTGCTGGCGCTGGTCGAGACCGCGATGTGGGGCCGTTTCATGCGTTCCTCGATGCTCGAGGTCATCAACCAGGACTACATCCGCACTGCACGCGCCAAGGGCATGCCGGAATGGCGCATTCTCACGGTGCACGCGCTTCGCAACGCGCTGCTGCCGATGATCACGGTCGCCGGCCTGCAGTTTCCGACGCTGCTGGGCGGTGCGCTGGTGGCGGAGACCGTGTTCACCTGGCCGGGCATGGGCCGCCTGTTCCTGGATTCGATTGGTTACCGCGACTATCCCGTTGTGATGGGCATCCTGATGTTCTCGGCGACGATGGTGCTGATCGGCTCGCTGCTGGCAGACATCCTCTATGCCGTCGTCGATCCGCGCATCCGGGTGGGCTGAAGCGATGGCGACCGCAGCCCTCTCCACCGTTCAGCTCGCGCCCGGCCAGGCCGCGTGGCGGCGCTTTCGCCGGCATCGGTTGGCGCTCGCGGGCGCCTTGATCATCCTCGTGCTCGTGCTCGGTTCGGCGTTCGGCCCTTACCTGCTGCCGTTCGACGACACCTACATCGACATCATGAAGCGGTTCGCGCCGCCGCTCTCCGGCGCGCATATTCTCGGCACCGACGAGCTCGGCCGCGACGTGCTGGCACGGTTGATGATGGGCGGGCGGGTCTCGCTCTCGATCGGCATCGTCGCGATGGTGATCGCGATGGCGGTCGGCATTGTCGTCGGCGCCTTTGCCGGGTTCTATGGCGGCGCGGTCGGCGCGGTGTTGATGCGGCTCGTCGACGCCGTGCTGTGCTTTCCGACCATCTTCCTGCTGCTGGCCCTCGCAGCGCTGACCGAGCCCGGTCTCGTCACCACCACCATATTGATCGCCGCCACGGCCTGGATGGCGGTCGCGCGCGTCGTCGAAGCCCAGGTGCGCTCGTTGCGCGAGCGGGAATTCGCGGTGGCCGCGCTCGCGTTCGGCTCCTCGAACCTGCGCATCATGTTCCGCGAGCTCGTGCCCAACGCGATCGCGCCGATCGTGGTTGCCGCGACGCTCAACGTCGCCAAGGCGATCCTGCTCGAATCCTATGTCAGCTATCTCGGCTACGGCATCCAGCCGCCGGCGGCGAGCTGGGGCAACATGCTCAACAATGCGCAGATCTATCTCACCAGCGCGCCCTGGCTCGCGATCGCGCCGGGCGTCGCCATCACGCTCGCGGTGACCAGCTTCAACTTTCTCGGTGACGGCCTGCGCGATGCGCTCGATCCGCGAATGAACATCCCGTGACGCGCAAGACCTCTGACGCGCAAGAGCTCGAACTGAACTCCAGGAGTGCCCCATGTCCCCGCCGCTCAACCGCATCAACAGCGACGAACGCCTGCCGGCGCAGGTAGATGTCGTCGTCATCGGCGGCGGCGTCATCGGCGTCTCGGCCGCCTATCATCTGGCGAAGAAGGGGCACTCCGTCGCGCTGGTCGAGAAGGGCCATGTCGGCGGCGAGCAGTCGAGCCGCAATTGGGGCTGGTGCCGCCAGCAAGGCCGCGCACGCGAGGAGATCCCGCTCGCGCGCAAGGCGCTGCTTCTGTGGGAGGACATGCAGAACGATGCCGGCGTCGATGCCGGCTTCCGGCGAACCGGGGTGTTGTTCCTGACCAAGAGCAAGGACGAACTCGCCAGCTGGGAGCGCTGGGCCGCGGTCGCGCGCGAGATGCAGGTTCACTCCACCGTGCTGACGCCGGCCGAGGTCGCCGAGCGCATGCCCGGCAACGCCGACACATGGGTCGGCGGCCTGCACACGCCGAGCGATGGCCGCGCCGAGCCGTCGATGGCCGTCCCTGCGCTCGCCACCGCCGCACGCAAGCACGGCGTCACCATCCACCAGGGCTGCGCCGCGCGCGGGCTGGAGACGACAGGTGGGCGCGTCAGCGCGGTCGTCACCGAGAAGGGCACCATTCGTACACAGGCGGTGCTGCTGGCGGGCGGCGCGTGGTCGTCGCTGTTCTGCCGCCGCCACGGCATCGAGCTGCCGATCGGCCTCGTCAACGCCACCGCGTGCCGGACCACGCCGGGACCGGAGATCACCTCCGGCGCGCTCGGCACCGATTTCTACTGCATCCGCCGCCGCCTCGACGGCGGCTTCACGCTGGCGCTGCGCAACCGCGGCACGGTCGAGCTGTCGCCGGACCTGTTCCGTTACGCGCGCACGTTCTGGCCGACCTATCAGCATCGCAAGAACGGATTGAAGCTGTCGTTCGGCAAGTCGTTCTTCGATCAGCTCATGCGCGGCACCAGCTGGAGTTTCGACAAGCCATCGCCGTTCGAGGCCGAGCGCGTGCGCGATCCCGCGCCCGACATGTCGCTGGTCAATGCGGCGCTGGCGGCGCTGATCAAGTCGAATCCGGAATTGAAGGACATCGAGATCGCCGAAGCCTGGGGCGGCACCATCGACTGCACGCCCGATACGATACCGGTGATCTCGCCGGTCGATGCGCTGCCGGGCTTCTTCCTCGCCACCGGCTTCTCCGGCCACGGCTTCGGCATCGGTCCCGCCGCCGGCAAGCTCGCCGCCGACCTCGTGACCGGCGCGACGCCGCTGGTGGATCCCGCCGCCTACAGCCACAAGCGCATGATCGACGGCCGTCGGCTCGCGCCGGTCAGCCCGTTCTGAGGCCGGCATGACGGTTCTCTACAAGGCCAACATGGTGCGCGGCGCCGAGTGGGCGCGCTTCTTCGCCGAGCGCGCGCCCGACATGCCGTTCCGGCTCTGGCCCGACATCGGCGATCCCGCCGCGGTCCGTTATCTCGTGGCCTGGGTGCCGCCGGATGACATCGCGACGACTCTTCCCAATCTCGAGCTGGTCTTCTCGGTGGGCGCGGGCGTCGATCAGTTCGACACCACGACAGTCCCGGCGCAGATCCCGCTGGTCCGCATGCTGGAGCCCGGCATCGCCGAGACCATGGTCGAATACGTCACCATGGCCGTGCTCGCCCTGCACCGCGATCTCCTCGATTTCGTCAGTCAGCAAAGGCAGCAGGTCTGGCGCGAGATCCGGATCACACCGGCTAGGCGCCGGCGCGTCGGCGTGATGGGGCTCGGCCAGCTCGGCCAGGCGGTTCTGGAACGGCTCAGGATGTTCGGCTTTCCGCTGCTCGGCTGGAATCGTTCACCGCGCGAGATCGAAGGCGTTACCTGTTACGCGGGCGCCGACACCTTGCCGGAGTTTCTGGCGCAGACCGACATCCTCGTCTGCCTGCTGCCGCTGACGGACGAGACGCGCGGCATTCTCAATGCCGAGCTGTTCGCGCGCCTGCCGCGCGGGGCAGGGCTCGTCAATGTCGGACGCGGCCCGCATCTCGTCGAGGCCGATTTCCTCGCAGCGCTGGACAGCGGCGCGCTATCAGGTGCGGTGCTCGACGTCACCGATCCCGAGCCGCTGCCGGCAGGCCACCCGTTCTGGAGCCATCCGCGCATCCTGCTGACGCCGCACAACGCCAGCATGACCACGCCCGATACGGCCGTCGATTTCGTGCTCGACGTGATCGCGCGGCATCGTCGGGGCGAGGAGCTGCCGGGTCTGGTCGATCGCAGGCGGGGCTATTAGGGCAATCGCATGAGCATCGGCACAAAAAGATCTGAACAGGCCGTTGCCGAAGCACAGGCAGCGGTACTCTCCGTCTCCAGCCTCACCACCTCCTTCATGCTCGAGCGGCAATGGATTCCCGTCGTTCGCAAGGTCTCGTTCGACATCGCAGCCCGCGAAACCGTCGCGATCGTCGGCGAGTCCGGTTCGGGCAAGAGCGTCACCGCGCTGTCGATCATGCGGCTCATTCCGAGCGAGATCGGCCGGGTCGAGGGCCGCGTCATGCTGGCGGGGCGCGATCTGCTCGCGCTGCCCGAGGCTGATATGAAGGATATCCGCGGCAATGACGTCGCCATGATCTTCCAGGAGCCGATGACGAGCCTCAATCCGGTGCTCACCATCGGCTTCCAGATCGCGGAGGCGCTGATCCAGCATCGCGGCCTGTCGCGCGCGACAGCGGAGGCGGAGACCATCCGCCTGCTCGATCGCGTCCGCATCCCTGCGGCGGCGTCGCGCTTCCACGAGCACCCGCATCGCTTCTCCGGCGGCATGCGCCAGCGCGTGATGATCGCGATGGCGCTGGCCTGCAAGCCGAAGCTTCTGATCGCGGACGAGCCGACCACCGCGCTCGACGTCACCATCCAAGCCCAGATCCTCGAGCTCTTGAAGGAGCTTCAGCAGGAGGAGGGCATGTCGATCCTCTTCATCACCCACGACATGGGCGTGGTCGCCGAGATCGCGGACCGCACCATGGTGATGTATGGCGGGCAGGCGGTGGAGACGGACGCCACGGCGCGCATTTTCGCCGCGCCTGCGGATCCCTATACGCGCGCGCTGCTCGCGGCGGTGCCGCGGCTCGGCTCGATGGACGGGCGGATGCGGCCGATGCGGTTTCCGATCGTCGACAAGGTGACGGGCACGTCGGACGAGCCGGCCGAGACGCCCGATACGGTCTCGCCCGCCGAGCGGCCTCTGCTGGAAGTCTCAAACCTCACGACGCGCTTTCCGATCCGCTCGGGCCTGTTCGGCAAGGTCTCGGGCCGCGTCCATGCGGTCGAGAACGTCTCCTTCACCTTGCGCGCCGGCGAGACACTGGCGCTGGTCGGCGAATCCGGCTGCGGCAAGTCGACCACCGGACGCTCCATCCTGAAGCTGACGCAGCCGGACAGCGGTACGGTCCTGATCGATGGCCAGGATGTGCTGGCCATGAACGGCCGGGCTTTGCGCGATGTCCGCAAGCACATGCAAATCGTGTTTCAGGATCCGTTCGCGAGCCTCAATCCGCGCATGTCGGTGGGAACGGCGATCGCTGCGCCACTGCTCGCCAACGGGCTCGCGACGGGATCGCAGGCGCGCGACAAGGTCGCCGACTTGCTCGTCCGCGTCGGCCTCTCCGCCGACATGGCGGCGCGTTTCCCGCACGAATTCTCCGGTGGCCAGCGCCAGCGCATCTGCATCGCGCGCGCGCTCGCGCTCGGGCCGAAGCTGATCGTCGCCGACGAGGCGGTCTCCGCGCTCGACGTCTCGGTCAAGGCGCAGGTCGTCAATTTGATGCTCGACCTCCAGGCCAGCATGGGCCTTGCCTATCTCTTCATTTCCCACGACATCGCCGTGGTCGAGCGCATGAGCCACCGCGTCGCCGTGATGTATCTCGGCGAGATCGTCGAGATCGGCCCGCGCGCGTCGGTGTTCGGCAATCCGCAGCATCCCTACACCAGGAAGCTGATGGCCGCCGTGCCGGTGCCCGATCCGTCGCGCCGCGGCACGCAGCGACCAGCCTCCAACGACGAGATCAGAAGCCCGGTCCGCGCGCCGGATTATCAGCCGCCGGTGCGGCACTATCGCGAAGTGTCGCCCGGCCACGTCGTGCAGGTCTGGGGCGAGGAGTGGTCGGGCTGAGGCTGCGAGCTTCACGAAACCATGCGCGTATCTTTGATTTCGGCCAGACGCGGGCAGCGCGCTGACCAACCGCGCGTTGCAGATCCAGCATGTTCGCCGTCCGTTATCGCGAAATGAGATGCGTCCTTCGGAAATTGTGACCGAATAGAGCGACAGGGAGGACCGTGTGTGAACCGCTTCATACGCGCTCGCTCTCTTTCTGAATTACCACTCTCGCAACGAAAATTGCCGCACCCGGATCATTTGAAACACGGGTGAGATGCAATGCCTGCGCAGCCACATGCTCGCAGCTTTGGATTGGTTCCGTCTCGCTCACGAGCAAAACCAGTCCCATCACTCAGCAAAGATTCTTCAGAAATTGGAATGAAAGGGCATCGCGCAACTCACGCAGCTTCTGTTCGGGGTCGGCCGGTAGGCTGCTACTTACTCAGAAGGAGCTCCTATGAAGATAAGCAGCGCAATTTCCAGCGCCTTTTCTGCAACAAGGCGCGTCGGCAATCTTCGGATCGCCCGTTCCAGTCTGATCAAATCGGCCCATCTTCTTGAAAGAATCGGGCTGGCCTCCGTCGGGGCCTCTGGCGGCCTCTATGTTGGAGCAACCCTATTACGTCAGAAGGCCGGTCTGTTTGAAAGCGGCTGGATCGTCCTGATAACGATACTCTACGGAGCTCTTGGCTATTACATGGGGATCGATTTGTCAGGCAATGCCCCCGCGCAGAGGTCGACATCGAGCATCTCGGAAGAGTGGAACGGTTCCGAGCCGATAGAGATCATGAGTGCGGCCGGCACGTTCGGCGCGGCAATCGCTGCAACTCTGTCCGTCAGCATCCTTGTCCTTGATCAGAATCTGCCAAACGGCCTGATCGGCTTTGTTGCCGGCTGCTGGGTAATTGGTTCTTCGCTGCAGGTTGCGGCGGGCACGATGGCTCGCAGCTACGAAGCGCCGATCAGCGAGCAATGAAGGAGCTGCTGTCGCGGAAAACGTCCGTTCGGCACAAGCCGCAGTGTTGGTTCGGTTTCGGTTCGAAATGACCGCCACGACTCATCGCAACCTCCGCCGTCCAATGCTGCGTGCCGACGATGTTTGGTAGCAAAGCCGTTCGCATCGAGCAGCGTCACCACTTGAAAGTGATATCGGCAATGAGAAACCTAAGTTGTCGCGCAACAAACAAGACGTGCCATCATGGTGGTGTTGGTATATTGTCCCCGCGCGCCGTGGTCCAAAACTTCTGCTAACCGCTAACCACACGATCGGTGGAGCCAATGCAGATTGCGGAGTGGCTCGAGAAGCTGGGGCTTGCGCAATACGCGGAGCGCTTTGCCCAAAATGGGATCGACATAGGCGTCCTTCCCGAACTGATGGATGAGGACTTCGATAAGCTCGGAGTCCTGCTCGGCCATCGCCGCAAGATGCTGCGTGCTATCGCTGACCTCGATCCGGCCGCGTTGATCGCATCGCCCGCTCCTCCTCAGGACGCCGAGCGGCGTCACCTCACCGTCATGTTTTGTGATCTGGTCGGCTCGACTGCGCTCTCCGCGCGTCTCGATCCCGAGGATATGTGGGAGGTGATCCGGGCCTATCGCGCTGCCTGCGCGAGCGTGGTCGCTGCTTATGACGGCAGGATAGCCAGATTCGTCGGTGACGGAATACTCGTCTATTTCGGTTATCCGCGCGCCCACGAAGATGATGCCGAGCGCGCGGTGCGCGCCGGCCTCGACATGATCTCCGCGATACGCCAGCTCAAGACAGGGACTGACGAACGAGCTGAACTGCGGATCGCAATTGCGACCGGACTTGTGGTGGTCGGCGACCTCATCAGCGGAGATGCGTCGGAGGAGCACGCAACCATCGGCGACACACCAAACCTCGCCGCCCGGCTCCAGAGTCTGGCGGAGCCGGGGGTCGTCGTCGTTGCTTCATCGACGCGCCGGCTGCTTGGCGATCTGTTCTCCCTGCGCAATCTCGGCCGTCGGGAGGTCAAGGGAATGGCAGACCCCATCGCGGTCTGGGCGGTGGAAGGCGCGACCGCATCCGAGAGTCGCTTCGAGGCAGTCCGTGCCGCGCGCTCGATCGGCTTTGTCGGCCGCAAGAACGAGATCGAGTTCATCCTCTCGCGCCAGCGGGAGGCATGGCAGGGGCGGGGCCAGTTCGTATTGATTTCCGGCGAAGCGGGCATCGGCAAGTCGCGTATTGTGGCAACGCTGTCGGAAAGCCCCTCGTTGGGGTCGCACCGTCGCGTGCGATATCAGTGTTCGCCTTACCACATCAATAGTGCGCTTCATCCCTTCGTCGCGCAGCTCGAGCGCGCCGCCGGAATTCGCTCGCACGACACGGCGGATCAAAAACTCGACAAGCTCGAGGCAATGCTCGCGATAGGAACCCAGCAGGTCGCCCGGGCAACACCGCTCATTGCGGCTCTGCTTTCGATTCCCACCGGCGACCATTGCCCGCCCCTCGGCTTGAGTCCGGCGCAGCAGCGGCGGCAGACATTTGCTGCCCTTCTCGATCAACTTGAGGGACTGGCGCGAGGCCAGCCACTGCTGATCATCTGCGAGGATATGCATTGGGCCGATGCCACGACACTTGAACTGTTCGATCTCGCGGTCGATCGGATCAGAGGACTCCCGATACTAGTGCTCTTGACGTCCCGGCCGGAGTTCGAGCCCTCCTGGTCGGGCCTTGCCAACGTCAGTCTGTTGCGGCTCGACCGACTCGATCGGCAGGACACGCGCGCGCTCGTCGAGCAGATTGTCGTCGGTCGCCAGCTGCCACGCGAGATGATGGAGCAGATCATCGACAAGACCGATGGCATTCCGCTATTCGTCGAGGAATTGACCAAGATGGTGCTGGAGTCCGGGCTGCTCGTTGAGGATGCCGGGCGCTACCGCCTGAATAATCCGCTGCCGCCGCTTGCTATCCCTGCGACGCTGCAGGATTCGCTGATGGCGCGGCTTGATCGGCTCGCTCCGGTCAAGGAGGTGGCCCAGATAGGAGCCGCCATTGGCCGCGACTTCTCGTACGCGCTGCTGAAAACCGTGGCGGGACGCGACGATCTGACGCTGGGCGCGGCGCTGGGACAACTTGAAGAGGCCGAACTGCTGCTGCGTCGTGGGACACCGCCCGAAGCAAATTACAGTTTCAAGCATGCCCTTGTTCAAGAAGCGGCCTACGAGAGCCTGCTCAAGAGCAAACGGCAGGTGCTTCACACACGGATTGGCGATGTCCTGCGCGACAAGTTTCCAATCGTCGCCGAGACCGAGCCGGAAGTTCTCGCGCACCACTTCACCGAGGCGGGGCTGAGCGAGATCGCCCTCGAATGGTGGCGCAAGGCGGGCCAGCAGGCGTTGAAACGCTCGGCCTATTCCGAGGCGATCGCGCATCTCGGCAAGGCCATCGCGATCGCCGATCAATTGCCTGGCGAGCCCCACCGGATGATGAGCAGGCTGCATCTTCAAATCGCATATGGCCGTGCCTTGCGGGGCAGCCTCGGCCACAGCGCTCCGGAAACGGTCGCCGCATGGACGCGCGCGCGACAATTCGCAGCCGGTATCGATGATCCCGTTGAACTTGCGCCGGTCCATTCCGGCCTCTTCAATGCCTGCCTGACCCATGGCGAACTTGCTCCGATGCGGGAGCTGGCGGATGCCATCAGGAGCGCCGCTGAGCGACGGCCGGACTCGCCGGTGGCCGCCGTCGTGGCCCATTGGACTGGGGGCGTGACCTGCTGGTTCGCCGGCGAGTATTTGAACGCGCGTACGCATCTTGAGCGGGCGCTGGCGATCTATCGGGCCGAACCGAATCCCGCGACCTTCAGGGCTTCGGCGCTGGATCTCCCGTTCGTGATCATGCGATTTCTCGCTTTGGTGCTCTGGCCGCTTGGCGACATCGCTCGTGCGCGCAAGCTCGCCGCGGAAGCGGTGGGTACTCCTGGAGAAAAACGGGCGCTGTCCCAGGCCAATGCGCTGGTTCATCGCGCTGTGTTCGACGGAGTATGCGGGGGCATGTTGCAGCAGACAGAGACGATCCTGGCGCTCGGTCTCGCACGCGACCACACGATGCCGCTGTACGTGGCCGCCGGCACCTACCTGAACGGCCTCGCCAAGTGGCGTGCGGGAGACCGAATGACCGGACTGGCGGACATGCGTCACGGCTGGACCTTCCTGCACGAGAACGATTGCTACCTCTGCGAACCGTTCTGGGGGATGCATGTCGCCCTGGCGATTGCAGATTTAGGCGACGTCGAGACCGGGCTGGAAATCCTGGACGAATTGATCGCCGGGACGGGACAATCCGGCCAGCATTGGCTTGATGCCGAGCTGCATCGTGTCCGCGGTAAACTCTTATCGCGCCATAATCCTTCGGACGAATCCAGTGCCGAAGACGCCATCAAGCGGGCGCTGGACATCGCACAACATCAGCAGACCAAGACCTTTGAGCTGCGCAGCGCTCTTGAACTTGCACGCCTGTACAAGACAAATGGCCGAGCGCGTACGCTATCCGAAGTGCTTGCGCCCGTGGTCGCTCAATTCGAGGCGGAGCATGGTCTTCCCGAATTCGCGGAAGCGAAAGAGCTGCTTAGGAATGGGCGTTAGCCGCGCCGCCATTCGATCAGTACAAGCGCCGCGCCGACTTCAAGCCAGAATAGGTCGGCATCTTGTTCTCGATTCCCGAGCCGTAGTTCTCCGGTTTTGACACGTCTTAACCTGCTGTGGTGAAAGCTAGATATGCTTCTCGTGGTTGCGAGGGGGAGTCTGCTGCGGCGGCGAATCCTGATTTCGGCAAGCAGCTGTTGTCGGATTGCTCATTGTCTCAAGGCGCAGGCTTCATGCCAACACCTGGGCCATGCGGTGATAGGCTTGCCTTCGCAAGGGCAGGCGGAGCGACCAAAGCCCATTTGGAGATCCAGTCGTGGTTCGCCTGCATGTCGAACGTTTCATTCGCAGCCGGATCGCTCGGCGGTCCCTGGCGCTCGGGATCATCGCTCTCAGCGGATGGGCCCTGTTGCCGTATGTGACCTACCGAATCGCCCCCTCCGCCTATGTCAATGCCGAGCTCATGCGGGTGACTGCGCCGATGGCGGGTCAGCTCTCGTCAGATCTTCCACGCAAGGGCGAATATTTCGAGCACACCCGGATGGTGCCGCTGGTCGAGGCGCGTTCGCCGGATCGCCGGCACCTCATGGACCTTGATCAGCAGCTGGCCATGTCCACCAAACGCGCCGAGCTCGCACGCCGGCAACTCGAGGAAATCGCCGAGCTCGATCGCAAGCTCCGCGAGCGAAGCGAGGACTATCGTTCGGGGATGGTAGCGCGCCTGCGCCACGAGATAGGTGAAACGGAAGTTGAAAAAGGCGGCTGTCTCGCTGAGGCGCGGCAGCGGAACGATGTCGCGGGCCGGATGGAGAGGCTCGTGAAGCTCGGCATCAGTTCGCAGATCCGCTCCGGTGAGGCCCAGGCCTCGCAGGAGGCAACCGCAACGCGGTGCCAGATGGCCGATGAACGCCTGCGGCGCCTCAAGACGGAATTGGGGGCGGCCGACAAGGGCATTTATCTTCGTGGCGATGCCAACGACGTGCCCTATTCTCAGCAGCAGCGCGAGCGGCTTGTCCTCCGCCGCCAGGAGCTCGAGACAGACCTGTTGCAGAACAGCTCACGTGCCGCGCAGTTGGCCGCGGAAATTGCAGAGGAACGCACTCGACTTGATCGTCTCGATCACTACGATCTGTCCTTGCCCGCAGCCCATGTGGTCTGGTCGGTCGCGGCCAGCCCGGGCTCGATGGTCACGGAAGGGCAGTCGGTCTTCGATTTCGCAGATTGCAAACGCCGGTTTATCGTCGTTGAACTACCCGAGCGCGATTTCGAGAAGATCAAGGCTGGAGATGCGGCTACCGTCCGTCTGATTGGGAGTCGCGAATGGAAGAGCGGCCAGATCCGGCAGGTCCGCGGATCGGCCGCGTACGGCGATGATCGGCTGCTTGCGGCTCGGGTGCCGCGGCCTGATCCGGGCAACATTACCATTGAGATATCGCTTCCGCCCAATGAGACGTCGGCCGACCGCAACGGCTCCTGCGATATCGGACGATTGGCTGAGGTGCGCTTCGAGCGCAGAGCCGACGGCCTGCTACGATTGGTCAGCTCGAAGTTGAAATGGCTGACCGCTCGCCTGGAACTCGACCAATCGCCCCTGTGAGCGAGATGGTCCATGCAAGCCATGACTCTGCCTCTCTCTCAGCTGTTCGCGCCGATGCTGGGCATCTTTGCTGCGATGTATCTGTTGGCGCCGACCTTTCCGGTCGCGCGCCCTTGGGCGCGTCTTGCGGTCTTTGTTGTGGTTTGGCTTGTGGTGGCCCACTATCTCGAATGGCGTATTTTCACCACCGTGCTCCCGGCAAGCGGGACCTGGTATCAGGTCGGCTGGATCTGGTTCTGTCTGTTCGTCGAGCTTCTGACTTTCACAGATCAGTTCATTCTCTATCTGACGTTCCTTCGCAGGACCGATCGCCGAAGCGAAGCAGATCAGCACGAGCGTCGGCTTCGCAGCCTGCCGGATGATGAGCTGCCCTCGGTCGACGTCTTTATTCCGACCTGCGACGAGCCATTCGAGGTGCTGGAAAAGACGATCACCGGCGCGCTGTGCCTGGACTATCCGAACGTCCAGGTGTGGGTCTTGGATGATGGTCGCAGGCCTTGGCTCAGGGCACTCTGCACGCAAAAGGGCGCCGGCTATCTCACGCGCGCCGACAATTTGAATGCCAAGGCCGGCAATATCAATCATGCCCTGACCAAGACGAGCGGCGAGTTCTTCGCGATCTTTGATGCGGATTTCGTGCCGCAGCGCAATTTCCTGATGCGCACGATGGGCTTCTTCGCTGATCCAAAGGTCGGAATCGTTCAGATCCCGCACGCCTTCTACAATGAGGACCCGATGCAGGCGAATCTCGGCCTGCACAGGGGATTGCCGGACGAGCAACGGTTCTTCTTCGATTCCATCATGCCCGCGCGCGACGGCTGGGATGGTGCCTTTTGTTGTGGTTCCAACTCCGTCACGCGTCGCGCAGCACTCCGCGCGGTAGGCGATGCCTTGCCGACCCAGTCCATTACGGAAGACATCCTGCTGACGCTCGTCCTGCTGCGCAAGGGATACGTCACCCGCTATCTCTGCGAACCGCTGGCGATTGGACTGGCGCCGGAAAGCCTTGATGCCTTTTTCGTGCAGCGGCAACGCTGGGCGCGTGGCGCGATTCAGACGCTGTACCTCGCCGCCGGTCCGCTCGGCCCCGGACTGGGCTTGATGCATCGGCTCCTCTTCTTTCCGACGCATTGGCTCTCATTGGGCTTGCGGGCGCTCATGGTCGTGGTGGTTCCGATCGTGTTCATGTGGACCGGCTTGGCGCCTGTCGTCGATGTCACCCCCGAATCGGTGTTCTACTACTTGTTCCCCGCGATCCTGGCGCTCAACGGCGGCATCTCCTGGTTCGCGCCGCACGTGCATTTTCCGCTCGCCGCTCAGGTGTCGGCGACGATCCAGAGCTTCAAGATATTGCCGACGGTGCTGGGGACTCTCGTCAAGCCGGCGGGACATGCGTTCAGGGTGACGCCGAAGGGGGCTGCCGCGCGGCGCGCAAGTTACGCTGCGGAGATATTCTGGCCGTCGGCGGTCTTGATGGCGTTGACGGTTGTCGGTGTGGTTCTGAACACGATCCCGGAATGGCGCATCATCGATCATCCGGCCGCTCTACCGATGGTCGCCTTCTGGTCGGTCGTGAACATCGTCGTGCTTTTCTTCGTCTGCATGACCTCGCTGCAGGCGCGGATGGGACGTACCGAGGAGCGTTTCGACATCGACGAAACTATCTTGATCCAGACCGTGACCGGCGAGCAGCTTTCTGGACGCGTGAGCAACATCTCCCTCTCTGGCGCCGGCGTTCTGCTTGGCTCCGGTATTGACTTTCCTCGCGCCGGAGAACCGCTGCGCGTGCACATCATGCAGGTCGGATGGGTCGATGCGGTGATTGCGCAACAAAGGGGCCGGCTCATCGGGGTGCAGTTCAAATTGCCGCAGTCGCTTGAACGAGACCTGCTGATCCGCAAGCTCTTTACCGTCGCCCGTCTGAAGCGGAAAGGTGTCGTCGCGTGCTCGGTGAATAGGGCGATGCTTAAGAACATCTGGTTGATGGCCGCACCGTTGCCCCACATTGTTGCAGGCGGCGCGAAGCCCGCGTCGGTCTCGCCGACCGAGCGTCTGCCGGCAGAGAGCATGGTCATTCGGCCTCAACCGCGGACAGACGATTTTGCACTTCTTGCCGGAGCTCGAAGCCTGCATCCGACGAGTTTTACTGAACCTGGCTTTGGCCGAGTGGCCGGCACAGTAATCGAAGCCGTCGCGCCGAGTTGATTGCTGTGTTGTCCTTCTCGCCGGACCAGTCCATGCGCTATCGATCGACGGTCAAGCCGCTCATCGATGCCGTCAATCTCCTTCCGGTGTTCTCCCAAAAAATCACAAGCGGAACGAGCAACCATCCTTTAGCCCAAGGCGTTTACGGGGTTGAGGGTGCAGGGAGCATCTCTTGATCGATCACCGCAGCGATCTTCGGAAGGGGCGTCTGACGCTCTGGGCCTCCGCATTCGTGGCGGTCGCTTGCTTGGCGATTGTCGCGCTCAGCGGCTGGCGGGAGTGGTCCCAGCGACAGACGCTGCTGAAGGGCTCCGAAACAGACGTGGCCAATCTGGCCCGGTCGGTGACGCAACACGCGGACGATACGTTCGAACTCGCGGACACTGTTCTCAATGTGGTGGTCGGCCAACTCGAACTCGAGGGGACCAGCCCGGCGGCGATCGCCAAGATTCAGACCTTTCTTTCCCGGCGCAAAGCCGCGAACCGGATTCGAGCTGTGTTCGTCTATGACGAGACCGGCCGCTGGCTCGCAACCAGCGAGCCCGTGGATTTCGCCGGCCTCAACAACAGCGACCGCGAGTATTTCCAGCATCATCGCGCCGTGGCTGAGCGAGGAACCTTCATTGGGGGTCCAGTGAGGAGCAGATCGGGGGGGCAATGGATCATCACAGCGTCAAGGCGCTTCGATCATCCTGACGGCAGTTTTGCCGGAGTGGCTCTTACCACGATCGATGTCGACTATTTTTTGCAATTCTATCGCGGATTCGACGTTGGCCAGAACGGCTCAATTGCACTGGCGACCGCGAAGGGCGTTGTCCTCGCGCGTAGCCCGGACAACGGATATACGGGTCGCGATCTGTCGAATGCACCGCTTTTTAGGAATTTCCGCGAGCGGCCAAGTGCGGACGTCTACTACTTCACGTCGCCTCTGGACGGCGTTCGGCGTCTGAGCTTTTATCAACTCAGCAGTCGCTACCCTGTTGTCGTGGTTGCGACGGAATCGGAAGACGACGTCTTGGCCCCCTGGCGCAAAGCGGCGCTGACGCGCGTGGTTGCGGTGCTGGGACTGATAGGAGGGCTCGCTGTTGCGGGGGTTTGGCTGGTGCGCCAGTTGCACATGCGGCAGAAGATGGCCGCTGCTCTGATCGCCAAGGAGGCGGATTTTCGTCTCCTCGCGGAGCAGTCGGGAGACATGGTCATGCGTATAGCGGTCGATGGACGGATTCTCTATACGTCGCCGTCCAGCGCGCGAGTCCTCGGCTGGGCTCCGAACGAATTGGTGGATACGTCGGCCCTCGCCGGCATAAATCCGGCGGATCTGGCGCGGGTTGAGGAGACGATCTCCGCGTTGATGAACGGCGAAGCCGAGGAGGCGAGAATCACTTATCGCACTCGGCATCGCGAGAAAGGCGAGGTCTGGATCGAAACCGCGCTGCGCGTCGCCAGGAGTGCGCAGAGTGGAGACATCAACGGCGTGGTGGCGATCTCGCGCGACATGACCGAACGTAAGGACCTGGAGGATAAGCTGGCGGCTCTCGCCAGTTCGGATGGCCTGACGGACTTGGCAAACCGCAGACACTTCGACGAGCGGCTAGAGGCGGAATGGGACCGAGCCAGGCGCGAAGGAAGGCCTCTGTCACTGTTGCTGATGGATGTCGATCATTTCAAGAGTTTCAATGATCAGTACGGGCATCAGGCGGGCGATGCATGTCTCCGCTCGGTCGCCGGGGTCCTGGCAGAACAGGCCCGGCGGCCAGCAGACTTGGCCGCTCGGTATGGTGGTGAGGAATTCGCCTTGCTGCTACCAAATACGGACACGGGAGGGTGCGAGCAGGTCGGCGAGCGAATCCGGCAAGCGATTCAAGACCTCGGCATCCTGCACGCGCTCAACCCGCCATCCAAGCAGGTCACCCTCAGTATTGGTGGCGCCACACATATGTCGTTCGGCGATAATGCTGATTTCACGTCGTTGATAGCGGCCGCGGATAAGGCGCTCTACGCCGCCAAGGAGAGCGGGCGCAACCGCCTTGTGATGTCAGGGCAAATCATCGCGTGGCCCAGCGCGATACGAGCTTGAAGAGTAGCTCTCGTGCGCCGCGGCGTGCGCCTCACGAATTCACGTGCACGAAATCCCGCAGCAGCGGATAGATCTCGTTGTTCCAGCGCTTGCCGGAGAACACGCCGTAATGGCCGACGCCGGCCTGCATGTGGTGGACGCGGCGATAGGCGCGCACGCCGGTGCAGAGGTCCTGGGCGGCCAGCGTCTGGCCGATCGAGCAGATGTCGTCCTTCTCGCCCTCGACCGTCATCAGCCCCATGCGGCTGACCGCCCTGGTGTTCACGGGACGGCCGCGATGCATCAGCTTGCCTTGCGGCAGGAGATGCTCCTGGAACACGTCGCGCACGGTCTCGATGTAGAATTCGGCCGGCAGATCCATCACGGCGAAATATTCGTCGTAGAAGGTCTTGATGGTCGCGGCCTTCTCCTTCTCGCCCTTGGCGATGTGGTTGGCGAGGTCGAGATGCTGCTTGATGTGGCGCTCGAGATTCATCGAGACGAAGGCGGTGAGCTGCACGAAGCCGGGATAGACCTTGCGCAGGGCGCCGCGGCATTGCACCGGCACGTAGTTGATCAGATTGCGCTCGAACCATTCGATCGGCTTGCTCTTGGCGAATTCGTTGACCCTGGTCGGCTGGATCCGTGTGTCGATCGGGCCGGCCATCAGCGTCAGCGTCGCCGGGCGCGAGGGATGGTTGTCCTCGCACATGATCGCGGCGGCCGCGAGCGCGGAGACGGACGGTTGGCAGATCGCCACTATGTGCGGGCGCGGCCCGAGCTGCCCGAGGAAGTCGATCAGGTGCTCGGTGTAGTCGTCGAGCCCGAAGCGGCCCTCGCTGCGCGGGATGTCGCGCGGATTGTGCCAGTCGGTGATGTAGACGTCGTGGTCCTGCAGCAGCGTCTTCACGGTGCCGCGCAGGAGCGTGGCAAAGTGTCCGGACATCGGCGCAACCAGCAGCATGCGCGGCTGCTCGGCCACGCCGTGTTTCCTGAAGTGCAGCAGCGAGCCGAACGGCGTCGCGTAGGCGATCTCCTCGCTGACCGCGACGTCGCGGTTGCCCACCATGACGCTGTCGATGCCGTAGGCGGGACGGTCATAGGTGAGGGTGGAGCGCGAGATCAGCTCCAGCGCGGCCGAAAGCCGGCCGACCACTCGGTCCGATGAGCCCTGAGGCACCAGATTGAGGAATTTGAGTGCGGACGAAGCCCCCGCGCGCCATGGCGCCGTCAGGTCCATGTGGTTCTGAAAAGCCTGATAATACATCGACATCATACTGAAGCGCCCACTTGCCTCCTGTCGTGATGCAATATCGAAGCCAGACGGGAGCCGGACCGCCCGGAAAATTGGCACGTCGCTTGCTGCGCCCCGGTCGGGTAGGCACAGATCACGGGCACGCACGCGCGGCGGTGCGTTGCCCAGGCGTGAGGGAAGGGCTCTATGGCGAAGGCGACACTGACCATCAGCAGCAAGAACTACTCGTCCTGGTCGCTGCGTGGCTGGCTGCTGACGAAATTCTCCGGGCTCGATTTCGAGGAGATCGTCACCGCGCCGGACGATCCGTCGGCGCGTGCGGAGATCCTGCTGCTGTCGTCCTCGATCCTGGTGCCGTGCCTGCGGCACGAGAGCGCCGTGGTCTGGGACACGCTGGCGATTGCCGAATATCTCAACGAGGTCATGCCGGACGCCGGCCTGTTGCCGGCCGACCGCATCCAGCGCGCCCATTGCCGCTCGATCTCGGGCGAAATCCATTCCGGCTTCACCACGCTGCGCGCCTCGCTGCCGGTCAACCTGAAGGGGCACTTTCCCGGCTTCAAGATCTGGTCGCGGGCGCAGGCCGATATCGACCGGGTCTGGTTCATCTGGCGCGACTGCCTGGAGAAATCGGGCGGTCCCTTCCTGTTTGGCGAGAAGCGCACCATGGCGGATGCGATGTACGCTCCCGTCGTAACGCGCTTCGTGACCTATGACGTCAAGCTCGCACCGCCGCTCAAGGCCTATGCCGACACCATCATGGCCATGCCCGAGATGCAGGAATGGGTCGCGGCGGCGAAGGAGGAGCCGGCCGAGATCGAGGAGCTCGAGGTCGAATATTAGGCAGCCATTGCACGGCTGTGCCTGTTTCGAGGGCGGCGGCCCTCCGCTGCGGACCGCGGCGCTATGCCTTTGCAACAATTAACCTTTGGACCCGGCGGCAGGCGCCTGCGATCAGGCCGGCTGCGCAGATATTGTGCGCACCTGCTGGACCGCGGCGAGATCTAGCCGTGAACAGGTGCGTACAAGGCGTTTGGGCTGATTCGGACGTGATTCGTTCGGGCCGCGTTCCGAAGGTTAAAGCGCAGCGCGGCCCCGTCGCATTTTGAAACAGACACCGCCTTCAGGCGGCCCCGCGCTGCTTCACGCGCGGCAGGCGCCAGCCGATCACGGTTGCTTCCACCGCAATCCCGGCCTCGTGGTTTTGCCAGCGTCCTTCGACATAGCGGCAGGCGAACGGCAGTTGATACGTCCCGCTGTGATCCTCGCACAGCACTTCAAGTGGCAGGCCCGGCGGTGGTTCTCCGGCGCCATCGAATTCCGCCAAACGTCTATCGCGCGTTGCCATTCCAAAAATCTCCCCTAAACAAAGCCGCGGAGAGCGCCCACTTCTCCCGCATGCGGTTCACTGCTCCCCGTCCCAGGGGAACGGGCCCAAGCTCAACGCGAGAATGCGGTGCGAGTGTGGTAGCCTCACGCTGCAGCGCGCAAACAGCGCACATTGATGTGATCGATTGGCCGAGGAACTTTCATGCTGCTTCGAAACGCCGTCATTTGTTTCGCAATGTTGCTGCTCGCCACGCTGGCGCCTCTGCCGGTGCTCGCGCAGGACGTGCCCGGCATCGAGATCTGCACGGTCGAGAAGACCATGGAGCGCCGCACCAGCTGCCTCCAGAGCAATGTCGACTTCCTGCAGAAGACGATCACCAAGATCAGCCTCGATCAACAGCAAAAGCTGGATGTTGCCAATCGCCAGATCGATGCGCTGAAGACAGCCATCGCCGGCCTGCAGAAAACGCTTCTCGATCTGCAGGCCGCGCAGGCGAAGACCGCTGAGGATCTGAAGAAGAAGCAGGACGCGCCGCCGGCAAAGGACGCAACGAAATAGGCGCCGATCACGCGACGCGATATCGCTCCATCACGCCACGATCGGGCTCGTAGCCGAGCCCGGGTCCCGTGGGCACCGCGACATGGCCGCTTGCATCGACATCGGCGCGGCCGCCCCAGAGGCAGGCTTCGCGCTTCAGATAGAACATCTCGACCAGCCCGTCGTCGCGCGTCGCGAGCAGATGCAGCGTCGCCAGCAGTCCCGGGCCAAAGTAAGGAGAGTGCGGCACGATCTTGACGCCGGACCGATCGGCCAAGCCTGCGACCTTCAGGAATTCCGTGATGCCGCCGACCTTGATGACTGACGGCTGGGCGTGGCTGACCGCGCCCGCCTCCATCATCTGGCGGAATTGATATTCGGTGCAGGCATTCTCGCCGGCGGCAATTCCGAGCCCGCTCTTGCTGCGCACCTCGGCAAGCGTGGCGAAGTCTTCCGGCGGCCAGACCGGCTCTTCCAGGAACAGCGGCTGCGCGTCGCGGCATGTCGTCGCGAACGCGATCGCCTGCTCCCCGGTCAGCGGGCAGTTCATGTCGACCATCAGTGGAATGCCGGGCCCGATCGCTTCGCGCGCGGCAAGCACCGCAGGCGTCGTGGTCTCGTGCAGCTTGATCGCGCCATAACCGAGCGCGAGCGCCTTCCTGCATTCGGCGGCGATGTTGTCGGGCGAGCCGATCCGGAGCAGGCTCGCATAGGCCGGAATGGCGGTGCGCCTGATCTCGCCCAGCAGGCGGTGCAGCGGCACGCCCTTGATCTTTGCGGCGAGGTCCCACAGCGCGATATCGAGGCCGGAGATCGCGAACATGGTGATGCCGTAGCGGCCGAACAGATGCAAATTGCGCTGGATCTGCTCCATGACAGCCGGAATGCCGGCCGCGTCGGGCACCTTCAGCCCGCGGGCCTGCGGCGCGATCATCTCCTCGACCGCGCTGCGCGTGGTGCGCGGGCAGACATAGGCGAAAGCATCGCCCCAGCCGGTCAGCCCGGCATCGGTCGAGACCTCGACAAGGACCATGTCGAGCGCCGTGATGGCGGACGCGCCCTGGCGGAAGCTCGCTACACCGGCATCATAGGGGATGCGGATATGGTGCGCCCGCACATCGGTGATTTCCATGACGCCGGTTCCTCTTTCTCGTGAGCGGTTTCGACGAGTGTAGCCACGAACACCGGGGCGTTGCCAGTGGCCGTTGGCCGGCTATCTTCATGCGAAGGACAGCAATGCCGATCAAGCAGGACGATGGTAACCGGCGCATCATCGCCGCGCTTCGAACGAGGGCCTGAACCGCCATGAATCCAGCCCAGCGCGCGCTCTGGTATATCGAGAGCCATCTGGCCGTGCCGATGACGCTCGACGAGATCGCTGCGATCTCGGGCGTGTCGCGGTTCCACATCGTGCGTGCGTTTGCCGCGGCCGTCGGTCTGCCGGTGATGCGCTACGTGCGCGCGCGGCGGCTGACGGAGGCGGCGCGCAGTCTGGCAAAGGGCGCACCCGACATCCTGTCACTGGCGCTGGAGGCGGATTACGGCTCGCACGAAGCGTTCACCCGCGCGTTCCGCGACCAATTCGGCACGACGCCCGAAGCGGTGAGGGCGGCAGCGTGCGTCAGCCAGCTCAGGCTACAGGAGCCGATCCTCATGGACTCCACCATGCTCGACCATCTTGCCCCGCCGCGCTTCGAGACCGCAAAAGCCTTCCTCGTCGCCGGTCTCGCCGAACGCATCTCCTGCGACAACGGCGCCATCATCCCCGGCCTGTGGCAGCGCTTCAATCAGGAGGTTGCCGATATTCCCACGCGTGTCGGTAATGTCGCCGACGGTGTCTGCTGCAACAGCGATGATGCCGGCAATTTCGACTACATCGCCGGCGTCGAGGTCGCCGATTTTTCCGACCTGCCGCGCCGCTTCGGCCGCATCCGCATTCCCGAGCAGCGCTATGCGGTGTTCACGCACAAGGACCACGTCGCCTCGATCCGCCGCACCGTCAACACGATCTGGAATCAATGGCTGCCGGCATCCGGCCTGAGAGCCGCGGACGCGCCGAACTTCGAGCGCTATGACGAAAAATTCGATCCCGCGACCGGCAACGGCGGCTTCGAAATCTGGATACCGGTCAGAGAATAACACGCAACGCTGGCATACCGTCCCGCTTGCTTGGCAAGCTCCGGCGACTTTGCCATAACCGCAGGCAAATCTTGCCTGCGGGGGCCCGTGCCGGACATCCCGTGCAAGCCATAACAAGCAGCCGGGAGGGTCTCCAATGTCCAACGTCCGCGTTCTCGCCACCGACCTCGAATTTCCCGAAGGGCCGGTCGTGATGCCGGACGGTTCGGTGGTGCTGGTGGAGATCCGCGGCCAGCGGCTGACGCGCGTCTATCCCGACGGCCGCAAGGAGATCGTGGCGAAGATTCCCGGCGGCCCGAATGGCGCCGCGCTCGGGCCCGACGACAAGATCTACATCTGCAACAATGGCGGCTTCTCCTGGATTCCGGCCGGCAAGATGATCATGCCGGGTCCGCAGCCGGACGATTATCTCGGCGGCGCGATCCAGCGCGTCGATCTGCAATCCGGCAAGGTCGAGACCGTCGTGACCAAATGTGGCGCGCACGATCTGCGCGGGCCGAACGACCTCGTCTTCGACAAGCACGGCGGCCTCTGGTTCTCCGACCTCGGCAAGCGGCGCGCGCGCGAGATGGATGTCGGCGGCATGTATTACCTCAAGCCCGGCATGAGCGAGATCGTTGAAATCGTGCATGGCGTATTGCCGGCGAACGGCATCGGCCTGTCGCCGGACGAGAATACGGTCTACATCGCGGAGACGCCGACCGGGCGGCTTTGGGCCTATGAGCTCTCGGCGCCGGGCACGCTCAAGCCGCGCGATCCGATCTATCGCGGCGAGCGCGGCCAGCCGATCTGCGGCCTTGGCGGCTACCAGATGTTCGACTCGCTCGCGGTGGAAGCGAACGGCAATGTCTGTGTCGCCACGCTCGTCTCCGGCTGCATCTCGGTGATCGCGCCCGACGGCACCCTGGTGGAACAGGTTCCGACCGGCGACCGCGTCACCACCAACATCGCCTTCGGCGGCCCCGAGCTGAAGACCGCCTACATCACGCTGTCGGGCAAGGGCGAGCTGATCGCCATGGACTGGCCGCGCGGCGGATTGCCGTTGAATTTTCTGAACAAGTGACAATCGCGTAAAACGCGATTGTCATCCCGGGGCTATGCGGAGCATAGAACCCGGGATCTCGAGATTCCGGGTTCGGCTCTTCAAGCCGCCCCGGAATGACAATCATAAGGAACGACAGAATGCCCTGGCCCGATCCCGTCACCCTGCGCGGACAGCATGCCCGTCTCGAGCCGCTGTCGCATGACCATCGCGAAGGGCTGGTCGAGGCGGTCAAGGACGGCGAGCTGTCGAAGCTGTGGTACACCGCAATCCCGCTGCCGGAGAACATGGGCAAGGAGATCGACCGCCGCTTAGGCCTGCAGGCCGCGGGCTCGATGCTGCCCTTCACCGTGTTCGATGCCGGCGGCAAGATCGTCGGCATGACCACCTACATGAACATCGATGCCACCAACCGCCGCGTCGAGATCGGCTCGACCTGGTATGGCAAGAGCGCGCAGCGCGGCCCGCTCAACACGCAGTGCAAGCTGCTGCTGCTGCGCCATGCCTTCGAGACGCTGAACTGCATCGCGGTCGAGTTCCGCACGCACTTCTTCAACCACCAGAGCCGCCGCGCCATCGAGCGCCTGGGCGCCAAGCAGGACGGTATCCTGCGCAGCCACCAGATCGCGCCGAACGGCACGCTGCGCGATACTGTCGTTTACAGCATCACCGCCGCCGAATGGCCGACGGTGCAGGCGCATCTCGAATTTCAACTCAACGACAAGCCGCGCTAGGGGCGGCCGAGGGACCATGGATAGATTTGATTATGTGATCGTAGGCGCGGGCTCCGCCGGTTGCGTGCTCACCAGCCGGCTCAGCGAGGACCCCAACACCTCCGTTTGCGTGCTCGAGGCGGGCCCGTCCGACTGGCATCCCTACATCCATCTGCCGGCGGGCTTCATCAAGACCTTCCACATGAAGAGCATCAACTGGGCCTACCAGCAGGAGCCCGGTCCGTGGACCGGCGGGCGCAGCATCTACGCGCCGCGCGGCAAGACGCTCGGCGGCTCGTCCTCGATCAACGGCCACATCTACAATCGCGGCCAGCGCATGGATTTCGACACCTGGGCGCAGATGGGCAATCGCGGCTGGGGCTATGCCGACGTGCTGCCCTACTTCCGGCGGCTGGAGAAGCGGATCGGCGAGGGCGAGGACACCTATCGCGGCCGCGACGGCAGCCTCGTCGTCACCACCATGAACTGGCGCGATCCGCTCTGCGAGGCCTTCATGGAAGGCGCGGTCTCGCTCGGCATTCCCCGCAACCCCGATTACAACGGCAAGACCCAGGAAGGCGTCTCCTACTGCCAGCGCACCATCAACAACGGCCTGCGCGTCTCCGGCGCGACCGCGTTCCTCAAGCCGGCGATGAAGCGGCCCAACGTGCATGTGCATACGCATGCGCACGCGACCGAGATCATCTTCGAGGGCAAGCGCGCGGTCGGCGTGCGCTACATGAAGGGCGGCCGCGGCGGCCAGCCGGTCGAGGTGCGCGCCAACAAGGAGGTGATCCTGTCCGGCGGCAGCTATAATTCGCCGCAGCTGCTGCAGCTCTCCGGTATCGGTTCGCCCGACCTGTTGCAGCAGCACGGCATCGCCGTGCGTCACGCGCTGCCTGTCGGCGAGGGCCTGCAAGACCATTACGCCCCGCGCACGGTGGCGCGCGTCAAGGACATCAAGACCATCAACGAGCTCCGCCGCGGCTTCTCGCTGTGGATCGAGGCGTTGAAATGGGCGACCCAGCGCAAGGGCCTGCTGTCGCTGTCGCCGACCATGGTCTATTGCTTCTGGCATTCCGGCGAGAGCGCCGAGAGCTCCGACCTGCAGCTCACCTTCACGCCGGCTTCTTACAAAGAAGGCGTGCAGGGCCAGCTCGAGGACGAGCCCGGCATGACCGTGGCGTCCTGGCAGCAGCGTCCCGAGAGCCGCGGCTATGTCCGGATCCGCTCCAGCGATCCGTTCGCGCCGCCGATCATCCAGACCAATTATCTCGACGCCGAGCTCGACCGCCGCGTCATCGTCGGCGGCATGAAGCTGGCGCGGCGCCTCTTGAAGAGTGCGCCGCTCTCGCCCTATTACGCCTACGAGGATTTCCCCGGCCCCAACGTCAACACCGACGACGAATTCCTAGCCGCCGCCACCCAACGCGGCACCACCACCTTCCACCCCGGCTGCACCTGCCGCATGGGCCCGGCGGATTCCACCTGGGCCGTCGTCGACGACCACCTCCGCGTCCACGGCCTCGAAGGCCTCCGCGTCATCGACGCCTCCGTCATGCCGCGCATGATCTCGGCGAATTTGAATGCGTCGACGATGATGATCGCCGACCGCGCCTCCGACCTCATCCGCGGTAAGCAGCCGCTGGAAGCCGCAAGGATTCCGGACGCAGCGGTGGCGTGATATCTTCGTAGGGTGGGTTAGCCAGCGGCGGCGCGAAGCGCGGCCGTAGGCGTAACCCACCGTTTCTTTCGATGTGAAAACGAGCCGTGGCGGTTACGCCTTCGGCCAATCCGCCCTACGCGCTTCACCCATAGGCAAAACGCCAAATGCCCCAATCCGGCGCTGAGCGGCAATCCGTTGGCCAGATTGCCATCTGCGGCATCGTCTTTCTCTGCACCGCTATTCCGCTCGGTCTGCTGCTCCGCGTGGGCTGGCGCGATTGGACCCTCCTTGCCGGCCTCTGGGCGATAATGTACTTCATGGGCGGAATAGGATGGTTTCCTCGGCCCACACCAGTTCAAAAGGCCTTCTCATATGGTCTGCTCGTAGGCACGGTGCTGCCGGCGCTGGAGTGGGCGGCGACGCTTCACGGCCCGTAGCCCGTCGGGCAAAACACCCCGTCACCCCGTCAACCCCTCTCCATAAAAATATTCCGCTTTACCGAAATTCGGAATTGCGGCATAGATCGAACCAGCCCGGCTCACGAAAGAGGGGCGGTTCGCGAGTCGTTCGAAACGCGGGCCGGGTTGCGGTGGACGCGGCAGCGTCGGCACGATGGGTGCGGGTAGGGCGGGTAGTCCCTGTGAGCCCGAGGCCGCGTGCAGACGAACGGCGCTGAAGTCCGGCGAAGCCTCTTGGCGAAGCCGGATGAGCTGCGTACGGCAAAACCGTGTGGTCCTGGCCGTCGTTGCTACGGTCAAGCCTCTTGCGGAGATGCGCGCGAGCCCAACCGGGCGGACGGCATCGTCAATTCGCGGGGCGAGGGAGGCCAGAAGGAATTCGGCTCCCGGGAGAGCACGGCATAAGCCGTCCGACCATCGCGCAGGGAAGGCCGAGTGATCGGCGACACCTGTATGCTGCTGTGCGGTTTCTCTGCGTGTGCTTTTCGCGCAGCGGACCGCGGGTGCCCGTCTGCACCCGGTCTTCCCTGCGCCCTCCTTCTTTTGGGGCGACGGAATGAAGCAAAGCTCGGGCGAGATGAGCCGCGAGGCTGCAAAGCTGTGTCTGCAAATTGAATTGCCAGCGGAGAACGACGCCGTTGCTCCTTGCTCCGTCATTGCGAGCGCAGCGAAGCAATCCAGACTGTTTCCGCGGAGGGATTCTGGTTGCTTCGCTGCGCTCGCAATGACGATGTGGAAGCAGGCGCGTGCCACATTCTCACTGTCATCGCCCGGCTTGACCGGGCGATCCAGTATTCCAGAGGCGGCTGGGATGGAATCGAAAGGCTGCGGCGTACTGGATTCCCCGCCTTCGCGGGGAATGACACCAATGTTTTGAGCGACAGCGGAGCGTTATCGTGAGTGAGCCCCAGCCTACACTTCCCGTCGGCTCAAAAACGCCAGCCGCTCGAACAGATGCACGTCCTGCTCGTTCTTCAGCAGCGCGCCATGCAGCGGCGGGATCAGCTTGCGCGGGTCGCGCTCGCGCAGCTGCTCGGCGCTCATGTCTTCGTTGAGCAGCAGCTTGAGCCAGTCGAGCAGCTCCGAGGTCGACGGCTTCTTCTTCAGGCCGGGCACCTCGCGCACTTCGAAGAAGATGCGCAGCGCTTCCTCGACCAGGCGCTTCTTGATGCCGGGGAAGTGCACGTCGATGATGCGGCCCATCGTGTCGGCGTCGGGGAACTTGATGTAGTGGAAGAAGCAGCGGCGCAGGAACGCGTCGGGCAGCTCCTTCTCGTTGTTGGAGGTGATCATCATGATCGGGCGCTGCTTCGCCTTGATCGTCTCGCCGGTCTCGTAGACATGGAATTCCATGCGGTCGAGCTCGAGCAGCAGATCGTTGGGGAATTCGATGTCGGCCTTGTCGATCTCGTCGATCAGGAGCACCGGGCGCTGCTCGCTGGTGAAGGCGTCCCACAGCTTGCCGCGCTTGATGTAGTTCCGGATGTCGGATACGCGCGCATCGCCGAGCTGGCTGTCGCGCAGGCGCGACACCGCGTCGTATTCGTAGAGGCCCTGCTGCGCCTTGGTGGTGGACTTGATGTGCCAGGTCAGAAGCGGCGCGTTCAGCGCCTTCGCCACTTCCTCCGCCAGCACCGTCTTGCCGGTGCCGGGCTCGCCCTTCACCAGGAGCGGACGCTCGAGCACGATCGAAGCATTGACGGCGACCTTGAGATCGTCGGTCGCAACATAGTCCTTGGTGCCGGTAAATTTCATCGCGCGTCCTTGTTGGTCGTCGTCGCAACGCATTGCCAGTATCAATGGCCTCGGTCACGACAAGCGAACGGCCGCTCGCGGCGGCCGTTCCTGGTTCGGTCAGGCTTTCAGACCCGTTTTATCAGCGAAAGGATGACGAGCACAATCACCGCGCCGATCGTGGCATCGACGATGGCGCCGATTGTGCCTGTTGCCAGCTGGATGTGCAGCTGTGGCAGAACCCAGCTCGCCACCAGCGCGCCGATGATGCCGACGACGATGTTGCCGACCAGCCCAAATCCCGCCCCGTGGACAATCTTGCCCGCAAGCCAGCCGGCGATGGCACCGATGATCAGTGCTGCGAGAATTCCCATTGCAAACGTCCCCCAAACAACCCCTTGACGTCGCCAATTCTAGAGCAAAAAGCCTGCCGGTCCAGCGTCCCGCAGCGGCCTCCGCCCCTTGACGTTCGCCACCCGACGGGCAATCTGTCACCCATGTTCCTGCAATTCTTCACCTCTCTGCGCGAAGCGCAGGTCCCCGTGACGCTGCGCGAATACCTCACGCTGATGGAGGCGCTCGACGCTGACCTTGCGGACTATACGGTCGAGAATTTCTATTACCTGTCGCGCGCCTCGCTGGTGAAGGACGAGCGCAACCTCGACAAGTTCGATCGCGTCTTCGGCACGGTGTTCAAGGGGCTGGAAAGCCTGCTCGAGGCCATGGACAAGGCGGAGATCCCCGAGGAGTGGCTGAAGAAGCTCGCCGAGAAATACCTGACCGAAGAAGAGAAGAAGCAGATCGAGGCCATGGGCTGGGACAAGCTCATGGAGACCTTGAAGAAGCGCCTCGAGGAGCAGAAGGGCCGGCACCAGGGCGGCTCGAAATGGATCGGCACCGCCGGCACCTCGCCGTTCGGCGCGCACGGCTACAACCCCGAAGGCGTGCGCATCGGCCAGGAGAAGAACCGCAACAACCGCGCCGTGAAGGTGTGGGACAAGCGCGAGTTTCGGGATCTCGACGGCAATGTTGAGCTCGGCATCCGCAACATCAAGGTGGCGCTGCGGCGCCTGCGCAAGTTCGCGCGCACCGGCGCGCCCGATGAGCTCGATCTCGACACCACCATTCGCGAGACCGCCAATCACGGCTACCTCGACGTGCACATGCGCCCCGAGCGGCGCAATGCAGTGAAGCTCTTGGTGTTCTTCGACATTGGCGGCTCGATGGATGCGCATATCGAGCAGGTCGAGGAGCTGTTCTCGGCGGCGAAGAGCGAGTTCAAGCACATGGAGTATTTCTACTTCCACAATTGCCTCTATGAAGGCGTGTGGAAGCAGAACAAGCGCCGCTTCACCGATCGCACGCCGACCTGGGACGTGCTGCACAAATACCCGCACGACTACAAGGTCGTGTTCGTCGGCGATGCCTCGATGTCGCCTTACGAGATCATGGTGCCCGGCGGCTCGGTGGAGCATGTCAACGAGGAGCCCGGCTCGGTCTGGCTCGACCGCATCATCCGCACCTATCCGCATACGGTGTGGCTGAACCCGGTGCAGCAGAAGCACTGGGACTATTCGGAATCCACCACCATCATCAAGCGCATCTTCGCCAATCGTATGTATCCGATCACGATCGAGGGGCTGGAAGCTGCGATGAAGGAATTGACGCATTGATGCCTCCCGTCGTCATTCCGGGGCGCCCGAAGGGCGAACCCAGAATCCATCGGGCCGCAGTGCATGTAGAGGAATAGATTCCGGGCTCGCGCTACGCGCGCCCCGGAATGACAACAAGAGGGAGAAGCACGTGCCCCAGACCATCACCCGCGGCATCAAGGCGCTGATCGACGAGGCCAATGCCGAGATCGAGACGCTCACCGCCAAGGACGCCATCGAGATCTCCAAGAACGGCGACGTCGTCATCGTCGACATCCGCGATCCCCGCGAGATCGAGCGCGACGGCCGCATCCCCGGCGCCTTCGCCTGCACCCGCGGCATGCTCGAATTCTGGATCGACCCGCAGAGCCCATACGCAAAACCGATCTTCCAGGAAGACAAGAAGTTCGTGTTCCACTGCGCCGGGGGCTTACGCTCCGCGCTCGCCGCCAAGACCGCGCAGGACATGGGCCTCAAGCCCGTCGCCCACATCGCCGGCGGCTACGCCGCCTGGCGCGATGCCGGCGGGCCCACGGAGAAGTGGGAGCCGAAGAAGAAGGGGTGAGGGCCTTGCCCTCTCCACCCGTCATTCCGGGGCACGCGAAGCGTGAGCCCGGATCCATTGATCCACAGAGTCTGAGGCACGATGGATTCCGGGCTCGTGCTTCGCACGCCCCGGAATGATCAACGGAGAATGCTTCAATGACCACCGCCACCGACCCCCTCGTCTCCACCGAATGGCTCGCCGCTCACATCGGCGATGCCAACGTCAAGATCCTCGACGCCAGCTTCAAGCTGCCGGGCGTGCTGCCGCTGCCGAAGGACGACTATCTCGCCGCGCATCTGCCGGGCGCCGTGTTCTTCGACGTCGATGCGGTGTCGGATCATTCCAACCCGCTGCCGCACATGTTTCCGAGCGCCGAGCAGTTCGGCCGCGACGTCGGCAATCTCGGCATCTCCAACGCGGACACCGTCGTGCTCTATGATGCCGGCGGCTGGGTCGCAGCGCCGCGTGCGTGGTGGATGTTCCTGTCCTATGGCCACAGCAACGTGCGCATTCTCAATGGCGGTCTGAAGAAGTGGCGCACTGAGGGACGCGCGACCGAGAGCGGCGAGGTCAAGCCGAAGCCGACGACCTTCAAGCCGAGCTATGATGCAAACCGCGTGCGCAGCATGCAGCAACTGATCGCCAACGTCGAAAGCCGCAACGAGCAGGTGATCGACGCGCGCGCCGCCGATCGCTTCGAAGGCCGCGCGCCCGAGCCGCGCCCGGGCATCCGCTCCGGTCACATCCCCGGCGCCCGCAACGTGCCCTACAATCTGCTGTTCGACGCCGCGACCGGCGAGATGAAGCCGCTCGACGAGCTCCGCGCCGCCTTCACCAATGCCGGCGTCGAGCTGGATGCGCCGATCGTGACGAGCTGCGGCTCCGGCGTCTCGGCCGGCGTGCTGACGCTCGCGCTCTACCGCCTCGGCATCACCGACACCGCGCTTTATGACGGCTCGTGGTCGGAATGGGGCCAGGCCGGCGGCCCGGCCATCGCGACCGGCCCGGCTTGAGGTTGCAGCCACGATGACGGTGCGCTCCCTCGCCCCGTTCTTACGGGGAGAGGGTTGGGGTGAGGGGCCTCTCTCCACACGATGAGACTATCGACGGACCTGTACCCCCTCACCCGGAACTCGCGCGACGCGCGTATTCCGACCTCTCCCCGCAAGCGGGGAGAGGTGTAAGAATTAAGATCACCGCGTGCGTGCGGTCGTCGTTGTCGCGAAGGCCGGATGCTGCTGACCGAACGGATCGAGCTGCTGCTGCAACTGCTGAGGCGGCGGGCGCCGCACCACGCGGGCTCGCTTCTTGGCTTTCGCCTTGCGCTTGGTCGCCTTGCTGTCCGACTTGGTGCTCTCGGCCTTGCTGCTCTCGGCCTTGACCTTCGCCGGCGCGTCCGTCGCCGCTGTGGCGGCGTTCAGCGCAGCGAGCCTTGCGGAGGCGACATCAAGCGCCGCGGCGGCGAGGGCCGGGTCAGCTGGTTCCGGCTCGCTGGCGATTGCGGCAGGCTGGGCCTCGGGAATCCCGGCCGTGGTGTCGGCGGGGGTCAGCGTATCGATGGAAGCCGGCGCTGCGGCCGTCACGGTCGGTTCGGGCTTGGCTGCTTCGATGGCCGGCACTTCAGCCAGGGGCGCGGCGGCCTCGGGCTGGACGTCGGTCTCGGTCGTCAGTGCAGCAACCTGTTCGGGCTCGCTCAGGGGCAGAGCGATGGTCGGCACCTGGTCGCGCAGCGATGGCGTGGTCTCGGCAGGTGGCTCCGGCTCGGTCCGCAGCACCGCGAGCACCGGCTGGGCCGGCTCGGGCGCCTGCGCAAACATTTGCTCCTGCGGCCCGTTCCGCCAGCCGGGGTTGTTGACATATTGCTGATGGGTCGCCCGGAGCAGCGCGGCGGCCCCTAGGCCGAACACCAGGATGGAGGTTGACAGCAGGATCGCGGCAAACAGGAAGCGAAAGCCGGGAAGCATTGAGCGATTGCGAATTTCCGCCCCGGCGGCGGAAGTAGCCGGGGCTCAAGAGCCATCTGAACGCGGTGACGGTACTGCTTGCCGCGTTCGCCACGCGGGATCGGAGCTCAAAAAGGTGGCGAATCAGGCTGATTCGACCATATCGCAACGTCTCCGCATCGTTCCGTTAAAATCGCGGCCGACCATCGCGCCAATCGAAGGCGCGATACGATTTCAGCCCCATGATGCAACGGGGCAACGGTAGTCTTGCGGATCACAAATCGGCAAATCCGGCGCAAATACGCCTGATATGTCTTGAATGTGCCGCTATCTTCCGTCATCTGGCCGTTAACGGTCCGGTCGGGCTTGGGGACTATACAAGAGCGATGATGATCAAACACTTTCTGACGATATGCGCTGCCGCAACAGTCGCTGCGGCGGGAACCTCGCTCGCTCAGGCTCAGAGCTATCCGATCCAGCAGGTGCCAAGCTATGGCGCGCCGGCCGAATATCGGCCCGCTGACCGCATGCCGAATTTCGACGCGCTCGACGAAGACGACGAGGCGATGCCGCATGCCTCGCTGCCGCCGCCCGGTCCGGCCGACGATCCGCGCTACGGTCGTCCGATGGGCGCGCCTCCGGTCTATTCGGCCGCCCCACCCCAAGGTCCGGTGATGTCGCCGGATGATCCGCGCTATGGGCGCCCGGCTGGCGCCCCGCCGGTCTATTCGGCCGCGCCGCAGGGCCCCGTGATGTCGCCCGACGATCCCCGCTACGGCCGCCCCGCCGGTCCGCCGGCGGTGATCTACGCCGACCGTCCTCCTCAGCAATCGCCCGCCAACGATGGCCTGCGTCCGCCCGAGTCTGTGGGCGGTCCCTCCGCGACTGGGACGGTCCAGGCCGGACAGCCGCCCGTGGGCACGGATGGCCGCCCGGTGACCCTGGCCGCGCTGCCGCCCGAGGAGCAGCCCGATGCCGCGCCGGTGCAGCTGCCGCCGAACCTGCGCCGTCAGGAGGTCGCGTTCCAGACCAAGGAGCCGGCCGGCACGCTCGTGGTCGATACGCCCAACACCTACCTCTATTACGTGCTCGGAGGCGGCCGTGCGATCCGCTACGGCGTCCGAGTCGGCCGCGACGGCTTCACCTGGACGGGCGTGCAGAAGATCACCCGCAAGGCCGAGTGGCCGGATTGGCATCCGCCGACCGAGATGATCGAGCGTCAGCCCTATCTGCCGCGCTTCATGGCCGGCGGCCCGGGTAATCCGCTCGGCGCCCGCGCGATGTATCTAGGTTCGACCGTCTACCGCATCCACGGCACCAACCAGCCCTCGACGATCGGCAAGTTCGTCTCCTCCGGCTGCATCGGCATGCTGAACGAGGACGTCTCCGACCTGTTCGAGCGCGTCAAGGTCGGCACCCGCGTTGTCGTGATGCCGGGTGGTCCGCCGCCGGGAACGGCGACGGCCTCCGCTGCGCCGACGCAGAGCGCTGCCGGGCCGGCTCCGATGTCCGCCCAGGCGGGCCCGGTCCCGGGGACGCAGCCCACCGTTGTGCCGCCGCTGCCCGCGCCGGTCACCGTGCGCTGAGGGCCTCAACTCGATGAGATTGCGAAGGGCGTGCCGTCGGCACGCCCTTTTCGTTTCAGGCCAGCTTCCGCGGCAGCTCGCCGCCTTTGGTGAAGGCGTCGATCGCCTCGACCATCTGGCCGTAATGGATGCGCAGACCATCCGTGGTGGCGTAGCCCAGATGCGGCGTCAGCACGAGATTGTCGAGCTTGCGGAAGGGATGGTCGACCGGCAGCGGCTCGACCGAGAACACGTCCAGGCCGGCGCCTGCGATCTTGCGCTGCTGCAAAGCGTCCAGCAGCGCCTGCTCATCCACGATCGGCCCGCGCGCGGTATTGACCAGGAAGGCCGTCGGTTTCATCCGCGCAAGATCCGCGCGGCTGACGAGGCCACGCGAGCGCTCGCTCAGCACCACGTGGATGGTGACGATGTCGGCCTTGGCGAACAGCTCCTCCTTGGAGGCGTAGCCGACGCCGGCCGCCGCACATTTCTCCGCGGTGAGGTTCGGGCTCCAGGCGATCACGTTCATGCCGAACGCCTTCGCAATGCCCGCCATCTTGCTGCCGAGCTTGCCGAGCCCGACGACGCCGAGCGTCAGCCCTTCGATCTCGACTCCGGCAAATGTCTGCCAGGACTCGCCCGCATGCATGCGCGCGTTCTCTCGGCCGATGCCGCGGGTCAATTCCAGGATCAGGCCCATCGTGAGCGGCGCCGTCGGATCGCGGGAATATTGCGTGCCGCCGATGGCGATGCCGCGCGCTTTCGCGGCCTCGATGTCGATCGCAGCGTTGCGCATGCCCGAGGTCAGCAGCAGCTTAAGCTTCGGCAGGCGATCGAACAGGCTCTTGGGAAACGCCGTGCGCTCGCGCATCGCGCAGATGATTTCGAAGTCGGTGAGCGCACTGGCTGCGGCCTGCTCGGAGGCGAAGGGATGGCTGAACACGGTGACGTCGACGCGATCCGACAATTTCGGCCAATCGGCGACGTCGAGGGCGAGATTGAAATAGTCGTCGAGGATTGCGCAGCGCAGCCGGCTCATCAGCGTTCATCCATGGCGAGAGGTGAAGGCGCCAGGCGGGCGCCGTCATCGGAACCTGGCCATGGTTTGCGCGCAATCGCGCCGGCGCGCAAGCAGCCTGCGTCTTCAAAAGTCCGATAGGGATCGTCGCTCAGAGGTCGCGGGGCTTCAGGCGGAACGGTGCATCCATGCCGTGCTTGGCGCGCCAGGCGGGGCCGGGGCCGCGCATGTAATGCAGTTCGGGCCGGTAGGGATTGAAGGCGGTGACGAAGAAGCGCTTCCAGAAGGCCTTGATCTCCGAGGCGAACCCGGAGTCGCGCCCGGCTCCTGCCGGAACAGGAAGAGAATGGGTCTCGATCAGAGCCATGATGCGGCCTCGCTGTGCTCCCCGTTCGTTCTGAGCGGGTGGCGCTGTTTCCGCGCGAAACCGAGCTTTGGCCTGATTTATTAAAAGATGGTTTCAATTGTCCGGATCGGTGGCCGGATGGTTTCCTGACCGTATTCATCCGTGGTGAACGGACGGAAAACATTGCCCTTTGGGGGCGGCATCGCTACATCGCTGGCGAAGCAAATTTCCTCAAATCGAAGGTTTCACGGGACCGATGGCGCGCCAGTTCATCTATTTCATGCAGGGCCTGACCAAGAGCTACCCGACCCGGAAGGTGCTCGATAACATCCATCTGAGCTTCTACCCGGACGCCAAGATCGGCGTGCTCGGCGTCAACGGCTCGGGTAAGTCGACCCTGCTCAAGATCATGGCCGGTCTCGACAAGGAATACACCGGCGAGGCCTGGGTCGCCGAGGGCGCCCGCGTCGGCTATCTCGAGCAGGAGCCGCAGCTCGATTCCAAGCTGACCGTGCGCGAAAACGTCATGCAGGGCGTCGCCAAGCAGAAGGCGATCCTGGACCGTTACAACGAGCTCGCGGTCAACTATTCGGACGAGACCGCCGACGAGATGACCAAGCTGCAGGACGAGATCGAGGCCCAGGGCCTGTGGGATCTCGACAGCAAGGTCGACCAGGCCATGGACGCGCTGCGCTGTCCGCCCGACGATGCCGACGTGACGAAACTCTCGGGCGGTGAGCGCCGCCGCGTCGCGCTGTGCCGCCTGCTGCTCGACCAGCCCGAACTCTTGCTGCTGGACGAGCCGACCAACCATCTCGACGCGGAATCCGTGTCGTGGCTGGAAGGCCATTTGCGCAACTATCCCGGTGCGATCCTGATCGTCACCCACGACCGCTACTTTCTCGACAACGTCACGGGCTGGATCCTCGAGCTCGATCGCGGCCGCGGCATCCCGTACGAGGGCAATTACTCGTCCTGGCTGGTGCAGAAGCAGAAGCGTCTGGAGCAGGAGGGCCGCGAGGATGCGGCGCACCAGAAGACGCTCGCGCGCGAGCAGGAATGGGTCGCCTCGTCGCCGAAGGCCCGCCAGGCCAAGTCGAAGGCGCGCTACCAGCGCTATGAGGAGCTGCTGAAGAAGGCGAGCGAGAAGCAGACCCAGACCGCGCAAATCATCATTCCAGTGGCCGAGCGGCTCGGCGCCAACGTGGTCGATTTCGAGGGGCTCAGCAAAGGCTTTGGCGATCGTCTCCTGATCGACAACCTCACCTTCAAGCTGCCGCCCGGCGGCATCGTCGGCGTGATCGGTCCCAACGGCGCCGGCAAGACCACGTTGTTCAGGATGATCACCGCTCAGGAGAAGCCGGACTCCGGCACGATCACGGTCGGCGAGACCGTGCATCTCGGCTACGTCGACCAGTCGCGCGACGCGCTCGACGGCAAGAAGACCGTGTGGGAGGAGATCTCTGGCGGCAACGAACTGATCCTGCTCGGCAAGAAGGAAGTCAACTCGCGCGGCTATTGCTCGTCGTTCAACTTCAAGGGCGCGGACCAGCAGAAGAAGGTCGGCGCGCTCTCGGGCGGTGAACGCAACCGCGTCCATCTCGCAAAAATGCTGAAGTCCGGCGCCAACGTCCTGCTGCTCGACGAGCCGACCAACGACCTCGACGTCGACACGCTGCGCGCGCTCGAAGAGGCGCTGGAGGACTTCGCCGGCTGCGCCGTCATCATCAGCCACGATCGCTGGTTCCTCGACCGCATCGCGACGCACATCCTCGCCTTCGAGGGCGAGAGCCACGTCGAATGGTTCGAAGGCAATTTCCAGGATTACGAGAAGGACAAGATGCGCCGGCTCGGCCAGGACAGCATCATCCCGCACCGCGTGAAGTACAAGAAGCTGACGCGGTGATGGCGGCATGATGCGACGGGCGCTCATCGCTGCGGGGATCGTCATCGCCTGCAGCTGGTCGCCCGTCCGTGCTGCCGACGCCGCCTTCACCCAGTTCATCGCCTCGTTGTGGCCGGCGGCCCAACAGGCCGGCGTTTCGCGTGCAACGTTCGATGCGCAAACGCGCGGGCTGGAGCCCGATTACAAGCTGCCCGATCTGCTCTTGCCCGGGCGGCCGGCAACGGGTGCGCCGTCGCAGGCCGAGTTCGTGCAGGTGCCGGCCGACTACGTCAAGGAAGCCTCGATCGCGCGGCTTGCAGGCGAGGGGCAGCGGCTGCTCCAAAAGCATCGGACCTCGCTGGACGAGATCGAGAAGAAGTCCGGGGTGCCGGCGACCGTCATGCTCGCCATCTGGGGCCGCGAGACAGACTATGGCCGGCACACGTTGCCCTACGATCTGGTGCGCGTACTGGCGACGCAGGCCTATGTCGGACGCCGAAAGGATCAGTATCGCAACGAGTTCATTGCCGCGCTCAAGATCCTCGATGAAGGCGTCGTCACGCGCAAGGACATGCGCTCGTCCTGGGCCGGCGCGACCGGCCTCACCCAGTTCCTGCCGTCCGAATATTACAAGCATGGCGTCGATTTCGACGGCGATGGCCGCATCGACATCTGGCACTCGGTGCCGGATGCGCTGGCCTCGGCTGCGCAGCAGCTCGTCAACAAGGGCTGGCAGAGCGGCGTGCGCTGGGCTTACGAGGTGCAGGCGCCGGCGAAGGTCGATTGCACGACGGGCGTGCCGGAGGTGACGAAGCCGATCGGCCAATGGCTGCGCGAGGGTTTTGTCCCGGTACGCGGCCAAAAGCTCAGCGCCGCCGAGCAGGCGCAGCCGGCCTCGCTGCTCCAGCCCGAAGGCATCTACGGCCCGTCATTCCTGACCACGAAGAATTACTTCGTCATCAAGGAATACAATTTCTCCGATCTCTACGTGCTGTTCGTCGGCCACCTTGCCGACCGCATGACAAACCCGCTGCCGTTCGCGACGCCATGGGCGGCCTCGAAACAGCTGCGCACCAAGGACGTCGAGACCATGCAGCGCGAGCTGACGCGGATCGGGCTCTACAAGGACAAGATCGACGGCAAGGCCGGCATGCAGACGCGTGCGGCGCTTGGCGCCTATCAGAAGTCGGCGGGCCTCAAGCTCGATTGCTGGCCGAGCGAAGGGGTGCTGCGTTCGATCCAGGCGGCGCGATAGAGCATGATCCGGAAAAGTGTGAAGCGGTTTTCCGAAAAGATCATGCTCAAACAATAACCTAAAGCGCGATGACGCTTCATCCTAACCGCATCGCGCTTTAGCGTGCGCAAACAAAAAGCCCGGCCGATGCTCTCGGCCGGGCTTTCCGATCGCGGCGCGCAGCGCCAGGCAATCAGATCAGTAGCAGACGCGAACCGGGCGGCTGACCCAGCCGTAGCCGTCCCAATAGCGCTCGCGGCGCCAGTAGCAGGGCGCGGGCGGCGGGGGCTCGGCGATGTAAACGGGGCCGCCATAGGCCGGACGGCTGGAGGCGATTGCGCCGCCGACGATGGCGCCGCCGATCAGGCCGGCTGCGATACCGGCGCCGACGCCGTCATGGGCCTTCGCGGACGGAGCGGCGGTCACCAGCGAACCGGCGACCGTCGCGACCGTGAGGGCGGCAACTAAAGTCTTGTTCATGCTCTTGGCTCTCCTGGGAGATGGGTTCCTCCTGTTAGAGGCGCCCGGGTTTCAAAGGTTCACGCACACTCTGATGGAATTGGCCTTGCAGCTAGGAAGCGCGCAAATGGTCAATCCACGGTAAACGCACACGGAGCTGTGACGAGAAAAAGCGGTCTTTTTCAGGCCCTGAGATGAACGGCGCATCCGTAGTGAACCGGCTTGGCGCGCCTCAGCCGCAGACTCGGACGCGACGGACGCGCCAGGCATAGCCATCCCAGAAGCGCTGCTTCTGCCAGACGCAGCCGCCGTAATAGTCGTCGGCAACATAGCCTGGACCCGGGGCGTAGTAGCGCGGCGGGTAGTAGCCCGGCCCATAGTAGCCATAGCTAGGCCCGTAATAATACGGAGAAGCCAGCGCGCCGCCGACAATGGCGCCGCCGATGATCCCGGCGGCCACGCCTGCCGCGACACCGCGCTGGGCATGGGCCGGCGTTCCGGCCGTCAGGGCCAGAATGGCGACGGCAGCGACCGCCAGGAGCGACTTCTTCATTGCTTGACCTTTCAGACGAACATGCGGGAACCTTTGGGCCGCAAGGTTCCATATTCCGCTTGAATGATCAATGAACGGCACCTTTGCCGGAGACGACCAATTGGTATGGGTCCCACCGGGAGACGATGATGGGCAACGCGATGGTTAATGCTTTGATTGCGGCCGGGATCGTTTTCGCGGTCGGCTACGGCTGGATCGCACATCTCCAGAACCGCGCACGGCGCTCCCGCGCCACCGCCGGCAGCCACCGAGGGAGTAGCGGGGACAGCACCTATTCCGGGACGAATGACGGCTTCTCGCTGGGAAGCTGGTTTTCCGGCGGCAGTTCGGGGAGCTCTGGCGACGGCGCAAGCTGTTCCAGCAGCGATAGCAGCAGTAGCGGCGGCGACTGCGGAGGCGGTGGCGACGGCGGAGGAGGAGGCGGCGGTGGCGGCGACTAGTGGGCTACAATCTTGACCCAGCGCAAGAGCTTGATTTAGAGCCGTTCTAGGCTTTGATCAGGCCAGTTTGGAATAGCTTCAAATACCTGTTTTTCCTTTTGCATCCGGCCGGCCTGTTAAATATCGATGATGGCGCATCACCGAAGGGCCTGCCGCTTCCATGATCGTTTGTTCCTGTAACGTGCTGAGCGATGATGATATCCGCGCCGCCGTCGCCGAGTCCGACGACGCCGTGCGGCATGCCAAACAGGTCTATGGCTGTCTCGGCTGCAGCGCCGAATGCGGCCGCTGCGCCCGGACGATCAAGAGTATCATCGACGAAGCGCTCGGCCCCTGTGCGCAGTCCTGCTGCGCCGGCTGCCCGCATAGCCACACCGTGGCCGCCAAGGACGAGACCGCCGAACCCGCCGAGTTCGCCCTCGCGGCCTGCTGAAAACTTCCGCAATTCCGGCTGAGCTTTTCCCCGGCTGGGTTCCCGTAGCCGGTTGCTCTCGCTCGCAAAGTGATTTAGAAGCGTTCTAAACTCGGTTTGGGACCGATTTGGACTGCAAGAGCTGGAGTGAACCATGCAGGGCGACGCAAAAGTCATCGACTATCTCAACAAGGCGCTGCGTCACGAGCTGACTGCGATCAATCAGTACTGGCTGCATTACCGCTTCCTCGACAATTGGGGCCTGCTGGACATGGCCAAGGTCTGGCGCAAGGAATCCATCGAGGAGATGGAGCACGCCGACAAGCTCACCGAGCGGATCCTGTTCTTCGACGGCTTTCCGAACATGCAGGTGCTCGATCCCCTGCGCATCGGCCAGAACGTCAAGGAGATCATCGAGTGCGATCTCGCCGCCGAGATGAGCGCGCGGGCGCTCTATCAGGAGGCGGCGACCTACTGTCACAGCGCCAAGGACTATGTCACACGTGACCTGTTCGAGAAGCTGATGAGCGACGAGGAGCACCACATCGACTTCCTCGAGACCCAGCTCGATCTGATCGGCCGCATCGGCCTCGAGCTCTACACCCAGAAGCATGTCGGCGGGCTCGAGGGCGAGGGGCACTAAGCTCGGGCCCGGCTCCCTCCATCGTCATGGCCGGGCTTGACCCCGGCCATCCACGTGTTGCCGCACGACGCTTCGTTTTGCGGAACCGCTCTTGGCTACAGCTGCGTCTTGTAGAGCTCTTCCACGGCCTCCTGGCTCGCCGGTTCGCCGAGGCCGGTCTGCTCGTGAATGACCGTGACGATGCTCGGCATCACCGAGCGCTGCACCTTCTCCGACCCCCACAGCTTCGAGCGCATCAGCGCCTTGCCGCAATGGAAATAGACCTCGCTGACCGCGACGTTCAGCACCGCGCGCGGCGGCTTGCCGAATTCCACCATCGAGGCGAGCAGATCCGGGTCGGCCGACAGCGTGCCGCGGCCGCCGACGCGCAGCGTCTCCTCGATGCCCGGCACGAAGAACAGCAAATGCACGAAGCCTGAGCCTTCGACGACGTTGCGGAAACTGTCGATGCGGTTGTTGCCGGAGCGGTCGGGCATCAGCAGCTGGTTGGGGCCGGCGACGCGGACGAAGCCGATGCCGCCGCCGCGCGGCGAAGCGTCGACGCTGCCGTCCGCTCCCGATGTCGCGAGCACGCAGAATGGCGACATCTCGATGAATTTCTTCGCATGCGCATCGATCGCGGGCCGTGCCTTCGCGATCACGCGCGGGCTCGGCTTGGCATAGATGGTGGCGAGGTCTTCGGCGCTAAGATCGGTCAACGGCGTGCCTCCGCTTCAGCTAGGCTTCAAGCTACCCGATCGGGCCGTCGCCAGCCAATGGAAATCACCAAGGCGCGTTACACCGCATCCGCCGGCACGAAGCAGCTGATGATGATGGAGCCGCGGTGGTGGACGTACCACACCACGGCCTGGCCGATCGGATTGCCCTGGTCGCGGATGATGGCGCGTCCGGGCACCTCGATCCATTGTCCCTCGATCGGCACCCAATAAGCGCCATTGCGCACGTCATACTCGGTGCGATGGCCATCGGAGATGTCGCAGCAGGGAACCCCGTTCGGCGCGATCACGCTCTTGAACCAGGCGCGGATGTCGGGCGGAACGTGGTCGTATTGGCCATAGTCGCGCGCGAACGCAACGTTTGCCAGCGCTGTCGTCGCAACCAACCAAACGCACAGTGCGAGCCTGTGCATGCGATCCTCCTCGTCGCGTATCGTGCCATGAGCGCGCGATTGTCCTGCGCGTCTTTCCCTATCGTTGGCACGGATTAAGCCTGAGCCGTCACTGCAATGCATGCTCAAATAATATGCGATGCCGGCGCCCCCGCTTATGATGCGCTGCGAGATCAGCTTGTGGCGCATCCACCAAGTTGGTCGCAGAAGCGAGAAGGCGGATGTAGGATTTCGGCTCGGACCTTCGTCTTAAGGAAAACGCCGGGAGAAAGTGCATGTGCCGCAACATCAAGACGCTGTTCAACTTCGAGCCGCCGGCGACGGAGGATGAGATCCACGCCAGCGCGCTGCAATTCGTGCGAAAGCTGTCGGGTTTCAACAAGCCGTCGCAGGCCAACGAGGCGGCGTTCGATCGTGCGGTGGCCGAGGTCTCCGAGGCGGCGCGAAAACTCCTGACCTCGCTGCATACGAACGCGCCGGCGCGCGACCGCGAGGTTGAGGCGGAGAAGGCGAAAGAGCGTTCGCGGCTGCGCTTCGGTACGTGAGGTCAGGCAGCGTGCTCCGTGATCTGGCTCACGGTATCTGCTGCCTCGGCTTGCGATGGTGGCGGCCGGGGTTTTGATCGCCCGGAGCACGACATGAGCCACCCCCTTCTTCCTTTGAAAGCAGGTGCCATCGTCTTCACGCTGCTGTGGACCGCGTGGATGATGTGGTGGAGCGGCTCGTTCTCGAGCGCGAACGTGATCATCCTCGCCCTGTGCGGCGCGGCGGTCGGCTATCTCTGGTATCGCGCCATGCGCTGGCAATTCGAGCGCATGGGCATGCTGCCGCGGCGCGAGGATCGGCCCGACTAGACCCGTCGGCTATCCTTGCCCTGCTTCTTCTTTTTCTTTTTCTTCCTGTGATCGTCGACGTCATCGCCCTCGTCATCGACGATTGCCTCGTCGGTCTCCTGGACGGCGGCTTCGAGCGCTTCGCGCTCGGCGGCTTCGCGCTCGCGCTGGCGGCGGCGTTCGTCCCAGGCGTCGAAGAGCTGGTCGAGCCAGGGCAGCACCTGCTCGATCGACGGCAATTGGCCGGGCGGACCCGGCTCGCCGCGGGGGCCTTGCGGCCCCGCCGGTCCCTGCGGCCCGGCAGGTCCCGGTGCGCCGGCTGGCCCACGCGGACCGGCTTCGCCCTGTTTGCCTTGCGGACCGGGCTTGCCGGGCGGTCCGGCCTTCCCGACCGGGCCCGGCTTGCCCTGCGGCCCGGGCTTGCCGCGTGCGCCGTCGGCGCCGCGCCGGCCCGGATGCCCCTGTGGCCCCGGCCGTCCCGGCTCGCCTTGCCGCCCGCGAGGCCCCTGAGGCCCCGGCCGTCGTCCCTGGTCGTCTGCCACGCCACCGCTCCCTTCACCTGCAGCAAGCTACTTAGCGGCGTTTGACGACAGCAGCAATTCTGCCCGCGCATCGTGCCGGGCTTGATCAACATCAATCGTCGGCGCGAGCAGCCGCCTCATCGATTGCGCATGGCAGCGCAGCGCGTCGTCGCTGTCCGACTGATGTTGTGCGCTAATCCTGACAGGCGGGCACGTCGATGCCGGAGGCGGCATAGAGCCTGATCTTGTTGCGCAGCGTGCGTACGGAAAGGCCGAGCACGCGCGAGGCGCGCGTGCGGTTGCCGTCACAGCGCGCCAGCGTCTGGATCACGAGCTCACGCTCGACCTCGTCGACGGTGGCACCGATCAGAAGCGGAACGATCTGGTTCGGGGCAAGGAATTGTGCGTCCGGCCCGGACGCGGCGACATGAACAGTGGTCATCAACACACCTCCCGATCAACGCCCGCTTCCACCGTCGGAAGCGGATCGAGAACCAACGACCCCCAAGCCGTGAATCTACGGTGGTCCGGTTTGGTTAATGAAAGGTTAATTGGAGGGGCTGCACCGAATTGATCTTGAGAATGCCCAGATGCCGCCGCGATTGGTGCGAGCCTCGCGTCCCTCACACCGTGCGATAGCCGCCGTCCACCATCACGATGGTTCCGGTGACATAGGCCGACAGATCGGAGGCGAGGAACACCGCGGGGCCGACGATGTCCTCGGGCTTGCCGGTGCGCGCCAGCGGGGTGTGATCGATGAAAGCCTGCACCAGCGCCGGATTGGTCGCGCGCGCATTGGCGTTGAGGTTGGTCTCGATGAAGCCGGGGCCGATCGCGTTGACGCGCACGCCTTCCTTGCCGAGCTCGACCGCGAGCGCCTTGGTGAAGCCGAGCACGCCGTGTTTCGAGGTGGTGTAGGCCGCCGAGCTCGGCGTGCGCAGATGCACGAAGGACTGGATCGAGCCGATGTTGACGATGCGGCCTTTGCTCGCGCGCAGGGGTGCGAGGAACGCCTGCGTCACGTTGAAGACGCCGTTGAGGTTGAGCGAGATGATGTCGTTCCAATCCTTCGCCACCGTCTCAGTCTCCGCGGTGAAGGCGTTGCGGCGGGTGATGCCGGCATTGTTGACGAGGATCGAGACCTGCCCGATTTTGTCCGCGACCTGCCTGGCGAGCGCAAAGCAATCCTCGCGCCTGACAACGTCGAGCGCAAAGCTCTCGGCCTTGCCGCCCGCTGTCCGGATCTCCTGCGCGGCCTCCGCCACCGTCTCGGCGTTGACGTCGAGCAGCACGACCTGCGCGCCCTCCCGCGCATAGCCGGTGGCGATCGCCCGGCCGATTCCGGAACCGGCGCCGGTGACGACCGCGATGTGGTTTGCGAGCAGCGCCATGGCAGTTTCCTCCCGTTTTCGTTTCGAAGTTTCACGAAACGCTAACGCGAAATTAAGGGGTCGGAAACGGCGGCCTTGGCATACTGATCCTGATTGCTAAACGTTGCGCGCATGATGGAACGGCTCGAAACCTGGAAACTCGCTCTGGAACGCCTGCGGTCGGCGCAAGCGCCGGACTGGGCCGAGGCCGGCCGGCTGGTGGCCGAGATCGCGCGGATGAGCAGCGACGTCACGCTGCGCCAGGCTGCCGAGCAGGCGCTGCCGGTGCTGCGCCAGGCCGTCGACAATGACGATCACAGCGTGACGCTGGCGGCCCAGCGCCGTCTCGGCGTGGTGCTCGAGGTCGTGCACGATCTGACCGCGCCGCGCTTCGGCCGCCGCAACGCTGCGCCGAAGAAGCTTTCCAGCGAGGACCGCGCCCGCAAGATGCTCGGCCTGCCGCTCGCGGTGCAGCTCACTTGCGAGGACATCAACCAGGCCTATCGCCGCGCCGCCAAGGGCCTGCATCCCGACCAGGGCGGCAGCGCCGAAGCCTTCATCGACCTCGCCGCCGCGCGCGACATCCTGATCCATCCCGGCGCGTACAAGGACGCGTGAGCGTCTCGGGCCTTCGAAAAGCAAACCGGGCAAGGACGCCCTCGTCCTTGCCCGGTTCTTCGTCCGCCGATCGATTATCTTACCACTTGCAGCTGCCGCTCTTGAGCGCGGCGTCCTTGACCATGAGTGCATCGACGAAGGTCGGCACGCTGGCGCTGGCGCGGTGATAGCCGGCCGGCCACGGCGTGGTCGGGATGCTCTCGTCCCAGATCTGGCAGAAGCCGGTGTCCTGCCAGCGGATCAGATGATAGCTGGCTTCGGCCGGGCTCGCGGCGACGAACGCGGTGATGGCAAGACCGGCGGCAGCGCACAGCATGGAAATACGACGCATGATCAGCTCCTCAAATGAATGATGTGATGCGCCTCCCGACAATGACGGGGAGGGGTGGTGCGGGACGCGCTTGGCATGCGCCCCGGACAAGATGTGAGTAGTTCCAACCGCCGCCGAGGTTCAAAAAATGTGCGCGGGACAGGTCTGATTGCGGCCGGGGACACGCTTCAGGCCACGCAAAGCAAAAGGGCGGATCGCCCGTGCGACCCGCCCTTCAAACGCGATCCTTGCGTCCGGCTCAGAGCGTGCACTTCCGCTCGGCGCGCATCTTGATCTGCAAGTCCGAGGCCTGCTGGAAGGTCGGGAACGGCTTGCTGACGACCTTGTAGGTAGAGACCCCGAACTGGAACGGCTTGTACTGCAGGTCCTCGTTCCAGACCTGGCAGATGCCGGTGTTGTCCCAGCGGATCACGTAATAGCCGACCTTCGCGGAGGCGGGCACGGCGAACACGGAACTAGCGATGCCGGCAACGGCACTGAGCGCGAGAAGGCGACGCATGAAGTATCTCCTGGTGGGACATGGGTGGTGGGACATGGGACCGAAAAAATTCGTGCGGTAAAAGCAGGTCCTTTGCAAGCCGGGGGGCCGCCATTCACGGACATGTCAGCTGTGCCCAACGCATTTGGTTTGGACGCGTGCCCGATAGGTCACACGCAGCTGACTAGGCTCCTACTTGGCCAGCGAAGCGACCGCCTCGATCTCGATCAGCATCTTCGGATCGGGCAGCGCCTGCACCACGCAGGTGGTGCGCGCCGGGTACGGCGGCGGGCCGAAGGCGCCGGCATAGAGCGCGTTCATCGCGGCGACGTCCGAGGCGCGGGTCAGGAGCACGTTGACCTTGACGAGATCATGCATGCCGGCGCCGGCCTCGCCCAGCACGCGCTTGATGTTGACGACGACATTGGCGAACTGCGCCTCGAAGCCATCAGGCAACGCGCCTGATACATCGAAGCCGGGAATGCCGGAGACGAACAGGAGGTCGCCAACCCGCGTCGCAAAGGACAGCGGCGGCGCCTTGACGTGGGGCGGGGGCGCGAAATGCTGGATCGGCATGGGATCACCTCGGGACATGGCTGAGGCAGGAGCGTAGCGGCTGGCGCGGGCTTCTCAAAACACAAAGTGCGAAAACAACCCCATGCACAGTAGGCGCCGCACGGAAATCATTGATGTTTTCCAGAATTCGCCAAACGCGAAGCATTCGGTTGCTCCGTCGGGCAAAACAGGGGCATTATGGCACGATGGCGATGGTGGTCTTCGCCTCTCCCCGCGTGCGGCCTGCGCGTGGCGAGAGAGCAGGCCATTCACCCGTCATTGCGAGGAGCCCTTGCGACGAAGCAATCCAGACTGCCGCCGCGGAGCGATTCTGGATTGCTTCGCGGAGCCTGTCATCGGGCCGCGCTTCGCGCGGACCCGTTGGCTCGCAATGACGGAGCATGAGGACCTTCCGCGAGTCTCGCCGCCGCCTTGCTTGCGGAAACGCCCGCCGATCATGTTGCCGCCCCGATCGATCAGGTACATTCGCTCCGTCTGATTCGAACCCTCCTTTAAAAAACAGCCCCCGGAGACCCCCATGAAGCTCGCATCCATCCTCCGCGCCGCGTGCGTCGCCATCGTCGCCCTGGCTGGCCTCTCGACGACCGCGCAGGCCGACAGCGGCTTCGTGACGCTGACGATCTACAAGGCGGGCTGGATCATCGGCGGCTCGGGCGGCTCGGGCGTGCTCAACTTCCGCGGCCGCTCGTACGGGCTCTCCACCGGCGGCCTCGACTACGGCCTGGTGTTCGGGGGATCCAAGACCGTGCTGCGCGGCCGCGTCTCCAACATCAACCGTCCCTCCGATGTTGCCGGCGTCTACGGCGCCGCCGGTGCCGGCATCGCCGTCGGCTCCGGCGCCCGCGCCATCGTGCTGACCAACCAGAAGGGCGCAGTGCTGGAGCTGTCGGGCACGCAGGTGGGGTTGATGGCGAATGCGGATCTCAGCGGGCTTGCGATCACGATGCGGTAGAAGACGGTGCCGTAGGGTGGGTTAGCCCTGCGGATCCGCGCAGCGAATCCGCGGGGCGTAACCCACCTCTTTGGCGTCTCCGGAGACGAACAGTGGTGGGTTACGCTTCGGACAGCGCTTCGCGCCGCCCGAAGCTAACCCACCCTACGATTTCTCGACCCTCGCATGCACCCGCTCGCAATGTGCGACGAGGTTAGCGTGCGCATCGACGAAGGCCTTCAGCGGCGTCGGGATCGGAAAGTAATAGATGTTGGCGATGAAGCCGTAGATGCCGGCATCAACGCTCGTCGGCGCCGCGCCGTGTACGAAGCCTTGCGCCGGCGCGATGTCCGCCAGCACCTGCAAGTCAGCGAGCCCCCGCGCGTAGGCCTGCTCGGGCGTGTAGCGACCGATGCCCTGGAAGTGATAGCGCTGCGCATTGTAGGCCTTGGCCTTCTCGAAGCCGGTAGGGTCGATCTGCGGATGCTGCGCGATGAAGGCGTCGCGGAACGCCGGATAGAAGCGCTCGTCCTTCCAGCGCGAATAGGACATCACCCAGTAGAGATCGTCCAGCATGCGCGTGACGAGATAGTTGGCGCGGCGCTGCTCCGCTGACAGGCCGGCGTCGATCGTGAGGCGATATTTCGCGATCGCATGCGCGATGATGGTCTCGCTGTCGCCGATGATCTCGCCGTCGTCGACGATGTAAGGCAGCTGCCCGCGCGGCGCGGCAGAGGCATCGAAGACGTGCTCATGCACGAACGGCACGCCCGCGAGCTTGAGAAACGCATAGACCTTGAGGCCGTAGCCGTTGTTGTCGGCGACACCGAAGAGTTCTGGGTAGGAGTAGAGGGTCAGCATGGGCGGGCTCCTCCGGGGTGGCGGAGGCCAGCATGCTAGGGAGTGGAAACGGATGCAATCCTCGTAGCCAGCATGAGCGCAGCGACATGCGGGAATGGGCTCCCCGGATGTCGCTTGCGCCCATCCGGGCTACGTCAGAGCGCCATTTGCGAATTGCCTTTTGCGCAATAGGATGACCGCAATCCTCTGGTCCGGGAGATCACGATGGCCATCAACAACGACAAGATCGACGTCGTGAGACTTCGCCCATGACCCGCGACGAATTGGCCGCTGCCTATGCGGCGCCCGGCCGCCACTATCACAATCTCGCGCATATCGAGGATTGCCTGGCGGCGCTCGCGCGCGCCGAGGGTCTCTCGGTCGTCGAGCGCGAGACGTTGTCGGAAGCGATCTGGTGGCACGATGCGGTCTACGATCCGACGCGGACGGACAACGAGGAGCGCAGCGCGGAGCTTGCCGAGCAGCACGTTCGCGCCGAGCTTCGCCAGGAGGTCGGCCGCCTGATCCGCTTGACCAAAACGCACGACGTTCCCCCCGGCGATCGTCTCGGGGCGATCCTGATCTCGATCGACCTCAGCATTCTCGGCGCCGATCCCGCCCGCTACGACGCCTATGCCGCCGCGATCCGCCGGGAGTTCAGCCATGTCGCCGAGGAGGACTATCGCGCCGGCCGCGCCCGCGTGCTGCGCCAATTCGCGGCACGCGAGGTCATCTTTCCCGATCCGGTCTTCGCCGCGACTTTCGATCGCCAAGCCCGCGCGAACCTCGCCCGCGAGCTGGCCCAGCTGAGCTGAAGCGGGCTGACCCGCCTACGAACGCGGCGCGGCCGTGAACACCGCGAGCTGCGCCTCGAACGCCCGCCTGAATGCCGGCCGCGCCTCGCCGCGCGCGACATAGGCAGCGATCTCAGGAAATTCATCGAGCAGGCCTGACGTATTCAGCCGCCGCAGCACGGTCACCATCATGAGATCGCCGGCGCTGAAGGCGCCGTCGAGCCAGTCGGCTTTGCCGAGGCGGCGGGACAATTCGCCGAGCCTGATGCGCACGCGCTCCTGCAAGCCCGGCAGGCGCTCGGCGTACCAGCTCCTGTCGCGCTCGAACAGCATGGCCATGCCGAGCTCGACAATCGGCGGCTCCACCGTGCTCAGCGAAGCGAACATCCATGCGATCGCGCGGGCGCGCGCATTGGCATCCTTCGGCAGCAAGCCGTCATGGCGCTCGGCGATGTGGAGCACGATCGCGCCGGATTCGAACAGCGTGAGGTCGCCGTCCTCATAGGTCGGAATCTGCCCGAACGGATGCAGCGCGCGATGCGCGGGTTGTTTCATTGCCGCAAATGAGACGAGGCGAACGTCGTAGGGCTGGCCGACCTCTTCGAGCGCCCAGCGGACACGCATGTCGCGCGCCTGGCCCTTGCCGCGGTCGGGGGAGTTTTCGAAGGCGGTGATGGTGGGAGGCATCGGGGGCTCCAACGATTGCGATTGGTCCGCAGGACGAACGAGGAGGCTGGATTCCGACGCTCGTCTTGTAGGGTGGGTTAGCCGTTCCCATACGCGGTCCATCCCCACGGGACGGCGCAAGGCGTAACCCACCACGTCTGCGTCCGCGGCGACAGAAGTGGTGGGTTACGACGGGCGGACTGCGCTTCGCGCATTCGCACGTCTAACCCACCCTACGCAGCGATCCACTTGGCTAACTCCCGCCACGGCTCCAGCGTCCAATGCCCGGACGCAGCTCCTGATGGCGAGGGCAGTACGAATGTCTCGGGCCAGCTTCCATCGCGCGCCTGCCGCCCCAGCGCAATCGCAGCCGACGGCCTGCCGTAAAACAAGCTCGCCGCCTTCTTGCTCGTGAACGCAATCGTCCGCGGCCGGTACTTGTCCATCTTCGCCCGAAAGCCCGGCACGTCGATCGTGTCAGGCGCGATCTGGTGATCCATCCCGGCGTCCGTCTTGCAGAGATCGGTGAAGCCGATCCCGAGCTCGATCAGCGATGCGAACTCGCTTGGCTGATAGCGCCGCGGCGTGATCCCGGCCTCATGGATCGCGCGCCAGAAGCGGTTGCCGGGATGGGCGTAATAGTGCCTGAGCTCGGCCGAGCGCGTCGAGGCGGCGGTGCCGACGAAGACGAGGCGGAGGTTGGGGCGGAGTTGGTCGGGGAGGCGGCGGAGCTTGCTATCGGACAAAATCACTTATCCGTGGAGTTGTAGCCGGCAGGAGCGTCAGCGATATGCTAGCGACAAAGACCCCGGATGTCGCTACGCTCGTCCTGGCTGCGCTTGTTTCATCTGGGTTGAAAATGCAAGATCAGTTCGAATGGCCCGAGCCCGAGCACGAAGCCGATAAAGTCATTTTGCGCAACGTCCGCAATCACGGCTGCCATATCACGGGCATACCAGATGCAAATCCACCGTTTGCATTTTCAATTGGTCTGCATCTGAACTATGGTCATCCCGAACTCATCATTTTCGGCCAGAGAGCCGAAACGGCGCAGGCCATCATCAACCTTGTCCGTGACCGAGTGCAATCCGGCCATAAATTCGTCGATGGCGATGTCTCCGATGATTTGCTGGAGAACGGCTACAAGCTCGGCTTCTGGGAAGTGCCGTTCGTGGCCTATCCCGAATATCTCGGCACGGCGATCTGGTTCTACTGGAAATCGCGGCGTGCATTCCCCTGTCTGCAGGTCATCTGGCAGGACGTCAATCGGCGCTTCCCTTGGGAAGTGGAATGTTTGCCCGCGGTCAAAGAGGACCAGCCGTTATTGAAGAAGAGGATTTCTTAAAGCGAGTTTCGAAGAAAAAGCCGGGCTGTCGGCCCGGCTCCTCTTTTTTCGGATGGATGCCCGGGTCAAACCCGGGCATGACGAGGAGAACTCTCTCACAACACCCGATTACTCTCCTTCACCTTCTCCGCATCCAGATACAAGCTCTCGCCCATCTCCTTGAACTTCGCGCTCATCTTGGCCATCCCGTCCTCGGCGGTGCCGCTCATCGACATCCCCACGCTGTTCGGGTCGTTCAGCGTTGCCGCGTAATCCCGCACGTCCTGCGTGATCTTCATCGAGCAGAATTTTGGGCCGCACATCGAGCAGAAATGGGCGACCTTGTGGGCTTCCTTCGGCAGCGTCTCGTCGTGGAAGTTTTTCGCGGTGTCGGGATCGAGGCCGAGGTTGAACTGGTCGGTCCAGCGGAATTCGAACCGCGCGCGGGAGAGGGCGTCGTCGCGCAGTTGCGCGGCGGGGTGGCCCTTGGCGAGGTCGGCGGCGTGGGCGGCGATCTTGTAGGTGATGACGCCGGTCTTGACGTCGTTGCGGTCGGGCAGGCCGAGATGCTCCTTCGGCGTGACGTAGCAGAGCATGGCGCAGCCGAACCAGCCGATCATGGCTGCTCCAATGCCTGACGTGATGTGGTCGTAGCCCGGCGCGATGTCGGTGGTCAGCGGCCCCAACGTGTAGAACGGCGCTTCGCCGCACTCCTTGAGCTGCTTGTCCATGTTGATCTTGATCTTGTGCATCGGCACGTGGCCGGGGCCTTCGATCATGACCTGGCAGCCCTTGTCCCATGCGATCTTTGTCAGCTCGCCGAGGGTTTCGAGTTCGGCGAACTGCGCGCGGTCGTTCGCGTCCGCGATCGAGCCGGGACGCAGGCCGTCGCCGAGCGAGAACGAGACGTCATACTTGCGCATGAGGTCGCAGATCTCGTCGAAATGCGTGTAGAGGAAGCTCTCCTTGTGATGCGCGAGGCACCACTTCGCCATGATCGAGCCGCCGCGGCTGACGATGCCGGTGACGCGGCTGGCGGTGAGGTGGATGTATTGCAGGCGCACGCCGGCGTGGATGGTGAAATAATCGACGCCCTGCTCGCACTGCTCGATCAGGGTGTCCTTGTAGAGCTCCCAGGTGAGCTTGACGGGATCGCCGTTGCACTTCTCCAGCGCCTGGTAGATCGGCACGGTGCCGATCGGCACCGGCGAGTTGCGCAGGATCCACTCACGCGTGGTGTGGATGTTGCGGCCCGTGGAGAGGTCCATCACGGTGTCGGCGCCCCAGCGGATCGCCCACACCATCTTCTCGACTTCTTCCTCGACCGACGAGGTCACCGCCGAGTTGCCGATATTGGCGTTGATCTTGGTCAGGAAGTTGCGGCCGATGATCATCGGCTCGAGCTCTGAGTGATTGATGTTGGAGGGGATGATGGCGCGGCCGCGCGCGATCTCCGAGCGCACGAACTCCGGGGTGATGAAGGCGGGCACCGAGGCGCCAAAACTTTCGCCGTCGGCGAGCGCGGCTTCGGCGCGCTCGAGTTGCTGCTTGCGCCCGAGGTTTTCGCGCTCCGCGACGTAGATCATCTCCTTGGTGATGATGCCGGCGCGGGCGAATTCGAGCTGCGTCACCTTGTGGCCGTCGAGGCCGCGCAGCGGCTTGTGATAGGCCGAGAAGGCGCGCGCGGCCTTGTCGGTGGAGACGCTACCATTGTCCTCCGGCTTGATCTGCCGGCCCTCATATTCCTCGACGCCGCCGCGCTCCAGCACCCATTGCTTGCGGTTGCGCGCCAAGCCGGCATTGACGTCGATGGTGACGGAGGGGTCGGTGTAGGGCCCCGACGTGTCATAGACCGGCAGGTTCGGCTCGCCCGCGCCTTCGGACAGGATGATCTCGCGCAAGGGCACGCGGATATCCGGCGCGGCGTCGGGTGTCGCGAAGATTTTTCGCGAGGAGGGCAGGGGGCCGGTGGTGACGGCGGGAACGGTTTTGTCGGGGTTGGAGCGGATGTTCATGGGATCCTCCGGTTAATTCGTTTGCATTGGCGCCGAGACGACGCTGGTGAATTCTTGCTCCGTCATTGCGAGCGCAGCGAAGCAATCCAGAAATGCATCCGCGGAAGCAGTCTGGATTGCTTCGTCGCAAGGGCTCCTCGCAATGACGAGTGGAGGGAGCGGGGCGATCATCATGCCGCCTCCTTCGAACCGTCGAGCCATTGCCGCACGCGGGCATCGGGGTCGGGGTTCTGGGTGACGTCCGAGACAACAGCAATCGAATCCGCGCCTGCGGCAAAGATCTCGGCGGCGTGCTCGAACTTGATGCCGCCGATGACGACCAGCGGGATGGTGCCGATGCGCTGCTTCCATTCGGTGATCTTGGGGATGCCCTGCGGCTCGAAGCGCATCGATTTGAGCGTCGTGAAGAAGATCGGGCCGAGCGCGACGTAGTCCGGCTTGGCCTTGAGCGCGGTTTCAAGCTCGGCGTCGTCGTGCGTGGAGATGCCGAGCTTGAGGCCGGCCTCGCGGATCGCACCGAGATCGGCGTCAGCGAGATCCTCCTGACCGAGATGCAGGTATTCTGCGCCGGCGACGATGGCGGCGCGCCAATAATCGTTCACCACCAGCTTGGCCTGCGTGTCCTTGGTGATGGCCAGCGCGTCGGTGACGATCTGCAGCGCGTCGGCGTCGTTCAGCTCTTTGGCGCGCAGCTGGATGGTGCCGACGCCGAGCTTGGTCAGGCGTTCGACCCAGGCCAGGCTATCAACCACGGGATAGAAGCGATCAGGATACGGCATGCCAGAACGGGGTCCCAACGACAGGGGTGGAGGGCGAGGCGAAGTCGCGGGCGTTCATCAGCCCGGCCTCGTAAGCGGTGCGGCCGGCCTCACAGCCGAGGCGGAAGGCGTTCGCCATTGCGACGGGATCGGCGGCCTTGGCGATGGCGGTGTTGAGCAGCACGGCATCATAGCCGAGCTCGAACGCCTGCGCGGCGTGAGAGGGCGCCCCTAAGCCAGCGTCGACCACCAGCGTGATGTCGGGCAGCCGCTCGCGCAACAGTTTCAGCGCATCGCGGTTGGTGATGCCCTTGGCGCTGCCAATCGGCGCGGCCCACGGCATCACCACCTTGCACCCCGTTTCGACCAGGCGGCTCGCGACCGAGAGGTCCTCGGTGCAATAGGGGAAGACTTCAAAACCGTCCTTGATCAGGATGCCGGCGGCTTCGACCAGGCCGACGACGTCGGGCTGCAGCGTGTCGTTGTCGGCGATGACCTCGAGCTTGATCCAGCTCGTGCCGAACAATTCGCGTGCGAGCTTGGCCGTCGTTACCGCCTCGCGCACGGTGCGGCATCCCGCGGTGTTCGGCAGCACGGTGACGTCGAGCTCGCGGATCAGCTTCCAGAATGCATCGCCGCTCTTGCCGCCGGCGGATTCGCGCCGCAGCGAGACCGTGACGATGTTGGCGCCGGAGGCGCGGATCGCGCCTTGCATGATCGCAGGCGAGGGATAGAGCGCGCTGCCGATCAGCAGGCGGGAGGCGAAGGTTTTGCCGTAGAAGGTCACCATGTGGGAGGTGTCTCCTTAGAAGACGGTGTCAGCCCAGATGTAGCTGTCATCCCCGCCTAGTGCGCAATTGCGCACGGGGGCGGGGATCCAGTACGCCGCGGCAGTGCGGCTGGAACCGTGAAGCCGCGGCGTACTGGATCGCCCGGTCAAGCCGGGCGATGACAGGGGAATGTGCGGCGCGCGCCGGCGCGACAAATAGAGAGCCATCACCATCCTCACCCTCCCTGCCGCGGCGTGATGATCTCGATCTCGTCGCCGGCTTTCAGCAGCGTCTCCGCCCAGCGGCTCTTCGGCACGACGTCGTAATTGAGCGCGATGGCGAAATGGCTGCCTTCGTAGTCGAGCTCGGCGAGCAGCGCGTCCACGCTGGACGAAATCACCTCGCGCTGCTCACCGTTGACGATCACGCGCATTGCACTACCTCGTTGTCGATCTGGCCGCGCTCGACATAGGCGAGCGTCAGCTCGGCGAGCGCAGGCGCGATCAGGAAGCCGTGGCGGTAGAGGCCGTTGACGCTGATCTTGCGATCGCGAATGCCGATGCGCGGCAAATTGTCGGGAAAGGCGGGACGAAGCCCCGAACCGAATTCGACGATGCGGGCTTCGCCGAACGCCGGGTGCACGGTGTAGGCGGCCCCTAATAGCTCCAGCGCGGAGCGCACGCTGACGGCGGTGTCTTCGGCCTCGATCGAGGTCGCGCCCAGCATGAACAGGCCGTTCTCGCGCGGGATCACGTAGAGCGGCCAACGCGGATGGATCAGCCGCACCGGGCGCGCCAGCTGCACCTCGTCCGTCTCGATCAGGATCATCTCGCCCTTGACGCCGCGAAGCTCGCTCTGCTCGTCGCGGGCACCAAGGCCGCGGCAGTCGATGACGATGCCGTCAAGCTCGTTCGCAGTGACGTCGCTGCAGAACTTGATGGTGCCGCCGGCAGCCTTGATGCGCTCGTGCAGCTGCGGCAGCACGCGGCGCGGCTCGACATGGCCCTCGGCAGGGAAGAACAGCGCGTCACGGAAGCGGCCCTCCAGCGACGGCTCGAGCGCGGCTAGGCCGGCGGCATCGAGCCGGCGGTGATCCGCGGTCATGCGCGCAAACCGCTCGAAATCGTTGCGCTCGCGCGGGTGGGCGACGACCAGCGAGCCGTTGAACGGCGTGTCGGGCAGCTCGCGCCGCCAGAGATCGAGCGAGCGCAGTCCCAGGCGGCTGATGATGGGCTCGGCGACTTCGGCCTCGCAATAGGGCGCGAGCATGCCGCCGGCCCAATGGCTGGTGGCATCCGTCATCGCCTCGTCACCGCGCTCGTGCAAGGTGACGGCGTGGCCGGCCTGCGCGAACAGCAAGGCCTGCCAGGCGCCCGCGATGCCTGCGCCGATGATGGATACCGGTGAATCCGGTCGCTTGATGGTCTGCAACATCCCTGTCCCTTCGCCGGCATGACCCGGATCAGGTTCAAAGGGTCACCGCGGTCCTGGGCGGTATTGCCCATTTAGCGGTATCTCAGCTCCTCCTCGGAGCACCCCTCGGAACGGTGGTAATGTATGCCAGCAGGATGAGGTGGTCAACGCGGTAACAGTCGCGGGCTTGTCCCGCCTGCGCGGCCGAAGCCGCTTCGGCGAGGCGAAGGCCCGGGCATCCACGTTCTTGGCGCGGATGCAAAGACGTGGATGGCCGGGTCAAGCCCGGCCATAACGGAGATCAATGAGCGGGAACCTGCGCCCGCGCGTTACGGACGCGCTGGGCGAGCTTCCTGTGCGTCGGCGCGGCGAACATCGGCTGCGGATTGCCGTTCGGCTCGAGCCAGGGCTGGCCCATAGTGCCTTGGCCCATGGTCTCGCCCGCATGGGCGACCTGGACGGCCTCCTGCCGCTGGCGCTTTGCAGCGTAGTAATAGCCGCCCGCGAAATAACGCACGGCTCGGGCGTGGTCGCCGTTGGCGGCGCGATAGGCGCCGGCGAGGTACTTCACGGCGTAGGTGAGGTTGGTGTTGGGATCGCGCAGGCCGGCGGCATCGCCGGTGTAGCCGACCCCGCGGGCGGTCGCGAGCTTGATCTGCATCAGCCCGATGGTGCCGCCGCGACCGACCACATGCGGCTGATAGCGGCTTTCGCGCATGATGACGCGATGCACCAGCGCTTCCGGCACGCCGTTGGCGCGGGCATGGGCGGCCACCATCTCGGCATATTCGGCTTGCCCGGCGAAAGCTGCCTGCGGCAACGTCAATCCGGCCGCGAGCAGCGCGACAATTCGTAAGATTTTCATCGAAATATTCCTCGGCATAACGGACCCGCGCCCGAGCGCGTTAGGCCGTGGGAACACGGCGATGATGTGGCGAAATGTCACCAACGGCGATTTTCGCCGGCTCGTCGCTTTTGCGACTTAAACCTGGGTTAAGCTCGGAGCTGGTGGAGCGCCTTACGTGACAGCGGGTCTGTCCATTTTGCGCATTCGCCCAACAATCGCTAGTCAAAGCCAGCACTCGGGAGACGTCCATGACCCCTGCAGACATCGACGACATTCCCAAGCAGAACCCTTGTGCACAATGTGGCACACCGATCCCGTTCCCTGACTGGATCGAGCCGGGCGAAGGCCGCGTCTCCTATCTCTGGACCTGTCACGCCTGCAATTACCGCTTCGAGGCGGTGGCGATCTTCCCGCACGAGGCGATCGAGCACCCGCCGCTCGCGGCTTGATCAGGCGGCAAGGCGCGGCGCCTGCGAGACCGGCAATCGCATCCGCACGATCAGGCCGCGCGGGGCGCGGTCATGCAGCGACAGCTCGCCGCCGTGGCCGAGCGCGATTGCGCGCGCGATCGACAGGCCGAGCCCGAAGCCGGTGGAGTAGTCCATGGTGCGCGCGTCGTCGCCGCGCACGAACGGCTCCAGCATCTCCTGCTTGCGCGCATCCGAAATGCCGGGGCCGTCGTCCTCGACGTCGATGACGAGCATGGTGTCCGAGACGTCGAGGCGGATCGTCACGTCGGCGCCGAAGCGCACCGCGTTCTCGACCAGGTTGGTGACGCCGCGATGCAGATCGTCGGGCCGCGCGGCGGCGGTCGCGGACGCCGGCCCGACATAGTGCACGACTTGGCCCATGTCGCCGAATTGATCCGCGACGAGCTGCAGCGTGCTGGCGATGTCGACCAGCGTCACCGCCTCGACCTTGCGGTCGTCGCGCAAGAGCGACAGCACCGATTCCAGCATCGCGCGCATCTGGTCGAGATCCATCAGCATGCGCTTGCGGTTGCTCTCGTCCTCGATGAACTCGGCGCGCAGGCGCAGCCGCGTGATCGGCGTGCGCAAATCGTGGCTGATCGCGGCCAGCATCCGCGTGCGGTCCGACATCAGCCGCACGATCCGCTCGTGCATGCGGTTGAGCGCGCGCGCCACCGCGCGGATCTCCTCCGGGCCGCGCTCGGGCAGCGGCTCGGCGGCGCCCTCGAGGCTGAAATTCTCCGCCGCCGCGGCGAAGGACGACAGCGGCCTCGTCAGCGCGCGCGCCGCCCACAGGCCGAGCACGGTGACGCAGATGAAGGCGCTCATCAGTGCCATCAGCCAGGGCGCGCCAGAGAACAACGGCCGCGGGGCGCCATCGACATGGCCCGCGATCACGGTGCCGTCGGGCAATTGCACGCCGATACGGGGCTCGATGCTGCCTGAAGCCAGCCGTCCGGTCTTGTAGGCGCGGCCGAGATGGCGGCGCATCCAGCGCAGATGCAGGCTGTCGCTCTCCGCGAGATTGGCCGTGCCGGGCGCCAGCATCTCGATGCCGAGCCCGGGGAAGGCGCGCGCGAGATCGGTGACGAGGCGCGGACGCTCGCTCGCCTCCGCCGCCTCGAGCAGCAGCGCGGCATCGGCAAGTTGATGCGCCCGGTCCGGCGGGGCATCAGGGCGGTCCTGCCGGATGATCAGGAAGGCGGTGGTGATGACGAGATGGAGCGCCACTGTCGAGGCCAGCACCAGCGCGGCGATCTGCCCGCCGATACCCTTGAGGTGGAAGAACGAGAACGGCTTCATCGTCGTCCCCCTCAGCTGCTCGCGGGCACTGTGGTCGCTTCGGCGCTTGCTGCCTCGGTTTTCGCGACCTCGGTTCGTGGCGTGAACAGATAGCCGCCGGAGCGCACCGTCTTGATCAGGGTGGGATCGGCCGGATTGGGCTCGATCTTGCGGCGGATGCGGCTGACCAGCACGTCGATGGAGCGCTCGAACGAGCCGGTGCTGCGCCCCTGCGTGAGGTCGAGCAGGCTGTCGCGCGACAGCACGCGGCCGGGCCGCTCGCAGAACGTGCGCAGCAGGTCGAACTCGGCGCTGGTCACCGCAACGCGCGCGCCTGCGGGATTGCGGAGCTCGCGCAAGCGCAGATCGATGCGCCAGCCTTCGAAGGTGAGCGCGGAGGCACCTTCGACCGAGCTCGCCGCTTGCGCGGCCGCCTGGCGGCGCAGCACCGCGTTGATGCGGGCGAGCAGCTCGCGCGGGTTGAACGGCTTCGGCAGATAATCGTCCGCGCCCATCTCGAGGCCGACGATGCGGTCGACGTCCTCGCCGCGCGCGGTCAGCATGATGATCGGCGTATGGTTTTCGGCGCGCACCTTGCGGCACAGGCTGAGGCCGTCGTCGCCAGGCAGCATGACGTCGAGGATGATGAGATCGACGCGGTGGTCGGCCATAGCGCGCGACATCTCGCGGCCGTCGGCGACGGCGGTGACGTTGCAGGCGTTGTTGCGCAGATATTTCGCAATCAGCGTCCGGGTTTCGCGGTCGTCCTCGACGACCAGGATGTTGGGATTGGGAATGGCCATGGACCTTGTTTGTCCAAGATTGAGGTCAAATGGCGAAGATTTTTGTTTCGGATTGTTTCTGCCCGGCTGCCCGCAACGGACGGCAATCGACCGGCGCGGGGTGGCAAGCTCTCGTTAAGGCCGTTAACCATACCGTGGCGTGGTCCGCGGCGAAACCACGCAAACCAAGGGAGCCATCATGACCTCGATCTCGGCGGCCTCGGCCGGCAGCCATCAATCGCCACTGCAACGGCTTCAGCAGGAATTGCAGTCGCAAGTCTCCACTGGTGCGATCTCGTCGTCGGACCAGTCTGCGCTCTCGACGGCGCTGACGGATATCGACACGGCGCTCCAGCAGAGCCGATCGAGCGGCGCGCCTCCCTCCAAGGACGAGATGCAGTCGAGGATCGAGGACCTCATCTCGAGCGAAGTGTCGAACGGGACGCTGACCTCCGAACAGGCCGAGGAGCTGAAAAGCGTGTTTCAGTCCGCCTTCACGGGTGGACCAGGCGGTCCGCCGCCGGACGACGGCTCTTCGGATTCGACGACGACGGATTCGACGAGCAGCAGCTCGACGGACCAGACCACCGCCGAGATCCTCCAGCAATTCCTCGAGGCGCTGCAGCAATCGCAATCGTCGGCATCGTCCTACGGTGCCAATGGCAGCTCAACCGGCAATTCGAGCCTCGCCGCGCTCCTGATCGACTACAAGAGCTGACCTCGGCGACGCCGGGTCGGCGCGGTCCTCGCCGCGGTGCTGCCTTGCCCCAATGCGCATGATCGTCGGCGGGGAACCGTGCATCGCAAAATGTTCCTGAGTGACGCAGGAACAGTTCGCGCATGGCGCGACGAAATTGCGGCGCGCACGGAACTGCGCCCGATCAGAGCGGTTTTCTCCGCACGAGTTTTCTGTGAAGGAGAGGACAACAATGTTGATGAAATCGATCGTCACCGGCCTCGCCGGTACCGCGCTACTTGCGACCGTCGCAATCGCGCAAACGCCGCCCGCCGCCACCACCGACAAGGCGGCCCCTGCGGCCACCGCAACGACCACGACGGCTTCCGGCCAGTGGCGTACCTCGAAGATGGATGGCCTGAAGGTCTACAACGAGGCCAACGAGAACATCGGCACGATCAACGACCTGCTGATGGACAAGAACGGTGACATCAAGATCGCCGTGATCGGAGTCGGCGGCTTCCTCGGCATGGGCGAGCATCTGGTCGCCGTGCCCTACGAGAAGCTGAAGTTCGTCAACGAGCCCGTCGCCTATACCGGCACCGGCGCGAACACCGGCGCCCGGCCCGCAGGCACGACGACCGGCGCTGCGACCGGTACCGACAGGCCCGCCGCGACCGCATCGACGTCGTCCGCGTCGAAATGGTACCCGGACCACGCCGTGTTCAATGCCAGCAAGGACGAGCTGAAAAACATGCCGCAGTTCAAGTACGCGGAGTAATGCGGCTCGCGTAACTGCCTGAACGAAGCGCGCCTGGTTTTCACCGGGCGCGCTGTCGTGTCTTTAACTTCCTGCGTCCTCAACCCCCGCTGCCCTTGAGCCGTTCATTGCGTCGGCGCAGGGCTTCCAGGGTGGCGAGCAAGATGACCGAGACGGTCGTCAAGATCACGGCCGCTGCCGTGATGGTCGGGCTGATGTTCTCGCGGATGCCGCTGAACATCTCGCGCGGCAGGGTGCGCTGCTCGGGGCCCGCCATGAACAGCACGATCACCACCTCGTCGAAGCTGGTTGCGAACGCGAACAGCGCGCCTGATGCCAGACCCGGCAGGATCAGCGGCAGGATCACGCGACGGAACGCGTAGATTGGCGAGGCGCCGAGCGAGGCGGCCGCGCGTGCCAGATTAGTGTCGAAGCTCTGCAGCGTCGCCCCGACCGTGATCACTACGAAGGGCGTCGCCAGCGCGGTGTGGGCCAGGATCAGACCGAGATAGCTGCCGGTCAGCCCGATCGGCGCGAAGAAGAAGTACAGGCCGACCGCGGTGATGACCCCGGGCACGACCACCGGCGACAGCACGAAGGCCAGCACGAGCGGCTTGAACCGGCTCTTCCACTGCGCCAGCCCCAGCGCGGCCAGCGTGCCGAGGACCATGGACAACAGCGTCGAGGCGACGCCGATGATCACGCTGTTCTTGAGCGAGTTCATCCAGCGCGGCGAATTGACGAAGTCGTCGTACCAGCGCAAGGAAAGGCCCGGCAGCGGATAGGTGAGGTACGAGCTGGAACTGAACGACAGCGGCATGATCGCAAGGATCGGCGCGATCAGGAAGACGAACACCAGCGTGGAGACAACGATAGTCGCGGTCCACGCGATGCGCTGGCTGGGGGTGCGCAAGGAGGAATTGTCGCTCAACTCTTCATCCCTCCCGTGACCTGCTGGCCCTGCACCAGCTTGCCGTAGACGAGAGCGAGCAGAACGGTGGCGAGCAGCAGCACCGCGCCCAGCGCCGAAGCAAGGCCCCAATTGGCCGTCTCGGTCGTGTAGAGGGCGATGAAGTAGCTGATCATCTGGTCGGCGGCGCCGCCGACGAGGGCCGGCGTGATGTAGTAGCCGAGCGCCAGGATGAAGACGAGCAGGCTTCCCGCGCCGATGCCAGGCAGGGTCTGCGGCAGGTAGATCCGTAGGAAGGCGGTGAGGGGCGGTGCACCGAGCGAAGCGGCGGCACGCATGTAGGCGGGCGAGATCGCCTTCATGCTGCTGTACAGCGGCAGGATCATGAACGGCAGCAGAACGTGGGTCATGGCAACGCAGACGCCGAAGCGGTTGTAGATCAGGCGCAAGGGTGCGTCGATGATGCCGAGCCAGAGCAGACTATCGTTCACGACGCCCTTGCTCTGCAACAGGACGATCCAGGCGCAGGTGCGAACCAGGAGCGACGTCCAGAACGGCAGCAGCACGAAGATCATCAAGAGGTTCGACCGGCCGGGCGGCAGCGTCGCCAGGAGGTAGGCGACCGGAAAGCCGAGAATCAGGCAGAGGGCCGTGACAGCGAGGCTGATGAGGAAGGTGCGGAGGAAAATGTCGCGGTAGATGGCCTGATCCGGTGGTGCGGCGACGATCGCGCCGTCGGCGTTTCGCGTCAGGTCGAGCGCGGCGAGCAGGTAGAAGCCGGTGATCGGGCCGCCGGCGTCCTTGATCGTGGTCCAGGTGGCGCGTTCGCGCCAGGCGGGGTTGATCCTGCCCAGCGTCTCCCTGGCCGTACCGGGCTCAGGCACCGCCTTCAGATTGCGTCCTGTGCTGGTCAGGATCGTGCGGAAGCCGTTCAGCGCGTAGTTGAGCCGTTTGGCCGCAATCGCAAGGGTGCCGGCGGCGCGCGCCGCCAGGATGTCGCTTGCAAGCGCCGCATAGGCGTTTTCATCCGGCAAGTCCTTGCCGTCCCAACTGGCAAGAGCAGCGACCGTTTGCGGCAGGACCTGACGCACCTCCCAGTCCTCGACCGAGCGCCACAGCATGCCGGCGATGGGACCTGCGAAGGTGAAGAGCAGAAACAGCAGAAGCGGCAGGACCAGCGCCAATGCCTTGACCTGGCGTGTCCGCTCCGCACGCCTCAATCGGCGTTTGAGCGGCACCTCAGTCTTGTTATCGGCGCCGAGCGCGGGCGCTGCTGTCATGGAGAAAGCCTCTTGGAGCAGCCTGAGCAAGCGCCTCGTCCTTCGAGACGACCGCTTCGCGGTCTCCTCAGGATGAGGCTCATTGACATTGGTGCCAGTAACGTCGCTGCCACAGACCCAGACCTTCATCCTGAGGGCCCGCCGTAGGCGGGCGTCTCGAAGGATGCGCCACGGGCGAGTTGTTCGCGTGCTATTTCGCGGCCCACTTGTTGAAGCGTTCGGTCAGGCGATCGATGTTCTCGAGCCAGAAGGCCACGTTGATCTCGACCGCGTTCTTGATGTTGTCAGGCGCCGTCGGCAGGTCCTTCAGGACAGCGGGTGCGAGCCGGCCGGCGGCGTCCTTGTTCGACGTCCCGTAAGCAATGTTCTCCGACAGCTTGGACTGGTTCTCCGCCTTGCCTACGAAATCCAGGAACTTGTAGGCCGCATCCTTGTTCGGGCTCCCCTTCAGGATGACCCAGCTGTCGAGGGTGAAGAGCGCGCCGTCCCACACCATGCCGAAGTTCTTCTTCTCGTTCTTGTTGGCGGTGTCGATGCGGCCATTGTAGACCGAGGTCATCGCCACCTCGCCGGAGGCGAGCAATTGCGGCGGCTGCGCGCCGGCCTTCCACCAGACGAGGTCGCCCTTGATGGTGTCGAGCTTCTTGAAGGCGCGCTCGATGCCTTCGTCGGTCGCCAGCACCTTGTAGACGTCCTTCGGTGCGACGCCGTCGGCCATGAGGGCGATCTCCAGCGTGGTCTTCGGGCCCTGACGCAGGGCGCGCTTGCCCGGAATCTTCTTGGTGTCGAAGAAGTCGGCCCAGCCTTTCGGGGCCTCCTTCAGCTTGTCCTTGTCGTAGCCGAGCACGAAATCGTAGAGGATGGCGCCGACGCCGCAAGGATTGACCGAAGGCGGGATATAGGCGGCCTCGCCGCCGATCTTGGAATAGTCCAGCTTCTCGAACAGGCCTTCCTCGCAGCCGACCGCGAGCTCATCGCTCTCGACCTGGACGACGTCCCAGGTGGCGGCGCCTCCCTGCACCTTGGCGCGCAGCACGCCGACGCCGCCGTCCCAGGATTCGTCGTTCATCGCGATGCCGGATGCTTTCTTGAACGGCTCGAAATAGACCTTCTTCTGGGCCTCCTGATACGCACCGCCCCACGAGACGACGGTGAGGTCACGCGCTTCTGCGACATTGGTCAGCGCGACACCGGCGCCCAGTGCCGCGGCGAAACCCAGAGCAATCTTGCGCTTCAGCATGGTCTTCGTTCCTTCTTCATGTGAGTTGCGTTGACATCGAGTGTTCAGCTTTGCCGCCGACGGATCAGACAGGATCGAGGGCGAGGCAGTCCTCCGGGCGGAAAGTGATGAACACGCTTTCGCCGTGTATTAGGCCGTGATGCGCTCCCGACTGAAGCTTGACCATGAACTCGGCGTTGCCGGCCACATCCAGCACGGCCAGCGCGTGGTCGCCGAGATAGATGGTGTTCTGCACTTTTGCCGGCAGCCGGTTCGGTCCCTCACTGGAATTGCCATTGGGAATTATTGCGACACGCTCCGGCCGCACCGACAGGGAGGTCGATGCGCCCGCGCCTGACACGTTGACCGCCCGTGCGGCGACTGTGCCGCCACCGGCCAGCGCGACGCGGCAATAATCCCTTTCGACGGTTTCTACGGTGCCGGCGAGCACATTGTTCTCGCCGATGAAATGGGCGACGAAGCTGTTCACGGGATGCTCATACAGCGCGTCGGGGCGGTCGATCTGTTGCACGATGCCGTCGTTGAATACGGCGATGCGGTCCGACATCGTGAGCGCTTCGCTCTGGTCGTGGGTGACATAGACGATCGTGATGCCCATCGTCTCGTGCAGCTGCTTGATCTCCAGCTGCATCTGCTCCCGCAGCCGCTTGTCCAGTGCGCCCAGGGGCTCGTCCATCAGCACGAGCTGCGGATTGAACACCAGCGCGCGGGCCAGCGCCACGCGTTGCTGCTGACCGCCGGACAATTGCCCGGGCCGCCGGTGCGCAAAAGTTTCCATCTTGATCATGCGCAGCGCCGCGCTGACGCGCTCTTGCGTCTCCGCCTTGCTCGACTTGCGAACCGAGAGCGGGAAGGCGATGTTTTCCGCGATCGTCAGGTGCGGAAACAGCGCGTAGTTCTGGAACACCATGCCGATGTCGCGCCTGTGCGGCGGCACGTTCTTGATCGGCCGCTCGCTGAGGTAGATCTCGCCATGGGTCGGCACCTCGAAGCCGGCCAGCATCATCAGCGTGGTCGTCTTGCCCGATCCCGACGGGCCGAGCAGGGTGATGAATTCGCCCTTCCTGATGTCGAGGTCGAGGTTCTTCACCACGAGATGCTCGCCATCATAGGTCTTTTGAATGCCGGAAAAACGCACCAGCGCCGGCGCAGGCGTGACCATGCCGGCTTCCATGTTGTCCTCGCGTTGTCCCCTACAATGCGCGTGCGAGATTAGCATCCTGCAGCGAGAATGCCAGCGGCGCAAGCGACGAGGAATTGTGCGGGTCCGGCGAGTGGCGGGACAACCGCCTCTGACGGGTGGCGGCGCCTGCACGCACGCCTCGTCCTTCGAGACGGCGCTTGCGCGCCTCCTCAGGATGAGGCTCATCGGCGTCCGTGCTCGTTGCAACAGCTGCCGCGCACTCCGCCCTCATCCTGAGGAGCCCGCCCAAGCGGGCGTCTCGAAGGATGGCCGCAGGGAAGAGCTCTCACATGCGACGGCCCTGCGATGCGCAGGGACGCGCTACATCCCCGACAGCTTCGTCACGAATACGTTCAGCGAGCCGCCGGCTTCCGCGACCACGCGCAGGGTCTTGGAATCGAAGGCGATGTCGGCGAGAGTGAGGCTGTCGATCCTGGCCTCGACCTTGAGGCCGTCCTCGCTCTTCTGGTAATCGGCGATCGCGGCGGCGATCTTCTCGCGGGCGTTGGCGGCGATCGGCTTCAGATCCAGGGTTGCCCTCTGCAGCAGCGCCTGCTGCATCTGCGGGACGACGGCGCGGGCGGCGGCACCCAATAGGCCGAAGGCGGCCTCGGATTCCACCGCGAGCTGGATGTCGGTGAGCCGCAGCGTCTGCTGCGCCTGGTCGAGCACCGGCCGGCCCCAGATGTGCACATTCGCCTCGGCGCCGAGGCCGAACCAGCTCTTCTTCTCCTTGGCGCGCACCAGAAGCGAGATCAGCAGTTGGTCGCCCGAGGGCACGACGTTGGCGCTCTTGATGGTCACGTCGACCGGGCCGGAGCCGTCCTCCGGATAGGTGCGGCCGACCATCTGCGCTGCGATCAGCTTGTTGATCTCGGTGAAGGGCACGTCGATCGGCACCCCGATGTTCACGCCGGTGCCGGTCGGCGGCACGATCGAGATCTTGTCGGGGAACGGGCAGTCCGGTTTGGTCGGCGTCGAGGTCACGCGTGTCTCGGCCTCCAGGCCGAGCAGCAAGGTCACGGCCTGCGCATCGACGCGCGGCTGCGCCGCGATCGCGCGCACCGGCTTCATCTCGAGCCACAGCGGCGGCAGTGAGGAACCCGAGCCTTGCAGCGGGATCGAGCGGCAGGCCTTGATCCATTGCGCCTTGGCATTCTCGCGCAGGCTGGGATCGTTGCGGATGCGCTCGGAGACGGCGTTGATCTGCTCGCCGACGGTCTTGTCGATCAGCGGCTTGACCTGCGCGGGCACGTTGACCTTGGCGCCGGCGACGTTGAGGTTGGTGTCGCCGAGATTGACCTGGGCGCCGAGATTGGGCTCCAGATACCAGGCCGCGGCGAGCTTCGGGCGCGAGGTAACGACGACGTTGCCCTTGATCTCCGCGCTCGCGTTCAGGTTCTTGATGTTGACCGCGCCGATCCGCTTCGCGGCGTCGCCGCCGAGCACGCTGCCGAGCGCATCGCCAAGCGCGCCCGTGGCTTTCGACGACAGCGAGCCGGTCACGTTGAGCTTGCCGGTGAGCGGGGTCGAGATCGTCAGCACGTCCTTGTCGCCGGCTGCCGCCATCGGGCCCCGGACGGCGGACCAGCCGATATCGGCATTCTCCAGGATCTGCGAGATCGGGTTGTCGGCCTTGCCGGCGAAATTGCGCGGCGCGGCCCTCTCGGCCTGCTCGCGGATCGCCGACAGCGCGATGGCGACCGGCGCGATCACGATGGAGCTCTTCGAGGCCGGCGGCAGCGGCGGCAGCTGAGCGACCGGCGGCGCCGAATCCGTCGCGCGCGGCGCCAGCAAGTCCATCGCCTTCAGGCTGATGAAGAACGACGCCGCGAGCACCGCGACGCCGATCAGGATAGTCTTCAGATTCCACGTCAGACGCATCAATCCCCCAAGCCGCCCCGACGGGGATTCTACAGGGCGGGCGAGGAGGGCGCTAGAGCGCACCCGTTGGGTGGAATTGGGGCGAACAGGTTACGGATTGTGAACGCGCCGTCGGCGTGCCGTCACGTCAGGACGCATGATTAGCTTTGCCGCGGGCGCCGGACCGCTCTCACCTTGCCGCGATTGCCGCCGCCGCAGAAGAAACGGTCACCGCCGTCCGATTCCAGGCCCGACACGATCGTGCCGGCGGGCATGTCGATCTGCTCGATCACTTGTCCCGTTTCCGGATCGATCCGACGCAAATCGCTCTGTTCGTTCTCCCAGGTGCCGTGCCAGAGCTCGCCGTCCACCCAGGTCACCCCGGTCACGAAGCGCTTGCTCTCGATGGTGCGGAGGATCTTGCCCGTTTCGGGATCGATCTGATGGATCTTGCGCTCGCGATATTGTCCGACCCAGAGCGAACCCTCGGCCCAGGCAAGGCCGGAATCGCCGCCGCCGCCGGGCGCCGGAATGGTGCCGAGCACCTTGCCCGAGGCCGCATCGATCTTCTGGATGCGGTCCTCGGCGATCTGGAACAGGTGCCGTCCGTCGAACGCCGTTCCCGCATGCGCGGCGACGTCGATGGAGCGCGCGATCCTGCCGTCGGCCGGATCGAGCGCGTTCAACTTGTCGCCGGAAGCGAACCAGACGCGCGTGCCGTCATAGGTGACGCCATGCACGGCCTCGACGCCTGGAAAGGGTCCATACTCCGTGACGATCTCGGCGGCTGAACGTTTCATGTGCTCGATCCCTCATGCTTGCGCCCATCCTACGTCTTCAGGAGCGGCGTGGGGAGTAACAAGCCTGTCGGGAAACCCGGAACGGGCGGCGTCATCCAGCGGCGCGCCCGTCCGTGTCCGAACGACTGCACCTTGCCCGACCGCGCCAGCTCCTCGAGCGCGCGCTGCACGGTGCGCGGACTGATGCGAAGCGCAAGCGCGAGCGCCGAGCTCGACCATGGCTCGCCGTCGGTAAGAAAGGCGAGGACGGCGGCGTGCTTCTCCTCAACGGGCCGCGCCAGCACGAGGACGTCGCGCGTCTTCCGCGGCGCCAGCACGAAGCCCTGCTTCGTCGCGCTGATGTCGGCCAGCGGTGCGAGCTTGGTGCGGAGCCGTCCGATCTCGACGCGCAGGCGCGCGCGGTGCGATTCGTCGGCGTGCCTGGCTTGAAAGGCGCCCGAGATCAGCGTCTCGCGCGAGACATCCGCAGGCCATGCCTGGGCCAGGAGACGCGCGAGCGCGAACAGCACGGGACGCGTTCCGAGCGAGACCGCGGCGCCTTGCCTGCGCACGACGTGATGAAAGGTATCAACGACCAGCGCCGTCGAGGTCGCCAGACGTTCGACCTCTCCCAGCAAGAGCGGATGTTCGCTGCCGCGGGCGATCAGGCGTGCTGCCGGCGTGTCGAGGATCAGGCTCGCGCTGTCGACCTCGGCCACGAGCGCCGGAATGGCTGCAAGGCGCGCCGCGTGAGCCGCGCGGCCGAGCGCCGTGCGCGCGTCGTTCGTTCTGAGCCGCCTGATGGCGATGCCGGCGAGCACGAGCTCGCGGACGACCTGCGATGCGGGCGGGAGCATCGCGGGACGGACTTCGGCGAGCGTGCGCTCGGCCTCGTCGAGGCGACCGACCAGAAGCAGGCGGCGCGCCTCGACATGGCCCGCATGGGCGGCATTGACGAGATCGCCGTGCTGTTCGAGCGTCGCGCGTGCCGCCGCGAGCGTCTTCACCGGCCAGTTCAGATCGCGTGAGACCAGCGCGATCTCGGCTTCGGCCACCAGGCATCTTGCGCGTGCCACCGCCTCGCGCGGACCGAAGGCGCGCGCGGCGGTGCGCAGTAGCGACTTGGCCTTGGCGAGATCGCCGAGCTGCGCCATCGCGATGCCGCGCAGCGCCAGCGACGGCGCATCGTTGCGCAGCGCGACGCGGTTCAAGGCGCCGAGCGGATCGCCGGCCTCTAACGCGCGCGCAGCGGCAGTGATCAGCGATTCCATGTCAATCCCGCCACACTTGTTACTCCCGCACCGTGGCCGCTTAGTGCCAGAAATCGTTGGCAGGACGTCGAGCAAAAGCTTTGGAGAGTCATGATGACATCAGCAGAAAAAGCAGGAACGAACGGAAAGACCGCCATGCAGACACCGCCGGTGGTGTCGCCGCAGGACTGGGAGGCGGCCCGTCTGCAGCTGCTCGTGAAGGAGAAGGCGCATACCCGTGCCCGCGACGCCCTGGCGGCCGAGCGGCGCCGCATGCCGTGGATGGCGGTCGACAAAACCTATGCGTTCGAGGGGCCCGGCGGCAAGCTCAGTCTGCACGAGCTGTTCCAGGGCCGGCGGCAACTGATCGTCTATCGCGCCTTCTTCGAGCCCGGCGTGTTCGGCTGGCCCGATCAGGCCTGCCGCGGCTGCTCCATGGTGGCCGACCAGGTCGCCCATGTCTCGCACTTGAATGCCCGCGACACCACGCTGGTGTTCGCCTCGCGTGCGCCGCAAGCCGACATCGTCAGGCTGAAGCAGCGGATGGGCTGGATCATGCCCTGGGTCACCATCACCGACAGCTTCGATGCCGATTTCGGCGTCGACGAATGGCACGGCACGAATGTGTTCTACCGAGACGGGACACGCATCTTCCGCACTTATTTCGTCAAGAGCCGCGGCGACGAGCAGATGGGTGGGACCTGGAACTATCTCGACATCACCCCGCTCGGCCGCCAGGAGGTGTGGGAGGACTCGCCGGAAGGCTATCCGCAGACCCCGACCTACAAATGGTGGAATTGGCACGACAGCTACACCGAAGGCGCCGCGCCCGACAAGCGATGGGTGGAGATCTCGGACGCCGGCGAGAAGGCGTTTCGTGAGGAGGCCGCGGGGGAGCGGAAATGACCGGTCCGGTCAGCGCGGTCCCCGGCGCCAGCCCCGACGGCGTCGCGGCCGCACGCCACCTCGCCAGATGGCTGGGGCTGGCGGCCACGCCGACCTTCGCCATCATGGCCGTGCTGACGGCTTTGCCCGGGGGTGGGCCCGCGGAGATGCTGTGCGGCGCCGGGCAGGGCTCTCTGCTCGGCGGGATGGTGCCGATGTATCTCTTGATGAGCGCGTTCCACGCCGCGGCGTGGCTGAGGCTGATAGCGGAGTGGCGGGGCGCAGTCAGCCGGTAAGCGCACCGCAATCGCACAGCGGAAAGAGCGCGTTGCGATCTATTGCCCGCCCGCCGCTTGCAGATACGCAACCACCTTACCCGCTTCGTCCTTCGAGATGCCGCCATAGGGCTGCATCTTGTGGCCGGACACGACCTCGTCCGGCTTGACCATGAAGCGGGTGAGCTTGTCCTGGTCCCAGGCGAAGCCGGCTTCTTTCATGGACGAGGAGTAATTGTAGTCCGGCAGCGAGCCGGCCTTGCGTCCGACGATCTTGTTGAGATTGGGACCGAGGCGATTGTCGCCTTCCTTTATGGAATGGCAGGTGCGGCAGGAATTGTTGAAAGCCTGCTTGCCGGCGTCGTCAGGCGCGGGTTGCTGCGCGAGCGAGGCGGGCGCGGACACGAGCAGCGTCAGTGCTCCGGCGCCGGCGAGGGCGTGCAGCCATGGGCTTGGCGAGGGTTGCCTTCGTGGTCGCATTTGCGCCTCCATCGGGGATTGCGCCGCAACAGGCGCAACGGGATGTCAGGGCAAACGAAAACGGCCCCGGTGGGTTCCGGGGCCGTTCGCGTTACGTTGTCCTGTCGCTTCAGCGGCTCGCGGCGCCGAGGTCTGCGCGGCGCTCGGTCATCGGCAGCACGATCACCTTGGTGCCGACGTTGACGCGGGAATAGAGGTCGGTGACGTCCTCGTTGGTCATGCGGATGCAGCCGGAGGACACGCGCTTGCCGATCGTTTCGGGGGCGTTGGTGCCGTGGATACGGTAGATGGTGCCGCCGAGATACATGGCGCGCGCGCCAAGCGGATTGCCGGGGCCCCCGGCCATGTGGCGCGGCAGATAGGGCTGGCGGGCGATCATTTCCGGCGGCGGCGTCCAGGCCGGCCACTCGGCCTTGCGGCTCACCGACTGGATTCCGGACCAGGTGAAGCCGTCGCGGCCGACGCCGATGCCGTAGCGCAATGCCTGGCCATTGCCGAGCACGTAATAGAGATAGGTGTTGGGCGTATCGATGATGATCGTGCCCGGCGCTTCGCGCGTCGCGTAAGAGACGGTCTGGCGGCGGAAGCGGGCCGGCAGCTCGACCGCGTCCTGATCCTCGGGCTCGGTCTGGTAGGTCGGCGCCTGATAGGGCTGATACGACGGCTGATACGGCTGCAGCGGCTGCGGCGCGGTCATCGGCGGCAGCGGCTGGAAGAACGGAAAAAACTGCACCGGCGCGGCCTTGGCTGCACCTGCAAATGCGATTGCGGAAACCGCGACGGCACTGAGTGCAACGGCGCGCGAAAACGTCTTGAACGTGTCCAGATTGAACATGTGATCGCCCCTGTTTGCTCGGTGTTTTGCTCACCGCGGCACCGTTGCGGTGCTCCGTTGCCTGAATTCCTAACGGCAAAACGTTTCGGGACATTTGCGCGGAAAACCGAAAACGGTTTCACGGCGGCAAGAATTGTTTCATGACAGTTTCGTGGCCCCGCCGGCTCGTTAACGAACAAAACAGCGCGCCGACACTTCTGTGACGTCACACGCCTGAAATATCCTTCGTTGATGGTCGATGCCTGAGAATCATCAAACTCTCGGGATTTTCCCATGCGGGTATTAATCGCGACGGACGCCTGGCATCCCCAGGTCAACGGTGTGGTCCGCACCCTGACCTCCCTGGCGAATGCGGCCAAGACCCTCGACGTCGAGATCGACTTCCTCACCCCCGACGGCTTTCCGTCCTGGCCGCTGCCGACCTATCCGGGCCTGCGCTTTGCGCTGCCTTCGGCGAAGGAGATCGCGCGGCGGATCGAGAAGGCCGCGCCGGAGGCGCTGCATATCGCGACCGAGGGCCCGATCGGCTGGGCGGCGCGCGCCTATTGCCGCCGCAACCGGCTCGCCTTCACCACCTCCTACACGACGCGCTTTCCGGAATACGTCTCGGTGCGGACCGGCATCCCGGCGGGCGTCGGCTATGCGGTGCTGCGCCACTTCCACGATGCCGCCGCCATGACCATGGTTGCGACGCCCTCGCTGCGGCAGGAGCTGTCCGAGCGCGGCTTCAAGCGGCTCGGCTTCTGGACGCGCGGCGTCGACACCGGGCTGTTTCATCCCGACGCTCCGGCACAGCTCGACCTGCCGCGCCCGATCTTCATGACGATGGGGCGCGTGGCGGTGGAGAAGAATCTCGAAGCGTTCCTCTCGCTCGACCTGCCCGGCACCAAGGTCGTGGTCGGCGACGGCCCGCAGAAGGCGGCGCTGGAGAAGAAATATCCGGACGCAGTCTTCCTCGGCGAGAAGAAGGGGGCGGATCTCACCGCGCATCTCGCCGCGGCCGACGTATTCGTGTTTCCGAGCCTGACCGACACCTTCGGCGTGGTGCAGCTCGAGGCGCTCGCCTGCGGCACGCCGGTTGCGGCGTTTCCGGTCACGGGCCCGAAGGACGTCATTGCCGATCACCCGATCGGCGCGATCGACCACGATCTGCGCACCGCCTGCCTGCGCGCGCTCACGATGTCACGCGAGACCTGCCGCAACTTCGCGCTGGAGCGCTCCTGGGAGAACAGCGCGCGCCAGTTCGTCGGCAACCTCACCTCACTGCAGCCCAGCCGCTCCTTGCGCGCCTCGCCTCGCATGGCGCGGCGGCCGGTGCGCGGCTGACCGTTTATTCGAACCACAGCGAGAACCTCATCGATGGCTAAGATCATGAACCTTGACGGCACCCAGCAGCTCGACCTCACGCGCGGCACGGTCGAGCAGGCCTATGACCGCTGGGCGCCGGTCTACGATCTCGTGTTCGGCGGCGTGTTCGCCAAGGGCCGGCAGGCCGCGATCGCGGCCACCAACAAGATCGGCGGCCGCGTGCTCGAGGTCGGCGTCGGCACCGGCATCTCGCTGCCGCTCTACGCGCCGAACCTGCGCATCTTCGGCACCGACATTTCGGAAGCGATGCTGGACAAGGCGCGCCGCCGCGTGACGGAGCAGAAGCTGAAGAACGTCGAGGGCCTCGCGGTGATGGATGCCGAGAAGCTCGAATTCCCCGATAATTCCTTCGACGTCGTGATGGCGCAATACGTCGTCACCGCCGTGCCGAACCCGGAGAAGGCGCTGGACGAATTCGCCCGCGTGCTGCGTCCGGGCGGCGAATTGATCATCCTCACCCGCGTCAGCGCCGACACCGGCATGCGCCGCTTCATCGAGCAGAAGCTGCAGCCGGTGGTGCGTCCGCTCGGCTTCCGCACCGCCGAGTTCGCCTGGTCGCGCTACGCCAAATGGCTCGCCGGCGCGCACGGCATCGAGCTTGCCGAGCGCCGCTTGATTCCGCCGCTGGGACACTTCTCGCTGGTGCGCTTCCGCAAGGTCGACGTCGCCAAGGCGGCGTGAGCTTATGCGTCTTTCGTGCGTCATCGCGCCGCTGCACATCGTCACATGACAAAATGATGATGTCACACGGCCTACATCGAATCCCTGTAATCCTGAACCCGAAAGCATTTTGGGGATGAGCATGATCAAGAACTATCTCGAGCAGCTGCGGATCCAGCGCTGGGACGACCATCGCTACTATCACCACAGCCGCATCAATCAGAGCCTGCACTTCGTCAGCGCGCTGAGCTTCCTGTTCGCCTATGTCTGGCTGTTCATCGATCCCGTGGTCTCCGCGCTGGTCGGCTGGCTGGTGTCGATGACCTCGCGCCAGGCCGGCCATTTCTTCTTCGAGCCGCACACCTACGACCACATCAACCAGGCGACGCACGAGTACAAGGAAGAGATCAAGGTCGGCTACAATCTGCAGCGCAAGGTGGTGCTGATGGCGATCTGGGCGCTGTCGCCGCTGGTGCTGGTCGTCGATCCCACCCTGTTCGGCATCTTCACGCCCTGGCAGAGCGCGACCGACTTCATGCGGCAGGTGGCGAAGATCTGGCTCGTGGTCGGCGGCGGCGGCCTGCTGTTCCGCACCGTGCATCTGTTCTTCATCCGCGACGTCGAGACCGGCCTCGTCTGGATGACCAAGATCCTGACCGATCCGTTCCACGATTTGATGCTCTATCGCGGTGCTCCGCTCGCTTTGATGCGCGGCGAGCTGATGGATCCCGGCCTGCACCTCAATCCCGAGCACACGCTGGGCTTCATCGACGAGCCCGTGCTCGAAGAGCAGCACGCTTGAAGCGCGCCGCGCACGCGACACGCTTCGATGTCTAATGGCTACGTCATGCCCGGGCTTGTCCCGGGCATCCACGTGTTGGCGGTTTTTTCGTCTCTCCCCGCGCGCGGGGTAGTGGCATCGAGCGCGGCCACAAATCCCGTCATTCCGGGGCGATGCGAAGCATCGAACCCGGAATCTCGAGATTTCGGGTTCGGTCCTGCGGACCGCCCCGGAATGACAGTGAGGGTGGTAGGACCGGCCTCAGCGGCCGAAGCGCTTGGCCAGCATCTCCTTCAGGATCTGCCGCTTGATCTGCTTGTTGGTGAGCGAGCCGTCGTGCCACCAGAAGCCGTCGGCCTTCATCTTCTGCGTGGCGCGGACGAAGCGGTCGGCGACTTCGGTGAAATCGGCGTCGGTGTAGTTCAGGCTGAAGATCAGCCGGCCGGTGCCGACCCAGCTCAAGGCCAGGCCCTCGGCGCGCAGGTAATATTGCAGCATCCAATTGTAGCGGGACGGCGTGGTGTATTTCACCGTCCAGATCGAGGAGAAGTTGGCGAAGCGCACCGGCAGGTCGGCATCCTGCATCATCTGGTTGAGCTTCTTCACGCGCCCGTTCCAGGTCTCTTCCAGTCCATCATAGACGGCGCGGAAGTTCGGGCTGGCGAGGCGGCTCAGGAACTCGTCCATCGCCGTCATGACGTAGGGGTGCGAGTTGAAGGTGCCGCGGGCGAAGCAGATGTCGGCGGGGCGGTCATCGCGGAAGCGGCGCATCAATTCGCGCTTGCCGCAGACCACGCCGACCGGCAGGCCGCCGGCGAGGCTCTTGCCGTAGGTCACCATGTCCGCCTTGACGCCGAAATATTCCTGGGCGCCGCCGGCGGCGAGACGGAAGCCGACGAAGACCTCGTCGAAGATCAGGACGATGCCGCGCTGGTCGCAGACCTCGCGCAACTTCTTCAGCCATTCGGTGTAAGCCGCGCGATCGAAGTTGCCGCCGCGCGAGGAATCGACCAGCGAGGAATCGCCGGGCGCGTTGGCGTTGGGATGCAGCCCCTGCAGCGGGTTGACCAGCACGCAGGCGATGTCCTTGCGCGTGCGCAGGACATGCAGCGTCTTCTCCGACATTTCGGCGAGGGTGTAGGTCTCATGCGCAGGAATGGGATTGCCGACGCCGGGCTGCACGTCGCCCCACCAGCCGTGATAGGCGCCGGCGAAACGAACCAGGTGCGTGCGCTTGGTGTGGTAGCGCGCCAGCCGCACCGCCTGCATCACGGCCTCGGTGCCGGACATGTGGAACGAGACCTCGTCGAGGCCAGAGATCTGGCAAAGCCGCTGCACATTCTCGAGGATGACGGGATGGTAGGGGCCGAGCACGGGGCCGAGCGCATGCGCGCGCTTCTCGGCGCCCTCGATGCACTCCTTGTAGAAGTCGTTGCCGAAGATGTTGACGCCGTAGGATCCTGTGAGGTCGTAAGCAGTGTTGCCGTCAACGTCGGTGACGGTGACGCCGCGCGAGGATTCCATGAAGGTCGACGTGCCCAGATGCTCGCGGACGAGACGCGAGAACTGGAACGGCACGCGGTAGCTTTCGGTGAAGTTCAGGTCGGAGATCGTCTCCGCCGCTTCCTTCGTCATCGCGCGGCCCCGGGGGTAGCGCTCGGCGTAAAGCCTGGCGAGACGGAAAAAGGCGTCCTTGCGTTGCGCTGCGATGTTCGCCGGCGCGCCGTCGCAGGCGAAGTATTGATCACCCTCGAACTCGTAGAACGGCAGCAGCCGCGCCACCCGGCGCGACATCTTGGAGTGCCCTGCGAGCGAGCGGTGCTTGGCGCGGGAGAGCTCGACCCGTGCCTTGATCTTCGGGAGGACGGCAGCAGCAGATGCTGCGGCGGCCACGGACATCGAGAGAATCGGGAGTGTCGTTTCCATGACAACAAGCGCTAAACCTGCGAGCTGACAGATTCATGACAGTCAAAGCCCTCATCGCCTCTTTCACCCAGCAGGAAGACCTCAACTTCCTGTTGACCAACCGCATCCCGCGCGCGGCCCTGACCCGCTTCATGGGCTGGTTCTCCAAGATCGAGAATCCCCTGGTGCGGGATTTCTCGATCGCGCTGTGGAAGCTGTTCTCCGACCTCGATCTGTCGGAGGCGCGCAAGACGCAGTTCAGCAGCCTGCACGACTGCTTCACCCGGGAGCTGAAGCCGGGCCTGCGGCCGTTCGATCCCGATCCTGCGGTGGTGGCGAGCCCTTCGGACGGCATCGTCGGCGCTCACGGGAAAATCGCGGACACCGAACTGTTCCAAGTCAAGGGCGCGCCCTATTCGCTGCTCGATCTCGTCGGCGATTCCGCGCTGGTCGAGCAGCACCGCAACGGCTCTTTCGTCACGCTGCGGCTGACCTCGAGCATGTATCACCGCTTCCATGCGCCCTATGACGCGCACATCGAGCGGGTCACGTTGATCCACGGCGACGTCTGGAACGTCAACCCGATCGCGCTCAAACGCGTCGAGCGTCTGTTCTGCAAGAACGAGCGCGCGGTGATCCGCACGCATCTGTCGACCGGCGAAGCCGTGACGCTGGTGCCGGTTGCGGCGATCCTGGTCGCGAGCATCCGCCTGCATTTTCTCGACATGGTGCTGAGCGCGCAGACCCGCGGCCCGGTCAATTTTCCCTGCGACGTCAACGTGAGCAAAGGCGAGGAGCTCGGCTGGTTCGAGCACGGCTCGACCATCATCATCCTCGCGCCCGGCGATTTCTCCTTCTGCGACGGCATTGCCGAGGGCACGCGCATTCGCGCCGGTCAAGCGCTGCTCAGAAGAAAGTAGCCTTCAATCCGCCGTCCCCGCCGCCTATATCCTCGGGCGGGGACGATTTGATACGGATTTGACGATGGCGCGGGCGCCGGTCCTGGCGGCGGGTGGTATTGTGTTGCGGCGCGGGCTGGTGCCGCTGGTTGCAGTCGTGCGCCAGCGCAAGCGCAACGAATGGGTCCTGCCCAAGGGCAAGCTCGACGACGCCGAGACGCCGAAGGAAGCCGCGCACCGCGAAGTGCTGGAGGAGACCGGCCACGACGTCGCCGTGCACGAATTCCTGGGCACGCTGGTCTATCAGTCCGGCGGGCGCTCCAAGGTCGTGCATTTCTGGCGGATGGAGGCCGACGGCGGGCCGGTCCGCAAGCTGATGAACGACATCAAGGCGGTCGACTGGCTGACGCTGGACGACGCGATCGCCCGTCTGTCGCGCGAATACGAACGCGTCTTCCTGACTCAGATCGGACCGATCGCGCTTGCGGCGGCGGGGCTGGCGCCTCTGTCCGCCCCGGAGCCGAAGCAGGTTTCCGAGCCGGTGTCGCCCTTGGCGAGAGACGATATCGATGCATCATTGCAGACGCTGACACAAGCGGAAGCAGCTTCCGTCGATGAATTGCGGCATGGCCTGTTGCGGAAGGTGAAGGCCTGGCTGCGCGGCGAGGCGTGAGTTATTTACGCGCAATTTCAGTGCGGCATTGAAGGTGCACCCTCTCCCCTTGTGGGAGAGGGTGGCTCGCCGCAATAGCGGCGAGACGGGTGAGGGGTCTCTATCCTCACGAGCGGGTCCGGCGAGTGGATAGAACCCCTCATCCGGCGCTTCGCGCCACCTTCTCCCACAAGGGGAGAAGGAAGACTACCGCCGCTCCTTCTCCTTCGGAGCGGGCGCGGGTCTGTGCGGCGCTGCGGGACGTTGCGCGGCGGGGAGACGTGGCTGGAAGCCGCCGGGGCGCTGCATGCCTGGTTGTTGAGCCGCAGGCTGGCCCGGTTGCAATCCTGTGCGCGGCAATGGCTGCTGCGGGCCTGCTTGCTGTGTCCCGCCCGGTTGCGGCGGCACGATTCCTCCGGGCTGAATCTGTCCATCACGCTGCGGCAGGATCTGTGGTGCGCGTGGACGGCCGGCACCTTGCGGCTGGCTGGGCTGCGGTTGCAAGTGTTGCTGCTGCCCGGCACGCGGCGTGCCCGGCCGCGCCGTGCCGCCTTGTTGTCCTTGTCCCTGCCGCTGCGGCGGCTGCGTACCTTGCTGTAGTCCCTGCCGGCTCGGCGTGCCCGGCTGCTGCTGACCCGGACGATTGTCCTGTCGCGGCTGGACGTTCGGTCGTTGCGGCTGCCGGCCTGGGGTTGTCGTCGGCCGCAATTGTTGCTGCTGCGGCGGTTGTGCCGGCCGCGGAATGCGGCTGAGCGCAGCCGGATTGGCGCGACGGAAGTCGCGCTGCTCGATGACGATCTGCCGGCCCGCAGTCTGCGCCAGATGCACCTGGCCGACGAAGCCGCGGTCGCGCGCGATCTGCTGCGCGGGAATTATGATCGGCACGGCAGCAAAGCGCATGCCGCCGGCCGTGGCTGCGCCCGCTCGGATCGCAAAGCCGCTCGCGGCTTGCGTCAGCGCGCCGAGCCGCGCGCCGCTCGCGCGTTCCTCGACATCGATGTGGCCGACCCGGCCGTCGGCGTCGGGATAGAGCTTGATGTTGACGTTGCGCGCCCGGTTCGCCGCCGCCCCTTCGGGCACGTCGACGACCCCGGTGGTGCCGCGGATGCCGAGCGTTGCCGTCGGCGTCGTGATCTTCATGTCGCCCGTCTTCGCCACCGCGGCCGCCACGAAGGCAACCGTGCCCTTGCCGACGTCGAAGATCGCCGAATTTTGCTTGCCGCCGTCGTCATAGACGTAATTGTCGATGGTGATCTTCGCGCCGGCCGAGAGGTTGAACGTGGTGGCGTCGTTGAAGGTGATGCCGAGCGCGGAGTTCGACGAGGTCTGCACGATGTCGTTGAGATAGATGTCGTCGCGCACGCGCAGCGGATAGGAATTCTTGTCGCGGATCACGGTCGCGATCCCCGTCACGGTCGCGACGTTGCCGATCGGCTCGACGGCGGGGGGCTGTGCGTCTGCAGACGGTGCCGGCGTCGCCGTCGGCGTCGGCGTCGGCGTCGGCGAAGGCGCGGGCGTTGGCTGGGCTTGCGGTTGCGCCTGTGCGAACTCGATCGTCTCGGATGCGCACGCTACACCAGCGCCTGCCAGCGGCAAGGCCAGCAGGGCGAGCGCGAATACGAGGCGGCGCCAAGCCAGCATTGATGTCACGAAGGAGTCCCGGTGAGAGCGTGAGGCGAGATCGGGCGATTTCAACGGGGTGTGGCTGAATGGTGGATGAACGTCTGTCGTCGGGGCAGGGGCTAGCTATCCTTCCGTCATGGCCGGGCTTGTCCCGCCGGCGCGGCCGAAGCCGCTACGGCGCGGCGAAGGCCCGGCCATCCACGTCTTGATTGCGGTACGAAGAACGTGGATGCCCGGGACAAGCCCGGGCATGACGAAGAGTTGTGTCCGTTCGCGACGCGCTTCGGTGTCAGCTCACGCGCTTCCAGGTCTGGCCGCCGCAGAACATGCCGCCGAAGGCGCAGCCCTGCACGCGCATCACGTTCGGACCTTTCATCGAGATCGTGGAGTCGTAATTGCGTCCGGAGTTGGGATCGCGAATGCGGCCGCTCCACTTCGATCCTTCGGGCTTCATGTTGATCAGGATGCGCTCATTTGTCTTCTCGGCATAGCCGCAGAGATTGGCGCCACACTGCTCGACGCGGACATTGCCCTTGTTCTCTTCGGTCGCCCAGATGCCGATCGGCGAGTTCGCTGCGGCCACGGGCGCGGCAGCCACCGGAGCCGGCGCGGGAGCCGCGGCGACGGGAGCGGGGGCGGCAATAGGGGCAGGCGCAGCAACAGGAGCAGGCTGCGAGCTGTCGAAGCCGACAGAAGGAGCGGCGGCAGCGGTCGCGGCTGGGGCGGCGGGCGCGGCTGGCGCTGCCGGCGCAGTCGCTTGCGGCACGGGCTGCTGCTGCACGGGAGCCGGCGCGGGTTGCGCCGTCGTGGGCGCCGGAGCCGGCGTGGTGTCGTCGTCATCGTCCTTGGAGCCGCCGAGGCCCTTGAGGTTGATGTTGTTCAGCTTGATCGGCTTGTCCGACAGGCCCGGCGCGACGATGGTCACGCAATTGAGCGAAGCGCAGTTGCGCGGCGTCTCGATGCGGATGTGCTGGCCCTCGATCTGGAACGAGATCGAATTGCCGGCATGCGCGGCGGCGGTCGAAGCCAGGAAGAGGGCGGTGGCGGCGATGGAGAGCTTGTTCATGACAACCTCCGAAAATAGCGCGGTCCCGATATGGACTGGTGTCGCTGGTGGATGAAGCGTGGTTCGACCCTAAGCCGCGGCGGTCGGGCGTTCTGTGATGGGCGTCACAACGAGCGAACAACGCCTGGGTGATGCAGCGCACATTCAGCCGCGCCTGCGCTGCGTAACGTCGTCGCGACACCGAGGGAAACGCAGATGCAGCGGCTTGCAACCTGGCTTGCCACCTGTCTTGCCACCTGTCTTGGCACATCGATCGTGCTGCTGGCGGTCGCGCCGACGGCGCAGGCCGGCTCCTACACGTTCTCGATCGGCGGCAGCCGGTTTCATGTCGAGGCGCCGCGCAATTGCCGATCCGCGTCCTGTATCACGGTGGCCTCCAAGCGCAGCTTCAGGCCGACGGACGATGTCGGCACGGCACGAACTGTGCAGCCGGCGCCCGCGCCGATGGTCCAGGCGCCGCAGCCGGCTTGTCCGGCGGCAGCGGTCAAGCCGCCACAAGCGGCTGTGGTGGTGCCGCCACCGGCGCCTCCCGTTCTTGCCGCGGCGTCGTCGCAGCCCGTTGCACCGCCGCCGGCGCCAAGCTTGGAGATTTCGAGACTGGAGACGTTGAGCCCCGGTCCGCCGCGGGTTGATCTGGAGCGCACCGATCAGCCGAAGACCGCCGCGCTCGAACCGCCGCGCATCGAGCCGCCGGTCATCGTTCCGAGCACCGAGACCAATCAGACTGCAGCGGTGGCGCAGATCAGCACTGACCCGGGCCACGCGCTGCTCGGCGAATGGGAGAGCGCCGGCGCCAAGGGCACGGTCCGCATCGAGCGCTGTGGAGCTGCGTTGTGCGGTTACGCGCTCAGTGAAGCGTCGAGCCGCGGCGAGAGCGTGCTCGTCCACATGAAGCCGAAGAAGCACAATGTCTGGACCGGCAGCATCTACAGCCGCTCCAGCGGCAACACCTACTACGCCACGATGACGCTGAAGAGCTCCGGCAAGCTGCACGTCGAAGCCTGCGCGCTCGGCCGCTTCTGGTGCTCCGGCAACGACTGGACGCGGGTCGAAGCGCCGCGGGAGGAGCTGATCACGACGTCACCTCAATGGAGCGCGCGGTCGTAGCTCGCGGCGATGCGCATTGTTGTGCCCTCGCCCCTTGTGGGAGAGGGCAGCTCCGCTGGTCGACACGAATTCACTTGGGTGAGGGGTTGTCTCCACAAGCACTGTGCCGCGAGGATAGAACCCCTCATCCGTCGCGCTTTCGCGCGCCACCTTCTCCCACAAGGGGAGAAGGGAAGAGAGTCACTGTGTGCTTTGAGTCTAAATCATCCCGAGCACGATGGCGCCGACGAAGGCCATGGCGAGGTAGGCGGTGATCACGCTCAATCTGCCGGCGAACGTCATGAGGTCGCTCCCTCGGTGCGCGCTGCTTGGCGCGCAGCCCTTATGGTTAACAGAAAGTCTCTTTTCGAAAAAGTCAGGCTCGCTGTCGCTCGTCATCGGCAGCAACCGGTGCCGCCGCGCCCGGTATGGTTAAAGAACACTGAAATCAACACGTTGAAGAGTCTTTAAGTAAATTCATCGAACGTGCGTGCATGACGCGCGGAGTTCGTTTGTATCTCGTCGGCTCCATCGTCCTTGTTTCGCTAGCGGGTTGCGGTCGCGGCTTCTTCCAGGCCGAACGCGAACCCTGGCGGGCCGAGGCAGAAGCCGCATGCCTGAAATCGGGCGCAGTCAAGGAAAGTGCGGACATCGTCCGCATCGACCCGATCTCCGGGCCTGGCAGCTGCGGCGCCGAGTTTCCGCTCAAGGTCGCCGCCATCGGCGAAGCCTCCGGCACCTATGGCTTTGCCGACGAGGCGCTGCGTCCGCCCGGCAGCATCGGCAACCAGCCGCGTTGGCCGGTGCGGCCGCAGTCGAATTATCCGCAGAGCCAAGGCTATCCAACATCGTCCTATCCGGCATCGTCCTATCCGCAGCGCTCGAACGATCCCGAGAGCGCGGTGCGCCAGCCCGCCGGCTACGGCACGTCGTCAGGGCCGATGTCGCTCAACGCTCCCGGCGTGGCCGCGCAGGAGGACGAGATCGATCTGCCGCCGGAGGGCACCGATGCCGCGGGGGCGGCGCGCTACATGAACACACCGAGCTATCCGGCTCGTCCGGCGCCCTACTCGCAGGCGCCTGCGCAGCAGCCGCTGCCGCGTCTTGGTCCTGCGCAGGGTAATCCCGTCACGAGCGTCGGTCCCGTCGCGATCAAGCCGACCGCGACGCTCGCCTGTCCGATCGTGTCCGAGCTCGACCGCTGGCTCGCCGACACGGTGCAGCCGTCGGCGATGCGCTGGTTCGGCGTGCGCGTCGCCGAGATCAAGCAGATCTCCGCCTATTCCTGCCGCGGCATGAACGGCAATTCGCGGGCCCATATTTCGGAGCACGCCTTCGGCAACGCCCTCGACATTTCCGCCTTCGTGCTCGCCGACGGCCGCCGCATCACCATCAAGGACGGCTGGCGCGGCATGCCGGAAGAGCAGGGCTTCCTGCGCGACGTGCAGGCTGGGGCCTGCGCGCACTTCACGACCGTGCTGGCGCCGGGCTCCAACGTCTTTCACTACGATCACATCCATGTCGATCTGATGCGCCGCGCCAGCCGCCGCCTGATCTGCCAGCCGGCCGCGGTGTCGGGCGAAGAGGTCGCCTCGCGCGCGCAATCGCGCAGGCCCTATGCGAGCGGGCGCGAGCCGTCGGTGACCGGTTCGCTCGGTGCTCGCAAGAGCACGATGCACAAGCGGGAAGACGACGAGTACATCGACGAATAGCCCGATTTGCCAGTAGCCCGGATGGAGCGAAGCGCAATCCGGGAAAAACTGTCCCCGCATTCCGCTTCGCTCCATGCGGGCTACGATCGCGTCAAAGGCAATGTCTATCGTCCGCTATCTCACCCACCCGCAGGTGCAAATCGATCCCGATGTGCCGGTGCCGCAATGGGGCCTGAGCCCGGTGGGTCGCGCGCGCACCGAAGCCTTGGCGAATGCAGGCTGGCTCGCAAGCACGACGCAGATCGTCTCCAGCGGCGAGCGGAAGGCGATCGAGACCGCCGAGATCGTTGCCGCTCGGCTCGGACTCATGATCGAGATCCGCGAGGCCATGCACGAGAACGACCGTTCGGCGACCGGCTTCCTGAAGCCGGCCGAGTTCGAAGCCGTCGCCGACCAGTTCTTCGCCGCGCCTCATCTCAGCGTGCGCGGCTGGGAGCGTGCCGCGGATGCACAGGCGCGGATCGTGCGCGAGGCTGAGGCGGTGCTGGCGCGACATCGTCCCGGCGACGTGTTGTTCGTCGGCCACGGCGCGGTCGGCACGCTGCTGTTCTGCCACATTGCGGGCCATGCGATCGCCCGCATCCACGATCAGCCCGCCGGCGGCGGCAATTGCTTTGCGTTCGCGCGGGAGGGGCGGCGTGTCCTGCACGGATGGCGCGCAATGGAAAAAATCGAAATTTGATCTCAGCGGAGCCGGAGTTCACCCCGCGGCCGGCTTCCGCGGCGCGGGTGCCAGCCCCATGCAGCGCTGCACCTCACCCGGGACGTTGTAGGTGCGCATGATGTGGCGGCTGTCGCGTAAGCCGGACGCCTCGCGTTGCACCACGAACATCCAAAGCGCCTGGCCGGCTTCCAGCACCAGCTTGCGCCTAGCCGGTTGCATCGCTTCCGGCAATTCGGCCGCGGCGTGGGCGGCGTCGAACTCGCGCAAACGCGACAGGCTTTGTTCGAGGGCGCGGCCCATCCGTCCCAGAGCCGAGGCCTGTTCCTGGACGATCTCGTAGTGGAGGATGTCGACCGGCGGGCGAAGATCTCGAGACATGGCCGCAATATAGGGCGGCTCGGCTCGCACGTGCAACGCGCTGTTACTTCGCCTTGTACGCCGCCAGGAACATCCGCGTCGCGCTCTCGACCACCGCACTCATGCGCTGTTCCGACGGCGCGGGCGCCGCCTGGAACACGAAGGGCAGGAACAGCGAGGCCTTGCTGAGCTCCATGAACTGCGAGGCGGCGAGATCGCAATCGTCGATCGCGAGATCGCCCGAGGCGACACGGGCCTTGAGATAGTTGGAGAGGCGGTTGATGCTCTTGTCCAGCACGCGCGCATAGTAACGGCGGCCGACATCCGGCATGCGCTCGGCGATCGCCATCACGGTGCGGATCGCCGATCCGCCACCGGGGCGGCAGACCAGGTGAAGATAGGCGAGGCCGAACTCCTTCAGCGTGGTCTCGGCCTCGCGCTCGGGATCGAAACTGAACACGACCTGGCCATGCTGGAGCGCCTCCTGTTCGACGATGGCTTCGAACAGCGCGAATTTGTCGGCGAAATAGACGTAGAGCGTGCCCTTGGAGACCTGCGCGGCGCGGGCGATCTCGCCCATGCTGGCGCCGTCGAAGCCAAGATCCATGAACACCTTGCGGGCGCCGTCCAGAATCTGGCGGCGCTTGGAATTGTCCTCGTCCGGGACGACGTGCAATTGTTCGCCGGCAGCTACAACCATTGGTTTAGGGTCTCGGAAGCTTTTTGGTTCGGATCAGGGCCATGAAACGCCAACGAAGGATTCGCGGCATTAAGGTCTGCAGGACATAATCTCTATATTGACCGAACCGTTCGGTCAATGGTATTTGAGATGTAGCGAGGAGACCGCCCGCAACAGCGGGCGCCCTCGGTTGCGTTTGTGGGGAGGCCTGGATGGCCGCATCGAGAGACCAGACGGCTCGCGTCCTTCGCCAGGAAGCGGTGGAGGGCCAGGCGGGCGGCGATCCTGGCTCCGAGGCATCCGCACTCCCTGCCGAGCAACTGCGCCCTCATGTCGCCGAGGAGGCGAAGCGTCCGACCCGCGAGGCGCCGGAGAGTCCGGTGACCGACAAGCCGCCGGCACCCGGGGCGGAAGCGCCCGCCGCCGCTGCGCCCAAATCCGGCAAGCGCAAATTCGTCCTGACCGGCCTCGGCCTCGCGCTCGCGTTCGCCGTTGCGGGCTATGCCGGCTATTACACGCTGGTCGGCCGCTTCTACATCTCGACCGACGATGCCTATGTCCGCGCCAACAACACCATGCTCGGCGCGCGCGTTGCCGGCCATATCTCCGCGATCCTCGCCGGCGACAACACGCCCGTCCAGGCCGGCGACATCATCTTCCGCATCGACGACGGCGATTACAGGATCGCGGTCCAAGCCGCCGCGACCAAGATCGCGACCCAGCAGACCACCATCGATCGCATCGGCCGCCAGGTCGCCGCACTCGATAGCCAGGTCGCCCAGGCCAAGGCGCAGCTCGTCTCCGCGGAAGCGGGCCTCAAGCGCGCCGACCTCGATTACGAGCGCCAGCAGGCGCTGAGCAGCAAGGGCTTTGCCTCGCGCGCCACCTTCGAAAGCTCGGAGGCCGGACGCGACCAGGGCGCCGCCGCGGTCAAGGCCGCGAAGGCCGCCTATGAGGTTGCCGTCAGCAATGTCGACGTCGCCAAGGCGCAGCAAGCCGAAGCGCAGGCCCAGCTCGCCGAGCTCAAGACCACGCTGGCCAAGGCCGAGCGCGACCTCGGCTTCACCGCGGTGCGCGCGCCGGTCAACGGCACGTTCTCGAACCGCCTGGTCAACACCGGCGACTTCGTCGCGGTCGGCCAGCGCCTCGGCAACATCGTGCCGCTGGACGAGGTCTATATCGACGCGAATTTCAAGGAGACGCAGCTCAAGCGCATCCGCCCGGGACAGCCGGTGACGATCAAGGTCGATGCCTATGGCATGCGCAAGTTTTCCGGCGTGGTCGACAGCATCGCGGCCGGCGCGGGTTCGGTATTCACGCTGCTGCCGCCTGACAACGCCACCGGCAATTTCACCAAGATCGTGCAGCGCGTGCCGGTCCGCATTCGCGTGCCCAAATCGGTGGCGAAGCAGAACCTGCTCCGCGCCGGCATGTCGGTCTACGCCACCGTCGACACCAACAAGGGCGCCGCCGACGCCGACAGCGAGGTCGACCTCGACCATCCCACCGCGGTTCATCCGCAGTAGGAACGATGACATGAGCCGCGCCGCTGCCCCGAATGCAGGTGCGCTCCCTCTCCCGCTTGCGGGAGAGGTGAGATGAGTCCGAGCTGACACATGGCCACCGCCACCACCGCTTCACCTGCCATGATGGCGGATCCCGCTTCGGAGCGCATTGCGCCGAAGCGGCTGTTCGCGTTCATCATCATGGTGTTCGGGATGTTCATGTCGATCCTGGACATCCAGATCGTCTCGGCCTCGTTGAGCGAAATCCAGGCCGGGCTGTCGGCGAGCTCCAGCGAGGTGTCCTGGGTTCAGACCGCCTATCTGATCGCCGAGGTGATCGCGATCCCGCTGTCGGGTTTCCTGTCGCGCGCCTTCGGCACGCGGCTGCTGTTCGCGATCTCGGCGGCGGGCTTCACCGCCGCAAGCCTGCTTTGCGGCTTCGCCACGACGATCGAGGAGATGATCCTCTGGCGTGCGCTGCAGGGCTTTCTCGGCGCCGGCATGATCCCGACCGTGTTCGCTTCGGCCTACACCGTCTTCCCGCGCACCAAATTCCACATCGTCGGACCCATCATCGGCCTCGTCGCGACGCTGGCCCCGACCATCGGGCCGACGGTCGGCGGCTACATCACCGACCTGATGTCGTGGAACTGGCTGTTCTTCATCAACGTCGTGCCCGGCATCGGCATTACATTAGGTGTGCTGGCGCTGGTCGATTTCGACGAGCCGCATTTCGAATTGCTCGACCGCTTCGACTGGTGGGGCCTGCTGTTCATGGCGAGCTTCCTCGGCACGCTGGAATACGTGCTGGAGGAAGGATCGCAACATCAATGGATGCAGGACACGTCGGTCGCGATCTGCGCCTGGATCAGCGGTCTCTCGGCCATCGCCTTCTTCTGGCGCGTGTTCACGGCGGCCGAGCCGATCGTCAATCTGCGCACCTTCTCCGACCGCAATTTCGCCGTCGGATGCACGCTGCAATTCTGCATCGGCATCGGCCTCTACGGCCTGACCTACATCTACCCGCGCTATCTCGCCGAAGTGCGCGGCTACAGCGCGCTGATGATCGGCGAGACCATGTTCGTCTCCGGCATCACCATGTTCCTGGTCGCGCCGCTGGTCGGCCGGCTCATGGCGAAGGTCGACATGCGCTACATGATCGCATTCGGCCTCATCGTGTTCGCGATCGGCTCCTACCAGATGACCTTTATCACGCGCGAATACGATTTCTACGAGCTGCTGGTGCCGCAAATCCTGCGCGGCATCGGCATGATGTTCGCGATGGTGCCGACCAACAACATCGCGCTCGGCACGCTCGCGCCCGAGAAGGTGAAGAACGCGAGCGGACTGTTCAACCTGATGCGCAATCTCGGCGGCGCGGTCGGCCTCGCCGTCATCAACACCGTGCTCAACGAACGCACCGACCTGCACATCGTCCGCCTGCAGGAGCGGGTGACCTGGGGCAACGCGACCGCGACTGAAACCCTGACCATGTTGATGCAGAAGTTCCAGGGGCTCGGCGATTCCGCGCTGATGGCGATGAAGCAGCTCAGCCAGATCGTGCATCGTCAGGCCGTGGTGATGAGCTTCGGCGATGTCTTCCTCATGCTGGCGCTGTTCTATCTCGGTCTCAGCCTGCTGGTCGCGCTGCTGAACAAGCCGGCTTCCCCGTTCGGCGCGGCCGGCGACGCGCACTAATTTGCAACACTCGTGCGTGATCTCGCGCGAGCCCCGTTGCAATCGGCTGGCGACACATCTATAAAGCGCACCTCATTCATTCGAACCGGGGAGAGATTTGCATGATGTCGTCGCAATCGCAGATCGTACGCCCGCGCTCGATGATGACCTCGATCACGTTCTGGCTCGGTATGTACGCGGCCTGTTAGAGGCCTCTTCCGCCAGCTTCGATTGGGCCAAGGTTTTGGCCAAGCGTCCCGATCGCTTCGTTTCCCAAGTCAAAGTCAGTCTTACGTGACGCCGTCGCGGCCTTTGGGCCGACTCGCGTCCATCGATGGAGCCGGCCCGCGCGAAGCGGCCGGATGATGCCATGACCGCTCTGTCAAAGAAGCCCGCCGCCATTCGCGTGGTGCTGCCCTTCGTCTTCCGGCACTGGCTGAAGCAGCCGGTGCGCGGCCTCGTCGTGGCCGGCGGCCTGTTGGGCGCAACCGTCGCCGACCTGTTCATGCCGGTCTTCTCCGGACATCTGGTCGATGCGTTGACCCGCGGACCGTCCGATCCCGATGCGCGCCATGCCGCGCTGGTCGCGTTCGGCGCCATCGTGGCGCTGGGCGCGGCCTCGGTGGTGCTGCGGCTCGCAGGGTTGCAGGCGATCGTGCCGTTCACGCTCAAAACCATGTCGGACGTCGCACAAGAGGCATTCACCCGCGTGCAGCGCTTCTCGACCGACTGGCATGCGAACTCCTTTGCCGGCTCCACGGTGCGGAAGATCACTCGCGGCATGTGGGCGCTCGACCTGCTCAACGACACCATCCTGATGGCGCTGGCGCCCTCGCTGCTGGTGCTGGTGGGCTCGATGATCCTGATCGGGATGCACTGGGCCTCGCTTGGCGTGGTGATCGCGATCGGGGCGATCTTCTACGTCACGATCACGGTGGTGCTCTCGACCCGCTACATCGCGCCGGCGGCCCGCGTCTCCAATGCCTGGGACACCAAGGTCGGCGGCACGTTGGCGGATGCGCTGACCTGCAATGCCGTGGTGAAATCCTTCGGCGCGGAGTCGCGCGAGGACACGCGGCTCGCCGGTGTCATCAACCGCTGGCGCGTGCGCGTGCGGCGGACCTGGTACCGCTATAATTACACGGCGATGTCGCAGCTCTCGCTGCTGCTGTGCCTGCGCGCGTCCGTGATCGGCGGATCGGTGCTGCTGTGGATGTCAGGTCACGCCTCGCCCGGCGACGTCACTTATGTGCTGACCAGCTACTACATCATCCACGCCTATTTGCGCGACGTCGGCATGCACATCAACAACCTCCAGCGCTCGGTCAACGACATGGACGAGCTGGTGGCGATCCATGACGAGCCGATCGGCATTGCCGATGCGGCCGACGCGCGGCCGATCGCGATCGAGGGCGGCGAGATCGTGTTCGACGACGTCACGTTCCACTATGGCGGCCATCGCGTGCCGCTGTACGACGGCTTGTCGGTCAGGATCCGCGCCGGCGAGCGGGTCGGCCTGGTCGGCCGCTCCGGCTCCGGCAAGACCACCTTCGTCAAGCTGGTGCAGCGGCTCTACGACGTCACCGGCGGCCGCGTGCTGATCGACGGGCAGGATATCGCGCTCGCCACGCAGCAATCGCTGCGCAGCCAGATCGCGATCGTGCAGCAGGAGCCGATCCTGTTTCACCGCACGCTCGCCGAGAACATCGCCTATGGCCGGCCCGGTGCCAGCCTTGAAGCGATCGAGCAGGCGGCCCGCCTCGCCAACGCGCATGACTTCATCCTGCGCCTGCCGAAGGGCTACGGCACGCTGGTCGGCGAGCGCGGCGTCAAGCTGTCGGGCGGCGAGCGGCAGCGCGTCGCGCTGGCGCGCGCCTTCCTGGCGGATGCGCCGGTGCTGATCCTGGACGAGGCGACCTCGAGCCTCGATTCGGAATCGGAGGCGCTGATCCAGGAGGCGATGGAGCGGCTGATGAAGGGGCGCACCTCGATCGTGATCGCGCACCGGCTGTCGACGGTGAGGAGCCTCGATCGCATCCTGGTGTTCGACCGCGGCGAGATCGTCGAGCAGGGCACGCATACGGTGCTCGCAGCCAAGCAAGGGGGCATCTATCGCGGCCTGTTCGAGCGTCAGGTGGTGGAGCTCGGACAGATCGCAGCAGCGGAGTGAGGCGCGCGGCGGCGGGGCGAAGTCCCGCCGTCACGGCGTCGAGGGATGGAATGAGATGAAAGACCTGACGCGCGGCTCCATCGCTAGCCACATCCTGAGCATGGCGCCTCCGATCATGGCCGGCATGATCTCGATCATGATCTGCCAGCTGGTCGATCTCTACTTCGTGTCGGGGCTAGGTGATGCCGCAGTGGCAGGCGTGGCCGCCGCGGGAAATGCCGGCTTTCTCGTCAACGGCCTGATACAGGTGCTCGGCGTCGGGACAGTGGCGCTGATTGCGCATGCGGTGGGACGCAAGGACCGGCGGGACGCCAATCTGATCTTCAATCAGGCGGTCGCGCTGTCGGTGCTGTTCGGCCTGCTGACCCTGGTCACGGGAGCGGTGCTGTCGCGTCTTTACATGCGTTCGATCGCCGCTGACCAGGCCACGATCGAGGCGGGGACCACTTATCTGTTGTGGTTCATGCCGGCGCTCGCGCTGGAATTCGTCATGCAAGTCATTGCCTCCGCGCTCAGCGCGACCGGCATCGTGCGCCCCGCCATGTTGGTGCGGGTCCTTGCCGTCATCATCAACATTGCACTGGCGCCGGTCCTGATCTCCGGCTGGGGCACCGGTTATCCGCTCGGTGTCGCCGGCGCCGGACTGGCGAGCACGATCGCGGTGGGCGCCGGCGTCCTGATGCTGCTGGCGTATTTTCGCAAGGTCGAGCGCTACGTTGCATTCAATCCGGTGCAGTGGCGTCCGCAACCACGCCACTTCAAGCGCATCCTCAATGTCGGTCTGCCGGCCGGCGGCGAGTTCGCAATGATGTTTATCTTCATGGCGGTAGTCTACTACGTGCTGCGCGACTTCGGCGCGGCGGCACAGGCAGGCTTCGGTATCGGCCAGCGCGTCCTCGCCCTCATCCAGATGCCGGCGCTCGCGGTTGCACTGGCGGCCGGGCCGATCGCCGGCCAGAATTTCGGCGCTGGCGACGCCGCGCGGGTGCGAGAGACTTTCGTCAAATCGGCGCTGATCACCTCCATCGTGGCGGTCGGCTTCATGATCCTCGCGCAGCTGAAGCCGGAGCTGCTGCTGGCCGGATTCTCGAACGATCGGGCGACGATGGAGGTCGCCTACCTGTTCCTGCGGATCATCTCGCTCAACATGGTGGCACAGGGGCTCATCTTCACCTGCTCGAGCATGTTCCAAGGCCTCGGCAACACCAAGCCTGTGCTGCTGAGCTCGATGACGCGCGTGCTCACCTATTCGCTGCCGGTGCTCTGGCTGTCGACGCGACCCGGATTCCGCATCGAGCACGTCTGGTATCTTTCGATCGCGGCGACGACGCTGCAGGCCGGCTTGAGCTTGTGGCTGCTGCGCCGCGAGTTCGGCAAGCGCTTCGCGCCGCGGGACCAGGCCGCGGAGACGGTGGAAGCCAAGCCGGTCGCGCCTTCCGCCCGTGCTCCCGCGTAGCGAAAGTGACCTCCCGCGAGTTCGCGGCGCTTTAATGCGCGCCAAGGCTGTTCCAGACGAGCGTCAGGCCCGACAGAAACAAGAGGCCGAGCACGACATCGCCGAAATGCTTGTCGTTCAGCGCATGGTAGACGCGCGCGCCCGCCCATGCGCCGATCAGCGTGCCCGGAAACGCGACGGCCGCGAGCCAGACCACCTTGAGGGCGACGAGACCTGATGCCGTCTGCAACACCAGCGCGGTGGCGAGCACCGTGAAGTTAAAGAGTTGGAAGATGCCGCGCCGCTCGTGCTTGTTCCAGCCGCGGATGTTGGCCCACAGGATCGGCAGCGGGCCGGACAATCCGGCAAGTCCGCCCAGAATGCCGCCGGCAAAGCCGATCGCACCGTCTGCGATCCGGCCGCCGATCTTGATCGCGAGCGGCCTCTTGTTCAGATACAGTGCGCTCGAAAAGATCAGGATCAGCACGCCGACGCTCAGCCTGAACACCTCCGGGTCCGCGGAGGCGACCATCATGGTCCCGAGCGGCACGCCAATCAGTCCACCGATCAGGAACGGCCAGACCAGCGAGAGATCGAAATTCTTCCACATCGAGGGCAGCGTCGAGGTCTGCGCGATGACCGAGCAGATCAGCACCAGGGGCACCGCGAGCGAGGGCGGCAGCACGTAGAGCCAGATGCCGAGTGCCATCAGCGCCGTGCCGAAGCCGGCCAGTCCCGAGACGAAGCCGCCGGCGAGCGCGCCGAGCAGCAGCAGGACGTAGGTGAGCGTTTCCAACGGATTGTCCTTGTCGCAAGCGGCGACCCCGAACGGTTGATCGCACGGCTCGCATAACATGCCTGCCGCCATCGAGGTCAATCCATGCCGCATGCAAGCGTGCTCTGCGGGCGCTTCACCGTCGGTGATCTAAAGTGCGATGAATATAGCTCGATTGCTACGAGGGAGGTGCGCTCCCTCTCCCGCTTGCGGGAGAGGGTTGGGAGAGGGTGTCTCCACAACGGGACAATCCCCAAGAGGAGAAAGCCCTCACCCGCGCCTTCGGCAAAGCCGAGGCTTCGCCTCGGCGTTCTTGGAGGACGGCCGCCGAAGGCGGCCTATGCTCTCTCGCAAGCGGGAGAGGTGAAGGAAACCATTTCCGCTTTAGACGATCTGCCTCGTATCGGCAGGCTTGTGCAGCGCGCCGACCAGGATACGCAGCGCTTCCGTCAATTCCGATCTGTTTCGGGCCGCGCCGAGCGAGACGCGTGCCGCATGCGGCGGTGCCCCGTCGACGGTGAAGGCATCGCCGGCGACGACCGCAAGCCCGTTCCGCAGCAGATGTGCCGCGACGTCGGGGCGTCCTTCCGGCAGCCGCAGCCAGAGATGATGCGCCGCGGGCCTGGCGAGGAACTGAAAGCCTTTCAGCGCGCGTTGCGCGAGCTGCTGGCGCCCGACCGCTTCGTTGCGGATGGCGCTGATGATGCGATCGGCGATGCCGTTTTCGATCCAATGCGTCACCAGCGCGACCATCAAGGGCGCCGGCATTTGCACGGTCGCCTGCAAGGAGGTGCGCATGTCCCGCTGCGCGCCGCTGTCGGGCGTCACCAGATAGGCAACACGCAGCGCCGGCGCGATGCATTTTGACAGCGTCGTTGCAAGATAAGTCCGCTCCGGAATGAGGTTCGCGATCGGCGAGGCCGAGCGGTCGAGCAGCCCGTAGGCGTCGTCCTCGATCAGGATGGTGCCGGCATCGCGGATGATCTTCGCAATAGTGCCGCGCCGCTCGGCGGAAAGCGTCGCCGTGGTCGGATTGTGCAGCGTCGGAATGAGATAGACGGCTTTCGGCGTATGCACGCGGCACGCCTTTGCCAGCGCATCCGGCAGGATGCCGTCCTCATCCATGGGGACACCGACGAGCTTGACACCGAGCAGTGCCGCGGCGGCCTTGATGCCGGGGAAGGTGAGCGCTTCGGTCAGTACGGTGTCGCCGGGTCGCGCAAGATGGGCGAGCAGGTTGAAGAGGATCGTCTGAGCGCCGGGAAAGATCACCAGCCGGTCGGCCTGTGCATGCGGAACGCGGGCGCGCATCCAGCGCGTCGCGACCTCGCGCTCATGCGCGCTGCCGCCGGGCGGCTGGTAGTTGAGATACGCCGTCAGGCCCGATTGCGCGCGGAGGGCTTCGAGCCCGGCGATGATGCGCTCGTCGAGCTGCGCCTCCAGCGGGTGCGGCGGCACGTTCATCGACAGGTCGATCGCGACCGGGTGCGGCAGGTCAACCGCGCGCCGCGCGCTGGTCTCCGAGACGAACGAGCCCTGTCCGACCCTGGCTTCCATGATGCCGCGGCGCCGCGCCTCGGTGTAGGCGCGCGTCACCGTGGTGAGGTCGATGCCGAGGGCCCTTGCCAGCGCGCGCTGCGTCGGCAGCTGCTGACCGCGCACCAGCCTGCCGGCGGCAATATCGGCCTCCATGGCCTCGACGATGCGCTGGTAGCGCGGGCCCGAAAGCTCCGAGATTGTAGGGATCCATTCCATGCAATTTAGGCCTATAACCTTTGAATGTATGGATGCAAGATATTATTGTATGGATCATCGAAAAGGAAGAGGTGTGGTCATGTCTGTCTCTCTGGCGACGGTCTCTCTGGCCAAGGCGATGTGGCGCGGCTTCAGCGGCAAATGCCCGAATTGCGGAGAAGGGCACATGTTCGGCCGCTTCCTGAAAGTGACGCAGGCTTGCGACCATTGCGGCGAGGAGCTGTTCCACCAGCGCGCCGACGATTTTCCCGCCTATCTCGTGATGGTGGTGGTCGGCCATCTCGTGGTGCCGGCAATCCTCGCGGTCGAGACCGCCTACGCGCCGCCGGAGTGGCTGCAGCTCGCGGTGTGGCTGCCGGTGACGCTGTTCGCCTCACTCGCGCTGCTGCAACCGACCAAGGGCGCCATCGTCGGCCTGCAATGGCAGCTCGGCATGCATGGTTTCGAGGCGGGCAAGCTGCGGCGCGAGGCCGGCGAGCTTGCGCCGGTGCTGGTGAAGGACACGCGCGCCGCCTGAGGCGGCGTTTACATCGCGCGGCATGCCGCTACACTCCATCGTATCAAGCAAGAACGATGGAAACGCCGATGGCCCCGCGTGCGAAGACCTTCCTGCTCTGTCACGGCGCATGGTCCGGCGGATGGGCCTGGAAGAAGATGCACCCGCTGATGGTGCAGGCCGGCCACCGCCTGGTGGCGCCGACCTATACGGGCCTCGGAGAGCGCGCGCATCTGGCCAATCCTTCGGTCGATCTCGACACCCATATCCAGGACATCCTCAACGTCATCGCGTTCGAGGATCTCAGCGACATCGTGCTGCTCGGGCACAGCTATGGCGGCATGGTTGCGACCGGCGTCGCCGACCGTGCGCGCGAGCGCGTAACGGAACTGATCTATCTCGACGCCTTCGTGCCGCGTGACGGCCAGTCGCTGTTCGACCTCAACGAGGGCGGGCGCGAGCCGATGCGCAAGGCAGTCAGCTCGGGCGACGGCTATCGCATCCCGCCGAACCCGCCGCCGCCGGACACCTCGCCGGCCGATCTCGACTGGCTCAACGCGCGCCGTGTTCCGATGCCGATCAAGTGCTTCGAGACGCGCCTGAGGCTCGAACATGGCGAGCCGGCGATGCCGCGCAGCTACATCTACTGCACGCGCCTTCCGCCCGGCGATGTGTTCGGGCAGTTTGCCCAGCGCACGAAGAGCGAGGAGGGCTGGCGCTATGTCGAGCTCGACGCTAGCCACGCGCCGAATGTGACGGCGCCGGAGGCGTTGATGGCGGTGTTGGACGAGATCGTCGCATAGGTCGCAGCCGTCATTCCGGGGCGTGCGCAGCACGAGCTACGATGCGCAATTGCGCATCTGAGAATCCATTTCTCTGCAGTCTCTGCCGCCCGATGGATTCCGGGCTCTCGCTTCGCGAGCCCCGGAATGACAGCGGTTGAATGGCTGCGCGCTCCGCCAAATTGGTGAGGGGCTCGATGCGGTCAGCATCGAGCCCCTCGTCGCAAGATATCAGCCGGCCTGTAAGCCGGGTTCTGTAGGGCACCGTCCGCTTGCGCGAACGATACGTGACGGCCATTCCTCTGGGACCATGTTTGCACACGGCCTCGAGCAACCTACCCGGACGGCGGGCCTGACATCGCCCCGCGGCGTTATCGCTTTCGCGAACAGCCCGCTTGAGCCGTCCCTATTCGGTTTTGCTCCCGGTGGGGTTTGCCATGCCGGCTCCGTTGCCGGACCCGCGGTGCGCTCTTACCGCACCTTTTCACCCTTACCGCGCCGAAGCCCCGGAGGGCGAAGGCGGGCGGTTCGTTCTCTGTGGCACTTTCCCTGGGGTCACCCCCGCCGGACGTTATCCGGCACCGCATGTCAAGGGAGCCCGGACTTTCCTCCCCGGCGGCCTTTCGGCACCTGCCGGAGCGGCCGTCCGGCCGACTGACTGATAACGCATGGGGCATTTGTGACGGTTTCGTCAAGCCGATATCGCCGTGCACGGCCCGCCCGAAATATTTTATCCTGAAGATGTCGTTTGGCGCGCCGCCCGTTCGACTGGTTGTCGGCAACACAGCCGAACACAGGAGTGAAGCAATGCAATATCTGCTGATGATCTATCAGAACGAGGTCGAGTACGCGAAGATCGACGCGGCGACCAGCCAGAAAATCCTGGCCGAGTATCAATCCTTCACGCAAGACATCATCCAGAACGGCAATTTCAAGGCCGGCGACCGCTTGCAGCCGACCACGACCGCGACAACGGTGCGCGTGCGCGACGGAAAGACGCTGACGACCGATGGTCCGTTCGCGGAAACGCGCGAGCAGCTCGGCGGCTATTACCTGATCGAAGCCAAGGATCTCAACGCCGCCATCGAGATCGCGGCGCGGATTCCGAGCGCACGCATCGGCTCGATCGAGGTGCGGCCGATCTGGGTCTATGAGAAGTGACGGCTCTCTCACCTTCGTCATTCCGGGATGCGCCGCAAGGCGCAGGCCCGGAATCCATATCCCCGAATCGTGGTTATGGATTCCGGGCTCGCGGCTTTGCCGCGCCCCGGAATGACGAGAGGGGATCGCGTGACATGACCCCGAGCGAGATCGACAAGGTCTTCCGCGACGAGGCGGGGCGGGCGCTGGCCACGCTGATCCGTCTCGTCGGCGATTTCGATCTCGCCGAGGACGCGCTGCAGGATGCGTTTGCGGTCGCGCTGGAACGCTGGGCGTGTGAGGTCCCCGACAATCCGCGCGCCTGGCTCGTCAACGTCGCCAAGCATAAGGCGATCGATCGCATCCGCCGTCAGGCTGTCTTCCGCGGCAAGCAGCAGGCGCTGGTGCACGAGCTCGAGCTCAACGCGCTGGGCCCGGACGAGCCGACCGCAACGCTCGACGACGACATGCTGCGGCTGATCTTCACCTGCTGCCATCCCGCGTTCGCGCCCGAGGTCCAGGTCGCACTGACGCTGCGCACCGTGTGCGGACTGTCGACGGCGCAGGTGGCACGCGCCTTCCTCGTCGGCGAGGAGGCGATGGCGCAGCGGCTCGTCCGTGCCAAGCAGAAGATCAGGCTTGCCGGCATCCCCTATGAGGTGCCGGAACGCGAGATGCTGGCGCCGCGGCTCGATGGCGTGCTCGCCGTGGTCTATCTCGTCTTCACCGAAGGCTATGTCGCAACCGAGGGCGCGGACTTGATGCGGCCTGATCTGGCGAGCGAAGCCATCCGGCTTGGCCGCCTGCTGAACCGGCTGATGCCCGACCGCGCCGGCATCAAGGGCCTGCTGGCCCTGATGCTGCTGCACGACGCGCGCCGCGCCGGGCGACAGACGCCGGCCGGCGACATCGTCCTGCTCGAAGAGCAGGACCGCTCGCTGTGGCACCGCGCGCAGATCGACGAGGGGCTGCGGCTGGTGGAGCACGCGCTGCGCGTGCCGGGCCGGCCACAACCCTATGCGGTGCAGGCCGCGATCGCCGCGCTGCATGCGCGTGCGCCGAGCTTCGAGGAGACCGACTGGCCGCAGATTGCGGGGCTGTACGAGGTGCTGCTGCGCATCAATCCGTCGCCCGTGATCGAGCTCAATCACGCCGCGGCGCTGTCGATGGTCGATGGGCCGGCACGAGCGCTCGATCTCGTCGATGCGATCGCCGCGCGCGGCGGGCTTCGCGGCTATGAGCTGTTGCCCGCCGTACGCGCGGATCTGTTGCGGCGGCTCGGCAGGACGGAGGAGGCGCGCGAGGCCTATCGTGCGGCGACGGTGGCGACGCAGCTCGAGCCGTTGCGAAGGCTCTATGCGCGAAGGATGAGGGAGATGGATTGAGTTTCCGTCATGGCCGGGACAAGCCCGGGCATGACGGAGCAAGAGGTCACATTCTCGGAAGACGTCTGCTATGTCGACGCCACCGGCGTTCCTTCCGCCGGCAAGCTCGCCAGCAGCGCCTGTAAGGTCGACAGCGTCGAGTGATCGGCGACGCCGTCCAGCCGCGCCGGGCGGAAATGGCGCTGGAAGGCGGTGACGACTTCCATCGTCGCAGCGTCGTACTTGCCGTTCAGGGGCACGCCATAGCCGTATCTTGCCAGCGCCTGCTGCATGCTCAGCACCGCGTCGCTGATGGTGCCGAGCATGAGAGTCTCGCCGCGGACGATCGGCGCGGGCGTCACCCAGTGGCCGACGCCGGAATTGGCCAGCGAATGCCACGGAAATTTCTCGCCGGGATCCTTCTTGCGGGCGGGCGCGACGTCGGAATGGCCGAGCACCCGGTGCGCCGGCACCTTGCGGCGGAGCATGATGCCGCGGCACAGCGCGATCACGGCGGCAATCTGGCGCAGCGGAAACTCAGGATAGCCCCAGTCATGGCCGCGATTGATGATCTCGATGCCGATCGAACAGGAGTTGATGTCGTCCTCGCCGGCCCAGGAGGAGACGCCCGCGTGCCAGGCACGCTTGGCCTCAGGCACGCATTGCACGATGCGGCCGTCCTCCAGCACGACATAATGCGCCGACACTTCGGTGCCGGCGGTGCAGAGGCGCGCCAGCGCGCCTTCGACATCGGGCATGCCGGTGTAGTGCAGCACGATCATGTCCGGCTGCCGTCCCTTGCTGCGCTCGCCATGGTTCGGGGAGGGGATGATGTCGGAGACGATCGAGGAATCGGGCTCGAAGGTGCGCAGGCCCGCCACGGTCTTGGGAACCGGGAGAACGCGGTGACGCTTCGAATCAGATCCAGGCGTGGACGAACCCGAGGGCATGAGCAGCTCAATGGACGGAGAGTGGGGCAAGCCCTTCTCTTTACTATTCCTTTACCCTCCATCGCGCGCAATTGCGCGGCGCGGTTAACGGATTCATTTTGGCAATGTGTGTGGATGACGCATCACTCCATCGTCACCTTTTCCACTTGTCACGAACCGAGCAACGCTTTCTTAACGCTAAGGGCCGTTACTGAGGGATGAAGAGCCGACCCGCGTCCGGAGGCGGCCAAAGCGTATTTTGGCTCGAAATCCCATGGCTGCCCGACAAATTCCGCTGGGAACACTGGGTTTGTGGCCCGGGACGATCGGGCTTGGTAACCATGCTGGACGGGGGCTTTGTCGTGGAACCGCCGCGACGCGCAATGATTCGAGGCGTTATGGGCTTGTTCGGCCTCGATTCCGCTTGGGTATCTCGGCCGGCGGCCGGCAGGCGTCGCGCATGAGTTCGGTTCCGCACATCCCCGTTCTTGGCCGTGAGGCCATCGCGCATCTCGCCCCGCGCGAGGGCGGCGTCTACGTCGATGCCACTTTTGGCGCCGGCGGCTATAGCCGCGCGATCCTGGACGTGCCGGGAACCCGATTGATTGCCATCGATCGCGACCGCACCGCGATTGCCGGCGGTGCCGAGCTGGTCGAACGCGCCGCGGGCCGGCTGACGCTGGTCGAGGACCGCTTCTCCAATCTCGCCGAAGTTTGCGACGCGCAGGGCGTCGATGGCGTCGAGGGCGTCGTGATGGATGTCGGGGTATCCTCGATGCAGCTCGACCAAGCCGGCCGCGGCTTCTCCTTCCGCCTCGACGGTCCGCTTGACATGCGGATGGGGCAGACAGGTCCGACCGCGGCCGAAATCGTCGCGCGCGCCTCGGAAGGCGATCTTGCCGACATCATCTATCTCTTCGGCGAGGAGCGGCATTCGCGCCGCATCGCCCGCGCCATCGTGGCGGATCGGCAGGAAACTCCGTTCACGACCACGCACGCGCTCGCCGATCTCGTCGGCAGGGTGGTGCGATCGAAGCCCGGCGACATTCACCCGGCGACACGGACGTTCCAGGCGCTGCGCATCTTCGTCAACGAGGAGCTCGAGGAGCTCCAGACCGCGCTCGCTGCGGCCGAGCGCGTGCTCAAGCCCGGCGGCCGCCTCGTCGTCGTCTCTTTCCATTCGCTGGAAGACCGCATCGTCAAGAATTTCCTCGCCGAGCGCTCCAAGACGGGCGGCGGCTCGCGGCATCTGCCGGAAGTCGCGCAAATTGCGCCGAGCTTCCAGCTGCTGACGCGGCGGCCGGTCGTCGCCGGCGAGGACGAAGTTGCGCACAATCCGCGCGCGCGCTCGGCAAAGCTGCGCGCGGCCGAGCGCACCGCGGCGCCGGCGCATGAGACCAATGAGGCATCGTCCTGGCCGAAGCTCGCCGACGTGATGAGGGGCGGCTAGCGCATGCGCATCATCCACCTCCTCGTCATCGGTGCGCTGATCTTCGCAGCCGCCCATGTCTACCGGATCAAGATGGACTCCACGGCGCGCACCGAGAAGGTGCTGCGGCTGCGTGCGGAGATCCGCGAGCAGCGCGATGCGATCGCGGGGCTGCGAGCCGAATGGGCCAAGCTCGACGCGCCCCACCGCCTGCAAGGCCTGTCCGATCGGCATCTGCACCTCAAGCCGGTCAACGGCACGCAATATGATTCGCTGAAAAGCCTGCCGGAGCGTCCGCCCCGGATGTTCAGGCCGGGCGAGCCCGATCCGATCGGGGCCATGCTCAAGACCATCGAAGCCGCGAGCGACCCTGATGCGGTGACGGGCTCCGTGCCTCAGCCCGAGGACAAGCAATGAGCCCGGCAACGCCTGCAAAACCCATCGAAAAGCTGGCCGAAAAGTCGACTGAGCCCTGGCGGCGGCGGCTGATCCGAAGCCTGCTCTACGGGCGCAACGTCGATCGCGCCGCGAAGGCGCGCGCGCGTGTCGGCCTCGCCATGCTCGCCTTCGCTTCGGTCTATGCCCTGATCGGCGGGCGGCTCGTGATGTTCGCGATCGGCGCCGACGCCCACAGCGCGCGCCGCGCCGCAGCGCAAGAGGTGGTTGCGACCGCGCGGCCCGACATCGTCGATCGCAACGGCGCCATCCTTGCGACCGACGTCAAGGCGGCGAGCCTGTTCGGCGAGCCGCGCCGCATCATCGACAAGGACGAGGCGATCGAGCTCCTCACCGCGACCATTCCCGACCTCGACGAGGCCGAGGTGCGCGAGCGCCTGAGGACACGCAAGGGCTTCGTCTGGCTCAAGCGCGAGGTCACGCCGGCGCAGCAGCAGGCCGTCCACAAGCTCGGCATTCCCGGTATCGGATTCCTGCGCGAGAACAAGCGCGTCTATCCGACCGGCAACGAGGTCGCTCACCTCATCGGTCTCGTCAATATCGACAACCAGGGCATCGCCGGCCTCGAGAAGTGGCTCGACAATCAAGGGCTCGCCGACCTCCACCGCGCCGGCTTTGCCACCGACCGGTTGCAGAAGCCGATCGAGCTCGCGGTCGATCTGCGGGTCGAGCATGCGCTGCGCGACGAGCTGTTGAAGGCCAAGGACAAGTTCCGCGCCAAGGCCGCCTCAGGCATCGTCTCCAACGTCAAGACCGGCGAGATCGTGGCGATGGTCTCGCTGCCGGACTTCGATCCCAACAATCCGAAGGAAGCGCACGACCCCGACCGCATCAACCGCCTCACCACCGGCGTCTACGAGATGGGCTCGACCTTCAAGGCGTTCACGCTGGCGATGGGGCTCGATTCCGGCAAGATCAATCTGAACTCGATGTGGGACGCACGCGGCAACCTGCACTACGGCAAGTTCACCATCCACGACAGCCATCCGGTCGGGCGCTTCATCAACACCAAGGAAGTGTTCACCTACTCGTCCAACATCGGCGCGGCGCGGATTGCGCTCAACCAGGGGGTCGAGGCGCACAAGGCGTTCCTCGCCAAGCTGGGCCAGACGACGCGGCTGCGCACCGAATTGCCGGAGAGTGCGGCGCCGCTGCTGCCGCGGCGCTGGAGCGAGCTGAACACGGTCACCGCCGCGTTCGGCCAGGGCCTGTCGGTGGCACCGCTGCAGGCGGTGATGGGCATCAACGCGCTGGTGAACGGCGGCTATCTGATTCCGCCGACGTTCCTGAAGCGCAGCGAATCCGAAGCCCAGGCGATGGCCAAGCGCGTCATCAAGCCGGAGACCAGCGACAAGATGCGGTTCCTGATGCGGCTCAATGCCGAAGTCGGTTCGGCGAGAAAGGCGGACGTCAAGGGCTATTACGTCGGCGGCAAGACCGGCACGTCCGAGAAGGTCGTCAACGGCCGCTACGCCAAGAAGCGCGTGCTCAACTCCTTCACCGCCATCCTGCCCTGCGATGATCCCAAATATCACGTCCTGATCATGCTGGACGAGCCGCAGGCACTGCCGGAAACGCATGGTTTCATCACCTCGGGCTGGAACGCGGTGCCGACCGGCGGCAAGGTGATCGAGCGGATCGCGCCGCTTCTGGGGGTCGAGCCGCGGTTCGAGCTGCCGCCTGCGGAGCGCCTTATTCTTGCAGCATCCAGGACAACCCAGTAATCAACCGGGTGGGCCATCGCCGCTGCTGAGTCGGGATTTTCCCCGGAGGATTCGGCTTTCCGGCACGGCATGTCGACTGGAACACCATGAAGCTGCGCGACCTCTTGGGTCAGGATGTCAAGGGCAATGATGCCGCGATCGAGCCCGCCGCTGCGGCGCTCGAGGTGAGCGGCCTTGCGCTCGACAGCCGCGTGGTCAAGCCGGGCAATCTCTTCTTCGCGCTCGCAGGCAGCAAGACCGACGGCGCCCGCTTCGTCGATGCCGCGATTGCGGCGGGCGCGGTGGCCGTCGTCGGCGACCATGCACCGGACGCCTGCAAGGTGCCGTTCATCGCTGTCGCCAATCCACGCCGCGCGTTGGCACTTGCCGCGGCCAGATTTTTCCCGGCACAGCCCGCGACGATTGCCGCGGTGACCGGAACCAGCGGCAAGACCTCGGTCGCCGCGTTCACGCGCCAGATCTGGGAGCGGCTTGGGCACGCCTCCGCCAGCATCGGCACCATCGGTCTGGTATCGCAGAAGCGCACCGTCTATGGCTCGCTGACCACGCCGGATCCGATCGCGCTGCACCGGCAGCTCGACGAGATCGCGCGCGAGGGCGTCACGCATCTCGCCTTCGAGGCGTCTTCGCACGGGCTCGACCAATATCGCCTCGACGGCGTGCGCGTCTCGGCCGGCGGCTTCACCAATCTCTCGCGCGACCACATGGATTACCATCCGACCGTTGCGCATTATCTCGCGGCCAAGCTCCGCCTGTTCCGCGAGTTGGTCCCGCCTGATGGCGCTGCGGTGATCTCGGCCGATCATGATTGCTCGGCGGAGGCGATCGATGCGGCAACATCGCGCGGCCTGCGCGTCATGGCGGTCGGCCGCAACGGCGATGGCGCCGGCGAGGGCATTCGCCTCACGGAGGCCGTAGTCGAAGGCTTCTCGCAAAAGCTTACGGTCGAACATCGCGGCCGGGCTTACGCGATCCGGCTGCCGCTGGTCGGCGAATTCCAGATCGAGAATGCGCTGGTGTCGGCCGGCCTCGCCATCGGCACGGGCAGCGATGCTGAAAACGTGTTTGCGAGCCTCGAACATCTCGAAGGCGCCAAGGGCCGGCTCGAGCGCGTCGGCGAGCGCAACGGCGCGCCGATCTTCGTCGACTATGCGCACAAGCCCGATGCGCTCGCGAAGGCGCTGCAGGCGCTGCGGCCTTATGCGAAGCGCAAGCTGGTCGTGGTGTTCGGCGCCGGCGGCGACCGCGATGCCGGCAAGCGTCCGATCATGGGCGAGATCGCGGCGGCGAACGCCGACGCCGTCATCGTCACCGACGACAATCCGCGCAGCGAGAAGCCGGAAGCGATCCGCGCCGCGATCCTCGCCGCCGCCAAGGACGCCCGCGAGATCGGCGACCGCGCCGAGGCGATCCGCGCCGCGATCGAGGACTTGCAGGAGGGCGATGCGCTGCTCATCGCCGGCAAGGGCCACGAGACCGGGCAGATCGTCGGCGGCGAGGTGCTGCCTTTCAGTGATCACGAGGCGGTCGCCGCCGCACTAGCGTCGAGGGTTGCATGAGCGGGCCATTATGGACGGTTGCCGAGGTCGCGCGCGCGCTGGGCGTCGCCGGATCGTTCCCGGAGACGGCAATCGATCTCGTCACCCAGGACAGTCGGCTGGTGAAGCCTGGCAGCCTGTTCGTTGCGCTGAGCGGCACGCCGAGCGGCGGCTTCATCTCGGCTTTCGCCAGCGCGCGCGACGGCTGGGAGTTCGCCGACAAGGCGGAAGCCGCAGGCGCAGTGGCGATGATCGTGCCGCACGAGATCGCGGGCATCCGCATCCCCCAGATCGTGGTCAAGGACACGCTGATCGACGGCCTCTGGGGCCTCGCGCGCGCCGCACGCGCGCGCTTCAACGGCCCGGTGATCGGGCTCACCGGCAGCGCCGGCAAGACCAGCACCAAGGAATTCATCGCCGCCTATCCGAACGCCTATGCGAGCCCCTCGAGCTTCAACAATTTCTGGGGCGTGCCGCTGACGCTGTGCAATGCCAGGCGGGACGCCAGCCTCTGGGTCGTCGAGATGGGCATGAACCAGAAGGGCGAAATCGCCCGTCTCAGCGAGCTCACGCAGCCAACCGTCGCGCTCGTCGTCAACGTCCAGCCGGTGCATCTGGAAAAGCTCGGCTCGCTCGAAGCCATCCGGCGCGAGAAGGTATCGATCGCGCTCGGACTGCCCGAGAACGGCGTGCTGGTGCTGCCCGCCGGAATCAAGGCTTCCGAGTGGAAGGGCAAGGTCGTGCGCTTCGGCGGCGAGCATGCCGAGGTGCACGAGGTCGCCCACGCGCCGCACGGCGAGAGCTGGCAGGTCGTGGCCGCGATCGGCAGGAAGGAGATCGCCTTCAGCCTCACCCCTGGCGCGCCGCACCGGGTGCACAATGCGCTGGCCGCGCTCGCCTCGGTTCATGCCGCGCATCTCGACGTCGCGACGCTCGCGGTCAAGCTCGACCGCGTCGGCATCATGACCGGCCGCGGCGTCGAGCAGGCGGTCGGCGACGTCACCGTGATCGACGACAGCTTCAATGGCAATCCGGCCAGCGTGGCCGCGGCGCTGCAAAGCCTGCAGGCGCGCAACATGAGCGGCGGCCGCCGCATCGCGATTCTCGGCGACATGCTCGAGCTCGGCGCGGACGCAACGAGCTATCACACCGGCCTTGCCAGCCACCTCGACGGCATCGACGGCGTCTATTGCGTCGGGCCGCTGATGCGCCACCTGTTCGACGCATTGCCCTCGGGCAAGGGTCTCGGCTGGCACGACGATCCCGCCACGCTGAAGCCGGCGGAGGTCGCGAAGCTGCTGAAGGCAGGCGACGTCGTGGTTGTCAAGGGTAGCAAGAAGATGTTCTGGGTCAACAAGTTTGTGCCGGGGCTGGTGGCCGCCTTGCAGGCAAAGGCGTAAACTGCTTGGAAGGCGCCGTTGCCGAATCCCATCCTCTGCGGCGGAAGCCGGCTGTTACAAAAAGCGCGCGGACCATGACGAAGACCAGCGAACGCGCATGAGGCACCTGGACTTGCAAAGGCGCCATAGGACCGTCTGAATGTTTTACTGGCTGATCGAGCTCTCCAACACATTTCCGGGCTTCGGTGCCTTTCGCACCTTCCTGAACGTCTTCCGCTACATCACCTTCCGCACCGGTGGCGCCATCGTGACCGGCGCGCTGTTCGTGTTCCTGTTCGGCCCCTGGATCATCGATCACTTGCGCATCCGTCAGGGCAAGGGCCAGCCGATCCGCACCGACGGTCCGCAATCGCATCTTTCCAAGAAGGGCACGCCCACCATGGGCGGGCTGATGATCCTGTCCGGGCTCACGGTCGGCACCGTGCTGTGGGCCAATCCGCTCAACCCCTATGTCTGGATCGTGCTGGCGGTGACGCTCGGCTTCGGCTTCGTCGGCTTCTATGACGATTACCTCAAGGTGACCAAGCAGACCACGACCGGGTTCGGCGGCAAGCTGCGCCTCTTGATCGAAGCCGTGATCGCGCTGGTCGCCTGCTATGCGCTGGTGCGGCTCAACCGCGATCCCGCCTCGACCGCGCTGACGATTCCCTTCCTGAAGGATACCGTGCTGCATTTCGGCTGGTTCTTCGTCGTCTTCGGCGCCTTCGTCATCGTCGGCGCCGGCAATGCGGTGAACCTCACCGACGGCCTCGACGGCCTCGCCATCGTGCCGGTGATGATCGCCACCGCGAGCTTCGCGATGATCGCCTATCTCACCGGCAACTTGGTGTTCGCCGATTACCTCCAGATCAAATATGTCGCCGGCACCGGCGAGCTCGCGGTGCTCTGCGGCGCGTTGCTCGGCGCTGGCCTCGGCTTCCTCTGGTTCAACGCGCCGCCGGCCTCGATCTTCATGGGCGACACCGGCTCGCTCGCGCTCGGCGGCATGCTCGGCGCGATCGCGGTCGCGGTGAAGCACGAGATCGTGCTCGCGGTGATCGGCGGATTGTTCGTGCTCGAGGCGGTTTCGGTCATCGTGCAGGTCGTGTCCTTCAAGCTCACGGGCAAGCGCGTGTTCGCGATGGCGCCGATCCACCATCACTTCGAGCAGAAGGGCTGGACCGAGCCGCAGATCGTGATCCGATTCTGGATCATCTCGGTGATGCTGGCGCTCGCCGGCCTCTCGACGCTGAAGCTGCGGTGACCGATCGATGATCCCCGTCACGTCCTTCGCCGGCAAGACGGTCGCGGTGTTCGGCCTCGGCGGCTCGGGGCTCGCCTCCTGCCATGCGTTGAAGGCCGGCGGCGCCGACGTGATAGCCGCCGACGACAATGCCGAGAACGTCGCCAAGGCCGCGCAGGCCGGCTTCATCACCGCGGACTTGCGCAACGTCTCCTGGGCGCAGTTCGCCGCGTTGGTGCTCGCGCCCGGCGTGCCGCTGACCCATCCGGTGCCGCATTGGAGCGTGTTGAAGGCGCGCGAGGCAAGCGTCGAGGTGATCGGCGACATCGAGCTGTTCTGCCGTGAGCGGCGCCGCCATGCGCCGGACGCGCCGTTCGTCGCCATCACCGGCACCAACGGCAAGTCGACCACGACGGCGCTGATTGCGCATCTGACTAAGGTCGCCGGCTACGACACCCAGATGGGCGGCAATATCGGCACCGCAATCCTGTCGCTGGAGCCGCCGCGCACGGGCCGCGTCCACGTCATCGAGATGTCGTCCTACCAGATCGACCTCACGCCCTCGCTCGATCCCTCCGTCGGCATCCTGCTCAATGTCAGTGAGGACCATATCGATCGCCACGGCACGATCGAGCATTACGCCGCGGTGAAGGAGCGCCTTGTGGCCGGCGTGCAAGGCGGCGGCACCTCGATCGTCGGCGTCGATGACGGCTTTTGCCGCGACATCGCCGACCGGCTCGACCGCGCTGGCAAGAACGTGGTGCGCATCTCGGTCAAGAACCCGCTCGCGTCGGGCATTTACGTCGAGCACGGCACCATCGTGCGCGCCGCGGGCGGCGCCCGCAGCGAGGTCGCCGCGCTCGGTGGCATCGGCTCGCTGCGCGGCCAGCACAACGCGCAGAACGCGGCCTGCGCGGCCGCCGTCGCGCTCGCCATGGGCGTCAGCCAGGACGTGCTGCAGAACGGCCTGCGCAGCTTTCCGGGCCTGGCGCATCGCATGGAGCAGGTCGGGCGCCGCGGCAACGTGCTGTTCGTCAACGATTCCAAGGGCACCAACGCGGACGCCACCGCGCACGCGCTGTCGTCGTTTTCGGAGATCTTCTGGATCGCCGGCGGCAAGCCGAAGGCGGGCGGCATCACTGGCCTGACCGGCTTCTTCCCGCGCATCCGCAAGGCCTATCTGATCGGCGAAGCCGCGCAGGAGTTTTCGGGCACGCTGGGCACACAGGTCGGGCACGAGATCAGCCAGACCCTGGACGTTGCGGTCGAACACGCGGCCCGCGATGCGGAAGCCTCTGGCCTCACCGATGCCGTCGTGCTGCTGTCGCCCGCCTGCGCCTCCTTCGACCAGTACCGCAATTTCGAGATCCGCGGCACCAAGTTCCGCGAACTGGTGCAGGCGCTGCCGGGTGTGCAGCCGGTGGTGTGAGGACACCGACACCAACGATTGAATGACATAATGACTCTGGTAGGCGCCTGGCTTGTAGACGAGACCGATGAACTGGCGTTAGCCCGCCTGGGAAATGTCCTGCTCGAGTTCGATGAGAGCGGTGGGCTGCGCTACACAATTCGTGAGCACGACAAGCAACAAATCATCAATCTTCGATATCGGGTGGAGGGCTCGACGATTGTCACCGACCAGCCCTCAGCTCCACAAGTTGAACGAACCCAGTTCTCATTCGCCGAGGATGGCGTTCTCACTCTGGCGTTTGGCGGCATACCCTATCGATTCGTCAGGGCGCCCGGTTCGTAGCCCGGCACCAACGCTTCGCTCAAAAGTTACCCGTCCCTTTAACCTCCCGGTAACCAACCTCGGCGACCAATGAACGGACCTCTGTCCGAAAGCGGCCGCCCATGCTCTCCCGTGAAGAACGCACCCCCTTTTCCGAGTGGTGGTGGACCGTCGACAAGCCGCTGATGGGCGCCATCCTGGGGCTGATGCTGACCGGGGTGATCCTGTCGCTGGCGGCGAGCCCGCCGGTTGCGACCCGCATCGGGCTCGATGCCTTCCATTTCTTCAGCCGCCACGTGCTGTTCCTGGTGCCGTCCTGCATCGTGCTGCTCGGGGTGTCCTTCCTGTCGCCGCGCGCGATCCGCCGCTCGGCGCTGATCATCTTCGCGGCGAGCATCGTCCTGATCGTGCTCACGCTCGCCTTCGGCCCGGAGGTGAAGGGCTCGCGCCGCTGGATCACGCTGCTCGGCGTCAACATCCAGGCCTCCGAGATCGCAAAGCCGTCCTTCGTCGTGATCGCGGCCTGGCTGTTCGCGGAATCGACGAGGCGCCCGGAGATGCCGGCGACCTCGATGGCGGTGGTGCTGCTGCTGATGCTGGTCGCGCTATTGGTGATGGAGCCGGATTTCGGCCAGACCATGCTGGTCCTGATGGTGTGGGGCTCGCTGTTCTTCATCGCGGGCATGCGGATGATCTGGGTGTTCGGCCTCGCAGGTCTCGGCGCGGCCGGCCTGTTCAGCGCCTATCTGTTCGTTCCGCACGTCGCGGGGCGCATCAAGCGCTTCATGAACCCGGCCTCCGGCGACACCTTCCAGGTCGATACCGCCATGGAGGCTTTCTACAACGGCGGCTGGTTCGGGCTCGGACCGGGCGAGGGCATCGCCAAGCGCAGCCTGCCGGACAGCCACACCGACTTCGTCTTCGCGGTCGCGGGCGAAGAGTTCGGCATCATCCTGTGCCTTGCGATGCTGGCGCTGTTCGCCTTCGTCGTCATGCGCACGCTGTCGCGCGCCTATGCCAACGAGGACATGTTCTCGCGCTTTGCGGCCTCCGGGCTCGCGATCCTGTTCGGCGTGCAGGCGGCGATCAATATGTCGGTGAACTTGCAGCTCATCCCCGCCAAGGGCATGACGCTGCCCTTCATCTCCTATGGCGGCTCCTCGATGGTCTCGCTCGCCTATGGCGTCGGCATGATGCTGGCGCTGACGCGGCTGCGCCCGCGCACCGAGGTCGAGGCGAGCGGCCACGCCGAGGCGATGCGCAGTTACGCGTGAGCCGTCATTGCGAGGAGCGAAGCGACGAAGCAATCCAGGCTGGTCTCCACTGAGGTAGTCTGGATTACTTCGCTTCGCTCGCAATGACGAGAAAGACCCTGTAAAACTCCCTCATTATGGACACGTCCCCCCTGATTCTTCTCGCCGCGGGCGGCACCGGCGGCCATCTGTTCCCGGCCGAGGCCCTCGGCGTCGAATTGATCCGGCGCGGCTATCGCGTCCGCCTCGTCACCGACGAGCGCGCGCTGCGCTATAGCGGGCTGTTCAGCAAGGACATGATCGACGTGGTCAGAAGCGAGACCGCGCGCGGCCGCAATCCGTTCCAGCTCGCCTATGCCGGTCTCACGCTCGCCGCCGGCACGCTGTCGGCCTATGCGCTGATCAAGCGATTGAAGCCCGTCGCCGTCGTCGGCTTTGGCGGCTATCCGACCTTGCCGCCGCTGGTCGCAGCGAAATTCGCGGGCGTGCCCGGCATCATCCACGACGCCAACGCCGTGCTCGGCCGCGCCAACCGGTTCCTGTCGAGCCGCGTGCGCGCCATCGCGACGTCTTTGCCCGGCGTGCTCGATCGCGATCCCGCGCTCTCAGGCAAGACGACGACCGTCGGCACGCCGATGCGCCCCGCGATCCTCGCGGCCGCTGCGGTGAAATATGTCGCGCCCGAGGTGGGCGGTCCGCTGCGCCTGCTCGTCGTCGGCGGCAGCCAGGGCGCGCGCATCATGGCCGACATCGTGCCGGGCGCGATCGAAAGGCTCGAGCCTGCGCTGTGGAGCCGTCTCGTTCTCACCCAGCAGGTGCGCGAAGAGGACATGAGCCGCGTCCGCGCCGTCTACGACAAGCTCAAGATCAAGGCCGAGCTCGCGCCGTTCTTCACGGATCTGCCGGCGCGGCTCGCCTCCAATCATCTCGTGGTATCGCGCTCCGGCGCGGGCACCGTGGCCGAGCTCGCCGCGATCGGCCGGCCTTCCATCCTGGTGCCGTTGCCGGGCTCGATCGACCAGGACCAGTTCGCCAATGCCGGCGTGCTGGTCAAGGTCGACGGCGCGATCCGCATCCCGCAGGCCGAGTTCACCTCCGACCGGCTGGCGTCCGAAATCTCCGCCTTCGCCGCCGAGCCGGCACGGCTTGCCGCCATGGCGGCGGCGGCGAAGGGGGCGGGGCGGCTCGATGCGGCCGAGCGGCTGGCGGATCTCGTGGTGAAGACCGCGGGAATCTGACGCCTGTTCCGGCCCGAATGGCCAAAAAAGCCACTTGTCATGCCCCGCGAAAGCGGGGCATCCAGTATCCGACGCAGTTGAATTGAATCTCTGGCGTCGCGGAGTACTGGATCGTCCGCCTTCGCGGACGATGACCCCAAGGAAACCACATGAGACTGCCGCGCGAGATCGGACCCATCCACTTCGTCGGGATCGGCGGGATCGGCATGAGCGGCATCGCCGAGGTGCTGGCCAATCTCGGCTATGCCGTGCAGGGCTCGGACGCCGCCGACAATTACAATCTCGACCGTCTGCGCAAGAAGGGCGCGAAAGTCTCGGTCGGCCACAAGGCCGAGAATATCGACGGCGCCGAGGTCGTGGTCGTGTCTTCCGCGATCAAGCGCGACAATCCGGAACTGATGGCGGCGCGCGAGAGGCGCATTCCCGTGGTGCGCCGCGCCGAGATGCTGGCCGAGCTGATGCGGTTGCAGAGCTGCGTCGCCATCGCCGGCACCCACGGCAAGACCACCACGACGACGATGGTCGCCACGCTGCTCGACGCCGGCGGGCTCGATCCGACCGTGATCAACGGCGGCATCATCAACGCCTACGGCTCCAACGCGCGGCTTGGCGCCGGCGACTGGATGGTGGTCGAGGCCGACGAGAGCGACGGCACGTTCCTGAAGCTGCCGACCGATGTCGCGATCGTCACCAATGTCGACCCCGAGCATCTCGACCACTTCAAGACTTTCGAGGCCGTGCAGGACGCCTTCCGCCATTTCGTCGAGAACCTGCCGTTCTACGGCTTTGCCGTGATGTGCATCGATCATCCCGTGGTGCAGAGCCTCGTCGGCGGGATCGAGGACCGCCGCATCATCACCTATGGCGAGAATCCGCAGGCCGATGCGCGGCTGGTCGATCTCACCGCCGGCGGTGGCGGCTCGAAGTTCAAGGTCGTGATCCGCGACCGCAAGAACGGCACCACGCACGAGATCGCCGATCTCGCGCTGCCCATGCCGGGCCGGCACAATGCCTCGAACGCGACGGCGGCGATCGCGGTCGCGCACGAGCTCGGCGTGTCTGACGAGGCGATCCGCAAGGCGCTGGCCGGCTTCGGCGGCGTCAAGCGCCGCTTCACCAAGACCGGCGAGTGGAACGGCGTCACCGTGATCGATGATTACGGCCATCACCCCGTGGAGATCGCAGCCGTGCTGAAGGCCGCGCGCGATTCCTACACCGGCAAGGTGATCGCGGTGGTGCAGCCGCATCGCTACACTCGCCTGCAATCGCTGTTCGAGGAGTTCTGCACCTGCTTCAACGATGCCGATGCGGTCGTCGTCGCCGATGTCTATGCCGCCGGCGAAGCGCCGATCGAAGGCATCGACCGCGACCATTTCGTCGCCGGCCTGCGCGCCCACGGCCATCGCGAGGTGATCCCGCTGCCCAATGCCGGCGAACTAGCCAAAATCGTTCATGGCATCGCCAAGAGCGGCGATCTCGTTGTGTGTCTCGGCGCCGGCAACATCACGCAATGGGCGTATGCGCTGCCGGACCAGTTGAAGGCGCTGGGGTAGCGCGGTGGGATTTCCCGACATCACCCCTTCACTCAAAGCCGCGATGCCCGAGCTTCGCGGGCGGCTGTTGGCGAACCAGTCGCTGGCCGAGCTCACCTGGTTTCGCGTCGGCGGTCCCGCGCAGGTGCTGTTCACGCCGGCGGACGAGGACGATCTCGCTTACTTCCTGGCGCATCTCGCCTCCGCCATTCCCGTCTACGTCATCGGGGTCGGCTCCAATCTGATCGTGCGCGACGGCGGCATTGCCGGCGTCGTCATTCGTCTCGCGCCGCGCGCCTTCGGCGAGGCGACTGCGAGCGGCGACATCGTCACCGCCGGCACGGCTGCGCTCGACAAGCGCGTGGCCGAAGTTGCGGCCTCCGCCAATATCAGCGGGCTCGAATTCTATTTCGGCATTCCCGGCACGATCGGTGGTGCGTTGCGCATGAATGCCGGCGCCAATGGCGACGAGACCAAGGACGTGCTGATCGAGGCGAGGGGCATCGGGCGCGACGGCACCAAGCACGTCTTCTCCAACGCCGAGATGAAGTTCGTCTACCGCTCCAGCGGCGTCGATCCCTCCATCATCTTCACCTCCGCGCGCTTTCGCGGCGAGATCAGGGACGCGGAGGCGATCCGCGCGCGCATGGCGGAGGTGCAGAGCCATCGCGAGACCGCGCAGCCGATCCGCGAGAAAACCGGCGGCTCGACTTTCAAGAATCCGCCCGGCCATTCCGCCTGGAAGCTGATTGACGCCGCCGGCTGCCGCGGCCTGCGCGTCGGCGGCGCGCAGGTCTCGGAGATGCATTGCAACTTCCTGATCAACACGGGCGAGGCCACCGCGCACGACATCGAGACGCTGGGCGAGACGGTACGTGCACGCGTGAAGGCGAATTCCGGAATCGAGCTACACTGGGAAATCAAGCGGATCGGGGTTTCCAATTGAGCGTCATTCCGGGGCGCGACGAAGTCGCGAGCTATGGTGCGCAATTGCGCAGCCGAGAATCCATACTCACGATCGTGGTTATGGATTCCGGGCCTGCGCCTTTCGGCGCATCCCGGAATGACGATACACATGGGTGACAGGAACATGCGCATCACCATCCTCTTCGGCGGCTCCAACCGCGAGCGTCTCGTCTCGGTTGCCACAGCCCAGGCGCTGCATCAGGCGCTGCCCGAGGCTGACCTCTGGTGGTGGGACGTCGAGGACAAGGTGCACGTCGTGCAGTCGAAGCAGCTGCTCGAGCATGCCCGCCCGTTCGAGGACGAATTCAAGCCGGGCACGCGCGGCGTCCCGCTCGCGCAGGCGCTCGACCGGGCCAAGGCTGAGGATCGCGTGCTGGTGCTCGGCCTGCACGGCGGGCGTGCCGAGAACGGCGAATTGCAGGTGATGTGCGAGGCGCGCGGCGTGCCCTTCACCGGCTCGGGCTCGGCGTCGTCGCATCTGGCCTTCGACAAGATCGCAGCCAAGCGCTTCGCCGCGCTCGGCGGCGTGACGCCGCCGGAAAATCTTGCGCTCGATGATATCGACGAGGCCTTTGCAGAATACGGCCGGTTGATCGCAAAGCCCGCGCGCGACGGGTCGAGCTACGGTCTGATCTTCGTCAACGCCAAGCAGGACCTCGTCGCCGTCCGCAACGCGGCGAAGCATGAAGAGTATGTCATCGAGCCCTACATCGCCGGGGTGGAGGCGACCTGCGGCGTGCTGGAGCGCACCGACGGCTCGATCATCTCGCTGCCGCCGATCGAGATCATTCCGGGCGAGGGCAATTTCGACTACGCGGCGAAATATCTTCTGAAATCGACCCAGGAGATCTGCCCCGGCCGCTTCGCACCCGAGATCACTGCTGCGCTCAAGGCGCAGGCGATGCTGGCCCACCGCGCAATGTCCTGCACCGGCTATTCCCGCTCTGACTTCATCGTCTCGGACAAGGGCCTCGTCTATCTCGAAACCAACACGTTGCCCGGGCTGACCAAGTCCTCGCTCTACCCCAAGGCGCTGAAAGCCGAAGGCATCGAGTTCGTCGACTTCCTGCGCGGCCTGGTCGAGCTCGCCTGCCAGCGCGTGCGGAAATAGTCAGGACTGGTTAACGGCCGGACCGGCGAAACGGGCCGGTTTGGCGGCCAAAACCGGTAAAATGCCGGACATCGCGGCGCAAATGCCTCACAGCGCGAGGCAAAATGCGCAGGTCGTTAACGAATTTTACCTTTTGTTTACCAGGACGTCCGAAGGTTAACGCTGGCGGCGCATATGGCGCTTTGGCTGCCGGCGCGTGAGCTGTCGCGGGTGATGTCACCTCCAGCGAACGCTTTGAAGGGGAGAGGTTTTCTTCTGCTGAAGACCAGCACCCGGCCCGGCAGGTCCGAGACGTCATGTTCGCCAGGATCCGCGCGATGTCGCGGGCAAACTGTTGACGAGCTCGTGCAATGGATGGTGCAGGACGCCTCACCCGATCGGTTTTGAGATCGCTGAGGCCTCAAGCTGACCTGAAGGCGGCCGCTATCGGAGCGGTCGTGCTTCTGCGCGAGTGGGTGCAGGACAGGCACGAAGCGGCGCGCGCTGCCGCCAGGGACAAGGCCAAAGCCAAAGCCCAGGCCAAGGCCGCCGTCGAGCGCGAGCCGCCGCCGCGCCTGGTCGCGCTGGTCGAGCGCTATCTGCCGCGCCGGGTCGGCCTCAGCATGACCGTGCTGCTGTTGATCGGCAGCTGCGGCTTCGGCATCGTCAAGGGCGGCCACCTCCAGGATTTCGTCACCGCGGTCAGCGATGCCCGCAATGCGCTGGCCAATTCCGCCGGCTTCCGCATCACCTCCGTCGTGATCAACGGCCGCAAGCAGCTGACCCAGGACGAGATCCTCGCGATCGGCGGCGTCAGCGGTCGCTCCTCGCTGCTGTTCCTCGATGCCGAGGCGGTGCGCGACAAGCTCAAGGCCAATCCCTGGATCGCGGATGCGACCGTGCTGAAGCTCTATCCGGGCCAGCTCATGATCGAGCTCACCGAGCGCAAGGCGTTCGCGCTGTGGCAGGAGGCCGGCCGGCTCTCCGTCATCGCCGACGACGGCGCCGTGCTCGAGCCCTATGTCTCGCGCCGCTTCCTGTCGCTGCCGCTCGTGGTCGGCAAGGGCGCCGAGACCCAGGCCCGCGATTTCCTGGCGCTGCTGGCGCGCTACCCGCAGGTCCATTCGGTGACCAAGGCCGCGATCTACGTCGGCGAGCGGCGCTGGAACCTGCGGCTCAAGGACGGTCTCGACATTCGCCTGCCCGAGCAGGACGTCGGCAACGCGCTTGCGATGCTGTCGAAGCTCGACAAGGAGGACAGGCTGTTCTCGCGCGATATCGTCGCCGTCGACATGCGCCTGCCGGACCGGCTGGTGGTGCAGCTCTCCGAGGACGCCGCCAAGGCGCGCGAGGAGCTGTTCAAGGACAAGAAGAAAAAGAAGGCCGGGGATTCCGCATGACCGGTCTCGATCGCACCCAGACGCCGAAGACGCGCCCGATGCCGCACAAGCGCGGCGGCATCGTCGCCTGCCTCGACATCGGCACCAGCAAGATCGCCTGCATGATCGCGCGGCTGAAGCCGTCGCCGCCGAGCGATGCGCTGCGCGGCCGCACACATGCGGTGGAATTGATCGGCTACAGCCAGATCCAGGCGCGCGGCATGAAGGCCGGCGCGGTGATCGATCTCGGCGAATGCGAGCAGGCGGTGCGCCAGGCCGTCGGGCTCGCGGAGAAGATGGCCAAGGTGCGGGTCGAGTCCGTGCTGTTGTCGGTCTCCGGCGGCCGGCTCGCCGGCCAGCTGGTCGAGGCTGCCGCCGACATTCGTGGCGGCGCCGTGACGCCGGCCGACGTCAGTCGCGTCACCTCCACCGGCATGCGCCACGCCACCGGCGAAGGCCGGACCGTGCTGCACGCCCTGCCGGTCGGCTACACGCTCGATGGTGTCAAAGGAATCCGCGATCCCCGCGGCATGGTCGCGCACCAGTTCGGCGTCGACATGAACGTCGTCACCTGCGACGCCACCGTGGCGCGGAACCTGATGCTGGCCGTGGAGCGCTGCCACATCAATGTCGAAGCCATGGCAGCCAGCCCCTATGTGGCCGGACTGTCGGTGCTGACCGACGACGAGGCCGATCTCGGCGCCGCTGTCGTCGAGATGGGCGCCGGCACCACCACGATTGCCGTTTATTCGGGCGGCCGCTTCGTGCATGCGGCGGGTTTTGCGGTCGGCGGGCAACACATCACGATGGATCTTGCGCGCGGACTCTCGGCGACCATTGCCGATGCCGAGCGAATCAAGACCTTATACGGTACCGTCATCACCGGCGGATCGGACTCGCGTGAGCTGATGTCTGTGCCGACAGCCGGTGACGAGCAGGATCTGCCGCAGATCGTCTCCCGCGCCACCATCGCGAACATCGTCAAGCACCGTGCCGAGGAAGTCTTCGAAATGGTTCGGGACAAGCTGAAGGATTCGCCCTTCGCCGCAGAGCCGAACGGCCGCGTCGTGCTCTCGGGCGGGGCCTCCCAGCTGACCGGCCTCGTCGATCTTGGCACCCGGATTCTCGGCCGGCCCGTGCGGGTCGGTCGTCCGCTCGGTTTCGGCCGGCTTCCCAACGAGGCGAAGAACGCCGCGTTCGCGGTGCCGGCCGGACTTCTGGTCTACCCGCAATATGTTCACCTCGAACATGTCGAACCGCGGCATACGCGGCAGCAGATCAAGACAGGGACCGGCGGATATTTCGGAAAGGTCGGACGATGGCTACGCGAGGGCTTCTGATGACCGCTTTCCGCAATCTTCGATTTTCACCAACTCCCGCGGCCACCGGCCGGGGCGAACCCACGCGCGCGTGATCGAGAGGCAACCATGACCATCAGCATCAATGTTCCTGATATTCACGAACTGAAGCCCCGGATCACCGTGTTCGGCGTCGGCGGCGCCGGCGGCAACGCCGTCAACAACATGATCACGGCGGGCCTGCAGGGCGTCGACTTCGTGGTCGCCAACACCGACGCGCAGGCGCTGACGATGTCGAAAGCGCAGCGCATCGTGCAGATGGGCACGGCCGTCACGCAAGGCCTCGGCGCCGGCTCGCAGCCGAACGTCGGCGCCGCGGCAGCGGAAGAGGTGATCGACGAGCTGCGCGACCATCTCTCGGGCGCCAACATGGTGTTCGTCACCGCAGGCATGGGCGGCGGCACCGGCACGGGTGCAGCTCCCGTCATCGCCAAGACCGCGCGCGACATGGGCATCCTCACCGTCGGCGTGGTGACCAAGCCGTTCCACTTCGAGGGCCAGCGCCGCATGCGCACGGCCGAAGCCGGCATCTCCGAGCTGCACAAGGTCGTGGATACGCTCCTGATCATCCCGAACCAGAACCTGTTCCGGGTCGCCAACGAGAAGACCACCTTCGCTGACGCCTTCGCGATGGCCGACCAGGTGCTCTATTCGGGCGTCGCCTGCATCACCGACCTGATGGTCAAGGAAGGCCTGATCAACCTCGACTTCGCCGACGTCCGCGCCGTCATGCGCGAGATGGGCAAGGCGATGATGGGCACCGGCGAAGCCTCCGGCGACAAGCGCGCGCTGACCGCCGCGGAAGCCGCGATCGCCAACCCGCTGATTGACGACTCGTCGATGAAGGGCGCCAAGGGCCTCCTCATCTCCATCACCGGCGGCAAGGACCTCACTTTGTTCGAGGTCGACGAAGCCGCGACCCGCATCCGCGAGGAAGTCGACCAGGACGCCAACATCATCGTCGGCGCCACCTTCGACGAAGCGCTCGACGGTCTGATCCGCGTCTCGGTGGTCGCCACCGGCATCGAGCAGGCCGCGATCGCCCGCAACAGCCAGGCCACCTCTGCGCCCGTCGCCAACCCGGCACCGCAGATGCAGCAGGCTGCCGCCCCGGCCGCCGCCGCCGAGAGCCGTCTCGCCGACCTGACCGCCCGGCTGCGTGCCGACAATCAGCGTCTGGCCGAGCGCGCTCAGAAGCTGGAAGCCCAGACCCCGGCCGCCGCGCCGGCTCCGGCTGCCGCCGCGCCCCGTCCGAACGTCGAGCGTGCTGCGCTCGCCGCGATCGCCGCTGCCGTTTCCGAGGTGCCGCAGCCGCCCGCGCCACAGACTTATGGCGACGTCACCGTGCGCCCGATCGCGCAGAAGCCGACCCTGTTCCCGGAGGCCGACATGGCCCCGGTCGCGGTGCAGGAGCCGATGACGCCTGATACCTTCATCCCGCCGCAGGCCGAGCGTCCGGCCCGCGCGCCGCGCATGCCGCGAATCGAGGAGCTGCCGATGCCGGCGCAAGCCGAGATTCGGCAGGCCCGCGGCGAGGCTGAGGAGGAGACCCCGCAGAAGACCCGCCTGTCGCTGCTGCAGCGCCTCGCCAATGTCGGCCTCGGCCGTCGCGACGAGGAAAGCGAGCCACCGGTCGCGGCCCGCACCGCCGGTCCCGCCATGCCGCCGCTGCCCGAGCGCAGGCCGCAGAAGACCGTGGCGCAGCAGATCGCGTCCAACGAGCCGGTATCGGAGTATGCCCGCCGTCCCGCGCCGCAGGGTCTGGACGTCCATGGCCGCCCCGCGCCTGTTGCGCCGGCGCCACAGGGTGACGACCATCTTGATATCCCGGCCTTCCTGCGGCGGCAGGCGACCTGAGGATTGTTACAATAAGGCAGACAAAAAAAGGTCCCGGCGAGGAGCTCGCCGGGACCTTTCCTTTTGTCCCGGGCATGTCCGGATTGAGCAGCCAAACAACTGATTTTAAATGATTAATTACGGCTTCGGTGGTTCAGTAGAACTGCCGATAGCGGTCCCGAAACCCGGCGCAATTTGGTTAAGCCTTGGCGCGAATACGGCAGGTTTGGGGTAACAATCGGTAAAAAAGCGTGAGTTGGCGCTGTTTGAGGCTGCAACTATGGTTTGCCGTGACTTGGGGATACGGAGATTCGGTAGCGTCGGCTCTGGCCGGCCAAGCGGGTCTCGTATAAGTCGCAGTGGGTCTTAGTGGGGCGGGTTCCTGATGAAATTTAGCCGGCAAACAACGCTTCGTGCGCAAGCCTCTGTGGCAGGCGTGGGCGTTCATTCCGGTCTTCCTGTCACTCTCACGCTTGGGCCTGCGCCTGTCGACGCGGGTTTTATTTTTGTCCGGACCGGACTTGAGGGAAGTGACCGCGAAGTTCAGGCCACCGCCGAGCAGGTGATTGCGACTGACTTTGCCACCGTCCTCGGCGACCGCAACGGTCCGCTGGTGTCCACCGCCGAGCATGTCCTTGCTGCACTGCGGGGAATGGGTGTCGACAACGCTACCATCGAGATCGACGGTCCCGAAGTCCCGATCATGGACGGCAGCGCCGCCGCCTTCATCGCGGCAATCGACCAGGCCGGCATCGTCACCCAGCCGGCGCAGCGCCGCTTCATCCAGGTTCTGAAGCCGATCTCGGTCAAGATCGGCGACTCCTTCGGCGAGATCAGGCCCCACACCAACGGGTTCCGCGTCGAGGTCGAGATCGATTTCACCAATCCCGTCATCGGCCAGCAGGCTTACGCCTTCGACCTCAATCCGGAAGGTTTCCGCCGCGAAGTCGGCCGGGCTCGGACCTTCGGCCTGATGAACGATGTCGCGCGGCTGTGGAGCGCGGGCTATGCCCTCGGCGCCTCCTTCGACAACACCGTCGTGTTCGATGACGAGCGGCTGCTCAATACCGAAGGCCTGCGCTACGCCGATGAATGCGCCCGTCACAAGGTGCTGGACGTGATCGGCGACCTCTCGCTGGCCGGCCTGCCGCTGCTTGGCGCCTACCGCTCGGTGCGTGGCGGCCACAAGCTCAACCACGCCGTCCTGACGGCGCTGCTCGCCGACCGGACCGCCTGGCGGGTGGTCGAGGGCGAGGCTGCCCGCCGCACCACGCGTGCCGTGGGCGAGGTCGGTCGCGGCATCGTCGGCGGCCGGGTCGCTGCGGCCTTCGGACCGGATGTGTCCTGACGCGGCCTGCCGCCTTCAGAACGCGGTTGGCGGCCCCCCGGGAAACTCCTGGTAACCATGATCGGCTAGCATTGCGGCAGGTTCGCCTTAATCCGGGCGAAATGCCTCCCTATCCGGTTCGTTAACGATCGTTTTCGGATACATCGGCGTGGTCGCATGGCAGGCACCACGGTTACATTTCGCGCCCATGAGGGGTTCGTGGGCTGGCGGACACCGCATCACAGGGCGTCAGGGCTTAAACTCATGTCGGCACAGCGTATGACGCGCGGATATTTCTCGGTCTCGTCGCGAGCCCGCGGGCTGATTCAGGCCGTCACCTTCATCGTTCTTGCGCTGCCGCTCGCCGGATGCGGCACGGGCGCGCTCTGGGACAAGTTCACCGCCAAGGATGACACCTTCGTCGAGGAGCCCGCCGACAAGATCTACAATGAGGGCCTGTACCTCATGAACGAGAAGAAGGACATGAAGGCGGCGAACAAGAAGTTCGAAGAGGTCGACCGCCAGCATCCTTATTCCGACTGGGCCCGCAAGTCGCTGCTGATGTCGGCCTATGCGTCCTATCAGGGCGGCGATTATGACGGTTGCATCGGTGCCGCCACCCGCTACGTCACGCTGCATCCCGGCAGCCCGGATGCGGCCTATGCGCAATACCTGATCGCCGCCTCCCATTACGACCAGATCCCGGACATCAGCCGCGACCAGACCCGCACCGAAAAGGCGATCGCTGCGCTGGAAGAGGTGGTGCGCAAATATCCGAACTCGGAATATGCGACCTCGGCCAAGGCCAAGATCGAGGGCGCGCGCGACCAGCTCGCCGGCAAGGAAATGAATGTCGGCCGCTACTACGCCCAGAAGCGCGACTACACGGCCGCCATCAATCGTTACAAGACCGTCGTGACCCAGTACCAGACCACTCGCCATGTCGAGGAGGCGCTGTTCCGGCTCACCGAGGCCTATATGGCGATCGGCATCGTTGGCGAAGCGCAGACCGCGGCGGCGGTGCTTGGGCACAATTTTCCTGACAGCCGCTGGTACAAGGACGCCTATAATCTTGTAAAATCCGGCGGTCTCGAGCCGAGCGAGAATCAGGGGTCCTGGATCAGCCGGACCTTCAAGAAGATGGGTCTCGGCTAGGAAATTTGGTTCCATGCTGGCGCGTCTGTCGATCCGTGACATCGTCCTGATCGAACGGCTCGATATCGAATTCGCCTCCGGCCTCGCGGTTTTGACCGGCGAGACCGGTGCGGGCAAATCCATCCTGCTCGATGCCTTTGCGCTGGCGCTCGGCGGCCGCGGCGACGCCGGCCTCGTGCGTCACGGCGCGGAGCAGGGGCAGGTCACGGCCGTGTTCGATGTCCCGAAGAATCACCCTGCGACGAAGATACTGGCCGAGAATGGCCTCGACGACACCGGCGAGATGATTCTCCGGCGCGTGCAGCTCGCCGACGGCCGCACCCGCGCCTTCATCAACGACCAATCGATCAGCGTGCAGACGCTGAAGGCGGTCGGCACCGCCCTGGTCGAGATCCACGGCCAGCACGACGAGCGCGCGCTGGTCGATGCCGCCACCCACCGCCGCCTGCTCGACGCTTTTGCCGGCCTCGAGAAGGACGTCGCGGCCGTCGAAGCGCTCTGGGATGCGCGCCGCACCGCCAACACCGCGCTGGAGGAGCATCGCGCCGCCATGGAGCGCGCGGCGCGCGAGGCCGATTATCTGCGCCACGCCTCCGACGAGCTGAAGCAGCTCGCGCCCAAGGACGGCGAGGAAACCGCATTGGCTTCCCGCCGCACCACCATGATGCAGGGCGAGAAGATCGCCTCCGACCTGCGCGAGGCGCAGGAGGCGGTCGGCGGCAATCATTCGCCGGTTGCCGCGCTCTCGGCGGCGGTGCGCCGGCTGGAGCGCCGCGGCGTCAACTCGCCGGCGCTGGTCGAGCCCGCGGTAAAGGCAATCGACGCGGCGATCAACGCGCTGGAGGAGGCCGATCAGCATCTCCAGGCGGCGCTGGCCGCAACTGATTTCGATCCGGCCGAGCTCGAGCGCATCGAGGAACGGCTTTTTGCTTTGCGTGCGGCGTCTCGCAAATATTCGACCCCGGTTGACGGCCTCGCCGCGCTGGCCGCCAAATACGCCGCCGACGTCGTCCTGATCGATGCCGGCGCCTCGCGCTTGAAGAAGCTGGAGCAGGCCGCGATCGAGGCGGACAGCCGCTATGCGGCGGCCGCCAAGAAGCTGTCGCTGGCGCGGCAGAAGTCGGCCGAGAAGCTCAACAAGGCGGTCAATGCCGAGCTTGCCCCGCTCAAGCTCGAACGCGCGAGGTTCATGACCCAGGTCGAGACCGACGAGGCTGCGCCCGGGCCGCAAGGTTTCGATCGCGTCGAGTTCTGGGTGCAGACCAATCCGGGCACCAGACCGGGGCCCTTGATGAAGGTCGCTTCCGGCGGCGAGCTGTCGCGCTTCCTGCTCGCGCTCAAGGTCGTCCTGTCCGACCGCGGCTCGGCGCCGACGCTCGTCTTCGACGAGATCGACACCGGCGTCGGCGGTGCGGTTGCGGACGCCATCGGCGGGCGCCTGGCGCGGCTTGCCGGCAAGGTCCAGGTCATGGCCGTGACCCACGCCCCGCAGGTCGCCGCCCGCGCCGACCAGCACCTGCTCATCTCCAAGGACGCCCTCGACAAGGGCAAGCGCGTCGCCACCCGCGTCAATGCGCTCGCCGCCGACCACCGCCGCGAGGAGATCGCCCGCATGCTCGCCGGCGCCGAGATCACGGCCGAGGCGAGGGCTGCGGCGGAACGGCTGCTCAAGGCGGCGACGGCTTAGGCTTGTGTCCCGGACGCGCGTAGCGCGAGCCGGGACCCAGAATGCCTGCCGCGGCATGGGCCCCGGCTCTGCAGCGCACCGCTGAAGGAGCGCTGCGCTGCGCCCGGGGCACGAGATTTCCACAAGCCTTTACCCTCCCGCCCGCTCCGTCGTATCCAAGCACCATGGCCAGAGCAGCAAAATCCAAAGCAACACCGCTACGCGACGTCGCCGAGCTCACCAAGGCGCAGGCCAAGGTCGAGCATAAGCGGCTCGCCCTCGAGATCGAGGGGCACAACGATCGCTACTATCAGGAGGACGCGCCCACCGTCACCGACGCCGAATACGACGCGCTGCGCCAGCGCCTCAACGCGATCGAGGCGCGTTTTCCCGAGTTCGTCACCGCGGACTCGCCCTCGCAGAAGGTCGGCGCCGCGCCGTCAGGGCGCTTCAAGAAAGTCCCGCATGCCGTGCCCATGCTGTCGCTCGACAACGCCTTTGCGGAGGAGGACGTGCGCGACTTCGTCGGCCGCATCGTGCGCTTCCTGAAGCTCGACGACGACAAGATCGACTTCTCCGCCGAGCCGAAGATCGACGGCCTTTCGATGTCGCTGCGCTACGAGGGTGGCGAGCTCGTCACCGCCGCGACGCGCGGCGACGGTGCGGTTGGCGAGGACGTCACCGCCAACATCCGCACGCTCGAAGACGTGCCGCAGAAGCTGAAGGGCCGCAACATCCCCGACATCTGCGAGGTGCGCGGCGAAGTCTACATGACTAAGAAGGCGTTCCTGGCGCTCAACGAACGGCAGAAGGCGGCAGGCGACACCATCTTCGCCAATCCGCGCAATTCGGCCGCCGGCTCGCTCCGCCAGAAGGACCCGACCATCACCGCCTCCCGTCCGCTCGGGTTCTTCGCCTATGCCTGGGGGCAGATGAGCGCGATGCCGGAAGACACGCAGAGCGGCATGATCGGCTGGTTCGAGCGCTGCGGTTTCAAGACCAATCCGCTCACCAAGCTCTGTCACTCGGTCGAGGAACTGCTCGCCTTTCATCATGCGATCGAGGAGCAGCGCGCGCGGCTCGACTACGACATCGACGGCGTCGTCTACAAGATCGACCGCATCGCCTGGCAGGAGCGGCTCGGCTTCGTCTCGCGCACGCCGCGCTGGGGTATCGCGCACAAATTCCCGGCCGAGCGCGCCATGACGGTGCTGCGGGACATCGAGATCCAGGTCGGCCGCACCGGCTCGTTCACGCCGGTCGGCAAGCTCGAGCCGGTCGGCGTTGGCGGCGTCATCGTGCAGAACGTCACGCTGCACAACGAGGACTACATCAGGGGCATCGGCAACAAGGGCGAGGTGCTGCGCGAGGGGCGCGACATCAGGATCGGTGACACCGTGGTGATTCAGCGCGCCGGCGACGTCATCCCGCAGGTGGTCGACGTCGTCTTCGACAAGCGGCCGAAGAGCGCCAGGGAATTCCACTTCCCGAAGAAGTGCCCGTGTCCGCTGCACACCGACGTCGTGCGCGAGGAGACGGCGACGGGCGAGGAGGGCTCGCGCGCCCGCTGCACCGGCGAGTTCGCCTGTCCCTACCAGAAGATCGAGCATCTGAAGCTGTTCGTGTCGCGGCGGGCCTTCGACATCGACGGCCTCGGCGAGAAGCAGCTCCAGTACTTCTTCGACGAGGGCTGGGTGAAGGAGCCCGCCGACATCTTCACGCTGGAGAAGCGCAACGCAAAACTCAAGCTCGAGGAGATCGAAGGCTACGGCGCGACCTCCGTGCGCAACCTGTTCGGCGCCATCGAGAGCCGGCGCAGAATCGCGCTGGAGCGCTTCATCTTCGCGCTCGGCATGCGCCATGTCGGCGAGACCACGGCGCTGGCGCTGGCGCGCGGCTACGGCTCGTGGGACGCCTTCCATGATGCCTGCCTCAAGGTTGCCAAGGGCGACGAGGAGGCGATCGCGGACATGGACGCGCTCGACCAGATCGGCGACACCGTGATCAGGAGCATCGCCGATTATTTCGGCGAGAGTCACAATCGCGGCATTGTCGAACGCCTGACCAAGGAGGTCGAGATCGTCGACGCCGAGAAGCCGAAGAGCAATTCGGCCGTCGCCGGCAAGACCGTGGTGTTCACGGGCTCGCTGGAGAAGATGACACGGGATGAAGCCAAGGCGACGGCCGAGCGGCTCGGGGCCAAGGTGTCGGGCTCGGTTTCGAAAAAGACCGATCTCGTCGTCGCGGGCCCCGGCGCCGGCTCGAAGCTCGCGGACGCCAACAAGCACGGCGTCAAGGTGCTGACCGAAGACGAGTGGTTGAAGCTGATCGCCGAGTGAGGGGCGCGTTGGCCCCTCGCAACCGTCGTCATCGCACAGGCGCTCCCCCAACAGCTTCCCGTGATGGTACGCGGGGGCGCAAGAGTTCCTTCACCATTCGCGTTGACCCGATGTTTACCGCTTCACGTGAGGCCGCATTTACCAATGCGCGACGTCGCCCCGTGAAAACACCTGCATTCGCTTGAGTGTGCCGCCTGCGCAACGCCGATTAACGCCCCGGCAACCTAAATTAGATACTCACAATAAAGATCGAATTGCACGGATGTACTGAGTTCGATCGAACCAGCGTAAGCGTAGCGTGAGCGTATCGATGTCTGTGTTGCGTAACCATCCGAAGGGCGCGCGGTTCGCGTCCTTCGGCATCGGTCTCTGCATCTTCGCATTGATGCCGAGAGAGACCGGCTATCAGGACATTGCCTCGTTGCTGGCGCGCCAACCCGGCGTCGCCGAGCGGTGGCAGAAGCAGGTGTTCTCCGCTGCGTCCTCGATCCAGCTTGCCACCTACAGTTTTTCCCGCCCCATCGGCACCTCGGTTCCGCAGAGCGCGATGGTTCGGCTCGCGAGCCTCGACGGCGGCGACGTCACCGGCGCGATCCGCCGCAATCCGGCGCTTCAGGCACCGCCGCGCTACCACGCATCCGACTTTCCCAAGGTCGATCGCGCCCTGAAGGGCGATCGCCTCGCAATCGTCCCGCCGACTCAGTCGCCTGAGACGGCCGCGCCGGCTGCAGTGCCGGCCAAGGAAGATCCCGCGACCTCGAACAGCTCGGTGTTCGGCGCCAAGACCGCCGCATTGCCGCCGGCGATGTCGCCGGAATCCGCGGCCCCGCTCGATCCCGAGCTGCAGGAGGCGATGCGCGCGCCGCCGCTGCCGCAATATTCCAATCCGCCGCAGGCGAGCGAGGCTGCGCGCGCGTTCGCGGTGCAGCCGCTAGAAGCGCTGAAGCGCGCCACGGCGCCGGCTGTTCCCGCGCGCGATCCTTTCAGCGTCAAGACATCGAGCCTGTTCTTCGGCAGCTCCTCGCTGGGCGGCAATCTCGAGACCATCGAGAGCTGGCAGCCCGGCGCCGAGCCGCTGATCGTGATGCCCGACCCCGACATGAAGGTGACGGCCTCGCTGACCCCGCCGACGGCGGAGATCGCCAAGGACATCGAGAGCGGCGAGAGCGTCGCGCCGAAGGGCGAGGTCAACGCCGACAACCAGCGCGGCAAGTCGCCGGCGGAGCGACTCGCGCTCGACGACAAGTCGCGCGCCAAGTCCGAGAAGTGTCTTGCCGAAGCCGTCTATTTCGAGGCCCGCGGCGAAGCCGTGCGCGGCCAGATTGCGGTGGCGCAAGTGGTGATGAACCGCGTCTTCTCCGGCAAATATCCCGACACCGTATGCGGCGCGGTCTACCAGAACAAGCACCGTCACCTGGCCTGCCAGTTCACCTTCGCCTGCGACAACAATGCCGACGTGATCCGCGAGCCCGAAATGTGGGAGCGCGCCAAGAAGATCTCCAAGGCGATGCTCGACGGACAGATCTGGCTGCCCGAGGTCGGCAAGTCCACGCACTATCACGCCTACTGGGTGCGCCCGTCCTGGGTCGCCGAGATGAAGAAGCTGTACAAGACCGGCGTGCACACCTTCTATCGGCCGCGCAACTGGGGCGACGGCAGCGAGTTGCCGAGCTGGGGCACGCCGGCGCAAACCGCCGCGCTCTCCGCCGCGCTCGCGCAGGAAGCCAAGAGCTCCGCGGAGTTGGGCGAGCGGCGGTAGCGCCTACAAGTGATCGTCATGCCCGGGCTTGTCCCGGGCATCCACGTTCTTCGTAACGCATGACGTTGATGGCCGGGACAAGCCCGGCCATGACGCGAGAGGTGCCATCACGCCTCGATGTCCAGCGCACAATCGAAATTCGGCGCAGAATGCGTCAGGGCGCCGGCCGACGCATAGTCGACGCCGGTGGCCACGATGGCGGCGATCGTGTCCAGCGTGACGCCGCCGGACGCCTCCAGCGCGACGCGGCCCGCGTTGAGCCTCACCGCCTCGCGCAGCGTCGCAAGGTCCATATTATCGAGCAGCACCGCATCGGCCATCCCGCTCTCGAGCACCTCGCGCAGCTGCGCCAGCGTGTCGACCTCGATCTCGATCTTGACGAGATGGCCGGCATGGGCGCGGGCGCGCTCCAGCACCGGGCGGATGCCGCCGGCCACCGCAATGTGGTTGTCCTTGATCAGGATCGCATCGTCGAGCCCGAAGCGGTGGTTGAAGCCGCCGCCGCAGCGCACCGCGTATTTCTCCAGCGCCCGCAATCCCGGCGTGGTCTTGCGCGTGCAGCAGATGCGCATCCTGGTGCCTTCGGTGCGGGCGACATAGTCCGCGGTGAGCGTGGCGATGCCCGACAGCCGGCCGACGAAGTTCAACGCGGTGCGCTCCGCCGTGAGAATGGCGCGCGCCGGGCCCGAGATCGTCAGCACGTGCTGGCCGCGCGCAACCCGCGCGGCATCGCGGACATGTGCGCGCACCTCGATCTCGGGCGAAAGCTTCTGCAAGGTCGCGAGCGCCAGCGGCAATCCGGCGATCACGCCGGACTGGCGCGCGACCAGAAGAGCTTGCGCGCGCGTCGCCTCCGGGATCGTCGCGAGCGAGGTGATGTCGCCGGCGCGGCCGAGATCCTCGTCGAGCGCGCGCTCAACGGCCGCCTCGATCGCGAGCGGAGAGAGGAAGGCATCGGGATAGAGCAGTGAGGTCGGGGTGATCATGGGGCCTCCTTCAGGCGATCATGGATTGCGCAATGCGGGGCCGCGGGCGCTCGTCGAGGCTCTCCGCGACCTCGCGCGCCGCGGCGAGTGTGGTCATCGTTCTCTGCGCCAGCGCTGGGTTCTCGGCCGGATGATCGGAACGGCAATGCGCACCGCGGCTTTCGCGCCGCGTCCAGGCCGCAGCGGCGACGAGCAGGGCCGAAATCGCCATGTTGCCGAGGACGCTGCGTCCGGCCTCGCGCTCGAGCCTGACGAAATGGCGCACGGCTTGCGCAAGCCCATCACCGTCGCGGATCACGCCGACATGCGCGCTCATCATTGCGCGCAGCCGCTTCACCTCCGCAGCATCCGGCGTGCCGGCGCGTGGTGTCACCAAAGACTCGGGAAGGCGTGCCGGCGGGGGCACAGTGCGGCCGGCGATGTCGTCGGCAATGCGGGCGGCATAGACGACGGCTTCGAGCAGGGAATTCGAGGCAAGCCGGTTGGCGCCATGCGCGCCCGTGGAGGAGACTTCTCCGGCGGCCCAGAGACCGTCGATCGAGCTGCGACCGCGCGCGTCCACCGCGATGCCGCCCATGTGGTAATGCGCGGCCGTCGCGATCGGAATCGGTTGCGTCGCGGGATCGATGCCGGCGGCGATGCAGCTCGCATGCACGGTCGGAAAACTCGTCGCGAAACGCGCGCCCAGCGCCTGTCGCGCATCGAGGAAGGCGCCGCGCCCGGCCGCGATCTCGGCGAACACGCCGCGGGCCACGATATCGCGGGGCGCGAGCTCCGCGAGCGGGTGGCGGGCGCTCATGAAGCGCTCGCCGTTGCCATTGATCAGCGTTGCCCCTTCGCCGCGCAGCGCTTCGGTGGCGAGCGGTGCCGGGTCGCGGCCGACCATGATGGCGGTCGGGTGGAACTGCACGAATTCAGGATCGGCAATCACGGCGCCGGCGCGGGCGGCGATCGCAAGGCCCGAGCCGCTCGCTTCCGACGGGTTGGTGGTGACGGCGTAGAGATGGCCGAGCCCACCTGTCGCAAGCACGACCGCGCGTGAGGCGAGCACGAGCGGCCGTGCCGCAGGATTGCCGGCCTCGCGCAATTGAAGCCCAGTGACCGCGCCGTCCTCGGTCAGCAGTGCTTCGGCGACGAAGCCTTCCATCAGGCGGATTGAGGGCGTGCGGCGCACGGCCTCGCTCAAGGCCGCGATGATCGCGGCGCCGGCGCCATCGCCGCGCACATGCACGATGCGGCGCGCCGAATGCGCAGCTTCGCGTCCGACGGCGAGCTTGCCGTCGAGATCGCGATCGAACGGAACGCCATAGGCGAGAAGATCGTGGATGCGCGGCGCCGCCTCGCGCGCGATCCCGAGCGCGACGGCTGCATCGACGAGGCCGCCGCCGACCGCGACGGTATCGGCAGCGTGTGCCTCCGGCGTATCGCCTTCGGCCATTGCTGCGGCGATGCCGCCTTGCGCCCACGCCGAGGACGCGCCGCGCCCGAGCGGTGCCGCCGAGATCAAGGCCACCGGCCGCGGCGCGAGCTTCAGCGCGCAGAACAGTCCGGCAAGGCCGCCGCCGACGATGACGACGTTGTCGGTGCTGGCGAGGTCGTGGATGTCGTGTTGCATGTTACTCGCCCTCAATTTCTCAGATTGATCATCCGCTCGACCGAGTGCCGCGCGCGTTCCGCGAGCGCGGGGTCGATCGTCACCTCCTCGCGAAGCGTCAGCAGGCTTTCCAGGATGTTGGCGAGCGTGATGCGCTTCATGTGCGGGCAGAGATTGCAGGGGCGAAGCATCTCCACGTCGGGCAGCTCGGCCCGGACATTATCGGCCATCGAGCATTCCGTGATCATGACGAGCCGCCGCGGCCGCTTTGCCCGCACCCAGTTGATCATGTGCGCGGTCGAACCGGTGAAGTCGGCTTCCGCCAGCACGTCCGGCGGGCATTCCGGATGCGCGATGATCTGCACGGACGGATCGGCCTCGCGAAAGCTCCGCAGCTCTTCGCCCGTGAAGCGCTCATGCACCTCACAGGCGCCTTTCCAGGCGATGATCTTCACGTCGGTCTTCGACGCCACGTAAGTGGCGAGGTATCGGTCGGGCAGGAAGATCACGGTCGGGGCGTTCAGGCTCTCGACCACCTGCACCGCGTTCGAGGACGTGCAGCAGATGTCGACCTCGGCCTTCACCTCCGCCGAGGTGTTGACATAGGCGACAACAGGCACGCCGGGGAACTTCTCCCGCAGCAGCCGCACGTCCGCACCGGTGATGCTGGCGGCGAGCGAGCAGCCCGCGCGCGAATCAGGGATCAAGACGGTCTTGTCCGGATTGAGCAGCTTCGAGGTCTCCGCCATGAAGTGCACGCCGCATTGGACGATGATGTCGGCCTTCACCTTGGTGGCTTCGACCGCGAGCTGGAGCGAGTCGCCGCCGATATCGGCGACGCAGTGGAAGATCTCCGGGGCCTGGTAGTTGTGAGCGAGAATGACCGCGCGCCGCGCGCGCTTGAGCTCGTTGATCGCGTGAATCGTCGGCGCCATCAGCGGCCATTCGATCGACGGGATCACGTGCTTGACGCGGTCATAGAGCGGCGCGGTGGCGCGTTCGACCGCCGGCGACCATTCCAGGGACGGCATCGGCCATGTCGGTCCCGGAGGCACCGGGACGGCGCGCGGCGAGGCGGTGGATTGGCCTTGCGGCCGGTTGGCAAAGTCGTCGGGACCGTAAATTGCAGTGATCGGCATTGAAGCCTCCCAAGTGTGGCCATTATGCGTGGCATTATGCTCAGTTTGAGAATATATGGGGCCCGAGAAATCCGGCCAGGAGGCCGGGCGAACGTCGCTGTGGTCGGCATATGCTCAACCTGAGTAGATCGAACATAGCACGCGTCGCTGCTTGCCGCTAGGGCCTGCCCGCACACATTCCCGTCACTGCGCGCCTGCCAGGCGAGGCCAGATTGAAATGCAATGCTCCCGCGTCAGCTCTTCGTGGAATGCAATCGTTTTTGCCTTGGGATTTTCATGCATATGCATTAAACGGGCTGTCCCGCGGCTGCTGATTTGCGGCTCCGCCAAGGACAAGACGAGGACAACCATGTCGACACAGATCGGCGAGCTCGCTCCGGCCTCGCGCTCCTCCAACTGGCGTACCCCGGCCGTCATCATCCTCTGTGGTTGTGCCATCGGCATGCTCGGTTTCGGTCCGCGCTCGGCGCTCGGCTTCTTCGTGCAGCCGATGAGTCACGAATTCAGCTGGGGCCGTGACGTGTTCGGCCTCGCCATCGCCGTGCAGAATCTGTTGTGGGGACTGGGCCAGCCGTTCGCCGGTGCGGTCGCGGATCGCTTCGGCCTGTTCCGGGTGATGTGCGTCGGCGCGCTGCTCTATGCCGGCGGGCTGCTGTTGATGCGCTATTCCTCCACGCCGCTGTCGCTCAACATCGGCGCCGGGGTGATGATCGGCTTTGGCCTCGCCGGCTGTTCGTTTAATCTGGTTCTGTCGGCCTTCACCAAGCTCTTGCCCGCGGAGAAGCGCGGCATCGCGCTCGGCGCCGGCACGGCCGCGGGCTCATTCGGGCAGTTCCTGTTCGCACCGATCGGCGTTGCCTTGATCGACAATTTCGGCTGGCAGCAGGCGCTCTCCGTGTTCGGCTTCCTGATGCTGCTGATCATCCCGCTCTCGCTGGCGCTCTCGACGCCGCCGGTGACAAGCGTGAACAGCGCAACGCCCGCGGATGACCAGACCATCACCAAGGCGCTTGCCGAAGCTTTCGGTCATCGCTCCTACGTGCTCCTGGTGCTGGGCTTCTTCACCTGCGGCTTTCAGCTCGCCTTCATCACCGTGCATCTGCCGGCGTTCCTGGTCGATCGCGGTATCATCGCACAAACCGGCGGCTGGGTGATCGCGGCGATCGGCCTGTTCAACATCATCGGATCGCTCAGCGTGGGGTATCTCCAGAACTACCTTCCCAAGCGCTACATCCTCTCGGCCATCTACTTCACGCGCGCGCTGGCGATCCTCGCTTTCATCTCGTTCCCGATCACGCCGTTCTCGGCGATCGCGTTCGGTGCAATCTCCGGCCTGACCTGGCTGTCGACGGTGCCGCCGACCTCGGCGCTGGTGGCGCTGATGTTCGGAACGCGCTGGCTCGCGACGCTCTACGGCTTTGCCTTCGTCAGCCATCAGGTAGGTGGCTTCCTCGGCGTCTGGCTCGGGGGCATCGTGTTCGAAAAGTTCGGGTCCTACACGCCGATCTGGTGGCTCTCGATCCTGTTCGGCGTGCTCTCGGCGCTGATCAATCTTCCAATCGTCGAGAAACCGGTCCAGCGGGTGGTTGCGCAGCCAGCCTGATCAGCTAAACATCCCCGACAAACAAAGTCAGGGAGTTCAGTCGTGGCCACATTCAACGCTGTCAGGATCGACAAGGCGGACAAGGGCACCACCGCGCAGCTCGCGCAGTTCGACGAAACCGAGCTGATGGAGGGCGACGTCACCGTCCGTGTCGAATGGTCGACGCTGAACTACAAGGACGGCCTTGCGCTCACCGGCAAGGCGCCGGTGGTGCGCCGCTTCCCGATGATCGCCGGCATCGATTTCGCCGGCACGGTCGAAGCCTCCTCGCATCCACAGTGGAAGGCGGGCGACAAGGTCGTTTGCACCGGCTGGGGCATGGGCGAGACCCATCTCGGCGCCTATGCCGAGAAGGCGCGGGTGAAGGGCGACTGGCTGGTCGCTCTTCCGCAAGGGCTATCGGCGCGCGACGCCATGGCGATCGGCACCGCCGGCTTCACCGCGATGCTCTCGGTGCTGGCGCTGGAGAAGCACGGCATCTCGCCGAAGAGCGGCCCGGTCGTGGTGACGGGCGCTGCCGGCGGCGTCGGCTCGGTCGCGATCGCCGTGCTCTCGAAGCTCGGCTACCACGTCATCGCTTCGACCGGCCGGGCCTCCGAGGCCGACTACCTGAAGCAGCTGGGGGCTGCCGAGATCATCGATCGCAATGAATTGTCGGCCCCGGCAAAACCCCTCGCCAAGGAGCGCTGGGCCGGCGGCGTCGACAGCGTCGGCTCGACCACCCTCGCCAACCTGCTCTCGATGACGAAATATGGCGGCGCGATCGCGGCCTGCGGCCTGGCCGCCGGCATGGACCTGCCGTCCTCGGTGGCGCCGTTTATTTTGCGCGGAGTGTGCCTTCTCGGCATCGATTCGGTGATGTGCCCGATCGAGCCCAGGAAGGCCGCCTGGCAGCGCTTGGCCTCCGACCTGGACCGAACAAAACTCTCTGAAATTACTGAGGAAATTTCGCTCGACGAGGTTCAGGGCTGGGGCGCGAAAATCCTCGCCGGCCAGGTTCGCGGCCGCGTCGTGGTAAAAATTGTCTGACGGCGTTCAGACTTTACCAACCAAGCTGCTTCAATCTCGCCATGGTTCGTATGGTAAGCAGCGGGTAAAGAGATAAAGGCATCGCCCGCTGCGGGGGTTGGTTCGGAGTTGAGCATGCTTGCGCGTATTGTGTTGGGGGCTGTCACGGCGGCAGCGACGTTTGCGCCGGCCATCGCTGGAAGCATGAACGCCGACGAGGCGCGCCGCTTCGTGGCCGGCAAGGTGTTCGCCTTCACCTGTTTCGACGGCACCCGCGGTGCAGGCCGCATCCTGGACGATCTCGGCGCCGCCGGTGCGGTGCAATTCTCGGGCGCAGGCCCGGTCAAGCACCTCCGACTTCCCGGCAATACGCTCCAGATCCGCGGCCAGAACGTTTGCGCCTCGATCAAGGGCATTCCGTTCGAGCCCTGTTTCAACCTCGAAAAGACCGACGATCGCAGCTTCCGCGGCTCGGTGTCGGGCATGGGCTTCGCCTATTGCGACTTCCGTCACCAGGGCGGCAACCAAATGCTGATGGCGCGCGCTGCAGCGCGGCCGCGCTCGCTGCACCGACCGGAGCACACCGGTACGGTCGCCGCGTCGAACACCGAGGTTGCCGCGCGCGTCGAGACGCCGCGTGTCGAGGGCAGCCGGCTCGAGCCGGTGAAGTCCGAGCCGGCGAAGAACGAGGGACCGCTGGAGCTGCGCCGCTCCACGCAGTGAGCTCGCCTGCGCGGGACAACCCGCGCCATTAATCGTCGAAGACATCGAACACGAAGCCGCCCGCGCCGTAGTCATACGGACGGCGGCTTTCATGCCTTGGTAGCTGTTCGGGCCGCAGTTTGCGCGCGCCGGGGGGCGGTCCCACGCAAGGGTTCAACCATGTCGCTCTATTTCTTCCGCATCAGCACCGGCCGTTATTCCGGCGCCGCCGACCTGCCGTACGAGTTCGAGGATCGCGCAGCCGCCTGGACCGAGATGACCGAGGTGTGCGCCAATCTGCTCAGCGGCATCGCGCGCGGCCTGAAGCCGAACGCCGAGTGGTGCATGGAGCTGCTCGATGAGGACAAGCAGCCGGTCTTTCGAATCAGCCTCGTCGGCGAGGCCATCGGATGTAAAGCGTCCTAGCTCCGACTTGAAGCTGCAATTTACAACTATGACGGGATCGTTTCCTTTCGCGCTCAATCATTTAGCGTGCAAAGTCAGTATTTCTGCGAGGGATTTCGTTAACCAAATCGGAATGTGAGAAGCTCATTTTTTGGGCAATGGCGCAGTCAGGGGAAGCCGACAATGACTCGGCTGCGCGTTCCTTCGGGGGAAGCATGCCCATGTTGAGCCTAGTTCAGAATCTGAGGATCGGGACCAAGCTGGCGATTGCGTCGGCGCTCGGTGTGCTCCTGGTTGGGGCCATGATTGCAAGCCAGATGCTCGGCAATGCGGGAATTCGCGAGAGCAGCCAGAGCGCGCTTGCGCAGCAGCAGATCGCGCGCGACGCAGTCAAGGCCGAGGCTGCGGTTCGCGGCATGCAGCTCGCGGTACGAGACCTTCGTCTTGCCAATAGCCCGGCTGACATTCAGAAGGCCGTCCAGAATCTGGGCGAGCGGCAAAAATCGACGAATGCGCTGGTCGATGAAATGCTGAAGCTTTCTCACGAGGCGGAGAACCGCGCTCGGATGGAGAAACTGAGATCGCTGGCGGCGAATTACGAAAAGGCCGCGCAGCAGATCGCCGGCGTGCGCGGCGAAGCCCTGGCCGCCAGCGGTGCAGACGGAGCGGCCCGCGCTGCGAAGCTCAATGAAGACGTCGTTCGCATCGCACGCGAGGTGACCCTGCCGATTGCCGGCGAGCTCGACGTGCTGATCGGCCAGATCGCCGACTACGCAAGGCACAAATCCGAGGAGAAGAATGCCGCGGCGGCGGCACAAATGAGATCGAGCGAGCAGCTTGCAATCCTGGTCGGCGCACTCGCCATGCTCGTCCTCGTCGGCTCCTGGCTGATGTCGTTCCTGACCATCGCGCGGCCGATCCGTGCGCTCACGGTCGCCATGGACAAGCTCGCCGGCGGCGATTTCTCCGTGGTTCTGCCCGGTCTCGGCCGCAAGGACGAGGTCGGCGGCGTCGCGGCGGCCGTTGAAAAGTTCAAGGTCGTGTCGGAGCAGAAGGCGCGCGAGGACGCCGAAGCCAAGATCAGGCAGGACCAGATTGCGTCCGCGCAGCGCAAGGCCGAGATGCACAAGCTGGCTGACAGCTTCGAAGCCGCGATCGGTGAGATCGTCGATACCGTGTCCTCGGCCGCGACCGAGCTGGAAGCTTCCGCCTCGACGCTGACCGCGACCGCGGCGCGCGGCCAGGAGCTCACGACCATGGTTGCTGCCGCTTCCGAGGAAGCGTCCACCAACGTGCAGTCGGTCGCGTCGGCGACCGAAGAGCTGTCGTCGTCGATCACCGAGATCAGCCGGCAGGTGCAGGAATCCGCCCGCGTCGCCGGCGATGCGGTGAACCAGGCTCGCACCACGACCGATCGCGTCGGGGAGCTCTCCGCTGCTGCGGCGCGGATCGGCGACGTGGTCGAGCTGATCAACACCATCGCCGGCCAGACCAATCTCCTGGCGCTCAATGCAACCATCGAGGCCGCGCGCGCCGGCGAGGCAGGCCGCGGCTTTGCCGTCGTCGCTTCGGAGGTCAAGGCGCTTGCCGAGCAGACGGCGAAGGCGACCGGCGAGATCGGCCAGCAGATCGCCAGCATCCAGACCGCCACCGAGCATTCGGTTGGCGCGATCAAGGACATCAGCCACACCATCGAGAAGCTGTCGGAGATCTCCTCGACCATCGCAGCCGCGGTGGAAGAGCAGGGGGCCGCAACGCAGGAGATCTCCCGCAACGTGCAGCAGGCGGCGACGGGCACCCATCAGGTGTCGTCCAACATCACCGACGTGCAGCGCGGCGCGAGCGAGACCGGTTCGGCATCCTCGCAGGTGTTGGGCGCCGCGCAATCGCTGTCCGGCGACAGCAACCGGCTGAAGCTCGAAGTCGGAAAGTTCCTCGATACCGTCCGCGCGGCCTGACACGTGCCTTTGCGTCCGCATCGTAACGGGAGATGCCGGTGCGGCTGCAACAGAGAGTTGCAGCGAACCACGATCGCTGCGCACGAGCCGTATTTTTACGTAGCCTCCTGTTAACGCCTGTTTGCGATTATGGGCGCAATCCTTCGGGAAAAGAACCAGCCAGCATTGTTGAACTGACCTTCGCCCGGGTCGTCCGTCGTGACGTCTGCGGCGCAGGTGATGTGCGCGTTGCCGGGTAATCATCGGGATTGTCGTGATGTCGAAGTTGTCGATCGTCTTCAAGCTGCTGACCGTGCTGTCGGTCCTCGTGCTCTCGCTCGCCGGCGTCGGCGTGACGGCGATCGGCACGATGCAGAACATCAACGCCCATACGGTCGAGATCGCGCAGGGCTGGTTGCCGAGCGTGCGTGCGCTCGGCTCGATGCGTGCTGACATCAACGAGCTCCGCGTCGCGCTGCGTCTGCACCTGATGCAGGATACTGCCGAAGGCAAGGAGGCCGCCGAGAAGCGCCTGGCAGGCTTGCGCGAACGGATCGAGAAGACCCGCAAGATCTACGAGCCGCTGATCACGCGCGCAGAAGAGCGCTCGCTCTACGAGCAATGGACGAAGGCCTGGGCCGAGTACCTGAACGGCGTGCAGGATGTAATGGCGCTGTCGCGTAAGAGCGTCGGCCGCTTCCCGACCGATGCCAACGAGATGTTGCAGACCAAGGTCGCGAAGATGGCTCAGGCCGCCGATCCGCTGCTGCAGAAGGGCATCGAAATGAACAATCAGGGCGCCGAGCTGGAGACCAAGCAGGCCGCCGACAGCTACGCTACGATCTTCCGTGTGCTGGTCGGGATCATCGTGGCCTCCGTCGTGATCGCGATCGCGGCCGCCTACTATCTCGTGCGCGACGTCTCGCGCGGCATCGCTTCGATCATCCGCCCGATGCAGTCGCTCGGCGAGGGCGACCTTGCGGTGGAGGTGCCGCATCGCGGCGAGAAGACCGAGATCGGCTCGATGGCGGATGCGCTCCAGATCTTCAAGGAGGCGCTGATCGCCAAGAAGGCGGCCGACGCTGCGGCGGCGCGCGACGCCGAGGCCAAAATCGAACGCGGCCGACGTGTCGATGCCATCACCCGCAATTTCGAGGTCATGATCGGGGAGGTCGTCGAGACCGTGTCGTCGGCCTCGACCGAGCTCGAGGCCTCCGCGGCGACGCTGAGCGGCACCGCGCAGCGCGGCCAGGAGCTCGCAACCGTCGTTGCGGCGGCGTCGGAAGAAGCTTCCACCAACGTCCAGGCGGTGGCCTCGGCCTCCGAGGAGCTGTCGTCCTCTATCACCGAGATCAGCCGCCGCGTGCAGGATTCGGCGCGGATGGCAGCGGAAGCGGTCGAGCAGGCGGCGCGGACCAACGAGCGCGTCAACGCGCTGTCGCAGGCGGCCGCCCGCATCGGCGACGTCGTCGAGCTCATCAACACCATCGCGGGCCAGACCAACCTGCTGGCGCTGAACGCGACCATCGAGGCGGCGCGCGCGGGCGAAGCCGGCCGCGGCTTTGCCGTCGTCGCCTCCGAGGTCAAGGCACTGGCCGAGCAGACCGCGAAAGCGACCGGCGAAATCGGGGCGCAGGTCTCGGGCATCCAGGCGGCGACGCAAGAATCCGTCAACGCCATCCAGGAGATCGGCGGCACCATCGAGCGGCTGTCGGAGGTGTCCGCGGCGATCGCCGCCGCCGTCGAGGAGCAGGGCGCGGCCACGCAGGAGATTTCGCGCAACGTTCAGCAGGCCTCGCTCGGCACGCAGGAAGTGTCGTCCAACATCACCAACGTGCAGCGCGGTGCGATCGAGACCGGCTCGGCCTCGAGTGAAGTGCTGTCGGCGGCGAAGTCGCTGGCGACCGACAGCACCCGCCTGAAGGTCGAGGTCGCGCAGTTCCTGGAATCGGTCCGCGCGGCGTAGAGGCACCCCGCTCGATCGTTGTTGACCTCTCCCCGCTGTGGAGAGGTGGAGTGCCCGCCTGACGATCCAGTCTAGCTGCCCGTCTGCGGCGCAGCCGGCGTCGGTGCGATCTGCCGCCGGAACAGGATACGCTGGTAGAGCCAGCCGATCGCGACCAGCACGACGCCGAGGCACATGAACGAGAGCGCCCGATAGACGCCGGTCAGCGTCCACACGTCGACGGCGAAGGCCTTGAAGATCGTCAGCGCGATGACGGCGGCGGACGCCAGCCGCGCACGCTCCGAATTGACCAGGATGCCGACGCCGAGCAGCGCCACGCCAAAAGCGAGCCAGCCGATCGAATAGGTATATTGCTCGGCGCTCGTTGTGCCACCGTAGAGCAGGACCGGGCCGTGATAGAAGCGGCGGATCTCCAGCGTCACATAGGTGAGCGCGAACACCAGGGCGCCACCCGCAATCGTGTTTGCATATGCGACACTGCGGTGTCCCGCCACTGCGTAGGAGAGCAGCAGCATCAGCACGGCCGGCAACGCATAGCCGAGCAGCAGCAGATTGAACACGAGGCTGCCGACATTGACGCTGGAGAGCAGCATCGGGTTCTCCAGGATCAGGAGGCCAAACACGCTGATGAGGCCGGCGATCGCCGTCAGCACGACCGCGCCGACATTGTGCACGATGCTGTGGCTGCGCAGCCGCAGGCGCTCCAGGCCGATTGCCATGGCTAGCATGACACAGACTTGCAGCGCGAACTCGAGCAGCGAGGGCGGCGAGGTCATGCGGCCGCCGGTCGCAAAGTGCCGGATCTCCATGAAGGCGAGCAGCGCGGTGAACAGGATCGCCGCCGTCTCGACCACGCGCAGCGGCGCGTCGTCGGCGCGGCGGCGCAGGAAGATGCTCGCGCCCCAGAACGAGGCGGCCGGCAGGCCATAGCCCCACAACAGCCAGTTGAAGATCGGCGTGGTGCCGACGGCATCGCCGACGATGCTCGGATCATAGACGATGCGCGCGGTGACGATCGCAGCGAAGACGGCAGCCAGCCGGCGCAGCACCGGAATCGGCCGCTGCAACGAGATCCAGGCGGTGCCGAGTGACATCAGCGCGAGCGCAATGGTGAGCCAGCCCTTCTCCAGGGCGAAGGTCAGCGCCAGCGCCAGCGCGCCGAGCGTACCGGTCGCGAACAGCGCGACCGAGGTTGCAACGCCGGGCCGTTCTTCGCGGCGCATCAGCGCTTCGGTCGCAGCGCCAAAGGCCGCAGCGAGCAGCACGGCGAGGATCGCAAACGGGATCGAGCGGTCGAGATGGGCAATGCGCGCATAGAGCGCAACCAGGATGGCGATCGGCGTCGCGACGCCCGCCGCCGACCACACCACGGGAATGATCACCGAGTTCGAGCGGCCTTGCGCGAAAAAGCCCGTGACGCCGAAACCGGCGGCGAAGATCGCGGCCGTCACCAGATGCAGCGTCACCGCGCTATCAATCGCGACCGGGCCGACGCCGGGCATCGGGCCGCCCGGCAGCACCAGCATATCGGGGTTGGCGCGCACCGCCCATTCGGCGAACACGATGAACACGGCCGCCGCGGCCGCGCCCAGCGCGCCGGTCGCCGCCGGTGCGCGCCAGGCGACGAACAGCGTGCCGCCGACGAGGAGCGTGAAGGCGATCAGCGCGAGATCCGCATGCGCGCTCGACAGCACGACCAGCATCGCGCCGAACAAATAGGCGCCGAGCGCGCCCGATGAGACCGGCTCGATCTCGCCGTCCTCCATGCTGGGTCCGAACATGAAGCCGCAGACGACGAGCAGTGCGGCGAGCACGAAGCCGGCGATGGCATGGAAGGCGTGCGGCGCGACCTGCACCTGTTCGGTATCGAGACCCGGGAAGATCCAGAGCACCGCGAAGGCAATGGTCGTGACCGCAAGCCAACGCCATAGCCTGATGCGGGCGAGCCCGAAACTCGCGGCCGTCACGACCGCAAGATAGATGTAGAGCGCCCAATAATCCGGCTTGCCGGAGGAGACGAGGATCGGCGTCACGAAGGCGCCGGCGACGCCGAGGCCGGCGAGCGCGGGGCCGTGCAGGAGAGCTGCGGCCAGCGTGCCCATCGCAACGATGCCGAGCAGCACGAAGGCTGTCGCAGGCACGAGGAAGTCGTAGAGCGCGTACGCCGCGTAGATGGTCGCGAACGCCACCGCCGTGCCGGCCGCGGTGAGGATCGCGGGAATGTTGGCGATAGGCAGCGCCGCGATGCTCGAGATGCTCTCCTTGCGCCGCGTCCATTCGCCGGCGCCAAGCAGCGCAGCGGCGAACAGGCCGCCGAGGAACACGCGCACGCCGGGGCCGAGCAGACCGGCCTCGATCGAATAGCGCACCATGAAGAAGCCGCCGAGCGCGAGCGCAAGCCCGCCGATCCACACCACCCAGCGGGTGCCGAGCCGCTCCTCGAAGCCGGGTGCGGCCTCCGGCACCGGAGGGGGCGCGGCGGCGCCCGTGCTCGGCTCAAGCGGGGGCGGCGAAATCTCTTCGGTGACGAGCGGAGGCGGCGTCGTTTCGGTTTCCGGCGCCAGCGGCGGCGGCTCGGCGGCTGCAGTCTTGGCGGGGGCTTCGGCCTGCGCCGGCATCAGCGGGGGCGGCTGCACCGTCCGCTGCGCGTAAAGCATCTCTTCGAGCGAACTGATCCGGCGGCGCAACTCGGTCCCCTGGCTGGACGCCTTGATCGCGATCAGGAAGGCGATGATCGCAATGATCAGCGCAAAGACGTCAAACGGGCCGTCGAGCATGAAGCCTCCAGGCAATCGGCGGGCAGGGGCCGATACCACTGATATCAGGAACTTAATTTCTTGAGCATGATCTTACCGGAAAACCGCAACGCAACTTTTCCGGATCATGCTCTAGCGCCGGGAGCGAACGCGCAAGCCCGGCGCGGGCCGCTCCTGGAGCACCTCGCGGCGGAAGCGGTAGAGCGCTGCCGGCCGTCCGCCCGTCTGTGTCGACATCACCCCGGTCGGTTCGACCAGGGCTTCCATCTCGACCAGGCGGCGGAAATTCTGCTTGTGCAGGTGCCGGCCGGAGATCGCCTCCACCGTGTGCTGCAGTTCAGTGAGTGTGAATTCGGTCGGCAAAAGTTCAAAGACCACAGGACGATACTTCAGCTTTGCGCGCAGCCGCGCGATTGCCGTGGCGAGAATCCGGCGGTGGTCGAACCGCATCGAGGTCCCGAGCGGGGGAAGCGTCTTGCGCGCCAATGCCGCAGGACGGCCATCGCGGCGGGCCTCCTCGATCAGCCCGGCCTCGTAGAGCAACTCGTAGCGGTCGAGCACGCGCTCCTCGTCCCAGGGTGCGCCGTCGAGACCGAAATAGAACCGCACGCGATCCTTCCGCGGCAGTGCGCGAATCGTCTCCGCCGTCTCCTCCTCGGCCCATTCGGTCAGCGCAGGGATGATGTCGCGGGCGATGATCGCCGGCGGCTGGTCGCGCCAGTCTTCCCAGGGGAAGAAGCGATACCAGGGCGCGAAGCTCGCCGCGTTTGCGGCGAGCTCGCCGCCCGCGGGGCGCGTCAGCGCGAGATAGCCGATCGACACGATGTGGGCTCCGGTGTCGCCGGCCTCGGCATGACGGCCACGGTCGCCGAACGTGTAGAGCTGCTCGACATAGCCGAGCCGCAGCCCCGCCTGTTGCTCGACCCAGGCGCGCAGGCCGATCTCGAACGTGCGATGGCTCACCGCGTCGAACGGACCGAACGGCAGCCCGGCAAGCCGGTCAGCACCGGGTGCGGTCAGGATCAGCGGCTCGTGGTTCTCGATCGCGACGATGGCCGCGGTGAGGCCGATTTCGATTGGCGTCAGCAGCGTCTCGCTCATGCGGCTGCCGTGTCGTTGAATTGAACAGAATGCCGCTTGGTTAAGACGGCCCATCCGCGGACTCGGTGCACCTCTCCCGCTTGCGGGAGAGGTCGCGTCGCATCGACAGATGCGAGGCGGGAGAGGGCTCTATCCTCTGGGGGAGTCTTCGTCGCCGAGATACCCTCTCCCCAACCCTCTCCCGCAGGCGGGAGAGGGGGCGCACCTCCATCGTGACAACCAGCTGTCATTCGAGCTCGATCGCGAAGGGGCGGCCTTCCACCATCATCGCGCCGGGGCCCATTTCGTCGAGCGCGCGCAGCATGCGGCCGTTGCGTCCGAGTGCACGATCGGCGAGGCCGACGATGCGCCGATTGGGCGAGGCGATCGGCGAGGCCGCGCGAATCTTCCTGGCGATCTCGATCTCGTCGCGATTTGGATTAAGCGCGCAAACGGCCGCGAACGCGCTGGCGGTGGAGCGGCTGATCCCGGCGTAGCAATGCACCACCAGCGGGGCGCTGCGGTCCCAGCCGCGCACGAAGTTGAGCACCTGCTCGATATGCGTCTCCGACGGCGCGACGAAGCCGTCCATTTCCTCGGTGATGTCGTCCATCGACACCTTGAGATGGTTGGCCGGGAGCACCGACACGGGACGCGCGACCTGCTCGACATTGGCCATCACGGTCAGCACGTGGCTGGCCTTGGTGAGGCGGACGGTTTCGGGAAGCGCGGCGAGGGAACAGACGTGGATCATGGCGAACCTTTTTGCGCCCGATTATAGCGAGCGCTCGTAGGGTGGGCAAAGGCGCATCGCGCCGTGCCCACCATTTCGCAATTGCGCGCATGTCGCTTGGTTCGGTGGGCACGCTTCGCTTTGCCCACCCTACGAAGGAATAATGCTACGCAAACACGGCGCCAAACCGCTCCAGAAACTGCTTCTCGGCCCGCGCTGCGGTCCAAGGCGTCAGATAGTCGCGTCGGACGCTGTCGGAGAGACCCGGATCCTTGCCGAACAGGCGCCGCGCTTCGCTCGCGCTGAAGCCGGCGAGCTCGGTTGCCTCGAGATAGGCCGCGCCGCGATCGGCGGCCTTGATGGCCTGCGTGATGTCATCAGGCAATACCGGCGGCAAACCGAAGCGGATATGGATGGCGCCGAGCAGCCGCTTCTCGACGGCCTTGTAGTGACCGTCGAGCACCGCCTTGAACGGCGAGATCATGTCGCCGATCACATATTCCGGCGCATCATGCAGCAGGGCCGCGAGCCGGACGCGCTGGTCGACGCGGGGTATCTCATGGCGCAGCACGGTCTCTACCAGCAGCGTATGCTGTGCGACCGAAAAGATGTGCGCGCCGAGGGTCTGCCCGTTCCAGCGCGCCACCCGCGCCAGCCCGTGCGCGATGTCGCCGATTTCGATGTCGAGCGGGGAAGGATCGAGCAGGTCGAGCCGCCGGCCCGACAGCATGCGCTGCCAGGCGCGGACCTCTTCGTTGCGCGCTGCCTTCTTCGCCGTCATTTGGCCTTGAGGCGCAGCTTGCGCTGGGTCTTACTGCAAGTCGCATGACAGTGGCAGTCGACCAGGTGGTCGTTGACCATGCCGGTCGCCTGCATGAAGGCGTAGACGATCGTCGGGCCGACGAATTTGAAGCCGCGCGAGGACAGCTCCTTGGAGATCTGTACCGACAGCGGCGTCGAGGCCGGCACGCTTGCCGTGGTCTTGAACTGGTTGACCTTGGGCCGTCCGTCCATGAAGTCCCACAGCAGCTTCGAGAAGCCCGGGCCCTTCTCCATGATGTCGAGATAGGACTTTGCACTCAGGATCGCGCCTTCGATCTTGGCCTTGTTGCGCACGATACCCGCATCGTTCATCAGCGCGTGAACCTTCTTGGGCGTGTAACGCGCGATCTTCTCCGGCTGGAAATCGTCGAAGGCTTTGCGGAAATTGTCGCGCTTGCGCAGGATCGTGATCCAGGACAGGCCGGCCTGGAAGCCGTCCAGCATCAGCTTCTCGTACAGCGCGCGGTCGTCGTATTCCGGCACGCCCCATTCGGTGTCGTGATAGGCGACATAAAGCGGATCTTCGCCCGGCCAGGGGCAGCGGGTCAGACCATCGGGATGCAAGCGGGCAGCGCGGCTCATGCGGTCGGCTGCTTGGCTGGAATGCGAACGACGTCTGGTTCAGCGAGTGTCAAAGCCAGCCCCCCAGCGGTGAGCGGCTGGCCCGCATCGAGCGCGTCTGCGACACGGTCGATGCGCACCAGCGCGATTCCCTTGCCGCCAGCCGTCGAGCCGATGGTGCCGACCGGCTTGTCGCCGGCAAGAATGGTCGTGCCCGGCTCGGGCGAGGCGTCCTCGAGCAGCACCTTCACGCTGCGCGTGCGCGCGGTGCCGCGATGCTGCATGCGCGAGACGACCTCCTGGCCGACATAGCAGCCCTTGTCGAAATCGACGCCGGCGAGGCGATCCATGTTGGTCTCATGCGGGAACGCATCGCTGTACATGAAATCGAGCCCGCCGCGCGGCACGCCGAGCGCAATGCGGTGCGCCTCGTACTCGGCTGCATCGACCAGCTCGGCGCCGATGAGATCGGACAGTTTCTGCTTGAGATCTTCCTGGACCAGGATGCGGTAGCCGAGCCCCTCAGCCCGCGGATCGGCAAAGGCAAGGTCGGGCTGCGCCGTCGGCTCGCCGTCCCAGGCCGCGAGCACGCCGAGGTCGAGCTTGTCCACGGTGACCTTGGCGCGCAGCTTGTAGAATTTCAGCTTGGTGGCGAGGGTGTCCGCCAGCGCCTTGGGGCAGTCGATCAGGAACCCGCCGCCGTGGCCCGCGGACGCTTCCGTGATCAGGAAATCCACGATGATCTTGCCCTGCGGCGTCAGCAATGCGCCGAATCGCCCCAGACCAGGTTTCAGCCTGTCCAGGTCGGTGGTGACGAGGCCATTGAGGAAGTTGCGCGCATCCTCACCCGCGACTTTGATCACGCCCCGGTCGGGAAGAAACGCCGATTTCATGCGAAAATCTCTTGCGACATGTTGCTCCGGAACGTAAGCCCGCAACGCATAAACGACAAGACCTCGAGCCCTGCGCCCTGAGGATGAGAGAGGCCCAATGACCCAGCGTTTCGATGTGATCCTGAAGGGTGGCACCGTCTTCAACCAGGACGGCGAGGGCGTGCGGGATATCGGCATCACGGGCGGCCGCATCGCCGAGCTCGGTCCGCTGTCGCAAGGCTCGGCCGCCGAGGTGATCGACTGCAAGGGCCTGCACATCCTGCCCGGCGTGATGGACACGCAGGTGCATTTCCGCGAGCCCGGGCTGACGCACAAGGAAGACCTCGAGACCGGCTCGCGCAGCGCCGTGATGGGCGGCGTCACCGCCGTGTTCGAGATGCCGAACACCTCGCCGCTGACCGTGACGGAGGCCGAATTCACCGACAAGGTGAAGCGCGCCCATCACCGCATGCATTGCGATTTCGCCTTCTTCATCGGCGGCACCCGCGAGAACGTGCAGGACCTGCCTGTGCTGGAGCGCGCACCCGGCTGCGCCGGCGTCAAGGTGTTTATCGGCTCGTCCACCGGCGCGCTTTTGGTGGAGGACGACGAGAGCCTGCGCCGCATTTTCCAGGTGATCCGCCGCCGCGCCGCCTTCCACGCCGAGGACGAATACCGCCTCAACGAGCGCAAATCGCTGCGCATCGAGGGCGATGCGCGCTCGCATCCGGTCTGGCGCGACGAGACCGCGGCGCTGATGGCGACGCAGCGCCTCGTCAAGCTCGCGCACGAGACCGGCAAGCGTATTCACGTGCTGCACATCTCGACCAAGGAGGAGATCGAGTTCCTGCGCGACCACAAGGATGTCGCCTCCTGCGAGGCGACGCCGCACCATCTCACCCTGGTCGCGCCGGAATGCTACGAGCGGCTCGGCACGCTGGCGCAGATGAACCCGCCGGTGCGCGGCGCCGATCATCGTGCCGGCATTTGGCGCGGCATCGAACAGGGCATCATCGACGTGCTCGGCTCCGACCACGCCCCGCATACGCTGGAGGAGAAGCAGAAGACCTATCCCGCTTCGCCTTCCGGCATGACCGGCGTGCAGACGCTGGTGCCTGTTATGCTCGATCACGTTAATGCGGGTCGGCTTTCGCTGGCGCGCTTCGTCGACCTCACCAGCGCCGGCCCTGCGCGCCTCTACAACATGGCCTGCAAGGGCCGCATCGCCGCCGGCTACGATGCCGACTTCACCATCGTCGATCTCAAGCGCAGCGAGACCATCACCAACAAATGGGTGGCGTCCAAGGCCGGCTGGACGCCCTATGACGGCGTTCGCGTCACCGGCTGGCCGGTCGGCACCTTTATCCGCGGCCGTCGCGTGATGTGGCAGGGCGAGCTGGTGACGGCCGCGCAGGGCGAGCCGGTGCGGTTCCTGGAGACGCTGAAGCAGTAGGGTGATGTGGGGGACGCACGGGGCTTCCCCATTCGTCATTGCGAGCGCAGCGAAGCAATTCAGTCTGTCGCCGCGGAAAGACTCTGGATTGCTTCGCTGCTCTCGCAATGACGGGAGGGGCGGTCTACACTTTCTCTCGAACGGGAGTGCAGCCTGATGTCCCAACCCGCCGCCCTCATCACCACCGAGCAGCTCGCCGCCATGCTCGGCGATCCCAACCTTCGCCTCTACGACTGCACGACCTATCTTGAGCCCGCGCCGGAAGGCAGCGCCGTGCCTTATCGCGCCGTGCCCGGCGACAAGACGTTCGCCGCCGGCCACATCCCCGGCGCCGATTTCCTCGACCTGCAAGGCGAGTTCTCCGACGCCTCGTCGCAACACTTCTTCATGATGCACGATGTCGCCCAGCTGGAGGCCGCCTTCGGCCGCCACGGCCTCGATGCTGGCAAGACCATCGTGCTCTACAGCATAGGGACGATAATGTGGGCGACGCGGTTCTGGTGGATGTTGCGCGCGCTCGGCGTCGATGCCCACGTGCTCGACGGCGGCTTCGACAAATGGCAGCAGGAGGGACGGCCGACCGAGACGGGCGCACCGAAAGGCTATCCGGTGACGGCCTTCAAGGCGGCGCCGCGCCCAGGCTGCTTCGTCGACAAGGAAGCCGTGCTGGCGCGGATCGGCGATCCCGCGACCATCATCGTCAACGCGCTCGGGCCGCAGTTTCACCGCGGCCTCGAGCCGAGCCGCTATGGCCGGCCGGGCCGCGTTCCCGGCAGCGTCAACGTTCCCGCAGCCACACTCGTGAATGCCGACAAGACGCTGGCGGATCTTGCGGATGCGCAAGCGAAGTTCGCCGCCCAGGGCGTCACGCGCGACAAGAATGTGATTCTTTATTGCGGCGGCGGCATCTCGGCGACGATCGACCTCCTGCTGCTGACGCAGCTCGGCTACGACAAGCTGACGCTCTACGACGCTTCGATGGGCGAATGGGCGAGGGATCCGGCGCTGCCGATCGAGACGGACTGAGGCGCGCGTTCCCGGCTCTGTCGGGAACATCTCCCGGTCATCGCGAGATTAATGCTTGTCCGCCGGCAACGGCTTCCGTGCGATAAGAGCGGCAGACTTCGCGACGCCTTTCGCAGAGTCATTCATCCGTCAACTGGCCCCGCCCGCGTGGCGGGGTCATTTTCAGGACGGCTTACTGCTTCAGGACGGCTTACTGCCTGCAGATGCCGACCGAGAATTCGCCGTTGCGAATGCGGCCGGGAAAGCCCTCGACGAACTTTGCCACTGCGTCCTCGCCATAGGTGCCGACGAGCTCGGCGAGGGCCGCGAACAGGCTCGCCTGCGCCAGGCAGTCGCCGTCGACGCCGTCATGACGCGCCTCGGCCCAGGCCTCGTTGAGATAGCTCAGTGCGGCCTGTTTCTGCTCGTGATCGGGCAGCGGCGCGCGGGCGGGGGCGTAGGAAATCGGCTGGCTCATGAAACTCGGTCAGGCTGGGGCGCGATCCACGGCGATGCGCTGTGCGAGAGGTGTAGCACGGGCGTTAACGACCGCTAGGCCACATCTTTAAGAACGGTTAACGGCTGTGAACAAAGTCGATGACAGGGTTCCAGGCCCGCACATGCGTCGACCGCGCCGTCATTCCGGGGCGCGCCTCGCACGAGCCCGGAATCCATCGGGCATCAGAGACGGTGGATGAATGGATTCCGGGCTCTCGCGCGCGAGCCCCGGAATGACGAGAATCAGTTCGCGTAGCGCGCCGTGAGATCGCGCGAGATCTTCGAGCCTTCCTCGATGTAGCGGCGGATCGCCACCATCGCGGCCGGCGTGCAGCTGCGATAGGTCTGCTGAAAACCGTTATAGCCGCGGTTGAAGCCGGCGATCATGCGCGTGCGGCGCTCGCCGGAGGGGGTCTCGGCATCGATCAGCGCCTGCATCTCGTTGCGCCATTTGTTACCCTCGTTGGCCCCGCAGATGCCGCGCAGATAGTGCAGGCCGCCCAGGATCTCGGCCAGCCGCTGCAGTTCGCCGTCAAACGGCGCCGCCACGTCCTGGGCCCTCGCAGGCACGGAGGCGCAGGCGAGAATCAGGGCAAAAATGGCGAGAAATCGCGACGACATCGGCGGCTGTATGCCCCCTCGGGACGGCTGGCGCAAGGCGGGCCGTCAGGCTCCAAGCAGCCGGTGAGCGGACTGGATGACCTCCTCCAGCCCCCCGGTCAGCTTCACGTCGCCGAGGCTTGCCAGGGCGCCAGGGGCGATCCAGCGGTAATCGTCGAGCTCGTCGTTCAGCGCCGGCTCCCGGGCCGTCCAGCGCGCGGCAAAGGACATGATCAGGTAATGGCCGGCGCCGGCCGCGGCCGGCAGCACCTCGCGCCAGCCGGCGAGGCCAATGATCTCGATGCGAAGGCCGGTTTCCTCGTCGACCTCGCGGCTCAGGGCCTGATGCAGCGATTCGCCGAACTCGACCCGGCCGCCCGGCAGCGAATAGAAGCCCTTGGCCGGCGAGCGGGCGCGGCGGACCAGTAGCACCTTGCCGTCGCGGAAGATCGCCGCGCTGACCGCAAGCTGGGGATGGGCAGGATGGACGATTGCGGCCAATCGCGTCACCTATCCGGATGAGTTCGCCATGATGGTGTCGACGTCGGCTTCCGCCCCGCCATTGATGATGCCGCCGCAGGCTGCGATCAGGGGCTTGACCCAAAGCGTGGCCTGCTCGGCGAGGCGGACGCGCGTCGTGTCCTTCTCGACCTCGCGCATGGCCGAGCCGACCGCGGTCAGGATCGAGGTCATGGTATCCGTCAAGTGGTCGAACTGGGCACGCACGTTGGGATCGGCTTTCTCATAGGCTTCGATCGCCAAATCCCGCGCCTTGAAATTCGACGCCGTGAAATGCTCGGCATAAGACAGCGGCGTCCAGGTCAGGAAGTCTTCGGCGCATTCCGGCATATCCGGCACCATTTCGAGCAGCATCACGGCTTCATTGAAATGGTTGAGATAGTCGGTGGCAAGCCCGGTCCGCGGATTGATGTTGGCCACGCGCAGCCGTTCGGCCCAGGCGGTCGCCTCAGGGCCCGTCTGTACATGCGTCCGCGCGGGTTGGGAGGCCGTTGAGCTCATCTGCCGCAGTGTTAACGTTCGGGGTTAAAAGGACCTGAACGGACCCTATATAGGCCTCCAAGGATGTGTGGACGCTTCGTCATAACTTCGGCCCCCGCGGCTTTGCGGCAACTGTTCGGCTATGTCGAGCAGCCGAATTTCCCGCCCCGGTACAATGTCGCCCCGACGCAACCGATTCCGGTGGTGCTGCTCGAGAACGGCGCGCGCCATTTCCGCCTGATGCGCTGGGGTCTTCTGCCCGGCTGGGTCAAGGACCCCCGCGGGTTCACGCTCCTGATCAACGCCCGTTCCGAGACGGTGCTGGAGAAGCCTGCGTTCAAGAACGCGATTCGCCGCCGGCGCGGCCTGATTCCGGCCGATGGTTATTACGAGTGGAAGACGCAAACCGGCCGCAAGCAGCCCTTTTTCATCCACCGTGCCGACGGTGAGCCGCTCGGCTTTGCCGCTGTGTTCGAGACCTGGGTCGGTCCGAACGGCGAGGAACTCGACACGGTCGCGATCGTCACCGCCGCGGCGGGCGAGGATCTCGCCGCGCTGCATGACCGCGTGCCCGTCACCATCAGCCCGCACGACTTCGAGCGCTGGCTCGACAACAAGGGCGACGAGATCGACGCGATCCTGCCCTTGATGAGGCCCCCGCGCGCCGGCGAATTCGCCTGGCACCCGGTCTCCACCCGCGTCAACCGCGTCGCCAATGATGACGAGCAGCTCGTGCTGCCGATCAGCGCGGATGAGATCGAGGCTGAGGCCGAGGCGGCGAAGCCGAAGAAGGCGGTGCGGAAGGTTGCCGCTAGTCCGGCGGATGACGGGCAGGGGTCGTTGTTCTAGGCCGCGGCGGAACGTGTGTCGCGCTACACAATCTCCCGCGCTCTCAGCCCCGCGATCTCTGCCACATCGAACCCCAGCTCGCCCAGCACCGCATCCGTATCCGCGCCCAGCTCCGGCGCCATGCGATCCAGCCGGCCGCCGCCATGAGCGAGCTTGAAGCCGCTGCCGGCAAAGCGCAGGCGGCCGTATTGCGTGTCTAGCTCCTGGATCGCACCGCGCGCCTTGATTTGCGGATGGTCGATGACCTCCTCGACCTTCCAGATGCTGGCGCAGGGCGCGCCGGCGTCCTCCAAGATCGTCTCCCATTCGCGTGCCGGCCGTTTCGCTAGCGCCTGCTCGATGATGGCGCGCAGCGCGCCCTCGTTCTCGTTGCGCGAGAACCAGTCGGCAAAGCGCGGATCTGACAGCGTATCCTCGCGCCCGAGCGCAGCCATCAGCGCGCGGTACTGCTTCTCGTTGTTGACGGCGAGCAGGATATGGCCGTCGCCGCACTTGAACAAATTCGCCGTGGTCCGGCGGCTCACCGCCTGATTGCCCGATAGCTGCTGTCGATGTCCGGAGACCGACCAGTCGGCGATCTGGCCCGAGAGAAACGCCAGCGTCGCCTCCAGCATGGAGACGTCGATCAGCTGCCCCTTGCCGGTGCGGTCGCGCTGGTACAGCGCGCTGGACACGCCGAACGCAGCGGTGGCGCCCGAGAGCACGTCGCACACGGCAAAGCCCGCGCGCGTCGGCCCCGTCTCGGGGTGGCCGGTGATCGCCATGATGCCCGACAGCGCCTGCATCTTGCCGTCATAGCCGGGCCGCAGGCGATCCGGGCCGGTCTGGCCGAAACCCGACACCGCACAATAGATCAGCTTCGGGTTGACGGCCGACAGCGCCTCATAGCCGATGCCGAGCTTGTCCATCACGCCGGGGCGGAAATTCTCCATGACCACGTCGACGCGGCCTGCGAGCTTCTTCACGATCGCGATCGCCTCCGGCTTCTGCAGATCGAGCGTCAGGCTGCGCTTGTTGCCGTTGACCGCCTGGAATGCCGGCGCCAGACCGCGCTCGGCCCATTCGCGGCTGAGCGGCGTGCGGCGCATGTCCTCGCCCTCGCGCCGCTCGACCTTGATGACGTCGGCGCCGAGCAGCGCGAGCTGGTAGCTCGCATAGGGGCCGGCCAGCACTTGCGTAAAATCCAGGATCTTCACGCCCTCGAACGGTCGCGTCACCTCGCTCTCCCTCGGCTTATTGTTGTTGGAGGGCGTCAGGCGGCGCGGTTGCCGCGCGCGATCTCCTTCTGCTTGTCGAACTCGGCGCGGCGGCGAGCCAGCTCTTCGGGCGAGAGCTGCGCAACGTTGTTGTAGTCGAGCTTCCAGGAGGCGTCCTCGCTCCAGCGCAGCGGCGATTGCATCGTGGTCTGCGGACCGCTCGCGCTCTCCAGCAGCCGGAGCGCGAGCTCGAGCGTCTGGGCCTGCGAGGCGATGTCGTGCGGCTTGCCGGCGGAATTGCCGAGCGGGAAGTCGGAGAACAGGAAGCGCGGCACGGCCGCGTGCTCGACGATGTCCTTGGCGCAGCCCATGACCACGGTGGCAATGCCGTTGCGCTCCAGGTGCCGCGCCAGCAGCGCCGTGGTCTGGTGGCAGACCGGGCAGTTTGGCACCAGCACCGCGACGTCGACCTTGTCCGCGAGGCAGCGCGCCAGGATCTCCGGCGCGTCGGTGTCGAGCGTCACGCGATGGCTGCGGTTGGTCGGCGCGCCGAAGAAGCGCTGGCTCACTTCGCCGATGCGGCCGGCGGCGCTCGCCTTCAACAGCTGCGGCAGCGGAAACCAGGTGCCGCTGTCGGTGGCCGAGGTGTGCTTGCGGTCGTAGCCGATGTGCGAGATGCGCAGATCGTGCTGTTTCGACGTGTCGCCGTCATAGACCTGATAAAACTTCGCGTTGCCATTATACGCCGCGCCCGGCCCCTGGTCGCCCTTGGCCGGATCGTAGGGCGCCGCGGTGGTGATGATGGTGACGCGCGATTGCGACAACGGCTTCTTCAGCGGCTGGAACGGCGCCTCGGTGTAATGCGCCCAGCGGTACGGCGTGGTGTAGCCGATCGCCGCGTAATAATCCCGGGTGCGCTGCATGTAGGGGACGGGGGAATCGTAGTCGGGCGCAAAGCCGAATTCATCGTCGCGCGGAGCGGACATGGCGCGTCTCCTGATTCTTGGTTGACGACAGACTAGAGATAGTTTTGCGGTTGCTCAACCGGGGGGGAGCGGCGGCGCAGGTCTGAATTGCAGGCTTGATAGAGCGAGCTGCGCTCCTCCCCTCTCCCCTTGTGGGAGAGGGTGGATCGCCGCATAGCGGCGAGACGGGTGAGGGGTATCCATCCTCACGAACGATCTCACAAGTGGAGAGAACCCCTCATCCGGCGCTTCGCGCCACCTTCTCCCACAAGGGGAGAAGGAAGGACAGCCGCAAGGTCACCTGAACACATGCAGCGCCACATACTGCAGCAGCATGATCGCCTTGGCGTCGATGATGCGGCCGTCGGCGATCATCGCCAGCGCCTCGTCGATGGACAGCTCCAGCACCTCGATGTCCTCGCCCTCGTGCTCCAGGCCGCCGCCGTCGCTCACCCGCATCTCGGGCTCGTATTCGGCGACGAAGAAATGCAGCTTCTCGGTGATGGCGCCGGGGCTCATGAAGGCCTCGAACACCTTGTGGACATGGTGCAGGCGATAGCCGGTCTCTTCCTCCGCCTCGGCGCGGATGCGCTCCTCGGGCTCGGCGTTGTCGAGCACGCCGGCGGCGGCCTCGATCAAGAGGTCGTCGTAACCGCGGATGAAGGCCGGAAGGCGGAACTGGCGCACCAGGATCACGGTCCGTCGCGCGAGATTATATGGCAGCACGGCGGCGGCGTTGTCGCGCTCATAGGTCTCGCGATGCTGGGTCTGCCACTCGCCACTTGCGCGCCGGTATTCGAAGGTCGTGGTCTTCAGCGTGGTCCAACCGTCCGAGAGCACGCGGACGTCCTTGATGCGGACGCGGTCGGAAAGGGTCATGCCTCGATCTCAATTGCTTGGCGTGGTCGCACGGCCGTCGAGCCACTTCTGGAACATCAGGGATGTCGACAGCTCGAAGCCGAGCGAGCCATAGAACGCGTTGGCCTGCGCGTTCTCGCGACGGACCAAGAGCTGCAGCTTCAAAATCCCGGCGCTTCGCAGCCAGTCCTCGGCCGCCGCCATGATGATGCGGCCGAAGCCGTGCTTCTGACAGCTGGGATCGACGGCGACGTAATAGACCCAGCCGCGATGGCCGTCATGGCCGACCATCACGGTGGCGACGATCGCGCCATTGTCGCGGCCGACCAGCACGGTGGAATTGTCGCGCCGCCGCGCTAGTGCGATGTCGGCATGCGGGTCGTTCCAGGGGCGCGTCAGGCCGCAGCGCTGCCACAGCGCGACCACGCCCTCGACGTCGGCATCGGTGATCGCATCGATCGCAAGGGAAGCGCTCACAGCACCTTCCCCGGATTCATGATGCCGAGCGGATCGAGCATCGTCTTGATGGAGCGCATCAGCTCGATCGCGGTTTTGTCCTTCACCTCGGGGAGCTCGTCGCGCTTGAGCACGCCGATGCCGTGCTCGGCCGAGATCGAGCCGCCCATGCGCAGCACGATCTCGAACACCACCGCGTTCACATCATGCCAGCGCGCGAGGAAATCGGCGGTGTCGGCGCCGATCGGCTGGCTGACGTTGTAATGCAGATTGCCGTCGCCGAGATGGCCGAACGGCACCGGCCGGGCGCTGGGGATCAGCTTCACCACGGCCGCATCGGCTTCCGCGATGAATTCGGGCACGGCCGCAACCGGGACGGAGATGTCGTGCTTGATCGAGCCGCCTTCCGGCTTCTGCGCCGCCGACATCTCGTCGCGCAGCTTCCAGAACGCGCCGCGCTGGGCGAGGCTCGCCGCGATCACGGCGTCGTCGACGATCTCCTCCTCCATGGCACGGCCCAGGATCGTCTCCAGCGGCGTGCGGGCATCCTCGCTCGGCGATGACAATTCCATCAGCACGTACCAGGGATGCTTCTCTGCGAGCGGATCGCGCACGTCGATGCCGTGGCGGACCGAGAAATCCACCGCCAGCTCCGACAGCAGCTCGAAGCTCGTCAGCGCATTGGCGGCTTCGCCTTGCGCGATGGTGAGCAGCCTCAGCGCCGCCGCCGGCGATTTCAGCCCGACGAAGGCGGTCTCGATCGCCCGCGGCTTCGGAAACAGTTTCAGCGTCGCCGCGGTGATGATGCCGAGCGTGCCTTCGGCGCCGATGAAGAGGTTGTGTAGATTGTAGCCGGTGTTGTCCTTCTTCAGCTTTGACAGCGAATTGAGCACGCGCCCATCGGCGAGCACCACTTCGAGGCCCAGCGTCATCTCGCGCGCGACGCCATAGGCGAGCGCCGCGGTGCCGCCGGCATTGGTCGAGAGATTGCCGCCGATGGTGCAGCTGCCTTCCGCGCCGAGCGACAGCGGAAACAGCCGATCGACCTCGGAGGCCTTGGCTTGCGCGATCTGCAGCACCACACCGGCTTCCACTGTCATGGTGTTGGACGCGGTGTCGACCTCGCGAATCTTGTCGAGCCGGCGCAGCGACACCACCACCTCGCCATTGTGCGGCGTCTGGCCGCCGACGAGCCCGGTGTTGCCGCCCTGCGGCACCAGCGCGATGTTGTGCGCGGAGGCGAGCTTGCAGATCGCGGAAACCTCCGCCGTCGAGCCCGGGCGCAGCACCAGCGGCGAGCGGCCGTGGAACAGATTGCGCTCCTCGGTGACGTAAGGCTCGATATCAGTCGGGTCGGTGATGGCGTGGCGGTCGCCGACGATCTTGCGGAATTGCTCGATCAATTCGGGCGCAAGCGGCGGGGTGGCAGGCTTGTTGATGTTCATGTCCTCGTCTCTTGCTTCAACGCGCCACCGCGGCGCGGCGCAGCCGGTCGTTGATCGCCTCGCCCAGACCATCTTCGGGAATCGGCATCACCGCAATCGCCCGCGGCGCTTTTGCATCGAGGCTGCGAAGATAGCCGAACAGATTGGCGGCGGCTTCATCGAGATCGGCGGTGGGCGACAAATTCATGACGGCCGAGGCGGCGTCAAGACCGGGCAGGCGCTCCGGGCCGAACGCCAGCAGCGCATCGCCCGGCGCGACCTCGCGTGCGTTGAGCCGCACAAGGGCGCGCGGCGCGTAATGCGAGGCCAGCATGCCCGGGGCCAGCGGCTGGCTGTCGTCGCTGCCAGCCTCCGCCGGCGGCCGCGCCAGCTTCGCGCCCAGCACCGCCTCGATCCGCTCGCGCGAGAGCCCACCGGGACGAAGCAGCATCGGCGCGTCGAAGCAGCCGACAATCGTGGATTCAACGCCGACCGTAACAGGCCCGCCGTCGATGATCAGGTCGATCCGCCCGGCAAGGTCGCTCTCGACATGCGCGGCCAGCGTCGGCGAGACGTGGCCGGAGATGTTGGCCGAGGGCGCCACCACGGCGCCGCCGAAGGCGCGCAGGATCGCCTGCGCGACGGGATGGGCGGGGATGCGGATCGCCACCGTGTCGAGGCCAGCGGTGGCGAGATCCGCCACCGTGCAGTCCTCGGCCTTCGGCACCACGAGCGTCAGCGGCCCCGGCCAGAACGCCTCCGCAAGCGCCAGCGCCCGCGCATCGAACCGCCCGATCCGCCGCGCGGCCTTGAGGTCCGCGACATGCGCGATCAGCGGATTGAACGCCGGCCGGCCCTTGGCGGCGTAGAGATGGGCGATCGCGACCGCATTGGCAGCATCCGCCCCGAGCCCGTAGACCGTCTCGGTCGGAAACGCGACCAGCCCGCCGGCCGCAAGTCGCCGGGCGGCGGCTTCCGCGCCGGCTTCGCCGGCCGGCAATATCAGCGTTTCGACACCCGTCTTCACAGGGATAAAATTCCTCATCTCGGCCGCTTGCAGTGCGTCAAGCCCGACGCTATAAGCCGCCTTCTTGTCGGAGTGTGGCTCAGCCCGGTAGAGCACTGCGTTCGGGACGCAGGGGTCGCAGGTTCGAATCCTGCCACTCCGACCAAGATTTCAACTACTTATAGTTTCCGGGGCGTCGTTCCGCAATGAAATGCGCAATGAAAAGCCTCTTGCCTCCGGGGATAACGCGCTCACGACCTCTTCCTCAAGCGTGGGTTGTGACATATCAGCTTCCGCAGGGAGGGCTGAGTGTCGAGTCCATTTCAGAGGATTGTTCTTTTAAATCGATTGGTTGCTCGGTCGATTTCAAAGGCTCCGAGCCACGCCAAAGTTCCGATCGTCTCCGGCAAGAGCATGTTCGACGCTCTCGAGGAGCGACGAAAAGCAGCGTGGGCTATTGAGTTTTTCGGAAAGTCAGAGACCGAGAGAGAGTCCGAAGAGACGGACGATGAGCGGAAAATCCGGTGCGCCGGATTGAACTTCATCTGGCTCCGAGATCTCAAGTCTCATACACGCGACGGTTTTCGATACTATCAGCTTCTGCTGGAATACGTTGATCAGCAAAAGACAACATTCTCCGTCGTCGACACGGCAAACTTGAACGGACGGGATATCTCCGGCCACGAAAATGAACGCGGGTGCGTGTCAGCCCATGTGGTCGTTCGCACCCCGGTCGTGGCCGTTGATAGCGGCGACTACCGATGTGTGATCGAAGTTGCACACTCAATAAACCGAAAATGATTGAGGATTTCCTGTGTCGGCAGCTTCGCCGATGGGCAACGCAGGACGAACTCTCATTTGACGTACCGGTGCCAGATCCGAAACGAGGAAATGTGCTCAAGCCCTACCGATTCAATCCCCGCCTGGAACTCCACGCCGATGTTGGACGGAACGTCGGGTTTGCCACTGGTCCAGGTGCTGAAATTTCCTATCTAATCTTTACCAAGAGCAAAGAAAAACAATCGATTGCCGGTAAAACCCATGTGATCAATGAGGAATTTGACGCCCAAGTTCAATTGAAGGTGTCCGCCAAGCAGGGACCAAACGACCCTAAAGCACGTTTCGAATGGATGAACGCCCTGCGAACCTACTACACACAGCGCGGGTACAAGATTAAGGTGTCATTCCGGCACGTAAACGGTGCGATGATCACCGGGTCGTTGCCGGATGCACTTGCCGGCGCTTCGGATCTGATGATCTGCACAAAAGATGTAATATCTCTCCAGGCAGCCAGAGAGTGGTACACGACAGTCAACCGCGATGTCGTGAAGCAGATGGAAGCCTTGCTGGACAAAGACTCGCTATGGAAAGGTCACGGATAGAGTATCTGGACGTGGAACAGGGCGGGACGCATTCGCGACTGCGCCTGCTTGCTCCTATCCGCTACCTTTCTATCCGTCATCCAGAGAAGCGCCGGTATGACGTGATCGTTCCATTATCCGTCGCACTGGTGGCATGGATCGTTTACGTAGGCGTCCAACCACGCGCCCCACTGTTCGGCGATGCTGGGTTATTGCGGTTTGCCAGAGACCTATTGATCATGGCTGTACCGTTTATGGTGGGGGCGCTGGCGGCAGTATCGATGGGCGCGCCAGGTAACAACATTGATCGAAGGCCAATGGGAGCTGAGCTTTGGCTGGACAATGACGCCCTGACTATGCGCCAATTCCTTTGCTTTCTGCTAGGTTATCTGAGCTTCTTGGGCCTTGTGACGCTATTCGCTGTCGTGGGCGCTGGCTTGATGAGGGACGCGGTTATCAGCTGGACAGCAAGTGCTCCGTTGGCTCGAACAGCGGTCTGGGCAATCGGTAGCTTGATCCTGTCTATGCTTTTATCGTTCTTGTCGGTGACTGTATTTTGGTCGCTCTATTTTCTGACAGACGTTGCTAACCGCAAGGGGAATTAGCGTCGTCCCCCAAACGCTTCGGCCGCCTCTTCCTGGAAATCTGGATGGTGATGGCCATAGTTGGCTTCCAGCTGCTCCACGGTCATCCCAAGCCAGCCAGCGGCTTCCCACATATCGACGCCAGCTTGCATGAGCCAAGTCGCGGCGGTGTGGCGCAAGGAGTGGCGAACCACATCATCGCCCAGTCCCGCATCCTCCAGAATTGCTTCCCAAGCCGACCTGATCTTGCCGGCAAGCGGCTGGCCATCGTGGATGCGGTTGACGATGAATCGTATCTGCTCGCCGTTCCTCATGACGCCCGCTGCTCTGAGTTCGGAGGAACGCTTCTCGTCGATCTTACGCCAGCGGACTAGGTGAGGGCGCAGCCGGCTGGCGATCTTCGCGGGCGGGCGTCGCTTCTTGGTCGACCGCTCCAAGGCTCCCTTGCCTTGGTACACCATCGCGTCCAGATTCATCCAAGGATGAGTCGTTGTCGATAGCCACTGTGTGCGGCGGATCGTCTCTTCGCGGCGCGCGCTGTAAATGCCGACCAACATGAAACGCGCCGCCGGATAGCGACGGCGGATGATCCACCGCTCACGTCTCAAAAGCTTGCCATCTTCACCACGCTTCCAGGTCTCTCGCTCATTGTCCCACACGTAACCAATCGCTGCTGCGAGTAAGCGAGCGGCTTCATTGCGTGTTAGCCACCGGTGACGCCCCTCCGCCTTTGGAGGCAGGGTGATCTTTGGGACCACGCTAAGTGTGTGTTCTGCGTGATAGACGTTGACCGCAGCCCGCAAATCCTCAAGTCGGCGTCGCGCGGTCTGATCTGAGACCGAGCTGTTGCGGGGCTTGATGCCTGCCTTTCTGTTGTTCTCGTTCGGCGTGCCAGTAGACCAGTCTACGAAATCACGACAGAGTTGGGCTTTGAGCTCGCTGACCGTCTTGTCGCCAAAGAAGGTGTTGAGGTCGAGCAAGCGAATGAGCAGCAGATCGTGTTGTGCCCACGCGCGTTGGTCGCTCTTATCCTTGGGGCGCTTTGCAATCTCGTAAGCAGTGAGAACATCAGCTATGGCGAGGGCGCCCGGGTCAGTGGCGCCGATTGTACTTGTATGTCGCCCGCCGATGTAGGTTTCGAGTGCCTTCGCAGCGCCATCAATGTCGTCGCGGCCGAAGCCTGTGCGGATCTGCCGGCCGCGGTCGAGGATGATCCAGGTCTCATCGTCGTCTCGGAACCAGAGTCGTGGTGGCTTGGCTTTGCGGCCCGGCATGACGGCTTGACCAGTTTGCGGATGGCGCGAGGTGTGGTCAAATCTTTGCCTGCCACTTTGGCAATTTCAAGAGTCCCAGTCGCTGCGGCCCTGCGCAACGATGATAAGGTCAATGGACCGTGCGGAAAAAATACGGTAACGGCCTCGATCAGCGTCATCACTTCGTCCTCCCCCCACTGTGCAGGATCGGGCCGGGCTTTGGCGCGAGCGAGTCTATCGATCTTACGCTTCGGCATATCTTGAACGCGGTACTTGTGAGTGCGCGAGGCCCTTCGGATCGGCCACCCGTCCAAGGTGTATGCGAAATCTGCTCTTCGAGAAGCGCGCCTCTCATTACATGCGGCAATTGGCGGTTCCCGAGTGCAAAACGGACAATTCGAGACTCTTAATCAGCGGGTCCCAGGTTCGAGCCCTGGTGCGCCCACCAAGCAAATCAAGCACTTACAGCAGTGCACGTCAGAACGGACCATTCGGTTTGACGTCCGGTTTGAGAAATCTGTTCATTGTCCGTACGCCGATGGCGGGATGGCTGCGCGTTACCGCAGCGGCTAGCTCGTTTCCGCGGCGGCGTGGAGCACTCTCTCACGCAGAAGCCTTGGCGACCGAGATCCCAATCCGTGGTTCCTACCCGTACACTTCGCTCAGCTTTTTGATCGCTGACTCCGCGAGTTCGAGCCGGCCACCCAGGTAGTGCGCGTCCAGAATCTCCTGCACGGTCTTCATCGAGTGGCCGGTGATCGAGGCGATCTCCGGCACCGAGCAGTTGGATAGCGCGAGGCGCGTAACAGCAGTGCCGCGCAAATCATGAAAGTGCAGGTCCTTCAAGGACGTTTTCTTAAAGGTCTTGTCCCAGCTCGTCCTGAAGCCGTCCTCCGTCCACGGCCGTCCGAACGAATTGACCAAAATGGTCACTGCAGAGCGCTTTTCCTTGAGCGCAGCATCAAGCGCCGCCTTTAGCGTCGGCCCCACCGGTATGGTTACACGGCGCCTGCCCTTGCTGCCGCGTCCCTTAGACTGACGCATCCGGATGTACGTGCCATCGTAGTCCTTCCAAGTTAGGCGCAGCAGGTCCCCTTGGCGCTGGCCCGTCCACAGTGCAAGCAGTAGAGCCGCCTGCAGCTCAACGGACGCAACGCTGCAGAAGGCCCGGATGTCCTCGGCGCTCCACACGATCTCCGATCGATCAGAGTCGTAAAGCCGCGCGCAAACGTTCACTGCGATCTTGCCGCGATCCTTCGCAACCGACAGAACACGCGCGATCGTTGTCCAAACGTAGTCCGCCTTGCGCGGCGTATCGGAGAATGAATCACGAAACTCTTTGAAGTCACCCCTCTTCGAGAGCGCCGATTGGCATCGATCCAAACTTGGCCTCGATGAGCTTGAGATATCCGTCGTAAGCGCGCTTACTCTTGTCGCCGAGATCTTTGTACTCGCTACAGTCCTTGAAGTAGTCGATGAGCGAGCTGAACGTCTCGGCAGTCTTCGTTGTGTACGACGACACTGCTTCGTTGTAGAGCCGCATAAACTCCGGTGTGCCGGGTTCCGCGTCAATGCGCGGGCCTCCTTTCCAAGCGTACCAGTAGGTCTTCGATGTACCGTCAGCGAGCTTTTTATGGACCAGTTGATCCCTTTCAGCCGCACTCGCATTCTGGGAAGCCTTCCATGCGTCGTATGGTGTTAGTTGAGCTTCAATCTTAGGCTGTAAACCAGATAGCCGGTCAAGGGCCGCGTCAATAGCTTTTCTATCCCATTTGCGTGGTTCCGGGAATCGGTCTAGGCATGATTCCGCGTCGAACCCATTCGGTGAACGCCGAAAGCGACTCGCAGCCAGCGTAAGCCGCAGCTTGTTTTTTTAGAGATGCCACGCGGCTCGGTCACCCTGTGCTCCACTGCTGTGAATGGCGCCGGATTGCGAGCAAACCCGAAAATGCGGCTGAACAAAGAGCGTCGGATCGGCTGTCGTATGTTCAGCCAGCCTGGCGTGGAAATCGGTCAGGGCATGATCACGGACTTGGAGTGGAACATGATGCGGCACGCGGCAAGAGCGAAGGCGCTCGAAATCTGGACAAGCTTCTAAATATTAAGAAGCACTGCTTTGCGGAGTTTTGTGCCTGCGTCTGATCAGCGCCGCGTGCGGGCGTTCTTGGTGTTGAGCTGCTTTGGTCTCGATCGCTTGTCCTGTGGTGCTGGCGCACAACGGTCTTTAAGTGTTACTAGCTTGGCGATCGCTCGAGCCAAAGCGTCAGGGGTATCGAAGCGAGCGATTCCACGGCGAACGCGAGCCCTCTCAGAAAAGTTTATGGTTCGTTTCGCTTTCCCGTCGGCCGACAGCAGCACGTAATCGAGCACTGACTCGTTATGCTCAGACAGCCTGATGGCGGCGATCCAGCCCTGAGGCAGGCGTGCCCTGCGCTTGATCGACCAATACGGCGCTCGATTTTGCCTTCCGCAGCAGAGGGCTGATCGAATTGAGATGTTGACCGATCCACGCACGCGCAAGTAATCGGTCCGGTTGCTAGAGATGATGCGACCACCAGCTTTCCTGATGGCCATGGCGATGTGAGAGCCGAGCTTGGCCTCTTGCTCTGCCCAGCGCGGGCGCGACTCGAGAAATGCATAGTTTCGCTTGGGAGTGTAGCCGATTAAGCGATACACGTTCATCATGCTGCCGAAGTGAGTTTGATAGGTGGAAGCGCAGGGAAGGCCGACCGTGCTGGCTATGATAGCAGAGCTCAGGCGCCCTTCCTTGAGCAGCGTTTTGCGTAGACGGGCAAGCATCTCCTCTTCAGTGATATCGACACGCCGTTCCTCAATGATCTTGTTTACTTTCAGGAAGACTTCGCGTTCGATGATCGGCTCGATACATCTCTCGCTGGTGATCCAAAGCTCGGGAGGATTGCAGGTGCAGGTCCGCCGCAGCTTGCGTGATCGGCGGTTGAAGGTCAGGTTTCCAATGTAGTTCTCGTTTCTAAGCACCATGTTAACCGCTGCGCGCGTCCACCGAACTCCCGTGCTCGTGAGTATGGCCCTCCGGTTTAGCTCCCGGGCGATAATCGCTTCCGACTTTATCTGCAGAAAGCGCTCGAAGATCCACTTGACCACGGCTACTTCCTCGGGAATGCCGGGGCGCACTCGGACGTGATCAGTCATGAGGTATTTTTGGTCACCGTTCTTCAGCACGCCTCGCGACCGCTGACTCTGATCGACAAGTTCTCGCAAGAGAGCATAACCAGGGCGACCTCCAAGCTTGAAGCCAAGTCGGGCGAACCGGCACTGCGCAGCGTGAACCTTCGCCGAAAGCTCACGACTGTACTCGGCCGCCATTACGCGCTTGATGTTTTTGATGATGCTGGAGAGCACGCTGCCGTCATTATCAAACTGCTCAGCACAATACACGATGTTGATGCCTGCCTGTTTGCACACGAATTCGTAATACGCGCTCTCATCGACGTCCTGAAAGCGGCCCCACCGGCTTACGTCATAGACCAGAATATGACCGAAATCGGCTGCTCCTGTTTGGACATCCTTGATGAGCTGTATAAGACCGGCCCTGTTCTTGATGAGCAGGCCGCTCTCTCCCTCATCGCGATAGGTTCGTACAATGGTCAGGCTATGGGCGTGCGCGTATGCTGCAATCACAGCAGCCTGATTCTGAATCGAGTATTGCTGCCGTTGTGTCGACATGCGGACATATTGTGCCGCTCTCATGCCGAGCTGCGATCGTACCGGATGAGCCTTATAGATCTCGAGCGCGTTGGCCATCATTCTCGCTCCCGAAAGTTACACCGGAGCAAATCAAACATCTATGCGACGCTTGCAGCAATAATTACATCAATTGAAGAAAATAGTCCCGCATCGCCGCCGGTATCGACGCAGTTGGGCGACCACCTCTCTTCGCAGCTCGCGTGCTAAGGAGCTCGTTCAAGGAGCATCTACAACGCCCAGCGGCGGAGGGCGCGATCCGGGAAAAGTATGTCTTCGGTGCGCCGTATAGTTAGCGCATTGGCGGTCTTATACTATGGCTGTATCAATCCTTCTCTGTAATCCGCAATAGATGGGAAGTGCATGTCTCGATCACTGCTCGGATAGGGTTTGAAAAAGCTGGTGCCAATGCCTGCTTTCTTCCAGCTCTGCTAGCAGATCACCGGCGGCTCCTCTGATCAGCCTCGTCTATTCTGGATGGCGCTTACGAGATAGACGCCTCACACCGCGCGTTGCAGGTGCGAGTGTTGGTATTATTCGGTCGCGCCAGCTCGGGTCCAAGCGTGGATCATCGAGGGCGCGACCAAGTAAGGCAACCATTTCGACTCACGCCTCACTACATTGAGACTGAGATTGAGGGCGCGCCTGGACGACAAACCATGGCATTGGTTTCTTAGCGGTGAGAAGCCCGAAACCAGACATTCCGTCGCGTCATCGCGATAGAGGCGGGCCGTCTGCTCAACCAAATGCCGATGATGTCGTCAGGCAAACGACTCTTCTTTTCGGCAGAGCCTCCCATGTTTTAACGCGCTGAATTCGAGTGCAGGAACCTGGCCTTTCGAGCAGCCTGCAGCCTCCTACCATGAGTGGCCGAATGGGAAAGACCCATTCCCACCGGAGCAGGTAATCGATGCTTGGAGCGCTTACCATCCAACGCGACTCTCGCTGATCCCGTCCAGGTACTTGCGCGATTGCACGATTAGCATGCCCGATCGTTCGATGAGCGAAGTGATGGCTTCATTTCGAGGCAGTCGTTTGCAAGGCTCGCCACACCGCACACGGTTACAGGTCCGAAAGGATCGAGCGCAACCTGAAATTACACCTGGTACTTCTGTTCGCCTTGCTGATGCCGTGAAGATCGCATTTCCTTTAGGGGAATGACGGTCGCGGGTTTGCGTCGCGAGCGCGATCGGAGTCAATTGATTATTCAGAAGATTGCCGGCAAAGATTTACAACGCTGGCTCATATAGAACGGATGAGAGAGCTATGCCGCGAAGAAGCAAGGGCGCCCGACTTCAGCTCAAGGCTGCCCGCCGAAACAAGAGCGGAAAGATCACTCACCAGCCAACCTGGATCATCAGAGACAACGGCCGGGATGTCAGCACAGGCTGCGCTGCAGATGAGATTGCGGCCGCGGAGGAAAAGCTAAGAGACTACATAAGCTCTAAACACACCCCGAAGCGACGAATTCGCCACATAGACGATATCGCTATTGCGGATGTCCTCTCGATTTATTTGGACGCGCAGCTGGACAAGCTTCGCGGTCGTTTCAAGGTCGATAGCGAGAGCGAAGATACGATTCCCGATATCCGCAAGTTCAAGAAGCGGATCGAACGGTTGAACGAGTGGTGGGGAGCAAAAATGCTGGGCGAGGTAAATGGGGAGGCATGTCGCTCGTACGCCAAGAAGCGCGGCAAAAGGGGAGGCGCGCGCAGAGACCTTGAAGACCTCCGCGCTGCCATTGGTCACCATGCAGGTGAAGGATATCATCGGGAAATCGTGAAGGTGTCGCTGCCTGAGAAGGGGCAACCCCGAGACAAGTGGCTGACGCGCAGCGATGCGGCCAAATTGGTTTGGACCTGCTGGCGCTATCGCGAAATGCAAAAAGGCTCTCGCCGACCGATGGAGGACGTGAAGGTCCCCACAAGCAAGCGTCCCCTTCGCCATCTTGCGCGGTTCATTTTGCTGGGCATCTACAGCGGAACCCGTGCGGGAGCTATCGCAGCCTCGTCTCCAATTCCGGCGATCGGTCGCTCCTATGTAGACCTGGAGCGCGGTCGCTACTACCGTCTGAAACAGGGCAGCGCCAAAACCAACAAGCGGCAACCGACGGTGCCCATCCCCTTTCGCTTGCTAGCTCATCTGCGGCGCTGGCATCGGATTAATCCAGAGGCGAAGCATTTCGTCGAGTACAACGGAAGGCCGATTACCTCGGTCAAAACGGCGTTCAAGAGTGCTGTGAGGCTTGCAGGGCTTGGTCCGGGCATCTCGCCTCACACTCTGCGACACACCGCGGCTACTTGGCTGATGCAGAGAGGGGCAGATCCTTGGCAGGCGGCAGGCTATCTCGGAATGTCGCTTGAGGTTCTGCTCAACACGTATGGCCATCACCATCCCGACTATTTGTCCGACGCCGTCGAGAAAATCGCCAAGCGCGAGCCCGCGGGCGAACGAAAAGCGGTCGTATCTGGTGCGGTTTCTGGTGCGGTGATTCCGATCAGACGAAACGGGGCCTGATAAGTTGCTGATTTTATTGGTGGGCCCGGCAGGACTCGAACCTGCAACCAGACCGTTATGAGCGGCCGGCTCTAACCATTGAGCTACAGGCCCCGCCGCGAGGCGGCCGCGAGGCGCGGCCGGCAACGGTGCGCGGTTCGTTTACAGGGCCTGAGGCGGGGGTGCAATGCTGGCGCTGGTGGATGGGAACGCCGGCACGGCATCATTGATAAATTTCGAACAACCGAAATTGGCGATGATGCCTGTATAACCCTGTTTTGCCCGACGAAGCAAACCGCGTTTTCGCAGGTTTTTTCGACGTGGGGGGTAACCCATTGAAATCACTGGCCTCGTCTACTGTGCATGGGGTTGTTTTCGCAACTTTGTTTGAGAGGGCCTGTTGGCCCCCTCGAGCATCGTGCGGCTGCGCTCGGCGGCACGGCCGCTGCCTAGTCCACCGAGACCCCGGCGAACTCGACCACCTTGCGCCACTTCGCGGTCTCGTCCGCGACCAGCTTGCCGAACTCGGCCGGCGTCATCGGCTTGGGGATGCCGCCGGTCTCGGCGAGCTTTGCCACCAGCTTCGGGTCCTTCAGCGCTTCGCCGACGGCCTTGTTGAGGATCTCGATCACCTCGGGCGGAGTGCCCTTCGGCGCGGAGATGCCGTAGAAGCCGACCGATTCGAAGCCGGGCACGGTCTCGGCGATCGCGGGCACGTCGGGCACGCTCGGCCAGCGCTGCGGCGAGGTCACCCCGAGCGCGCGGACGTTGCCGCCCTTCACCTGCTCCATCGCCGAGGGCAGGTTGTCGAAGATCAGCTGCACCTTGTTGGAGATGATGTCGGGGAAGGCGATGGCCGAGCCGCGATAGGGCACGTGCACCATGTCGCACTTCGTCATCACCTTGAAAAGCTCCGCCGACATGTGCACCGAGGTGCCGTTGCCGGAGGAGGCATAAGAGATCTTGCCGGGATTGGCGTTGCAGTAGTCGATGAACTCCTTGACCGACTTCGGCGGGAACGCGTTGGAGACGACCAGCATGTTGGTGAGCTGCATGATGCTCGCAACCGGGGTGGTGTCGCGCAAAAAGTCGAACGGCAGCTTCTTGTAGAGCGAGGTCGAGATTGCGTTGTTGGGCGCGACGAACAGCAGCGTGTAGCCGTCCGGCGGGGCGTTGATCGCCGCGGCCGCGGCGATGTTGCCGCCGGAGCCGGTGCGGTTCTCGACGATGAATTGCTGGCCGAGCCGCTCCGACAGCCACTGCGCCATGATCCGCGCCACGATGTCGACCGGGCCGCCGGGGGAAAAGCCGATCAGCCAGTGTACGGGACGATCGGGATAGGCTGCGGCGGCGGGAGGGGCAGCGCTGAAAAGACCCAACAGGACTGCGAGTCCGAAAACACCGTGACGCAAAATTCGCAACATGACACCTCCCATTGTTCTATTGTCGTTGCGCGGCATGCTTTCATAAAAACCGGCGGCTGCCTACATCGCCGCAAGTCGGTGTTGACGCAGGCCCGCCAGGGACGACCATGAGATTCGCCACGATCCTCATCAGTGCGGCGCTGCTCGCCAGCCCCGCCGACGCCCAGACCGGAGGCACGGCCATTCCGACCGCGACGATCAGCTCGACGATCAGCCTGGGAACCGCGACGCCCGGCGGCGGCTTCCCGCTCTATGGCAACGGCTTCGCGGAGGTGATGAATGCGGCCGATCCGCATCTCACCATCGCGCCCCGCAACACCAAGGGCAGCAGCGAGAACATCCCGCTCCTGGAGAAGGGCGAGCTCGATCTCGCGCTCGTCGCAGGCGAGCCAGCCTATGAGGCCTTCGCCGGCATCGGCCGTGCGCCTGTGCGGCTCAAGATCCTCACCGCGATCTATTCCAATCCCGGCATGTTCGTGGTGCGCGCCGACAGCCCCTACACGACGATCCCCGACCTCGTCGGCCAGCCCGTCGCGTTCGGCGCCAGAGGCTCCGGCCTGCCGATCCTGGCGCGCTATGTGCTCGATGGTCTCGGCCTGAAGCAGGACGAGGACTTCAAGGCAATCTATCTCGACCGCGCCGGCGACGGCCCCGCGATGGTCGAGGACGGCCGCGTCGTAGCGCTCTGGGGCGCCGGCATCGGCTGGCCCGGCTTTGCCGCGGTCGCCGCGAGCGCGTCGGGCGCGCGCTTCATCGCGCCGAGCGCGGACGAGATCGCCCGCATCCGCGCCAAGCATGCGTTCCTGAAGCCGCTGACCGTGCCGGCCGGCTCCTACCCGAAGCAGACCGAGCCGATCGCCTCGCTCGGCTCCTGGAGCTTCATCCTCACGCGCGAGGATCTGCCCGACGACGTCGCCTACCGCCTCGCCAAGACGCTGCACGGCGTCGAGGCGACGTTCTGCAAGAAGCTCGCGCAGGCCTGCGAGACCACCGCCGCGAACACGGTCGCGGCCGCGCCGAAGGTGGAGCTGATTCATCCGGGCGTGACAAAGTACTTCCGCGAGATCGGGGTGGTGAAATAGGGCGCCCCTGCACCCCCAGCCGTCATGGCCGGGCTTGACCCGGCCATCCACGCGTCACCGCGATTGAGGAAAGACGTGGATGCCCGGGTCAAGCCCGGGCACGACGAATTGCGCGTGTCTCGCTACGTCACTTCTTCACCAGCGGACAGGCCGGGTCCGGCGGGCCGAACGCCTTGTCGCCGGAAATAGTCGTGAGGATCTTGTAATAGTCCCACGGATATTTGCTCTCCTCCGGCGTCTTCACCTGCACCAGCCAGAGATCGTGCACCATCAGATTGTCTTCGCGCAGCTTGCCGTTGCGGGCGAAGAAATCCTCGATCGGCTTCTCGCGCATCTTGGCCGCCACTTTCAGCGGATCGTCGCTGCCGGTCTCCTGGATGGCGTTGAGATAGTGCATCACGCTGGAATAGACGCCGGCCTGCCACATCGACGGCATCCGGTTCATCTTGGCGAAATAGCGCTTCGACCATTCGCGCGTCTTGTCGTCCATGTCCCAGTAGAACGAGGTGGTCAGCAGCAGGCCTTGCGCCGCCTGCAGGCCGATGCCGTGGATGTCGGTGATCAGCGCGAGCAGCGCCGCCATCTGCTGGCCGCCCTTGAACACGCCGAACTCGGCGCCGGTCTTGATCTCGTTCATGTTGTTGGGGGGACCGGCGGCAATGCCGATGATCTTGGCCTTGGAGGCCTGCGCCTGCAGCACGAAGGAGGAGAGATCGGGTGTTGCCAGCGGCGGCCGCACCGAGCCCAGCACCTTGCCGCCATTGGCGGTGACGACGGCGGAAGCGTCGCGCTCCAGCGAATGGCCGAAGGCGTAATCGTCGGTGATGAAGAACCAGCTGTCGCCGCCGCGCTTGACCACGGCGTCCGCGGTGCCGACCGCGAGCGCGTGGGTGTCGAACACCCATTGGATCGCGTAAGGCGAGCAGAACTTGCCGTGGAAGTCCGCGGTGCCGGTGGAGTGGGTGATGAACAGCCGCTTCTTCTCGTTGGCGATGGTCTGCACCGCGAGCCCGACCGCCGAGACGGGCACGTCCACGATCAGATCGACCTGCTCGACGTCGAACCAGCGCCGCGCCAGCGAAGCGCCGATGTCGGCCTTGAGTTGGTGGTCGCCGATCACGACGCTGATCGGCTTGCCGAGCACCTTGCCGCCGAAATCGTCGATCGCCATTTGCGCCGCGGTCACCGAGCCCTGGCCGGTCGGCGCCGAGGCCGGGCCGTTCATGTCGGTGAGCACGCCGATCTTGACGACGTCGTCGGAAACCTGCGCCGACGCCGCGCCGGACAGCAGGGTCGCCAGCAAGGCGGCCGCGACGGGCACTCCAAGTCTGATTGGGTTCACGCTCGTCCTCCCTGATCCGGCTCATTGGCCGGTGTTGCTTGTCCGGGTATGGCCCGGTCGAATTGGTTTCTTTTGCAACTATTGGGGGGCTGGCGTCAATGTCAGGCTGCGAAGCGGATCTGTCCTGCGGGGGAGGGATCGTAGCCGGTCAGCTCCTCCGCGCGCTGGCGCAGCCGCCGCTCGTTCAGGAAGCGGAGCAAGGCCTGCATGGCGGGGCGGAAATAGCTGCGCTGCCGCATCGCGAGGTCGAAATTCTCCCAGACCAGCGGCACGAAATCGAGACCGGCCGAGCGCGCCGCGGCGCGCGTCGCGATGCCGCAATCGGCTTGGCCGGCGCGAACCAGCTCGGCCAGATCCGGGCCGGTCAGCGCCGGCGTCTCGATCCGGCGCAAGTCCCGCATCGAGGCGCCGGCGCGCTTGAGCAGCACGTCGAGCAGCATCTGAGCGCCCGTGCCCTGTTGCCGCATCGCCATCCGGGCCCCGGCTGCGAGCACGTCGGTCAGGCTGTGCAGGTGCTTGGGATTGCCGTGCGGCAGCAGGAGACCCTCTTCGCGGCGCACGAACGCGATCAGCACCGCATCATGCAGGTCCGGCGTGGTCCGCAGCGCTTCGATGCTGGCATCGCTAGAGAAATTGTCGCCGGCGTCGAGCGCGTGGAAGTGCACCGCCGCAGCCATCACCTCATTGCGCTGCAAGCGCTCGAGCCCGCGCGCGCTGCCCTCGCTCATCGATCCGAGCCCCGAGCCGGACTCGCGCAGGCTCCAATCGAGCAGTTCGTCGTGGCTGCCGCCGACGACCGGCGGCGGCTCGGCGATCAACATGCCGGCCGGACGCGCAAGGCCCGACAGGACCCAGAGGTCGAGCTCGTGCCGTGGGAACAGCCATTTCCCCGTCACCTTGCTGCAGGGGATCGCACCGGTGGTGACGAGCTCGTAAAGCTTGCGTTCGCCGAGCCGAAGGTAATCGGCGGCTTCGCTGGTGGTCAGGAATTCCATCCTGCATTCCTATGCAAATTCTTGCTTCTTTTTGACGCCCGACGCAGGTGGAATTCTGCATTTCAGATATTTGTCGCAGGAAACCATGCCCGATCATCTCGCTGCTTTGCAACACATCCGCACGCGCGATCTCTGCTTTGGTGAACGATCCTAAAGAGATCGCGCGCCCGGTGCGCCGGGATGAAGTTGCCGAAATTTCCCGGCCGGCAGCGCAAAAACGCGTCACGAGTGCGGCGCAATCGATCATCATCATGACGGCGTCAAACCTGAGGGAACCCGATCATGGGCCGCCTGTCCGTTGCACTTGCGCTTCTCTGCGGCCTTGCCGCAGGCGTTGCGGCTTCGGCCGCGGAGGACCGCAGCATTGTCCTCGCTTCGACGACGGCGACGCAGGAATCCGGGCTGCTCGACTATCTGCTGCCGATCTTCCGCGACAAGACCGGCATCGACGTCACCGTGATCGCGCGGCGCGCCGACGAAGTGCTCGATGGGGCGCGGCGGGGTGAGGTCGACGTCGTGCTGATGCACGCGCGGCCTCAGGAGGAGAAGTTCGTCGCCGACGGCTTTGGCGTGAAGCGATACGACGTGATGTACAGCGACTATGTGCTGATCGGGCCGAAGAGCGATCCCGCGGGCGTAAAGGGCAAGGACATCGCGACGGCGCTGAAGGCGATCGAAGCCAAAGGCGCGCCGTTCGTGACGCGTGGCGATCGGTCGGGCACTCATGCCGCGGAGCTCGCGCTTTGGATCGTTGCCGGCATCGACATCGCGAGCGCCAAGGGCGCCTGGTATCGCGAGGCCGGGCCCGGCATGGCCGCATCGCTCGGGGCCGCGCGCGCGGCCAATGCCTATGTGCTTGCGGATCGCGGCAGCTGGATCGCGTTCAGCGATCGCGGCGATCTCGACATCGTCGTCGAAGGCGACCGGCGGCTGCTCAACCAATATGGTGTGATGCTGGTGAACCCTGCGAAGTTCCCGAACGTGAAGAAGGACCTCGCGCAGACCTTCGTCGATTGGCTGACATCGCCGGAGGGGCAGACGGCGATTGCCGGCTACAAGGTGGACGGGCAGCAATTGTTCTTCCCCAATTCGGACAGGTCGGGCGGCTGAGGGTTGAGGCCGGGACCGCCGGCGGTTGCCAAACCGGACGATGCATGGTCCTCATGGCGCATGACCCAGCGCCTGCCGCCTTCGCTCACGCCGCTCGACACCGCGCTCGCCGCGCTGCTACGGGGCGTTGATCCCGTCGCGCCGATGGAGGTGCCGCTGGCGGACGCAATCGGCTGCATCGCGGCGGGTGCGCCGCTGCTTGCCGCCTATCCTTCCCGGGATGTTGCGGCCGTAGATGGTTGGGCGCTATCTGCCAACGATCTCGTCGGGGCGTCCGCTTACTCGCCCGTGCCGCTGGCAATGGCTCCTGCATGGGTCGAGGCGGGCGAGGCGATGCCGGCGGGATGCGACTGCGTGCTCGATGCCGACGCCGTGGAGACGTCGGGGCCGCTTGCCCAGGTGCTCGCAGAGGGCGCGCCGGGGCAGGGTGTCAGGCGCGCAGGCAGCGACATCACCGCGCGTAGGGCCGTGGGGGACGCCGGCCATCCCATCCGTGCGGCGGACCTGTTGCTGGCGCGTGCGGCGGGCGGGGACAAACTCGCCGTGAGGCGGCCGCGGCTGCGCATAGTCAATGTGCCGGGTGGGACGGTCGCGGCGCAGACGATTGCCGGGATCGCGCACACAGCGGGACTGGATGTGGAAACGCGTCCAGCGCGTGCGCGCGATGCAGCGTCGATTGCCGATGCGCTCGATGCGTCCTCCTGCGATGTCCTGCTGACCATCGGCGGCAGCGGCGTCGGCCGCCAGGACGCCGCCATCGCCGCCCTCGCCCGGCGCGGCGAGGTGATGGCGCACGGCCTTGCGCTGCAGCCGGGACGCACCGCTGCGGTCGGACGGCTGGGACGGGTTCCCGTCGTCGCCTTGCCCGGCTCGCCCGATTCCGCGCTTGCAGCTTGGCTTGCACTCGCGCTGCCGCTCGCGGACCGTTTGTCGGCGCGTCGGCCGCGTCGAAAAGTGTCGCTGCCGCTTGCGCGAAAGATCGCCTCCAGCGTCGGCATCACGGAGATCGCTTTGCTGGCTGAGGAACATCGTGCCTGGATGCCGCTTGCCGTGGGCGAATGGCCGCTTCAGGCCATCGCCCGTGCGGACGCATGGCTGCTCATTTCCGCCAGCGACGAGGGATTTGCGGCAGGTACGCCGATCGATGCGTATCTGATGCGGGCGTGATAAGGGTTCTGGCATGACGATGATCCCGAAATCACCGGACCGCAGCGCGCTCGAGCAGGAGCAGTTCCTCAAGATCCTGTCGCGCGAAGAGGCCTTGGCGCGCTTCGAGGCGGCCTTGTTCCCGCGCGCGCTTCGAACTGAAACGCGCAAGCTCGCAGCCGCGCTGGGCGCTGCCCTCGCCGAAGATATCACGGCAACGATCGACGTGCCGCCGTTCGACCGCTCCAATGTCGACGGCTTTGCCGTGCGCTCCGCCGACCTTGCGGCGGCCGGCGAGGGCGCGCCCGTGCGCCTCGCGCTGAATGGCGAGACCGTTCATTGCGGGACCGCGCCGACGCTGCAGGTGGCGGCCGGAACCGCAACGGCGATCGCCACCGGGGGTCCGTTGCCGCGCGGCGCCGATGCCGTGGTCATGGTCGAGCACACCCAGCCTGCCGGCCAGGATGCGATCGATGTCCGTCGCGCCGTGTCGCCGGGGCAATTCGTCTCGTATGCCGGGTCCGACATTGCGCGCGGCGAGGCGCTGCTGCGCGCCGGCACCATCATCGGCTCGCGCGAGATCGGCATGCTGGCGGCTTGCGGCATCGCCGAGGTGGGTGTCGCGCGCAGGCCGCGGGTTGCCGTGATCTCCACCGGCGATGAGCTGGTTCAGCCCGGCGAGGTGCTCGGGCCCGCCGAGATCTACGATACCAATGGCGCCATCGTCGCGGCCGCGGTCGACGAAAACGGTGGCGAGGCCGTCTTCCTCGGCGCTGTTCCGGACGACGAAGCCAGGCTCGAAGCCGCCATGCGCAACGCGCTTGCGGAAGCCGACATGCTGGTGCTCTCGGGCGGCACGTCGAAAGGCGCGGGCGACCTCTCTCATCGCATCATCAGCCGGCTCGGCGCACCCGGCATCATCGCCCATGGCGTCGCGCTCAAGCCCGGCAAGCCGTTGTGTCTTGCGGTGTGCGACGGCAAGCCTGTCGTGATCCTGCCGGGTTTTCCGACTTCGGCGATGTTCACCTTCCACGACATGATCGTGCCGGTGCTGCGCAGGATGGCCGGACTGCCGCCGCGCTCCGATGCCAAGGTGAACGCGACCGTGCCGGTACGCATCGCTTCCGAGCTCGGCCGTACCGAATTCGTCATGGTCTCGCTGGTTGAGGGCAGGGAGGGCCTCATCGCCTATCCCTCCGGCAAGGGGTCTGGTGCGATCACGTCCTTTGCTCAGGCGGACGGCTTTCTGCGCATCGACGCACTTGCCGACCAGATGCCGGCCGGCACCGAGACCGAGGTGACGCTGTTCACGCCGCATGTGCGCGTGCCGGATCTCGTCATCGTCGGCAGCCATTGCACCGGCCTCGATCTCGTCACCGCACAGCTCGCGCATGCTGGTCTCACCGTGCGCTCGATCGCGGTCGGCAGCCTCGGCGGGCTTGCAGCAGCCAAACGTGGCGAATGCGATCTCGCGCCGATCCACCTGTTCGACGACAGAAGCGAGACCTACAACACGCCCTATCTCGTCGAAGGTCTCGAGCTCGTGCCAGGCTGGCGGCGGATGCAGGGCATCGTCTTCCGAAAGGACGACAAACGTTTCCAAGGCCTTGGTGCAAAGGACGCCGTTGCGGCGGCGCTCGCTGATCCCGCCTGCATCATGGTCAACCGCAACCAGGGCGCCGGCACGCGCATCCTGATCGACCGGCTGCTCGGCGGCGCGCGTCCGGAAGGCTACTGGAACCAGCCGCGTTCGCACAATGCGGTAGCGGCGGCCGTGGCGCAGCACCGCGCCGACTGGGGCATGACCATCGCGCCGGTCGCCCATGCGGCCGGCCTCGATTTCATTCCGCTCGCCGAAGAGCATTATGACTTCGCGCTGGTGAGTGCGCGAAAGCAACGGCCGGCAGTGCAGGCGTTTCTCGACGCACTCGGCTCGAACGAGGTACGCGCGTCGCTCGCGCGAGCGGGCTTCCGGCCCGCATAGACGAGGGACCACGACGCGTTCGAGCCATGAGAGGTCTACGGCTACGATGCCTGGTCGGTACGGCTGGCGGCCTGAGCGGCCTGCTCTCGCTTGCGCTCACGATCCTCGGCCTCGGCAAGCGCGCGCCGCGCGGCGGGTGGCAGCGGCTTTGGATCCGGCGGCACCTCGACGATGTCAGGCTTGCTCAGCTGCCTCGTGCGATCGATCGTCTCGGAGAGATCGAAGACGAAGTCGACGAATTCGAAGATCGTATTCAAGAGAGGGGCGGCCATGGCTTCGTCCGGGGAATGTCCAGACCTGTGGTCGCTCCCGTTCCAGGTCCGGTTCAAGACGTCATGAACTTGGCGGGGCGCCGCAGCGACCAAGGAACATGAGCCAGGTCATGACTGCATCGACGCCCCTCAAATTCCGCAAGATCGCTGCTCTCGTCGCGGCGGCCGGCACGCTGTTCTGGCTCTACACCTTCCATTACATCGCGAATGTCCCGCCCGGGGACGGCAGCGGCTTTCAATGGCTCGCGGTGTTTCCGCTGGGCATGGTTTTCGGGGCGTTCTTCCTGCCGGCCTGGGTGCTGGTTGCGATCGGCCGTTTGCCGCGCTTCACCACTGCCGTCGGCATTTGCGGCCTGATCGCCTTCGCGATCATCTGGGCGCAGCTCCTCAACGAGTTTCCGAAATCATAGAGTCGCTAAGACGCGTCATCCAGCGCCGCCAGCCGCTCGGCCTCGGCGATGTCCTCGACCGTGTTGGCATTGAAGAACGGATCGAGCGGCTCGTTCGGCCAGGTCACCGTTGCGAGCGGATAGCGCGCGGTCCAGCGGTCGATCTTGCGGAGGTCTTCGTCCACGAGCGCGTGGCGCAGCTCCTCGCGCAAGGCGACGCGCCACAGGCCGATCACCGGATGCGACTGCTCGCCTGAGGCTGCGACCGCAAGCTGCGCATTCTCACGCGCGCGCGCCTCATGCAGGCGCGCGACGAGGTCGCGCGGCAGGAACGGGCAGTCGCCGGCGGCGCTGAGCACCCATTCGATCTGCGGCCGGTTCGCCGCGGCCCAGTCGAGCGCCGCGAGGATGCCGGCGAGGGGACCCGGGAAGCCGGGCACGTCGTCGGCGACGACCTGCAAGCGGAACGCCGCAAAGCGGGCGGGATCGCCGTTGGCGTTGAGGATCAGTCCGCTGCACTGGGGCGCAAGGCGCGCTATCACGCGCTCCAGAATGGTGCGGCCGCCGATGGTCCGCATCGGCTTGTCGCCGCCGCCCATGCGCCGCGCGAGCCCGCCGGCGAGCAGCACGCCGAGAGTCGGCGGAACATGCGCCGCGGACAGGTCAGTCGTCACCGCCCTCACCCTTGCGCTTGTGCTTGGCCGATTCCTCTTCGACATAAGCGAGGTTCTGGTCGTAGACGATACGCTCTTCGCCTGCGAGCGCGATGAAGCGTTTGCCGCGGGTGCGCCCGACCAGCGTCAGGCCGACCTGCCTTGCCAGATCGACACCCCAGGCGGTGAAGCCGGAGCGCGACACCAGGATCGGAATGCCCATGCGCACCGTCTTGATCACCATCTCGGAGGTGAGGCGCCCCGTGGTGTAGAGGATCTTGTCGGACGCGTCGACGCCGTGGCGGTACATCCAGCCCGCGATCTTGTCGACGGCGTTGTGGCGGCCGACATCCTCGGTGTAGCAGAGCGGGGTGCCTTCCTTGCACAGCACACAGCCGTGGATCGCGCCGGCCTCCAGATAAAGCGAGGGCATGGTGTTGATGGTCTGCGTCATCTGGTAGAGCCAGGAGGTGCGCAGCTCCGCCTTGGGCAGCGCGACGCTCTCGACCGCCTCCAAGAGGTCGCCGAAGGCGGTGCCCTGCGCGCAGCCGGAGGTCTGCGTGCGCTTTTTCAGCTTGGCCTCGAAATTGGTGTGGTGTGAGGTGCGCACGACGACCACCTGGAGGTCGTCGTCGTACTCGACCTCGGTGACCACGTCGTTATATTTCAGCATGTTCTGGTTCAGCAGGTAGCCGAGCGCCAGATACTCTGGATAGTCGCCGATCGTCATCATGGTGACGATCTCCTGGGCGTTCAGATAGAGCGTCAGCGGCCGCTCCATCGGCACCTTGATTTCGACCCTGGCGCCGGTCTGGTCCGTACCGGTCACGCTCTGGGTCAGGCGCGGGTCATCCGGATTGGGGACGATCAGGGGCACCGGGGCTTTGTCGATCTTCATCATGGCGGCGAGGTTAGCATGACATTCGGGTCAAGCCGATATAAGCATGGAGGGGAGAGAGCGAAATGCCACCTTGTCGTCATTGCGAGCGCAGCGAAGCAATCCAGGATCTTTCCGCAGCGGCAGTCTGGATTGCTTCGCTGCGCTCGCAATGACGGGGAGGGGATGGTGGTTCCATCGGCGAGCGCTGGTTGCTGGAAAAGAGAGCTGGAATGAAAGTCATCGGCCTTGCAGGCTGGAGCGGTGCGGGCAAGACCACGCTGTTGACGCGGCTGATCCCGCATTTCAACGCGCAGGGCCTGCGCGTCTCCGTGATCAAGCATGCGCATCACCAGTTCGACGTCGACGTGCCCGGCAAGGATTCCTGGCGCCATCGCGAGGCCGGCGCGGCGGAGGTTCTGGTGGCCTCGTCGAAACGCTGGGCGCTGATGCATGAGCTGCGCGGGGCGGCGGAGCCGCGGCTGCCGGAGCTGCTCGACAAGCTCTCCGCGGTCGATCTCGTCGTGGTCGAGGGATTCAAGCGCGAGCCGCACCGCAAGATCGAGGTGCATCGTGCCGCCAACGGCAAGCCGCTGCTGTTTCCGGACGATCCCGGAATTGCCGGGATTGCGACCGACGTCGCGATTGACACGAGGCTCCCGACTGTCCATCTCGACGATATCGAAGGCGCGGCGGCATTGATGCTACGGGCGGCGATGCCGGTCGAGGAAGCGGTAGCAAGAAGCGCCGCGACACGCTGACGAGGCACCATGGCGCAACTGTCGGACGATTGCTTTGCCTTCGGCGGCCCGATGATGTCGGTCGACGAAGCCGTCGGCCTCATCACGACGCGCGTCAACGCCATCGTCGATCTCGAGACGGTGGCGCTGGTCGATGCCGACGGGCGCGTGCTCGCGCGCGATCTGGCCGCGCCTTTGCCGCTGCCGCCGTTCACCAACTCCGCCGTCGACGGTTACGCTGTGCGCAACGCCGACCTTCCGGCAAGCGCAGAGCAGGCCTTCCCGCTCGACGGCCGCATCCAGGCCGGCGGCCCTGCGCAAGCGCCGATCAAGCCCGGCCACACCGCGCGCATCTTCACCGGCGCCCCGATGCCGCCGGATGCGGAGACCGTCTTCATGCAGGAGGACGTCCGCATCGATGCTTCAGGCAGGATCGTGCTGCCGCCGGGGCTGAAGCCCGGCGCAAATGTGCGGCCTGCAGGCGAGGACATTCCCCAAGGTCAGGTCGCGCTGCGCGCCGGCCAGCGCCTGCGGCCGCAGCACGTCGCCCTTGCCGCCGCGTTCGGCCTGACGAGGCTCGACGTCGTCAGGCGCATCCGTGTCGCCGTGTTCTCGACCGGCGACGAGCTCGCCTCGCCCGGCGAGCCGCGCGCCGCCTCGCAATTGTTCGATTCCAATCGCTTCATGCTGATGGCGATGCTGCGGCGGCTCGGCTGCGAGGTCAGCGATCTCGGCATTCTGCGCGATGAGCGAGCGTCGCTGGCGCGCGGCCTGAAGCAGGTCGCAGGCGGCCATGACCTGATCCTCACCACCGGCGGCGTCTCGACCGGCGAGGAGGATCACGTCAAGGCGGCGGTGGAGAGCATCGGCTCGCTGGTGCTGTGGCGGATGGCGATCAAGCCCGGCCGTCCCGTGGCGATGGGCATCATCGACGGCACGCCGTTGATCGGACTGCCCGGAAATCCCGTCGCGAGCTTCGTGACATTCGTCCATGTGGTGCGACCGACGGCGTTGGCGCTGTCGGGCGCCTTGCCGGAGCCGCTCTTGGCGATCCCGCTGCGCGCGGCGTTCACCTACAGGAAGAAGTCCGGCCGGCGTGAATATGTGCGCGCCTCGCTGCGGCGCGCGCAGGACGGCGGGCTCGAGGCGATCAAGTTCCCGCGCGAAGGCGCCGGGCTCCTATCCTCGCTGGTCGAGACCGATGGCCTCGTCGAGCTCGGCGAGGACGTCACCAATGTCGAGCCGGGGCAGGACGTGGGCTTCCTGCCCTACGCCAGCCTGATCTGATGCCTCCTAACGTTGACGCAGCCGCTCCGCCTCGCCATGGTGCGGCCATGACTAGGACGACACTCGATCTTACCGGGCTGAAATGCCCGCTGCCGGCCCTCAAGACGCGCAAGGCGCTCAAGCCGCTCAAGGCAGGCGACCAGCTCGAAGTTCACTGCACCGATCCGCTCTCGGTGATCGATATTCCCAATCTGATCCGCGAGACCGGCGACAAGGTCGAGATCACCGAGCGCAACGAGGCGCGCATCGTGTTCCTGGTCGAAAAGAGCGACGCCCCGTAGAAAGGGGAATGTTCACGGCGGCGGCCTTTGCGCTCCGCCGCGCCTCAGGCGACGTCGATAGGACTTCGCAATCGCAGCATGAGACGCCTTTATTGATCTCCCGGCCAATTCGGGCTTGGCTCGGCCTTGCTCAAGAACGCAGGGCCGTGCTGGGCTCCGTTGAGCCGTGCAGCGTAACCACTTCCGCGAGCGTGATAATTTTCTTGGCATCTGGCATGCCACAGGATAGAAGTGGAGTCCTGATAAGGACGAGATCGAGACGAAGCGATGAGCCACGAGGACGTGCACAAGGTCCGCTCCTTCGAGCATCCCGGTGAGGGACGCCGACGCGCCAAGGCGACTCCCAAGGGGCGGCAGGTCGATCCCACGGCCGCGCACGAGATCGAGCTGTTGCTCGGCGACAGGCCGCGACGGCGCGATCTGTTGATCGAATATCTGCACCTGATCCAGGACAAGTATCACCAGATCTCGGCGGCGCATCTGGCCGCGCTCGCCGACGAGATGAAGCTCGCCTTCGCCGAGGTGTTCGAGACGGCGACCTTCTACGCGCATTTCGACGTGGTGAAGGAAGGCGAGCCCGACATTCCCCCGCTGACGATCCGGGTCTGCGATTCGCTCACCTGCGCGATGCTTGGTGGCGAGAACCTGCTCGAAGATCTGCAGAGCGCGTCAGGTCCCGGCATCCGCGTCGTGCGCGCGCCCTGCGTTGGACGCTGCGACACAGCGCCGGCCGCCGAGGTCGGGCACAATTTCGTCGACCATGCGACCGTCGCCGATGTGATGGCGGCGGCAAAGGCCGGCGATACTCATACGCATCTGCCCAAATATACCGAATACGATGCCTACGTCTCGGGTGGCGGCTACAAGCTGCTCAATCGTCTGCGCTCCGGCGAATTGTCGAAGGACGATCTCCTGAAAGCGCTCGACGACGCTTCGCTGCGCGGCCTTGGCGGCGCCGGCTTCCCCACCGGGCGCAAATGGCGCGCCGTGCTCGGCGAGCCCGGACCGCGGCTGATGGCGATCAACGGCGACGAGGGCGAGCCCGGCACGTTCAAGGACCGCTATTACCTCGAAACCGATCCGCATCGCTTCATCGAGGGTATGTTGATCGGCGCCCACGTGGTGCAGGCGAGCGATGTCTACATCTATCTGCGCGACGAATATCCGGCCTCTCGCGAGATCCTCCAGCGCGAGATCGCCAAGCTTCCGCCGGGCGGCCCGACGCTGCACCTGCGGCGCGGCGCCGGCGCCTACATCTGCGGCGAGGAATCCTCGCTGCTGGAGAGCATCGAAGGCAAGCGCGGCCTGCCCCGGCACAAGCCGCCTTACCCGTTCCAGGTCGGCCTGTTCGGCCTGCCGACGTTGATCAACAATATCGAGACGCTGTGGTGGGTGCGCGACATCGTCGAGAAGGGCGCCGATTGGTGGAAGGGCCATGGCCGCCACGAGCGTCACGGCCTGCGCAGCTTCTCGGTCTCGGGCCGCGTCAAGAATCCCGGCATGAAGCTCGCGCCCGCGGGCATCACCGTGCGCGAGCTGATCGAGGAATATTGTGGCGGCATGGCCGACGGCCACCAGTTCTACGCCTATCTGCCGGGCGGTGCGTCTGGCGGCATTTTGCCTGCAGCGATGGACGACATCCCGCTCGATTTCGGCACGCTGGAGAAATACGGCTGCTTCATCGGCTCGGCTGCGATCGTGATCCTGTCGCACAAGGACAGCGTGCGGTCAGCCGCACTGAACCTGATGAAGTTCTTCGAGGACGAGAGCTGCGGCCAGTGCACGCCGTGCCGCGTCGGTACCCAGAAGGCGGCGCTGCTGATGCAAAGGCCGGTCTGGAACCGTGCCTTGCTGGAAGAATTGAGCCAGGCGATGCGCGATGCCTCTATTTGCGGGCTCGGACAGGCGGCATCGAATCCGCTGTCTTCCGTGATCAAATATTTCCCTGACGAGTTCAAGGAAGCCGCCGAATGACCAAGATTACGTTTGAGCTCGACGGCAAGCAGGTCGAGGCCAAGCCCGGTGAGACCATCTGGCAGGTCGCAAAGCGCCAGGGCCGCGACATTCCGCACCTCTGCTATTCGCCGGCGCCGGACTATCGCCCCGACGGCAATTGCCGCGCCTGCATGGTCGAGATCGAGGGCGAGCGCGTGCTCGCCGCGTCCTGCAAGCGCACGCCGTCGGTCGGCATGAAGGTGAAGACCGAGAGCGCCCGCGCGACTGCTGCGCAGAAGATGGTGATGGAGCTGCTGGTCGCAGACCAGCCGGCGCGCGAAACCAGCCACGACCCGGAGTCGAAGTTCTGGCACTGGGCCGAGACGACAGGCGTCACCGAGAGCCGCTTTCCCGCCGCCGAGCGCTGGGCCACCGATGCCAGCCATCCGGCGATGCGCGTCAATCTCGATGCCTGCATCCAGTGCGGCCTGTGCGTGCGCGCCTGCCGCGAGGTCCAGGTCAACGACGTCATCGGCATGGCCTACCGCAATGCCGGCGCCAAGATCGTGTTCGACTTCGACGATCCCATGGGCGAATCCACTTGCGTTGCCTGCGGCGAATGCGTGCAGGCCTGCCCGACCGGCGCCTTGATGCCGGCCGTGATGCTCGACGACAAGCAGACGCGCGTCACCTATGCCGACAAGAAGGTCGATTCGCTCTGCCCGTTCTGCGGCGTCGGCTGCCAGGTCACCTATGAGGTCAAGGACGAGAAGGTGATCTATGCGGAAGGCCGCGACGGCCCCGCCAATCACAATCGTCTCTGCGTGAAGGGGCGCTTCGGCTTCGACTACATCCACCATCCGCATCGTCTGACGAAGCCGCTGGTGCGGCTGCCGAACGCGAAGAAGGATGCCAACGATCAGGTCGATCCGGCCAATCCGTTCACGCATTTCCGCGAGGCGAGCTGGGAGGAAGCGCTCGACATCGCCGCCAAGGGCCTCGTCAAGATCCGCGACGAGAAGGGCGTGAAGGCGCTCGCCGGCTTCGGTTCGGCCAAGGGTTCGAACGAAGAGGCCTATCTGTTCCAGAAGCTGGTGCGCACCGGCTTCGGCTCCAACAACGTCGATCACTGCACGCGTCTTTGTCACGCTTCGTCGGTGGCGGCGCTGTTCGAAGGCCTCAGCTCGGGCGCGGTGTCGGCACCGTTCTCTGCCGCCATGGACGCCGAGGTCATCATCGTGATCGGCGCCAACCCGACTGTGAACCATCCGGTCGCCGCGACCTTCATCAAGAACGCGGTCAAGCAGAACGGCGCAAAACTGTTCGTGATGGATCCGCGCCGGCAGACGCTGTCGCGTCACGCGACCAAGCATCTGCAGTTCAAGCCCGGTTCCGACGTCGCCATGCTGAACGCGATGATCAACACGATCATCACTGAGGGCCTGACCGACGACCAGTACATCGCCGGCTACACCGAGGGTTTCGAGGACCTCAAGGAGAAGATCAAGGAGTTCACGCCGGAGAAGATGGAGCCGATCTGCGGCGTCCCGGCGCAGACCTTGCGCGAGGTGGCGCGCACCTATGCGCGCGCGAAATCGTCGATCATCTTCTGGGGTATGGGCATCAGCCAGCACGTCCATGGCACCGACAATGCACGCTGCCTGATTGCGCTCGCGCTGATCACCGGCCAAGTCGGCCGTCCCGGCACCGGCCTGCATCCGCTGCGCGGCCAGAACAACGTGCAAGGCGCTTCCGATGCCGGCCTGATCCCGATGTTCCTGCCGGACTACCAGCCGGTGGGGCGCGATGATCTGCGCGGCAGCTTCGAAAAGCTCTGGCAGCAGGATCTCGACCCCGTCCGCGGCCTGACCGTGGTCGAGATCATGAACGCGATCCATGCCGGCGAGATCACGGGCATGTATATCGAGGGAGAGAATCCCGCGATGTCCGATCCCGATCTGCAGCACGCGCGCCATGCGCTGGCGATGCTCGATCATCTCGTGGTGCAGGATCTCTTTGTTACCGAGACTGCGTTCCACGCCGACGTGATCCTGCCGGCCTCGGCCTTCGCCGAGAAGGACGGCTCCTTCACCAACACCGACCGCCGCGTGCAGCTGGCGCGTCAGGTGATCAAGCCGCCCGGCGATGCGCGCCAGGATCTCTGGATCATCCAGGAGATCGGCAAGCGCATGGGCCTGCCGTGGAACTATGCCGGACCCGGCGACGTCTTCACCGAGATGGCAGAGCTGATGCCGTCGCTGAAGAACATCACCTGGGAACGGCTGGTGCGCGAAGGCGCGGTGACCTATCCGGTCGACGATCCGAACAAGCCCGGCAACGAGATCATCTTCACCACAGGTTTCCCGACTGCGAGCGGCCGCGGCAAGATCGTGCCGGCCAAGGTCATCCCGCCGGACGAGATTCCCGACGACGAATATCCGATGGTGCTCTCGACCGGCCGCGTGCTGGAGCACTGGCACACCGGCTCGATGACGCGCCGCGCCCAGGTGCTCGACCAGATCGAGCCCGAGGCGGTCGCGTTCATGTCGCCAAAGGACATGCGCAAGAAGAAGCTGGTGCCCGGCGATTTCATTCGGCTGGAGACCCGCCGCGGCGCCGTCGAGGTCAAGGTCCGCTCCGACCGCGACGTGCCGGAGAACATGGTGTTCATGCCGTTCTGCTACGCCGAGGCGGCGGCGAACCTGCTCACCAACCCGGCGCTGGACCCGTTCGGCAAGATCCCGGAGTTCAAGTTCTGCGCAGCGCGGGCCGAGCGCGCCGTGATGCGTGACGCGGCGGAGTAGGGGACGTCATGGGTGGGGCGCATGGTGCCCACACCGTCATTGCGAGCGAAGCGAAGCAATCTAGACTGCCTCCGCGGCAAGATTCTGGATTGCTTCGTCGCTTCGCTCCTCGCAATGACGGTGCTACATGTGACGCATGTCCAAAGTCACCCCCGCGACACGCGCACTCACGGCCGCCGGTGTTGCCTTCACCGTGCACACCTACGACTATGATCCCGACGCCGAGAGCATCGGGCTGCAGGCGGCGGCCGCGCTCGGCGAGGAGCCGGCGCGCGTCCTGAAGACGCTGATGGCGCTGGTCGACGGCAAGCCGGTGTGCGTGGTTGTGCCGTCCGACCAGGAGGTCTCGATGAAGAAGCTGGCGGCGGCGGCGAGCGGCAAGTCGGCGCAGATGATGAAGCCGCCCGAGGCCGAGCGCGTCACCGGCTACAAGGTCGGCGGCATCAGCCCGTTCGGGCAGCGCAAGCCTGTGCGCACCGTGATCGAGCAGAGCGCGCTTGCGCATGATCTCGTCTATCTCAATGGAGGCCAGCGCGGCTTGCAGGTCCGGCTGAAGCCGGCCGATGCGCGGGACGTCCTGAAGGCCGTGGTGGCGGATGTGCTGGCGTGAGCGCGATGGAGCGGGATCATGAGGCGGCTGCTTCTGGCGGGGTTCTGGGTGCTGCTCGGCATCGCTTTTCCGGCAGAGGCACATGAGGTCAATCTCGTCACCGCGCGCGTGGGGCTGAGCCCTGATCGCTCGGTGAGCGTCGAGCTCGGGTTGAAGGGCAGCGATGTCGATCGCCTGATCGGTACGAAGATCTATGATCCGAGACGGGACGCGGTCGATCCTGTCGCGGTCGAAGCGGCCAAGCCCGCGATCCTTGCCTATATGGGCACGCACCTGGCTGTCACAGGTGGTGCCAAGGCCTGTGTTGCCGGAGATGCCGCGATCTTGGCCGACGGCGACGGCGTCGTCTATCGCAACAGCTTTGCCTGCGCCGACGCCGCCGGCGATCTCATCTATCGTTCCACCGTGCTGACCGAGAAGGACAAGGCTGCTCGACAAGTCGTGCTGATTGCGCAGGGGCGGTCGGAAACGCAGGCCTTGCTCGACGCCGGCAACACGACGGTCACGCTTTCAACCGCGCCGCCGTCGCTGTGGTCGACGATGCAGCGCTATGTCATCACCGGCATCGAGCACATCTTCCTCGGTTACGATCACATCGCATTCCTGATCGCGGTGGCGCTGTGGGCGCGACGGCTCATGCCCGTCGTCAAAATCGTGACGGCCTTCACCATTGCCCATTCAATCACCTTGTCGCTGGCCGCGCTCGATGTTCTCGTGATTCCGAGCAGCATCGTGGAGCCTGCAATTGCGGCCTCGATCGTCTTCGTGGCTGTGGAGAACTTCTTCTCGCGCGACGTCGACAGGCGCTGGCGCGTGGCTTTTCTGTTCGGCTTGATCCACGGCTTCGGCTTCGCGGGGGTGCTGCGTGACATCGGGTTACCGCCAAACACAGCCGTGCCGGCGCTTGCCGCTTTCAACATCGGCGTCGAGATCGGGCAGGTCGCGATCGTTGCGGTCGCGTTGCCGACCCTCCGTCTCGCCGATCGATGGAGCGGAGGGGACCGGTCCGAACCGGTGAGGGCGGCGGGGCTGGTTTACACGTTCTCTGCCATGATCGGCCTGCTCGGCGGCTATTGGCTGGTCGCGCGCGTCTTCGAAGCTTGAAATCAAGCGGTCTCTCTCGCGCGGTCGGCCTGCTTCCGCCACGGCGCGCGGCCCCACGGCTCCTGCGCACTTGAGTTCGCTCACAAGCCCTGTATAGAAACTGGAATAGAAATAGAATATCGTTCTGTACAATAGAACGAGCGCAATTGAGGGACGAGACAATGGAATTCGAACGCGTCCGGCAGGACGACGGCTCACCGGTGCCATTCACGCCCGATGCCGTCATCGAAGCCTTCAAGGCGATTCCCGATTTGCTGATCCGCGACGAGGCCCTCACTGCCCGCGGTCGCTGGCTCGATGTGGATTGCCTGCTCGGGCCGAGCACGCAGCCATTCCACCTCGCCATTCGGGCCGGTCGGATCGTCGACATGGCGCCGGCGCCAGTGCTGATGCGTTCCTGGCGCTTCTCCTATCGCGCGACGCCCGCCGCGTTCGCCGCATATTGGCAACGAATGCCGCCGGCGGGATGGCACGATCTGCTGGCGTTGACCAAGCGCGGGCAGGCGACGCTCGAAGGCGATCTGCATCCGTTCATGGCGTACCTTCAGTATTTCAAGGATCTTCTGGCGCTACCGCGGCGCAGCGGGTTCGGAGGCGCGTCATGAACGGCTTCATCGAGCCGATTGTCGGGCGCTACGTGCACGTCGAGATCGATGGCGAGGTCAACAGGATCTATTTCGAGGAGAACGGCAGCGGCATTCCCCTGGTTTGCCTCCACACCGCCGGCTCCGACGCGCGGCAGTGGCGTCATCTGCTCGTGGACGACGAGTTCACGAGGCATTTCCGAGTCATCACCTTCGACATGCCCTGGCATGGTAAGTCCAATCCCCCGGACAGCCGATATGGCAGCGAATACCGGCTGACCACCGCGAGCTACACGGCGACGATCCGCGCCTTCTGCAGCGCGATTGGGCTGGAGCGGCCGGTGGTGATGGGTTGCTCGATCGGTGGCCGCATCGTGCTCAATCTCGCTATTGCGCATGCTCACGAGTTTCGCGCTCTGATCGGCCTTGAGGCCGCCGACTTCCAGCAGCCCTGGTACGAAACGACCTGGCTGAACCGGCCCGATGTTCATGGCGGCGAGGTCTGCGCCGCGCTGGTATCGGGATTGATCGCGCCTGGCGGTCCTGAGGGTGCGCGCAACGAGACACTGTGGGGCTACAAGCAGGGCGGACCCGGCATCTTCAAGGGCGATCTTTATTTCTATCGCGTCGATGGCGATCTGCGTGGTCGCACCGGCAACATCGACGTCAACCAGTGCCCGCTCTATCTGCTGACCGGCGAGTACGATTTCTCCTGCACGCCGGAGGACACGCTGCGGACCGCCGCCGGGATTCCCGGTGCGAAGGCCACCGTCATGGAGCGGCTCGGCCATTTTCCGATGAGTGAAAACCCAGGCCAGTTCCGCCGCTACATCGCGCCGGTGCTGCAAAACATCCTCGATAAGCAAAAGTCGTAAACGGGAGGCGTATGTTATGAAGTTGCGTTGGATGATTGCGGTCGCTCTGGCCGCGCAGACGAGTGCCGCCGTCGCGGCCGACGATGTCATCAGGATCGGCGTTCTCAACGACCAGTCCGGTGTGTTCGCCGACAATGGAGGGCGGGGCTCGGTCGCCGCCGCAAGGCTCGCCGCGGAGGATTTCGGCAACGAACTCCTCGGCAAGAAGATCGAGATCATTTCGGCCGACCATCAGAACAAGCCGGACATCGCATCGGCAACTGCGCGCAAATGGTTCGACAATGAGGGCGTCGACATGATCGCGGACGGCGCAGCCTCCTCGGCCGGCTTTGCCATCCTGGAAGTCGCCAAGCAGAAGAACAAGATCTTCGTCATCTCGGGTCCGGGCTCGTCCGATTTCACGGGAAAGTCCTGCTCGCCGATCAGCTTCCACTTCAACTACGACACCTACGCGCTGTCGAAGCTGACCAGCGACGCGATCACGCGGGCTGGCGGCAAGACCTGGTACTTCGTGACAGCCGACTACGCCTTCGGTCACGCGCTTCAGCGCGATGCCACGAAGTTCATCGACGTCGCCGGCGGCAAAGTGATCGGCTCGGCCGCGCATCCGCTCGGCACTGCGGATTTTGCGTCCTTTCTGCTGCAGGCGCAGGGATCCAAGGCCGACGTCGTTGGCCTCGCGACGTCGGGCGCGGACGTGCAGACCGCGATCAAGCAGGCCGGTGAGTTCGGCATCGTCGAGGGTGGCCAGAAGCTCGCCGGCCTCCTGGTCTTCATCACGGACGTGAATTCGCTGGGCCTGAAGGTGACGCAGGGCTTGCAGGTGACGACCTCGTTCTACTGGGACCTCAACGAGCAGACCCGCGCCTGGTCGAAGCGCTACGCAGCGCTGATGGACGGCAAGGTCGCGAGCATGGTGCAGGCCGGCGTCTACAGCGGCGTCCATCATTACCTCGCCGCCGTCAAGGCAGCAGGCACCACCGATGCAACGGCCGTTGCCGCCAAGATGCACGAGCTGAAGGTCAACGACATGTACAACAAGGACGTTGCGGTCCGCCCCGACGGGCGCGTGCTGCACAGGATGTATCTCGTGCAAGTGAAGAAGCCGGAGGAGTCCAAGTACAAGTTCGACTATTACCGGATCGTCGGCTCCAAGCCGGGCGACGAGGTATTCCGGCCGTTGAGCGAAGGCGGCTGCCCGCTGGTAAAGTAGCGCCCGCCCGGCCACATGACTTCGAGGGAGAGTTAAGGAATGTCTGGTTCGATTGGGTTCATCGGTCTTGGCGTCATGGGCGAGCCGATCTGCCGCAACCTGTTGCGCAAGAGCGGCCGGCCGGTGCTTGCCTTCGACCTTGCTGCGGAACCGTTGGCTCGGATCGCAGCCGAAGGAGCGACGGCGACGACGTCGATCGGGGATGTCGTCGCCGGCGCACAGACGATCTTCCTGTGCCTGCCCAGCGCCAAGCACGTCATGTCGGTCTTCGAGAGCATCCTGCCGGCGGTCAAGCCCGACCAGACCGTGATCGATCTCGGCACGTCCGACGTCGGCCTGACCCGTTCGTTCGCCAAGCAGCTCGCGGAGAAGGGCGCGCTCTGGATCGATGCGCCGATCGCGCGCACCCGCCAGGCAGCCCAGGACGGCACGCTCAGCGTCATGGTCGGCGCGACAGCCGAGCAGTTCGCCGCGGTCGAGCCGCTGATCCGGCATTTTGCGACCGACGTCACTCTCTGCGGCGGAACCGGCGCAGGCCAAGTGACGAAGATCCTCAACAACATGGTGCTGTTCGAGACGGTGAATGCGCTGGCGGAGGCCGTCGCGCTTGCCAAGCACAGCGGCGTCGAGCCGAAGCTGCTGCTGGAGACGTTGTCCAAGGGGTCGGCGGACAGTTTTGCCCTGCGCAATCACGGCATGAAGGCGATCGTCGCCGGGGAGTTTCCGCTGCGGGCGTTCTCCACTGAATATGCAATGAAGGACCTCTCCTATGCGCTGGAGCTCGGCGCGCAGGCTGGGCTCAACCTGCGCGGTGCCGCGCTTATGCGCACCATCTTCCAGGAGACGATCGACAAGGGGATGGGGGATGCTTACTTTCCCGTCATCGCTAAGCTCATCGATCCCTCCGGATTCCCCCAATAGGAAACGCCATGCCTTCGCCCGGTGTCGCCGCCGTCGACCGCGCTCTGACGATCCTTGCCGCGTTCGAGGATGCCCCGGAGCCGATGACGCTGGCGGAGCTTGCCAAGCGCACCAAGATGTACAAAAGCACGCTGTTGCGGCTGATGGCCTCGCTTCAGGAATTCGGCTACCTCGTGCAACTCGCCGACGGCCGCTACCATCTCGGGCCGACGCCGTTCCGGCTGGGTGCGGTGTACCAGCGCAACAACAATCTGCATGATCGGGTGATGCCGCTGCTGCGCCAGCTCGTGGCCGACGGCACCGAAAGTCCGTCGTACCACGTGCGGCATGATGCCAAGCGCCGGCTCTGCGTGTTCCGCGTCGATTCCCAACACTCGACGCTCGACCGCGTCGAGGCCGGCATGCTGCTGCCGCTGGAGCGCGGGGCGGCGGGCCGGGTTATTCTCGCCTTCGACGGTGAGAAAGGCGCGACCTATGACGCGATTCGCGAGGGCTGCATCGCAGTGTCGTTCGGGGAGCGCGATCCGGATTGTGCCGGGCTGGCCTGCCCCGTGTTCGGGTCCGGCGGCAAGTGCGTCGGCGCCTTGTCGCTCTCGGGGCCGAAGCCGCGCTTCACGAGAGACAATATCAAGACGATGGCGTCGCTGTTGCTGAAGGCAGCCATCCGCCTGACGCGCACGCTGGGCGGTCCGACCGAGATCCTCGACAATGCCTTATCGGCGTCGGCTGAAGACGCGCGTCCAGTGCGCAGGGCGAGGCGCTAGTTGTCGACAGAATGCGCAACGCTGGAAGGTCGAGCATGCCACTGATGGACAGAATTTCTCCAATCTCGCATGCCGTCGGGCAGACGGGATGAGCAGCAAATACGACGTGCTGGTGATCGGCGGCGGCAATGCGGCGCTATGCGCGGCGATAGCAGCACGTCGCGCCGGCGCCTCCGTGCTGGTGCTCGAAGGCGCGCCAAAATTCTATCGCGGCGGCAACACCCGCCACACCCGCAACATGCGCTGCGCCCATGATGCCCCCACCGAGATCCTGACTGGACCCTATACAGAGGAAGAGTTCTGGGAAGATCTCTTGCGCGTCACGGGCGGACAGACCGATGAGGTGCTGGCGCGTCACATGATTCGGGAGTCCAAGGACATCCTGAACTGGATCGTGGAGCAGGGTGTGCGCTGGCAGCCCTCGCTCGGCGGCACGCTGAGCCTCGGCCGCACCAACTCCTTCTTCCTGGGCGGCGGGCGGGCGATGCTGAACGCGCTTTATCTCACCGCGGAGCGGCTCGGTGTCGACGTTGAATACGACGCCGAGGTGATCGATCTCGTGATCGAGGACGGCATGTTCCTCGCCGCGCGCCTCAAGCGGCCGGTCAGGGGTGAGACCGAGATCCGCGCGACGTCATTGGTTGCCGCCGCCGGCGGGTTCGAGGCCAACATCGAATGGCTGAAGCAATATTGGGGCGAGGCCGCCGACAACTTCCTGATCCGCGGCACGCCCTATAACCGCGGCTCGATCCTGAAGATGCTGCTCGACAAGGGCGTGCAGGAGGTCGGCGATCCCACGCAGTGTCATGCGGTCGCGATCGATGCCCGTGCGCCGAAATTCGACGGCGGCATCATCACGCGGCACGACTCCGTGGTGTTCGGCATCGTCGTCAACAAGCATGCCCAGCGCTTCTACGACGAGGGCGAGGACCTCTGGCCGAAGCGGTACGCGATCTGGGGCCGGCTGGTCGCGGCGCAGCCCGACCAGATCGCCTATATCATCTTCGACTCCACCGTGGTCACCAGCTTCATGCCGACGTTGTTTCCGCCGATCGCCGGGCAGACGATCGCCGAACTCGCCGGCAAGCTCGCGCTCGATCCGGTCGTGTTGGAGAAGACTATGACCGAGTTCAACGCGGCAGTGCGGCCCGGGACCTTCGACCACACCATTCTGGATGATTGCGTGACGGAAGGCATCACGCCGCCCAAGACGCATTGGGCGCGCCGGATCGAGACGCCGCCTTTTCTCGCTTATCCGGTGCGGCCCGGCATCACCTTCACCTATCTCGGCACGCGCGTGAACAAAGAGGCGCGAATGCTGATGAAGGACGGCAAGCCCTCCGCCAACATGTTCGCCGCCGGCGAGATCATGGCCGGCAATGTGCTTGGCAAGGGCTATGCGGCCGGCATGGGCATGACCATCGGCAGCGTGTTCGGGCGGATCGCAGGACGGGAAGCGGCGAAACATGCACGGAACTAGAATTCTCGACGAAGCCGACCGTCTGATGACGGTCTGCAATTCCTGCCGCTATTGCGAGGGCCTGTGCGCGGTGTTTCCGGCCATGGAGATGCGGCGCGCCTTCTCCGACGGCGATCTCAACTATCTCGCCAATCTCTGCCATTCCTGCGGCGCCTGCTACGTCGACTGCCAGTTCTCGCCGCCGCACGAATTCAACGTCAACGTCCCGAAGACGTTGGCGGTTGCGCGCGCGGAGTCCTATGCGGCCTATGCCTGGCCGCGGCCGCTATCCGGCGCCTTCGCGCGCAACGGCCTCGTCATCAGCCTCACCGCCGCGCTCAGCATGGCGGCATTCATTTTCGGCTTCGTCGCCCTGAACGACCGCAGCGTGCTGTTCGGCGTGCATACCGGCCCCGGCGCCTTCTACAAGCTGATGCCGCACAATGCGATGGTCGCGCTGTTCGGCGCCGCATTCCTCTACGCGATCCTTGCCCTTGTCATGAGCGTGCGTGCCTTCTGGCGCGACATCAGCCCGCCGATCGGCGACCGCGCCGACGGCGGCTCGATCTTTCAGGCGATCCGCGACGCCGGTGAGCTGCGCTATCTCCATGGCGGCGGCGTCGGCTGCTACAATGAGGACGACAAGCCGACCGACCGGCGCAAGCTATATCACCACCTGACCTTCTACGGCTTCCTCCTATGCTTTGCAGCGACCTCGGTGGCGACGCTCTATCATTATCTGCTCGGCCGCGAGGCGCCGTATCCGTGGTGGGACCTGCCCGTGGTGCTCGGCACGCTCGGCGGCGTCGGCCTGATCGTCGGGCCCATCGGCCTGTTCGCGGCCAAGATGCGGCGCGATCCCGCGCTGCTCGACGAATACAGCTACGGCATGGACGTCGGTTTCATCGCCATGCTGTTCCTGACCGGCCTCACCGGAATGCTGCTGCTGGTGCTGCGCGAGACTGCCGCGATGGGCCCGTTGCTGGCGCTGCATCTCGGCGCGGTGTTCGCATTGTTCATCACTATGCCCTACGGCAAGTTCATGCACGGCATCTATCGCTTTGCCGCGCTGGTGCGCTACGCGCAGGAGCGGCGGACGGCGGCGTGACCCCGCGCCGCCCGTCTCGCAACCTCTTACGCGACCTCGCGCTCGGGCGGGGATCCCTGCTCGCGGGCCATCGTCGTGGCCGTGACATAGTCGGTCTTGCCGGTGCCGAGCAACGGCACCTTGTCGACCACCATGATCGCAGCGGGCACGGTCAGCTCGGAGGCGCCGATCGCCTTGGCCTGGGCCTGCATCGCGCTGCGCTCGGCGTTCTTCTCGGTCGTCAGCAGCACGATGCGCTCGCCCTTGCGCTGGTCGGGGATCGACACGGCGATCGATGCGGCCTGCGGCCACAACGCCGTCGCAATGGCTTCGACCGCCGACAGCGAGACCATTTCGCCCGCGATCTTGGCAAAGCGCTTGGCGCGGCCCTTGATGGTGATGAAGCCGGCCGCGTCGATCGAAACGATGTCGCCGGTGTCGTGCCAGCCGTCGGGGAGCTTTTCGAGCACGCCGGGATTTTCGGCCCTGAGGTAGCCGAGCATCACGTTCGGGCCGCGCACCGAGAGGCGTCCGCCTTCCTCGATGCCGGGGACCGGATCGAGGCGGCTTTCCATCAGCGGCGAGAGACGGCCGACGGTGCCGGGGCGGTTGGCCATCGGCGTGTTCATCGCCAGCACCGGCGCCGTCTCGGTGACGCCGTAGCCTTCGAGGATGCGAATGCCGTAGCGCTCCATGAAGACCTGCCGCGTGCGGTCCTTGACCGCCTCGGCGCCGGCGATAACGAGGCGCAGGGTGCGGAAGTCGTAAGCGTGCGCCGAGCGCGCATAGCCGGTCAGGAACGTATCCGTGCCGAACAGGATCGTAGCGCCGGTCTGGTAGATCAGCTCGGGCACGATCCGGTAGTGCAGCGGCGAGGGATACATGTAGATCGGAATGCCCGCCAGCATCGGCATCATCATTCCGCCCGTGAGTCCAAACGAGTGGAACACCGGCAACACGTTGAACACCTTGTCGTTGGCATTGGCATCGACCCGCGCCAGCGCCTGCGCCGCGTTGGCGAGGATGTTGCGGTGGGACAGCACCACGCCCTTGGGCGTACCTTCCGAGCCCGACGTGAACAGCACGACGGCGGGATCGTTGGCCTGGCGGGGCACGCGCGGCGTCGTGCCCGCGAGCAGGCCCTTGATCTTGTCGGCGATGCCGATCGAGGCGCGGACGTCCTCGAGATAGACGACGCGTGCCTCCGCGGAGATCGCAGTCATCAGCTTGTCGAGCTTGCCTTTCTCGATGAAGGCCTTCGACGTCAGCACGGTCTTGACCTGCGCGGCCTTCATGGCGGCGAGCACGTTGACCGGACCGGCCGAGAAATTGAGCATCGCCGGCACCCGGCCGCTGTTCTGCAGCGCCATGAAGACGACGGCGACGCCCGCGGAGTTCGGCAGCAGCACGCCGACATTCTCGCCGGTTGCGGTGCCGTTCTCGAGCTTGCGGCTCAGGACCTGCGCGCCGAGGATCAGCTTGCGATAAGTCAGCTTGGTGCCGAGCGCGTCCTCGATGATGACCTTGCCGGTGTCGCGGTCGCGATAGGCGTGTCCGAGGGCTTCGAACAGCGTGTGATCGAGCATGCCGTTCTTGACGAGGGCGTCGATCATGACGTCCTGCAGCGCGGCGCCGGCGGCGTTGCGGCGGGCCTTGCCCTTCAGCGTTTCGTCGACCGGAAGCTTGACCGGCGGTAGGATCGTCACCGTCACGCGCGGAAACCAGGACCGCTTGATCTGGCTGGAGTTGAGATAGCTGAGATAGGAGCGCTGCGCACCTTCGATCCGGACCGGCACGACCACGGCGTCGGCCTTGTCCGCGATCATCGCGGTGCCGTCATACACCTTCATCAGCGAGCCGGAGACGGTGATGCGTCCCTCAGGGAAGATCACGACAGGCTCGCCCGCCGCCACCAGCTTGATCAGGTCGCGCGCAGCCAGCGGCTTGGTCGGGTCCATAGTGTAGTGCTTGATCGCGCGCAGGAACGGCTTGGCCCACCAGGCCTTGGCGATGCCGGTGTCGACCGCAAAGCTCGCGTCGATCGGCAGCACGGCGTGCAGCAGCGGGCCGTCGATCAGGCTGACATGGTTCGGCGCGATCAGCATGCGCGTGCCGGGAGGCGGCAGGTTTTCCAGCCCGCGCACCTCGGTACGGAACAGGGCGCGGAACAGAAGCCCGCCAGCATCGCGCACGCCTTCCTTGCCCCACTTGGTCAGCACGAACCACACCGCGCCGAAGCTGGCGACGCCGAGGCCGAAGAAGATCCAGCCGATATGCAGACCTGCCGCCTGCAACAGCGCGACGAACAGCGAGCCGACCACCATGAAGGCGGCCTGCAGCACGTTGCCGGCGGCGATGATGCGGGCGCGCTCGGAAGGTTGCGACCAGGCCTGGACCGCGGCAAAGGACGGAACGACGAACAGGCCGCCGCCGAAGGCGAAGGCGACGAAGTCGGCCAGCATGCGCAGGCCACCGAACGAAGTCGCGAAGCCGAGCGCAGTGATCTCGTGCCCCTTTGCGGTGACGCCGATGGCCCAGGCGAGATCGAGGCCGGCAAAGCCCATGATGATGGCGCCGATCGGCACCAGCGCGAGGTTCGGGCGAACGTGGCTGAGGCTGGCGGCAAACAGCGAGCCGATGGCGATGCCGATCGCGAAGATGGCAAGGCACAGCGTCACGACGCCCTCGGTGCCGCCGACGACTTCCTTGATCAGCGCCGGCAGCAGCGACAGCACGATGGCGCCGACCAGCCAGAACCAGGAGACGATCACGGTGCCGTCCCAGAGGCGATGGTCGGCACGAAGCGTCCTGAGCAGGCTCACCGTCGACGTCCAGGGATTGGCGTCGACGGGCAGCTCAGGCGCGGAGGGCGTCGTCTGCGGAATGCGGGACGCGAACGCCCAGGACAACACGGCCAGCACGACCACGGCGGATGCGACCCAGCCCATATGCGCGGAGCCGGCGACGAACTGGCCGCCCGCGACGGTACCGAGCAGGATCGCCATGAAGGTCGCGCCTTCGACCAGCGCGTTGCCGGTCGCGAGTTCGCCGAGCTCGAGCTGGTCCGGCAGCATCGCGTATTTCACCGGGCCGAACAGCGCGGCGATGGTACCGAACAGTGCGAGCGCTGCGAACAAGAGCGGCACCGAATGCAGGAAGAAGCCGGCAGCGGCGAAGCAGGCTGCAAAGATCTCGACGAATTTGAGCCGCCTTGCGACGACGGATTTGACGTATTTGTCGGCGAGCTGGCCGCCGAGCCCGGACAGGATGAAGTAGGGGAAGATGAAGACGGCGCCTGCCACCGTCACCAGCGCATCGCCGTGGCTCGTTGCCGCGCTGTAGAGCAGGATGATGACGAGCGCATTCTTGAGCACGTTGTCATTGAGCGCCGAGAAGAATTGCGCCCAGAACAGCGGCGCAAAGCGGCGTGACGACATCAATTCCCTGATCATGACTGGTCCTGTTTTGGCAAGGCAGACTGAGGTTGTTACGTTGTCTGTGAAACGTCACGACCGGAAGCATAGGGCGAACGATTGCGCGGCAACGAAGTTGCTGGCCTGCTCTGTCCCCTCGGTTCCTCCGATCCTGTTGGTCTCCAATCGGCATCGTTAGGTTCGCAAATATCCGGTCGAGGCCGGGCGGAGCGGCCTCGCTCGCCCGGATATGGCGCCGGGCGATGAAGGAAAGACTGAACCGCATCGTCGAAATCCGCCGGATCGGCCACGCCCGTCCGGACATGGTTAAGTCCATCCTTGCAGCCGGCGCTTGCATTCGAGCCGACCCGCGTGCGCGCCTCAGGTGAGATGGGCGAGGTGGCGAAACGGCGAGAAGCGGCCGAGCAGGCTGAACCGGCGGCCCTCGTGACGGGCACGGGCACGGCTCGCCCGCCACATCCGAAGAGTCGCCCGGCGTTCGGCGAGCACACCGGCAACGTCGCAGGCGTTGGCGATGCGATTGACCGGGGCCATGGCCAGCCGCAGCAGGGCCCGGCCAAAGCCGGCGACGAGGGCGGCGGCGTCATCGACGAAGGTGGTGGCGATATCGACAGCAAGGGTTTGCATTTTCCAGGTCTCCGGGTTAGATTGAACAATGTTCACATGAGTAGCTTGAAAATGAACAATGTTCAAGAAGAATCGCTGCGCGACCAGAAAAAATTTCGGCGCCGGCTCCAGATCGTCGAAATTGCCCGCGGCATCATCTCAGCTAAGGGGCTGAGATCATTGAAGGTTCGGGATGTTGCCGAGGCGGCCGGCTGCTCGGTCGGCAGCGTCTATAACGAGTTTGGCGACTTCGACGGGGTCATTCTGACGGTGAACCGGGAAACGGTTCAGGCGCTCACGGCCCGGCTCCGTGCTGTTCCCGCCGAGGATCCGGTCCGCCAGCTTTATGGGCTCGCCGAGACTTATCTCGACTTCTTCGCCGCACACGCCAATTTGCTGCGTTCCCTGTTCGAGCATCGGATGGAGGACGATCGCCCCTATCCGGACGACATCCTCCAGATGGTGATGGATGCGTTCGCGCTGATGCATCCGCCCCTGGTGCGGCTATTGCCGGATGCGGACGACGTGAAGATTGCGCTGCTGTCGCGCACGCTGTTTTCCGCCGTGCATGGCATCATCTCGCTCGGCCTCGAGGAGCGCATGGTGGCCGTGCCGTCGCAGATGCTGCGCCAGCAGATCGAACAATTCGTCGACACCCATCTCGCAGGACTTGGAATTCCGCCCCTGCGGTGACGATGCCATTACCCTCGTGCAGCGACCGCTTCGCGCGGGCGTGGCGCAACGACGACAACGTCCGATCGCCCGTTCTCGACCTGAACGCGGTTGCGGCCCTTTTCCTTGGCGCGGTAGCAGGCCGCATCCGCGCGTCGCATCGCATCCTCGAGCGTGATGTTGCCGTCGGCGATGCAGGCGACGCCGATGCTGGCGGTCACGGCAAAGCAACGGTCGTCCCAGGCGAAATTGAACAGCTCCAGCGACCGGCGCAGACGCTCGGCGATGTCGACGGCATCGAAGGGCGAGCATCGCGGCAGGATCAGGCCGAATTCGTCGCCGCCGAGCCGGGCCACCAGATCATGCGCATGCCGGTCCTGCTGCAGCAGGCGCGAGACCTGGCAGAGCAGGCGGTCGCCGGCGAGGTGGCCGCAACTGTCGTTGACGCTCTTGAACTGGTCGAGGTCGAGCAGGATGAGGGCGAGCGCACCCGCTGCGGCATTGTCCAGCTCGGCTTGCAGGCGCGCCTCGAAGGCGCGGCGGTTGGAGAGGCCGGTCAACCAATCATGCGATGCCTGCCAGGCCAGGCGCTCCTTCTCGGCATGCAAGGCGTCTTCGAAGGTCTGCCGTTGCCGCACCAGGCGCCGCGTATGCCAGATCAGGAGCAGGATCAGCGCCGCAGCCGTGATGATGTTGATGCCCGTCAGCGTCAGCTTGATCGCCCGGGATCCTTCGCCGAGGACGGTGGAGAATTGCTTGGCGTGCACCGTGAACTGGGCATTGAGCTCCGATAGCCGCGACGACAGGAATTGCAGGCGGTCGTCGTCCTGAATGGGACCTTTCTTCAGCTCGGATCGGATGACCTCGCCGAACACGCTGAGCTCCAGCAGCATGGGATCGGTGGCGGTCCATTCCCTGATCGCGTCCTGGAGGAAGCTGACGCGATTGAAATAGCGAAACAGCCAGATCAGTCCCGGGACGTCATCGGGATGGTTGCCGCCTTGGAGAAAGCCGACGCGGGCGGCCTCGACGTCGACCGGATCGCGTTCCAGCGCCCAGCGCGCGAACTCATCGCCGATGGGGACGGCGAGTGAAGCCTGATATTGCGCGAACTGGCTCGGTTCGCCCGAATGCAGATAGAGATTGAGGAAGTAGACCGCGTTCTTCTGCGAGCGCGACCAGAGTGCTTCGCCGGCGACATAGGCGCGGACCGACGACATCACCTCGAGACTGAATCCGGCGATCGCCGCCTGCAGCACGACGACCATCACGAAAGGCGAGACGAGCTTGATGACGTGAAGGAGGTTGCCGCCCTCCGCCGACGCCGCTGTTCTGCGAAACACACCAGTCCCCAAGTCGATCGACGCGCCCGGCAGGGGCGTTGCGCCTGCAACGCAAAGTAGACGAGATGGTTGCTTAACTGGACCTGAAAAGTGCGAGGGATTGTGACGGAGGGTGAAGGTAATGTGACGTGGATGCGCGCAGATCGTTTCAAATGCCGCGAAATCGGAGCTGATGTGATATCGCGAACCAATGCCTTGTCATTGCGAGCGCAGCGAAGCAATCCAGCCTGCCTCCGCGGCATCATTCTGGATTGCTTCGTCGCAAGAGCTCTTCGCAATGACGACGTAGCGGCGGACGGGCGCTACACGCTCTCCGTGGACGTGTGTCCTACACCAGCACCGGCTTGCGTACGCGACCGGCGTCGCCGAACACGCGCAGATAACGCTCGATTTCCGAGGGCAGGCCGGTCGCCTTCTCCGGATTGTCGGAGAGCTTGACGGCCGGACGGCCGTCGACTGATGAGACCTTGCAGACCAGCGAGATCGGATCGAGGCTGATCGAGCCGTCCGGCGTGCAGCCGACGAAATCGTTGGTGAGGTTGGTGCCCCAGCCAAAGGAGAGCCGCACGCGCCCTGCGAAGTGGCGATAGGTGTCCTCGATCGAGCCGACGTCCATCGCGTCGGAGAAGACGAGCAGCTTGTCCTTGGGGTTGCGACCCTGCTTCTGCCACCAGGCGATGATCTCCTCCCCAGCCTGGATCGGCGGCGCGCTGTCGGGGCGGAAGCCGGTCCAATCGGCGACCCATTCCGGTGCATCGCGGAGGAAGGTCCTGGTACCGAAGGCGTCGGGCAGCGCGATCAGGAGGTTGCCGCCGTAAGTCTGACGCCACTGGTCGAGAATGCGGTAGGGCGCCCAGCGCAATTCCTCGTCGTCCCTGGCGAGCGCGGCGGCCACCATCGGCAGCTCGTGCGCGTTGGTGCCGATGGCTTCGAGATCGTTGTCCATCGCGAGAAGCACGTTGGAGGTGCCGATGAAGGAGGGGCCGAGGCCTTCCTTCACCGCCTCGACGCACCAGCGCTGCCAGAGGAAGCCGTGGCGGCGACGCGTGCCGAAGTCGGAGAGCCGCAGGTTCTCGAGCTGGCGCAGCCGTTCGACCTTGGTCCACAACTTGGCCTTGGCGCGGGCGTAGAGCACGTCGAGCTCGAAGCGGCCGCGGCCCTTCATGGCCGCACGCGAACGCAGCTCGTTGAGGATCGCAAGCGCCGGAATCTCCCACATCGTGGTGTGGGTCCAGGGCCCGTGAAAATGCAGCTCGTACTGGCCCTCGACCTTGCGCAGCTCGTATTCGGGAAGGCGGAATTCCGCCAGCCAGCGGATGAAATCCGCCGAGAACATATGGGTCTTGCCGTAGAAGGTGTTGCCGGCCAGCCAGATCAGCTCCTTCTTGGTGAAGCGGATGGTGCGGGCATGGTCGAGCTGGGCGCGCAGCTCGCCCTCGTCGATGATCTCCGCAAGGCGCACATGGCGCGAGCGGTTGATGACCGAGAAGGTCACATTCTGACTCGGGTAATCCTCCCGAATCATCTGCAACATCAATAGTTTGTAGAAGTCGGTATCGAGCAGGCTGCGGATAATGGGATCCAGCCGCCAGCTGTGATTGTAGGTCCGGTTCGCAATGTCAGTCACTGTCATGGGGGGATTTTAGCGCGGCTCCCCCTGCGCAACTAGTGGGTTTGGGAAAGGCAGTCTTGCGGAGCGCGGCGCCTGATATCAGGACATGAGAACGGCAGGTCAGAACGTGGCGGCCGTCGCCGCGACGGCCTCGAGTTGGCTCCTGACCCAGCGGTGGGCCGGGTCCTTCTGGTAGCGCTGGTGCCAGACCATGAACATCGGCAGCTCGGCCAGGGTCTTCGTGCGCGACGCCAGCGGGATCGGTGTTTGCGTAAAGCCACGCATTACGCCGGACGCGAGCAGGCTCGGCATGCTCGCCAGCATCTGTGAGCCGCGCAGGAACGACGGCACGCCGGAGAAGCTCGGCACGGAGATCGCGATGTCGCGGTGGAGCCCGTTCGCTGCCAGCCGGCGGTCGAAGTCGAGCCGCTCATTGTCGGTATAGACCACGGTGATGTGACGCGCCGCGAGATAAGCGCTGCGGCTGGCCGGCGCTGCGCGCGCTTTGGGATCGTAGTAGCAGACGTAGTGATCCCTCAGCAGCCGCTTCTGCACGATGTCGACGCCCGACGGCGGCAGCGGCGTGATCAGGAGGTCGCAGCGGTTTTCGCGCAGCATCGCGGGCGAGGGCGATTGCGAGGGGATCACGCGCAGGTTCAGGCTCTTCACTTGTGCGGCGACGTGATCGAAGAACCGCGGCAACAGCAGGTCGCGCTGGAAGTCGTTGGCGGCGATCGTCAGCGACAGCTGTGCGCGGGGCGGCTCAAAGCTGACGCCGCCGGCGAAGCTGCGCATCTCGTCGATCAGCGCGCGTGCCTTGCCGGCCAGTGCCTGCGCATGGGCCGTCGCAACGATGCCACGGCCGGACTTGGCGAACAGCGGATCGCCGGCGATCCGCCGCAGCTTGTTCAACCCGTGGCTGACGGCAGACTGGGTGAGGCCGAGCCGCGTCGCTGCCGCCGTCACCGAGCCTTCCTCCAGCACCGCCAGGAACAGCTCGAGGGCATGGCCGTCGAGCGCCAAATGATCGATTTCCTTCATGCAATTCATTATAATTCATCTATTTATTTTGAGAATAGGCTGGCTCATGCTCTCCCGATAAGCCGGCCCGATTCCGGCTCCCAGGGAGAGACAACGCCGATGAATGCCCAGGCGCCAGCCTTGCGGGATCCCCGCCTCAATCGTCCCGAGCCCTTGACGCCGCCGCTCGGCGACGGCGGCTTCTTCCAGCGCGACCGCGCGATCCATCCGCCGGCGCATGCGCCAGGCTACAAGTCCTCGGTGCTGCGCTCGCCGCGCCAGTCGCTGCTGTCCTTGGAGAACTCGATCTCGGATATCACGGGGCCGGTGTTCGGCCACAACGATCTCGGCCCGCTCGACAATGATTTGATCCGCAACTACGCCAAGGACGGCGATCCCGTCGGCGAGCGCATCATCGTCCACGGCCGCGTGCTGGACGAGACCGGCCGGGGCGTTCCGAACACGCTGGTCGAGTTCTGGCAGGCCAATGCCGGCGGCCGCTACCGGCACAAGAAGGACACCTATCTGGCGCCGATCGATCCGAATTTCGGCGGCTGCGGCCGCGCGCTCACCGACGACACCGGCTACTATTACTTCCGCACCGTGAAGCCGGGCCCCTATCCCTGGCGCAACTACGTCAACAGCTGGCGCCCCGCCCACATCCACTTCTCGGTGTTCGGCTCGGGCTTTGCGCAGCGGCTGATCACGCAGATGTATTTCGAAGGCGATCCGCTGATCCCGGTCTGCCCGATCCTGACGACGATCCCGGACAAGGACGCGCTCGACCGCCTCGTGGCGCCGCTCGACCTCAACGCCTCGACGCCGTTCGACTCGCTCGCTTACCGCTTCGACATCGTGCTGCGCGGCCAGCGCTCCACCTATTTCGAAAACCGTACCGCGGGGAATTAGAGCCCATGCCGCAGCCGCTCAATTATCTCAAGGAAACCGCCTCGCAGACCGCCGGGCCCTACGTCCATATCGGCCTGATCCCGGCCATGGCCGGCTTCGACATCTTCGAGAAGAACTTCTCCAACGTGCTGGTGAGCCCGAACACCAAAGGCGAGCGCATCACGCTGGAGGGCAAGGTGCTCGACGGCATCGGCACGCCGCTGCGCGACGTGCTGCTGGAGATCTGGCAGGCGAATGCGGCCGGCCGCTACAACCACCCCGCCGATCGCTCCGCCGGCGCGCCGGATGACGAGTTTCGCGGCTGGGGCCGCGCCGGCTCCGACTTCGACAGCGGCCTCGTCACTTTCGAGACCATCAAGCCGGGTGCGATCACCGACAGGACGGGGCGCAAATGCGCGCCGCACGTCAACGTCTGGATCGTCGCGCGCGGCATCAATATCGGCCTCAACACGCGGCTCTATTTCTCGGACGAAGAGGCGGCCAACGCCGCCGATCCCGTGCTCAACCTGATCGAGCAGCCGGTGCGCCGCAAGACATTGATCGCAACCCGCAGCGAGCGCGCCGGCAAGGTCGTGTATTCCTTCACGATCAATCTGCAGGGGCCGGAGGAGACGGTGTTCTTCGACGTGTGAGGTGTCGGGCCGCCGTCCTTCGATCATTCCACCCGGTCGTCGCGCCTGATCGTTCCGCGCGCGAGGAATTGCGGTGGCTGCCGCATTTCGCGCGATATCGGCCGATCGGGTGGATCGCGCCCAACTTTTGGTTTCAACTCCACCAGATCGATGAACATGTCCGCCTGCCGGCGCAGGTCGTCGGCGATCATGGGCGGCTGAGTGGAGAGTGTGGAGACGACGGTCACGCGGACGCCACGGCGTTGCAAGGCTTCGACCAGCGAACGGAAATCCCTATCGCCCGAGCACAACACGATCTGATCGACGTGCTGGGCAAGCTCCATCGCGCTTACGGCGAGGTCCACATCCATGCTGCCCTTCACCTTGCGGCGGCCGGTAGCGGGGTCGACGAACTCCTTGGCGAGTTTGGTGACGACGGTGAAGCCGTTGTAGTCGAGCCAATCGATCAAGGGGCGGATCGATGAATATTCCTGATCCTCGATAATGGTCGTGTAGTAGAAGGCCCGTAACAGCGTAGCTCGGCTTTGAAATTCACTGAGCAGGCGTCTGTAGTCGATCTCGAAGCCGAGCGCCTTGGCGGTGGCATGGAAATTGGAGCCGTCGATAAAGAGCGCGCTCTTCCCAAGCGAAGACATTATGCACAACTCCCCGGGTTCGGCACGAAAGCCGACCGTCCAGCCGAAATGGCGCGGCGTATCGGCGGGAATAACTGAAGGCGCCGATGGCTTTGCTGAAAAGGCGGCGCAGACGACCGGACAGGGTTGGCCGCCTTGCGCCGAGGTTAGGGAGGTTCCATGCCACCAGCGCCAGGGCGCCGAATGCCGTCACGCTAGGGCGAGGGCGTGCCCCGCTCAATTGTACGGAGGTAAAGCGCCTCTATCCAAAGGATGGGGCGCTATATACGAAGGTAAGTGGCAACGAGAGACATCGCGGATCCGGGGCGCGTCGATCAGACGTGCCCTGATCCTTTGTCCGGTGGTTCAGCCTTCGCCGCCATGGAGCCGGGCGCGAAAGGCGCGCGGTGAGACCCCCGTGGCGGCGGCGTAGACCCGGCTGAAATAGGCGGGGTCCTCGAAGCCGAGGGCGTAGGCGATGGTCGAGACCGGCAGGTTGGTGTAGACGAGGTTGCGCCGCGCCTCCCGGATCAGGCGGTTGAGGATCAGATGCGAGGCGGTGTCGCCGGTCGCCGCCCGCGTGATCCGGTTGAGATGCGTCGGTGTCACCGACAGCGCCTCGGCATAGTCGGCGACGCTCCAGCGCTCCAGATGATGCTGCTCCAGCAGCGCCTCGAAGCGGCGGAACAACCCGCTTTCCGCGGTGCCGTTGCCGCCGCTCTCGCCCGTGAGCGCGCGGGCCACGAGCCCGATCATGGCCGACGACAAGGCGCGGAGCACATGCGCACGGCCGAAGTCGCGCGCGGCGTGCTCGGCGAAAATCTGCTTCATCGTGGCGCGGATCTGCGGCGTGCCGCGCACCACGGCCGACCGCGACAGCGCACCGCGCAGGCCCTCGGCGGCGAGCAGCGCTTCGTCGAGGATCTCCGCGGCGATGGTCAAAACCCACCCTTGCGTATCGGGCACGAAGCGGAAGCCGTGGACGTGGCCGACCGGCACGTTGACGATCTGCATCGGCCTCAGCGGCACCACGCGCCCGTCGAGCGTCGCCTCGCCGCCGCCGCGCTCGATCAGCAGCACCTGGTGCAGCCGGGCATGGCGGTGCACGGCCAGCGTCCAGTCGTGCAGCACCGAACGCGAGGCGATCGTCTCGCAATGCACGACATCGGGCAGATCGCCGGACTCGCCGAACAGATTGTAGACCCGGATGGCCGGGGCGGGGGCCGCGCTTCTCATGTTCGAATAGTACAAGACAAAGGCGAAACCCTCCATCGGCTTGCGCCTTAACGTATGCAAAAAAATGCCGACGGGAGGACGCAAAAATGAAAGTTCAGGTCTGTATCATCGGCGGCGGGCCGTCCGGGTTGTTGCTGTCCCAGCTCCTGCACCTCAAGGGCATCGACACCATCGTGCTGGAGAAATACAGCCGCGACCACGTGCTGGCCCGGATCCGCGCCGGCGTGCTCGAGCACGGCTTTGCGAAGCTGATGCGCGAGGCGCAATGCGGCGAGCGGATGGACCGCGAGGGCGAGATCCACAACGGGTTCGAGATCGCCCATGACGGCGTGCTCTCCCACATCGACCTGCACAAGCATTCCGGCGGCAATTCGGTCCTGGTCTACGGCCAGACCGAGCTGACGCGCGACCTCTACGAGGCACGCGACCGGGTCGGCGGCAAGGTCGTGCACAATGCCGAGGACGTCACGCCGCACGATCTGACGTCGGACCGGCCCTATGTGACGTATCGCTCGAACGGGCAGACGCTCCGCGTCGATTGCGACTACATCGTCGGCGCCGACGGCTTCCATGGCGTCAGCCGCAAGTCGATCCCGAAGGACGTGCTGCGCGAATATGAGAAGGTCTATCCGTTCGGCTGGCTCGGCGTGCTGTCGCGCACGAAACCGGTATCGCCCGAGCTGATCTACGTGAAGCACGAGCGCGGCTTTGCGCTGTGCTCGCTGCGCTCGCAGGTGCTGAGCCGCTACTACATCCAGGTGCCTTTGACCGACAAGGTGGAGGATTGGAGCGACGACGCGTTCTGGGCCGAGCTGAAGCGCCGCCTGCCGGACGAGGTCGCCGGCCGTCTGATCACGGGTCCGTCGATCGAGAAGAGCATCGCGCCCTTGCGCAGCTTCGTCGCCGAGCCGATGAGCTATGGCCGCCTGTTCCTCGCCGGCGATGCCGCGCACATCGTGCCGCCGACCGGCGCGCGCGGATTGAACAGCGCGGCGTCCGACATCTACTATCTCTATCACGCGCTGCTCGCGCATTATCAGAGCGGCGACGATGCCGGTCTCAAGGGCTATTCCGCCAAGGCGCTCGCGCGAATCTGGAAGGCACAACGCTTCTCCTGGTGGATGACGATGATGCTGCACCGCTTCCCCGACCGGATCGAATATGAGGATCGTCTGCAGCAGACGGAGCTCGACTACCTGCTCTCGTCCGAGACGGCGCAGCGGCTGCTCGCGGAGAACTATACGGGGCTGCCGTTCTAGGCGATCATCACTCTTACCCTCCAGGGGAGGGTAAAAAGCCGCTACTTTCCTTCCAGCGTATTGACCGGTGTCCAGTCCGGCGGCGGCGGAGTCTGCGTCAGCACGTTCGCACGCTTGGCGAACCGGGCTGACGCAGGATCGATCTTCGCGACGCCCCCGAACGCGTCGGCCGCCTTGGCAAACTCCCGTGCCCGCCAGCACGCCAGCCCTTCCGCATAGGCTGCGGCGACCTTGGCCTGCTCGGCGCTTTCCGCGCCGGTTTCCGCCAGCGGCTCGAACACCCTGATCGCCTCGCCGCGGCCCTGCACCCTGATCGCATCGAGCTCGCGCCAGGCGAAGCTATCGCCGGTCTGCGCCATCGTGGTTTCCGAGGCCATGATCGCAGTGCCGTAATATTTGTTGGCGCCTTCGAGCCGCGAGGCGACGTTCACGGTGTCGCTCATCACGGTGTAGTTGAAGCGGCGGCGCGAGCCGATGTTGCCGACCACGGCTTCGCCGCTGTTGAGCCCGATACGGTGCGACAGGCCGTGACCGGCGAAGGCGGGATGGCCTTGATTGAGCTCGGCCAGCGTCTCGTGGCACTTCAGCGCAGCACGCACCGCATTGCGCGCGTGGGCGGGATCGTCGGCCGGGGCGCCGAACATGGCGACGATGGAATCGCCGATATATTTGTCGACGTAACCGCCATGACCTTCGATGATGTCGGTCATGGCGGACAGATATTCGTTCATCAGCGTCACCAGCTCGACCGGCGTCATCGTCTCGGCGATCGACGAGAATCCGCTTAGGTCGGAGAAGAACATGGTGACGTTGCGCATCTCGCCGCCGAGCGCCGGCATCTTGCCGGAGGCCACCATGGTCTCGATCACCTCGGGCGCGAGGTAAAAGGCAAAGCTCTTGCGCAGGAAGCGCTCGTCGCGGTCGGCCAGCACGAAGCGATAGCCGATCATGATCGCGAGCGCGGCAAGGCTGGCGAGCGCCGGCTCGGTCAGCGGCAGCGCCAAGGCATGGACGAATGCGCCGACGGCAGCGACCGCGTAGGCGATGGTGAGACCGAGCCAGGCGATCAGGGCGCCACTCGGCGCAAACACGCCGGCCGCGCAGGCGATGACGGCCGCGAACGCGATCGTGAGAAGGGTGCGCGAGGGAAAGCCGAGCTCGGTCACGGCATCGCGCTCGATCAGGTTTCGGACCGCAGCGGCGTGCACGAACACACCGGCGACGTCGCTGCGGGGCTTTTGCGCGGTGCCGGCTGCCGCGGGCAGGGCACATCGCGCCGACGGCGTTCCGTCATAGCCGCCGGACAGGCGCATCGAGGTGAGCTTGCGGTCCTCGAAGTTGAGGACGGTCCCGAGCAGCACGACCTTGCCCTCGAAGGCGCGCCGGAAGAAATCGCGGTCGTCTTTTTCGACGCAGGCGCGCAGATCGGCAAAGGAGAAGGTCGGAACGTCGCGGCTGAGGTCGCGGAAGTTGAGCGTCAGCGTGTTCGGTACAGTGCTCGGGATTGCGTAGCCGGACAGCCCAGCCGCGCCGGATGGCGCCATCTCGACCTTCGCGCCGAGCGCGCGGGCGGCGAGCTCGGCCGCCATTGTGGGCACCGGCTTGCCCTCGATCGAGAAGCTGAGCGGCATCCGCCGGATGACATCGTCGGCGTCGGTGTGGACATTGAGCGCGCGGACGTTGTTTCGCACCGCCAGCCGCTGCGCACGGTAGGGCATTTCCGGATGGTCGTTGCTCAGGATCTCGCCGAGCACGAGCTTGCCGTTGTCGGAGATCTGCCGCAGCGCGATCAGATAGTCCCGGTCAAATCCGCGCATCCGGGCGCCGAGCGGCGCGTCGCCAAAGGGAATCTCGGATTGCTCGATCGAGTTCTTGAAGATGACGTCGAAGCCGATCACCTTGGCGCCGCCGTCGCTGATACTGCCGAGCACCCGGCCGATCTCGCGCGTCCAGGTCTGCGTCGGCGATCCCTTGAAGGGCGGGGTCTCGTAGGTTTCGCCGTCGATCGCCACGACGACGACCGGCGACGTCGCGGGATCGCGGCGCTCGCCGACAACTTTCCCACGCAGTGCGGTGAGGATGTCGAGCGAGAGGCCTTGCAGTGTCTGCAGCGGCGGGGACGTGAAGATCGCGCCCGCAAGGAGCGCGATCAGGATTGCCGCAACGATGTCCCGTCCCCCGATCCGCCGCATCGCCCCGTCGCCAGGTCCGTCTATTCGAGCCGCAGCAGGCGGCCGATGATCGGGGTCGGCGAGGAGGTGGCGCTGGCGTCGATCTGGAAGGTGTAGCGTTTGGCACCGAGAATGGCGAGGTAGCTGCCGCCCGGGGTCAGTGTCTTTCCGGCCTTGGCAAAATCATAGAACTTGCCGCCGCCGGTCATGGCGTCGCGCTTGAGCGGCACGCTGATCGTGGGCTCCTTGCCGTCGGTGCGTTCGATCACCAGCGTGCCGCCGGCTTTGGCCTGCACCAGTGGCGAGACGCCGTAGAGCGTCGGCAGCTTGGCCGGTCCGCCCTTGGCGTCCGAGCGCACGGTGCGGAAGGTCGTTGCGGCGCTCTGGTTCGCCTCGCGCTCGGACAGTTTTGCCGCATTGGTATCGCAGGGCACCTTTTCCCGCTTGACCTCGCCCAGCTGCACGGTGCTCTGCTCGGCGCCGACCAGGACGACACCTTCGCTGATGGTCTCGCGCTGGCAGGATTTCAGGTAGCTGAGCGTGATGCTGGCCTTGGGCCCGAGCTTGATGATCTTGCCTGGCGCCACGTAATCCATGAACGCGATGCCGTCGACCTTGCCCTGGACGTCCTCGACGATCGCGGCGGGAGTCTCCGCCCAAGCGGGGGCCGCAAGGCAGAATGCGCCGACACAGGCGCCGATCAGGCTTTTCATGGGAATTCTCATCCAATTCGACGATGCTCTGGTGCCCGTCCTGGTTCGATGCCTAGCAGCAGGGCGCCGGGGCAAGTGTGACCAGAATCACTCTCAGGTCTTGGTGCCACTTTAGCAGGAACAGGTTCAAACCGGCGACCGGAGAAAAATGGTGCCGCGGCAAGATGTTGGCGGATCGATCGGGTCAGGCGGTCGGGACGGCCTCGGCGGGATGGCGCGCGTCTGACGAGCTCGCTGCTGCACGCTCTATATCGGGAGCGGGAGGGGCCGCGGCGACCGGCAAGGGACTTGTCCGCTGACCGCCGGCGATCTCGACCACCTCGTCCGAGCGCAACAGGAAAGCCTCGACGCAGCCAGGATCGAACTGTCGCCCGGCGTTCTCGACCAGGTAGCCGCGCGCGAGCTCGAGCGGCATTGGCTCCTTGTACGGCCGTCGCGTCGCGTCGAAGTCGTGGAAACGGCTGACGACGGCATCGAATTGTTTTGACGTCGCCGCCGCCGCGTGCGGCCGCAGAAATTTAACGGATTGATTTTGCAGGGCGTTAACCGTGGCGGAATGCTCGCCGTGTCGGTCATTGTCGCGCCTCAAGCTTCGTTGCAAATACACGTGGAAATTACGGGTGGATGTTTCCATGCTGAAAGAGGGCAAATACGCGGCGTGGTTCAGAACAGCGCACGCGCAAGGCACCGGCATCGTGCATCTGGCCCAGGGACGGATCTCGGGCAGCGACAGCTTCTTCAATTATGGCGGCTCCTATCAGTTCGACAACGACCGGCATTTCACGGCCGTCCTGACCACACGGCGACATGCCGACGGGCCGCCGAGCGTGTTCGGGCTGGACGAGGTCGAGGTCGAGCTCTCCGGCGTTTATAGCGGGGCGATGGCGACCTGTTCGGGAACGGCCCGGCAAGCGCCCGACGTGAGATTCGAAGCGACGCTGATCTACAGCCAGGAAGAGGCGCCGGCTCCTGACCCCCGGGGCGCGGTCGTGAAGCTCAAGGCCGACAAGCTGCCCAAGAGGCTCGACAGCCGTTCACGGCCGCGGCATCCGTTCACGACGGGCGCGCCCAAGTGACAGTGGATCGGCAACAAGCTGCGCCGGTCCACCCGGCTCGCGTCTGCGCCGCGCTTAGCATTGCGTTGACGTTGTTGGCTCGAATTCGCGCTGCAGCAACTCCGCCTTCAGAAGCGAGAGCTATCTAGTCTGCGATAGATCAAGCGTGGTGGAAGAACATGCCTCAAATCTGGATGACATATGACGAACTCGGCGCGCTTTGCGGCTGCGATGCTGTGGAGGCGAGGGACCGCGCCATCCATTTGTCGCTCGATCGTCGCAGGAGTCGCGACGGTGCCACGCGCGTCAAGCTCGATCTGGCGCTGACGGCCAAGTTCTTTGCATCCGTCCGCGAGGCGGATTTCGATCTCGACTGCGCCATTGAAGCGCTGCACGACACCCACCGGAAGATGGCCGAGCTCCTGGTTCCCTCCGAGCGTCACACGAGGCGCGGGGCGGCTTGAGCGGCGCGTGTTTCGCTTGCGAAGGCTAATTCCTGCGAGCGTTGTCCCGAATCAGCATAAGCTCTGCGGTGGAATGTCCGGCAGTCCTCGGTGTTTTCATCGCGGGGACCAACGAAATCCGCAGGAGGAAGTGCATGAGCAAAGCCGTGTGTCGACGGTCCGTGGCACTGTTGGGGGCATTGGCGGTGGTCGGAGGCGTCAGCGCGACGAGCGGAACGGCAGGTGCGGAGGTCGTGAAGCTGCGAGCGGAGCTCAAGGGAAGCAATGAAGTGCCGCCGAACAGCTCGACCGGTTCGGGCAAGGCGGAGGCGAGCTACGACACCGAAACGAAGGTCCTGACCTACCTCGTCACCTTTACCGGGCTGACGGGACCGGCGATAGGCGCGCATTTTCACGGCCCCGGCGAGGCCGGGAAGAATGCCGGCATCGCATTGCCGTTCAAGACGGCGCAAAGCCCGATCGAAGGCAGTGCCACCCTCACCGAGGCGCAGGCGGCGGATCTGTTGGGCGGAAAATGGTACGCGAACATTCACACGGCCGCCAACCCAGGCGGTGAGTTGCGCGGTCAGATGATGAAGTAAGGACCGGGTCGCCCGGTCGCTCCGCCGAGGCCATGCTCGCCGTTTCAGGCAGGTGGTCTGGGCAGGAACGCCAGGATCATCTGGGCGAGCATGACGCCCACGGTGCCGCCCGCCGCCTTCTGCAGCACGTCGAGAAAGCCTGGATCGCGATCGGGTATGAACGCTTGCATCAGCTCCAACCCCATGGCGACTGCGATGACGAGCGAGCAAGCCAGACTAAACCGTCCCGGCAGCAGGAACGACAGCAGGAAGCCGAGCAGGCCATAGGCGCTGAAGCGCTCGATCACGACGATCCAATAGGCCTCGTGGTGACCCATGAGCGCAGGCCGGCCCGACAGCTTCGCCAGCGTGGCATAGGCGATCAGCGCCAGACAGATGCTTGCGGCTGCTATGAGGTGGTTCCTGCGCATGGCGTCAACATACAAGGTTGGTCGCCGCTCCGGTTCGAAAGCCGAAAACATCGTTAGAAAGTATCGTTAAAGCCTCTGGGGGCCGGCCAGTCAGGCCACCAAAGCCTTAGCACCGGATGTCGCCGCGCCCGGCTGCGCAGCCCGACGCGATTTGATGAGCTCATTGAATTTGGCGGCGGGCAGGGGCGGCGCAACCAGATAGCCTTGGCCTTCCTCGACGCCGGAGGCGAGCAATGCGCGGAGCTGCTCCTCGGTCTCGATGCCTTCGGCGACCACGCTCATATTGAGGTCTTTCGCGAGCGCCACCAGCATCTCCACGATCGTGGTCGTCGATGCGTCCACCGTGATCGTGTCCACGAAGAACTTGTCGATCTTGATCGTATCGGCGCCGAGGCCCTTCAGCCGCGACAGTCCGCTATGGCCGACGCCGACGTCGTCGATGGCGACGCGGAAGCCGCGGTCCCGCAGCTCGGCCACGACCGAAGCGGCGCGGGCGAAATCATCCAATTCGTCGCGCTCGGTGATCTCGACCACGATCTGGCGCGCGGAGACGCGTGCCGTCAGAACCGTGCGCCGCAGTGTTTCGACGAAGCCGGCGCTCAGGAGGTGCTTGGGGACGACGTTCAGCGACAGCTTGAAATTCTTGTCGGCCCTGAGCAATGGCCTGAGCTCGGTGAGCGCCGATCCCAGGATCTGCCAGGTCATCGCCTGGATGCGTCCGCTGGATTCGGCGAGCGGTATGAAATTCATCGGCGGGACCACCGAGCCGTCGCGGCGCAGCCAGCGCGCCAGAATCTCGCAGCCCTTGATCCGACCTGTCCGGAGGTCGAAGATCGGTTGGTAATATGGCTTGAATTCGCCGGCTGTCAGCGCCCGGTCGAGATCGGCGACAGGCCCTTCCATGCGGCGGTTGCGTGCCAGCAGGATGCCGAAGATCGCGCCAAGTCCGAGCGCCACTGCAAGCGTTGGCCAATAGGCCTCGGTGTTCCAGCTCGACAGCACCGCGTGCTCGAGCCGGATCGTGGCATGAAGCGGGAGCCGAGCGGACGCTCGCTCGAAGCCGATCGGCGCCGGCAGAGACTTGCCGGCCTCGGTCTGGAATTCGCCGAGCTTCTCGCCATTGCTCAAGGCGAGGATCACCTGGCTGTGCGCGCGCAGCTCGGCCGGCATGATGTCGAACAGGCTGGCATTGACACCGACAATGGCGACCAGGGCGGAGTTGCCATTGACGTCCCTGAGCACGCCCAGGGCGTCGCCGCCGAACTGCTCCACGCGGAACAGGGAAAGCGTCTTGTCGCGCGAAGGCAGCATGTCGCGGCGATCCACCCATCCCTTGTCGAATTCGAGCGTCTCGGAATAGGCCGAGCAGATCACCGAGCCGTCCGGCTTGACGAGGCGGACGTCCTTGATCGCCGAGCGCTGGTAGACATGCAGGCGGATGGCTTGCAGCGCCGCCGGCTCGCAGCTGGCGAAATTGCGCCGCGCGAGCTCGTCCAGGCTGCCCGCAGCGAAATCGACTGCAAGCTCCGATCGGCGCAGAACCACCTCGGTGAGCTCATTGAGCTGATGGGCCTGGTGCTGGCGAATGACGGCGCCAGCGGCGAAATGACCCGCCAAGGCGAACGCCATCGTGCTCGCAAGCACGAGTGCCACAAACGGGAGGTCTGGTCGCAGCACTCTCATCCGGCTCAGGCGAAAACAGGCGGGGCGGAAATTCAAGCAAGGCGTGGAGATTGATCCTAGCCAGCGGGGGCTAAGATAGGGTTTAACGGAAAGACCGGCCCGAAGGGCCCCGCCTGAGCAGTGCCCGGCCAATGGTCTGGCGGCTCGGGGTCAGAAACAAGCATGGAAGTTGAGCAGTATGATCAGGACGTTAAGTCTCGTGATGGCGTTGACAATCGGGAGCTCTCTGGCCTGGGCGCAGGGGACCAAAGACACGCCATCGGGCACGCAACCCACCTCCGCGACGCGCAGTGGCACGGGCACGAATTCCGGATCCGACACAATGGGCGGCGCCTTCAAGGGAACGGGGACGCCCAGCTACGGAACCAGCCCAGGGATGGGGTCCCAGAAGAGGACGCAGAATTAAGTGTGGCGGCTGGCGGGGCACCGCCGGCAACCCGCTCAATCCACCTCACCGTCCAAGACGATGGCGGACCGGAACGACCCCGGGAAAGGGCGGCTGGCCCTATCGATGCGGGGCCCGTTGGGCTGCAGCGGCCGTACATGAAGCCGAGGCGAGCGCCGGCACTTCTAAGATCAGCTCTTCTTTGCCGGCTTCGACTTCAAGGAAAGACCAAGCCGCAACGCCATGCGCTTGATCGCATCGGGCGAGCGCCCGAGAGCTTTCGCTGCCTGCTCCAGCGAGGTTGAAGACTTGGCCAGCTCGATGAGCCGGCGATCTTCCTTGAACGACCAGGGCCTGCGCGCCATAACCGGAATGATCCTCTCGTCGACACAACGACAAAGCCGCCAAGCGGACCCATGTTCGCTCGACGGCTTTGCTTGGGTGGGGCCGGGCTTGGGGGAGCCCGGTGCGAGATGGATAAGCAATCGCCGAAAGTTCGCAACAAACAACGCGGGTTAAGCTAACCTCTCAACCTTACCGCGATGAAGTTGGTGAATTGGCGCTCCGTAGAAGCACGGATGCTTCGTCAGAATTGTTGTCTGCGACGGCCGCCAGAAACGTTCGAGAAACATCTCGGCCTCTCGTGCATATCGCAGCTGTGCCCGAAGGCAGCGCATCCGGCCGCTTCGTTCGAGGCTGCTGCCGCAGTGAACACGGGTTAACATCGCGGGCCGGATTTCGCCCTCGAACGATGAGAGATTTCGTCATCCTCGGGGCTCGTGGTTCTCGCGACGGCCAAAATTCAAGCACCACGTTGCACAAACTTCATCTTCCTCTGACAAAACTTTCAGCGCCGATGATCTTGAAGTCGTCAGAACATCACGTTGAAATGTACCGGGAGGAGCGTTCCGATCATTGGGAACATTCCAAATGTTTGCAATTCTGGTTCTGATTTCGATTTTTGCAGCTGGCTTTTGCTGCGGCTACGGCGTGCGGGCATGGCGCTCGCGCAGGCGATCGGCACGATATCGTCTCTATGCGCCCTACACGCCGGCGGCGATGGGCGCCAAGCAGAGCGAGCATCCATCGTAGGCGCTCAGCCATGTGAGCGCACACTGATCCTGCCGTGCGGCGGGGTCGGATAACCATGCGCAGTTAGGTTAACGTGGTGCGGCGCTTGAGAGCTTTGGAAAGGCAACCTAGAACGTAGCAATTCATGGTGAGAGTTTAGCCGCCTGTATTTTCGCGGCTCGCATAGGTGGGCGTGAATGGCGTATTTGATTGCTTTGCTGGGCGCGACTTGCGTCCTCGTTTTGATCGCGTTTGTTCGTGGCTTTGAGCGGCGGCTGAGGGATCGTCCGGGGCCTTGGATCATGAACGAGGGCCCTGCGAATGACTGATCAAAGGCACAACGCGCCGCGCAGATACTTCGTCGATGCCCAAGGGCATCGCGTTCTGATCGGCCTGTCTCCGGAGGAAACGGCGGAGTTCGAAGCGCTGGATCTCGCATCGAACGAGACAGGGCAATTTACATCCGAGGTCCGCGCGCGAAAAGGAGCCGCTGCCGACGGCGAGGTCCGCTGGCACGAGCTCTATTCCAAGCACGCGGGAGCTTGGCGGGCATGGATTGCACAAAGCCAGACCGCACGGGCGCCGGATTCAGGATTTGTTAACTACGTCTGACCGATGGTACCCGCCTGGATCTCGTATGTGGGATGGCCCGGATGTTTCAGCTGTTCCTGAGAGCGCGCGCACACAATCTTCTTGGCTCCCGCCGCGAGGACAAAACCTTCAAGGCCCGCTCGGCCGAGCGTGACGCGGAGACCGACCGCGGGCGGATCGGTGCCGTTTTGGCCGCGATCGAAACCGCCTTGCAGGAGGCGGAGAGGGAGCAGGCCGGGCTCAACCGGCGTGTCGACGATGCGCTTGCCCGTGCCTCCGTCACCTTCGGAAACGGCACCGACGAATATCTCGAGCGGGAGCCGCTCGACAATCATCATCAGGATCTCTTCGCGGCCGACATCTCGAACGGCCAGCGCCGGCTCAAGGAATTGGCGAGCAGCATCGCCCACTTGAAGTTCGTCAAGACGGCAATGCTCACGCGCTTTCCGGATTTCAAGCCGCCGCAGCTGAACAGCTAGGAGCGGTGATATTTCTGCGCGCTCTGCGGCCGTGCTTCGAGACGCGGCTCTGGAGCATGGTCCGAACAAGGGCGCAGTGACAATTCAGCGCGCTTTGCCGTTTGGCGCCTCGTTCCTTTTTGGTATGGTCCGGCAAGCATTCACCGAGTGAAGGAGCAACGACGTGCCGGTCAGGAATTTGCGGACATTGGTTGGGCTGGCATTCGCTTTGACATTGGCCGTGCCGGCAACGGCGTCGGCCATCACTGCCGAAGTGGCGCGGGCATGCGACGCCGCGGTGGCCAAGGCCTTTCCGCCCAGGCAGATCGGCAATCCCGCAGCGGGGAGTGCCAAGGGAACGGGCAAAGACCAGCGCGAGTACTTCCAGAAATGCGTCGCCAACAACGGCAAGGTCGACGACATGCCGGCGGATGCGCCAAAGGACAGCAAGCCGGCCAAATAGGAAACGGGCTGCGTTATCGCCGCGGCGGCGGGCAGGGCGAGTAGAACGCGCCGTTCGCCGCATTAATGCGCTCGACGCATTGGTTGGGATCGGTGATCGTCCCAGCGATGGTGAAGTCATAGCCCATGCCCCTGACCACCACGACGTAGCGGCCGGGCGCGAGCGTGAAGCCGTCTTGCTCCGGTTGCAGCAACAGCATTCTCGACTGGTCGTCAATCGGACCTACCTTGTAGGGGTAGGACATGCTGCGGATGACCCAGGAATCGCCGGCGCTGACCATGGCGGCCTTGCCCGTGGCATCGATGCCCATCGACCGGGACACTTTCGCGATCACCCGAACTTCGGTCCCGGTCGCATCGACACCCCCGTCGGGCCTGAACACGATGAATTTAACGTCGCCGTCCATCAAAGTGGTCGCGCTCGGCGTGTTGATGGCGGCCGAGATCGCGACGCGCCGGTCCGGAATCTTTCCCGGCACTGGCTTGAGCTCATGGAGCTGGCCCTCGCTCAAGGCGTAGACGCCGAACGTCGTCGGCAGGGGCATCGAGGGGTGCGCCGCCGGCGCCGGCTCCTTTGCGCCCTCCGGGGTTCGTTCAGCGGCCTCGCTGGCCGAGGGAGTCGGAATCGCGGCCGGCTGAGGCTCCGGGCTCTTGGCCGAACGTTCGGGCTGCGCCATCTGCGACGATGCCGTCAGTTGTGCCTTCAGCCGCGGCCAATACACGACCGCGGTGCCGGCGCCCGCAATGAGCAGGAGGATCGCGGTCAATCGAACGAGAGACTTGAAAGCGCCGCTCCGTTTGGGTTGGTCGGGCGATCCTGGCGGTGCGGCAGGACGCCGCGGCGTCTCGGCAGCCATCGGAATGGCTGATGACGCCGAGGCAGCGAGCGTCGGAATGGGCGGGGGGACGGGGACGTTCGCCGGTGGAGAATTCGGCACGGGGACCGAGGCATCCCTTGTCGGTGAAGACCTCTCGCTTCGCTCAAAGGCGCGTTCGACCTCCCGAATGGCGCGTTCGAGGACTTGCTGGAGCTCTCGCGCTTCCCGCGCATCGGCGTGGGTGAATTGTTCCAGAAGCTTGACGCGAGCCAACTCGTAGACGACATCCCGCATCTGCCTGGGGTCGCCGGAGACTTCGCGGATCCGCTCTGACAACAGGCGGACGAGCCCGGCCTTGATCTCTTGCGCCTGCGAGGCGTTGGCTGCGGTGTCGCCGGTCTCGGTCATCAAGAGCGATCAACTAGCCCGGATAGTGCCGTTTCGCTAGGTTTTTTCACCCCGGATCGCGTCGGTTGCGGTGAAACACGCTGATGCTCCGGCCGCAAAGGTCCTGCGCGTTTGTTTCGTAGCGCTTGCTTTTGGGCGGAAACCTGTGACATTTCGACCGGCTCCTTCCTCCGGTGTGTGACCATGCGCGGCATTTTGACAGCAATCATGTTTTCGGCCCTTCTGGTTCAGTCTGCGTCTGCGCAAGGAACCAAGGATCAGGCCAACACGACTAGCTCCAGCATCGTGACGACGACCGACAAAAAGAAGCAGACCACCCAGGCTGCCTCGCGGCCTACGGCTGTCCGGAACGTGGGTAGCGGTTCTACCGGACAGGCGGCCCAAGGTGTCTGGAGGAATGGCAAGCTGATCGCGGTGCCTCGCTGAGGTCACCCGTGCCGCGGTGAGGTCGCGCAACGAACCGTGATGCCGTCGTGAAGGAACGGTGTTCCCTCCCTGACGTTCTTGCTCGGGAGATATCGCATGAAACGAATAGTCTTGATCACACTCGCCCTTGTGGTGCCTGCGGGCGCCTGGGCCCAGGGCGTCAGCGATCCGTCGACGCCCAACCGCAATGTGATCATCGTCAACCCGTCGCAGCCCGCGCGTCCCAACGCGACGCCGAATGTCCCGAGCCGGATCGAGCCTCCCGTGACGACTTACGGACGGGCCCGGCCCTATCACGGGAATACAACCCGGGGCAGCGGGTCGAGCCGCCGTTACTAAAGCGTTTCGGGCGAAGTAGGTACCCCTTCGCGCGTCGTGGGCCTGCCTATTGCGGGTTGACTTCGACCTCCAGAGTCGACGTCCCGGGATCATGACGGTTCTTGCCCGAAATCAGCAGCGTGAACTTGTCGGCGCCTCGCGCTTCCCTTTCTGCCGAATAGCGAAAGCCAGACCCGACCACCGCCAATTGTCCCCGGGATGGCCCGCTCACGACGGATACGTTGAAGATCTGCATGTAAGACCAACGCAGTCCCTGAATGCAGTCGGCGCCAGGCGCGATCGACATCGTCCATTTCACCGTGTCTTGCGACAAAGCGAACGGTGTCCGCTCCTTGATGCAGACGGGGCTGGCGTGAGCCGTGAGGGCGGACATGGCATACGCCGCAACGGCAACACGCAACAACGATACCAGGCTTGCACGCATTCTCGCCAACTCCATCGACAGATGCCGAAGTCTAGCAGCGATGGTCTAACGAGGCCTTAGAACGACGCTATTGTCCTTGCGGCGCTCATCCGACGTTGATCGCAGATAGGTCGATCATCGCTCGGCCTCTCTCCGGATCATGCCATACTAGCCCTGTTTTGCCCGACGGATCAAGCCGGATTTCGGGAAATACGTAACCCATTGATTCGGTTGGTGCCGGCTACTGTGCATGGGGTTGTTTTTCGCTTTTTGAAGGGACGGCCGCTGCGTTCCAAAAATGTTGCAATTGGCAGCCGTATCAGCTGAAGTTGCGGCTGCCGCTCGGCCCGCCATCGGAGTCATCGGAGTGCGACCCGTCCGCTGCAAGTCCCTGTCAGACCGCCGGAGACCGGCGCGCGCGCCGGTTCAGGCGGCCGTGGCTGCCGCTGTCGGATTGGCTCTCTACGCCTGCCCGCTCTCGTGCCGTGCTCAGACCGAGCCGGAGCCGTCCATCAACGACTATCTTCCGCCGAGCGAGCCGGAAGTCTCGCGCGACGAATGGCGGCAGCGCATCGAGGATGCGCGGCGCCGTGCCAAGGGGGTTGCGCGCGAGCGGCGCGAGCATCCGGAGCTCTACAAGCCGATTCCGGAAGATCCGGATATCGTCGCGACCGAACGTCTGCTTCGCGACGACAGCCTGCAGCCAGGCGACATCGTCGCCACCAAGAAGGGCATGTTCGTCTACCAGGGGCGATCCGATCAGCCGCGCCGCGATCAGGACTTCGTGCCGGTCAACCCGAAATCGGTCCGCTGATTTAGTACCGCCGCAAGATCTCGTTGAATCTGGGATCGGTCACCTTCGTCGTCTCCAGCAGCAGCGACTTGCCTTGCGGCGTTGCCTGCACATAGGCCGCGATCAGCAGCGGCTCGTAACGCGAGCGGTTGGCCAGCGCCGACCGGATGTCGGATTGCGCCAGCAGCTTGATCTCGTCGTTGGTTGCTGCGGCGCTCGAGGTCACGGTGCGGACGCGTGAGAAGGCAACGTCGATCGGCACCGACCCGGTCAGGTACGACATCTTCACCGCAGGCGTGACCGCCTCGCCGGCCTGGGCCTGTAGCGTGCCGAGCGTGAGCCAGAGCGCCGGCCTGATCGGCGAAACTTTCAAGGCTGCCACGACAGCGGCTTGGGCCGTCTTGTTCTCGCTGGCCCTTCCGCCTGCGTCGGCCGACGGACGATGCAGAACGTCGGCGGCCATTGCTGCCGCATGATTTGCCAGGAGGTCGCCATCCCACGAAAAGGATGCCAGGCTGCCTGCGGCCGCGAGCTTGGCCTTGTCCGGCGGAATCTCGCCCGAGAACAAGTCGTTGGCGCGAAAGTTCGGCCGAACCAGATCGCCATAGAACGTCGTGCCGGCGTGGAGCGCCAGCGCGATCGCGGTCAAGATACCAATGGCGCGAAGCGTGATCACCGAAGTTGCGGCCTGAGCTTTCAAATTGCGAGAAGACTATCGCCTTGGATCGTCAACAGGGTCAAGTTGCCGGTCGCATAAGCGCCGGTGTCGATGTTGATGCGATTCGACCGGATATCGGGCGCGCTGACCGGCGTATGGCCGTGCACGATATATTTGCCGAAGCGCTCCTCGGAGGCGAGGAATTCCTCGCGGATCCAGAGCAGGTCCTCATCCTTCTGGCGATCGAGCGGGACGCCCGGCTTGACGCCAGCATGGACGAAGAAGAAGTCGCCGCAGGTAAAGGACGAGGGCAATTGCTGGAGGAAGGCGAGATGCTCCGGCGGGAGCGCACGTCTCAGTCCCTCGATCAGTTCGACCTGCTGCTCCGCGGAAGGGTTCATCGTCGGCGTGACGCCATAGGAGACCAGCGTCAGCAGGCCGCCATAGTGGCGCCACTCCTGCAGGCGGGCCGGGTCCTTGAGCACCTCGAGCAGGAAGACCTCGTGATTGCCCTTCAGACAGACCGTCTCGTGCGACTTCGAGCGTTCGATCAGGAGATCAAGAACGCCGCGCGAGTCCGGGCCGCGATCGACATAGTCACCGAGAAAGACCTGAATGGCGCGTTGCGGCGCCGAGCGGGCCAAGTCGGCGTCGATCACGGTTAACAGCGATTGAAGCAAATCGGCGCGGCCATGCACGTCGCCGATCGCATAGACGCGGACGCCGTCGGGAAGCCGCGGCTTGGTCTTCTTGCGAAAGCGGGAGGAAAGGCCCATCGGGTCGGTCGAATCGCTTCCAGCGTCACGAGCGGAACGTCGTGACCGCTCTTAGCAGAACAAGTCACACATCGGTATTCTTAATTGTTTCCGACCGATGAGCCCGCATTTTGATTAAAGCCTCGCGTGGCCTTTGAGCCGTATTTCAAGAGGTCTCGCGTAGCGTCTCCCCAACAAGAACGGGGAGCGCGACATGCGCAAAGTTGTGAAGTTCCTGGCGGCCGTCGCCGCCATCGTCGTTGCTGCGGGGGTGCAGCAGAGCGCGGAAGCCGCCTTCGTCGGGGCGCCCCTGGGGCTGCGTGGTGCCATCCACTACATCAAGTTCGACCAGCCGACGCTGCCGCCGATGGCGTTCACGCTCTTCTGCCTGAAGTACAAGGACGAGTGCAAGCCGCGGCCGCAGCGGATCGTCTTCCGGGGCGGCCGCCTGAAGCTGACGGCCGAGCGCATGGCGCAAATGCAAGAAGTCAACCAGCGGGTCAACACCGCGATCCGCCCCGAGGCCAACCTGGACGGGCTGCGCGGCGAAAAGTGGCTGCTGCATCCGGCGAGCGGCGACTGCAACGATTACGCCGTGACAAAACGCCACGATCTGATCGCCAAGGGCTTTCCGGCGCGCTCGGTGCTGCTGAGCGAGGTCGTGACCAGCTGGGGCGAGCATCATCTCGTGGTCGTGGTGCGCACCTTCTCCGGCGATCTCGTGCTGGACAATCTCTCCGGCCACATCATGTCGTGGTCGAAGAAGCCCTATCGCTGGGTCCGCATTCAGTCGCCCAAAAATCCGAACTACTGGGCCTCGCTCGGCGACCGCGCGGTCTGATCACCCGCGCGCTATCGTGATCCGGATTGGCTGACGCTCTGCGACAGCCCGAGGCCCACAATCGCCGAAAGGCAAAGGATTGCTGCCGGGTGCAGCAATCCGGGACCGGCAAAGCTCTGAACCAGCGCAAACAGGACGCAGGCCGCGGCCGCCGCCGGAAAGAACGAGTCGCGTCCGCGCTGCAGGGCGCCGAAGAACAGGCGAACCAAAGCCAATAGGCTCACCGCGATCATGGCGACCAAGCCGACCCAACCCATCCCCGCGAACACGGATGTGGCCGCCGAGGGCGTGGTCAGGACGGCGCCGGCATCGCTCTGATAGATCCTGCCCACCGCAGAAAATGTCCCCGCGCCGGCACCGAACCAGCGGGTGTCGGCCAGCATGCGCTCGAGGGCGGCCTTGGTCTCGGTCCCCATCTCCGGAACGAGCCGTAGGAGGATCGGTCCGGAATTCTTTTCGAAGAGGAAGGTCAGCACGATCGCCGCGCCGATCAGGGCTGCCACCGACAACGCGCTCGCGGCCAATGGCGACAGATCCAGTCTGCGGATCACGAGGATCAGCAGGATCAGCACGACGCCAAAGGTCGCCGCGATGGCGCTGTTGGTCCCGGACAGCCCAAAGATCGCGGCGGCACTGACCAAGGCTCCGACCAGACCGCAAAGTCCGATCGCGACCGAGCGAACGATCGAATGATGCGTCTCCGCCCGTTCAGCGGCGAGCTGCATCACCGCCAGATTGAGCATGAGGCCGAGCCCGGCCAGGCTCGTCGTGAGGTCATGGGGGACGGATCCGGCAAGCGCCGGCGAGAGCCGATGCAGGTCCAACATCAAGGCGGAGATCGCGGTTACGCCGCTCAGCACGAACAGAACCAGCTCGGCACGGCCGCGGTTGCGGACCACCAGGATCGCGACGCCAAGCAATGAGATCGCGGCCAGCGCCAGCAGCAGCGCATTCACCGTCAAGCCGATATCGGCCGTGATCGGCCCGAGCGACAGGCCACCGATTATCTCGTGAGCGCTGGCCCAGATCGGATGCGCAACGCGCAGCGGAAGCGGAGCGAGCTGGGCCGCGATGCACAGCGGAATGGCGAGCAGAATCCAGCGGCCCCAGGAGGTCGCACGAAGATAGTGCTCGTAGTCGGCCTTGCGCGAGCTCGAGGCCGCGGCCAGCAGGCCTAGCGCTGCGGCGATCGACCCCAGCTGCGCGCCCAATGAGGCGCCGGCGATTTCGAGAGCGGAAGCGGAAACGATGGAGACGATGAGGGCAAAATAAGCGAGGGACAAACGGCGCGCTCGAAGCGAATCCTGAAACGGTCAGGTCACCATACAAGCGGGCGGTGCGTTTTCAAACAGAGGCTTGCGTTGCGATCAGCGCGTGGCCTTGACCGGCCGACCGAAGACGCGGGTGGCGCGTGCGGCGGCAAGGGCAAAGCGCGCCCCCGAGCCGAAGAGGTAACCGCCTTGGAGGGCGATGGCGGCGAACGCCGCAGCCTTTATGCCGTCAAGGAAGCCCAGGCTGGTCATCATGCTGACCGGCAGCATGGTGAGCACCAGCGCAAATGTGACCGGCAGGAGCACGAACACGCGAAAGCGTTGGCCCAGCACGGCACCTGTGAGAAAGCTGAAAATCAAAAAGGCGGTCATCCGAAACACTCTCCGTGCTCCGGACCCTAGATTCCCCGCCTAAAAAGACCCTTAAGTTGTATGGCTAAATTTAGCCTATTGGCCGCAATTTGCCAGCAGCGCATGATAGGCCTCCCGCAGCCCGTTGAGCGCCACCATACCCTTGATCTCGCTGTCGCCTTCCCTGACCACCACGGACAGGGAGGCCGTCGTCTGCCACTTTCCGGCAGCAAAGGCCGAGACCTCGTCGGGCAACAGCACGGCTGCTCCCGCGGCCGCCATGCTTCCCTCGAAGCTCAGGGTGCCGCCGCCGCTCGCCGCGATGGTCACCTTGGGGCGGCTCCGGGGCGGGAAGGGCCGGATCAAGGCCACCAGCACATCGACCTTGCCCTTCGGGGCGCAGCGCACGATCAGGCCGGCGAAGTCCGGGTCCGATTGGGTGGTGTCGGCAGTCTTCATGATGGCCGCGAAGCTTTCGCCGTCCTTGGTCCCCTGGGTTCGGGTGAATTTCCAGATGGACGTGGACGCAGGGGCAGCCACCTCCACAAGGGCCGCGCCGCGACACCAGCCCCCGGCGCTGCCAGGACAGGCGGCGGCGGGGCCCCATGCGCGATCGGCGGCGCCAAAGAGGGAGCCCGCCAACAGCGGGATCAGAAGGAGGCCAGACACCGGGAGCTCCTATCCTTAACAGTGCAGACTTAGCAGACGGCGGCGAGGTCAAGAAGTCTTGCGCCCGACACATCGAGTCCTTGAGTCGGGCGGTTTGCTCACCGATCGGGCACACGAAATACAACAAATGGTCACAAAGGGTTAAACCAGGCCCGAAACAGTGGCCCGCACGCAACAGTAGCCGACCGATCGCTCCGTTAACCAGCGGGAACCCTTGTCGCACCACCCCCTAGGCCGTACCAATCTACGTCACTTGGGGACCCTTCGGGCGCGATTCATGTCATCTATTGCCAAGACCTATGTATTGAAGCCAGCGTTGCTGGCCGCCGCTTTGGCGCTCGGGGCCTGCTCGACCAATCCCGGCTCGGGTCCGCTGACGGACGACGTCAACAACAAGATCCAGACGGAGAACGCGCCGGCCTACGAGCTGGTGCCGCTCAATCCGGCGACCGTGAAGATCCTGCACACCCATGAGCCCAAGGGCCTCGCCGGCGTGTTCACCGACCGCCGCCCGCCTGCCAGCATCGTGTTCGGCATCGGCGACGTCGTCAGCGTCACCATCTTCGAAGCCGCGGCAGGCGGTCTGTTCATCCCGGCGGAAGCCGGTGTCCGCCCGGGTAACTATGTGACGATCCCGGATCAGTCGGTCGACAATGATGGCTTCATCACCGTGCCCTATGCCGGTCAGATCAAGGCCGCAGGCCTGACGGCGGTCCAAATCCAGCGCGCGATCGTCGAGAGGATCGGCAACCGCGCCATCGAGCCGCAAGCGGTCGTGGCGATGTCCTCGCAGCGCACCCAGCTGATCAGCGTGCTCGGCGAGGTCAATTCGCCGGCGCGTTATCCGGCGAGCGCGGCGGGCGCGAAGGATCGCGTGCTCGATGCGATCACCCGCGCCGGCGGCATCAAGGGCCAGGGCTTCGAGACCTGGGTCATGCTGGAGCGTGGCGGACGGCGGGCCACCGTGCCGTTCGAGAATCTCGTGATGGCGCCCGAGAACAACGTCTATGTGCGGCCCGACGACAGCATCTACGTCTATCGCGAGCAGCAGAAGTTCCTGGCGTTCGGCGCCAGCGGCCAGAGCGGCGAGTTCAACTTCGACGCCTGGCGCATCAATCTCGGCGAAGCGGTCGGCAAGGCTGGCGGTCTCCTGGACGGCCAGGCCGATCCGGCGGCCGTTTATCTCTATCGCCGCGAGCCGCGCGAGGTTGCGGCCCAACTCGGCATCGACGTGAGCAAGTACACCTCGGAGACGATCCCGGTCATCTTCAACGTGAACTTCCGCGATCCAGGCGGCTTCTTCCTCGCCACCAAGGTCATGATGAAGAACGGCGACATCATCTACGTCTCGAACTCGCGCAACGTCGAAGTTGCCAAGTTCCTGAACTACCTGCGTGTGATCATGGCGACCGGCAGCGATAGCATCAATCTCGCCAACGACGCCCTGATCTTCCGCAACAACATCAAGCTGGCGCCGTAAGACGCCGACTTGATCGACCAAATCGATGGCACCGGGGCTTTGTCCCGGTGCCATTTTCGTTTAGCAATCGAGGCGGTTCTGCTGCGCCGACAAGCCCGGGATCTGGATCAAGGCGCCACTCGGCACGGGCGCGCCGGTCATCGGTCACCCCGCGGCTTTGCAAGGGGCTTCATGCGCTTTCGAGCATTCTGGCATCCTTTGGCTCTCGTCCCTTTCGCCGTCGCGCTTGCACCGGTCGGGCCGGTGCTCGGCGCTGCCGCAGAGATAGGCGTCCGCCATCGCATCGATGTGATGGTTTCCGCCGAGCCGGATGCTCCCGTCCTGTCGCGCCTCAAGGGCGCCAGGGGCGAGCTGTCCTTCACGGTTCGCCTCTCGGCGAACTCCAAGGAGAGCAAGTTCTTCGGGATGCTGCGCCCGTCCTTCCCCGACATCGTCGTGCCCGATGGCCCGGGCAAGCCACTGGTGCAGCAGACCAAGCTGTGGGAGGAGGATGTCTGCCATCAGCGCCGCGGCCTGCCGAAGGTCACGGTGACCCAGCTCGGCGGGCATTTTGCGCAAGGGGAGGGGCGGATCGAGATATCCGCCATCAACCGGCACATCGGCGTTCTGGTCCCGCCCGACGAATTAACCCCCGGAATAAAACTCGATCAGGGGAGTGATAGCTTTGGATTATTCTACGCATTCCGAGCGCAGAGCCGGAACAGCCGCCTCAACGTGGATCTGAAGATCTATCCGATCGATTGCTTCCTCTAGGCTTAAGCAAAGCTCGCGCGAAGAAAGCTCGCTCCAGAACGACGATGCGCCTTTTGCCTCCCACCATAAGCTGGTCCAACTTTCGCTGGTCGTGGAGCCTTCCGGCTGCCTTCATCCTGTTCTTCGTGGCCGCCGGCGCGCCGTTTCCGTTCGGCTCGACCAATGATCTGTCGATCGCGTTCTGGTGCCTGTGTCTCGGCATCGCGGTGATCTTCGCGCCGACGCGCGATCTGCGCAGGCCGCATCTCTGGCTGCTTGCGGGCATCGGCGTGATCGTTGCCGCCTATGCCTTCGTGCTGCACGAGCAGCTTTCCGATCATCCCTTCCTCGCGCCGTTCCAGCCGATCTGGAAGCAGGCCTCGGATCTGCTCGGCGTCCCGATCGCCCCGTCCGCTTCCATCGTCAAGAACGAGGCGTTCTTCGCGCTCGGCGCGCCGCTTGCCAACATCCTGGCCATCGTGCTCGGCATCACGATCGGCGCCGACCGGATGCGCGCACGCCGCCTGGTCTGGGTGATTGCGATATCGGGCGCGGCTTACGCGCTCTATGGCGTCGCCTCGTTCCTGATCGAGCCCACCATGATCCTGTGGCGGGACAAGACGGCTTATCTCGGCAGCGTCACCGGCACCTTCATCAACCGCAACACGGCGGCGGCCTATTTCGGCTCGGCCGCGGTGATCTGGATGCTGCTGATCCTGGAAGACGTCCGTCGCCGCCTGCCGGAGCGGCACATCGAATGGCGGCGTCTATCGCTCGATCTGCGCGCGATCCCGCCGAGAGAGATCCTGCCGCAGCTTAGCTGCCTGCTGATCTGCCTGATGGCGATGTTCATGACGACCTCGCGCGCCGGCGTCGGCCTGTCGCTGCTGGCGATGATCGTCGCCATCACGCTGTTCCTGCGCAAGGACCTGCCGCCGCGCACGGGCATCTGGATCTCGCTCGGCTCCGGCGCCGCCGTCGCGCTCGGCCTGTTGCAGCTGCTCGGCGGCCGCGTCTCCAGTCGCTTCGACAGCCAGGGCCTGGTCGACGAGGGCCGCATCGAGGCCTGGAAGTCGACGCTCCGGATCATCGCCGACAATCCCTGGTTCGGCACCGGCATGGGCACCTTCCAATGGGCCTTCCCGCCGTACCGCAGCCTCAACATCTCGATTCGCGGCGTCTGGGACGCCGCACATTCGACCCCGCTGGAGCTTGCCTCCGAGGTAGGCATCCCGATGGCGCTGCTGGTGGCGCTCGGCTGGGCCGTCATGCTGCTCGGGCTGGCGCGGGGCGTGTTCACCCGTCGGCGCGACGTCATCATACCGCTGGCCGCAGTGGCGACCGCAACGCTGTCGCTGCTGCATTCGTGCCTCGACTTCACGTTGCAGGTGCCCGGCTACAGCATTCCGTTCTTTGCGCTTTTCGGCGCGGGCCTGGCGCAGTCCTTCCGCACCCAGGAGGGGCGCCCCATACCGGAGAGCAACTCCACCAGCCGGCGAGGCGAGGACAGTCCGACAACCCCAGGGCACCCTCACACTCCATGCCAAAGCTTCACAAAAGTGTCTAGATTTGAAGCGGTTGCGCCGTTTACGAAGTCTTTAGAATAAATGGACAGCCCTTTTCTCTTCGGATAGGTTCCTGACTGCACAGCCATTTGCCTGGGCCGAGAAAGCAATCGGGGCAGCTGATTTTTTTGGAGGTTGATTTATGGGTGTTATCAGAATCGCGCTTCGCATGGCTGCTGCTGCGGCCCTCGCCGCGACGATCTCGTCGGCCGTCAGCGCGGCCATTTACCCGCCGCAGCGCCAGCTGCCGGCCACCGTCATTTCCGAGTTCAAGGCGGCCCCCAACAGTCTGCTGCAGCAATATCCGACCGGCGGCCCGCAGCTGATCTCGCGCGTACGCGATCTCGGCGCCTCCGATCCGACCACGCTTCCGGGCCTGATCGCACTGCTTAAGGATTCCGCGACCACCAAGGATCAAATGCGCGCCATCGTCGCCGGCCTCGCCCTGGTCGCCCGCATGGCCGCGCAGCAGGATCAGGCCTATGGCAATGAGATCCAGGCTGCGATCGCTGGCACCGGTGACGCCGACGTCATCGCCGCCTACCAGGCGGCGACCGGCGACGTCGCGATCGCCGCGACCGGTGGTGGCGCAGCCGGCGGCGGTACTGGCGGAGGCGGCCCGACTGGCACCGGAGGCTTTGCGACCGGTGGTGGCGGCGGCGGCGTTACGGTCTTCGGCAACAACACGACTGGCAACAACGGGACCGGCACTGGCAGCGGCTCCGTGGGCGGCACCACCGTCAATCAGGTGAGCCCGCGCTGAGCCATGGATGTGCAGTCCTTATGAACCTCACTGCAGAGCGGCGCCATCGAGTGCCGCTTTCACGTTCGGGTCGTTAACGTTCACGCAAATTGTCGAGTGAAAGCCGTGTTGCGCTGCATCGACGGCATTCAACTCCAGATGGCCTTGTGCTACCTTGCGTATGGCGACAGGGCACGAGGCTTGCCTCCGAAGTTTTGGAAGGCAATTGCCGAACCTCCATTCCTTAAAACCAGATCGCGGATTGATTTCAGGAATCGATAGATGTTGCAGGTGAACAAGCGGACCTCGGAGATCAACCGAGATCTCGTTGAGATCGATAGCTCCCCATCGCAGACGCTGACATCTTATCTCGACATTGTCCGCCGCCAGTTCCCGACCATGGTCGCGATCGTCTCGTCCTGCGTGATCCTGGCGCTGCTCTATCTCTTCACCGCCGCGCCGCTGTTCACCTCCACCGCGTCGATGGTGATCGACACCCGCAAGGTGCAGCTCTTTCAGCAGCAGTCGGTGCTAGGCGACGTGGCTATCGACTCGGCTACTGTGGAAACCCAGGTCGAAATCCTGAAATCCGAAAACATCAGCTTGAGTGTGATCCGCGATCTTCATCTCACGGAGGATCCCGAGTTCGCGGGCAGCGGGGCGGGCTTGCTCGGCATTATCCTCGGCTCGGTGACCAACCTGTTCTCCTCGGGCCCCGCCGCTTCTGAGTTCGAGCTCACGCGTAAAGCCCTCCAGCGTTTCGAGAGCAACCGATTCATCAAGCGCATCGGTGTTACCTATGTGATGGAAATCGGCTTCACCTCACGCGATCCGCAAAAGGCCGCTCGGATTACGAATGCGATCGCCGACGCGTACATCGTCGACCAGCTCGAGGCTAAGTATCAAGCGACCCGCCGCGCAAGCGTCTGGCTACAGGACCGCATCAAGGAATTGCGGACCCAAGCCTCAGCCGCGCAGAGGGCGGTGGTGGACTTCAAGACCGCAAATAACATCGTCGATACCGGCGGGCGGCTGATGAATGAACAGCAACTCGCGGAGGTCAACAGCCAGCTGGTGCTGGCGCATGCCTCCACTGCTGAGGCCAAGGCCCGGCTTGACCGCATTAATGACATCCTCAAGCAGGAGATCCCGGACGCCAACGTCGCCGACGCACTGAAGAACGACACCATCGTCAAGCTGCGGGGGCAATATGTAGACATGGCCTCTAAGGAGTCGATCTGGTCAATGAAGTACGGCTCCGAGCACCTTGCCGCGGTCAACCTGCGTCGGCAGATGGCTGAGATCAAGAAGAATGTCATCGACGAGCTGAAGCGCATCCACGAATCCTACAAGAGCGACTACGACATCGCGATGACCCGGGAAGAGGCGATTAAGTCTAGTCTCGCCAATGTCGTTTCTGAATCGCAGCTTACCAACCAAGCGCAGGTGCAACTCCGCGAACTCGAGAGCAGCGCGCAGAGCTACCAGGCGATGTACGATAATTTCCTCCAGCGATACATGGAGAGCGTACAACAGCAGTCGTTTCCGATCACCGAGGCCCGTGTGATTAGCGCGGCGACTACACCGCTGGTCAAGAGCGCGCCAAAGACACTGGTCATTCTCGCGGCAAGCTTGCTTGCCGGCCTGCTGCTGAGCTTCGGGGTCGCCGTGGCGCGCGAGTACGCTGACAGCGTGTTCCGTACGACCGCGCAAGTCGAGGAGCAGCTTGGAGCCAACTGCGTGGCCATGGTTCCGGCGCTCGGCAGTGCCGTGTCAACGCCAATATTGCGCGGCAAGCTGAGCCGGAGGAATAGCAATCCGGAGCCGGACTTCCTGCGCTTTGTTGTCGACAATCCTTTATCACGCTTCTCGGAGGCGGTACGATCACTGAAAGTTGCCATAGACTTAAACTCCATCGTGCGCGACAACCGCGTGCTGGCGGTGACCTCGACCCTGCCTAACGAGGGCAAGAGCACCCTTTCGACCAACCTTGCGCAGCTCATTGCTCATGGCGGAGCGAGGGTGATTCTGATCGATGCAGATCTGCGCAACCCCTCGCTGTCCCGCGCCTTGATCCCGGACGCGAAGGCCGGTCTAGTCGACATGGTTGGGAACAAGGCTCGACTCGAGGATGTCGTCGCCGTCGATCCTCAAACCCAGCTCGCGATCTTGCCCGCTGGCGCAACTTCGAGGCTCCTGCATACCAACGAGATTCTAGCCTCCAAGCCGATGCGCGATCTCGTCGCGGCGCTGCGTACGAAGTATGATTACGTGGTGCTCGACATGCCGCCGATGGCGCCCGTGGTGGACGTGCGTGTCACTACCCACTTCGTCGATTCGTACATATTCGTCGTGGAGTGGGGCAAAACCAAGATCGACGTCGTACGGCACAATTTGCGTGGAGCGCCGGAGATCCAGGACAAGCTTTTGGGCGTAGTGCTGAACAAGGCCGACACCAAGCTCCTGTCACGTTATGAGTCCTACCACGGCCGCTACTACTACCAGAAGTATTACGCCCGCTATGGCTATGTGGAATAGCGGCAATGGCGCAGCCAGAGGGTCTGGTCCAGGAGCTGCGTCGGCGTCTCGAGGGATGATCGGGCAAGAATGACTTCTCATGCGCGTTTGAGGTCCTTGCTGCTGTTGCTTGGTATTGCCGGGGTCATCTGGCCCCTCAGTGCGCTGCCCGCGTTTTGGGTGGCGGTGCCAGCCAAGGAGACAACCGGGCGCATCCTCGCTGGTGATCGGTTCAAGCCGCGCGCGTTGAATGCAACGATGGCCATGCTTGAAGCGCAACCGAGGCTATCGGTCGCGCGCAACGACGTGGCGCGGGCCGAAGCCCTGATCGGGCTGCGTATTGCCGAAGAAGGAACGGGACGAAGGAGCGCGGAGGACACCGACCGCGAAGCGGCCCTGGCAGATGCGAAGATCAGGTCTTCGCTCGAGATCAACCCTGCTGATTCCTTTCTGTGGCTGATGCTGTACTCCATGGAGACCGGTTATCGCGGTTTCGACGAGAAGACCCTTGGCTATCTCTCTCAATCCTACGCGACCGGTCCCATCGAAGGCTGGATCTCGCTTCGACGAAACAAGTTGGCTCTCGCCATCTTTTCGAATTTGACTGGGACCGCGCAACAAAAAGTGGTCTCGGAGTTTGCAGGCATGGTGGATAGCGGATTTATCGATGCTGCCGGGCTGAACTTGATGGGCGTGGGATGGGAGCAAAGGGAGCGTTTGCTGGCCAGCATTGCAAATGTGAACGTTATTCCACGAGAGGCTCTTGCCAAGCAGCTAGCACGAGAAGGGCTCAAGGTCCGTGTACCAGGCATTGAAGTCGACGAGAGGATCTGGCGACGATGACGACCGAAGGACCGTGGAAGGCCGCTGCAGCTAGTCTGCTGCTGCTGTTGCCGTTCGCTGGGCATGCGCAAACGGCTTCGCAAAATCCATCGAGGTTGACCCTTCAAAGGCCGGCTGAGCAATCGGGATCGATAGTGGTACGGGATGCCCTTGGAAGGCCCTGCCTGGATGTTGAAGCAGCAGCCAGAGCGCATGCAGCCAATCCTAAAGTCTTTGATCACGTCGTCAGCATAAAGAACAACTGCCCTCGGCTGGTGAAGGTGACTGTATGCTACGCGAACTCCGACAGGTGTATGGATACCACCCTTGCCAGCTATGCCAGGTCTGACGTGATCCTGGGTACGATGACGGGGATGAGACTGTTCAAGTATTCGATGAGACAACGATAGCGTTGTTATCGCCTACGCAGGATGAGCAGGCGGCAGGACCGGGACTTGATCGGTTGCTTAACGCCGGTGTCACAGGCGAGTGGAACGTGCCAACCTTGCGTTTCCCTTCCCTTCGAGGATATCTCCGCCAACAGGATGAAATCCCCGCGTTGCGGGAGCGTTGGAATCGACAAGAGGATTTTGATGGTACCGTCCACTCCAGGCGGTCCAAGCTGCCTTGCAGTCCTAGCGTACAATGTAGTGCGAGCGTTGGTGGTCTCGTCAAGCAAGAGGATCCTAATTGTCTCGTCTCTCCACGTATCATCCGGTAGCTTCATAGGGACTTCCAGCTCAGTGGGGCTGTCGTGAGGCAAGAGAACAGCCCCTGACGAATCGCGCGCGCGAGAAGCCAGGGTCGGCAGAAACGTTGGCTTTGGCATATCGCCATGGTCGGCTTCGTACGAAAACTGTGCTGGATCGGGAGTAGCTTCGCTTCCACCACAAAGCCTTGAGCCCTCATTCGAGGAAGTGAACTGGCAGACGTGAACGTAGTCTATCTTGAACGACTGGGGGAATGCGGATTCGTCAATCCCGTACCGGCCAGCCCACCCCGCACCACCTATGGCAAAATTCAAAATCACCTGGGCTGGCGGACCCAACAAACCATCCGGACGAAGCCAGCGATACGGGCGAGAATAGATCAATCGTCCATCCCAGAAGAACGCAATCCTATCCGGGGTCCATACCAATCCAGCGGTGTGCCATCCTGCGTTCAAGGGAGCATCTGCGTGCATTTGGTGGCGGCGCGCATTGAAGGAGGTGTCGACGAACGTGAACACACTCGCCGGAGCCTTATCTTGAGCTCCTGAGTGCAACATCGTATCCTGGTCTTCGACTTCGTTGATGACGTATTCAAAAATATCGATTTCAGGCGGATGCCAGGTTTTTCCGTCCCGATCATAGTCTCCCAGCAGCCAAAAGGCTGGCCAGATCCCCTTCCCTTTGGGCAGGAAAACGCGAGCTTCGAAATAGCCATAGTAGAAGGTTTGATGTGTCCGGATCATACCAGAATCGAAGTGACCCGAATTTCCCTTTTTGGCGATCAAGCTCAGAACGCCATCCGCGAGAAGGTGACTGTCCCGATAGCGCTGAACCTCGTCCTTGAAGTGATCCAGCGTTTCGTTTTCGTAGATGTAGCGAGTTGCCCATTTTTCCCTGTCCAGAGCGTTGGCGCTGAACTCGTCCGAGAATACGAGTTTCCAGCCGCCTGCGGTCGCCGGTCCGATCGTCAGGGATACCAGAATTAAGATTGACGACAGAATTCTGGCCGTTCTCTCGAGTGAAGCAATACAACAGTAGCTCACAACGGCCATCTCCGGATTTCCTTCTCACCCTGCCCGCGAGCCCAGGCACTCGAATGACTCTTCGACCGACGATCAGCGTCATTATAACCAACTACAATTATGAGGAATACGTCGGACACGCCATCCAGAGCGTGCTGTCACAGACCCGGCTGCCGGACGAGATTATCGTGATCGACGATGGGTCCACGGACTCATCCCCTGACATCATTTGCTCCTTCGGAGACCGGGTTCGAGCCGTGCTTCAATCGAACCAGGGCATACGGAGCGTCACGAGCACCGGTTATGCGGTTTCCACCGGTCAAATCGTCATGTACCTGGATGCAGACGACTTGCTTTATCCGACGGCCGTCGAACGGGTCGAGCAGGCATTCGGGCCCGGCATCGCAAAGGTGCAGTTTGACCTGGACGTCATCGATCGGCATGGTCGCCGTCTTGGCAGACGTATGCCGGATTTTTCGGGTGGGGACGTCTCGGAGACGGAACTAGCCCGCGAGTTCAGCCAAACGGGCACGTATCGTTGGCCCGTTACTTCGGGGAATGCGTACTCGCGGAATTTCTTGAGCCAAGTGATGCCGGTCGACCCGCCAGTCTCCCTGGATGGAGTTCTCAACACCATCTCTCCACTCTATGGCGGGATCATTACCATCTCGGATCCGCAAGGGCAGTATCGAGTGCATCAACGCAACAATAGCCGAAAGAATAGCAGCGGCAATATTGCTTTCATCCCGGACTTTGCCTCCAACATTAGGTATCGTAAGCAGGAGTTTAATGTCTTGCGGGAGCACGCAGCTCGACTTGGTCATGTGCTGCCCAACGGAGACTTCCTCGACAACGAATTGGTCTTCGTGAACTACCGGATTATGGCGCGCAAGTTGTCGCAGGAGGATGGGAGCGATCAAAGCAGATCTCTCTTCGATCTGTGGATCAAGGGCATGATTGCGATAGGTCGTGGTCACTTTCGGCCGAGCGTTGCGCTCAAGCACGCTATCTGGATATGCGGCGTGACCCTGTTGCCGGCTCCATTGGCGCGGAGGCTGATTGCCATACGTTTCTCGAGGACGCACTGGTCCTCGAATCTTCGTAATCTCCTGGCGCGTTCAACGCGCTTGTAGTGCGCCAAGGTCGTATTGCCTTCACGAACCCAATGACAATCTGTATGCCGCGTAAAGGATCGGCGTAGCGGGTCAAACATCCGTTGGAGGTTGCTCTTGAAACGAATTCTTTGGATTTCCGGGCGCGCTCCAGCCCCACTTTACAGTGGAGATGCGATCTACTCTGCCGGGCTGATTGAAGCGCTCGCTGTCTCTGGGAAAGTAGCTATTCATGTCTTCGGCGCCGAGAGGGCTGGTCACAAGGATGATGAGAAGCCGTTTGGCCTGCCTGGGGTGACGTGCAGTATCGTTCGACCCGTAAATGGCGTGGGTTTCGGTAGCCTGGTCTCTTCGCTGCCAAGGGACGCGTATAACCTCGCGTCTGCGCTCTTTCGGAAAGAGCTCAATGACATCCTGGGCCGGGGCTGGGATTGGATCGTCATCGATCACGCCAATTCGGCAGGCGTTCTGGATATGGTCAAAAATCGCGGCGTGCCGATCTGCTATATAGCGCACAACGCCGAGGGCCTGGTTCGTCCGAGCGTTGCAGGGGAATTCGACGGGATCGCTCGACGTGCCGTCATGAGGCTGGACGCTGAGAAGTACCGGCGACTAGAGCGGAAAATTGTTGAGGTTGCGAATGCAGTGGTTTGCATCACCGGCGACGATGCTGCGTATTTTCATCGGTTCTGCAAGAACATCCATGTCATTCCCCCGGTCTATCTTGGTACAGTGAGTCCTGCCCGCACTATTGTCGAGGCCTGTCCGAGATCTCTGATCCTGCTCGGATCTTTCGAATGGGCTGCGAAGCAGCGGAACCTGCAACAGATACTGGAGGGGCTGGTCCCAACTCTTCGTCGGAATGCAATCGGTCTTCAGATTGTGGGCGCGGTGCCGGAAACCATTCGGACGAAACATGAAGGAGATCCGTTCGTGACCTTCCACGGCCGCTTGCCCGATGTGCGGCCGCTTTTTGAAACGTGTAGGGGCGGGCTGGTCGCCGAAGTCTTGGGTGGTGGCTTCAAATTGAAGATTCTGGACTATGCCTTCGCCGGCATGCCAATCTTTGGGCTACGGACCGCGTTGACGGGTATGGCTGCAGAGGAGCGCTCTGCAATATTCGAGGCCGAAAGTTTGAGTGAACTCGCCAGTCTCATCGTGCGCAACATCGATGACTTGGAAGGCCTCAATCGCCGTCAAACCGAACTTCAAGGCTTGGTGGCGCAGCGGTTTGGATTAGCGGCGGGCATCAAGGGCATGAGCCGTGTCTTCCTGGGGTGAATGACTCGAGGCCCCGCTGGTGAGACTTCAGTAGTTTCGAGCCGTTCCTTTTCAAATTTGGCGCCGTGACATGACAGCAAGAGTTCAAGCTTCTTCGGGCTCCTGGAAGGAGCAATATCGGGTCCTGGGGGATGGGGCAGGAGTGGAGCTGACCCGGCTCGCGAAGTTCACTGTCTGGTGCTCCGTTGTTTCGTTGCTATTCCTCTCGCAAATTGCCATCAACATTGGGGAATTCCCGGCTTCGACCGACCTATTTTGCTATTTGGCGTTCAGCGCCTACCTCCTGGGCTCTGGTTTCGCGGCGCTGGAAGTTTCGATTGCCGTGCTTTGGCTGATCATCGCGGTGGTCGCTTCCAGCCGGATAAGCTATTCGGCAGAGCCGACTTCATGGAGTTCACTCCTTCTTCTGCTTTGCCTCTATGCGCCATTCTCGGTCAGGCTCGTTCAGCGCGATGGGGTGGAACGAGTCGCCACCTACGTCCAGTCCACGTTCGTTTTTCTAACTGCGATCATATCGGCAATTGCAGTTCTTCAACTGCTTGCCATCAATGCCTTCAAGGCGACCAGCCTCATCAACATTGCTTTTGTCTTGCCTGACGAAATTCGTGGGGCTGGCACTTACTCGTTCTTTCGAGAGAGTGGCGGTATCGTCAAGGCCAATGGCTTTTTCTTGAGAGAGTCCGCAACATTATCCGTTCTGACCGCGATCGGTTTTTTGCTCGAGTACCATTCCGCGCAGAGACGGATACCCGTCGTCATTCTGCTGCTGGCGGGTTTGTTATCGTCGGTCTCTGGCTCGGGTATCCTGATCGTCATGGTCGCCTTTCTTGTGCCGACCTCTCTCAGGAAGATTCCGCTCTTCCTGGCAACGATCATATTCCTATCGGCGCTGCTCGCCTACGGGTCCGAAATTCCTGGACTTGGCTTGTGGCTTGATCGTTTGTCGGAGTTCGACAGCCAGGGCTCGAGCGGCTACGCTCGATTTGTGGCTCCGCTTCAGATGCTGGAGCGGAGCGTCGAGAAGGGTAGCGTCGCGATTTGGCTCGGAAACGGGGGTGGAAGTTATCTCCGTACCGTTGCCGCGCTTCAGCTGAAGTACGAAATCAACGATCCTACTTGGGCAAAGTTGATCTACGAATACGGCTTGGCGGGCTTTTGCGGTGTCACGGCACTCTTTGCGTACCGGCTGTACTCGAGCCGGTTATGCCCCGAGATTTGCAATGCGATTCTCTACGCGTGGATCAGTGCTGGAAATATCCTGAAACCTGACTTTGTGCTTCTGGTCTGGATGTTGAGCATGGTGCACAAGGACCCCAAACCAGTGTTCAGGGCGGCTCCGGGCGCCCGGATACAGCAACCGGGCTGAGTCTCCGTTTCCGGTCGTTTAAGCTGACTGAATCGTTCGCTGTACGAGCTTAGGACGAGATGTAGGGGCGAAGCGCCAAGAAACGAGAACGCGGGCGATCCGTTTCGGCGCTATGGCGACACATGCCAGCCAGAATGACATCGCAACATGTCTCAACGGAGTGAGACCTTGCGGATGGAAGAAAGCGATCAGCCCGTCTCTCAGGCACTTCTTGACCGTATCATCCTGAATAGGATGCGTTTCGCGAGCGAGCCGCAAAGACGCTACCCTCATCGCAAGATTATAGAACCCGTAGCGCCACCGGTCGGGAGCTACCTCGACGCCAAACTCCCGAGCGAGGTTAGCCCCATAGGCCGTCCGCACAATGTGTCTTCGAAGATCGAATGCGATGCGGGCGACGCTTAAGGTCAGCTGGGCGCCATGGTTGTTGCCGTGGATTCTGTACGAGACCAGCGGTTTGCTGACGGTTATGACATCGCCGAGCAGGGGGGCTGTCGCAAGAAAATAGCTGTCGATCGCTCTGTCCATGCCTTCTTGCAGCGGGAATATCTTGTCGAGAAACTCCCTCGAAAGCAGATTTCCGGACGTAGGGGGGGTCGGATAGGTAGCAGTGGTAGCCAGCGATCTCCTGATCTTCTCGGGCGTAGTGTTCTTCGTGTATTTCGGGAACACGCTCCCAAGAGATCGACCGGTCTCGTCGACCAGTCTCATCTGAAACTGAATCGATGACCAGCCGGGCCTCATCACGGCTCGAGCCTCCCGAATCAGGGATGAATGAACCACATCGTCTGCATCCAAGAACATGATCCACTTGCCTTGGCTGTTTCGATAGCCCTCTTCGGCTGCGCGCGCTTGGCCATGATTGGTTTGGAAGATCCCTTTAACACCGTGCGACGCAAAAGATTCGATGATGCTTCGGGATTGATCCGTTGAGCCATCATCGACGACGATCACCTCCACGTGAGGCCAGTCTATGTTGAGAGCGCTCGATATGGCTTCTCCGACGAATCTCTCATAGTTGTAGTTGCAAATGATCACCGACACCAATTCGTCATGGGTTGACGCCTGAGAGGGTGCGTCGATGTGGGCTGTCATGTCGTGCACCTTCATGAATTCTCGGTGGGCGATTGCTGTCGATGCGAGCGCCATAGTTCGACCGCGAGTACAAGGGAACTCCTGGCGAGCACCACTGACAATCCTGCATAGATCACGAAGCCGACAACCGAAAGTACCGCGATCGCCAAGCCGGGCTCGATATTGGGCAGGAATTGGCGCGTAAGACTGATCGCGACAGCCATTAGAGCCGACGCGATCGCTGGCGCGGACAGGATGCGAAGATGCTCATATGGTGAGAACGCGCATTTGCGATAAGTCGAGAGCGTCAACAATATGAGCGCGAGGCATTCACTGCCCGACCACACCGCCAATGCATAGTTTGTATCGGAAAGTCGGGTAAGGGCAATGGCGATCGCCATATAGGCAAGGACGGCAAGATTGACCGAGCGGACGCTCTCGATTTTGCCGAGGGCGCTCAACAGAGATGTCATGAAAAGGCGAGGAGCTTGAACAAAAACCAGGAGACTTAACCAGAGTGCCGGCTCGGCGGCGGGGAGCCATTTCGTGCCGAAGATTACGCTGATGAGTTCAGATGCTTCGCAACCTATCCCTACAAAGATCGGGTAGATTAGAGTGCAGCCCACCGCGAGAGCAATTCTATAGGATCGAAGAAGTCGTTCTCGATCGTGTTGCAGCCGGGACATCAGTGGGAGCATAACTTGCGAAATGGCGGTTGCAGAGATTGCCCAGACCGTATCGACGAGCCGAAAAGCCAGATTTAGGAATCCGACTTTTTCAGCACCGAGGAATACCCCCGCAAAGAAGATGAAAGCGCGCTTTGTGGCAAAGCTGGTTGCGAGGGACGTGACCGCTCCAACGCTATAGTTGAGCACATCGGCTAGCGGACGCAGTTCTCTTGTCAGGCGAGGACGCCACGCGGTCAGCATCACCAACGTGGCGGAGCCCAGGATCGTCATGAGAAGCGATTGGATAACCAGAGACCAAACACCATATCCGTGCAGGGCTGCCAGTATTCCGACCGCTGCTCCAGCGGTGCGGCCAATCAGCGTGCGAATTGCCAGAAGTCGAAAGCCGAATTCTTTTCTCAGGCGCGCATTCAAAATGCTCGTTGGAGCTTCGAACAGCAACCCAACTCCAAGCACGCGGCCGACGTCGCCAATTCGCGAATCGCCGACAAGGGCGGCCAGAAGCGGGAATATGATCAGCAAGATGCCAAAGATTGCAACGCTGACAACAACGGACACTGTGAATGCCGCGTTGAAGTGAGCGTCGCTTGCCTTCGGCTCTCGAACCAGGGCGTCGTGGAACAACATATTGGTGAAGATGCCGGCGATCTCGATCACCGATACAGCGATCGCGTAGGTGCCGAAGTCGCTGGGATCAAGTAGCTTGGCAAAGATGATCAGGGCCGCGAAGGAAATGGCAGTCAAGCTGCCATTTTCGACCATACTCCACCAGATTGAGCCGATTGCGGTGCGTGCGAGCGACAAGGTCGGAGTACTCAGGTCGTGGTCGGGCGACGTCGGGATGCTACCGAGACTGCGCTATAATTTTGATCTATTCGCATCGTAAAACCAGCGCGTGACCTTTCGATCGGTGCGCGACCCGTCAATAAGCACTTGGCTTGAACAGAGTAAGGATCGCAGTCCGTGCTAGAATCAAAACATCCAACCTCAAGCTCCAGTTGTTAATGTACCATAGATCGTGCTCGATGCGCTTCTGCATCAGCTCGATCGCGCGGGTTTCTCCGCGGTAACCATTAACTTGGGCCCAGCCGGTGATGCCGGGCTTAACGTGGTGGCGGAAGGCGTAGTTGCCGATGATCTGCTCGTATTCGGTGTTGTGGGCGGCCGCGTGTGGGCGCGGGCCGACCAGCGACATGTCGCCCTTGAGCACGTTGAGGAGCTGTGGCAGCTCGTCGATCGAGGTCTTGCGCAGCCATTTGCCGATCGGCGTGACGCGCGGGTCATTCTTCTGCGCCTGAACGATTGTCGGGCCGTCCTCGAGCACCCGCATGGTGCGGAATTTGAAGATCCTGAAGGCGCGCCCGCCAAACCCGTGGCGGGTCTGGCGGAAGAACACTGGCCCCGGCGAGGTCAGCTTGATCAGGAGCGCGGTCACCAGCATCACCGGCGCGAACACGAACATCGCAAGGCTGGCGCCGGCAAGGTCCAGCGCGCGCTTGAGCGCGCGTTCGCGCCATGAGAGCGGGGCGCGGCGCAGCTCGGCGGTGAAGGTGTTGCCGGTGCCGACCAGCGGATAGCGCAGGAAGCGCGCCGTGGTGGGATCCGGCACCAGATGCACCGGCACGGGGAGGATCTTCAGCGCGTCCAGAATGCTGTCGATCGCATGCTGCCGGCTCCAGTTGATCAGCAGGAAGACGTGCTCGATCCGGTGCTCGCGCGCGTAATTGATCAGCTCATCGAAGCGCGGCGCCAGTGAGGAGAGCAGCAGCGGCGAGGCCAGCTCCTTGGCCGGGATCTCCATCACCCGCATCAGGCGGTGGCCATGCTGGCCAAGCTCCTCGACCGCGTTGGACGAAGTGGCAAGGCCGAACTCGGCAATCAGAAGCGCTCGTCCGTTGGCGAAGGCGCCGGTGCGCAAGGCATGCGCGGTCCAGCGCGCCGCCACGGTCTTCCAAACCAGCAGGGCCGCCAGGCCAACCAGGTAGAACGAGATCGTGGTGCCGCGCGAGAACTCGTCGCTGACCTTCATCGTGAAGGCGATCGCCAGCAGTGCGCCGAACAGGCCGGTCCAGGTCGTCAGCGTCATCCGGAATGTGCGGGGCAGGTTGGTGGCCGTTTTGAGGCGATAGCCCCGCAGCACGACCGTCAGCAGGACGAAGTTGATGGCCACCAGCACGCTCACCGCCGCATAGACGTCCGCCTTGCCGAGGGTGCCCCCCGTGATGACGTGATACCCCACCGCGCAGCCGATCCCGCTGACCACGATCAGTGCCGCATCCACCACCGCCAGCAGCCGCTCGACCACCATGGGTCGCAGCCAGCTGAGCGCAGACCCTACAGATGTGGATGCTGCCGGCTCGACGCCCCGGACTCCCCTCGCAGAATCAGCGACGGGCACCGGCCGCGTGGAAAGAAATGTCATCCTGCCAAACCCATTGACGCAAAATTCATTACCCCGAACAGGCCGTGCTATCGGGCAAAATCGCTGTTAGAACAAGGCGAAGGAAAAATTAACCTTACCCCACAAGCGTGCATTGTAGCTCATCCCGCCTCGACTGATATGTTAAATTTCACAACCCGTTAGGAAATCCTCTTTGCCTCGCACCCAGTCCCGGCGGCGGACCCGGCCGAGGGGGAAGCGGTATCTCGCCATTGGCCTTGCGGCCGTCGCTTTGGTCGGACTCGTGCTTCTCCTGCGTCCCGATGCGGCGCCCCTCCGAGCGCCAACGGCTTCCAGGCCCGTCGCCATCAAGCTCCTCCTTGATGGGCCCTATGGCGCGCGGTTTGCCGGCGAGCTCGCCGCATCCAGGCAGGGATATTTCTCCTCCCGCATCGAGGTGTCGGCGCAGCCCGAAGGCCCAGACTTCGTCCAAACCATTGCACGCCAACATGCCATCGGCGTGACGAGCGGCCAGAACTTCCTGCTGGCGAGCTGGCGCGGCGTCCCCGTGACGGCGTTTGCCGCAAGCTTCCTCGATACCTCCGTCGCGATTTTCACGCTCGAAAGCTCCGCCTTGCGGCGCCCGGCCGATCTGGTCGGAAAACGGGTCGGATACCGCAGGGCAAGTGAGGGGGACGTCGTCTTCGATGCCATGATGGCGCAGCTCGGGCTGCCCCGAAGCCAGATCACCAAAGTCCCAGATCGCGACGGCTTCCATGCCCTGCGGGCGGGGGAGGTGGATGCGATCATCGCCGCCATCGACGAGCAGCCCGATGCCTCCAGTCCGACCTTCGTGAAGCTGAACGTCATCAAGCCGCAGGACTACGGCATCCATGTCCCGGGCCAGGTCTATTTCGCGAGCAATATTCTCGTCGATGAACAGCCATCCATGATTGCCGATGTCCTTCAGGGCCTCATTCGAGGATGGCAATTCACCTACGCGGACTATGCACGGAGCGTGCCCGTTCTCGCCGGCGCCGATCCGGCCAGGTTGAATTCCGAGCGGCTCAAATTCGAGCTGCAGCAGCAGCGCCCGCTGGTATTGCCGACCGGCGGCCGCATCGGCGACTACGACGAAAGCCGCTGGCGGACACTCCGGGATATCCTTCTCTTCGCCAAGCTGGGCGAGGAAGAGGTGCCATTGGCTCAGACGGTCAACTACCAGTTCCTGCGGGATGTGTACCGCCGTTCACCCCACCTCGCGGCTCCGGGCGCCTGGAGCCAGGAAAAATAGGACCAAGAAGCCACACTTGCGCGCCATATCGTTCCAAAAGGGCCTCGGCCGCGCCGGCATCGGTTGCATTTCCGCCGGTGCCCTTGGTAAAGTTCGGTTCACTATTTGGGCTAGTCGCGGAGCAGCTTTACGGACCGTGACGTTGGTCGGCTGGGGGCTGACAAGCGCGGGTTCAGTCCGCAGGGGCGAGGAGCTTTTTGGATGTTTAAGACGTTGATGCGAGCAAGTCTTTTGGCTGCAACTGTTACCTTCTGCGCGACGAGCGGAGCGAGCGCCGCAATGCAGATGCCCGCGCCGGCCGCCCTGCTCACGGGCGAGAGCCAGGTGACGCCTGTTACGTTCTGGGCGCAGCCCTATCCCTACCGGTATGTGCCGCGGCGCCACTGTCCGTTGGTGCGGGTCGAGACGCCCTATGGCTGGTACATGGACCGCGTTTGCGCGCCTGTCGGTCCGGTCCTGCGTCGGGCGTACTGAGATCGAAGTGAACCGAGCGGCGGCTGCCGCCTGTTATCGATGTTTTCAAGGCAGTCGCACAATTGATGCGGCTGCCTTGCTCGTTTTTGTTTCATTGTGTGCTGACCTTTTGTGCGCGCAGCGCAGGTTCACCATGAATATCTTTGTCGGGCCGGGCAGGCTGCCGCATGGTGAAGATTGTGTTACCAGTTCCGCGGGGCTGCGTCGGCAGCGCGATTACGTAAAGCGACCGGTCGCTGGATCTCGCCAAGTGGTGCGATCCAGCCAAACCGATGCTGATAGAGGGTACGATGACAGGGGCTTCAACCTACGATCTCAGGGGCAAACGTGTCTTCGTCGCGGGTCACCGCGGCATGGTGGGATCAGCTGTCGTCCGCCGGCTTGCGTCGGAAAATTGCACCGTGCTCACGGCTGATCGGCGCGAGCTGGACCTGACGAAGGAAGAGCCCACGCTCAGATGGCTCGAGGCCAATCGCCCGGACGTGGTGGTTCATGCCGCTGCAAAGGTCGGCGGGATCGCAGCCAACAACATTTTCCCGGTCGACTTTCTCTGCGACAACCTCGCGCTGGAATTGAGCGTGATCCGCGCAAGTCACGCAGTTGGTGTGCGGCGCCTGCTGTTCCTCGGCTCATCCTGCATCTATCCCAAGCACGCCAAGCAGCCGATCGCCGAAAGCGAATTGCTGACTGGGCCGCTTGAGCCCACCAACGAGTGGTACGCCATCGCCAAGATTGCCGGCCTCAAGATGTGTCAGGCGTATCGTCGGCAGTACGGCGATGATTTCATCTCGGTGATGCCGACCAATCTCTACGGCCGCGGCGACAATTATCATCCCGACCATAGTCATGTACCGGCCGCGTTGATCAGACGTTTCCACGAAGCCAAGCTTGCCAATGCGCCCAGCGTCTCGGTTTGGGGCACGGGCACGCCGCTCCGCGAATTCCTCAATGTCGACGATTTTGCGGATGCCTGCGTTTTCCTTCTGAAAAATTATTCAAGCGATATGCCGATTAATGTCGGTAGTGGCGACGAATTGGCAATTGCCGAATTCGCCCGAGCGGTCGCGGAGGTCGTGGGCTATGGAGGCAAGCTCGCGTTCGATACCTCCAAGCCTGACGGAACACCACGCAAGCTGCTCGATAGTTCGAGAATCCGGGGTCTTGGTTGGCAGCCGAAAGTTGCCCTGCGGGCCGGCCTTGCAGCGGCCTACGCAGATTATCTCCAAGGCCAAGGACGTCATCTGGAAGTCGGCGCGACGCGCTGAGCTAGACTACTTAGATTGCAAGCGTCTTTTTTATTCTCAACTTTGAATTTGGATGGACTTTATGCGTATTCTCCTCGTCGGCATCAATTATGCCCCTGATCTGATCGGCGTAGCGAAATACAACGTGGAGCTCTGCGAAAGTTTGGTAGCCGAAGGTCACGAAGTTAGAGTGATCACGGCGCCTCCTTATTATCCCGCCTGGAAGATTCCCCCGGCGTTCAAATCGTCGTACTTTAGACCAAGAGATGTTGATGGTGTTCGAGTTACACGTACGCCGATTTATGTGCCCGGACACCCCTCTGGCGTTAGACGGCTGGTCCATCACGCCTCATTCGCGCTCACGAGCGCGGCGCCAGTGCTTTTTGAGGCGGTATCCTGGCGGCCCGACGTCATGATCGCTGTCGCGCCATCGCTGATGTCGGCTGCGTTTGTCTCAATCGTAGCTCGTTGCGTCGGAGCCAAATCATGGCTTCACGTGCAGGATTTCGAGGTGGATGCGGCGTTCGATCTCGGTCTGCTGCGCAATCCTTCCCTGCGAAAATGGATGCTTCGAGTCGAGGCGGCGATCCTCAAATCATTCGATAACGTTTCAACCATCTCTCATGCGATGGTGGAGCGGTTGAGGATCAAGGGGCTGCAGCCCGACAAAACCGCGGAGGTGAGGAACTGGATCGACACCACTACGATCTGCCCGGGGTCCCGAGCGACCAAATACCGTCAGCAGCTGAACCTGGCTGAGAGCGATATCGTTGGACTGTATTCCGGCACGATGTCCAACAAGCAGGGCCTTGAGCTCGTGATCGAAGCCGCGATTGGCCTGGAGCGAAGTCATCCGCATATCCACTTCATCCTTGCAGGCGAAGGGCCTGACAAGATGAGGCTCGAGCAGCTTGCAGCCGGACATCGCAATATCCACTTCCTGGGGCTTCAGCCCAATGACAGCTTCAATCAATTGATGGCCACGGCCGATTTCCATTTGATTCCGCAGAAGGCCGAGGCCGCCGATCTCGTGTTGCCTTCGAAGCTCGGCGCGATCTTCGCATCTGCTCGGCCGGTCATCGCCATGGCTGATGAAGACACCGGGCTTGCGTTGGAGGTTACGAACGCGGGCCTTGTGATCCCACCGGGAGATTCGTCGGCGCTCGCGCTTGCAATTTGCCAGCTCAGCGAAGCGCCCGCCCTCCGCGAGTACTACGGCGAAGAAGGAAGAAGGCGAGCCCTTGATCGTTGGGACCGGCGTACGATCGTGCGCCGGTGGTCGGAGGCCATGACAGGGCAGGGCAATGCGGCAGGGCAGACGAATGCCGGCCTGACGGGCGCTGCCAGCGATATCGGGCTTCCGATGGAGGATGCTGTTCGGTCGCCCTAAGGCATTCGACAGCAGTTGGAGCCCGTTCGAAAAGAATGAGCGCCGCGATGGGCGCTCATCTGCTTGGTTTGGTCGCCTTGTTGTCCGACCCACAAGAATTACTCGTGGCGCGGATAATATCTAAACCCGTGCTGCTTGATGAGTTCGTCCCGCTTTGCGGATTCGAGATCTTCCTTCATCATTTCTCGAACCAGGCTTTCGAACGACGTCTTGGGCTCCCAGCCGAGTTTCTGCTTGGCCTTTGATGGGTCACCAAGAAGCGTCGCGACCTCAGTGGGGCGGAAGTACCGGGGATCGATGGAGACGACACACTTGCCGGTCTTGGCGTCATATCCCTTTTCTTCGACGCCGCTTCCTTCCCAGCGGACCGTCATGCCCACTTCGTTGGCAGCGACATTGACAAACTCTCGCACCGAATGTTGCACGCCAGTGGCAATTACGAAATCCTCGGGCTTGTCCTGCTGGAGCATCAGCCATTGCATTTCGACGTAGTCGCGCGCGTGTCCCCAATCGCGCAAGGCATCCAGATTACCCAGATAAAGCCTGTCCTGCAGTCCCAGATAGATCCGCGCTAAAGCGCGGGTGATCTTTCGGGTCACGAAGGTCTCGCCGCGGACCGGAGATTCGTGGTTGAAGAGGATGCCGTTGCAGGCATACATGCCATAGGCTTCGCGGTAATTGACCGTGATCCAGTAGGCATACAGCTTGGCGACCGCGTAAGGTGAGCGCGGATAGAACGGCGTCGTCTCCTTTTGCGGGATCTCCTGAACCAATCCGTAAAGCTCAGATGTTGACGCTTGATAGAAGCGCGCCTTCCTCTCCAAGCCGGTAATACGCATGGCCTCGAGGATGCGCAGAGTGCCCAGAGCGTCGGAATTCGCCGTGTACTCCGGCTCTTCGAACGAAACGGCAACGTGGCTCTGCGCCGCGAGATTGTAGATTTCGTCCGGCTGCACCTGGCCAACGATCCGGATCAGGCTCGAAGAATCCGTTAGATCGCCGTAGTGAAGCCGGAAGGGCGGATCGGGCTCGTGCGGGTCAAGATAAAGATGATCAATGCGGTCCGTATTGAAGAGGGAGGTCCGGCGCTTGATGCCGTGGACCTCGTATCCCTTCTGCAGAAGAAGTTCGGCCAAATAGGCGCCGTCCTGCCCGGTGACGCCGGTAATAAGTGCTCGTTTCTTTGTCATAATAATCTCTAGGTGCGGTAGGCCGTCGTACTCGAAAACGAAGAGAATGGGGAGATGGCTGGGTCAAAAAAGCAAGCTTAGATTAACGGCTTTGAGGCCTCCAGTTGAGCCAGAGATGTCGTGCAACGTAACTTGAAGTCAGGGCTACCGAGCAATTCCCATTCTTCCAAGCAGTCACCTTCCGCCATGACTGAACTCGAGCGCGGACCTCCGGTGAACCGTCCCGGGCGTCGCGACTGATGCGGGACATTGGTTTTTGCATGGAGGCGTCCGCGGCAAATCCGTCAAGACCACGATCAGCGACAAGGCGGCGCGATATCCGCAAGATAACGTCAACTGCCAGTTAAAGGCGCCGCGGCCGAATGTCCTTTGGCTCTCCGACTTCACCTATGTCGCGACTGGACCGGCTTCGTCTACGTCACCTTTGTGATCGACGCCTATGCCCGCAGGGGATCGTGGGCTGGCGGGCCTCGCGCACGGCGCATGCCGGCTTCGCGCTTGATGCGCTGGGGGAGGCGCTGCACGATCGACGGCGTGTCATCCCAACGATGAATACACGGACTTGGATTCCTTAGGAATGCGCCGACCGTGGGCAGTAAGTGAACAATCTATGAAAGTCCCGTTTTTCATCGAACATTAAGCCAGCGGAGACCCGGACCAGATCTCCTTCAATTTATCTGGATCCCGGTAAATTGATTTTGAGGCGAAGCTTGGAACGTTGCCGCATTAACGGCGGAACGGTCATGGCAAAACCAACAACTTCGACAACTTCCACGAAGAACTATGCGAGCATCGTAATAGGTACTTCCGGCAACGACTTGCTTTCTGGGGGCGCAGGTAACGATTTGCTGACCGGGAGATCCGGACGTGACACGTTTGTAATCTCCAAGGGATCTGGTTCCGACACGATCAGCGATTTTACTGGTGGCGCAGGTGGAGACATACTGCGCATCGAGAATTATGGCTTTACGAGTTTCGCAGCCTTCAAAGCTGCAGCGAAGCAAGTCGGATCCGATGTCGTCATCAATCTATCAGATGGCGAATCTCTCACTCTAAGCAACACAAAACTGAGCTCACTGACAGCCCAGAATGTCCTCCTCGTCAATGAGGTTGCGAATCAAGCGCCAGTTGCAAGCCCTATAGCCTTGGCCGCAGGTACGGAGGACATTGTCTACACGATCAGCGCAACGACCTTGCTCGCTGGAGTCACGGACGTCGACAGCTCTTCGCTGTCGATCACCTCGGTCAGCGTGGCGAGCGGTGGTGGCAGCATCGTCAACAACGGCAATGGCACCTGGACGTATACGCCGGCCGCGAACTACTACGGCCAGGTCAGCTTCAACTACACGGCGTCCGATGGGTCGCTGACTGCGACATCGACCGCCAGCCTGATGCTCGCGGCAGTCAACGATGCGCCAGTGGCCAAGCCGTTGACGCTTGCTGCGGGTACGGAGGATGTCTCCTATACGATCAGCGCAGCGACCTTGCTCGCTGCAGTCACGGACGTCGACAACTCTTCGCTGTCGATCACCTCTGTCAGCGTGGCGAGCGGTGGTGGCAGCATCGTCAACAACGGGAATGGCACCTGGACATATACGCCGGCCGCGAACTACTACGGACAGGTCAGTTTCAACTACACGGCGTCCGATGGATCGCTGACTGCGACATCGACCGCCGGCCTGATGCTCGCGGCAGTCAACGACGCGCCGGTGGCCAAGCCGGTGGCACTTGCTGCGGGTACGGAGGATGTCTCTTATGCGATCAGCGCAGCGACCTTGCTCGCTGGAGTCACGGACGTCGACAGCTCTTCGCTCTCGATCACCTCGGTCAGCGTGGCGAGCGGTGGTGGCAGCATCGTCAACAACGGCAATGGCACCTGGACGTATACGCCGGCCGCGGACTACTACGGGCAGGTCAGCTTCAACTACACGGCGTCCGATG